>NZ_JAMPLN010000038.1:0-55002 GCF_040004035.1 Microcoleus vaginatus FACHB-2002 | reverse complement strand
AAATGGTAATGCAAGGGTTTTGTACTATTTTACCTGTTTTTCTTGCACCATTATTGATCGTCCGCTCTCTTAATCCTGGTGGTGTAACCTTTTGACACTGATTCAGCAAGCCCCAATTATTAATAGTGAAACTGCCCAATGGTCATCTAGCAGATTTAGGCAATAAAATAGAAGAATATTCTCTAAATCCGAATCATCAAGAAGTAAAAAATAAAGCTGTTTTGTTTGCCAGTAAGTTAGGCATTACCGTAAAAAATGCTGAAATGCTAAAACAGGCTTAAAAAGAAGCTGCTATCAACGAAGATGTTATTTTTCAAAAAAACAATGAATACGGAACACATTACAACATGAAATTCTTGCTGAAAACCGAAGTAGGTGAATCTCAGATTATAGCAGCTTGGATCGTCCGCTCAGGTGAAAGTTTCCCCAGATTAACAAGTTGTTATCCCGTCAAAAAGTAAGGTAAAAACAATGAAAACAATTAAACACCTAGATATCGTTGCTTTAACTGAAGATTTAGAAGCAACCCATTTTGAAACAAAACAAATCATTAAATTATATAAAGAACAAGTAGAAACAGTTGTGATGGAATTTGATGGCAGTGCTTTTGAGGTAGAATTTTCTCCTCAAGATGGCACAACTTATGCAATGGAAACAATTCCCGCCACAAAATTAATGCTTTTGCATTATGAATTACTGGAATCTGTAGGGGCAGTTAGCCGATGAATTTTGCCAGCAATAATCTTGATAAACCCGCCCCTAGATATTAATACAAATAATTTAGGCTCATTATAAAAAATCCCGCAAACACATCGCTTGGGGGATTTAGTAGGCAGGAAACTTGTAGGGAATACTGTTACTAAGCTCGGTCTACAATCTCTTTTGCTTTATCTTTGAGGTCTTCTTTCAGGTGAATTGCTGATGCTTCATCCTGCTTGGCTTGACCTTCTAATTTATCTTTCTGATTGCCAGTAACTTCGCTAGCAGCTTCTTGGATTTTGCCTTCAATATTCTTTGCTGTTGCTTCGACTCTATTTTCAATGCTCATAATTTTTTATTCTAACTCTACAACTATTAATATATACTTTTAAAGTTGAGTCTGTATCTCTCTTTAGATAGATTTGTTATTACCTTTATTTCTATGTTAAAGGTTCCATTGGAATTTCCACAAGTTTATTTCTCGAAGAAAAACCGGACTTAATGCCGATCGCAGATTTCGGCACTTTAAACTTTTTCGCCAACAGGATGATTAATTCTTGATTGGCTTTACCCTCCACAGGCGGCGACTTGAGATGTATTGTGAGGCTGCCGTCGGGTTGTTCTGCGATGCTTTGCTGTTTGGAATTCGGTTTAACTTTGACGGTGAAAATAGTCATACTTCGACTTTCTCTGAATGTTCGATCTTCGTTCCCAAAACTTTCAGGAATTCAGCCAGCCAGTTAGAATGTGCCGGCCACGCGGGGGCGGTGACTAAATTGCCATCGACTACGGCTTCGGTAACTGGAACTTCTGTATATTTGCCGCCGGCCCGGAGTACGTCGGGGCTGCAAGCGGGGTATGCGGTGCAGCGTTTGCCTTCGAGTACGCCTGCGGCGGTTAGGACTTGCAAGCCGTGACAAATAGATGCGATCGGCTTTTTGCTGTTGGCAAAGTAGCGGGTAATTTGCAGCACTTGTTCGTTGAGGCGGATGTATTCTGGGGCGCGTCCTCCGGGGATAACCAAAGCGTCGTAGTCGGCGGGGTTGATTTCGTCAAAAGTCGCGTTTAAAGTGAAGTTGTGACCGGGTTTTTCGCTGTAGGTTTGATCGCCTTCAAAGTCGTGAATTGCGGTGCGAATTTTTTGGCCTGCGGCTTTTTCCGGGCAGATGGCGTGGACGGTGTGACCTACCATTTGCAGTGCTTGGAAAGGAACCATTACTTCGTAGTCTTCTACAAAATCGCCGACTAGCATTAATATTTTTTTGGCTGTCATGTTTACAACTCCTGTTATTTGGATTTGGTTAAATAGGATTTAAAAAAAATGCGGGACAGTTAAAAAGCCTGCCCCGCAAGCTATTCTGGAATCTAGAAACCGTTGCGTCCCCAAATGACCATTGAAATTGAGAAGGAGAACAGAACTAGCACCGAAACCCAACCGAGTGACAAAATATCCATAGCTATTTATTGAACAAACTGTACAAAGTGACTCCAAACCTTATGTTGACACTCCCCGCGCTATCGCGACGGGGATTCTTAAGACTTTCCAGCCTTAATATCCCTGTTGCCAGGGTTTCCGGGCGCAATCCTTTTGCCAAAAATGGCGGTCTGCTATCCTAGTCTTACAACTAGCTCCTCGGTCGTGACTTTCCTCCAGTCCGGGGGTAGGTTTTAACGTCTTTTACTGACAATTTAATCGATTCAGAACCTTAGTATTGGTTGTGATTAATTATTTTGAGCATCCGTACTGCTGTTAAGCTAGATACTTGATTTCTCAAAATTCGCAACTTTCGACTCTTTTGACGATACCACACTTGGCAGACATTTGTGCAATTGGTATATCTGATAGGCAGCAGGATAAATCCTGCCATGCCCTTTCATCCCTGGACTCTAGTCACAGGGTTTTCAGGGTATTTTTTATAAGTCAATTTGAGCGATTTTAAGAATGAGGGCGCCGTGAAGGACTCGTCAAATTTTAGTGCCGCTGAACGGGTAGAATCTTTGAAGGCAGGGAGTCTTGCTGCTTTGTCTTGTTTGCTGGGTTTTGGAGCGATCGCCCTTGGTAATAGCTTTATTCTAGCGGATAGGTTGGATTCTCTGGCGAGTTTGCAGGTAAGGGAAATTGACCTAAATTTTGCCTTCAGAGGGACGATCGCACTTTTGGGCGGTTTTTTGTTCGGCGTGACTTACCGCTATGCGATTCGCCGAGATGTTAACCCGCAGCTTAAATCTGGTGCGGTGTTGGCTTTTGGGTTGGTGCGGGCTTTTGGACAGTTGGATGCTGGATTGTTTTTTGAGGCGGGACTTTCTTTTGAGGCGGGCAAGATGCCCGCCCTACAGGAGTTATTGCCGTTTGCGGTTCGCGGTGTCGAGAGTGTGGTATTGTTTGCGATCGCGGGTTTGGTTTTGGATTGGGCGATCGGGCGATCGTGGATTAAGCCCTTTGATTCTTGAGTGTAAAATCTTGCAGGATTTTTAGGAACAGGCATCTTGCCTGTTCCACAAAAGTTCAATTTTCCTGTCGGGCGTTGCTCCTAGCCCGCCCAAAAAATACAATTTAGATGCCAGACAGCTTATTTTGCGCTAAACCCGCCCCGAGAGATTTAATACCTCAAATTCTGGATTGCCGTAAACCATCTGTTTATCTACCGCCGACAAAACTTTATTGCTAGCAGCATCAGAAACTAAACACTGACAAACTAGCTGCGCTACATCCGCCCGGTGAATAGTTCCAGCAACTCGACAATCTTCTGTTAAAATACCGTTGCCTGTTGCAGGTTCCGATTTTAGTCCCCCCGGACGAATCACTGTATAAATCATCCCGCTTGCTATCAAATGATTTTCGGCTTTTTCCTTTTCAATTAAAACCGGTCGCAAAGTTTCTAAAGCTTGGGGCGGTAAAGCGCCGACACTATTACCGCTGCCGATTGATGAAACTAAAATAAATTTTTGCACGCCTGCTTTTACAGCCGCATCAATTAAGTTTTTGTTGCCCAAATAATCGGATATTTCTACATCTTTGGGCAAGCCGCCAATTGTGCTGATTACGGCATGAATTGGATCGCCGCCCGCCATCGCAGCTTCCACAGCGGCAGCATCCAAAGCATCGCCAGTCACGACTTTGATGCCCATTGCTTCTAATTCGGTACTGGTTGCGGGCGATCGCAAAAGTGCAGTTACTTGCATCTTTTGTGCTGCCAGACATTTCGCGATTTCTAAGCCGACTCCTCGACTAGCACCAGCTAAAAAAATGTGGAATTTCTCTGTCATATTAATTGTGTTTTAAGTTGTGCATAAATTGGTTGTTTTGACTGTGGAACAGTATACAACAATCCTCTGTAAATTTTTGAATTAGTTTTTTTAACCGCAGAGGGCGCAGAGGGCGCAGAGGAAGAGAGGGGAATGATTTGCAATTACCGATTCCCAATTTCCCATTTACGTTAGATTTTTTTGCCCACTATTACTACCCAAGATTGAGCTTCGCGCGGTAAGCCGGGGGGGCGATAGTAGTGATTGACAATTGCGAATCCCGCTTGTTCTAAACAAGGCGCTAAAGTATGATATTCCCATCCGGCAGTATAGCGTTTTCCCGTCGGCCGCTCGTCGTATCCCTCCCAATTTCCCCGGCACATTGACATGACAATTGCACCGTTAACAACTAAGGCTTTGTGCAAATTTTGCAGCACTTTCACCATCTCGTCACTGGGAACGTGAATCAGGGAAGCATTGGCAAAAATACCGTCAAATTCTGCCTCTGGCAAGTCGAGATTCAGAAAAGATTGCTGCCAAACTTCGCATCCTGATAACTTCTTAGCTATTTCTACAAAAGCTGGAGTTGCATCTAAACCTACCACTGTGTGTCCTTGGCTCTTGAAGGCTACTAAATCTCGTCCGGGGCCGCATCCTATATCGAGAATTTTACCGGGATTGCGGGGCATGGCAGCCGTCAATGCGGAGCGATTTTGGGATACGTCGTGATGCCAAGTTCCTTCTCGAAAAGATTCGGCAGTTAACTGATATTCGGCGATCGTAATTTCTTCGCGTTTGTCCACAATTTCCCCCTCTTGTATGATTTTAGATTTTAGATTTTAGATTTTAGATTGAAGAATGTTAACCGTAGGGACACGGCACTGCCCATTGGTGTCAGCTTAAGGCTAAAACCCTTGATAAATATCGGTTTTACCCGAGTCTAGATCCCCCTAAATCCCCCTTAAGAAGGGGGACTTCGATCAAACTCTTGTCCCCCCCTTCTTAAGGGGGGCTAGGGGGGATCGAACCCTAATAGTCAAACAGCAGGATGGTACTAAGTTTGACGTTAAGTTGACACGAAGAAGGGCACTGCCGTGTCCTACTCTATTTCATCCGATTGAAAACTGCTATAAGAGTTACACAACCAGGGTTTTTTGTTCAGATTTGGTAACTGCTGAATCAACTTCTAAGAGAGAACCTTCGGGGGATTCGATCGCAAATCCCGCATCTCTAATCATGTCCCAATCTTGATGGGCAGCTTGTCCGGGAGTTGTCAGATAATCGCCAACAAAGATAGAATTAGCGGGGTAGAGTCCGAGAGGTTGCAGCGATCGCAAATGCACCTCCCGTCCCCCAGCAATCCGAATTTCTTGACTGGGAAGCAAAAATCGGAACAAACAGAGAATTCGCAAACATTGGCGGGGAGTTAACCTGTTCACATCTGCAAATGGCGTGCCGGGAATCGGAATAAAAAAGTTGACCGGCACGCTAGTAACGCCCAACTTGCGAAGCGAAAGCGCTAAATCGATCGCATCATCATCCGATTCGCCCATCCCCAAAATTCCGCCGGAACAAGTTGTGATTCCCGCTGCTTTTACGTGTTCGACGGTTTCAACCCGATCGCCAAAAGTGTGAGTCGTGCAAATGTCCGAGTGATATGATTCGGAAGTATTGAGATTGTGATTTACGCGATCGACTCCAGCTTTAGCCAAACGATGAGTTTGCTCCTCGCTCAACAATCCCAAACAAGCACAGATTTTCAGGTTATAATTTGCCTTCACAGTCTCGACAGCATCCAAAACGCGATCGAAAGTAGATGCGTTAGGTTGGCGGCCCGAAATTACCAAACAAAACGTACCAGCTTTTAACTCTGCTGCGCGTTGGGCGGCATCCAGAATTTTCTCCTTAGCTAAAAGCGGATATTTCTCAATTTCCGCCGTCGAAATTTTTGACTGAGAACAATAATGGCAATCTTCAGGGCAAAGGCCACTTTGAGCGTTTAACAAATAGTGCAGCCTGACTCGGTTTCCCCAGTAGTGGCGGCGCACCCGATAAGCTGCGTTTAGTTGTTCCAGCAAAACCTCATCCGGTGCGCGCAATACGGCTAAAGATTGCTCGCGAGAGAGACATTTGCCCGCCAGCGCGTCGTCAGCCAAATCGTTCCAATTGGGTAAATTCATTACTAAAATTAAAGGGTTTACAGAGTATCCAAAACCTGACGAATTACCCGATAAATCGATTCTAGTTCATCAGGAGAAATGCAGTACGGAGGCATCAAGTAAAGCGTATTTCCCAAGGGGCGGAGCAAAAACCCCGCTTCGAGAAATCTGGCTTTCAATACAGGAGCAATGTCATTAAAATAACCGGAACCGCTTTCGGTTTTCACATCCATTGCTGCAATCGTGCCGCAAGTCCGAATCCGTTCGAGTTTAGGATGATTTCTCAGCCATTGATTCAGGTATTGGCGGTGCAATTTTTCCATCCCTTGATACACATTTGGGTTTTGCTCCAAAAGCTCCAAGGATGCTACACTCACCGCACAAGCTAAGGGATTTCCGGTGTAAGAATGACTGTGAAAAAAAGCTTTGTCCGATTCATCTCGCCAGAAAGCTTGATAAATATCCTCCGATGCCATTGTGACAGCAATTGGCAAACAGCCGCCAGACAATCCTTTAGACAAACACAGGATATCCGGCTTCGTTCCAGATTTAACAGAGGCAAACAGTTCCCCCGTGCGACCAAAACCAGTCATTACTTCATCGTAAATCAACAATACATTAAACTGACCCGCAAGTTGTGCGATCGCCTGCAAAAACTCAGGGCGGCACATTCGCATTCCCCCGGCACCTTGCACCAAAGGTTCGATAAAAATACCCGCATAGCCGCCCTGCTTTAAGAAAAACTCCAATTTCTCCAAACTCGCCGCCTCTTTGCTTTCCACCTCCTCGTCGCCGTCAAAAGTCGCCGGAAAAGGAACAACATCCCCAGCAAACATTAAAGGTGCAAAAGATTCCCACCACAGCGAACTTCTGCCAGCAGACATCGCGCCCACAGTATCGCCGTGATAACCTCCCTCAAAACTAATAAAGCTAGTACGGTTAGTTTCTCCGAGATTGCGCCAATATTGAAATGCCATTTTCAGAGCAACTTCAACAGCAGTCGATCCGTTATCAGAAAAGAAAATCCGCGTTAAAGAAGCAGGCGTATGAGTTAGCAATTTACTCGCAAGTTTCTGGGCAGGTTCGTGAGTAAACCCCGCGAAGATTACGTGTTCTAACTTTTGGGCTTGTTCGTAAAGAGCCTCCGCGAGAACCGGATGGCTGTGCCCGTGAACAGTCACCCACCAACTAGAAATACAGTCGAGAATGTGTCGCCCGTCTGCTAATTCCAGCACCGCTCCTTTGCCGCGAATTACCTTCAGTGGCGGGGCAGCCGTTTTCATTTGCGTGAAGGGCTGCCAAATCGGTGAACTAGAAGAATTGTGTTCATTATTCGCCGTCATTTTTACCAGGGTAACTAATATTAACTCGCATTTTAATATAGCAATGTTAACTTACGTGGCAACTCTTTATCTTCTCTTCTGTTTTCTTCTCTTCTGTTCCTTCGCGTCCTTAGCGTCTTCGCGGTTCGTTCAAAAAAATCTAGTTTGGTGTTGATGGCGGCTGCGCTGCAACGTCTGCCGCCATATCGCGTAGTCCCCGGCGATGGTTAAAATTGTCAGTTATACTTTTCTGCCTTTGAGCAAATAAGTCGTCATAGATCCTTTGCCTTTAACATTAATTTTACCGCGCTTTTCCAACAAATACTTATCGCACAGCAACTCATAAGTTGAGTTGCTAACTTGAATTTTACCCGGAAGTCCCTGAGATTCCATGCGGCTTGCTGTATTCACAGCATCTCCCCACAAATCGTAAATAAACTTTTTAGTGCCGATAACACCTGCTACAACAGGCCCAGTATTAATGCCAATGCGGATATTGAGAGGTTTACCGCATTCGTCACGGAATTTCATAATTTCTTGCTGCATTTCCAGCGCCATTTCGGCAATAGATTCGGCGTGATTTGTACAGGGAAGTGGCAAACCGCCTGCTACCATATAATTGTCGCCGATAGTCTTAATTTTTTCTAAGCCGTATTGCTCGCTCAAGCTATCGAAAGATGAAAATATTTTGTTAAGCAACTCGACTAATTCTTCAGGAGACGTGCGCGAAGATATTTCGGTAAAGCCCACAATATCAGCAAACAAAACCGTAACCTCGGCAAATCCGTCCGCAATATTTATCTGACCTTGTTTTAGGCGATCGGCAATCATTACTGGTAATATATTTAGTAATAAACGTTCCGACTTTTCTTGTTCGGCGCGCAATACTTCCTCAGCTTGTTTACGCTGGGCGATTTCCTTGTATACTCGGTGAAACATTTGATTGAATGCGACCATGAGTTCTCCCAACTCGTCATCACGCTTGACAGACAGAGAGTAGAAATCAGGTTGTTCTCGATCTTTGCTCAAAGCGTCTCCGGCAGCGATCAAGTCATCGCGCAATCTCAAGAGAGGTGAAATTACTGTCACCCCTAAAAAAAACATAGTCACAGAAGTGACAAAGGCTGATATAATGATGACTAGAACGGCAATCCGCCCGATAAATGCGTAGAGTTCCGGTTGAACGGTGGAAGCATCGTGGCGAACAATTAAGATGTAATCGCCTCCAAAATGTCGCTCCGTCCAAGCAATATCGTAGCGCTTGCCATCGAAATTGTGACTGTGAACTATACGAGCTCTTTTTAGTTGCTTTAAACTGATTTCTGGGGGTTCGCCAAGTGTATATATTAGCTGACCGTTAGCTTGGTAAATAGATAGTCCTAAAACTACTTGAGAATCCTTAATAATATTTTTTACTTCTTCTTGCAAGAAAGTGCGATCGGAAATATCTTGTTGAAGCAAAAACTCTAGGGAATCAACAGTCGCGCGAGATACCTGTTCCAGTTGGGTTAAAAGTTCATTTTCTCGCCGAAAATAAGAGGGAACTAAAATAATTCCCTCTATGACAAGAATGCTAGCAAATACCCACAAAGCTATTTGCCTAGACAAGCGAGATTTGAAAAATTTCAAAAATGATAAAATCCGCGATAACATAAAACTTACTATTTTGCAAATGGCTAATGTAGGACATAGGAAAATAAACGCGGTTTCTCGTAATAAATTTTTGGTTTGTCAACGAAGCAACCGGGCAGAAACCGGGTTCTCACATCCCCTGTGTAATTCCTGTAATTGTCAGCAGTCAAAAGCCAGCAGGCATTAACTGTTAGTTCTTGGCTAACGGCTAACAACTAATGACTGATGACTCCGGACTAACTAGCAGACCCCTTCATAATATAATAAACAAATTAAACCGAAACTGGGCTGACTAGCCTGCCTGCAAGCAGATAAGTATTCATATCGCCCTTGCCTTTGATGTGGATAATTCCTCTGTCTTCAAACAGATACTTATTTCTCAAGATATCGTAAGTTGATTGTGTGACTTGAATCGCGCCGGCAATTCCGTGGGATTCCATGCGCGCTGCTGTATTGACGGCATCGCCCCAGAGGTCGTAAATAAATTTTTTAGTGCCAATAACCCCCGCAATTGCCGGCCCGGTATTGATGCCGATGCGAATGTTAATTCCTGCATGATGTTTGGCATTAAATTTTGCTAATTCCTCCTGCATATCTAAAGCCATTTCCGCAATGCTTTCGGCGTGGTTGGTGCTGGGATTTGGCAAACCTCCCACTACCATGTAAGCATCTCCAATTGTTTTGATTTTTTCCAAGCCGTACTTTTCCGTTAAGCTATCGAAGGCTGAAAAAATTTCGTTTAGAAACTTGAGCAGTTCTTCGGGAGATATTTGTGCTGAAAGCACGGTAAAGCCTACGATATCTGCAAACAAAATCGTGACTTCTGCGAAGCCGTCAGCAATACTGCTTTGACCGTCTTTTAACTTGGTAGCAATGGATTGGGGTAAAATATTGAGCAGCAGGCGATCGCTCTTTTCCTGTTCTTTTACCAATTCTACATTAGTTTCTTGCAATTGTGCCGTGCGTTCCCAGACGCGCTGTTCTAATTGTTTAGCATTTTGGCGCAACCTGCTGATAGATACAGTTAAGCCTGTCACTCCTAAAACGGAAAGTCCTACTAACAGTAAAAACAGGTTTTTAAGTTCACTTTGAGTATGTTGAGTGATGGTATCGAGAGGTTGAGTAATTTCTAATATCCCCCGCACATCTCCCACTTTCCAATCAGTTTTAGGACTGTCACGGTGACTATTGTGACAGTTCACGCAGCTAGAACTTAGAATATCTGCCTCGGCATATCGAAAGGCGGGTTTGCCGCGAACATCATCAACGCGGAAAAATTTTTCTGTCGGATTTTGCGTCAAATAGGTAATAGCTTGCTGTTCAAACTCGTCTCGGGCTCCGCCTTCTTTTTGTCGCCAGGGAAACGGGTAGTTGCTATAGAGACGAAGTGATACTTCGGGATTTTTTTTTGTGATATTGTTGCCTAGTTCTATTAAGAAACTGGCTGGTACGGGAACTGTTACTTTTGTCGGGTTGTAGTCGTGGGTAAAGTTAATTGCTTCAGCGGTGTTTAGAGGACTAACAACATTGGAACTGTAAAGGGTGCGGGCTTCTTTAACAGCTTGGGCATAGAGGGTGGCATTTTGGAGGGCTTGCGATTCGATTAGAGTGGAGGAAAGACGAGACATATTTGCCATCGCTACTCCTACACCTACACAAAATAAAATTGTCACCGCAAGGAGAATGCGCTTATAAATTAATTGGCTGATGGCAGCCCGACTGCGAGAAATCAACTGGCGCATGGTATCCTCAAGCGTGAGGTTTAATCTCTATTTCAATTTATGCACTACTAACATAACACTGCTTGTTCAGACTATTTTGCTGGCGTCCGGGGTAAACCAAGACTCTCTGGGTGCAACGGAGGGTTAATTATGGTTTACCGCGAGTGTTTCGCTTATCCGTAAGAATACCCATAACTTTATAGGGATTTTCTGTTGAGTGAAGTACAGATGCTCGGTTAAGGACACCGCAGTGCCCTGTCCCTACTTCACGCACTTTTTGCTTTATCTCGGTTAGGATAGCAATTGTAGTCTATGGTTGGCGATCGTGAATTCTGACTCTACTGTCTCACCTACTAACAAGGAAATTTTTCCGGGAGAAGTTTTCGTCAATACTGCTGATTTTGATACCGGCATTCGGCGACTTTTACCTAAATATGACGAAATGTTGAATGTATTAGCAGGCTGCATTGCTAACACAAACGATCGCATTTTAGAACTCGGCTGCGGTACGGGGGAACTCACTTTAAAAGTTCTCCAACGCTACCCGTCTGCGGAAATAGTGGCTGTCGATTACTCGCCGCGAATGCTTGATTTTGCCCGCGCCAAAATAGAGTCGGCAGGATACGCAGCCCGGTGGACTGGCATAGAAATGGATTTTGGAGAATGGGCGAACAATCCAAATTTCTCAGGCTTGGGCGATAAATTCAATGCTTGCATTTCATCTCTGGCAATTCACCATCTTGAGGACGAGATGAAGCTGAAATTGTTTCAAGGGATTCGCGAAAATTTAAATCCTGGTGGCTGTTTTTGGAATGCCGATCCTCTTTTAGCAGAATCGTCAGAGATGAAAGATATTTATCAAGCGGCGCGAGAAGATTGGGCGCGAAATCAGGGGGAAACCTTAGCACAAATTCGTGCAAATGTGGGAAAGAGTGTCTCTTACGGATATTCTAATCCCGATCGCCTAGCTACACTTTCGGCACATTTGGAAATGCTGGTAAAAGCTGGGTTTGAGACTGTTGCAGTTCCTTGGAAATACTACGGTATGGCAGTGTTTGGGGGATTTGTTAATTGAAAACAACAGTCCTGGAGGCAGAACTTTTATATGTAGGGTGCGCCTGGACGCACCTTACTACTTAAAGAAAGATTGCAGTTAGTATTTTATTTTACTAAGCTCTGCTTGAGAAAATATATAATACTGCCAGCATGGAGTAAACAAAATGACTGCAACTGCGATTCAAAGTATTGACTGGGATGCTTTTTCTTCGGAACTATCGGGAATTGAAATAATTAGCGATCGCGCGCAAGTTGTCAAGCTATCTCAAGACTATTATCACTTCAGTCCTGTTTTGCAACCCATCTTAAGTGATAAAACAGGAGATTTAGTAGTTCGTCCCGCCAGCGAAGCCGAAGTTTTGCGGATTGCTGCAGCCTGCGTCAAATCCAAAATTCCGCTAACTGTCAGAGGTGCAGGAACGGGCAATTACGGGCAGTGCATTCCCCTCAAGGGCGGCGTCATTTTAGATACCAGCAAAATGCACAGTATCCGCTGGATAAAACCGGGTTTAGCTTGCGTAGAACCAGGGGTGAAAATGTCGGTTTTCGACAAACAAGCGCGAGAAACTGGTTGGGAATTGCGGATGGTTCCCTCAACCTATCGCACCGCAACGATTGGGGGATTTATCGGCGGCGGTAGCGGGGGAATTGGTTCGATAACTTACGGGCAATTGCGCGATCGGGGAAATCTTCATGCCGTTCGAGTCGTTACAATGGAAGACGATCCCCGCGTCATCGAATTGCGCGGCGATGAAGTGCAGAAAGTCAATCACGCTTACGGCACAAATGGGATTATTACTGAGTTAGAAATTCCCCTCGCCCCTGCTTATGCTTGGGCGGAAATCATCGTCGCTTTTGACGCTTTTATGACATCGGCAAACTTCGGTCAAGCTTTGGGCGATGCTGACGGGATTATCAAAAAACTAATTTGTGTTTGTGCTTGGCCGATTCCTGCTTATTTTGCTGCTTTCCGCGATGCAATTCCTGAAGGTAAGCACTGCGCTTTGTTAATGGTAGCTGAATCTTGTCTGGAACCGCTGCAAGATTTGGTGCGCGAATATGGCGGCACAATTTGCTATCAAAAAAACGCGCAAGCAGCGAGCAAAGGTGCAGCAATTGCTGAATTTACTTGGAATCATACAACTCTACACGCTCGCAGCGCTGACCCGTCCCTGACTTATTTGCAGACGCTTTTTCCCGCAGATCAAGGTTTGAAATTGATTGAGGAACTGTACAATTATTATGGGGATGAGGTGATGATGCACTTGGAGTTTTTGCGGATGAATGGCAGGGCGATCGCCGCAGCTTTGCAAATAGTTCGCTACACTACGGAATCACGGCTCAATGAAATTATTCGCTATCACGAACACCAAGGTGCACTGATTGCGAATCCTCACACTTATATATTGGAAGATGGAGGGATGAAAAGTATTAATGTGGAACAGTTGCAGTTTAAAGAGTTGGTCGATCCTTACGGTTTGCTTAATCCGGGTAAAATGCGGGCGTGGTTGGAACGGGATTAAGGGCGATGGTTTTTAGATCAGATTCGGATCTTGAAATCGCTGCTAGACAAACGAAGTCCGCCTAAGCGCTGGCTTCGCCCACGCGGACTGAGAAATGAGCAAACAGCAGTTGTAAATTTAAGGGACGGGGGCGGTAATTTCTGCTGGTGCCGCCCCTTCTGAAGGTACAGCTTGCTTTTCCAGTAATAGGCGCTGTTTGTTGCGAAATTCTGCGGCCGCATCGTTCAAATTTTTGCGCTGTTCGCTATTAAATTCTTCCATGCTGCGGCCGCCTCCCAAATTGGATCGGTGAATTAAATCAAATATTCCGCTGCCGCTGCTGCGGCCGGAAAATGGGTCGGTATTGTCTTGAGTTTGAAAGTCTTGCAGCGGTTGGGCATTATTTAAACCGCTGGCTTGAGCGAAGCTTGCTTGAGGCGAGAACAGAGCACAGGATGCGATCGCGCTTGCAGCAATCCCAATCATCCATTTGCCCGATTTAGAAGTTTTGGTGTTCATAATTTATTAGTTGAACTTTCAAAAAAACAATTCTATCTAAACAATATTCTGACTTGCGACTAAATATTATATTACTTCGCTGGGGCTAAGGACAGGGCAATGCCCATTGGTGTCAACTTAAGCCTGAAAGCCTTGAGAAATCTCGTTTTTACCTGAGTCCAGATCCCCCTAAATCCCCCTTAAGAAGGGGGACTTTGATCCATTTCCGGTTCCCCCCTTCTTAAGGGGGGCTAGGGGGGATCTAGGTTTAATAGTCAAACCGAAGTCTGTGACTGGGTTTGACGTTAAGTTGACATTAATGGGCTTTTGGAGTGTCCCTACAATTGATGGTGCAGGTTAAACGATCGCCCGCAGATTTGCTGCGATCGCCCTAACTAAGCAAACCGGCGTCTCAGCAGGGGTTGAATGCTCAGCAGCGCCACCAAATCAAACGCCAGCAATACTAACAGCGCTCCTCCAAAGGTGACAGTACCCCAAGGAGCTTGCATCACGACACTGGCTAGGGACCAATCGCTGTGCAGGTACAGGTAGCGGATCGGTTCGATGGCGTAACTCAGAGGATTGAGAGTCACCACAACTTGCAGCCACTCTGGCATAAATGACAGCGGCGCGAGGGCTGTGCTGGCAAATAACAGCGGCAGGTTAGTAACAAAAATTACCGCTATTAATTCTACGTGGCCGGGGAGAGCGAAGGCTAAACCCAGACTCAAGCCGGTGACGCCCAAAACTAATAGCAGGACAATTAGGGCGATCGCCCCTAGTCCGGCAATTCCGGGGAATCCCGCGCCCAAAAACGCCCCCGCTGTAACGATTGTGCCGGTTTGGATAAAGCTGAGGGTGACGATAAAAATAGCCGAAGCCAGGACGATCGAAAATCTCGAAGCCAACGGCGCGACTAATAAGCGGTTGAGAAATCCGAACTCGCGATCGAACATAATCGGCAAACCAGCATTCAGCGCCCCGGCAAAGGCTGTAAAAACAATTACACCAGCGCCGAGAAATTGTCCGTAATTCTGGCTTTCGCCGAACAAGCCTGCGGGTGCATTTTCAAACAGAGCTCCGAACAAAACCAACCACATCAGCGGCTGAATAATGCCTGCAACTAGCGTCGAGGGGCGACGCTGCAATTGAATAAACAGGCGCTTGGTTAAGGCGAGTGTTTCTTGGATGAAGTCGGCCAGCAGGGAAGTGGAAGTGTCAGCGGATGCCGTGGAGAGTGGCCGCTGCTGGTTGAGGTTGTTGGGGGATGTAACAGTACCGCTCATAATTGCTTGTTGATTAAATCTAACTCTCTTTACAGTAGCAAGTCTGGAGGTATTGGTGGTGTTGGGCGGGCGATCGGTCTAAAATTGAGAATAAGCTCATCAAATATGCTAAATAAAAACTTGATTTACTAGGAGGATAAAGCTATGTCATCAAGTGCGATCGCCACTTTGGTCAAAATCATGGAATCTTTGCCAGAAACTCTGCAAGATAGAGTTGTTGAACACCTGCAAGAGTACATTCTGAAATCAAATATTACTGTTCCTGTGAGTCCCAACGGTAAGTTAGAAATTCCCGCTGAGATTGAGGCTAAACTGAAGCCTGGGGATCGATATGCAGTTACAGTTACAGGAGATAGTATTGTTTTTCAGAAGGTAGCAGGTTTCGATTGGGAGGAATGGGAACGCCGAGTAGAAGCAGCGAGTCCAGATCCTGATGAGTTAACAATGGAAGAAATTTGCGAACTTGTGCGGGAAGTGCGTCGGGAGAAACGTTCTGAAATAGAGTCGCACAAATGAAAATTGTAGTGGATACTAATATCTTTGTGTCAGGCTGGCTGTGGGGAGGTATCCCAGCTCGTTTATTCAGATTAGCTCGAACTCGTCAACTCATAATTTGTGCTTCTGAACCAATACTAGCAGAATTAGAGAATACTTTGAACAAACAAAAAGTCCAGGCGAGATTACAGTCTTTGAGTTTTACCGTTAATGGTTTAATGAGCGGAACACGAGAGTTAGTGGAGATTTATCCGATTTCCACTATCAACGTGCCTGAGTTACGAGATGCTAATGACAATATGATTTTAGGAACTGCGATCGCTGCTGGTGCCGATGCAATTGTTACGGGCGATCTGGATTTGTTAGTGTTGCAGGAATATGAGGGGATTCCTATTGTTACGGCTAGGGAATTTTTGGAGCGTTATTTTCCAGAAAATTAGGGGGCGATCGCACTTGGGTTAAGTAAGGGCGATCGCTGACTTACAACTTAGCATTCCCAGGTTACGCAGTCAGAAGGCAGTTATGGTTTAGCAGCTTTAACATCTTCAACCATTTTAATCGCCTCTTTGATTGCAATTTGACCGCTTTCTACGGCCCTAATTAAATCCTGAGCGTCTTTCGGGCTAATTAAATTGAGCCTGACGGGTTCTTTCAAGGAAACAATAAATTTATTTTTATCGCTGTCTTCCAGCTTAGAGGCTCTTTCTTTGGCTTCAATATCTGTTACCTGTTTTTTTAAATTTTCAACCATTTCTGCTTGTTTTCCCTGGTCAAAAGTGCCATCCGATAACATTCGTTTTACCCCTACAAGACCAGCAGCACCTAAAGCTGCACCGCCAACAACTAATCCTACGGGAGGTGCAACGGTTATTAACCCAAATAGAAATGATGCACCACCGAAAGCTGCCACCGCCGCACCGGCACCGACAGCCCCCACTACACCAATGCCAATCTCTGCTAAAATCCCTAATTTATCGTGTGGGTTTTTTTCCAGTTGCTCAATTGCCTTCAGAATTTGCTCTTTGGTTGGCGTTTTATTGGCCGACATATTAAACCTCAATCTTTTTGCTAATTTGGGCAGTTAAGCAGTGATGACGTTGCGGAAAATTGTATTGAAAACGTCTATCAGTAATTGAAAAAAATCTTTGGCCATCTCAATAATCTCTTGAACAATTCCAATAATTCCATCAGACACCTCTTTGCCTCGATCGAGTCGGTGGCCGGCTATTGCACCAATTGGGATACCCAGCGCTGTTGCCAAAGGTTCTAATAACGGGCCGACAAATGGTATCGAACTTGCTAAAATTCTTACAGCGACACCCACAGCAACCCCTATCGCTAAATGGGGATGCGCTTTGACAAATTCTATGATTTTAATGAGGAGAATTTTGCCGATAAGTAAAACTTTGTTAGCAGCTTTTTTCGTGTATGTGGCAAGTTCATGCAGCCGCATCGAGACTTCATGCGGCAAGCCCATATCATTTAACCACACATACAAGTCGGTGCTACTCATTGCATCAGCATCGACTTGCCAGAGAGCAATTTTTAAATTAGCTTGCGGTAGGGATAATGCACTAGACATAATTTTTTATCCTCTTGGAAATTACCAAATTTTTACGCACATTTCACGAGGCGAAAACCCCCTAAACCTCTTGCAATTATTAAAAAAGCTGGTTGATAAAAAAGCCAACCCACGCGGATTAACACCGGCACTCCTACCCATGTCAAAACTAAGGGCAAAACTAATTTATGAGCCTTTTTATTTACTTCTTTGCTCACTGACGCAACCACATTTTAAGCAATTTTTTGCTTTAATGCCCCTCCTTAAAAAGTTTAACTTTAATTTTTATGTATTGTCCAGTAGGAGAATGTCACAATTGGCCAGGAGTTGATAAAATTAGCTAGCCGTTAAAAGTCACATTTTGCCCTCCTAAGTCAGAAAAAGTCAGAAAAAGTCAGAAAAAGTCTGATACAATAGATAAAACTTCCTACACCTACCCAATAAATGGATGTTCAAGAACTCTTAAGGTTTGCCGATGGCTTGGTGTTCACTAAGACGGGCAAACACCTAGACGATCTGCAACAGGCAGTAGTACGGGGAACTTGGCAAGGTAAAAGATACTCCGAAATTTCCCAAGAGGTTCATTGTACTGAACGCCATGTCAGAAATATTGCATCAAAGTTATGGCAAATTCTTTCAAAAATCTTAGAGGAAGATGTTAATAAATCCAATTTTAGCTCCACAATGGAAAGATATGAAATCTCTAAAATTTCAAATTCTGGTTATTTTAACCTTGTCCACAAAGGGAATATAAACGTCTGCACAGAAGCCTCACAGCCTCCAAAAGCTCCACAAAACTCACCCCCAACACCAACCTCGAATCAAGACGACACCCAACAAAAACCGCGACTCGATTTAAGAGATGCACCGGAACTCAAAACCTTCTACAACTACCCCAACTCACCCCTCACCACCCTCGAAAACTCGATCGCCCGCCAAAACTGCAGCCTCCTCACCATCACAGGCATGGCAGGCACCGGCAAAAGTGCGATCGCCCGTCACCTCATCCCCCAAATTCAAACTCAATTCGATCGCATCATCTGGCTCAGTCTCCGCACCTCCCCACCCCTCGAAACAACCCTCAAAAACCTGATTCAATTTCTATCCGATCGCACAGATATTAACTTTTCCGCCAACATCGATGCTCAGTTATCAATCCTAATCGAATATTTGCGAGACAATCGCTGTCTCATCATCCTCGATGACGTGCAGCAAATTCTCAGCAGCGGGCAACTTGCAGGAAATTACAAACCCGGATATGAAAACTACGGAACCCTATTTAAACTCATCGGCGAAATTCCCCACAACAGTTGCTTAATCCTCAATAGTTGGGAACCACCCTCAGACATCCTCACATTCACCGACGATAATTCAGCAGTACGTTTATTGCAGTTAACCCGTTTAGGTGAAGCCGCAACAGAAATTCTTAGACAAAAGGGTTTGTTGGATGAAGAAGCCTGGCCAGAATTGATTAACCTTTATCAAGGTAATCCCCTGTGGTTAAAATTAGTCGCTCAAACCATTAACAACTTATTTGGCGGTAGAGTCTCTCAATATTTAAGCTATCAACCAGTATTTTTAAGCGATGAATTGACACCGATATTGCAGCAGCATTATCAGCGGTTGTCGGAAATAGAAAAACAGGCTATTTCGCAACTTAGTAATGAACTCGAACCTGTTTCCTTTACTCAATTCCTGGCAAAATGTCAAGGTGCGCAGGGTGAATTATGTAAAGCAATTCAATCTTTAGCCAGACGGGGAATGATCGAAAAATTGAGCGGTGAAACAGAAACCGTTTTCACGATTCCACCTGTGTTAAAACAGTATGTTAAAATGGTGGCAGAATAGTCTTAAATATCTAGGGCTTGCTGAATAAGTGGTTCAAGTAAACACTGTATGGATTTTCGGACGAAGAAAGGTAGTAATGGTGCAAGAAAAACAGGTATAATGACTCAAAACCCGTGCATCACCATTTGCGCTCGTGTACCGAAAAGCTGAGCTTGCCCCAAGCCCCCCATCCGACTTTGAACTACCCTTTGAAGGAAGGTTGTCAGCAGATAACCGTTGGGTAAAGATGGCAGAACTTATCCCGTGGGATGAATTTGAAGCAGAATATGCTGAAAATTTCCCGACCGAAATGGGCGCACCCGCCAAGTCATTTAGGAGGGCATTGGGGGCATTAATTATCAAAGAGAAACTTGGAATTAGCGATAGAGAGACAGTAGAACAAATTCGTGAAAACCCCTATCTGCAATACTTTATCGGTCAATCAACCTACAGTAATGAACTCCCATTTGACCCATCACTATTAGTTCACTTTCGTCACCGAATTAGTGCGAACCTAATTAATAAAGTGAACGAACGCATGGTGGAAAAAGTGCGCGAAACTACCCCAGTCAAACCAGAAAAAAAAAAGGATTCGGACGCAAAAAATGAGTCACCCAATCAAGGAAAATTAATCATAGATGCGACCTGTGCCCCAGGAGATATTAGCTATCCGACCGACTTAGGACTATTAAACCGAGCCCGAGTTCATACCGAAAAAATCATCGACATTCTCTATAAATCTCTCACAGTAAAAATCAAGAAAAAACCCAGAACCTACCGAAAAATAGCCAGAAAAGACTACTTAGCAGTAGCCAAACAACGACGACCGACCCGAAACAAAAAAATCCAAGCAATTAAAAAACAACTGCAATATATCAAAAGAAACTTGGCTCATATCAATCAGCTAATCGAATCAGGTGCGACTCTGGAAAGTCTGACCAAAAAGCAATATAAAACTTTGCTAGTTCTCACAGAAGTCTATCGCCAACAACTCTGGTTATTTGAAAATAACAAACAGAGTATTGAGGACAGAATAGTAAGTGTAAGCCAACCCCACATCCGTCCCATTATTAGAGGTAAAGCAGGAAAACCAGTAGAGTTTGGAGCTAAACTGTCAGCGAGTTGCTTTGAGGGGTATGTGTTTTTGGAGCGAATAAGCTGGGATAATTTTAACGAATCAGGAGACTTAAAAGCCCAAGTAGAAGCATTTAAAAGTTACACAGGATACTATCCCGAATCAGTCCATGCAGATCGCATTTATCGAACAAGGGAAAACCGAGCTTGGTGTAAAGAAAGAGGAATTAGAATTAGTGGCCCTCCGTTAGGAAGGCCACCAGCAAATGTCAGTAAGGAAACAAAGAAACAAGCCTGGGAAGATGAGAGAGTTCGTAACTCTATTGAAGGCAAATTTGGACAAGGGAAAAGAAGATTTAGCTTGAATCGGGTGATGGCTAAACTTGATAATACTTCTGGTACAGCCATTGCTATTACTTTTTTAGTAATCAACCTTTCTACCTGGTTAAGACGGGTTTTTTGTGTGTTTTTCTGCCGATTTCCCAAAATAAGGTCTGGTTACGCTTCAATGATTGTCAAAAATTATATTTTGGTCAATTACAAAAACCAAAACTTATGCTTCGCCGAACTTGAATCACCCATCAATTGCGATCGTGATTTTCCCTAACTTATTCAGCAAGCCCTATCTAGCTAAATGAGAGCAAACCACTATCGCAACTCAAACCCAACCTCAACAAATGCTCACTTTCGATCGATTCATCAAGCAACTTCCAGATGAAGACGGACGCTATGAACTTGTTAAGGGAGAAATTCTCAAAATATTACCAACAATCAGACTGCACGAAAATGTAGCTGATTTCCTTGAAAATACGTTCCAAGACGAGGTAAAAAGACTCCACCTGAATTACAGGGTATCTGGCCGAATTGTAGTCAGGACATTAACCCCGAATGGTAAAGAACAAGGCCGCCATCCTGATATTACAGTAGTAGACAAAACCCTCTGGAAATCGCAGCCGTTCGCCTATTCAGCCCTAACTGAACCACCACAATTAGTTGTAGAAGTTGTCTCAACAAATTGGGAAGATGATTATATCGACAAGCTAGATGAATATCAGCGGCTGGGAATTTCTGAATATTGGATTGTCGATTATTTAGCTTTGGGTAGCAGAAACTATTTGGGCAACCCGAAAGAGCCGACTGTTTTTGTTTATCTACTTGATGAAAATGGGGTTTATCAAATGACGGCTTACCGAGGGAGCGATCGCATAATATCCCGAACTTTCTCAGAATTAGCACTGACAGCAGAGCAAGTATTGGATGTATGATCTCAAATTCAGCTTAAATATCGGTTTATCTCGTTTATGAACAGGCAAGATGCCTGTTCCACAAGAAAATTCACTCTTTGTGGAACAGGCATCTTGCCTGTTTCTGACGAACTTTTCCCTTCCTTCAAACTACGATCGCATCGCCTGTTTTTGCTCAGCCTTCAAATCGCGGTTGCTAGCAGCAGCCAACTCCGCATCCAACAGCGTCTTACCCGTCGCCGCCAAATACACATCATCCAAACTCGGCCGAGATTGAGCAATCCCAAAAGTAGGCAATCCCGCATCTTTTAAAGCTTGCTGAATAGTCACCAGCGCATCGCTTTGCGGTGTTACTACTAAATTGAGAGAATTTCCTTGAGCGGTATTGACAATTACTTCTTGCACAAAAGGCAGAGATTGCATCAGATTTTTAGCTTTTTCAGCTTCTTCGATCGGCGAAAACTCCCGAATCCGCAGAGTCACCCGATCGCCCCCAACCCGATTTTTCAACTCTTCTGGCGTGCCCTCAGCAATCACCGTACCCTTGTCAATAATCGCCACGCGATCGGCCAAAGCGTCAACTTCTTCGAGATAGTGACTCGTAATCAAAACCGTCGTACCTTCCTCCCGCAAGCGGCGCAGGAAATCCCACACCACCACCCGGCTTTCAATATCGAGCCCGACAGTCGGTTCGTCTAACACCAAAACATCAGGCTGATGCAGCAATCCAGCAGCCAAATCCAAGCGCTTGCGGATACCGCCGGAATAAGTGCCCGTCTTTTTATTTTCCCACTCCTCCAAACCGAGGAGTTTCACCATTTCGTCAATCCGCCCTTTAATCCTAGGGCGCGGCAAATGGTAAAGCGCTGCTTGCAGTTGCAGGAGTTCCCGCCCCGTCAGCACCTTATCGAGAGCCACTTCTTGGGCGACATAGCCTAGTCTTTGTCTGGCAATTCTCGGCTGACTGACAGCAGAAATGCCAGACACTTCAATGCGTCCGCTATCGGGCGCACTCAAAGTACAAAGTACCCGCAGGGTTGTGGTTTTGCCTGCACCGTTGGGGCCTAGCAAACCAAATATTTCCCCCGGTTCTACCTTGAAGGAAACATCTTTAACGGCTTCTACAGTGCCGTAGCGTTTCTGAAGATTTTCAATTAAAACGGCGGGAGCCATATATTTTGGGGATGAACTGGTTGTTAATATTTTGACACTTCCGGGCTCAAATTGCCGGAATGGTCGATCGACCAATGCGACTGGCGGTGCTTGTAACGATCGCACAATCCTCCTCAACCGGAAACTGCTTCTAGTTTTGATTCTTAATACCAGTTTAAAAAATATTAACTTTATAGCGGTTCTCAACCCTGATATTCATCAGTTTTCCCACTCTCCAATCTCCAATCTCACATCCAAAAAATTATGAGTCTTGAGTTAATTCTAACTTCTCAGTTAGTAACTCAAAACTCACAATTGTTCAACAAGTAGAGATGCACCCGAAACCTGTTATTTTATAATTATCTCTACCTATAGGCTGATGTGTAGCGAGATTTTGATAATTAACACACTGGTCAAACACATCACACTTTCGAGCCAACTATTAAACACAAAAAACTTCCCGAAGTGGCAAGTTCTACTTGTAACGAGTTCCCAAAAAAATGTAACTGTAGGCCCGTGTTCTCAACCCCGATAGTTATCAGTTATTACCAATTCTTTAATCGAAAATCGAAAATGGTATTAACTCCCCTAAAGGGAGTGGCTGCCAGGTCTTTAATCGACTATTTTTACCCAACCGCGGCGAACGTTGTACAGCAGTCGGTTGATGATGGCATACTCATCTTCATTCAGTGTTCTTTCTAAAAGTGCAGATCTGAGCTGTCTCCGGTCGTGGCGAGTCACGACGCTGGAGAACATGACCTGACCAAATAACTCTTCGAGTGTCATTTGGGATACTGACATGGTAAACCTCCTAGTTGATTGAGACAGATAAAATTTTCACAGGCTGACTGTAATCCTATTATGCTCTTTGCGATCGACTTCAAAGGCGATCGAAAACATTGACACGGTGTGATTTTTCGGCTAAAAATCTGTGACCGAGACTTTGATGCCCAGTGACTTGGATCTCTTAAATTTGTGATGCTTGTCACTAAAGTCACAAGTCAGAGGGAAAAAGACCATCAAGCGCGATCGCCCTCAAAAACTCTCCATCTCGTCCTCATGGCTTCTCAAGATCATTTTCCCCTATGCCAATTTTCCAGCTAATTGAGGCATCGGTCAATAGTCGCCACAACCGACTCCGCCAACTCTTTCAGCGCGTAACCCCCCTCCAAACCAAAGGCGATGCGGCGGGTGAGTTGCAGGCAGTATCCGGTGAAAGTACCGAAATCTGACGGCATCAGAGTCATGCTCGCCAGCGGATCGGACGCAGTAGCGTCATAACCAGCGCTGACAATCAACAAATCCGGTTCAAATTTGGACAAAAAAGGCACGACAAGAGATTCAAAGGCGCTCAGGTATTCAGCTATGCCACCGCCCGGATACAGGGGAATGTTCAGCACGTTGTCGTAGGTACCGCGCTCCTCGGCATCTCCCGTTCCCGGATAGCACGGAGATTGGTGCAGGGAACAGTAGGCAATTTGCCGGCAGTTTTCCACCAAAGATTGAGTGCCGTTGCCGTGGTGCACGTCCCAGTCGAGGACAGCGACGCGGTTGATTCCCGGCTGTTCCAAGGCGTAGTGAGCGGCGATCGCAGCATTGGAAAACAAGCAAAAACCCATCGCGCGGGCGTTTTCGGCGTGGTGTCCCGGCGGCCTGGCCAGCACAAAAGCCGGTTCCCCCGCAGCCACCACTCGATCGACCCCATCGAGCCAAGCACTCGCCGCTAGCAGCGCTACATCGTAACTTTCAGCAGAAATCGGCGTATCGCCGTCGAGGTAGCCACCTCCCCGATGAGCCAAATGTTCGACTTCTTTGATGTATCTTTGCGAGTGAACTTTTTTGATAGCCGAGAACAGTTGTTGTTCGCGGTGCGCCACTGGGGTAGGCAGTTGCCACTCAATTTGATCCCCCCAGGGAGCAGCTTTCAGAGCGTTGACGATCGCCGTTAAACGTTCTGGTCGCTCTGGGTGAAGCATTCCAGTCTTGTGCAGCAAGAAATCTTCGGAGTAGATGACGGGTAGCATCGGCTGATTTTAGATTTTAGATTTTAGATTTTAGATTTTTAGTTAGCTTTAAGAAGGCCTTCGGTTTTGTGAAATTAAAATTTCGATCGAGTAACCATTTTAATTTCTTATATGGCCGTCAAAAAAACTCACGAAAGCATGAAACCCGACCGCCTAAAAAAACCTTTTTAGCTTTTGCCAACTGCTGACAAAATCACCAACTGACAAACTATCAATTGTGCTTGTTTCGTTCCTTAATTTTTCTGGCAACTTTCCCATAAAGTCCAAGGCAAATTGTGATATAATTTCAGGAGTAATTGGCAATATTTGGCAGCTCTACTGAATCCAAACCGATTTTATCGCATTTTTGAGATTTATAGCGGTCAAATTTAAATTTTTAACGGAGTTTTTCAACCTATGAGCACCTCTGAGTCGCGGATAATCCCGACGGATCTGGGTAATGAGATGTCCCGATCGTACTTGGAATACGCCATGAGCGTAATAGTCGGTCGGGCGCTACCAGATGCCAGGGACGGTCTCAAGCCCGTTCACCGACGCATTCTTTACGCCATGAACGAATTGGGCTTGACTCCCGATCGACCTTTCCGCAAATGCGCCCGCGTCGTGGGGGAGGTGCTGGGCAAGTATCACCCGCACGGAGATACAGCGGTTTACGACGCCCTGGTGCGGATGGCTCAGGATTTTTCCATGCGGGAACGCCTGATCAACGGCCACGGCAACTTCGGCTCCGTTGACAACGACCCGCCCGCTGCCATGCGGTACACCGAATGTCGCCTCACAGCTTTGACTAGCGACTCCATGCTGCGCGACATCGACTCGGAAACAGTTGATTTCGGCGACAACTTCGACGGTTCCCAGCAAGAACCCCTCGTACTCCCCGCACGCATCCCCCAAATTTTGCTCAACGGTTCCTCCGGGATTGCTGTAGGGATGGCCACCAACATTCCGCCCCACAATTTAGGCGAAATAATTGACGGTTTAGTAGCACTAATTCACAATCCCGCAATTACCGACCTGGAATTGATGCAGTACATCCCCGGCCCGGACTTTCCCACCGGAGGGCAAATTCTGGGTAGAGGTGGCATTCGCGATGCTTACACCACCGGGCGCGGTTCGATTACAATGCGCGGAGTCGCCAACATTGAAACCATCGAACATCCCGGTCGCCCCGACAAAGAAGCAATTATTATCACCGAATTGCCTTACCAAACAAACAAGGCAGGGCTAATTGAGAAAATTGCTGAACTTGTCAACGACAAAAGATTAGATGGAATTTCCGACATTCGCGACGAAAGCGATAGAGACGGAATGCGGATCGTGATCGAACTCAAGCGCGACGCCTATCCCCGCGTCGTCCTCAACAACCTCTATAAACAAACACCCCTCCAAGCCAACTTTGGAGCCAATATGTTAGCGCTAGTAAACGGGGAACCCCAACTACTTACGCTCTCGCAATTCCTCAATGTCTTCCTAGACTTTCGCATTGAGACAATTACTCGCCGGACTCAATTTGAACTCCGCAAAGCAGAAGAACGCGACCACCTTCTGCAAGGCTTATTAATTGCCCTAGACAACTTAGATGCAATTATTCACTTAATTCGCGCCGCTGCCGACTCCGCAGCAGCCAAACAAGAATTGATGGATAATTACGGTCTTTCGGAACAGCAATCCGACGCAATTCTGCAAATGCAGCTCCGGCGTTTGACAGCATTAGAAGCGCAAAAAATTCAGCAAGAACACGAAGAATTGCGAGCTAAAATTGCCGATTTGGAAGATATCTTAGCGCGCCGGGAACGCATCTTAGAAATCGCCGAATTTGAAGCAGTCGAAATCCAAACCAAAATCGCCACTCCTAGACGCAGCGTCATCGAACACGCAGAAGGAGAAATCGATGAAAGAGATTTAATTGCCAACGAACAAGCAATTATTCTGATCACAGAGCAAGGCTACATCAAGCGGATGCCTGTCAGCACTTTCGAGGCCCAAAGTCGCGCTACTCGCGGCAAAGCAGGCGCGAAAATGAAAGAAGACGACGGAGTAGAACATTTCCTTTCCTGCTGCGATCATGACAGCGTTTTGTTCTTCAGTGACAGGGGCGTAGTTTACTCTGTCAAAGCTTATCAAATTCCCATCTGTTCCCGGACTGCCCGCGGCACTCCCGTGGTGCAACTGCTGCCGATTCCTATAGAAGAAAAAATCACTTCTATGGTGTCAGTCACAGAATTCACCAGCGAAGAATACTTGGTAATGTTGACTCGCGGCGGCTACATCAAAAAAACCGCACTTTCAGCTTTTGGCAACATCCGCACTAATGGATTAATCGCCATTTCTCTAGAAGAAGGCGACCAACTGCGCTGGGTGCAGAGAGCAAAAGTGGGCGACAGCATCATCATCGGTACGCGCCAAGGCATGGCAATTCATTTCCGCACCAATCACGAACAGTTGCGCCCAGTCGGCCGCGCGACGCGGGGTGTAAAATCAATGAAATTGCGATCGGGCGATGAGTTGATCAGCATGGACATCTTGCCCAGTTCAATTGTTGCCGAAATTCCTGAATTGGAAACTGAAGACTCCGAATTGGAAGTAGCAGAAATTGCTCAATTAGAAACGGGCGACTCGGAATTTGAAGGGGCAGAAATTGCAGAATTGGAAACGGAAGAGTCGGAAGTGGAAGATGAAGAATTAGAACTGCAAGCCGAGGGAATTGAAGGCGAAGAGGTCGAAGAAATTTCGGCAGTTAGCAGCGAAGTTCCTTCGGTGTTGGTAATCACCACCAACGGCTACGGCAAGCGGGTTCCTGTTTCTCAATTCCGCCTACAAAGACGGGCGGGCAAGGGATTGACTGCTACTAAATTCAAGTCGAAAAAGGGTAAGGATCAGGTAGCTGCCCTGCGAATTGTCAACGAAGATGACGAATTGATGATCATTACCAACCGAGGTATTATTATCCGTCAGGCTGTGAGTGCAATTTCTACTCAATCGCGCACAGCAACAGGTGTGCGGGTGCAGCGGTTAGATGAGGATGATTCGATCGTAGCTGTGGCTTTAGTACCGCCTGCTGGTGAAGAATCGGCCGAAGAATTGGAATGTGAGGAAGTGGCAGAATAGTCATAGGTTAATAGTTTGTAAGGTGCGCGCTGCGTACCTTACTGCTGAATTGTAAAAATGCGATCGTCTATTCCCGGTTTCTGCCTCCAAAACTGGTCAACATTTAATACTAATTCTGAAAAGATATATGTAGGGACACGGCAATGCCGTGTCCTTAATGCGATCGTTGACAATCGAGCCGATAATTGCTATAGCATAATAGAATCAAAAAGTTAATAGCAAAAGTCGGTAAAAATGCCTTATTTAACAGCAGCAAACGACATCAAAGCACTCATAGCTAAATTTTACCAAGCTAAAATCCTGTGGGTGGATACAGAAATAGCAGACTATAAATCCAACCCCAGATTATCTCTGATTCAGGTGTTAGCTGACTCCACAGATTCGACGGGAGATGCCACTTTTCTACTCGATGTCTTGGATCAACCTGAATTGGCAAAAGATTTCATCAACCAAATCATGGTCAATCCAGATATTGAAAAAGTCTTGCACAACGCCAGCTATGACATCAGATTTCTAGGCAATGACGAGGCTCAAAATGTCACTTGCACATTGAAAATGGCGACAAAGATTCCCACTTACATTCTGCCCTTACCTAATCGACAACTCAAAACTTTAATAGAAACACTTTGCGGCATTGCTTATGTAGATAAAACAGAACAAAGCGGCGATTGGGCAAAGCGTCCCCTGACCCAGAAGCAGCTAGAATATGCCAAGATGGACGCGGTTTATTTAGCTGGAGTGCATCGCCGCCTGCTAGAAATCCTTGCCCAATGTTACCCCGAACCCGCAACGGAAAACTTGACAGCATTGGGCGAAAAATATCAGGAAATAGAATCTCAGTGGAAGCCGCTAGATTCAGAAATCGCTGAAGTGAAAGAACGCATTAAAGCAGGGATGCTGGCCCAAAAGCTCAAAGACAGTTCTTATTTTGAGCTTTCCAGTTCGATAACGATGAAAGTTGATTTTATGACGCTGGCCAGACTGACGCAAACTGAGGGAATTGAGTTAAATTTTCCGGTAACGCTGACGAAAGAAATTCAAAAACAGTTAGGCCAACTCATCGCTCATCCATCTTTGGAAGTTGAGGATATTGCGAGTTTGCGGTTAAATTCTAATGTACAGCAACGGCGGAAATCTACTAAGAAAATTGCGCCGGAACCGGAGAGTGAGGATTTAACAGCATTGGGGGAAAGGTACAAAGAAATTTTGCCTGAATGGAAGTTGCTGGATTCAGAAGTTGAGCATCTGAAAGAGCGCATTAAAAAAGCAATGTTGGTGCAAAATAAGAGAAATACTCCCGATTTTAAGTTATCCAGTTCCTCGATTTTGAAGGTAGATTTTGCTAGATTGGCAAAACTTGCGCTATCTGTAGGGGTTGAGTTAGATTTTATGGTGACGCTGACTCAATACATCCAAAAGCGGTTAGGGGAAGCTATTAACAAAATTGATGTGCAAATTGAGTATATTACCAGTTGGCGGATGACGGCTAAGACTCTGGAAGATGAAGATGAGGAAATTCCGTTTTAAATAGAGGGCGGGTACGGGGATACCGCCCTTACAGTATAAACGAATCGCGTTTCATTTTTGCTGTGTGTACCGCGACTAAGCTTGTTCTTCCAAATACTCTGCAACTGCTTGCAAATCTTCCAATCCTCGGTTCAAGCTGTTAAGCATAGCTTCCCCAGTTTCAGTATCAAAGTTGAGTTTAGGATTTTGGAAAGCTAACTCTTGAATTGCTTCTAGCCATAGTGAAAGCGGTACCTGGCGAACCGCTTCCCGTAACCCCATATTTGCCAATACTGCAAGATAAAAACCTGTCAAGTCTTGCCCTCCATAGCCATAGAAACCATGCCGCAGTTCTAGCTTTTCGGGGGTGTAGGCTGCATATTGATCGAAAGTGATCGGTGTGCGATCGAGTTTTGGTTGTGGGAGTGGAGGTGTATCCATATTTTTTGACCGGATTTGTTACTATCGACTACGCCTTTGCAGTTCATTTCAATCAGCCCTATTTAACCAAGGTGGGCAAATGCCCACCCTACTTTCTACTTTCCTACCGTGAAATACTCATTCTTAGCATACACGCTAATAATGCAGTCTCCGACTTCAAAAAACATCCCCTCTTGCTCATCTTTAGAAAATTGCAAGTTGCCGTATTTAGAATTAATTTCCTCAGCAGTCGCCGCTTTTGCCTCCATTTCATCCGGGATAAGTCCGGTAGAACCGATATAGAAAACCAGCGGTGAAACTTTTTCGCTGTACACTTTTTCAGCATAAGCTTCCAGTCGCTCGTTTGCATTAGCTAAAGCAGCGACAAATTCGTCTCGCTTGACATCTTCTTCCTGCCATTTCGCTTGCAAAAGGCGCAGCAAACTATCTGCACCCACTTTCGCTAAAGTAGCGCTAACAATTCCGTTATCCTCCAACCCCAGAAACTCATCGAAAATCTGTTTCATCAAGTCGTCAACTTTGGTGATTTTTGTTCGGGATGACAGGGTTTTGTGTGCGAAGACAACAGGCTCATCTAAGGTGATGTCAAATGTCGGTTTTGCTAGCTTTTCGCCCGTGTTTTTGTGGTAAGCTTCATAAAGGCGATCGAGAAATTTGTTGGCCGAGTGCAATTTGCCGAAGTTGAGGATGTTTTTGCTGCCGATGTCGATTTTGTAGCTGACTCGCGAATCTACTGAACCGTTGGCGATCGCACTTTTTAATTCCGTGTATTCCGTCGTCGTCGGAAAGTTGATGTAAAGGCTTTTGGACAGATAATGCTGTTTCAATTCTTCTAATTGTTCCGCAGTGTAAGCCTCGGATTCCTCCTTCAAATGAGCCGAGAGAATGCTAGAGAGAATTTTGATTTCTGCGAGTTCCTCAAACACTCCGTCAAGGCTGCCGTAACGCCCGTCAAAAGGCACGAGGGGCAAAGTCTCTAACTTTATATCGTACTCTGAACGGAAGTCAAATTCTTGCACAGGCGAACCGTCTTTTTCAAGGACACCGCATTTTTTGAGCAAATCAAACACTGGTTTGCTGCTGATTTTGGTTCGCAGCGACTTAATATTAACTTCGCCGTCGCTGACAATGGTATAATTGTTGAAAGTAGTGAGGTCTGTAACTAGAATTCCCGCCACTTCTGCGATTAAAGTTCCATCCTCAACTTTTACCAGCTTAGCTTTTCGGGTAATCAGCATATTGATGGTAGCGGTATTTTGATTGATGGCAAATGAACCCATTTGCACGTATTCGCCACCATCTAAGAATTCAGTTTTCAGCCAAGGGTTGACAAGGTTGCCGTTTTCGTCTCGCTTTCCTTCAATTCGCTTCAAACCTTTTCGCTGATAATTTTCTTGCAAGTGTTTCAAGTTGATGATGATGCTGTTGCTGTTTTCCTCCAATATCTTGATTAACTCCAGCAGGGAAATTTTCTCGCTGACTTTTACCCGATCGCCAATTTCATGATTTTTCAACACTTCAGGCGCAAAAACAGCCTCTTCCAAATCTTCCGTAAACTCCGCTATTTGGGCATTTGTCAAAGCTTTAGCGTGTTTTTCCGTCAAAGTAGCGTCGAAGGTACTCACCAGCGCATACTTAGCCGTATTTAAATTGCCGTCAGCGAGGTTAGCTTTCGCAAAAGCAAACACTGACTCATCAGTTTGAGCAACGGGAACATGTAGTTTGTCATACTCATCTTTGGCGACTTTCTGATATTTGTAAAACAGTCCGCGATCCTCTGCTTTCAGCCCGCAGATTTTCAGCGTGCTCGATGAACCGTTGATTTTCTTGCCGCTTTTGGAAACAAAAACTTGATAATCATATTCCTTAATTAACGGTTCTTCCAGCGCAGGTGCAACGGAACTGCCTAACAGTTTTGTGCTATCGTAAAGAGCATCATAAACCATGTTGACTTCGCCAGCGCGGATGCAATTTCCCGATAATGTGTTGGCGATTTTGGAGAGCAGTTTGAAGTCAGCATCGGCATAGGATATCGTGTTGGCAAACACATCCATGTCTTTGAGTTCTTCGCAAATTTCCCCTAGTTTTGCAGCTTCCGAATTGGCACTGGGGTCATTTGCATAGCCGTCTGTGTGCAAATTGATCGCTGTCATTTCTCCCGCTTTAACCAGAGATTTAGCGAGTTGCATCGACTGCGATATGCAGGTAGAGCCAGCCGTGTGGATTTTTTGAATTTCTTTGATGTATTGAGAGTCAAACTTCAGCACTTCTTGAATTGGAATTCGCTGGAAATGACAAATTACGTCCCCATTGCTAGCATAGGAAATCAGGCTGACAATTAGCTGGTAATTGTTGTACTCGTCTAAGGTCAAAAGCTTGATTAGGGTTTCTTTCAGCGGTTCTAAGTCATAATACATTGAGCCGGAACGGTCGATGATGATGATGCTGTGAGCGACGGATTTTTCTGGGATCTCACCGGGCTTTCTTTCTAAATTAATGCGATCGACTAGATAGAATGCCTTTGCGTTTCCGGCAAAATTGTAGAGGGTAAATTTGGTGCGAGTATTGGAGGCTGCTTGGCTGCTGGAACTTTTGACTTGAGATGATTGTTTTGCTTGCCGTGCCATAGTTTTCACCTATGTTGACTTATTCCTCAACTTAATCATGACACGCGCTTCTGTGGATGTCAAGGCCGGTGTGGAAAATTATCTGCGAGGCTGAATAAACATTAATATTGAGCGCTGCGGTGCAAGGGAAAACTGCGGCGGTAGGGTAAAGGTGGGCTTTTTTGGCAAAAGTAGTGGATCTGCGTAAATATTTAGTAAATATTTAGTCAATCATGCTTTCTTTAGAAAATCCGCTGCTCAAACTTTATCTAAATCTGATCGGATGGGTGGCGTTCGGATTCATTCTCGGTCGCCTACTACCGAGAAGCTATTCTACATATTTAGCCAAGTTTCTTTTCTTCTTTGGCACGCCATTGAGCATTGTTGCTTTTATCCGCAGCGCCAATTTGTCGGGCGCTATTTGGAAGGCGCCGCTGATAGCTTGGGCGGCAATTCTAGCAGGTGGAGGACTCGCTTGGATTTTGATAAAGTTCGGTGTCGGGGACGAACGTTTTAAGACTCTTAATCCGATCGCCCAAAATAGCCCGGAACACACTACCGCTTGGAGTTTGCCCACTCAAGGCAGCTTCTTATTGGCAACGATGGTGGGTAATACGGGTTTTTTAGGCATTCCCGTCACCTTGTCCTTATTAGGGTCGGAACACTTTGCCTGGGCGTTGTTTTACGACTTGCTAGGCACTACCGTGGGAATGAATATACTGGGAGTTGCTATTGCTTCTCACTGCGGTAAAAGCGATCGCCCTCAGAGTTGGTTAGGTCCGGTGCGGGCAATTTTTCAGAATCCAGCACTGTGGGCTTTTGGTTTAGGATTTGTCTCGCGCAGCTTGTCGCTTTCGGCACCAATCGCAGAATTGTTAACAACAGGTGCTTGGACTGTAATTACTTTAGCTTTAATTACGATCGGGATGCAGTTGAGCAAGTTGAATTCCTTGCACAACCTCAAACAAGTTTTGCCTTGTCTGGCGATTAAAATGCTGTTAGTTCCCTTAGTAATTGGCACGGGATTAACGTTTTTGGGGATCGCGGGCGCGCCGCGACTTGTGCTAGTGCTGCAAATGGCAATGCCTCCTGCTTTTGGTACTACGTTGTTGGCCGAAGCTTTCAATCTCGATCGCGAATTAGCAGTAACAGCGATCGGCCTCGGCTGCGTTAGTTTATTATTCACTATTCCAATATGGATGAGGGTATTTAATTTTTAATAAAAATAATAGGATTTGGTCAGTTTAAAAAGTGTATTATTTCAGTGATCCCCATCACAAATGTTGAGCGCTCTATGTCATATTAATTTAACAATCACTGGACTGGGAAACTGTATTGGCTTCTGCTAATGTGGAAATAGCCCGCTGAGGACGGGAAGAATAAAAGTATGGCAAGTATAAATTTTACATTGACAGGTTATCAAATTCTCGATCGCATTTACTCAGGAACTCGCACCCTAGTTTATCGAGCTTTCCGCACTAGCGATAAACAGCCCGTCGCTATCAAAGTCCTGCAGAACGAGTATCCCAGCTTCAGCGAACTGGTGCAATTTCGCAATCAGTACACGATCGCCAAAAACCTCAACTTGCCCGGAATCATCGAAATCTACAGCTTAGAAACCTACCACAACAGCTATGCGTTGGTAATGGAAGACTTTGGGGGAATTTCTCTGAACGCATGGAGGGAAAAACGGGAAACTCGGCCGACTCTGAGCGAGTTTTTGCCAGTGGCGATCGACCTGAGCAATACATTAGATATACTCTACCGCCACCGGATAATTCACAAAGACATTAAACCCGCCAATATTTTAATTAATCCCCAAACAAAACAAGTCAAACTCATTGACTTTAGTATTGCATCTTTGCTGCCCAGGGAAACTCAAACCCTGATGAATCCTAACCTGCTGGAAGGGACACTCGGCTATTTGTCTCCTGAACAAACGGGAAGGATGAATCGCGGCATTGACTACCGCAGTGACTTTTACTCTTTGGGCGTTACTTTTTACGAGTTGCTGGCGGGACGATTGCCGTTTCAATCCAACGATGTGATGGAATTAGTACACTGTCATATTGCCAAGCAACCACCCTCACTGCATCAACTCAACCCTGAAATCCCGCCCGTAGTTTCGGAGATTGTCAGCAAATTAATGGGGAAAAATGCCGAAGACCGCTATCAGAGTGCGTTGGGGCTGAAATTCGATTTACAATGTTGTTTGGATCAACTTGAAGAAAACGGTAGGATAAAGAGTTTTGCGATCGCGCAGAGGGATGTTGGCGATCGATTCATTATACCAGAAAAACTCTATGGTCGCGAAACTGAAGTAGAAACCCTACTCGAAGCCTTTGAGCGCGTGAGTAGTGGCACAACTGAAATGATGCTAGTAGCTGGTTTTTCGGGAATTGGAAAAACGGCAGTTGTGAATGAAGTTCAAAAACCAATTGTCCGCCAGCGTGGCTATTTCATCAAAGGCAAATTCGACCAATTTAACCGCAACATTCCTTTCTCAGCTTTTGTGCAAGCATTTCGAGACTTAATGGGACAATTGTTGAGCGAAAGTGACGAGCAGTTGAAACAATGGCAAACTAAAATATTGCAAGCACTGGGCGATAACGCACAAGTCATTATTGAAGTAATTCCCGAACTCGAAAAAATTATTGGCCAACAATCACCCGCACTAGAATTATCAGGAAATGCGGCAAAAAATCGGTTTAATTTGCTGTTCCAAAACTTTATTAAGGTGTTCACAAAACCCAAACATCCCCTGGTGATGTTTTTGGATGACTTGCAGTGGGCAGATTCCGCCTCGCTGCGGTTAATGGAAATGCTGGTGGCCGATGCGACAATCGGCTATTTATTAGTAATTGGTGCATACCGAGATAATGAAGTATTTGCAGCACATCCGTTGATGCTGACACTGGATGCAGCGGTCAAAGCTGAGGCAACGGTGAATACTATTACGCTGGAACCGTTGAGTTCCGAAAGCCTAAATCATTTGGTTGCGGATACGCTCAATTGCGATCCATATTGGGCAAGACCTTTGGCTGAGTTGGTGGCACAAAAAACCCAAGGAAATCCCTTTTTTGCAACGCAGTTTCTCAAAGCACTGCATCAGGATGGGCTGATTGAGTTTGACTGGGTTGCTGGTTATTGGCAGTGCGATATTGTGCGAGTTCGCGAGGCAGCGCTGACGGATGATGTGGTCGAGTTTATGGCGTTGCAGTTGCAAAAATTGCCGCCAGGGACTCAGAATGTGTTGAAGTTGGCTGCTTGTATTGGGAATCAGTTTGATTTGGGGACTTTGGCAGTTGTTTCCGAGCAATTGGAAACGGAAACGGCTGCGGATTTGTGGAAGGCTTTGCAAGAGGGGTTAATCCTGCCTGAAAGTGAAATCTACAAGTTTTATATGGGGCGAGAAAGACGGGAGGAGACAGAAAATTCGGAGGTGGTGAATTACAAGTTTTTGCACGATCGCGTTCAGCAAGCTGCCTATTCTTTAATTCCCGAACAAGAGCGAGATCGTGCTCACTATCAGATTGGACAATTGCTGATCCAGCAAAATTCACTCGCAGCTATAGAAGAGCAAATTTTTTCAGTCGTCAATCAGTTGAATTATGGTATTGCGCTGATTGAAGACCAAACAGAACGATCCGATCTGGCACAACTCAACCTCACGGCTTGCCGCAAAGCCAGAGCCGCTACTGCTTATCAAGCTGCTCGCGAGTATGCTGCGATCGGGCTAAATTTGCTTGGAGATAGCGCTTGGCAACGACAGTACGAGATGTCCTTGAACTTGCACGAAATAGCAGCAGAAGTGGCTTCACTCTGTGGTGATTTTGACCAGATGAATCAGTGGATTGACACTGTGATTCATCATACCAGAACTCCCCTTGAGCGAGTGAGCGTTTACATCGTCAAAATTCAGGCATTATCGTCCCAGAACAAGTTTTTAGAAGGAATTGCTATCGGTTTGTTGAGTCTCAAAGAATTAGGAGTAGAATTGCCCGATAGCCCTACATCAGAAGATATTCAGCAAGCAGTGCAGGAAATTAATAGCTCGATCGGCGATCGACCTATTGAAGAGTTATTCGAGCTGCCAGCGATGGTGGATGCCCAAAAACTGGCCACGATGCAAGTGGCGGCAAGTATTGCGACAGCTTGTTATCTGGCTGGTTCGTCTTTGTTTGCGCTGGTGACTGCCTTACAGGTAAATTTATCTATCCAATATGGCAACAGTCGTACTTCAGCTTATAGCTATAGCTGCTATGGGATGTTTCTCAACAACTTTCTACAAGATGTGACGGTAGCCGATCAATTTTGCCGATTAGCTTATCGTCTTGGCAGTAGCGCGGAGGCCAAAAATATTCGCTCTGCAACTTTTGCTGCGATCGGACTCTGTTTGTACCATCGCAAATCGCATTTGCGGGAAACCCTCCCCATTTTTCAAGCAGGCTATCAAGCGGCATTAGAAACAGGAAATTTAGAGTTTGTCGGGTTTAATGGGCATGGATTTTGTCTACATTCCTACTGGTGCGGTCAACCTTTGGCAGACCTCGATCCCCAAATTCGGGCATACCGTCAGCAATTACTCGACCTCAACCAACTAACGACGGCAAATTATTGTTCGATTTATTGGGAAACAACGCTGTTTTTATTGGGTAATCCAAACAAGTTTGAGATTTCCTTTGAAGAGGAACGCTATGAGGAGAAGCTGGTTTCTCAGTCGCTTGCCACTAACGATTTGTACCGACTCTGCAGCTTCTATCTGTACAGGGCGACCTTGAGATTCCTGCTGGGAGACATTGCTCGGGCCTCCGTAGATGTCGATCGAGCAAGAGAGTATATAGCGGGAAGCGTAGGAATTACTTCCGAAGCTGGTTTATATTTCTATGACTCACTCATAGCCCTGGCCACTCCTGAGTCCGAGACGGAGTTAGAAACGCAGTGGCAACGAGTTCAGGAAAATCAAACTTCGTTGCAGCATTGGGCAGAACACGCCCCCATGAATTATTTGCATAAGTGGCAGTTGGTAGAAGCAGAGAAATACCGAGTTGTCAGACAGAGGGCAGAAGCCATTGAAATGTACGATCGCGCCATTTCTGGAGCGAAAGAAAACGAATACATCCAAGAAGAAGCTCTCGCTAACGAATTAGCAGCTAAATTCTACCTCGACTGGGGCAAAGAAAAAGTGGCGCAAGCTTATATGCAAGAAGCCTACTACTGTTATGCTCGCTGGGGTGCGAAAGCCAAAATAGATGACTTAGAAAAACGCTATCCCCAACTTCTTTCTCCCATATTGCAGGCAAGAGAAAATCGTTGTGTAATCCCCCAAACCCGCCTCCAACCAATCAATAAATCGTCAATTTTAGCTCAAAGATTCCCAACAATTCTATCGAGCAGCAACAGTATTTACGAAACCCTCGATTTCGCGGCTATTCTCAAAGCCTCCCAAACTCTATCGAGTGAAATTAAATTAGAACAATTGCTGGCTGGACTGATGTCTGTGGTAATGGAAAATGCCGGAGCGAAAAAAGCTGTTCTGCTGTTGCTTAATGATGGGAATCTCGTCATCGAAGCTGTAGCCTCTTTCAATCAAGATGTCATCTCAATATCTGTACCCCTGTCAGCCAGCGACGAGTTTCCCCCTGCTGTGGTCAACTATGTTAAGCGGACTTGGAAAACTGTGGTTTTGGATAATGCCGCAGCCCAAAACGATTTTATTGCCGATCAGTATTTGATGCAGAAAAAGCCCAAAAGTGTGCTGTGCGCGCCAATTTTAAATCAGGGTAAATTAATCGGGTTGCTCTACCTAGAAAATAACTTGACAATTGGTGCATTTACAGAAGAGCGCACTGATGTCATCCAACTTTTGTGCGCCCAAGCGGCTATCTCTATAGAAAATGCTCGATTGTACCAACAATCTCAAGCTTATGCACAAGAATTAGAGCGATCGCTCCTTGATTTGCAGCAAGCACAGTTACAGATCGTGCAAAGCGAAAAAATGTCCGCTTTGGGCAATCTAGTCACAGGAATAGCCCACGAAATCAATAACCCTGTCGGCTTTATTAACGGCAATATTGAGGAAGCAATGACCACAATCAAAGATCTGATTGGTCACTTAAAATTATATCAAGAAAAACTGCCCGATCCCGGCGAGGAAATTGAAGAAGATGCTGAGGATATTGATTTAGAGTATGCCTTAGAAGATTTGCCCAAGATGCTGTTGTCGATGAAAGTGGGGTGCGATCGCATTCGCGGCATTAGCACCAGCCTCCGCACCTTCTCCAGAGCCGATAAAGACTACAAAGTTCCCTTTAATATCCATGAGGGCATTGACAGCACCATCTTAATTTTGAAACACCGGCTGAAAGCCAACGAACACCATCCTGCGATCGAAGTCGTCACAGACTACGGCAATCTCCCCCCAATCGAATGCTTTCCCGGTCAACTGAACCAAGTCTTTATGAACCTGCTTGCTAACGCGATCGATGCCCTAGAAGAATCAAACCAAAGACGCAGTTTGGATGCCATTAAAGCAAATCCACACTGTATCACAGTTCGTACCAGTCAGTCGGATGATCGACACATCAAAATTCAGATTGCCGATAACGGGGCGGGCATGACAGAAGCCGTGAAAAAACGGATTTTTGACCATTTGTTCACAACGAAGGCAGTAGGAAAAGGCACCGGGTTAGGATTGGCGATCGCCCGCCAGATTGTAGTCGAAACCCACGGCGGAACAATTAATGTGAATTCTACCTTGGGGGGAGGAAGTGAATTTGAGATAGTGTTACCTATTACTGAATAAAAGTAAAAGACATTCTTCATCATTTTAGATTTTAGATTTAAGAAGAGGGAATGACCGATGACCTACTGATTTGGAGCTAACCTACAGTTGCATTATTTTTTAAAAGTGGTACATGAAGTAAAATTTTGAGGAGGAGCAAGAAGGGAAAAGGTTATTCATTTTTCAGTCTTCATCATTTCGTTTGTCGAGTTTGAGTGCCTTGAGTGCGATCGACTAATTTGTATTTGAAAAAATCCAGAATAAGTAAATTAGATTGCCGATCGGGCATTATACCAGCGCGGAGCGCAACTCTGGACACGGGCAAAACTTCCCGCGCCCAAGGCCTGATCCCCAAAATCTCAACTATGCTAACGTAGGCAAGCAGCAATCCCTTGTCACGAAGGTGATTAACATAATTTCAAACAATTTATTTGATTTAGGAGCGGTGTATCCCGTATGGCAAACCTGATCGGCACAGACAGCAACGACTTTATTCTAGGAACTCCGCTGAGCGATCGAATTCGCGGTTTAGATGGCGATGACACGCTCCTGGGTGCGGGAGGAGATGACACCCTAGAGGGCGACGGCGGCAACGACCAGCTTCTTGGAGGTGACGGAGCAGATTCGCTGATTGGCGGTGAAGGAAATGACGAACTCATTGGCAACCAAGGCCGCGATTTTTCTTCCGGCGGGAACGGCGACGACTCGATTCGCGGCGGTTTGGGCAACGACATCCTCGAAGGCAACGACGGGATAGACAGCGTGTTGGGAGACGCAGGGGACGACTTAGTTTTTGGCAACGCAGGCTCTGATGTGATTGCCGGCGGTACTGGTAACGACACCCTCACAGGGGGTGACGGTGACGATTCCGTGTTCGGCAATGCTGATGACGACTTTCTCTACGGGAATGCGGGGAACGATTCTCTCAACGGCGGCAGTGGTAGAGATCAAATGTTGGGCGCTGAGGGCAACGATTATTTGACCGGCGGCGACGGCGACGACACTTTGTACGGCAATGCCGACAACGATTCGCTCTTCGGAGACGCTGGTAATGACCAGATATTCGGTGGCAAGGCTGACGATACAGTTTTTGGCGGCACCGGTTCCGATACCCTTCGCGGCGATGAAGCCGACGACTCGGTACTGGGAGAAGAAGGTAATGACTTTCTGTTTGGTGGCAAAGGTAATGATGGTATCGACGGTGGTTTTGGCGATGACTCCTTGGCAGGAGGTATCGGTGACGATACAATTTTGGGCGGTTTCGGCAATGACAATTTATTTGGAGCAGAGGGTAATGATTCTTTAATCGGAGGCGAGGGTTCGGATACTCTGACTGGCGGCAGCGGCAGCGATGTCTTTGGATTGGGAGCCGGGCCTGGGAGTCTGGCTTTAATTACTGATTACAATGACACAGAGGATTTCTTTGGACTGCCGAGCAATTTATCTTTCGCTCAACTGCTAGTTACCCAAGGCAACGGTGCAAATGTCAGGGATACAGTAATTACGACGCTCGACGGCAAGCTTTTAGCAATTTTGATCGACACTCCGGCGGCGCTTATCGAGGCGAATGATTTTATCGCTGTGACTGGGACGGCTACTCCCAGGCCAACCACGATTACCACTACAACTACAACTACAGTTACAAGCACAATTACAGATCCAACTCAACCTCAAACTTCAACTACAGAATCACTTCCAACTCCGCCTCCAACTCCCACGGAAGCACCGACTCCAACTCCCACGGCAGCACCGACGCCAACTCCCACGGAAGAAGCGACGCCTACTCTCACGGAAGCACCAACTCCGACTCCCACGGCAGCACCGACTCCGACTCCCACGGCAGCACCGACTCCGACTCCCACGGCAGCACCGACTCCGACTCCCACAGCAGCACCGACTCCGACTCCCACAGCAGCACCGACTCCGACTCCCACAGCAGCACCGACTCCGACTCCCACAGCAGCACCGACTCCGACTCCCACGCCAACGGCTGCGAGGATTCCTACTGCACCGACAGTTAGCGCGCCTGATGATTCGCCTCTGGTGTCAATGAGTTCTCTGGCCCCGACTCCGACTCCCGGACTATTGCCAATGCCGGGCCAGACGCCGATATTCCCGACGGTGCCGAACCTGATACCTTTTCCTACACCTTTTCCTCCACCTTCGGGGTTGTAGGTGCGATCGCGCAGCTTAGTGATGAGTTATGAGTTAATGTAAAACTCACTAAACTCATAACTCAAAACTATTTCACGTCTTGGGGAGTTTCGGCCGAGTCTTGTGGCGACTCGGCTGGAGAATCTTCTAGAGGAGATAATTGTTGGCTGTATCCCAAGAGCGATCGAAGTTTCATGCGGTGGATGTAAGGCCAGCCGCCATTGGCTTCAATATTCCTGAGCAGTTTGTAAAGTGCTTGGCGGTTGTCGGGAAAAGACGCTTGAAACAAACCGTCCCGAATTTCCCGGTGCGAAGCTTCCAGCCTCCGCAGCAGGGCCAAAAGCAGCAGACTGTCTCCCTGACAACTTTCGGCTAAAGTCCGAATCGCCTCTGTCACTGATTGCATTTGAGACTGCAACTTTTCTGACTCTAAATCTTTGCCGTTGTCCATACTGCTGCTTCCTTTGAAATCTACAAGGCCTTTGTCCCCAGCCTTTTGGTCAACCGACTAATCGAGCTAGTCGCGATCGCCATTCGGGGTCATAAGCAAAGTAACTTAAGTAGGTTGACTTAAGCAATATTAATTTGCAGTCCAAGTCAGGAAAAGAGCACAACCCGTCGTACCATGTGTATTGGGCTGCGATCCGAACATGATTGAGAAATCATAAGTTCATGCTTATTTTCACGGCGCACTAGCTTGCTTTTTTGAATCAATGCCGGTGTCGGTGAAGCGAGGGATCAGGATCTAAATGCTACCCTAAGCGCTGGCCTAGCCTGCCGGCGGGCAATTATATTTTGCTCGAACTAGGGCTTTTTCTTAATATAATCCGATGTTGGATATTGAGGTTGGCAATGAAATATCGTGCTTTAATTGTTGCACTTTTAGCTTTTTGCATGAGTGCGCTGGTTGCTTGTTCTTCTGCTTCTGACACGACGGTGGCGACTACCGAGTTGCTCACCTACGACGAGATTAGAGGTACTGGCTTGGCTAATAACTGCCCTAGCTTGGCAGAAACTTCTCGGGGATCGATCCCCATCGAAGCGGGCGGCACCTATAAACTGACTGGTTTGTGTTTGCAGCCCACAACTTATTTTGTGAAGGAAGAACCAGCAAACAAACGCCAAGAGGCGGAGTTTGTGCCTGGTAAATTGCTGACCCGGTTCACGTCGAGCATTGACCAAGTTCAAGGTACGCTCAAGGTCGGTACTGACGGAACTCTGACTTTCACAGAAGAAGACGGCTTGGATTTTCAAGCTATTACGATTCAATTACCGGGCGGAGAGCAAGTACCTTTCTTGTTCACCATTAAAGAACTCGTGGCCAGTTCCGAACCGGGAGTGGTTGCTATCAATACTTCCACCGATTTGAGAGGGGAGTTTAACGTTCCTTCTTACCGCAGCGCAGGCTTTTTAGACCCTAAAGGTCGCGGGGTAGCGACTGGCTATGACAATGCTGTAGCGCTTCCGGCTACTGACAATTCCAAACGTGTGCGGGCTAATGTTAAGGTAGCTGACACCCGCACTAAGGCAGGCAAAATTTCTCTCCAAGTTGCTAAAGTCAACAGCGCCACTGGCGAAGTTGGCGGGATTTTTGAGAGCACACAGCCTTCTGATACTGATTTGGGAGCTAGACCGGCTCTGGACGTGAAAATTCGGGGTTTGTTTTACGCTCGCATTGAGCCTTCTGTATCGTAAAATTGGCTTTCTGGATTGATCGAACTTGAGCAGTTTCTGGCCGTAAAGCAACAGCTCGCCCTTCATTAGCCAACAGTCTTGAGCAATATAACTTAGGACTGTTGACTAATGACTAAATTTATGATTTAATTGAGGTCATTCGCAAGTTATGAAGTTGGGATTTTTTATTAATTAAAGTATTGTATTCACACCGCTTTCAGCTTATAATATATTTTTCAAAAAACCTGGTTAAATTCTGGATTCGGTCGAAGGCCTTCTACCTGGTAAAAGTCTGCTTTATGCCGAAAACCTTCGGATAATCCCGCTAAATCCGTTCACGTTCCGAAAGCTCAACTGGTGTGTCCGCTATCACACCTATTAAGTGCTAGGATTACACTACCTAAAAGTGAATTTTTTTAGACTAGATTGTAAACTAGATCTAAAGCAAGTTCAGTCCTCTGCTCTACCCACCCTTATGCCACCATGTCTACCACACTGCCGAACGAGCTAAAAAGCGAAAATTTGCAATTGTTGCGCGAGTACCAACTTTCTGGATCGAATGAAATCCGCAATCAGTTAGTTAAACTGAATATTGGACTGGTGAGAAAAGAAGTTTACCACTGGCTCAACCAGTGCGGTGAAAGCTACGACGATTTGCTGCAAGTCGGATGTATTGGGTTGATCAGGGCGATCGAGCGGTTTGATATCGCCAAGGGACACGCTTTTAGTTCCTTTGCAATTCCCTACATACGGGGCGAAATTCAACACTACTTGCGGGACAAAAGCCCTTCTGTGCGATTTCCCCGCCACTGGCAGTCCCTGGAACGCAAATCTGTAGCAGCGATCAAGGATTTGCAGGTGCAGTTAAACCGCAAGCCTACGGATGCTGAAGTAGCAGCAGTCCTTGAGGTTTCTGTAGAAGAATGGCACGAAATTAAGCTGGCTCATCTGAACAGATCGCCTCTGAGTTTGGACGCGCCGATGCAAGATGAAGATGAGGGGGCTACTTGTCTGGGAGAATTGGTGCCCGATAGCAAGTATCGGAGTTTTCAGTTGGCGCAAGAGGATCAAATTCGCGTACAGCAAGCTTTGGCTATGTTGGAACAACGGACTCGCGAGATATTGGAGTTTGTTTTTCTCTACGATTTGACGCAGAAGGAAACGGCTGAACGCTTGGGTATCAGTGCGGTGACTGTTTCTCGGCGAGTTAAGAAGGGGCTGGATTTGCTCAAAGAGATTATGACTAAACAGCTTTAGTCATTAGTCATTAGTCATTAGTCAGCAGTCACCAGTCATTAGTCAGCAGTCACGAGTAAGCTGCTATCGATAACAAATAACAAATAACCACTGACTACTAACTAATTTTTAGAGGCTGCGGACAAATTTATCCAGCCTTTCTACGGCTTTTTTAATTGTGCCTAAATCGGTGGCGTAAGACAAGCGAATGTGGTCGTCTGCACCAAACGCAATCCCCGGAATAACTGCTACTTGCTGCTGTTCTAAGAAAGCGTCGCAAAATTCCAGAGAATTCATTCCAGTCTTGCTGATGTTGACAAACATATAGAAAGCACCGTCTGGTTTAATACAGCTAATTCCAGGGACAGCATCGAGTAATTCAAATATTACCTGACGCCTTTGGGCGAAAGCTAGACGCATTGTTTCGACAGATTCTTGGCTGCTTTCCAAAGCTGCGATCGCGCCGTACTGTGCAAAGGTACACACATTTGAGGTACTGTGACCTTGAATGGTGTTGGTGGCTTTGATTAATTCGATCGGCCCAGCCAAATAACCGATTCGCCAGCCTGTCATCGAGTAAGCTTTGGCAAAACCGCTGCTGATCAGGGTGCGATCGAAGATTTCTTTGCCTAGGGAACCGATGCTGACGTGTTGGGCGCCGTCATATATAATTTTTTCGTAAATCTCGTCAGCAACGACTAAAATATCTCGATCGACTATCACCTCGGCCAATGCTTTGATTTCCGCCGGAGTATACACCATTCCCGTCGGGTTAGAAGGCGAATTCAGTACAAATAACTTGGTTTTGGGAGTAATCGCTCGACTCAGTTGTTCCGGTGTAATTTTATATCCTGTAGAAGCATCAGTCCGTACAATTACTGGCTTGCCGCTAGCGAGTTTCACCATTTCAGGGTAGCTTAGCCAGTAGGGAGCCGGAATAATTACTTCCTCTCCCGGCTCGATCAGAGCCATCATCAGATTGTAGAGCGAATGCTTGCCGCCGTTGGTGACAATGATATTTTCTGGTTGATAGTTGAGATTGTTGTCGGATTGGAGTTTGCGGGCGATCGCAGCTTTTAACTGCGGTTCACCAGCCACAGGGCCGTACTTAGTCTTCCCCGCGTCTAAAGCTTGTTTTGCCGCTGCTTTAATGTGTTCCGGGGTATCAAAGTCGGGTTCTCCCGTACTCAAACTACAGACATCAATTCCTTCGGCCTTCATTGCTTTAGCCTTAGCGGCGATCGCCAAGGTTATAGAAGGAGTAACCTCACCCACTCGTGCTGCCAACTTAATCATTGGATTTTAGATATTAGATTTTTGACTTTCGATCATAGGGTGACAAATGTTGATATTCAACCCTGTTGTTAGGGAATTATGACATTTGTTTACATAGTACGTAAAGGATTAAGCAATTAAAGAATAAAAATTAAAGAAGCTCTTAGTTTTAATTTTTATTTTTTAATTTTTAATTTTTGACGTTATTATTGTACCATTTTTGATGCCTCGTTACCCTCAACGCCGATCTGCAAGCTTATGGATCTCAAATCTCTGATTCGCGACATTCCTGATTTCCCCAAGCCGGGAATTCTGTTTCGAGACATTACAACTTTGTTGCGCGACCCGCAAGGGCTCAGCTACACCATTGACAGCTTAGCGGAAAAATGCTCTGCAATGTCTGTTGACTATGTGGTAGGCATGGAATCGCGGGGCTTCATCTTTGGCGCGCCGTTGGCTTATAAAATGGGAATAGGCTTTATTCCTGTCCGCAAGCCGGGGAAACTGCCCGGTGCGGTTCATTTTGCTGAGTACGAGTTGGAGTATGGTGTCGATCGACTGGAGATGCACCGAGATGCGATGACATCCGGCAGCCGGGTGCTGATTGTGGACGATTTAATCGCCACTGGCGGAACAGCGGCGGCGACGGCTAAATTGTTGGAACAAGCTGGCTGCGAGCTTGTCGGTTTTGCTTTTATCATTGAATTGCAGGGTTTGGGTGGCAGGCAGAAATTGCCCGATGTGCCGATCGTCACGCTAGTTGAATATTAGTTAGTTAACTGTTGGCAGTTGACAGTTGACAGTTGACAGTTGACTGCTGACAGTTGAATAAAAAATACTGAAAAATAATATTCTTGCTCTTTGCATCGGAATTATTCATCTTTCTCTTCTCTTTCTCTGCTATCTCTGCGTTCTCTGTGGTTAAATCATTCCGATGCAATCGGCATTAATATCATTCACAATTCTTCAAATCTAAAATCTAAAATCGTATGACTTCTATTAAATTGAATCGAAATTGGCGAAAGTTGAATTCTCTGTTTGGCAGCGAGACATTTACTTATGTTTTCAAGCGACTGTTGCAGGCACTTTTAACGCTATTTTTGGCATCGATGCTTTGTTTTGCAATTATTGAGCTAGCACCGGGAAATTACTTGGATACTTTGAGCCAAAATCCCAAGATTTCGCCGGAGACACTCAAGCAACTCGAACAGCAGTTCGGCTTAGATAAACCAGCTATTGTGCAGTATTGGCTGTGGCTGCAACAAATTGTAACGCGGGGGAATTTTGGCACGAGTTTTGTGTATCAGCGATCCGTAGCTTCGCTGCTGTGGGAACGGGTACCGGCGACGCTATTGATGGCGATCGCATCTTTGATTGTAACTTGGGCGATCGCCATTCCTTTGGGAATAGTCGCCGCCGTCAATCAAAACCGCACAGTCGATCGAGTTTTGCAAGTAGTCAGCTACACGGGACAGGGATTTCCGAGCTTTATCACAGCCTTGCTGCTGCTATTTTTTGCTCAGAATACTTCGCCTCTTTTCCCCGTCGGAGGAATGACAAGTATTGACCACGCAGACTTACCTTGGTGGGGTCAAATCCTCGATTACGGCTGGCATTTAATTTTGCCAACTGTCGCCCTCAGCCTTACTGGTTTTGCTGGTTTGCAAAGATTGATGCGGGGACAATTTTTGGACGTGCTGCGTCAAGATTATATCCGAACAGCACGGGCGAAAGGTTTGCCGGACGATCGAGTAATTTACATTCATGCTTTGCGGAATGCTGTTAATCCGTTGATTACGCTATTGGGTTTTGAGTTTGCTAGTTTGTTGAGCGGTGCGTTTATTGCCGAATATTTCTTTAATTGGCCGGGTTTGGGAAAGCTGACTCTGGATGCGGTGAACAATCAAGATTTGTATTTAGTAATGGCAAGCTTGATGATGGGTGCGACGATGTTGATTGTGGGGAATTTGTTGGCGGATTTGCTGCTGAAAGCTGTCGATCCTCGGATTAAGCTGGAAGATTTGAAATAGAAGACTTAATTCAGTAACAGAAGGTACGCAAGGACGATTTGTAATAGTCAACACTCAACAGTATTCCCATTATCCATGCCCAATGCCCCATTCCCCATCTAGGAGTGTTTTATGTCAGAAAAACAACCAAACGAGCCAATAAACATCTCCCATAATTCTTGTGGGGTAGGCATCCTGCCTGCCTTTAACAGGCTTGTTAGGAGATGTCTAATGAGTTTTAGTCGCTTTGCCGACGCGTACAGGCATATTGACAGTTTTTCAGAAGAGGCAAGGCACACAGCTAAAGTGTTGTTAAAAAAGGCTGGCACGGATGACGCTGAAGCAGCAGAGCGGATACTTTCAAGCATGACAAGACTGGATCTCAGCGACACTCTAATTACCGACATCAGCTCCCTCGGCTCGCTCACCAACCTGACAACACTGCATCTCAACAACAATCGAATTACCGACTTCAGATTCCTCGGCTCGCTCACCAATCTGACAACACTGCATCTCAACAACAATCGAATTACCGACATCAGTTTCCTCGGCTCGCTCACCAATCTGACAACACTGCATCTCAACAACAATCAAATTACCGACATCAGCTCTCTCGGCTCGCTCACCAATCTGACAACACTGCATCTCAACAACAATCAAATTACCGACATCAGCTCTCTCGGCTCGCTCACCAATCTGACAGAACTAAATCTCAGCGACAATCGAATTAGCGACATCAGCTTCCTCGGCTCGCTCACAAATCTGACAACACTGAATCTCAGAAGCAATCGAATTACCGATATCAGCTTCCTCGGCTCGCTCACCAATCTGACAGAACTAAATCTCAGCTACAATCAAATTACCGACTTCAGCGTCTTCCGATCGCTCACAAATCTGACAACACTGAATCTCGAAAAAAATCAAATTACCGACATCAGTTTCCCCGGCTCGCTCACCAATCTGACAACACTCGATCTCAGGCTCAATCAAATTACCGACATCAGATTCCTGGGTTCGCTCACCAATCTGACAACACTGTATCTCTACCACAATCAAATTACCGACATCAGATTCCTGGGCTCGCTCACCAATCTGACAACACTGTATCTCTACTACAATCAAATTACCGACATCAGCTCCCTCGGCTCGCTCACCAATCTGACAGCACTGTATCTGGAGGACAATCAAATTACAGATATCAGCGCGTTACGATCGCTCACCAATCTGACAACACTGAATCTCAAAAACAATCAAATTACCGACATCAGCTCCCTCGGCTCGCTCATCAATCTGACAGAGATATATCTCAACAACAATCAAATTACCGACATCAGCTCCCTCGGCTCGCTCATCAATTTGACCAGACTGAATCTCAGAAGCAATCAAATTACCGACTTCAGCGCGTTACGATCGCTCACCAATCTGACAGACATCGATTTCGACTACTATAAAATTGCCCCTCTCAGCGTGTTAGGTGAACCCGCACAGAAATGTCGGACTCTCTCGACTAGGCCAATTGATGCTGAAAAAGCCACAGAAGCAGTCAAAATTGCCTATGCAACTATTGGGCTAGAAGAACCTGAAGTTATTATTTGCAGCAGTCCCCGCGACGCTTATCTCCAAATCTTAAACTTGCCGAAACGCGATCGTTCAGAAAACAGCTCAAAGGAATGGAGCTGGAATCGACCGGGGCAAAAGCTAGATGGGAAATGGATGGCTCGATCGATTGTGGGAGAATTTGCCAATCCGGCGGTGTGGGAGTATGAGCTCCGTAGCATGACGATCGAGTTTGAAGGCGACAGCATACTGAGTTCGCTAATGTACCAATTCGTTGACGAATATGAGCGCTCTGAACGGACGAGGCGTAGTGTTTTTAGCGAGCATTTTTTATCTCGAAAATACCATGAAACCCCCACTAATTTGTTTAAAGAAATCTATTTAACTGAATTATATATCTCTTTATTAGGCATCAATCTTTCCCAAAAGGCACAAGAAATACTTCGCTCGCAAAAGCTGCTTTTCGAGCATTGCGGTTGGATATTTCCCTTTGAAAAGATTTGCTTTGTGTGCGATCGCCCCCGCCACCTGCGCTTTGACAGTCAAAACCGCTTGCACGCGGAAGGAGAACCTGCCATTGAGTTTGCGGATGGATGGAAGTTTTACTATTATCACGGCGTCAGAGTGCCTGAACAATACGGCAAATTCCACCCAAATCAATGGCAATCCCAATGGCTTTTAACAGAAGAGAATGCCGAGCTGAAGCGAGTGTTAATTGAAGGAATTGGTTACGAGCGCATTTGTCAAGAGTTGCAAGCCAAACAAATAGATAGTTGGCAGGAATATGCACTATTACAAATAGATGATGCCGATGTCGAGCCGATTTGTTTGTTAAAAATGACTTGTCCGAGTACGGGATTCATTCACGCTTTGAGAGTTCCACCTAACCTGAGATCTGCTAGGGAGGCAATTGCCTGGGTAAATTGGGATATTGATCCAGAGGAATTTTCCGTGCAGACTTGATATAATTGCGGCGATGGAGTTCTACAAGTAGTCAGCTACACCGGACAAGGATTTCCCAGATCGATCGCAGCGTTGCTGCTGGTATTTTTTGCTCAGAATACGAAGCCTCTGTTTCCCGTCGGAGTAATGACTTGTATCGATCGCGCACACTTACCGAATGTGGGGTCAAATCCTCGATTACGGCTGGCACTTAATTTTGCCAACAGTCGCTTTGAGCTTTACTGGTTTTGCTGTCCGGCAAAGATTGAGGCGCGGACAATTGTTGGACGTACTGCGTCAAGATTACATCCGAAAAGCACGGGCTCGCCTGTTTGGCGGGCGATCGAGTAATTTACATTCATGCTTTGCGGAATGCTGTTAATCCGTTGATTACCCTATTGGGTTTTGAGGCAAGCTAGTTTGTTGAGCGGTGCGTTTATTGCCGAATATTTCTTTAATTGGCCGGGTTTGGGAAAGCTGACTCTGGAGGCGGTGACAAATCTTGATTTGTATTTAGTAATGGCAAGTGTGATGATGGGTGCGACGATGTTGATTGTGGGGAATTTGTTGGCGGATTTGCTGCTGAAAGCTGTCGATCCTCGGATTAAGCGGGAAGATTTGAAATAGAAGACTTAATTCAGTAACAGAAGGTACGCAAGGGCGATTTGTAATAGTCAACAGTCAACAGTTAACAGTATTCCCAAGTCAACAGTATTCCCATTATCCATGCCGCCTGCCCCCTGCCCCATTACCCATCTCGGAGTGTTTTATGTCAGAAAAACAATCAAACGAGTTAATGAGTTTTAGTAGCTTTGCCGACTGGTGTAGGCATATTGACAGTCTTTCAGAAGAGGCAAGGCACACAGTTAAAGGGTTGTTAAAACAGGCTGGCACTGATGACCCTGAAGCAGCGGAGCAGATACTTTCAAGCATGACAGAACTGCACCTCAACAACAATAGAATTACCGACATCAGCATCCTCGGCTCGCTCACCAATCTGACAACACTGTCTCTCGACTGCAATCAAATTACCGACATCAGCTTCCTGGGCTCGCTCACCAATCTGACAACACTGTCTCTCAACAGCAATCGAATTACCGACATCGGATTCCTCGGCTCGCTCACCAATCTGACCACACTGTATCTGTGCGGCAATCAAATTACCGACATCAGCTTCCTAGGCTCGCTCACCAATCTGACCACGCTCGATCTCGGCTACAATCAAATTACCGACATCAGCTTCCTCGGCTCGCTCACCAATCTGACCACACTCGCTCTCAGCTACAATCAAATTACCGACATCAGCTTCCTCGGCTCGCTCACCAATCTGACCACACTGAATCTCTACAACAATAAAATTACCGACATCAGCTTCCTCGGCTCGCTCACCAATCTGACCACACTGAATCTCGGCTACAATCAAATTACCGACATCAGCTTCCTCGGCTCGCTCACCAATCTGACCACACTGTCTATCGATAGCAATAAAATTACCGACTTCAGCTTCCTCGGCTCGCTCATCAATCTGACCGCACTGTCTATCGATGGCAATAAAATTACCGACTTCAGCTTCCTCGGCTCGCTCATCAATCTGACCACACTGTCTATCGGTGGCAATCAAATTACCGACATCAGATTCCTCGGCTCGCTCACCAATCTGACCACGCTGCATCTCAACAACAATCAAATTACCGACATCAGATTCCTCGGCTCTCTCACCAATCTGACCACACTGAATCTGTGCAGAAATCAAATTACCGACATCAGCATCCTCGGCTCGCTCACCAATCTGACCACACTGTATCTCAACTACAATCAAATTACCGACATCAGCTCCCTCAGTTCGCTCACCAATCTGACCACACTGTATCTGTGCAGCAATCAAATTACCGACTTCAGCGCTTTGCGCTCGCTCACCAATCTGACCAAACTCGATCTTCGCGCCAATCGAATTACCGCTATGTGCGTGTTAGGCCTCCTCGCACAGAAACGTCTTACTCTCTCGACTAGGCCAATTGATGCTCAAAAAGCCACAGAAGCAGTCAAAGTTGCCTATGCCGCTATTGGCCTAGAAGAACCCTCCGTTATTATTTGCAGCAGTCACCGCGACGCTTTTCTCCAAATTTTAAACTTGCCAAAAGGCGACCATTCACCAAACTGGTCAAACGAAGGACATGGGAATAGATTGGGGAAAAAGCTAGACTGGAAATGGATGTCCATGTCCCCATCGATTGTGAGAGACTTTGCAAGTCCGGCGGTGTGGGAGTATGAGCTCCTTAGCATGACGATGGAGCCCGAAGCAGACAGCACACTGAACTCGCTAATGTACGAATTGGTTGAGGAATATTATCGATCGGAACAAACGATGGGGAATATTTTTCCCGATTATTTGTTGGGCATCACCTACGCTGAAAACCCCACGACTTTGTTTAAAGAAATCTATTTGACTCAATGGTATATCTCTTCATTAGGCGTCAATCTTTCCCAAAAGGCACAAGAAATACATCACTGCCAAAAGCTGCTTTTCGAGCATTGCGGTTTTATATTTCCCTTTGAAAAAATTTGCTTTGTGTGCGATCGCCCCCGCCACCTGCGCTTTGACAGTCAAAACCGCTTGCACGCGGAAGGAGAACCTGCCATTGAGTTTGCGGACGGATGGAATTTTTACTACGATCACGATGTCAGATTGCCTGAAAAATACGGCAAATTCCACCCAAATCAATGGCAATCCCAATGGCTTTTAGCAGAAGAGAATGCCGAAGTTCGGCGAGTGTTAATTCAAGGAATTGGTTACGATAGAATTTGTCAAGAGTTGCAAGCAAAACAAATAGATAGTTGGCAGGAGTATGCACTATTACAAATATATAACGCCGATGTCGAGCCGATTTCTTTGTTAAAAATGACTTGTCCGAGTACGGGATTCATTCACGCTTTGAGAGTTCCACCTAACCTGACATCAGCGAGGGAGGCAATTCGCTGGGCAAATTGGGATATTGATCCAGAGGAATTTTCCGTGCAGACTTGATATATAGCCTTTCTCAGGTAAATTCGATGCTCGTGGGCATCGGCCATAGCAGATATAAAAGCGTTTGAATTTTTAATTTCCGAACGGGGCTGACAATTCATTGAAGAACGGGCTAGGCTAGTTGTAAACTTCTATTTCCCTGCCAGGAATGCACAGATAAAACTTCATTCACCCTCCAAACATGGCAAAACAACTAGCAATAGAAACTCGCGGGCTGACGAAACAATTCGATCGCCATATAGCCGTCAATGACATCGATTTGCAAGTAGCAGCAGGCGAAGTATGCGGACTGATAGGCCCCAACGGTGCCGGCAAAACTACCTTGCTGCGGATGTTGGCGGCGGCTGAGGAACCGACTATAGGGGAAATTTACATCAACGGGGATAGGTTATTGCGCGATCGATCGCACCCGATTCTCAAACAGCGCATCGGCTTTCTTCCCGACGACTTTCCCCTCTACGACGACTTGACTGTTTGGGATTATTTAGACTATTTTGCCCGACTCTACAACCTCCAGCAACCCCGCCGCCGAGAGCGAATCAACTCCGTGTTAGAACTCGTGCAACTAACCAACAAGCGCAACAGCTTAATTTCCACCCTGTCGCGGGGGATGAAACAGCGCCTGAGTTTGGGGAGAACTATTATCCACGAACCGCTATTGTTGTTGTTAGACGAACCCGTTTCTGGCTTAGATCCGATCGCCCGAATGCAGTTCCGCGAAATTATCAAAGTTTTGCAAGAAGCCGGCATGACCGTAGTCATATCATCTCACGTCCTCAGCGATTTAGCCGAACTTTGTACCTGGGTGGGTATCATGGAACTCGGATATCTGGTCGAAAGCGCACCTTTACAAGAACTTTACAAACGCCTCAGCCGCCAGCAAATTTTCATGTCGGTTTTAGGAAATAAATTAGAAGCGCTAACATCGGCCTTAAAAAACTTTCCTTGGGTGGAAAATTGGGCAATAATCCCGGAAACTCAACAGGTGTGCGTTGATTTTTCAGGAAGCCCGGAAGATGCCGCAAATTTATTACGGGAACTCGTCGCCGCCAACATTCCCCTAACCGAATTCCACTGCACTCAAGAAGACTTAGAAACCATCTTCCTCAAGATGGGGCACCAGCAAGCATCCTAATTTGCTAGTTTCCTGTTTACCAGAATAAACCGTGAGTTATAACTGAGTCGTCACCCATTCCTAATCACCAATAACCAATGACACTTCACTTACTCGACAAAATAGGCAACTGGAATCCCCAGTTATTTCGAGAAATCAAAGGTCGCTTGAATACTGGCAATATGGCGATCGCCTCTGCCCTTTCCCTAAGCGCTCAACTGCTGCTGTTCATGTCTGTCAGCGCTCAGATACCCGTTCCCCCTCCTAATGGGGAGTACACTTACCCCATCTATCACAGATTTTGCTCTTTAGATAACGCCCATCCCTATGAAAAAATCTGCGTCAGAGATGCCTTCAGCAACTTTGTCATTAACTGGCGGGAGTGGTGGCTAGAGATATTCGTTTGGCTGAGCATATTTAGCGTCTTAGCTTTATTAGTAGCAGGGACTTATCTACTTGTCAGTGACTTAGACAAGGAGGAACGCCGCGGCACGCTCAACTTTATTCGCCTCAGTCCCCAGTCTGCCAAAACAATTTTTCTCGGCAAAATCCTTGGCGTCCCAATTTTACTTTATCTAGCAGCAATTCTGGCAGTACCGCTGCACTTGTACGCTGGATTAGCCGCTCAAATACCTCTGAATGAAATTTTATGTTTCTACATAGCAGTTGCAGCTAGCTGTGCTTTATTTTACAGCGGTGCGATGCTATTTGGATTGACAACCAGTTGGTTGGGAGGATTTCAACCTTGGTTGGCTAGCGGTATGGTTTTTGTGGTGTTTGGGATTTCTGCGCTCCCCTTCACGCGAACTGCTTGGGATTTGTTAAAATTTTTGTCTCCCCTTGCTATCGTGAGATATCAGCTTTTTCTAGTTGATAGAGGTGAGTTCGATTCGTTAGTTGAAGACTTAGACAAGCTGCAATGGTTTTACTCGCCAGTGGGTACAAATATTGCGAGTGGCCTTGCTTTGTCTCTCTTGGTTTGTGGTACAGGAACCTACTGGATGTGGCAGGGATGGCAGCGCCGCTTTCCAAATCCCAGTGCTACAGTTTTGAGCAAGCGGCAAAGTTATTTG
>NZ_JAMPLN010000037.1:0-58052 GCF_040004035.1 Microcoleus vaginatus FACHB-2002 | reverse complement strand
CTACTCTTTTTCTCAAATCTAGACTGTATGCCATTTTTCGGCTCCGAGTTAACAATTTTTCTTGATTTTACATCATCTTGCATTTGTCTCACATTTATTTGAAATGACTATATTTTGTATGAGGGCTTACGCAAAAAAAACTGGTTTCTGCCACAACTCCCCACTGGCGGCAAAAAAAACCGGTTTCTTATACCCTGTGTGCAAGTCCTAATGAGGTTTGTAGTTATGAAGTCGGTCTTCTCTCGTCGCCATTGGGCAGACTAGAAACAATCAGTTAAACAATTGATTGAGCGAAAGCATCCAGAATACAAGCCCCCAGCTTCATTCCTTCGCAGACTCAGTACCCAGAAATAAAAAACCTGTATCCGATAAACCAGCCCCCGAATTTATCCGTGGGGTCAATGCTTCCATTCTTTAATCTCAAATCTCAAATCTCAAATCGATTAAACCAGCCCCCGAATTTATCCGTGGAGTCAAGGCTTCAATCTAAAATCTCAAATCTCAAATCGATTAAACCAGCCCCCGAATTTATCCGTGGGGTCAATGCTTCAATCTAAAATCTCAAATCTCAAATCTATTGACCGGACACAATTTAACTGGGGCGAAAGGATTCGAACCTCTGAATGGCGGGACCAAAACCCGCTGCCTTACCACTTGGCGACGCCCCAACGTCTTAACCTTCACTATCTTAACATTCAAACACAGCAATCTGTCAAGCATTTTGACAATAAAATTTAAAAAATCTTTTTGAAACCGATCGCCCGCAGGTTTATTCTTTGATCGCAGGGGGGCGAGCTACCGGGATTTCAATCCTGAAATCAGCTCCCTGTCCCGGTTTCGAGATACAGTTCAAGCTTCCTCCGTGTTTTTCCACCACAATCTGGTAGCTGATAGACAAGCCGAGTCCCGTACCCTTGCCCACAGGTTTAGTGGTAAAGAAAGGGTCAAACAAGTGGCATTTAGCTTTTTCGGCCAATCCCGGCCCGCTGTCTTGAATCCGAATCACCACAAATTGACCGATCGACTTTCCTGACTGATCAGCCTCCGAGTCTGGGGCCACCACCGCCGTCGAGATTTTGATCGTCTTGGGTGGGGGCTGATTTTCCAAAGAGTCGATCGCATTCGCCAAAATATTCATAAATACTTGGTTTAGCTGTCCGGGATAGCACTCTACCTTCGGCAAGTTGCCGTAGTCTTTAATTACCTCAATTCCCGGTACGAGTCCGTTTGACTTCAAGCGGCTCTGCAAAATCAGCAGCGTGCTGTCAATCCCTTCGTGAATGTCCACCCGCTTCATCTCTGCTTCGTCGTGCCGTGCGAAGTTCCGCAGAGACAGGACAATTTGGCGGATGCGTTCGGTTCCCATCTCTATTGAAGACAGAATTTTCAGCAAATCCGGCGCTATGAAATCAACATCGATTTCTTCGTTTTTGTCGAGTATTTCGGGGCAAGGATCGGGGTAGTGCTTTTGATACAAGTGCAGTAAATCCAGCAGATTTTTCATGTACTGCTTGCAATAAGTCAAGTTGCCGTAAATAAAATTAACCGGATTGTTAATTTCGTGGGCGACGCCGGCGACCATTTGACCAAGAGAGGACATTTTTTCGTTTTGGATGAGCTGAGCTTCTTTCTGCTGCAACTGCTGCAAAGTTTCCGTCAGTTGGCGGGCTTGAGTTTGGGCTGCTAAGGCTGCCGCGCGGGTTTGGGCGTAGAGTTCGGCTTGGTCGATCGCGATCGCCAGTTGATCCACCACCGCTTGCAGCAATTCCACTTCGCTCGTCGTCCAGGAACGGTGGCTGCTGTAATGGTTGCAAACTACAGCACCCATTTGACCGGAGCGAGTCTTGAGCGGCAGCAGCAGGTTAGAAAAAATCCCGAGACTGGTCAAAAAATCTCGCGTGGGCGGTTCTATGCAGAGTGCTGTTGCCGCGTCCCCGATCCGGAGCGTTTGGCGGTGGGAAATTTTCTCGGCCAGCAGGGTTACTTGTTCGATCGGGTATTCTGTAAGCCGCTCTTTCAGTTCGGGATTTGCCGCCTCGTGGGTGATTGCAAAGCTTGGCTGCCCGTCTGGCGAGATGGAATACCACAAAAAGTAGCACTGGTCAACCTGCAACAAGCTGCGAATTTCGTTGACAGCCGTATCTAAAATTTTGTCGAGGTCGAGGGAATTCCGCATCTGGCTGGCGAGGCCGAAGAGCAGGCCTTCCCGGCGGCTCAACAATTCTTCTCGGGCCGTGATGCGATCTATCGCCACGGCGATGGCGTTAGCCATGCAGCCCAGAACTTCTAGCGCTCCCTCGCTTACCAAAGCGCTACTGCACAGAGCCATCACTCCCACGAGCCGCTCCTCCACTATCAGCGGATAGGCAATGGCGCAGAGAGACGGGTTCGACAGTAGGCATACAGGAGCCGTTTGGAGTTTTCCCGGTTCTGCTCGCACCCAATCTTCTATTTCCCGTTCCCACCCTTCGGTGCTGAGTCCTGAATCGGCCTGCAATTCTAACTGCTCTGTCTGCGGGTTGAACGTCCAGATACTCGCCTCTTTGGCGTCGAGGTAATCTACCATTGCCTCGGTGCAGCGGCTGAGGATGACCGATATTTTCCCGCCTTGTCCGAGGGCTGCACCGACTTTACCTTGCAGGGTTCCCAAGCGCGATCGCTCTTGTAGGGACGCTGCCGTTAGTTGACTATCGGAGGTGTCCCGCGATCCGGCCACCATTTCTCGGATTTGTTGGGTATGGTCCGCGTGCCCGATGCCCGCTGAAGCTTCCCACAAATATTGAGATGTGCCTGTTTCCCCCAGCGTCGGGAGCTTTTTTGTTCGGTATATTCTCGTGCCGCTCTCTGGCGTCTGTTCGCCACACAAGCTCGATCGGTTCTTGCCACCAACTAACTCCGAGATTAGCTGGCTATCGGGGGTGATGTCTTCTACTTCTGGCAAGTGTTTCTGGGCTTTGAGTAATTGCCAGCGCAGATCCACCAAACTCGCAACTTGCCGACCCAAAGCTTCCATAGCTTCTATCGTTTCTTTTGTCAAGTCTCTCGGCACGAAGTCCATGACGGATAGCACTCCCAGCATCTGCCCATCTGAGGTGACGACTGGCATTCCGGCGTAAAATTTCACGAAGGGGTAGGAAAGCGTCAGCGGATGCTCGGCAAATCCCACGTCTGTGGAAGCGTCTCGGACAATGGCCACAGGCGGTTCCTTGAAGGAATTTGCAGGGGGTTCGATCGCAAATTCGGGAGCAACTGGCGGTTGTTGCAGGGAAATTGCCCGGTCAAATTCCGAGTTTGAGTTTGATCTCTGGGCAAACTCTTCGGGAGTTTGGTTCAGGGCGCGATCGCAAAAATTCAGGTAACGCTGGGCCAAACTTTGATCGATACCTAACTGGGACTTCAACCAGTGGCGGTTACCGTCAATCAAGCTCAAGAAAGCAATAGGAGTTCGGCTAATCTGAGCTGCCAAGCCAACTAAATTGTCCAAGCAAGCCTCGGGAGCAGAGCCGAGAAGCTGATACAAGTCAATGTTATGGAGCTTGAACACTTTTTTACCAAGAGGCAAGGGTGCTTTCATCATGTGTAACTGCCCGTTTAATTGCTGGCAACCGCCCTTCTCAATACTTCCCTTGAAAAACAAGCTATGAATTCTGTGCTGTGAGACTCTGGGCGCAAGTTCGGCGCAGGTTGCTTGCGCCGAATTCAGACTAACCTCTTGACCGATCTGGAAACTTTTGAGTTATGGGAGTTAGAGTACCCCAAATCTTAAGACTATATAAATTATACTTCCCGTTGACTATGCTTTTGAATACCTCCGGCTCTCTAAATCTAAGAGCCTCTGTTGAGAGGAAGCAGCTTTCCAAAATATAACGCGATTGCTTACCTAGAATTTTTTAATCAGTTTAATTGTATTTTAACAAACTTGTCTAATCCTGGGTAGCTGGCTTGCTGGTAGATTTAAATCAGGGGTGTGTGCCACAATACCAGTGTCCTTTAGCGAGCTGTGCCTTAGATGGTTGTTCAACTACAGTTAGGAGATGAATTACAAAAGATTGGTAAGATGTTAAACTTTGTAACAATAGTTACTCCAACTCGACCTTCTAGGGTTTCTGGGCCCAGATGCACATTTTGCAACTGTTGTAATTGCCGATCGACAACTCTCCCAATCCCTTTTTTCGAGTTTGATGTAAAAAAACAGGACTAAACTTTCTACTAATGTTCCAACGGGGTTGGCAACTATTGCACAGAGGCAACTCTAAAAAAATGACGGGGTAAGTATGCTTTGTATTTTCAAGAACTATAAATAAACAGGGAGAAGAATATGTCTGCAAGTAGCAGTCAAGTACCAACTATTTTGGCAGTTGATGATAGCGTCGTGATGCAAGGACTTGTTAAACAGGCCTTAAGCAAAGAGTTTCGAGTTCTCGTAACCGACAATGCAGTGGATGCTTTGTCAACTATTTATCACGAACAAATTTCTGTTTTGTTGCTGGATGTTTCGATGCCTGGTATTGACGGATTGGAACTCTGCCGCACGGTGCGGAGCTTGCCTCAGTTTCAGAATTTGCCGATCGTAATGCTGACAGCGCGAGATGGAGCCTTTGATAAGGTACAGGGGCGTTTGGCGGGAGCAACAGAGTATTTAACTAAACCGTTTGATGCTGAGAAGTTGCGCGAGGTAATTGGTAAGTTTATCAAAATCAAATAATCGGACTTAGAAAAAAAATTCAGTTTTGAGTAATTATGAAGTAATTTGAGTAATTATGAAGTAAAAAGTTGCGATCGCGCTTTCTTATCCCCGATTTTTTTAACCAGTTCCGGCGCGGGGTATTGTGCACTCTTTGCGGGGTAAGTCCTAAATTTTTAATTTAGCCAGGAGTAGGGGAGCGATCGCACTGACAGGTAGAACATATTGGGCTGCACCGAGGGCGATCGCCTCCTTGGGCATTCCGAAGACAATGCAGCTAGCTTCGTCTTGGGCGATTGTCAACCCCCCTTGTCTGGCGATAGCCAACATTCCGTCAGCACCATCTCTACCCATTCCTGTCAGCAAAACTCCCGCTGCTGTCCGGCCATAAAAATTAGCTACCGACTTAAATGTCACCGTTACAGAAGGGCAGTGTCCCGCGACATGAGCAGCTTCTGAATAAACAAATCGCCCTTGAGAGTCCAATTCTAAATGACGTTTTTCGGGCGGGAAATAAACAGTCCCTGCTTGTGGCAATTCCCCAAAAGAAGCGATCTTAACAGGCAGTTTCGATTCATTACCCAGCCAATCAACTAATCCTTGTAAAAAACCTTCACTGATGTGCTGAACACAAATTATAGGCACGGAAAAACTAGCCGGAAGTTTAGAAATAATTGCGTACAGTGCTTGTGGCCCCCCTGTAGAAGCCCCTATAGCCAATACTTTAATAGTTGGGAATTTAACATTTTCGTTAGAAAATTTGTAATTAGGAACAGGTGCTTGGTTGATTTTTACAATTTGATTATTATCTTGTGTTGGCATCTTTTTTTGATGCCGTGTAAATACTTTAACTCCAGAGAGTATTTTAACTTTAGCTATTAATTGATTGGCTAGGCGAGCGTAATCAGATACCAACCCGCCAATCGGTTTCGGAAAAACATCCAATGCACCAGCATTTAACACTTGAAATACATTGTGAGTATCATTCGCTTGCACTGAAGCACTAATTACTAAAATTGGTAGCGGATATTTCTTCATTACTTCTTCCGTAAATTCTAACCCGTTCATTGGTGCCATATTCAAATCCGTACAGATTACTTGGGGCTGAAGTTTGGGGATTAATTCTAGTCCTTCTAATCCGTTGCAAGCTGTTCCTACAACTTGGATGTCTGGCGAGGACTCAAAAATTCGTTTGAGGACGAGCGTAACTACTGGAGAATCTTCAACTAACAATAGTTTAATGGGCGATAACATTAGTTTGCTGGGGAATGGGGAATGGGAAATGGGGAATGGGGAATAGGGCACTTGTGCTGCCATTCGACTTACTTCCCTTCGGCGAAGCTTAGCGGGCAAGGCGCGCAGGGCGAGTGGCTAAGCTCAGCACGAGTCGCTCAGTAACCGCGTAGTCAAAGTATTGGGTATTGGGCATCGATGCACTGGTAATGATGCACTGGGCACTGGATATTCGGTCTTGCTAATTGCTAGTAAATAACAAATGCCTAATAACCAAGGAGTAATGACTAATGACTAAACTAACCTTTTTAGTGTCTCTACCAACACATCTTGATTGAAAGTACCTTTAGGAATATAAGCATTTGCCCCCGCATCAGCCCCTCTTTTTCTATCTTCATCCGATGCCAAAGATGTCACTAAAATTATCGGCAACTCACTGTATTCTTTTTGCTCCCGAATCTTAATAGTCAGAGCCAAACCGTCTAAATTTGGCATTTGTACGTCAGAAATCACAGCATCAAAATCGCGAGTTTTCAATTTATGGAAAGCATCCAATCCGTCTACCGCAGTCACAACTTCGTAACCCGCAGCTTCCAGGATGCGCTTTTCTTGAGTGCGCGTGGCTATCGAGTCTTCTGCTAATAGTATAACTTGTTTTCTGCTGGCAGTCTCAAGTTGCGATCGCGCACCAGAAACCCCACGAGACGAAACTTGCTGGCGTACAGATTTTATCAAATCGTGGGGATTGAGTACCATACAAACTTCCCCAGTACCCAGAATTGTGGCGCCCGAAACATTTCGCACCCGTTTCAGCAATTGACTTTGAGGTTTCATCACCACATCCTGTTCGTCTATCAAAGCATCTACAAATAATCCCAATCTTTCCTCCCCAACTTTCAAAACAATACAAGGCATTTTTGAAGAAGTTGAATTTAGAAAGTAGTTGGGATTTTTTCTCAGAGCTTCGCTCCCGTTTTCCTGTCTCCAATACCGATTTTTTTGCCACCCTTGTCTATTGTTTAATTCTAGTAAATCTGTCAGATGAGCAACTGACAGAGGCTGACCATTTGAAAGTATAGTTTCCTTACCTTCTATAGCAAATATCTCAGACTGAGACACCTGTTGAGCCGTGTCTACAAACTCGACTGGCAGAGCATAAGGAATGTCTTCAACTATGACAATTAATACATTTGCTGTAGCTAAAGACGTGCTGATTTGCAGCCTCAAAGTGCATCCTTTCCCCGGTAAAGACTCTACTTGAATACTACCTTTTAGAGCTTCAACATTAGTACGAACTACATCTAAACCCACCCCGCGCCCCGATACTTCGGTAACAAATTTTTTTGTCGAAAAACCCGGAGTAAAAATTAAAGATTGTACTTGACTTTCGGTCATTTCTGCCAGTTGTTCAAACGTACAAATATTACGTTTTACAGCCGTTTGTTTAATGCTCTCTAGATTTAGTCCCCGGCCATCATCAGCAACTTCAATAATAATATTGCTAGCAACATTATAGCCTTTTATTCGGAGAGTAGCCACGGGAGGTTTACCTAGTTTTTTACGCTCCTCAACAGTTTCAATACCGTGGTCGATTGCATTTCTAATCATGTGCATTAAAGGATCTTTCATTTCCTCTAAAATGCGTTTATCTGCTGTAGTTTCCCCTCCTTCAATCACTAATGCAACTTCTTTACCTTCCCGTTTCGCTAAGTCTCGAACAGTGCGAGGAAATAAATTAAAAATAGTAGACAAAGGCAGCAGTCTCAGAGTGCGAATTCCTGATTCTAATGCCTCAGCGATTAATTCGAGTCGGGCAGTATCTTCATAAACTCGATTTCTCAAGCCGTTGACTAAAGCTCCGAGAGGTTCTAAACGTTCTCCTGTACGTTGATAGTAATCCTGCAATTGGCTAAATTTACCGTTGGCTTTAATACCGTTTTCATCTATTTCCATCCGATCGACATTCAAGCTCGTTACAAAATATTCTCGGCTCCACTCTTCCCACAAAGTTGTAATTTGTTCGATCTCTGCAACTCGGTGTCCTAGCCGAGTTTTTGTGACAGTAAGTTCCCCTGCTTGAGTCATTAAATCGTCTAAATTTTGAGTAGCAACGCGAATGGTTTCAATGCGGTAAGATGAGGTTGAGGAGGCAGTAACTGCCGACTGCGAAGCCGACGCAGTGGCTGGTTCAGAAGGTGCAGGCAAGTTTTGAGCTTGCCGTAGAAATTCGGGCTTGGATTGTAAGGGTAAAAAAGAGGAATTTTTCTCTAAGTTAAGGACTTCAGAAGTTTCAACATTTGTTTCTAGTTCTTGAATAAGATGCTCAGTAAATTGCGGTTCTACCAACGGTTGTTCTGGTACTTGTGAAAATGAGGGATCTACTATTGAGGCTGCTGCCTGTGGCTGTGGCTGACTAGAAGCACCCATCATGCTAGCGAGGATGTAAAAAGTATTAACGCCGGAATCTTCGCCGGTAACGGCTTCGTCAACGAGTTTCCGCATGGCTTCTAAACCTTGCGAAAGTCGATCGCTAATATCCGAATTCAGTTGAGTTTCTCCCCGCTTGATGCCTCCCAAAATATGCTCCATTTGATGAGCTAAAGAGGCTACATCTTTTACGCCTAGCATCCCAGCATCACCTTTAAGAGAATGGGTTTCTCGCAACAATTGTTCTAACTTAGCTAAGTCGCTCGGATGTTGTTCTAAGTACAGCAATCCGTCGTCTAGCTTCTGCAAGTGTTCTTGACTAGCGACTTTAAATACATCTCGAAGTTCTTGATCTTCAATCATCATATATGTTTTTGAGTAATAGGTAATTGAGCATGGCTCATGGGTAAGTGGTAATGATAATTATGTTGAATAGTCAGTCGATTGCTAATGACTAATGACTAATGACTACACTACTTCTTTAAGATTAAATGCAGCTTCTGTGAGTTGTTGAGTACCGATTTTAACTTGAGTAATGCCGCTGACTGTTTGAGACGCGGATTCCTTCATAGAACTCATGGCATCACCTACTTGCTGAATTGCGATCGCCTGCTGTTTAACATTAAATGAAATTTGCTGGTTGCTAGCAAACACCAGATTGCAAGCTTCCCTCACACCCGTAAAAGCTTCTGCCGTATCTTGTGCTGTTTTCACCCCTTCTGCAACCGTTTTGCGACTATCTTCAGTTGCTTTTACCGTTGAGTCGATCGCACCCTTAATTTCTGGAATAATACCATTAATCTTTTGTGCTGCTTGTTGGCTTTCATCTGCTAACTTACGAATTTCGCTTGCTACCACCGCAAAACCTTTACCGTACTCGCCGGCTCTGACTGCTTCAACAGCGGCGTTGAGAGCCAGCATATTAGTTTGGCTGGCTAAATCGCTAACCAAACTTGCGAGAGTCGATATATTGCCAATCTGACTCGTGCTGTCGTCGAGTCGATGATTTTGCTTAGAAATTGCCACCACAGCTTCTCTAAGATTCAGCATTTGATTGAGAGTTTGATCTACCTTTTTAGTACCTTCTTCGGCTAGATTTAAAGCTTGGCGAGCGGCAATGGCAACAGACTCAGCTTGCTCGGCTGTTTGCTGAGAAGATCTGCCCAAATTTTCTAGAGTTATAGTTGTTTGATTAACCGAGACAAATTGCCTATTTGCTATTTGCTCTTGTCGGTTCATATTTGATTCTATTTGCATTGAAAATGACGATATTTGGTAAATCAATCCCCGAATCAGAGCAACAATTTTTTGCAAAAAAAACCATCCCAATCCCAGCACCACCGCCAGGGAAAAAATAGCAATAAATGCAGCAATTTTTTGAAGAGAATCTATAGAATAAAATAGCACTTTTTTGGGTGAAGTATCCACAATTACTAAAAATTTGTTTGTATTTTCTTTGCTGGGAAAAACTGTATTATAGCTAATCACTAAATCCTTATCATCAATATTTCCCTGACCCCCTGAGAGTATTTTAGCAACAATGTCTCCTGAATAATCATTTTGGACATTTTCCTTAGTTTGGAGTTCAAATCCCCATGCTTTTTTAGAATTGGGATGAGCCAGATAATACCCATCTTGATTTAAGATAAAAGATTGGTCTGATAGTTCAGGATTAAAATTTTTAACCATATCGATCAGAGTGCTACCCAGAGCATTCGTAATTAAAAAGCCTTGTCTTTCTCCTTTGGGATCAAAAATTGGAGTTGCGTAGCGAATTGTTGGCTTGTAAGGAATTTCTATTTTCCCCCTTTCCTTATTCAGATTTAAGGAAGACACATAGACTTCTCCTGGTTTTAGCTTCATAGTTTCCGAAAAGTAATCTGTGTCTGCTTTATTTTGTAGTTGAGAATCTGGAATAACTTGGATATTTGTGCCGTCAGAATCTACGCGCACGATCTCCTTGCCAGTGTTATCTATGTAACGCAATTGCATATAATATGGCTTGGCTTCCATCATGGATAAAAATGTGAGTTGCATTCGATAAAGCCAATCTTTATAAGTTGAATTAGTCTGTTTGTCTACTCCATTTCCTTCTCTCGCTCTAATCAGTCCCTGAACAGCGGGAGTTTTGCGGAGAAACAAAATATCTGCTCTAAAATTTTCAAATTTGTTAATCATTTGAGTAGCGGTAGAATTAACACTGTCACTAAGGCTTATTAATGCTAACTTTTGCAGGGCTTCTGTTGAAGAATAAATTCCATACCAACCAACAATGGATACTGGAATCAAGGTACTTAAAATTAGGAGCAGCAACAGTCGATGCTGCATTTTTTGGAAAAATTTGTTAATCATTGGTTACTGGGAATCGGTTACTGGTAACTTGTACGCTCGCATAGTATAAGTATAGGGAATTGGAAAATTGTACGATCGCGTAGCCGAAGTATTGGCAATTGTGAATGGGTAGTAAAAAAAATAACAACTCCCAAATAATAATAACTCACAACTCACAACTAACTACACTGCTGATTTGAGATTAGGTTCAGATTTCCTCAAAAACAAGTTATTACTCCCGTTAATATCGCTGGAATTGTAGCGATGTCAATCGCCAAAGCAATTGTTTTTATTGTTAAGGATATATTTGGCAGTTTTGGCATTTTTGGGGAACTACTCATAATTCATCGCTCTCCTACAAAACTGCCTTCAAATCTAAGGCTGCTTCATTCAATTTTTGAGTGCCAACTTTAGTTTGACTGATACCGCAAGCGGTTTGGGCTGCGGCTTGATTGAGAGAGTTCATAGCTTGCACTACCTGTTCGATCGCGATCGATTGCTGCTTGGCATTTAGCGAAATTTGCTGAGAGTTCAAAACTACATTGTTAATGGCATTGGCAACTCCTGCAAATGCTGCGGCAGTTTCTGAGGCAATATTCACGCCCGATTCCACTGTTTTAGTTCCTTCGTCTGTTACCATTACCGTTGAGTTAATCGCCCTTTGAATATCAGCAACTAATAAATTAATTTGCGCTCCTGACTTTTTACTGCGATCGGCAAGTTTGCGAATTTCTGACGCCACCACACCAAACCCCTTGCCATGTTCCCCCGCTCGCACAGCTTCAACAGCAGCGTTGAGTGCTAACATATTAGTCTGATTGGCTAAATCGCTAACTACAGTTGAGATATTACCAATGTGATCTGTTTGTTCGCTCAACTCTATAATTTGTCCTTGGATATCCTGAACTTTAGTTTTTAGAGTTGCCATTGCTTCTAAAGTTTGTTCTACAGCTTTTGTGCCACCTCCAGCTAAATTCAAAGCTTGCATTGCTTGAGCCACGGCTGTTTCTATCTGCTGTGATGTCGCCCTGGAAGAGGCTCCCAATTCGTCCATTGTAGTAGTAGTTTGATTTACTGAAGCTGCTTGCTGACTTGCCATGCGTTCCTGTTCTTCCACGGTGGCTGCAATCTCAGTGGAAGAAGCTGCGATCGAGCTAATTGCGCGATCGATAGTTTGGGCAATTCCTGACGAAATCAGCCAAGCTAGCCCCGCACCAAACAGCACTAACAGCACCGAACCAACCAGCAGCGTAGATACCAAAAAGCTTAAAGCTTCCTTCGTCATTTTCGTTTTTTGTTTAACAATATTTAATTCTGTTTCCCGAAATTCCCCGTTCACTTTTAAAAATTCATTCAGAAAATTTGTGTACTTGCCTGTATTAAATACAGCGAGAGCTTTCGCAGTCTGATTTTCCTGCAATAAGCGAACAATTTCTTCGTTACAACCATCATAATATTGATTTACTAGCTGCCGCATCCTTTGCAAACGGATTCTCTGTTCGGGATCTTTAACCGTCTGCTCTACATTATTGGCCGACTGGCGAGCCAACTCTGCACCTGCTTGAAAATCCTTTAAAAACTGCTGATTTTTATTAATTAAATACCCGCGCAGTCCCCGTACCATTTGCTCTGCACCTAGGGATATATTAGTTGTTTCTCCGACTACCTGCTCTACCCTTTCCGTTTCTTGAAAAGTTTTAAACACCTGATTTGTAGTAGCAATAACTACTACGGGAAACCCTAAGTATATAAGTGCTGGCGCTAGATATCCGAGCAGCATCTTGTTTCTAATGTTTAAGTTGTTTATTTTAGCAAACATATTTTTCTCCTTAATTTAAACAAGTGCCTACACGAATTAGATTCCTTTGTCAAATATCGCTTGAAAAGCGGATTTGGTATAACTAACTTCTTTAGTCCTAGACGCATTTCAAGATAATTCTCTCATGCTAAGTCCCGCTGGTTATCAGTCCTGATCTCTGCGTTGGATCGGGATTGCGAAGGAAAGGAAGTATCAAGCCAGATGGTTCACTTGACTCAGGGCACATATGCTTTGCGTAAGTCCTGTTCTGGATTCAAACCTCTTCATCAACAACTACTCCTCCTTTTGTCAGCAGTTTTTGCAAGTTCAGAATAGCCATCATTTTTTCGCCGTAAATAGCTGTCCCCCGTAGATATTCGCGGTTAGCAGAATGCAGTGCTGCCGGAACAGCCGCAATTTCCGACACATTTAAGTATATAATATCTAATATTTCGTCAACAACTATACCAGCGATCAAATCCGCAACTTCAACAACGATCGCCTTAGAGAGATCATTTGCCGCCTCCGACATATTTAAAGACATATTTAAAACACTGCGAATATCAATTAGCGTCACAATTTCTCCCCGTAAATTTATATTTCCCACTATGCGATCGGGAGTGCAAGGAACCGGAGTTACTTGGCTAATATCCGTAAATTCGCGCACTAGATCCAAAGGAAGACTAAAGTATTCGCTATTCAAAACAAACACCGCCAGGGACATATTAATTGCAGCATCATTGTCCCCCTCGCCGCGCCGCCTCAAATGATTAGCGCGCGATTTAAAAATTGCTTTTTCTTCCGGGGTAGCCTGCGGGCAAAAAACGTGACGATTGCTCAAATTTTTAGGATCTTTGCCTAACAATTTTGCATTTATTTGCCACTGTAAATTTTCTATTTCTGCCTCACCGGCTGCTGCTTCACTACCTGGATTGCTTGGAAAAACAGGCCAACTGTCGTCTGACTTTTCGGGAGAATATCGAATTAAGTGATCGAGATTCAGCAGCATGATAATATCGGCTTCGCAGCGGGCAAGTCCAGCTACAAAATAATGAGAGGCTTCTGAGTTCTCTCGTCCGTAAGATAGCTGCCGAGTGATGGCTTCTTCTGAAAGTTCTCTAACTTCGCGAACTTGATTGACAATTATACCGACTTTCGATTCTTGCCACTCGATGACGATCGTACTATCTGTCACAGCATAATCCTGCCAAGCGTATCCAAAACGGAGATTCAGATCCATCACGGGCAGAATTTCGCCCCGAAGGTCGATCGCCCCAACAATATATTGAGGTGCTTCTGCAATTGCTGTCAACTCCGGCAGAAAGAAAATTTCCCGAACGTAGCAGGCTTCTATACCGCAGAGAAAACCGTTCTGTTCAAAGATAAGATACGGTTTAGTTTCCATATTTTAGTGTACAGTTTCTTTACTGTATAATTTTAACAATTTTTTTTTAACATTCATCAGAACTTGACTAGCGGTCATTTTCCCCTGTGAATCTATGGGAGTGTTGGGCGGTAGTGCTTTCAGGATTTCACAAGATGAATTGTACATTTTAAGAGCTCTTTTTACTTGACCTTCTTTATTGTATATATTCCCTAGTTCTATATAAGCTGAAACAAAAGATGGACACATATAAATAGTCCTCTTTAATAAATTCTTTGCTGTTTCTAATTGCCCCTGTTCTTCAGCAATTTGAGCCTGTAAATAATCAGTATATACTGACCCAGGCTCTACTTTTCTAGCTCGATTACAGTATTCTATTGCCTGAGAATAATTGCCGGCATTGGCCTGAACTTGAGCGATTAAAAAATAAGCATCAAAATTATGTCCCTGCAAGTCTATTGCCTCTTGTGCCTTGTTGATAGCCTCAGCATAATCTTGATTTTTAAATAATTTCTTAGCCTCTAAAATTAGCATTTGAGGCGTTTTATTTTGACTATTTTCTGCTATTATTTTTTCTGTAACTGACACGGCATTGTTCGGCAAGCCGTCCTCCCGATAGGGAGAGGGCAGCATCTTCCCCAGCGGATTACTTATTTTTAATACGGGTGGCATCTCTATCTCTGGAAAATTGCTGTTAGTAGTAAAACGAGGTGGCATCGTTTCCCCTGTTAGCAACTCACCACTATCATCGCCCATAGTATCTGCTTTGGGCAATTCCCGAAATGCCAAGTTGGCTGCCCCTACCGTCGCAACTCTAGACTCTATTTGAGAGCCTTCCTCCATTACTGCATCCCGACGCTGATAAACCACCGACTCCGGGAAAATCTTGGGTTCAAACTCGTTCATAATTTGACCGTAAACTTCAGCGTGACCGGTCATTAAATATCCTCCAGGTCTCAGGGTATTGGCAAATTTTTTCAGTACCAGTGAAATATACTTATGTTCAAAATAAACAAATACGTTTCTACACAAAATTAAGTCTATGTTATAAAGATTTTGGTAAATATTAGGAAACTCATCTGTGATTAAATTTACACAGTTAAAGGTTACACTTTCGCGCAATTCTTTATTGATTTGCCAATCATTTTGCCTCTGATGAAAATACTGCTTTTGTATCTGCGGTTCAACCAAGCGAAATGACCAATGACTGTAAACTCCCTGGGGCGCTTTTTTGATTACTTTTTCATTGATATCTGTACCTAAAATTAATATTTTCCATTGTTCCCAATCGGGAATCAATTCTTTTAAAACAATAGCTAAAGAATAAGGTTCTTCACCGGTAGAGCAGCCCGCACTCCAAATTCGCAGTGTCGGCTGCATTCCCAATATCTTGTGCAAGTTTCTTTTTTGCTCTATCAATTCAGGAAAAATTACTTTTTTTAACAGAGAAAACTGTCCTTTATCTCGCATGAAATAACTTTCAATTGTTGTTAGTAGCAATACTAATTCTGACCATTCATTTTTACTTTCCCAATTTTTGGCAGTTAAAAGCTTATAATATTTTTCTGGTTCTGCGATTTTTTTGGCTCTCATTCGAGTCATAATTTTATGAGACAGACCAGCTCGATCTTGTGACCTAATTCGCACACCAATTTCCGTAGTAATTAAGTTGATAAATAGCTGAACTATGGAATCATTCATGTCAACTCAGGGAGATTAATTTAATAATTTGGGAAGTGGCAACTTTTACTGAGCTGGTGCTGAGTTTGTGCTGAGCATAGCTGCTAGCCTGCGGCTCATCCGTTCGTAAAGCCGAAGGGAGCCGAAGGGAAGTGCGTAGCTGAACTATTGAGAATAGGGGAACTTGTAAGCTCGCGTAGTCGAAGTATTGGTAATTGGAAATTGGGGAATTGGAAATTATAAATTGAGAATTTAGCCGATCGCATTAACAAGAACAGTGTTACACCACATCATATCAGAAACTTGCCAGCTACTTAAAGGAAAAAGGCAAAAGGCAGAAGGTAGAAGCCAGGAAAAAATTATCCCTTCTGCCTTCTACCTTCTGCCTTCCAAAACACTAATCTCCAACTTTAAGCTGGATATATCCGCAAGCGACGATTGGGTTCTTCTCCAAAACTGTGGGATTTCAGGTGATAGTGTTCCACAAGTTCGTGCTGCATTTTGCGGACGTTGGGAGAACGGGGCAGGAGCTCCACCGGCTGTCCCTTCGGAATGACAATTTGCTCGACTGCTAAGCGCGTTTCTTCGAGAGCTTCGAGCTCGTCAGAAGAACCGCTGCGGGCGAATAAGGCGAGGTCTGCCACTTCCGGGGTGCCGGGGTCATCCATGTCCAACAGACGCCGCAAAGCTCTCGCTACGTGGGGTATCGTGCCGGCCTTAATTGTGTGCAGAGGAACTTGGCGAGTTTTGGCCAAGTGCCTCAATTTCGACTGGTTCCGAACGTTCGATCGCAAAGCCAAAACCACGTCAGCACTCTCAATATCCTTTGTCAGCAGCACCGGCAGGTTCAGCGTCGAAATCACCTGTTCGAGCTGGTGGCGAGGTATGCCGTAAGGATAAACGTGGAGGGGCAAATCTTCGCCGTTAGGGCCGAGATTCTGGGAAAAACGTCCGGGGGTGGGTACTGGTTCGACGGACAGGGATTCTTCGAGCAGTTGCTCGAAATACCGAGTCTCAGCAACCGGCGCGCTTTTAGCAGCGAAGTTCTCGCTGGGAGCGGGCATCGGCACCATTTTGCCAGCACTCCGCCACCCAGAGAGCGGTGTGACGGGCCGGATTGCTGAGACAGCAGCCGGGCCGCTGGAAGCTGCCATCCCCGGAAACCGGGCGGGGGGAGCGGCTGACTCGCGCTCGATAATTATTTCTCCAGTCTCGCTGACGCTTCTGATTTGCTGGTGCGGTTCGCGTCCCCGCAGCAAAGTGTCGATCGCATCTGCAACTCGCTCGTGGATTACCCAGCGCTCGCGTTCCAGCATTTCGATGGCAATTTCAAAAGTTGGCGGTGCTTTGCGCTCCAAAACCGTCTTTTGAGAACCGCGCCGTCTTGCTTCGTCATCTCCCAGCGTCACCGCTTGGATGCCCCCAATTAAATCTGCCAGAGTCGGGTTTTTCATCAAGTTTTCGATCCGGTTCCCGTGGGCGGTACCGACCAACTGCACGCCCCTTTCGGCGATCGTCCGAGCCGCCAAAGCTTCGAGTTCCGTGCCGATTTCGTCAATCACGATCACTTGCGGCATATGGTTTTCCACTGCTTCGATCATGACTTGGTGCTGGAGTTCGGGACGGGAAACTTGCATTCTGCGAGCTCTGCCGATCGCTGGGTGGGGAATATCTCCATCTCCGGCAATTTCGTTGGAGGTGTCGATGATTACTACCCGTTTTTCCAAGTCATCGGCGAGCACGCGGGCAATTTCCCGCAGGGCCGTGGTTTTGCCAACCCCAGGGCGGCCGAGCATCAAAATTGACTGACCGGTTTCCACTAAATCGCGGATAATGCCGATCGTCCCGAACACAGCGCGGCCCACCCTCAAAGTCAAGCCGATAATCTCGCCGCTGCGGTTGCGAAGGGCGCTAATTCGGTGCAGGGTTTGCTCGATACCGGCTCGGTTGTCGCCACCGAAGTGGCCGACTCGCTCGATGCAATAGTTGAGGTGTGCCTTGGAAATCGGCGTTTGGGAAAGAGGTTCGGCCAAGGATGGAAAACGAGCTTCTGGTCGGCGGCCCAAATCCATGACAATCTCAATGAGATTGTTGCGCTGCGGGTGCTGCTCTAAGGGCTGCCGGATCTCATCTGGCACGATGTCTAATAATCTGTTGAGGTCGTCTGTAATCTGCATTCGCCTCGATGTGTTCGGTGACTTTTTCAACTTTTTAGTCAGTGGTCATTAGTCATTAGTCATTAGTCATTAGTCATTAGTACCAATGCCCAATGCCCAATGCCCTGTTTGGCCAATGCCCCATGCCCAATGACTAAAATTCTTTGAGCTGGGAAACTAGAGAACAAGCTAAACTCACGGCCTCCGAGAGAAGTTCTGGGACGGCTTCGAGCTGAGGTAGCCGAGATGTTTGAACTTCGGCTGCTGACCGCGCGACTGCCACCGGAACGGCATAGGCTCGATCGGTCTGCATTGCTTCTAATTGTTCTAAAATTGGCGATAGCAAAACCCTGGCATAGCTGCCGTAAGCTACACCTGCAATGTATTGGACAGGGGGAGCTGACAAATTTTTCCCGGCATCCTTCATCAGTCCCTCGGCTCTCAACTTGCTGACAGTGTGAGCATTAGTGCCGCCTGCAAGTTGCACGTATCCCGGCAACTGGGCAGCCAAAACTTTTTGACCGAGTTTGACCGCGGCTCTAGTAGTTCCTGTTCCGATATCTCCGCTCATTGGCCTACCGTCCGTTTGCCAAATTAGCGGACAAGGAAGGGGGGAAATTATTTGATAGAGTGTCCGCAAATAATCAATCAAACCGTCTCCATCGGGGCAACTAATTGCTATTACCTTGAGTTGACCGACCCAGGGAGCTATACTCGACCAAAGTCGCGCAAAATCTGCCTCTCTGCCTACTTGCGTGTGGATTTCTAGGGCGTCCGCACCGGATTGCAAGATTAAAGGTGCGATCGCGGCGGGAGCAGACACGTAAGAACGAGTATAAATGAGTTGGCTCGGACAAATCGGCAGACAGCGACCGCAGCCATAGCATTGCTGGTCTATCACCCCGGAAAAACCACTGCCAGCACTCTGAAAAACTATTGCTTCGGCTGGACATATTTTTTCGCACGGCCGCCAGCAGTCCGCCGGACAATCCGCTGGGTTGAATTCGGCTTTGCGAAAATGCGGGTCTTCCCCATCGTTTAAACTCACCATCAGCAACGGCAACCCTTTGCCACCAAACCTGCGGTTTTGAGTTCTTGCCTGTAAGTCGCTGGCCACTTGTAGGGCTTCTTTCGCTGCGGCGACGGCGGCGGGATCTGCCGCGACATCGATACAGTCAGCGCCTGCTAAGGTGTAAGCCAAGGTGAGATTCCGTACAGCAGGCAGGTGTTGAAAGCTCGCCCCACAGATCAGCTTGAACCAATGGCCATCTTTTAATGAGTTTAGGGGATGATAATGTTCTGTCACCCTTATATGCTAATCCTTTCAGCTAAAAATTACTATGTGGAAATTTCTACTTAATTTTAAAATTTAGGCGGGTACAAGCTGGAAACGCTACTGATAGCAGTAGCTGTTGCGCTGTTGGCTCTATATGTAGAGTTCTGCCTTAATTTTTTTTCCTAAATTTGATTTTTTTGAGAGCGACTGCTGAGGGGGAATTTGGAGATGGGGCGATCGGCTTTACTTACAGACAGACTCTCTATGATATCATAGTTAGGTGGATTGGGCAAGGAAAAAGTAGGCGAGAGATTTTTTTTGAAGTGGTCGTGCAGTGGCAGTTGCCATAAAGTTCGATCGAGCATTGAAACCCATCGACCAACCGCAGATGAACATTCTCCTCCCTGCCTAGAAGCTAAATTCATCTGGGTTAATCTGCGATTGGTCGAGCTATACTACTTGCTCAGCCGCTTGTAAACCGTAGCCAAAGCATGGCTATCCCCCACATTTCCCGGAAACAAAACAACTGGTAAATTGGGAAACAGAGGATGATTAGCCTCTGTTTTCACCACCGAACAACCGGCAATAATTTGACCGATTTGCCTGACACTTTTCAGCGACAAACCTGTACTCAAAACATCATTAGAAGTAATGCCGCCCTTGCTAATCAAAAACCCGATATCGGCAGGCAGTCCCCGCACGATATCCATCAACAAAGCAGAAACCGCCTCTCCAAATTTTAACCGGGTTTCTGCATTGTCAAATTCGAGTTCCTTGCGGCTGGTATAAATTACAGGCGTTTTGCCATCTGCATGAGCAGTGCGGACTTTTTCGAGAATTTCATCGAGCATTTGAGTGCGATACTCTGGTGAATCTTCTAGCAAGTGAGATACATCTATTTCAATGCTAACTATATTGGGCTCTTTTAACAAGCGCTCCAATTGTTCCGTAGTTTTCTTAACGTGGGAACCAACTATTACTGCACCCGGTTTGCCGCCCCTGACGTATTTTGCCATTTCGTCGGCTGCTACGGGCTGCGGGCCGAGGTTAGCTAAGGATGTTAAAATACTGGCTGCACTGCGGAATAAAAACTTTTTGCCTTGACTGACTGCATTGAGAATGTGTTTGGCAAATGTGTCTAAATCGCCTTGGCTTTGGCCGTCAACAACCGCACATTGGTTGTCTGTCATGTCCATCAGTCGATCTAAACTTCCGTAGCGAATGTCTCCGAGTAAAATGCGATCGACTGCATCAGCGGGGATGCGACCTTTGGTTTTTTCTTCTACATAGTCTGGCAGGTAACTGTGACTGTACCCGAAGACTGAATCTTTGGCAAATTCGGTTTCGTGTACTGGTGTCGGGACACTGTTAACTATTAGGTAGTGCACGCTGTGGCGGGTAATTCTGCCTCCTTCAAAAAAGGCGGGAATCAGAAAATGAGCGTCGAAGGGGCCCAGTTCTTCGGCGATCGCATCGGTTTCGATCGGATAGTGACCGCGCAGGGTAGAATCGGAACGGCTAACTATTAGGAAGTCTTCGACTTTTTCGCTGGCGATCGCCCTTTTTAGATTTTGGCACACTTCGCGGGTGACGGAGGCTGCTTTTTCGGGAGTTAGCGATCGAGTATTTGTCAGTATGAAGAAAATCGGGCACTTGTCCCGCAGCCCCAAACGCAGGGTGTCTTCGTCCCAACGTGTCAGCAGCAAGCAACTGTGCACGGTTTGAGAACCAGTCGGATCGTCGTCGAGAACTATAATCTTGGGTTTAACAGAAGACATACTGACCTGGTTGTTAACGTCACCTTTCCAAGATATCCTTACCTGTTACGTAACAGGAAAAAATTTACAATAATTATGATATTTTTTTCACAATTCTCATAACTTATAATTTGGAGAATATGTTTGAGTTATATCCGTTCAGTAAGCTTCATGTTGCTACTGGGTAAGAGGCGCATCCAGCCTTGCACACTACTAAATTTTGCCATTTTAAAAATTAGCAGCGTTTTGATCTTGCAACTTTTTCATTTCTGCTTGAACTTCCACGGCTACCTGCAAAGCTTCGTTGAGCAATCGTCCTTGTTCGCTGGCTCGATCGCTAATTTGCAGGGCATTCAAATTTCTTAAGTTATTGGCAAACAATTCGGAATTAGTAGCGACAAATTTTTTGTTTTCCCTAAGAATTCTTTCAGTTTTCAAAGCTCGAACTAAATCGTCTCTGATTAGTTGCAAAGCTTGAATAACTTTTGCGCGATCGCCGATTTTGACTTCCGGATTGCCAGCATCTTCTATCTTGTCATTAATTTCAATCGCTTTGATTATACCATTATAGCGATCGACATCATCAAAAAGATTGATTAAATGTTGGTTTTGCCGACTGCACCAAATTTTCCAGGCATCCTCCAAGATTAAACCAACTATCGCAGCGAAGTGAAGGACGAACCACCACACATACGCCCTAGGAAATATCGCAACTAGCAGCCAACAACTGATTAGAACCAAAACAATTAAACTGACTGTTTTCAAAGCTTCGCGGGCAAACTTAGTCGCTGTCGGCGGCCGGTATACGCGATCGGGCCCGGCGCCGGTGAGGTGCTTGAGCTCACCGAGAGTAATTTCTAATCCCTGAATGTCAGGTCGCATAAATCTTTACAAATATTTGTTAAATATAAAGTTTTGTTGTAGAACAAAGGGCTCGTCTACAATAAACCTAACACTTTTTTCACCCAAAACTGCACTATGTCCGAACGTCCTATATACCTCGACAACCACGCCACAACCCCCGTAGATCCACGGGTACTTGATGCGATGCTGCCGTATTTCACGGAACAATTCGGCAACGCAGCCAGTATCAACCACATCTACGGCTGGGAAGCAGAAGCAGCGGTAAAACAGTCACGCCAAATCATAGCAGAAGCGATCAACGCCTCCCCAGAAGAAATTGTTTTTACCAGCGGCGCCAGCGAAGCAAATAACTTAGCGATTAAAGGCATCGCTGAAGCTTATTTCAGTAAAGGAAAGCACATTATCACAGTAAAAACCGAACACAATGCAATTCTCGACCCCTGTACCTATTTGCAAAAATTGGGGTTTGACATTACTGTTTTACCGGTGAAAAGCGACGGGCTGATTGATATAGGCGATTTGATCAAAGCGATTCGGGCAGAGACAATTTTAGTTTCAGTGATGACGGCTAACAACGAAATTGGCGTCATCCAGCCGATCGCAGAAATTGCAGCAATTTGTCGCGGAAATGACATTATTTTTCACACAGATGCGGCACAGGCGATCGGCAAAATTCCCCTCGACGTAGAGGAGATGAATATCGATCTAATGTCCTTGACAGCCCACAAAATCTACGGCCCAAAAGGGATCGGTGCTCTCTACGTGCGCCGCAACAAACCGAGAGTTCAGCTAGCGCCGCAAATGCACGGAGGAGGCCACGAACGGGGAATGCGATCTGGAACTCTCTACCCACCGCAAATAGTTGGGTTTGCCAAAGCAGTAGAATTGGCAATTGCAGAAATGCCGTCGGAAACAGAACGAGTGGTTAATTTGCGCCAGCGTTTGTGGGAAAATTTGAGTGAATTGGGCGATGTTTTTCTCAACGGTCACGCTACGAAGAGATTGCCGGGGAATCTCAATATTAGTGTAGGCGGGGTTGACGGTCAAGCGTTGATGTTGGGTTTGCAACCGGCGGCGGCAGTTTCTTCGGGTTCTGCTTGCACTTCGGCGAAAATATCTCCCTCTCATGTTTTAGCAGCGATCGGGCGATCGGACAAATTAGCTTATGCTTCAATTCGGTTTGGTATTGGCCGGTTCAACACCGAAGCAGAAATAGATGCAGTCGCCGAACACGCGATCGCAACTATTCAATCTCTCCGACAAGCTCAAAAAGTCAATCAATTTTAGATTTGAGATTTGAGATTTTAGATGAGAGAATGGAAGATTAGGAAGTAGTTTTGAGTTTTGAGTTTTAAATTATTTAACTTACAACTCAAAACTTTTCCTCTTTTTATCAAGGAGTACAATTGGGATCAACCCCTTACTTAGAACCAAACACCTCGCGCACTCGATAAATAGGTTTTCCCTGCGACTCGTGATAAGTCCGCATCATCACTTCCGCCAGCAAACCAAAACAAAATAACTGCACGCCAGTCAACAGCAAAACCACAGCCAAAATCAGCAAAGGACGATTGCCAATACTTTGACCAAAAGCAAATTTTAGGAAAGTTAAATAAATCCCTAAAACCGTCCCCAACGTCATAGAACTCAGTCCCAAAAGTCCAAAAACGTGCATCGGTCGAGTCAGGAACTTTTTCATAAAAGAAATAGTTAACAAATCCATCAACACGCGAAAAGTCCGCCAAATTCCGTACTTACTTTGACCGAAACGGCGGGCGTGATGTCGCACAGGCAGTTCTGCAATTCTCGCCCCTTCAATAAACGCCAAAGCAGGCAAAAAGCGGTGCAATTCCCCGTACAAATTCAAGTCTGCTACCAACTCGGATTTATAAGCTTTCAAAGAACAGCCGTAGTCGTGCAAAGTTACGCCTGTAACGCGACCAATTAACCAGTTCGCAATTTTAGAAGGAATCAACCGACTAATAGTATTATCCTGCCTATTTTTCCGCCAGCCACTCACTAAATCGTAGCCTTCATCTAACTTTGCCAACAATAGCGGAATATCAGCCGGGTCATTTTGCAAATCGCCGTCAAGGGTAACAATAGCACGGCCGCGAGCGCGATCGAAACCTGCGGACATGGCAGCAGTTTGCCCGTAATTGCGGCGCAAAATTACAGCACAAAGGTCATCGCGAGTGCTGGCTAACTGCTGGAGAAGTTCAGCAGAACCGTCCTTAGAACCGTCATCTACACAAATAATTTGATAGCTGAGTCCAGATGGTTGGATAGAAGAGGCGATCGCCTCAATCAAATGAGGCAAACTTTCCACCTCATTATACACCGGCACCACCACCGAAACGTCAGGAACAACCTCAGAGGCAGCCTGCTGTGCAGCCAATTTTTCCAAAAATAATGCAGCGTCCATTTTTTTATTCGATAATATCAACAGTCAACCGTCAACAGTCAACCGTCAACAACTAACTAGGTTGATAACTTGCCACAACTTTACCATATCCCCGCAATTGCTGGTAATAAGCTTGACTGACTCGATCGCCATCCTCCGACAAAACATCGATACCGATACCGTTGCGACCTTGTGCTTGTCCCGAACTGTGAATGTAGCGATTATCTCCGAGATACAATCCTACATGAGTGGCTTTTTCGGGCGTACCAAAAAATACTAAATCCCCCGGTTCTAAAGCACTGATACTAATAGATTTAGTAAAAGCTTCCTGCTGATAAGCATCCCTCGGCAACCAGATGCCCGCAGCCACAAACGCCGCTTGCATCAAGCCCGAACAATCATAATTCGGCCCGACTGTACCGCCCCAAAGATAATAATTGGATTGGTTCATAGCCTCGCGAGCGAAAGCAATTACAATTGGTAATTTTTCCTTGATTTGGGCCTCAGAAACCACCAGAGGATGATACACTGTTTCTGCCACATCGAGCAACTCAACATCTCGAATATCCAGCCATCCCGGATAATCATCTTCGCACAGCCGCACCATCACAGCCGTTGTATCCAAGTTTACATCGCTCTGTCTTAGGGGGAGTTCGACGACGCGCAAATGTCGCCCCAGCGCTGCTTGAGTTGCCAATCGATCGCACTTTGGGGAATCGTAAATATTTATGTGCGATCGGGCTCGGTACTCCACAACATCAGATAATTGATAATTGGCCATTGCTAATTGCTCATTGTTTGCTGTTAATTGTTCGCATTTATTGTTCGCATTTAACGATAGATTGCCATTAGCTGCTAGCCGTTAACCGTTAACCGTCAGCCATTAACCATGACATTTTTTCACAAAGACGAACAATTAGAAACCCTCGGCAGTAGCATTATAGACTCCGCATTGTCAGAATTTACAGGATTAAGTGGCGATCGTATAGCCATTACCTGGATAGTCTACGATCCGCCGGTGCGAGTCAATACAGGCGGCGCCCTGAGTGCAGAAGAATTTTGGAAATATCAACCGCGAGGTTTTAGCGCTAGAGCTTCCGAACGAATTTATCCCGCCAGCATCGTCAAATTATTCTACCTCGTTGCCATCTGGGAATGGGCGCAAAAAGGCATGATTCAAACATCGCCAGAATTAGAACGCGCCGTGCGAGATATGATAGTTGATTCCAGCAACGACGCCACCAGTTTAGTAGTAGACGCCCTCACCGGCACCACCAGCGGCCCAGAATTATCACCCGCCCCCTTTGAAACTTGGAAACAGCAGCGAAACATCATCAACCGTTACTTTCAATCATTGGATTGGCCGGAATTACAAAATATTAACGCCAATCAAAAAACCTGGTGTGACGGCCCCTACGGTCGCGAGCGAGCATTTGTGGGAGAATTAATGGAAAATAGAAATATGCTGACCACCAATGCAGCGGCGCGTTTGCTGCACAGTATAATCGGCGGCGTAGCTGTTTCTGCCCAAGCATCGCAAGAAATGATGGGTTTAATGAAACGCAGTTTAGACCCAGCAGAATTAGAGGCAGATCCCGAAAATCAAGTTACAGGTTTTTTAGGCGGGGGATTGCCAGAATCAGCAAAATTGTGGTCAAAAGCAGGACTGACAAGTCAAGTTCGTCACGATGCTGCTTATATTGAAATATCGGGCTTGCGGCCGTATTTGTTAGTTGTATTTACCGAGGGGAAAGAGAATAGCAAGAATGAAGAAATTTTACCTTTTATCTCGCGGCAAGTTGTCGAAGCGATGAAGACACTGAATTAGACTTAGGTTGATAAATTGAAAACTATACATCCAGAGCCCCGAATTCTGAAAGAAGCCGGGGTTCTAAAAGCGTCAACTGTCAAGGCTAATTTTAAAATTGAACTTGCCCAATCATTCGTTGATCTTGTTTGCTGTGAAAACGATGAGTTGAGGAAAGTAATTCCTCTTTGGTAACTGGCGTTCTTCTGAGAGTATCTAAAGGAACTAGAAACTCACATTTTTTTATTTTGATATCCAGTGCATCAATAACAAATCTTACATCCAAAAAACTGGCATCTTCGTAGTCATTATCTTCATAACGTTTAATTTGTTCTTCTTTCAGCCCAGCTAAATCTGCCAATTCTTTTTGGCTTAGCTTAGCTGCCATGCGAGCTTTAATCAAGATTTGGGGTAAATAATCAATATCATCAAGTGTTAATACTATTGGGGTGTTGCGATCATGAGATGTAAGCCTGTCATATTCAGCAATTTCTGCTTGTAAAGCCATCAGGTGAGATTGTTTGACATCGCCAGAAAGTTGCCACCCTTCGGGGTCTTTTTTCTTCAGTTCCTCCTCTTGCTCTAACGCCCTAATAGAATATTCAAATTTTCGGGCGCATTCTTGACTATATTCATACTCTTTTTCATTTTTAATCATGGGTTCCACCTTAATAAATCTATAGCAATAATGCCCTTAGGATTTAACTGTCTGTCACGCTGAAAGAATTCTATAGAATTTAAGCCGTAATCTCCTACAGGTTCATCGGAACGAAAAATTTCACCTTTATATTTGGATTTCTGTGCGCTACGATCCAAATGATTTAGTAATCGAGGGGCATTTTTTCGGAGATAATCGTAATCGACATCCTCGCTATCCCAACAAGCATCAAAATCTCCTGGGTCTGGCTTAATGGTAACAAAGCTGCCGTTGATATAAATTGTCCGGCAACCACCTGCTTTGAGTTGCTCCATTGCCATTCGCAGTCCGCGCATTAAACGCAACCTCAGCTCGTTGCTTCCAAATCGTTCTACAAATTCTTCCCATTCGCAAAAATGAACTCTTGGGGGTAAGTTGCCGTTTTCATCGAATTCTGGAATCACTTCCTCACACCTTAACACAGATGAATATCCGGCTCTTGAGCGTACCATATTGCGATCGTTGTTTGGAAAATTGCGATCGCAGCGATAGCTTCATTGACCCTCACGGCAGACTGAGGTGGCACTACCGATCGCGAAGAGTGAGCAAAAGATGAGCGGAAAACGCAACTTTTAAGGGTTGGACCAATCCAAAAACCTTTATAGATAAATGATTAAATAGAACGGAGAGGGAGGGATTTGAACCCTCGAAGGATGTTAACACCCTTAACAGATTAGCAATCTGCCGCTTTCGACCACTCAGCCACCTCTCCAAGATGACAGTAACTAACTATAGCACACACATCTTCTTCTTGCCAACCCCTAATTTAAAAATTCCTCAATCCCTTACTCTGTATACTTTTCGCCACCTCAACCTCCAGCCTATTCCCCAAAGCCCCTAGCTTTCAAGTGCTTTTCCCAACTAAAATTGGAACTCAAAAAGAACCTCTTAGTATACAAATAGCCCAAGCGGTACAGGTTAGCCTTGCGATCGCCATCGAGATTAAAGTCCGTCGTCGTCACCCCAGCTTCAGTCACATCAATATTAATCACCCTGCCTTTATCCATTTCTCGCTGGTGATAGCGGTCTCTTGCTTTCATCATCGTTCTGAACATCGCCGCCAGCATCGACAGGGGAGTATCAATCTTAGCTTTAGTCTCAATTCCGGTATCGACTAATCGAAACCCAAAGGTAAACCAGCGCGGCGGTGCAGGAGTCGAACCGACGGATTGTTTGTCATAAATCCACAGGGGGAAATTGCTCAAAATTCCGCCATCTACAATTAAGTCATCGCCGAGTTTTCCTGGTTCAAAAAATAGGGGAATACTCATCGACAACCGAACGGCTTCAGCCACGCTAAAATGTTCAGCACTTGGGAGTCGCAACTGCTCATACAAAGTATCGGAATCGGTCGATTCGCGTCGGTGTAAGTCGTCGGGCAGCACCAACATTTCACCGCGAGTGAGGTTGGATATTACTACTTTTAATTCCCGGTCTTTTACGATTTGTTTGACATCGGCAAAACTCTGCAAGTTACCTCGACCGAGCATTGCTTCTAGCCACTGCCGGAATGGCTGCGCCGAATATTCTCCCATCTGACGGCTAACTGTTAGGAAAAGCAGCGTCCAAGCAGGAGATTGCAAGTCGTCGGCGGGGTCGCCGTTTAAAATTAGAGGACTGTTTTTTTGAGTTAAAAATATGCTGTAATCGAGCTGTCCTAAAATTTCCTCTAAATCATCAATTGACAAGTCGGTTGCCAATACTGCAGCAGTAATTGCACCTGCCGAAGTGCCGGCCAATTTTCGCCAGTTGATGCCCAAATCGCTACAACACCGGAGTGCTCCTAAAAACGCAACTCCGCGCACGCCGCCGCCTTCAAAAACACCGTCGGCATAGATTTGACCGTTTTCGTCTGGAGGCGGAAATTTGCTGAGAATTGTTTGTTTTTCGGTGGCGGTGATTCTGACACCGGGTTCTTGCAAAATTTGCTGCGGATACCACTTGCTCATGGGAAATACCTCGGATCACTTGGGGATTTTAGATTTGAGATTGATATCTATTGTTCTTGATTGTTTTCGGCATCCATTGCCTCTTTGACGTATTGTTGAACTTGCGATCGCACTTGTTCGTAGGCCACCGACGCGCACCAAGGTCGGAGAGATAAAATAGTTGTATCTGGAGTAATCTCGGCTACCAAACAAGTCGGGGGCGGATTCTCCAGCACCAGCGGGTGAGAGTGGGCAATTTCTAATAACTCAGCTACAGTTGGACGAATTGGCCGATCGCCAATATCAATCCTCAAGTCTACTCGCCTCGTTCCCATTGCCGTTGTATTTTTCAGTGTACCGTTAAACAACTGATTGTTCGGGACAATAATTTTTATGCGATCGTCTGTCACCACGGTTGTTGAAAAAATCCCGATGCTGTCCACCACTCCCTTAACATCGCCAGCTTCAATCCCATCCCCGACTTCAAAGGGTCGCAAACTAATCAACATTACCCCAGCAGCAAAGTGGGACAAAGTATTTTGCCACGCCAAACCAATGGCCAAACCCGCGGCACCCACTACCGCAACCACACTGGTAGTTTGAATTCCCAACTGACTCAAAGCGGCGACTACTCCCACTACCAAAATCGTAATTTCAGCAGCTTGAACTAAGAATTTCCGCAGCGTGGCTTCGGTGCGACTCAGTGCTCGGCGAGTCACGCGGCCCGCAAAGCCGATCGCAAATCGCGTAATTAACAAAATGCCGATCGCCCACAGCAGTTGAGGTACAATTTTAAACCCCAATTCTACGAATTTTTTCGAGAATTCTTGGGCTACTTCCAAGGCTTGTGTTCTTTCTGCATTTAGCTGAGAATAGAAAGTTTGAGCTATTGGTAAAAACGTCTGAATAACTGTCATATCAATTGGAAATTGGGAATTGGGCATTGGGCATTGGGCATTGGGCATTGGTAAACGCAGTCTCAGTCTTATCGCTTATTACGAGAGTCCGACGGGGGTTGAAAACCCCTGTCTCATAGCTAAAGTCCTCTCAAAGAGGACTAAAATCAATAATTTCCTCGCTCTAAATCTTGAGTCTGTTTTAATTAACCGAATTTTGCTATGAGGCAGGGGTTTAAACCCCTGCCGGACTACTGCTAATAGTGTACTGCTACGCGGGGCAATCGGTGTTTAAAACTGCAGAGAATTTCCCACGAAATAGTTCCTAAAGTCGCGGCCCAATCGTCTGCCGTAATTTGATATTCCCCATCTTTGCCCAACAGCGTCACCACTTCGCCGACTTCTAAATTGGGAATATCAGTTACATCCAGCATTAATTGATCCATCGTTACCGCGCCCACTTGCCGCACGAAGTGACCCCGGACTAAAACCTGCATTTTATTAGAAAGATTGCGCGGAATGCCATCTGCATAGCCGATACCAATTACGGCAATCTGTGTCTGGCGCTGAGCTATAAATTGATAGCCGTAACTGACGCCGGTTCCTGCTTCAATTGTTTTCACCTGGGTTACCCTAGCTTTTACCTGCATTGCGGGCTTCAAATTGGCGATCGACTGCAAGTGAGGCGCTGGATAAAGACCGTAGGTAGCTAAACCGACTCGCACTAAATCGTAGTGCAAATCCGGGTCAGCGAGGGCTGCAGCAGAGTTTGCCAAGTGGAGGCGAGGGGGGCTAATTCCTGCTATTTTAATTTGCTCGATCGCCTGTTGAAACCGCTGGTGCTGCTCTCTCATAACTGCGGGGTCGGGACTATCTGCTGTCGCCAAATGAGAGTAAATGCTGGCTAATTTTAAATTTGGCAACCGCTTGACTAATTGCACAAATTCTGTAGCTTCTTGCCAGGGCGTACCCAAGCGAGACATTCCCGTATCTAACTTAGCGTGAACCGGCAAAGATTGGTTAAGACCAGCGAGAACTTCCGAAAAAATTAGGGCTTGTTTGGCAGTACAAATAGTGGGCTGCAAGTGCCAATGGGCGATCGCCTTTACCTGTTCCGGTGTATGGGTTGCCCCCAACAGCAAAATCGGCGCTTCTATCCCAGCTTCTCGCAATTCTATTCCTTCGGGAATTGTCGCCACTCCCAGCCAACTAGCCCCTGCTTGCAATGCTATTTGACTGACTGCAACAGCACCGTGACCGTAAGCATCGGCTTTCACAACTGCCATCAGTTCTGTGTGGGGAGATAAGAGCTTTTTAAGCTGTTTTACATTGTGAGTTAAAGCTGCTAAATCCATTTCTACCCAAGCCCGCTGGCAAAGTCCCCCGTCGCCGTCCCCCAGCAACGTCTGGCGGGATTCTTTTGTCGTTGATTCTGCGGTTGTTTTTTCCCCACTCCACATTGTCGATCGCTCCTACTTGCTTGCACCGTTAAAAACTGCTTGGAGATTTTACCCTAAGTTTGATTATAATAAGATTCTCTCTTTCATCAAAGTTAACTGGTGTATCATAGCACCAAAAATACCCGGTAAAAACTATGGACGGACTGGCCTACCTACATTTAGCTGAAACTTGGGAAACGGCTGCGGGTCAAGCTCGATCGACCCACTCAAAAATGCACCGAAATTTAGCCTATACTCCTTTACTTTTCTTTACGATCGCTCTCACAATTGTCAATTTAGTCAATCCCGCACTCGCCATCAAAAAAGGTGATTCAGGCCCGGAAGTAGCCCAACTTCAGAAAACTCTACAAAACGCAGGCTATTTTAGCGGTAAGGCTACAGGATTTTACGGTTCTCTCACCCAGGCTGCTGTGAAAAAGTTTCAAGCAGAGAACAACCTGAAAGTTGACGGAATTGTTGGCCCTAAAACCTTGTCAGCACTGAAAGGTAAGCCGGAAGACGCCAGCATGGAAGCGGCAGAAAAAATCTCGCCAAATGTCGATCGATCTTCGCCATCTCCTACCGCCACAGATAACACAAACGAACTCGACGAAGATCAAACTAACACTCAGACCCAAGAACCTCTATTTCAAGAACCCTCTTTACCGCCCTTTAAAACTGAAAATTCCGAGGATAAAGAAAGTGAGTTGCCACCCACAAAGCTCGTAAATCCTCCCGATAATACTCAAGGAAAAATGACCTTGAAAAAAACCATTTACGGTAATATATCGCCCAAATCAATAGTTTATTCGGGATCGGGTTTGTTTTTTGCTCAAAACATGATGTACCGCCACACAATCACAGTTTACGACAGGAACTTTAAATTAGTCAAGACTATTCCCGATACAGTAAACTTGTCGAAGTTCGGCTTTTCTAAATTCAAAGGCAATTATCAAGGCTCTCCCGTAGAAGCTGCTTTTTCAACCGATGGCAAATATGCCTACGTCTCCAACTACAAAATGTACGGTTCCGGGTTTAGAAATCCGGGAACCGACAGGTGCTCTCCAGCCGCAAAACACGACCAAAGTTTTCTGTACCGCATCAATACCCAAACTTTGAAAATAGAAAAGGTAATTCCTGTAGGTGCAGTTCCGAAATTCAATGCTGTTTCGCCTGACAATCGCTTCGCGCTTGCTACCAATTGGTGCAGTTGGGATTTGAGCGTTGTTGATACCAATAAAAATCTCGAAATCGAGCGTGTGAAACTGGGTGCATATCCTCGGGGTATTGTTGTTACTCCCGACTCAAAAAATGCCTATGTTGCCATCATGGGTTCTTCCAATATTGCGAAAGTGAATCTCATAGACTTTTCGGTAGAATGGCTGAGAAAGATTGGCAATGCGCCGCGTCATTTGACGATCGATCCCAACGGAAGGTATCTTTATGCCACTTTAAATGGTGAAGGAAATGTGGCAAAAATTGACCTAAAAACTGGTAAAGTGGTAGACAAAGTTTCGACCGGAAAAGCACCTCGCAGCATGACAATTTCCGATCAGGGAAAACTGCTTTATGTGGTCAACTATTTCTCGAATACTGTTAGCAAAGTTAGGACAAGCGATATGAAAGTGCTGCAAACAGTGAAGGTTAATTCAAGTCCGATCGGAATTACTTACGATCCTGAAACTAATCAGGTTTGGGTAGCTTGCTATTCGGGCAGTATTATGGTGTTTCAAGATTAATTTAGCTGCTTCGTAGTGAAGGCTTCAGTCCTGACTACAAACAATAACGATTAAATGTTATTGTGGGGCGGGCTAGGAGCAACGCCCCTAAAATATTACTTGGACAGCTTTACAGGCTTCACAACATACTCAGAAGACTTAGCAGGTACTTGGCCTTTTTTGGCCATAGCTTGGTAAATCATGGCTGCTACTTCAGCTCGAGTTGCTGTTCTATTAGGCTGCAAAAGTGCGCGCTTCGGGTGGTTGACCACAATGCCAGCTTCTGTGGCTGATGCTACTTTGTTAACTGCCCATTTCGGCACTTTTGTCCTGTCTGTATAAAGTTGTAAAGTTTTGCTTGCTTTTGTTGATGGTTTCAGCCTCAAACCGCTCGCCAATGCTGCGATGACTTCCACGCGGGGAATATTTTTGTCGGGACGGAACTCATTGTTTGGGTATCCTTTAAGATATCCAGTTTTGACGGTGTGGTCGATCGCAGGAGCTACAGGACTCTTGTCTTTTACGTCTTTAAAATTAATTGGTTTTCGGATCGGCTCTTTGTCGTCGGACATTCGCTGAATCAAGCGCGCTAGTTCGGCTCGCGTCATCGGTTCGTCGGGACGAAATTTGCTGTCGGTGAAATCAGTAAAGATTTTCCGATCGACTAAAGCGACAATGAACGGACGCGCCCAATATTTGTCTGGAACATCGGAGAATCTAACGGGCCCAACTTTGGGTTTATCGGCTTTCGGTTTATCGGCTTTCGGTTTGGTAATTGCTGGATCGGGAGTCGATGGCGCAATTGGCTTGTTGGGAGGAACAACGATCACACCCACCGGAGGATTTTGCGGTAAAATCGGCCCTAAAGGTCCCACAGGTGCGACTTCCCGTTCTGAGGGAATCAGGGTTGTAGCGGGCGATCGCAAATCCGAATTTGGCGATTCTGGCGTTAATATTCCCGGAGTCGCGGGCGTAACAGCAGGCTGAGAGAAAACGGCTGGAAATTGCCAATTTCTGGCATTCAATCGATCGGGATTTTTACCTGTTACCCAAAATAAAATTGCTCCCATCGTGCCGAAGGCCACCAAGATAGCAATCAATTCATCCAATCCTAGAGGGTTTCTTTCCCCTGACGGGGGTTGTGAAGAAGACATATTGTCACCTACATACCAATGTAGAAATTAAATCACATATTTTTTGGGTCTGGTACTGACTGAAATAAATAAATCAACTATTCCAAAGTTCTCACTGTCAATACTTGCGGCGGCGTGGAATCGGGAGGATAAATAAAATCAACTTTTACCGATCGCGTTTCTGTCGCAGCTAACCTCAACTTTACCATCGGTTCCACAACTTGACCGAAACGGTGCCACAAATGCACGTAGCGAGTTACATCGTAACCTCCATCATTTTGGTAGCGCAGCCGCACAGTACCTCGAAAATAGGGAAAATCTAGGGGAGGTTGGCGAAATCGCAATCCATTTTTTGAGAGTCGATCTTCTTTTAAAGGCGTTTCCAAACTCACCGCTACCGTTTGCGGTTTTTGGGCAGTGTTATGCAGCGGCACAATCAGATTGTAGTGTACGCCGTAATTGCCGTGGGCTTCGTAAGCGGTGTCGGGATAGCGCACCAGCATTTTTCCGGCTTGCACTTGTTGGGTTCCCAAAGTGCCCCCGCGCAAGGTAGAGATCCCATAGGATATCGCTTTTCCAGTCTGGGGAATTGCCAGATGTTTAGCATCGCGATCGACTAATTCCGCTTCCCATCCAGAACCTTGCTGCACCCCTGCCACGCGGCCGTAAATCAGGCTTCCCGAAGTCGCGGCGGGGGGAGTCGGGGTTTTGTCGCGGGGGCCTGCCAAACCGCCATTATTCAGCAATTGCTGCCATTCTTCCAGAGTTGGCGCGCGATGATCGCCCCCATCAGCATTTTGAGGTGCATACATTGCCAAAGTAGCGGCATAAACCTTGCCGCTACTTTTGAGCCGCACAAAGGTAGAACGACCATTTATCGGCTTTTCCAGACCCCGCACGGGAATAGGGCGATTCATCAACAATGCGGTTTCTCCCGGTGCAATCAGCAGTTTTTCGGGAAAATCCGGCTGCCGCATTCCCCGCAAAACGTTATCGACAGCGCGAATCCCAGGGCCGGAATATACTTCGCCGTTGGGACTCTCACTTAGTGCTGGCTTTTGTTTGAACGGTGCGTCTGGTTCCATCAGGTAACTGGCTGCCTGTAACACTTCCACCGTCACGGGTTCGGAGCCGGGATTGTAGAGCAAAGCGGCGATATACAAAGTTCTCAAATTCAGCGGAGTGTGAGAAAAGTGGTGAGCAAACAGGTTGAATTGCCCTTGAAAGGCAAAGTTAAGGTGAGCTGCAGGGACTTTTTTGCCGTCTGGGGGAAAGGTTGAGAGCAAAATGCCTTCTTTTTTGACCCATTCGGGACTGTTGCTGTTGAAGAGGGGGATGTTGTCGAGTTTTCCGGGGAGCGATCGCACTTCGGCATCTAGTACAATTTCCTCGGGTGCTGGTTTTGCGGGAATAGATTGTACGGGTTTTTTGACGTACAACAATCCGCCGACTGCACAAAGGGCGATCGTAGAAATACCAGCAATTCGAGAAAAGAGATTTGGTTTCTGAATCATGAAAGTTAACTGTCAACCCAATCTCTGTACATCTTCCACCGACAGCGAAAGCGCCTGAGCCACTTGCTCTACAGTTAAACCCATTGCCAGCAGTTGGGGAATCGCATCCCGTTGGGTTTGTTCGGCGCGATCGGCCCTTTGGCGTTCCTGTTCGGTATGGAGGCGTTCGAGTCTAGCTTGTTCGCTACCAGTTAACAACAACTTACCCTCATTATCCCACCAACGCAACCATCGCTGATGCTGATTTTGATAGCTACCTTCCCACACACCTAACTCTACTCCCATCAGGTCGATCGGATAATGTCCGCGATCGTTTGGTTGCAAACGGCGATAACGAGTATTCACCCAGTTATAGACTTCCAATTCGCTCGTTTTAATGATGTATATTGCATAGTAAGGAATGTGAATAATCTGCTCGTATACCCAAAACTTTCCGGGTTTCTGGTTGGCACCTTCTGGTAAGCGAGATAAGGGAGTATTGTTTCGTTCTTCAGAGCCATTACCACTAGCAAATTCGATCGCAATCAATGGCACAATATATTCGCGCCAAATCACGTAAGAGCGGCGAATTTCCCCATCTATTAGGGGCGGAACGTTGGGAACGTAGAACCAGTCAGGCGCTTCGGCTCCCTTTTCTGGAGGGTCGGTTTCGCGCCAGTAAATGCCACAATCTTGCCCGATCGCATATTGTCCGTCCGGGTGGAGGGTTTGCAGTGTAGTTTCCAGGGAGTCGGTGAGTAGGATACTCTGGGGATGTTCTTGGAAGTTTTTCACAAACGTGCCGTCGGAGTCTGGGAGTTGCGTGTGATCGGGAAAGGCGGGAGGTAATGTGGTGGGGTTGAAGCTTTGTGTCATGTCAGCTATCCGATGGTGAAAGGACAGATGCTTTATTAATTAGAGCATAGCGATCGCCGATTGAGAGGCTTTATACTGTTGGTCGCTCACTGTTTGATCGCCGCGATCGCGAAGCACATCAACCCCGGCTCAATGACCTTCTATTTGTCTAAAGTCTGTTACATTACGATCGTAATTAAGCATTTGGCGACGAGCTATGCGGTCAATTGAACAACTGACAGAAGAGCTTTTATCTTTGCCTAGAGAATCAAGAGCACTTTTGGCAGAAAAACTCGCAGAAAGTTTAGAATTAGATATCGACCCAATAATTCAGGCAGCTTGGACAACTGAGGCTCATAGACGACGTAACGAGATCCGAAGTGGTGCTGTGCAAGCAATTCCGGGGGATGAAGCGTTAGCTCAAGTGAGGCTGTTGCTCGATCCATGAGATATGTATTTCATCCTGAAGCACTTGCTGAATATTCTGAAGCTGTCCAATACTATGCAGAACAACGTTCTGAAGTAGCACAGATGTTCATTAATGCTATTGAGGATGCTGTGTATCGAATTAGGGAATCTCCGACTCGCTGGGCTATAGTTGATGAAGATGTTCGCCGATGTTTGACGCGGAAATTTCCCTATAGCATCCTTTACACGATCGAGCAAGACTACATTTTGATCCTCGCAGTAACGCATTGCAGTCGAGAGCCTGGGTATTGGAAAAGCCGCAAATAATTGAAACATTCAGCAATCCAACATTTAAAATGTCTGAGATAACTCTGCTACATGAAATTGCTCATTGCCCCCATGCACGGTTCTGTCGAGAAAATCCTGCTGCTGAACATCCATGTAGCGAAATTGTTGATTATCAAAGATCGCTCAATTTAGACAAGTTTCAAGTACCTGAGCCTTGGAGTGGACATATAGAGAAAGCTCCTATTCTTTTTCTGAGTTCAAATCCATCAATTGGCTCTGTTGAAAACTACCCAAATTGGTCTTGGTCAGACGATGATATGGAAGATTACTTCAGTTATCGTTTTGGAGGGGGACGCAAGGAATGGATCGTCAATGGTACGAAATCCTTACTAATGGACGGGACATATAGCCATGCTGTTAAGTTCTGGGCAGCAGTCCGGCAACGTGCTATGGAGTTATTTGAACGGGATGTGGTTCCAGGAATTGATTATGCGCTTACCGAAATAGTGCATTGTAAATCCCATAATGAAATTGGCGTAGAACGAGCGCAATATAAATGTGTTGAAACCTATTTGTTGAGGACTTTAGAACTGGCAGGGGCAAAAGTAATTGTGGTGCTGGGAGGAGGTGCAAGGAAAGCAATTCAAAGTCAATTCAATATCCCTGAAAAAATCTCAGTGTCTGAGGCAATAAAGATAGGGAGCAGTGAAAGATTTTTTGCTTTCCTTCCACATCCAAATGCCTACAAAGCTCGTTCTTTTTCCAAGTGCTTTCAGGATGATGAGCTTAAAAAGTTACGCGCATCTTTGCATCCGTGAAAAAATGGTGAGTGATGCACATGGTTAAAGTTACTTGAACGTGCGAGCGCCCGATTGAAAACCTTACCTTCTAGTGAGCAAGATGCGATCGCGTTATGATAGAAGTATCGGCTGATTGTGGCAATTCGCTATGACCTTGGTATTATTTTCATCCGATTTATTGGCACTCATGCTGAGTATGACAAAGTAGATGCAAAAATAGTCTAAACAGAGGTGAATGTATGGAATTGCGCCCAATTAGAAATGAAACGGACTATCAGGAAGCGCTTCGAGAGATCGAGTTACTGTTTAATGCCGCCCCAAACACTCCTGAGTACGATCGATTAGATGTACTCAGCACCTTAGTGGAAGCCTACGAGAAGAAACACATTCCGATCGCAATCCCCGATCCGATCGAAGCGATTGATTATTACATGGAAACTCGCGGATGGTCTCGTCGCGATTTAGAGTCATGTCTCGGTAGTCGGGCTAGGGTGTCTGAGGTTTTATCTCGTAAACGTTCCTTGACATTGGAGATGATTTGGAAGTTGAATCAAGAACTGGGGATTCCCGCTGAAATTCTCATCCAACCCTATAAGTCGGTAAAAATCCCCGCGTAACAATATAACTCGATCTACCTGGGTAGTTGTAGGGTGTGTCGCTGCGGGAAACTTCCCACTAAGGCGCAGATATTCGAGGGCGACGCACCCTACATTCTTAACGCCTTCTGCCACTCCCGAAAGAGCGATTCCGACTCGGTTGACGAGAATTCCTGCCGCTACCAAAACTCGGACTCCGCCTTTGCTGCCGGGAATTTGAGTTGGGCGATCGCCTCAAAGTGCTGCCACCGTAACCCGAACCGGTCGATCGATTGCCATTTGGCCGTGCTGAGGGTCTTACTGGCTGGTTATATGTGGGCGATCGCAAGCGGCCGGTTGTCCTTAAAACTTGACGGTTTCTCACAGCAGGAGGCGGAGTTCGATACCGAGTTTGATACTGCTGAACAGCTTGGTTGTAAGTATTACCATACCCGCCATATCCTGTCATAATCCCCGGCTGATAGACTGGCGGCATATAATATCGCGGTCTAAATAACAAACTGCCGATCGCCTGACCAGCTACAGCCCCAGCAAACGGTGCCCAGAAGCCAGATTGCTGACGCACCACTACGGTTTGTGGCTGACCTGTTTGAGGATTAGGAACAGTTTCCGTAACGTTGTGAACGTACTCAATTTTAAAATCTTCTGTCAAATGCAAAACCGCTTGATTGTTATCCACATTTAGATAACTTTTCTTGCCTGCCGATATTTCTTCATCTGTTAAGCGAGCCATTTGCAAATCCCTAGTGCGGTAAACTGGGGGACTGCCAGGGGGAGTATTCAGCAACATCAAACTGTATTCGCCATCAGCATCGTCGTAGGTAGCTTGCTGTACAGGATATTGACCTTGAGCCAAGTTATTATTATTTGGTGCAGGACGCACTGTGTTAATATTTGGATTGCCAGCAGGATTTGTCGAAGTTTGTCTGCTCGGAGAACCGCAGGCGGTTGCCGTCCATAAAAAAGTTAAAGCCATGAAATAAATTGTCAGTCTTCGCAGCATCATAAATAGTAATTTTTAATTTGTAATTTGTAATTTGGCATGGGTTGTTTTATAATTGCTCCTTCTTCCTTCTTCCCGACATCAGTTACTGAATCCGTTGCCTAACTTCTTCCTTCCTTAAAGCGGAATAAGTTCAGGGAAATTGACCAACACTTGGTCGTTGGTAAGTTCGTCTCCCAACTGTGCGGGAGAAAAGTGAACTTGCACAGCTCGGAGCCTTTCTTGGTAATGTAAATTAATCAGGGCTTTTAAACCGACTTTCAGCGCGCTGATGTCAGCGAGGTCAGTTTCTAGGGCAGGAACTTCGCCTTCATACGCAACTGTCAGCATCACCACTACATTTCTAGTTACCGGCAAAGACAAGGGGGAATTTTTATCATAAACAGATGTGCTGTATTGAGGCTCACTGAGATAGCGATCGGCTGAATCAATGAAAAGTTCATCCACATAATCGCCGGCTTCCCCTTCATTCCAAAAAACATCGCCTTCATTGGCGGCTGATTGCCAGTAGTTGTCGTCTTGCAACAGGTGATTGCAAATTTCTACAAGACCTTCTCCTAAAACTACTATGTCGCCATCGGCATCAATTGCTTTTCTGGCGGTGCGGTTGAGAACTCCTAACAGCGGTGCAACTTCTCCGCCTGTTAGGTGAACGAACACCCGGCAAACTGCCAGTCGAGTTTTACCTGTAAATTGATTGAATCGATCGCGCCAAGCATTCATAATAACCTATAGTTGTAATCTGTAGGGCTATATTTCTCACGGTAACAGGCGATTTGAACTTTTGCCGTCTACCCTCAGATTGATATGAAGAGTATTTCTGGCGGTCGAACTCAAAGCGATCGCCTCGGTGTACTGTCTCGCTTTTAGTCATCTAATTTTATAGCTGTTTTCAATCAAATCAAATACAGTAGGGAGACGGCACTGCCGTGTCCTGACGGGGAGCTGCGACTTTTAATAATTGATATTTTAATAAGTGGTATAAGATTGAGGATTTTAGCAAGACTTTTTTAAATTGGTATTAATTCGGTGCTCCTTTGCTTCGCAGGAATATGATATTGTGCGCTATTGATTCATCTGTCTATTGTTTGCAGTGCTTCGCGATCGCAATGACCAGAAATTGTAGGGGTAGATAACTTCAAATCAAAAAACCTCCAATCTTGGAAGATTGGAGGTGCGCTCAGCGAATACTTTGGTTTGAGATAACTATTTGAGGCTCGCGCTTTGGACTTGTTCGATCGCAATTTCAGAACTCAACTCAGCAACTTCCGAAACTGGCAAATCCAGCTCGCCGCCCGGAGCTTCTGGGTGTTCGCGAACGGCTGCAACCGCATCTGCTGACTCAGCTACAGCACCCGCCGGCGCCAAATCGAGCAAGGCAGGAACTTCCATGTGTCCAGAAACACCTGCATCTGCGATCAGATCGATCGACTCTTCAGAAACTTCAAAATTATCGGTCATCGCAGCCCAAGCAGCAGAAGCGCGCTTGCCGGCGCGGTAGCTCATGTAGGCCGCTCCGCCACCCAAAACTCCAGCCAAACCTAGGAAACCGAGAGCTGCTGTTTTGTAAGATTTCCACGGATTCATTCGCTCCGAGCCGCCGGAACCTAGGATCGTTGTCGCAGAACCAGATTTAGCCGCCCCAGATTTGCTGTAGGAACAGGGGAAAGCAGATGCAGCGTCACCTATGGCGATGCTGCTTGCGATCGCGACTACGGAAGCAATGCCAGCTAACACTTGAAACTTCTTCATGGTGCTGTGCAGATTGTAAAGGATAATTAAAAAATTAATGGTAACAGCTCTTTACAAATGTATCAACTCTGCGCGCCGCCCATATCGAGGATCGATCGCAAATATCAACTATAGCCTCACGCAATTCAAATTTAAATTTGCCCGCTTAAAAACCTGCAATGCTTGCTCTGTAAGCGTTTGGGCTAACAGCTCGGTAGAAGTTCAAGTTTTGTGAACCAATACTTCGATCGCGCCCAAATCAGAAAATCTGAGGTGAGACAGTAGAAAATTTAATTACATGGCGGCAAACACTTGGTGACAAACTACTTTTAAGGCTACTTTTGTAAAGGCTTAGTTATTGGAATAACTCTTATTTTTATGACAGACAACGCGACTCAAGGCATTGAGCGAGCCCCTCGCCGATTGTTGGTGACGGGCGGGGCTGGATTTATCGGCTCGAATTTTGTCCATCACTGGTGCAGCAGCTATCCGGGCGATCGAGTAGTCGTACTCGACGCTTTAACCTACGCCGGAAACCGACAAACCCTGGCAACTTTGGAAGGAGGCGAAAATTTTCGGTTTGTGCAGGGGGATATTTGCGATCGTACCTTAGTCGATACCTTGCTCAAAGAAGAAAACATCACCACAGTCGCGCACTTTGCCGCAGAATCCCACGTTGACAGGTCAATTATCGGGCCCGCAGCCTTTGTTCAAACAAACGTTGTCGGAACCTTCACGCTTTTAGAAGCCTTCCGCAAGCATTTTGAAGCAATTGATGAGGCATCTCTCAAAGCACAAATGCGCTTTCTCCACGTTTCTACCGACGAAGTTTACGGCAGTCTCGGCCCCGATGACCCAGCCTTCACAGAAACAACCGCCTACTCGCCCAACAGTCCCTACTCAGCCTCCAAAGCTGGCAGCGACCACCTCGCCCGCGCCTATTTCCACACCTACGGCGTCCCGACAATTATCACCAACTGTTCCAACAATTACGGCCCCTATCACTTCCCAGAAAAGCTCATTCCATTAATGTGCATCAATATGCTATTGGGCAAACCGCTGCCAGTATACGGCGACGGTCAAAACGTGCGAGATTGGCTGTACGTTCTCGACCACTGCCGCGCTTTAGATGCCGTTATTGACCGTGGTCAGCCTGGGGAAACATACAATGTTGGCGGCAACAACGAGGTAAAAAATCTCGATTTAGTAAAAATGCTGTGTCAGCTAATGGACGAATTAGCTTCTGATTTACCCGCCCGTCCTTGCGAACAATTGATCACATTTGTCAAAGACAGAGCCGGGCACGATCGGCGTTATGCTATTGATGCCAGCAAAATTAAAACAGAGTTAGGTTGGACTCCCTCAGTAACAGTTGAAGAAGGTTTGCGGCAGACTGTAGAATGGTACTTAGCCCATCGGGAGTGGTGGGAGCCCCTGCTTTCGGAGGAATATCAAACTTACTACCGGAAAGTCTACTCTAATTAATCTACTCTTGGACGCACGGGCTACCAAAAACCAGCACCGGTAAAAAACTGGTTTTCAAGCTCAAGAGTGCGTCCAAGAAAGGTTTCTGTCTTGCCTTCAAGCTTTACATTTAAACTCCCGGCGCAGAAACAGGGTTATAGAAAGGAAAATTTTTAGTTGAGTGCGATCGATCCGAGTTAAAAAACCTGTTTTTTTTGGTCTTTGCTCCTCACTTCAAAATTAATTGGGTGAAGGTACTTATCACACATATTTGTCCTTGTCAATCTTTGTGAAGATTTAGTTAAAAATCATCACAAAGGCATAAATTCAAGTGTTTGTAGCTGATAATTTTAATAGAGTTACAAGCTTAAGCATTTTAGAAGCTTTTAGGAAAAACAAAAAGCAGCAATGACCGAAATAAACTGGCTCAAGCACGTCCAAGAACCTAAATACTGGCTGTTAGGCATCGCCTCCGGTTTGATTGCCCTACACCTAACTCTAACTTCCAGAACAAACGACACAGACCTGTTCGGTACAATGTTACTGTTTTGGGGAGTCGTAGCATTTCTCATTTGGGAAAGGCACGAATCCTTAACTTTTGAAAGCGGAGTTTTCGCCAGCTTCTTTGGGACCTCATTAATTGCTTTCATATTGCTCAAAAGTTCGTCGATATCTGGATACGACTTTTTTATTAGAGCAACGCCTTTTTTGTCTGGAATCAGTCTCGCATTGCTGGCTTCTGGAACAAAAGGACTGAAACAATATAGGCAGGAACTTCTAATTCTTGGCTATACAGCTATTCCTCCCGGATTGATCGGAGTATTCGTTGATGTCGCCCTATTAACAGCAAAATTTTCAGCTTTCCTCCTCCACTATCTAGGATTTGAAGTGGTGCGGAAAGGGGTTTTTCTAATCCTGGAAAATGGCAGCGTGGAAGTGTATCACGGCTGTTCGGGGGTGAATGCGATACTACAATTGTTAGGACTAGCTCTGGTTTTCTTACTGATGTTTCCTACCACTACGGGTCAGAAAATTGTATTGCCCTTCGTGGCCATAATTACTGCATTTCTAGTTAATGCCGCGCGAGTTGCTCTCATGGCGCTGCTGGTATCGCTATCTCAACCCGAAGCATTTAAATACTGGCACGAAGGAAATGGTTCAGTAATATTTTCGATGATTGCTGTATTTATTTTCGGGTTATTCTGCTGGTTTGCAATTTTGAAAGACCAACCCCAAAATAAGGAAGGACAGAATTGCTAATGGCTATTACCTCTTGGAAACCACTTAGGCTTTCCCTGTTGGCTGTTACTTTGGGGGGGGTTTTGTTGGTTGCCGGAAAATTGGTTTTCTATCCATCGGAAGGCAAGAATGTGGCAACCCCGTTTGAGTTTCCCGAGTCGGTGCCTCTAGCCGATTGGAAACTAAACAAGAGCGCGCCGATCGAACTTAGCAAGAATTCAGAATTCAAAGCTGCCAGGAAATATGAATATCAAAAAAATAGCATGGCTCTAGAAATAGAGATGCGCTATGCCGTAGACACCATTGCGGAAGTGGAAGGTATGATGAAGGGACATACAGTTCTCAAGTCGTCTCCTGGTAAACTAGCATTAGTAAACACTCAAGGCGCGGGGTTTCACGGAATTTTGCAACAGCAAAATCGACTGTATTTGAGTTCGTGTATCAATCCTCGTGGCAGTGCTACAGTAACTTCCCAACAGTTTAGATATAATCGAAATACTCGCGATTGGCAGCCAAACCGTATTCTGTTTTGGTTGTTGGGTAGGGGAAATATTCAAGACCGGCGCTGTTTGTGGACTCAGATGTCTGTGCCTTTGGATAAAACAACTCCAGAAGATGCCAAAAAAATTCTAGAGAATGCTTGGGTTTCTTGGTATGAGTGGTGGCAGCCGCGATTCCCCGAGCCTTGACTCGATTCAGTCGATTTTAGCTTTTAGCTTTTAGCTTTTAGACTTACTCCACAGGTGAATCTGGAAGCTGGAACAAGAGTCTAAAATTTTTGACTCTCCACGACTGTTGTCGGGGGCTTGTATCCGTTCTTGGGCGGGGTCAAGAGAGATTTTTCTTAACAACAACTCTGATTATTTTATGAATGACTTACAAGGCGAACAAGGTTTTTCTATCTACAGACTGCGTTGGATTGGCTACGGTCTATTAATTTTGTCTGTATTAGATACGATTGCAGTTCTTATACCAGCAAATTTTGGCAATCGCCTCTGGGAATTGCAGACGATTGGGGCAGTAGTGGAACGGGTGCCAGTTCCTTTACTGGCAATGGCGCTGATATTTTTTGGAGAAGGGTACGATCGCAGAGGCTTGGAAGACGTTTTTTTGAAGGTTTTGTCTTGGGTTTGTCTGCTGCTAGGTCTGGTTTTTCTGTTGATGCTGCCTTTGGGAATTTTTGGCACTATCTATGTGAACAACCAAAACAACCAGCAAATTACTACTCAAGCAAACCAACAATTAGCTCAGTTGCAGCAGGTGGAAGATCGGCTAAAGAAGGGTAGTCCTGAAGATTTAAGGAATTTGGCGGGGGAACTTACCCGTTTGGGGGTACAAACGGATACCCAAAACCCACAGCAATTGAAAGAGCAAATTCTTTCGAGAATTACTCCGGCTAAGGAACGGTTACAGACGCAAAGTGCTGCGGTTCAGCAAAGTCAGCGCGTGGGGTTATTTAAAAATGCTGTTAAGTGGCTGCTGGGCGCGCTGATTTCTAGTGTTTTGTTTTTTACACTGTGGCGCGGTACTGACTGGGCTCGCTAGTAGTTTTGAGTTTTGAGTTGCGATTTGTGAGCTAGTAAGGTGGGCCTAGCGCACCCGGAGAGCGTTGTTGAGGACTAAGATGCGCCCTGTACACGCAGCCCGCGTCTGGGTGGTTAAGAAGACCCTCAAACCCTGGAAATTTTGTTGGGGGCAGCGCTAGCTCTTTTTATTTTCAAAAGATATTATCGGTAATAAATCTTGTTTATTGCCGATAGCCAACACCGAGAATGAGGCAAATCCGTCGTTAGCGCAGCCCTCGAAGACGATCGCACCTTGACAGAGCTGGCATTGTGCAATCCACAATCTAAAATTTAAAATCTAAAATCCACAATCTAAAATCCACAATCTAAAATCTAAAATTGATTGATGGTATTTTCTAGTTTGTCGGCAATGCCTTCAACCCAGTTTTCATCTTGTTTGGTGTAGCTGCGGGGCGCGTTAGCACCTAAGATTAAAACGCCTTGGCTGCCGATAGGTTGACAGATGACTCCTTGGGTATTTTCTGGCAAATAGTCAAATTCAATTTTGCCGGGATAAATATTGAGATTTACTAAATAAATTGGTTTGTTTTTGTCGAGCACTCGCTGCAAAATCGGCCCTGGTTTGACTTCGGGATTGATGCCTAAAATACCGCGTCGCAATAGAACTTTTCCCTGATACACAATTACGATCGACCTTGTGGCGGTATTTGTCAACAGCAAACGCGACGCCCAGGCTAATTCTATTTTCACGGCCTCCGGCAAATCCGGCGCAAATTCAAAACCTTCTTCGCCGATAAGTTTTACGGAATCGGGCGATCGCGCTTGCACCTGCTGCCACAGCAAACCTGTTAAAATCAGCAGAGCGCTGATAATTACTCCCAAAGCGTCCGATCGAGCTTGAGAATCTGTAATTTGCTCTGTCAGCAAGCGGTTTACCATTAGCAGCGTACCTGCTAACCCTCCTGCAACTAAGGGCAATTGCCGCAAAACTTTATTGGGATCAGATTTAGTCATTTGTCAGTTGGCTGTTCACTGTTGGCTGTTCACTGTTGGCTGTTCACTGTTGGCTGTTCACTGTTGACTGTTCACTGTTGACTGTTGGTTGTCAACCGTCAACCGTCAACCGTCAACTGCCAACTGCCAAGTGACTTTATCCTACTTCTCCAATTTCGACAATTCGCTGGAAGAGATAGCCGGTGCCGCGGGCGGTGAGAATTAATTCGGGATTGCTGGGGTCGTCTTCCAACTTTGCCCTAAGCCGCGAGATGTGAACGTCCACTACGCGGGTGTCTACGTGGCGTTCTGGCGTGTATCCCCACACTTCCTGCAAAATTTCCGATCGCGAAAAAGGCTCTCCAGAACGGCTCACAAGCAGTTCTAACAGGCTGAATTCCATGCCCGTGAGCCGAATTCGTTCGTCGCCTTTATAAACTTGGCGCTTGTTGGTGTCAATCCTAATATTGGTGACGTGGATGACTCCAGAGCTAGGAATCCCCGATGCGCCGTTTTTGTCAACCCTCCGCAGTACCGAACGGATGCGGGCTTCAAGTTCTTTGGGAGAGAAAGGTTTGACGACGTAATCGTCTGCGCCCAATTCTAAACCGGTGATGCGATCGGCTACGTCTCCCAAAGCAGTTAGCATGATGATGGGCACGTCTGACTCTTTACGCAACTCCTGACAGACGCCGTAACCGTCTAGCTTTGGCATCATCACGTCCAAAACCACTAAGTCGGGTTCGGTGTTGCGAAATGTTTCGAGAGCTTCTTCACCGTCAGCAGCGGTGACGACATCGTAGCCAATCATGGAAAGGCGAGTCTCCAGAATGCGGCGGATACTGGCTTCGTCATCGACTACCAGAATTTTTTCTTTATGATTTTCCAAGTTACCGAGCACTCCTTAAGTTACATTTCAGATAATGTTAATTTTTTGTACCCTATCATAGAAGACACAAATTGAATCATGGGCGGCGATCGGTCTGAAAGCTTGATAATTGCTTTAACTCAGACTTTTCCAAATTTTAAGGGTGACTATTTATCATAGTAAACAATGCCTAAGCCTCGAATACAATATATTTGTCGGGAATGCGGGTATGATTCACCACAATATTTTGGCAGATGTCCTAGCTGTCAGAAGTGGGATTCTTTTGACGAGCAGTTAGAGCAACCTACTGCTGGTGTGCCGCGGGCTGGTTTAACTGGGGTGACAACTAAGACAGTGGGCGGTTCGCCCCCTGATAAGTCGAAGGGTCAACCAAGGGTATCTTTCAGATTATCGCAGATTTCCGACCAAACTCAGTCTCGCTGGCCTTCTGGTTACGGGGAGCTCGATCGAGTTTTGGGAGGCGGGATTGTTCCGGGATCGCTGGTGTTGATTGGGGGGGAACCGGGAATCGGGAAATCGACGCTGCTGTTGCAGGTGGCGAATATGTTGGCCCGCAAGGATCGGATACTGTATGTCAGTGCGGAGGAGTCCGGCCAGCAGGTGAAGTTGCGATCGCAGCGTTTGGGCGTGGCTAATCCGGTTGAATTGTCAAGCAACGGCGGGCATAAATCTGGCAGTAACGGGGAAGCTAAAAAGGATTCCGAGGACAATTCAGCGGAGAATTTCTATTTGCTTCCAGAGACGGATTTAGAAGTTGTTTTGCGGGAGTTGGAAGCGCTGAAACCGAATGTGGCGGTGATTGACAGCATCCAAACTATTTATTTTGCTAGTTTAACATCGGCTCCGGGTTCGGTGGCTCAGGTGCGGGAATGTACATCTGCTTTGATGCAGGTAGCGAAAAGGGAAAATATTACTTTATTTATTGTCGGTCACGTTACGAAAGATGGAGCTTTGGCCGGACCGAGGGTTTTGGAACATTTGGTAGATACTGTACTGTATTTTGAGGGCGATCGCTTTGCTTCTCATCGGCTTTTGCGATCGATGAAAAACCGTTTTGGCGCTACTCACGAAATCGGTGTTTTTGAAATGGTAGCCAACGGTTTGCGAGAAGTAGATAATCCGTCGGAGTTGTTTTTAGGGAATAGAGATGAATTTTCTCCCGGTACTTCGACGACTGTTACTTGCGAAGGAACTCGACCGATTTTAGTGGAAATTCAGGCGTTAGTTAGCCCTGCAAGTTTCGGTTCGCCTCGCCGCACTACTACTGGTGTGGATAATGCTAGATTGCAGCAAATTTTAGCTGTTTTGGAGAAAAGGGTGGGGATTCCTTTATCTAAATTAGATGTGATTTTGGCGACGGTGGGCGGGTTGAAGGTGGACGAACCGGCGGCGGATTTGGCAGTTGCGATCGCCGTTGTGGCCAGTTTTCGCGATCGGGTGGTTGATGCGCGCACTGTTTTGCTTGGAGAAGTGGGTTTGGGGGGACAGGTGCGGCCGGTTTCGCAATTAGAGTTGCGGCTGAGGGAAGCAGCGAAATTGGGTTTTAAAAGGGCGATTATTCCTAAGAATCAACCGGTGCCGGAGTTAGGAATGGAGATTATTCCGGTGGCGAAGGTAATCGATGCAATTATTGCCGCGATTCCTGCTACACCGGCTCAGTTGCAGTCGGTTGATTTGGAGGAAGAGGATTTGTTTAATTGAGTTAGAATGGTGATGTTATAGATTGATAGTAAGCAGGCACAAATTATGTATCAAGTAGACATTATTGAAGCCAAAGAAAAGCTTCTGGAATTAATCGAAGCGGCGATGAGAGGCGAAGAAGTGGCGATTACTCAAGATAACCAGCCTGTTGTAAAATTGGTAGTAATTCCCAAACAAGCTAAACCCAATCGGCAAGCAGGAAGTGCCAAAGGAATGGTTTGGATGTCCGATGATTTTGACGAACCGCTAGAAGAGTTTAAGGAGTACATGGAATGAGGTTGTTGTTGGACACTCATGCCTTTATTTGGTATACGACAGACAGTTCGAGACTCACCGCAACAGGGCGATCGCTAATTGACAACGGAGAGAACGATATTCTCCTCAGTACAGCTAGCGTCTGGGAAATGGCGATCAAACATAGTATAGGTAGGCTAACTTTTAGTATGCCTTTTATGGAGTTTATCAAGCAGCAGCTCGCAGTTAATAGAATTGATATACTGGAAATAACTTTCGACCACATTGAGGTTGTGGCTTCACTGCCTTTGCATCACCGTGACCCATTTGACAGGCTGATAATTGCACAATCTGTGGCGGAACAGATACCGATTTTGAGCGTTGATGCTATTTTTGATGCTTATGCGATCGCGCGGGTGTGGTGAATTAAATTAGTTTAAAAATAAAGAGGCGAAGATGAAACAATTTAAAATCATCATTGAAAAACATTCCGATGGTTATGTAGCCTATCCCCTTGGTATGAAAGGTGCCGTAGTTGGTGAAGGTGACACCTATGAAGAAGCCTTAGCGGATGTCACGTCAGTTATTCGCTGCTATATCGAAGTATTTGGCAAAGAAACAATGGAAAAGGAATCACCTGCGATAGAGACTTTTTTAGTAGAAGCAGAGGTGGCTATTTAATGTCTAACTTTCCTGTCGATGCTTCTAAAAGACAAGTCATCAGAACATTTCAGTTGTTGGGTTTGCGGATTATTAGAGAAGGCGAACACATTGTCATGGTGTGAGAGAATCAGGATGGCACGGAGACTCCGTTAGTAATGCCTAACCACGATAAAATAAAATCAGGGACACTGAGAGCAATTTATACTCAGGTGGGAATTTCTCGAGAGGAATTTTTAATAGCTTAGGCACAAATTTGAGTGCAGATGCTATCTACGATAACACTTGAAATATGTAAAAATAGAGATTGCCTTTTTTGAGGTGCGTTTTCAATCAAACATGAAAAAATCAAAAAGACGTAAAAATCAGTGGTCAAATGAACTAAACGACATCATTCGAGGTGCATCGGGTGGCTTTTTGTTCGGAATTCCCCTTCTTTATACGATGGAGGTTTGGTGGATCGGTTCGTATACTAAACCAGCGGCAATGTCGATCGCGATCGCAACTACTTTTCTCGTCGTTTTCTTGTTGACTCGCACGGAAGGTTTTCGCAAAACTAAAGACATCCGCTGGCTAGATGCTGCAATCGATACCGTAGAAGCGATCGCCATTGGTATTGTCTGCGCCGCTTTTGTCCTGTTTTTGCTCCGAGAAATTACCCCGGAGACTCCGCTGCAAGAAACTTTGGGGAAAATCATCTTTGAAGGCCTGCCGTTTGCGTTGGGAGTAGCCCTGGCCAACGGTTTCTTGAGCGGCGATCGCTATCAAAGTTCAGACAGCGAAAACGAACCTAGCATTAATCCAACTGTAGCAGATATCGGCGCTACTTTAATCGGCGCGATGATCATTGCTTTCAACATCGCCCCAACTGACGAAATTCCCATGCTAGCAGCAGCGATTTCGCCGCCTTGGCAATTAGGAATTATCGCCGCTTCGCTGCTAATTTCCTACGGTATTGTATTTGTAGCAGGCTTTACTTATCAAGCAAAACGGCAGCAGCAGCAAGGGATTTTTCAGCGTCCCCTCAGCGAAACTGTCATGGCCTATTTAGTGTCGCTGGCGGCTTCTGCATTTATGATGTTTTTCTTCGACAAACTCAGTTTTGACGACCCGTGGTCGATTTGGTTGAACTATACGTTAGTATTGGGATTGCCGGCGGCTGTTGGCGGCGCGGCGGGGAGGTTGGCAGTATGAGTGAAAGTAATAACGAACAGCAAGAAAAAAGAACTCCTGCTGAATGGGTGACATTTGCGATCGCCTGCTTGATCCTTTTTACCCTCACCGGACTCGTAATCTACAACTGGGTGACTAAAAAAGAGGAACCTCCGATTATTTCTGTCACTCGCAACACGCCTATTCGCGAAACTCAAGGGCAATTTTACGTACCGTTTGCAGTGACAAACACGGGCGGCGAAACGGCAGAATCAGTGCAAATTATTGCCGAATTGCGCGTCAACGGTGAAGTTGTAGAATCCGGCGATCAACAAATTGATTTTTTGTCAAGTGGTGAAACTCAAGAAGGAGCTTTTATTTTCAGCCGTAACCCCAGTCAAGGTGAGTTGATTGTGCGATCGAGCAGCTACAAACTGCCTTAAGACAGATAAAACTCGGCGGTTAAAACCTTTTCACCTTGGTGAACTCTTCCTCTTCCTTCGCGCCCTTAGCGTCTTCGCGGTTCGTTCAATCTAAAAACCCCCTTGCGCGTTGGCATTTATTGCTATATTCCGCGCAGGCGCGATTTCAATCGCTTTAAAATTGCGATCGAGCTAACGCTTCACCAGATTGTGTTCCCACTTCCAAACACAGCTCGAAATCAAATTCGTGCAGATATGAGCCGTAATTGGCACTAACAAATTGCCAGTAGCTAAAACGCTGTAACCCAACAGCAATCCGACAGCCGTTGCCCAAACAGCATAAGGCCACTGATCCATGCCTCCCAAGTGCAGAATGCCGAAACAAAAACTCGATAAAACTATACTGGTAAGATTCAATCCCAAAGCAGACAGCATCACGCCTCGAAATAGCAATTCTTCGCTAAGTCCCGGCAGCAGTCCCAGCCAAATTAAATCAGGCCAAAACAAAGGTTTGAGAACTACTTCCAAGTAAACGTCTGCACTCCGGCGATAACCCGGCCAGAGGTGATAAACGATCGCACTGCCGCCTGTAATTGCCAGTCCGAGCGCACATCCTTTGAGCAAGTCCATTCCTATCAATTTGACTGGCAAAAGCGATACCGATCCAAATAGCAACCACAATTTAGCTACCGCCAGCAACATAATTGCTGTCACGCCCATTGCTACTAAAACTTGGGTGCGCGTCAAGGGTTCAATTTCAGGATTTCCGGGAATTTTTTCTGCCACTTAATCACTTTTAGATTTGAGGTTTGAGATTTGAGATTTGTTGGGTTTAGTCAGACAAACAACGCAGGGAGGAGATGTCTGCACCCAAGGAAGCTGGACTGATGCCGGCTCGCAAAGCGACCAAAACTCCGATCGCCTCTAAATATGAGTTTACCTGCAAAGCTTTGATTCCGAGTTTTTCTGGAGTCGCCTGCATCTGGGTTTTGTTGTCCCCCACCGCGATAATTTGTACGGACGATCGCCCACTCAAACTCAGAATAGCACTGCCGCCGCAGGCTGTGGCGGGTATCACCACCGCATCGACTCGATCGGCGGTAATTGATAATTGATTGTGCTGCTGGCTTTCTGGCGCTACCAATTGGGGAGCTTTGCTGAGGCCGGCAAGCACGCAAGGTAGGAAAGTATAGCCGATTTCCTCAGCAGCCGATCGCGGGGACAGGTGCGGATCGAGGGGAAGCGCAGACAACGCGGGGGCGTGGGCGCAGGGGATTTTAAACGTCCTGACGACGAGGTGGCTGATCACAGCTTCCGCGCCGGCGAGGGGATCAACTCCTTTGCCGCGGCGGTAGTTTTCGAGGGCGAGGCTGCCTTGATCGTCGGGAAATCTGGCTACAACTGCGATCGCCTCTACTCTTGCTTGTGTGATTAATTTTTCTGCCGCGCGCAATAAACTGTCGGGATTGCCGATCGTCCCCCAGGATGCGCCTGATTCAGAAATACGCAATTCTACTTGCAGAGGGCGATCGGTTAAAACACAATCAGTTATATTCAAGCCCAATGTAGCTCTCGCTGCATCAGCCGCCTGCAAGTGCCGCAACTGCAAGTCTGGTTCGATCGCGGAATCGAGGATTAAGCCGATGCGATTTTGATGTACCGGTTGCAGGCCCCAGCCTCCGGCAGCAAATTTGTCAAGAGCGTAACCTTCAACGTAGAGAGCGTTAGGTATCGGCCAATAAAGTTGAGCCCCGTTGAGGACGTTGGGGTGAGTGATCAGGGTGTCTGAAATTTGGGCGATCGCCCTAGCCACCGGCAGCGCATCTCCTGCAAACCCACCAATCGAGGCTCCAACGCCTGTGGGGACTATCAAAACCACTGTCAAAGGGCGGGGGTTCACGGTGTTGCGGGGGATGCTTCCACGAGCACGTAGCCTTCTACCACAGCCTTTTGCCGATCGACATCCACATCTGTGACTGCCCACCGCAGGGGTTCGCCGTACTTTTGCAGTTCAATTTCAATAGCCGAGTGCAGTTGCTCGGCGGTCTCGTGGAGGTCAACTTCTGCGGAAATGAAATGGGTGGTCATAGGGCGATCCATAGTGGTTTTACCGCTAACGGTACTTAGGTCAATTTTAGCTTAGTCCTAGGATTTACCGAATTGGCGATCGTACACAATGTCTTCTTTTTCTGTTTCTATCTTCAAGTTCGATCGGGGATAAGCAACACACAGCAACACATAACCTTCTTCCTGAAGATCCGGACTAACGCCCATACCATCAGCTTGATCGACCTTCCCTTCAATAATTTTACCAGCGCAAGTAGTACAAACCCCCGCATTGCATGAACTCGGCAACTCAATGCCGGCCGCGTTGGCGGCGCGGAGAATTTGTTTATCTTCGGGTACTTCTACGGTATAGGTAGAGCCTTGGTGGATCAATTCAACAGTGTAAGTCTTAGACATATTTCAATTATTGGTTTTAATTCCCCAATTGGAATTTACGCTAGATTTGGAAACAAAGCAATCAGTATTTTACCGCTGTTTGTGCTTTTGTGCAAATTTACAACTGCTGTTTTTATTGATAATTTTTTTTATTAATTGGCTGGGGCGAGCGAGCGGCATTTTGTCAATGACTTTTTCACAAATTATTACAAGCCTCACGGCGGAACTGTGCCACAAAGCACTTATACCTAATTAATTTTTTGCCTTCAACCCAACAACTCATCAACCGCAACACTAAAACCGGGCAGCACTAGCTGAGTGCTGACTGTATAACCCAGGTTAAAAGTTAACTTGTGAGTTTGAGTCATTATCAATATCCAGCGACTTTCTGGAAAAACAATCCAAGCTTCCAGACAACCCGAATCTAAATACTCTTGTGCTTTCAGAAATATTTTTTCCGCAATATAAGTAGGAGAAACTATTTCTGCAATTAACGGCGGGCTTTGAGGCAAACTAGGAACATCGCCATATTGAGCAACAAGTTCAGGAGTCAGATAAGCTACATCAGAAGGGCGCACTCGCCTGTCAGTACGGCAAGGAACTTCTGTATACACTTCGCCGCCTTGTCCGCTAGAATCTTTGTAATTTCCCCAAGAACGATCAAGTCTAGATTGGATTCGACTGTGTTTTACTGTCATGCCATTTTTCTCCACAATTTGCCCGTCCACCCATTCCATATCGTCGGGGGGATTAGCCATGAAGTCTTCTAGAGAAACATTTTCTGATAAAACGGCAGCCATTACCATAGCCATTTACTCTCTTTTGCAGAATTAACTCATATTGTAGCAATCAATTGGTAATTGGTAATTGGGAATTGGGAATTGGAACTAACAAATAACCTATGCCCTATGCCCTATGCCCTATGCCCCATGCCCAATTTACTCAATATTAATTTGATTGGGAGGCTTAGGTTGATTCGGTTTGTCATCCTTCAAAGTTTTACGCCCAGAACTAGCATAATCCTTATAAAAATCCACAAACATCTTTGTCAACTGCTGCAAAGAAAGTTGTTCCCCATTAATTTGAGCTTTCATATAAGCTTTAAGCACTTCAATGTAAGCCAAACCGAGGGCAAGCGTGAGAGTTGCGGCCGTTGCACCGGAGATAGCACCGCCCACAACAGTACCCGCACCAGGAATCATTTTAATCAAATTAGTAACAATACTTCTGCCGATAGCAGTAACCCCGCCAGCGCCGCTAATAGCAGACAGCATGGCCGAAATAAACCCCTTATCAAAGGGCATTCCAAAAATCACAGTAATATTAGCAATCATTGCCGTTTGCATCGTCATCAAAATCGGCGCATCAGCAAACGGTACAGGAGTCGCACCGACAATGGCAGAACCGGCTACATAAGCACTTAGGTACTTAAATGCCATGTCAGATTTGAGCGCAATATTGGCAATTTGTTCTTTAACAAAAGCTTTTTTAGCTACTTCCGGCAACAGTTGAACAGTTGCATCTACCAACTTGTCTAAACCGTGAGACTTTACTGTATAATCCTCATCGATTTCTTCCGGCTCAGCCATCACAGGGATGATTTGACTGACTGGTAAATTCATGTGTTCCAGTTGCTTGAAAAACTCACCCGGCTTTTTAGATGTCGTCTGAGTCAGCACTAAAAGAACTGGTACCTCTTTGACTTCCATTTCTTTTAGCCAGCTTTCCTCCACAGATTCTATTCTATTGGCACTGTGATTGATGCAGTACCAGATGACGTGAATGTGTTCTTTTGGGTGCAGGAGTCTTTGGTCTTCAATCAGTTTAGCAACGTTTAATTGAATAACTTTAATTTGTTCGGCGTTGAGTTCGAGTCCGGGAGTATCGTAGACTGTAATTGGGCAATTCGGTTTGGTATATTGGCGAATGCCTTGAGTTATGGGGCGGCCGACTCCGGTTTCTGCTAAGCGTTGGCGAAAAACGGAATTGATCAGGGTACTTTTGCCGACACCGGTTTTGCCGATGACTAAAACATTGCACTGTCCCACTTGGTTTTCTGCGTCTTTGAAGGCGTAGTAACTTCTATTTAAAAGCTCGTTTAAGGAAAAGTCGTCTGACATGGCGGTTTGCTCCGATAATGGTGGGATATTAAATCTGGATTAAACACCACCGAATAGAATTCGGAGGCCCTACAAACGAAGGATTAAACACCACCGAATAGAATTCGGGGCTATACAAACGAAGTCTCGATTAAACGCCACCGAATAGAATTCGGGGCTATACAAACGAAGTCCGCCTGCGCGGACTGGGGGAGTCTTAAAGATATTGTAGCAATTTAGTTTGATGTTTAAGCTAGCAATCGATCGACATCGATGCTAAAACCGATCAGGATTTGTTGGGTGCTGGCGGTATCGCCGGATCTAAATGTCAATATTTGATTTTGAGTCATCGCGAATATTAAACGACTTTCTGGAAAAACTAGCCAAACTTCCTGACAGCTAGATTCTAAATATTCCTGTGCTTTGAGAAAGACATCTTCAGCAATATCGGTGGGTAAAACTATTTCGGAAATTAACGGAAAACTTTGGGGCAAAGTGGCAAGGTTGCCAAGTTTTGCAACTAATTCGGGTATGAGATAAGCGACATCGGGCCGGCGAATTTGTCGGTTAGTGTGGCAAGGTGGTGAAATATAAAGTTCTCCTCCTTGTTTGCTGGAAATCATGTAATTTGCCCAAGCACAACCCAGGCTTGATTGAATTTTACCATGCTTGAGCGTGGCTCCATTTTTCTCCACGAGTTGTCCGTCCACCCATTCCATGTTGTCGGGGGGATTAGCCATGAAGTCTTCTAAAGTAAAATTCTTCTGTGCAGCAGTAGCAGTGACCATAGTTATTTATTCGCTTTTAGTAAACTTACTTGTTACTATTATGGCTGATATGATGAGAAGTTATTGCGCGATGAGTACCCGCACTTTTACGGTAGTTTCTTCTATCCATCTTCTGCAAATAAAAATTGAATCTCTACCCTACCACCAGAATATTTTTCCTAAGCTTTTTATACCTATACAAAAAATTATCATCCTCCTTCTCTGACGACTTATGGTGAATTAGATGATGCTTGTGGTATCAATTAATTTTCGTCTATTTTCTCTGAATCATCCCATTCTAGTTCATCTTCTTGCTGCTCTTCTACTTCTTCTGATTCCTCTGAGTAATTAAACATAAAGACGAATTTGTTCTTAGGCAGAATCAGTGTTGGCAAATACAGAGGTTGATCGTCCCAATAATCTTGTTTTTCACCTTTTTCATACATAACAACGAGTACAGGGACATCAGTGTATTTTTGTCTGGGCTTACTTAGCCACTGACTTTGTGCAAAACCATCCCGCCAAGGTCGAGTAGTTTGATTTTTCAAGCCCAGCCCATCACCACCCCTTTTACCTCGACGAACGTTGAGAATACCCTTATGAATCTTTTGTTTTTTCATTGATTGAAGTGCCTGTTTGACTCGCTCATCTTCCCAGACATACCCAGAACAGGAACGGCTTGGCATTTCTGAAATAATCTCGATTAAAGAGTCGATGTCTACTTCATGATATTCATCATCTCCGTTAAATGTAGACAGAAGTTTATCGAGTGCTTCTGTGTGTTTTTTAACTTCCGAAGATTTCCATAATGGATCGCGGGGGTAAATAGAAGATCCTGGGGTAAATACACCAATAGCTGCTGGATTAAGGACATTTGCACGGGTTGGTCTAAGTTGGCGACCAACCCACACTGGCGTAAGCTTAATTTTGCCAGTGTCCTCATCAATTACTTCACGCATACCCTCATCTGATTCATGAATAGCGCGGAAATCTTCTAAAATGTGTTTGGGTAAAAAGAGGCGAGTAACATCTAACAATTCCTGGCGATAACCAAACATTCGCGCGTGCTGATGAACTGTGTCCATCGTCTTTTGTTTGGCATCACGCCCGTAATAAGTAATCATCAATCCTTCAATAGTTACACCACGCCCCAAGCGGTTTCCTCCAATTAGAATGTTTATACCTGGGCTGTATTTTGGTTCCTTATCTGGATTGGTGGCATCAATAACTTTCGGTATAGTATTTCGTAACTCATACTCTAGCTCCACAACAAGGTCATTGAGAGGTGGTAAGTTAGAAGCTGTTTTGCTTAACTCTGCATGAGCTTTACTTAGCCATTTGAGCGCATCCTCTCGCTTTGTGACAGATGATTTAGATCGCAGAGCCTTGTCAAGCTCTACAACAAAGCTGCCAATAACCTTTTCCAACGTGCTGTGAGTAATACGCTTGTGGTCAATATGAGCTAGAAAAGAATACTTAGCGTCTTTATCTTTATCTGTTGCTGATTTAATTTTGTATATCGAACCAACAAAAAAACGTAATTGCTCAACCCCCTTGACAAGAAAACAAGATAGACATTAGATCAAGGAATGGAAAAACTCCCCGACCTAAAACAGCTATCGAACGAGGCAAAAGAAGCCTTGATAGTAGAGCTATGGGAGAAAATCCAAAAACTAAC
>NZ_JAMPLN010000036.1:0-58097 GCF_040004035.1 Microcoleus vaginatus FACHB-2002 | reverse complement strand
GTTAGTTTTTGGATTTTCTCCCATAGCTCTACTATCAAGGCTTCTTTTGCCTCGTTCGATAGCTGTTTTAGGTCGGGGAGTTTTTCCATTCCTTGATCTAATGTCTATCTTGTCTTCTTGTCAAGGGGGTTGAGCAATTACGGTTTTCCTATCCCAACTAAACCGAAACTGATGCACTAGGTCTTTGAGGTTTTCCGCAATCTGAGCTGCTTTAGAGAGGGGACATTTATTAAGCAAAAGACCAAATTCGTCACCTCCCAAGCGAGCCAATGTGTCATTAGCGCGGACTCCATTTTGTAAAAGTGTAGTGATTTGGCGCAGTAGCTCATCGCCAGCACAATGACCTGCGGTATCGTTAACGACTTTAAACTTATCTAAATCTAAATAACAGAGAGCGTGCTGCTGATTGCTATCTTGAACAGAGGCGATCGCCTCAATTAGTCGCTGCTCAAATCCTCGACGGTTGATTAAACCCGTCAGAGCATCGTGACTGGCTTCCCAAGACAGTTGACGAGCAAGATTGCGCGATTCGGTAACATCATGAAAGACGATGACTGCCCCGATAATTTGACCTTGGCAGTCTCGAATTGGTGCTGCTGAGTTCTCAATGGCATACTCCGTCCCATCGCGCGCAATCAGTATAGTATGGTTAGCTAAGCCCACAATTCGCTTCTCCAACAGAGCCTTGTTGATCGGATTCTCTACTGGCTTTCGCGTTACTTCATTGATAATTTTAAAGACTGTAGACAGAGGGAGTCCCTGAGCCTCATGAGCCTTCCAGCCTGTCAGTTGCTCAGCGATAGGATTGAAAAATCGCACATTACCTTGAGCATTGGTAGTAATCACTGCATCACCAATCGATTGGAGAGTCACTTGAGCGAGTTCTTTTTCGGCAAAGAGGGACGCTTCGAGACGTTGGCGTTCTTCCATTTCTCTCAAGAGACGTAAATTCTGCTCTTGGAGGCTTTGCTGCAACCGTCGGATGGTTAGGTGAGTTTCGACACGAGCTAATACTTCTTCGACTTGAAACGGCTTAGCAATATAATCTACGCCACCAACAGCCAGCCCCTGAACCTTATTGAAAGTTTCATTGAGAACACTCAAAAAAATTATCGGAATGCCTGTGGTTTGCTCGTCAGATTTTAATTGTTTACAAACTTCATAGCCATCCAAATCTGGCAATTTAATGTCGAGTAAAATTAGTTCCGTCCCTGGCGATTGGGCGGCTCGGATCGCCATTTCACCTGTTGTGGCACAGCGAACTTTATAACCATGTGCGCTCAAAGTACGGCCCAGAAGACGCAGGTTATCAGGCCGATCGTCAACAATTAAAATATTGCCTCGGTAGTTGGTAGCTGGATCGCTAACTATATCGCTAGTTATATCGAGAATCCTACTGCTTTCCATACTTTTCTGGTAGAGGACTACAACCCTATGAACAAGAGTATACTTGAATTATTAGGTTATCCACTCACTTGACGTAGAAACAAGTCATGCGATCGCAGAGTTCTAGGAGTGGCACGCTGGCACAGCCCCTACAATATCTGACTTGTTGAGGTAGGGATAATCCCCCCGTGGTTGCCCTTATTCGTTTCGGGTAACATGAGGAGAAGATTTTTTCAACCCAAGCAGCCGATTTATGAACAAGCACATTTATTAAAGGGCAAGCCTACTCGTCATTGCGATCGGATGTCTCGTACTGCTGGGTTGGCAATTTGACATCTCCCTACTCAAAAGTGGTTTTCCCGGTATGACTTCGACCATGAAGCGGGCAATGGCAGAACTCAATCGCTAAGCACTTCAGCACTCATGAATAATGCAGGTTAGATATGATTACACAATTTTTTGAGACTGGAGAATTCATTCCTCATGGTCACTGCTATCTCTGGCAAACAAACTTAGTAGGATTACATATTTTATCCGATGGTTTAATTGCTTTAGCTTACTACTCCATCCCAATCATGCTAATCTACTTTGTGCGACAGCGCCAAGATACTCCTTTTCAGAAAGTATTTTTTCTGTTTGGCGCCTTCATAATTGCCTGTGGTACAACTCATATCATGGAAATTTGGACGCTTTGGTTTCCTACTTATTGGGTTTCTGGAGGACTTAAAGCTATTACTGCTCTGATTTCTATATATACTGCATCTGAGCTAGTTTTGTTAATTCCATCAGCCTTAGCTTTACCTAGTCCAGCTCAACTTATTGCGGCCAATCAAGCCTTAGAGAAGGAGATCAACGAGCGCAAGCGGGCTGAAAACGAACGCAAACAAATTGAGGTGGCATTACGAAACAGTGAAGAGCAGTTTCGCAATGCCTTTGAAAATGCGTCTATTGGAATGGCGATCGTTTCACTTGATGGGCACTGGGTTAAAGTCAATCCTGCTTTATGTCAGATTCTTGGCTACTCCTCAGAAGAGTTGTTAGCGTTAACTTTCCAAGACATTACCCATCCCGACGATTTAGACCTGGATCTTAGCTATGTACATCAGTTATTAGCAGGAACAATTTCAACTTTCCAAATGGAAAAACGGTATTTCCATAAACAAGGACATATAATTTGGATTCTTCTTGATGGAGCGATAGTACAAGATGAACAGGGAAATCCACTGCATTTTATTGCTCAAATCCAAGACATTACCGCTCGAAAAGAAACTCAAAAGACGCTCGAACTTCAGAGTGTTATTATGCATAACATGGCAGGTGGAGTGTGTTTAATTAAAGCCTCAGAGCTGACGATAGTCTACACCAATCCCAAATTTGACGCTATGTTTGGCTACACAGATGGCGAACTCGCAGGTCAACCCGTTGGTATCTTGAATTATGTCGATACAGAGATTACACCAGACGCAAGCGTTCTAGATATTGTCACTCAAATTGAGCAGAAAGGAGAAGCAAAATATGAAGTGTACAATAAGAAAAAAAATGGAAGACTTTTTTGGTGTAGGGTTCATACATCTAGGTTTGAGCATCCTGAATATGGAACTGTATATGTTGCGGTTCAGGAGGACGCAACAGAGCTAAAACTGGCTGAGCAAGCCTTGCAAGCTACCACAAATCGCCTCAACTTTCTCCTGAACTACAGCCCAGTCGTTATTTTTAGCTGTAAACCTGGTGGGAATTATGAAGGAACGTTCATCAGCGAAAATATCAAAGATGTATTGGGCTATGAAAGCATTGCGTTTTTAGAAGATTCTGAATTTTGGGTGCATAACTTACACCCAGATGATGTAGAACGAGTGCTTAATGGCTTAGCCAATCCATTCATCAATGATTTTTATTTACATGAATACCGTCTTCGTCGCTCAGATGGGGTTTATCGCTGGATACTCGGTCAACTCAGACTAATTCGAGATCCTGCAGGTAGACCAGTGGAAATGTTGGGATATTTAATTGACATTAACGATCGCAAACAAGCCGAGTTGGAACTTCAGCAAGCTAAAGAAGCAGCAGAAACAGCAAACCGAGCCAAAAGTATGTTCCTGTCCAATATGAGCCACGAACTCCGTACTCCTCTCAATGCTATTTTGGGATTTACGCAATTGATGAGTTACGATCCGGTTCTGACTCCCGAACTCCAACAAGATCTGGCGATCGTCAATCGTAGCGGCACACATTTATTGGAATTGATTAACGACATTTTAGATTTATCCAAAATTGAGAGCGGACAGATGACACTCTCTCTTTCTGATTTTGACCTCAAATTTTTGCTGATTTCTATTGAAGAAATGTTGCAAATTAAAGCCCAATCGCAAGGATTGAAACTAATTGTCGAGCGAGAACCCAATCTGCCCCCATTTGTGCATAGCGATGAGAAAAAACTGTATCAAGTCTTAGTCAATCTGCTCGGTAATGCGATTAAGTTTACTAATCAAGGAAGCGTCACCTTACGAGTAAGATCAGAACAGATCGACCCAACGTCCTGTCGCCTATGTTTTGAAATTGAGGATACTGGAGTGGGAATTGATCCAACAGAACTTGACAGTTTATTTAAGGCGTTCGTGCAAGCTGAAGCTGGGAATAAATTGAATCAAGGTACTGGTCTAGGTCTAGCTATCAGCCAAAGATTTGTCCAACTCATGGGTAGTCAGATTCGGGTTCAAAGCACATTGAATCAGGGCAGCATTTTTTACTTTGAAGTTGGGGTAAAGTTACCTCAAACAGTCTGCCTTGCCTCAGAATTCCTTAAACAAAGAGTGATTGGTATAGATCGAGGACAACCAACTTACCGCATCCTTGTGGTTGAAGATGTAGAGGAAAATCGCCGCTTATTGGTCAAACTCCTTACCTCAGTCGGTTTTGAGGTGCGCCAAGCAACACAGGGAGTTGAAGCACTATCCCTGTGGGAAAGTTGGTCCCCACACCTGATTTGGATGGATCTACGAATGCCGATTATGGATGGCTACACAGCTACTAAACGCATTAGAGAACACCCTCATGGACAAAAGACTGTCATTATTGCTTTAACTGCCAGTGCTTTTGAAGAAGAACGAGAGAAAGCTCTTATTGCTGGTTGTGACGACTTTATGAGCAAGCCATTTCAGGAAGATCTCGTCTTTGACAAACTCGCTCAACACTTGGGAGTAGAGTACATCTACACAGTGGTAGGAAAAGATTCCCAAAAACTATTTGTTGATTATTTATCTCCAGAAGATCTAGCCGTGATGTCTTCTCAGTGGTTAGAACAAATGTATCAAGCTGCCTACTATGTTGATCCTGAAGTCATGAACGAGCTAATCAAACAAATTCCCGCATCTAAATCAACCCTTTCCAGTGCGCTAATTGATTGTGTGAATAACTTTAACTATGACAAAATTGTGGAGTTAATTCTACCTCTGCTCCCGAATCCAGTTTAGTTATCGAGTTTGTGGCTATATCTCCAATAAACCTCTCCCATAATTCCCAATCTCTTTACCCGCTGGGTTTTCGGCAGGTACCTTAAAGGCTCGGCAGCCTCCATAAACCCACGCTTAAATAAGGGTTTTAACGGTCGATCAATAATACTAAATGCGGCTTAATTATCTTTTTTATAGATGGATAAAAAAATTACCCTAGGTATTATTTTAACACACCCAATATGTGGTAAAGTTGGAATAAAAACTGTCACAAACTGTAGTAAGTATGCTGTAACTAGGTTTGTCCGGGTTGGGATTTGCCAGCATATAAGCTAAGATTTGCGCCAAGCCCGCTTCGAGCGAAAACACAACTCATTTCGATTCTATTACCATCAGCAAAAACTGCTCTTTTAAAACTTAAGTGTTGATGCTGCCTTTGATGATAATGCCTTCATCTGCTTCGGAAATTTAGACTTATTTTTTGGGTTTAATGTAGAAAGGATGCAGATAAAACTCGCCGACAAATAACAGCGGATAGGCGAGGGACAAACTGATGGTTTTTTCCAGCATTGGCGGATACTCTAGCAAGTTGAAGTAACCCGCTTTAATCTGATCTAGCTGTCGTTTTTGAAAGTCGGTGATTTCTGGCAATTGGTCTTGCCATTCTCTAAAAAACTGGTCGTCTGTGACAAGTTGCAGGTCAAGAAGCGTTTTTAATTCTTCTAATGTGACATTTTTAGCGTGAATTGTTTGAACTCTAATTCTAGCACATTAATTTTATGGATACTTATAATTTTATCCCATTCCCAGCTAATATTATCTCGCTCAAACGATAGCGAAATTGGTTCGTAGTTAAGACGAAGAGTCGCGCTCCAAATCGCTCTGACTTCCATTCTTTAGTACGAAATGGTAACGGTTATTTTACCGAAGATGATATAAGTCAAAATTAAATTATTCTACTTCCAAATTTTTTGCAAATTGAGAACAAATCCAGGCAAAACATTTTCCCCAGAAAGGATGAGAGGAGATTGTAAAACTTCCACTTCTTGACCGGGACGATAAATTTCTACTTCTTGTTTTTTGCGGTTAATCAACCAACCCAAACGGCAGCCATTTTCCATATATTCTTGCATTTTTTCCTGAGTTTTTTTCAAACTGTCGCTGGGCGAGACTAATTCAATGACAAAATCGGGACAAAGCGGGATGAATTTTTCTCTTTGTTCGGGCGTCAAAGCTGACCAGCGGGATTTTTCTACCCAGGAGACATCAGGAGATCGATCGGCTTTATTGGGCAGAGTAAAACCTGTGGAGGAATCAAACACTTCTCCGAGTTCGGTTCGATCGTTCCACGTCCAGATTTGAGCATTCGCTGTTGAGTTGCTTTTTCCCGTTTCTCCTCCGGTTGGGGGCATGACAATTAATTCTCCGTTGGCATTCCGTTCAAGTTTCAATTCCGGGTTTTCTTCACACAGTTGATAAAACTGTTCTGAAGTTAGTTTGATGATGGAATTGAGGTTTAAGGTGATAGCAGTCATTGTTATTTACCTGCTGTTTGTAGGAACTTGATTAAGAATTAAAAATGGGATTAGTCATTTTTAATTCTTAATTATTAACTTCTCATTCTACTGCAATTGTTTGATTCTGCTGAGCGCGTCTTGATAGGCACTCGTTCTGCCGCCTTGCTTGTAAAGTTCTGCTGCTTTTTGAAAGTCGGCAATTGCTTTCGGTTGGTCTTGGTTGTCCAGGTAAGCTAAAGCTCGGTTGTAGTAAGCGTCCGCAAAACCGGGATTGGCTGCGATCGCCCGCGTGTATGCTTGAATCGCAGTGGAACCGCGTGTGGGTTCGGTTTGAGGCAAGCCGGCGGTGATGAAAGTGCGGGCATTACCGATATTAAAATACAATTCAGGGGTATATTTGGGCTTGAAAGCGAGTGCTCTGGTGAAATCCGCGATCGCCTCCCAAGCATCTCCTTGATCTAACAGCGAAAGTCCTCGAAAATAATAGGCTTGGGCGTCTTGGGGATTGGCGGTGGATACCGGGCCGATCGTTGCGGGAGTATGGTCTACTTTCAACTCAGATTTGTTGATTCCCGCCGCCACCAGCTTGGCGATAAATGTATTGATGGGAACTGCTGCGTTAAATCCGGTTTTAATCGGGGCGACTTCGCCGGAACTCGTTTGCGCGAAACCGAATTCGCCTTGTCCGTGTAAACCGATAACTCGACCTTCGGAGTCAAAAACTGGGCCGCCACTCATGCCACTCCAAGTTACTGCCTGATACCGCAAAGTGTAACCTTCCGGGCGGTTGCCGGGGCGGCTGGTAACGAGTCCGGGAGAGAGTTCTGGTTCTCGTTCGGCGCCGAAAAGTCCGCCCGTAGCGGGATAGCCGTAAACGAAGATTTGAGTGCCGATGACGGCTTGATCGGAATCTGCGATCGTCGCGACTGGATATTCTTCGGGGCTTTCAAATTTGACTACGGCTAAATCCGGGTCAGTTTCGGCGGTTTGCAAGCGGGTGACGGCAGTTGCTTGATAGTTTTTGCCTTTAGAGGTGCGAACGGTGTATTTCACGTCTGCTTTTTCTACGACGTGATTGACTGTTAAAACTGTGTAAGTTTTGCCTTTTTTGGCAATAATTACGCCAGAACCGTCTCCGAGGGAACTGTTAATTTGTACTGTCAGCGGCCCGGCAATGCTGGCGACTTCTTGGGGCGTTTTGGCGATCGCACTTTGGCTGATGACTATGGTTAAGGCTGCTGTAGTTCCTGCTAGCAGGGTGGTTAAGGTGTCGTAACGAGAAAAATTTATATTCATGGCTATTGCTAATTAGTAGTTGGGTAGGGATAATTTGCGGATTTAGGGCGATCGATCGTTTTAATTCTTAATTCTTAAATTCTAATTCTCCTGCAATTGTTTGATTCGGTTGAGCGCGTCTTGATAGGCACTTGTTCTGCCGCCTTGCTTGTAAAGTTCTGCTGCTTTTTGAAAGTCGGCAATTGCTTTGGGTTTGTCTTTTTTTACAAGGTAAGCTAAAGCTCTGTTGTAGTAGGCGTCGGCAAAACCGGGATTGGCTTCGATCGCCTTCGTGTATGGTTCAATAGGGTTTGGATAGCGGCCGTTGTCCAATGCGGGATCGAGTAGGGCGACGTATAAAGTGCGGGCATTACCGATATTAAAATACAATTCAGGGGTATATTGGGGCTTGAAAGCGAGTGCTCTGTTGAAATCGGCGATCGCCTCCAAAACCCCCGAAGCATCTCCTTGATCTAACAGCGAAAGTCCTCGAAAATAATAGGCTTGGGCGTCTTGGGGATTGGCGGTGGATACCGGGCCGATCGTTGCGGGAGTATGGTCTACTTTCAACTCAGATTTGTTGATTCCCGCCGCCACCAGCTTGGCGATAAATGTATTGATGGGAACTGCTGCGTTAAATCCGGTTTTAATCGGGGCGACTTCGCCGGAACTCGTTTGCGCGAAACCGAATTCGCCTTGTCCGTGTAAACCGATAACTCGACCTTCGGAGTCAAAAACTGGGCCGCCACTCATGCCACTCCAAGTTACTGCCTGATACCGCAAAGTGTAACCTTCCGGGCGGTTGCCGGGGCGGCTGGTAACGAGTCCGGGAGAGAGTTCTGGTTCTCGTTCGGCGCCGAAAAGTCCGCCTGTAGCGGGATAGCCGTAAACGAAGATTTGAGTGCCGATGACGGCTTGATCGGAATCTGCGATCGTCGCGACTGGATATTCTTCGGGGCTTTCAAATTTGACTACGGCTAAATCCGGGTCAGTTTCGGCGGTTTGCAAGCGGGTGACGGCAGTTGCTTGATAGTTTTTGCCTTTAGAGGTGCGAACGGTGTATTTCACGTCTGCTTTTTCTACGACGTGATTGACTGTTAAAACTGTGTAAGTTTTACCTTTTTTGGCAATAATTACGCCAGAACCGTCTCCGAGGGAACTGTTAATTTGTACTGTCAGCGGCCCGGCAATGCTGGCGACTTCTTGGGGCGTTTTGGCGATCGCACTTTGGCTGATGACTATGGTTAAGGCTGCGGTAGTTCCTGCTAGCAGGGTGGTTAAGGTGTCGTAACGAGAAAAATTTATATTCATGGCTATTGCTAATTAGTAGTTGGGTAGCGGGATTTGGTGGAGGAAGGGCGATCGGCGGTTTGTGCTTTTTTCTGTTTAGTTTTATTACTGATTTGACGCAAAGGATCTCGGCTTTGTTCTTTAGTGATGATAATTTTACTCGCTTTTTTGTTCCGCGATTCCCTTTTTCACTATATGGTGCGGGGGTGCACCTTAATTAATCCCAATGTAGCGCACTGCCCAACTTACTTATTAAAACTAAACAATACATGACTCAAACTCGGTGGTTAGTTCTTCCTTAGTCATGGTTCCCCGTGCGACTCGCATGACTAAATCATATGCTCGATCGTCCGTCAAATTCAGAGTGGAACCATTTAAACGCAAAAAAGTATCTGTCACCGCAAAAGCCGATCGCTTGTTACCGTCAATAAACCCATGATTCATCGCTATGTGATAGAGATAAGCAGCAGCTTGTTCGGCAATTGTCGGATGCAACAATTGACCGCTAAAAGTTGCTTGCGGTTGAGCCAAAGCCGACTCTAACAAGCCTTCATCTCTGACGCCGGGAGTGCCACCAAATCTTTCTACCTGTCTGGCGTGGATATTGACAACCATACTTTTGCTGACAAAATTAGGAGTTGGCAAGGCGACGATAAACCTCCTTTCTTTCGCGTTCTGAATCTAGATATGCCTGCCATGCTTTGGCTTCTAGTTTTTGTTGTTCTTCTTCAGTCTTTAAGGAACGGACAAATTCAAGCACTTTCAGCAGCAAGGGTTCTGGCACTTGGTCGAGTTCTTGAAGAAGTTGGTCTTTTGCGGTCATGTTTCTTTCCTCCTAATGATCGTACAACTATTTTACAACCTCGCTTGTGCCCATTCAACGATCGCCTCAGTCAGCCCATCCAAGGTATATTCCTTAGCTTCCACATCTAACTTACCCAATAAATTTTGGCAGCTTTTGGAAGTTTCCGGGCCAATGGATGCAATGCAAACGCTTTGCAACCAATCCTTAGACAAGGACAATTTTGGGCTTTGTTGTATGAGATTGCAAAAGTTATGTACGGTTTTGGAACTGGCAAATGTTATGATATTTACGGCTTGATTTTGGAGTGCGGATAGGGCGATCGGCTCGATAGTTTCGGGACAGCAAGATTGGTAAGCTGGTACTTCTATTACTTGCGCTCCTTTGGCGGTGAATTCTTTAACTAAAACTTCTCGGCCGCCGCTTTCTACTCTCGGAAATAGGATTTTGCAGTTTTGCAAGTTATCGGGGAAGTTCTCGACTAGGGAATCGGCGACAAAGTTGGGGGGAATAAAGTCTGGTTGTAGAGAGTGCGATCGCAAACTTTCTGCTGTTTTTTTCCCGACTACTGCGATTTTAATACCAAACAAGCTGCGGGCGTCTTTGCCTTTTGCTTGTAATCGTTGAAAAAAGCAGTCTACAGCGTTGTGGGAAGTGAGAATTAACCAGTGAAAGCTTGACAATTGTGCGATCGCACTGTCTAATGGTTCCCAAGTGGACGGCGGCCCAATTACCAAGGCGGGCATTTCGATAACGCGGGCTCCTTGTTGCTGGAGTCGATCGCTAAATTCAGCCGACTGAGAAACCGATCGCGTGACTAAAATGGTTTTTCCTGCTAGTGGCAATTTGCTGCTATTAATGGTGACAGGTGTATCGATCATATTTGTGGTTTCTGGCTGGATTAAATATTCGCGCAATCTAACTACTTCGCCAATTACGATCACGCAAGGCGATAGAGATTGACCGGCTGTTTGGTGTACAATGTTGGAGAGAGTGCCGAGCCAAATTTGCTGTTCGGGGCGGCCGCAATCTCGGATAATGGCGATCGGAGTTTCGGTCGATCGTCCGTGCTTTTGCAATTGCCAGATGATCTCGCTTAAATTGCGCCCTCCCATCAATATTACCAAAGTTTCTATCTGCACTAGAGCTTCCCATTCAAGAGCATCAGGTTCGTGGGCGCTCATCACGGCAAAACAGCGACTCATTACCGGATCTGTGAGAGGAATTGCTGCTAGTAAAGGTGCGGATAGGGCGGAAGAAATTCCGGGTATTACTTCAAACTCGCAGCCCGCTGTTTTTAATGCTTGAATTTCGGAACTGGAACGACCAAAAATAAACGGATCGCCACTTTTTAAGCGGATTACTTGTTTTCCTAATTGGCAATGTTCTACCAGCAAGCGGTTGATTTCTTGCTGCTGCGTGGAAGGTTTGCCGCCGCGTTTACCGACTTCGATTTTCCGACAAGTTGCTGGGATTAATTCGAGTTGCGGGATGTCGATTAGAGCGTCGTAGATTAAGACTTCGGCTTGGGATAGCAGTTTGTGCGATCGCACTGTCATCAAGTTACAATCTCCTGGCCCGGCACCGACTAGATAAACTTTCCCTTTGTCGTTTTTCACAATTCCTCCTCCGTGGTATACTTTCTCTCAGAGTAGTTGGTTATATCTCAAATATTTCACCATTCTCAAGAAGGGGCAAGATGCCCGTTCCACAAAGAGTGAATTTTCTTGTGGCGTGGACCGAAGAGCCCGCCCATAAAAAGCTTCTTGAGAATCGTGCAATATCTCAGTTATATTTAATTTTATGCAGATTATCATCATTACGGCCGCCGATGCAAATTACTTTGAATTGGTGCAAGGTACTATTTTATCGGTGCGGGAAAAACCAGAGGGTGAAAATGTGGCGATCGGCTTTTTCGATCTCGGCTGCACTCCCGAACAGTTGCAGTGGCTCAAAACAAAAGTTAATATCATTCAAAAGCCCGATTGGGACTTTGACTTTCCTGGCAGAAATGAAGCTCCCGAACATTTAAAAGGACTATTAGTTAGACCTTGTTTGCGAAAATACTTTCCCAATTTTGATATATACCTTTGGATAGATGCAGATGCTTGGGTTCAAGACTGGTCAAGTGTCGAACTGTTAGTTAAAGGCGCGGCGAAACGGGGGCTGGCAATAGTTCACGAATTAGATCGAAATTATAATTTACCTTACGGCAAACAGGCTTGGTACTGGCAATTTGTTTACCGCGATTATCAAGCAGTTTTTGGAGATGAAGTAGCCCAGCAGTTATACAGCTACCCTACCATCAATGCCGGGGTGTTTGCCCTGCACAAAACCGCGCCGCACTGGAAAATTTGGGCAGAATACTTGGAACAGGGATTGCAAAATTCCGTTTTAATGACAGATCAAGTAGCATTAAATCGGTTAGTTTACGGTACTGAAATGTTCGACAAAACAGAGATACTTCCAGCTCGCTGCAACTGGAGCTGCAACTTTGGATTGCCGATTTGGGACAAGCAAAAAGCCTGTTTTGTGGAGCCGTACTTGCCGCAGGAAAAAATTGGTATCCTGCACCTGACTGGATACAAACACGATCGAGTTAAACTAACCGCAACAGACGGAGATACAGTAGAAATTAGCCTCCGCTACCAACCCATTAAAGCGAAAAAAATGACAGCACAAGGACAGTCGCAAATCGCCAATAATACTTTATTACCTACTGGAGATTACGTCTCGCCCGGATTGAAAGTTATTCTCCCAGATGCGTACTTTCCAAACATGATTGTTGGGGATACTCAGACTTCTTCGTGGCCTTATTTGCGCCGGGAAATCAAGCACAATTGGTATGTCGATCGCCGTGCTAATTCAGTCGGATTTCTCAGCCGCGACGAAGCACACATTCTTTACAATACAGCACTGCAATTCAAAGGTAAAAAAGCCTTAGAAATCGGCTGCTGGCTGGGTTGGTCTGCTTGTCATTTAGCACTCGCCGGAGTTGAATTAGATGTTGTCGATCCGCTGTTAGAAAGAGAAGACATCAGACAAAGCGTCATCGCTTCCATTCAAGGCGCTCTCAATGCGTCGGGAGTTCAAACGACCGTCGAGCTAATACCGGGCTACAGCCCCCAAAGAGTCGAAGAATTTTCCGCTCAATTCAACCGCAAATGGTCGTTAATTTTTATTGACGGAGAACACGGAGAACCGGGGCCGTTAAATGACGCAATTGTTTGTGAAAAATTGGCGGAGGAAGATGCAATAATTTTATTTCACGACTTAGCGTCTCCCGCTGTTGCTAAAGGTTTAGATTACTTGAAAGAAAGGGGATGGAATACTGTAATTTATCAAACAATGCAAATTATGGGGGCTGCTTGGCGGGGCAAGGTCGAGCCAGTAAAACATCAACCAGACCCCAATATTTCCTGGCAGTTGCCAGCACATTTGCACGGCTACAATATTAGCAGTTTAGAGGCAATTAATTCTCAAACAGGCCGCCAAACAAATCAAAACCAACAGTCATCTTATACAAGAAATTTTTACCAATTAATCGGAGAAGGAACTCGCACTTCTGCTAGAGAAATTATTCCCCTGCTGTTAGACTTGCTGCAACCCATTTTACCTAAAAGTGTGGTGGATGTGGGCTGCGGTACGGGAAGTTGGTTAGCTGCTTTTCACAAGTTGGGAATTGCTGATTGTTTGGGAATAGATGGCGATTATGTCGATCGCACTCTTTTAGAAATTCCTTTAAATCAGTTCCAATCCGCCGATTTAAAGCAACCGCTGCAAATAAACAGAAAATTTGACTTAGCAATTTCTCTGGAAGTTGCCGAACATTTGCCGGCTACCTGTGCCGAAAACTTTGTTCATTCTCTCACTCAACTAGCACCAGTAATTTTGTTTTCAGCAGCAATACCATTTCAAGGCGGTGTCGAACACGTTAACGAACAGTGGCCACAATATTGGGCTTATTACTTTCAGCAAAATGGTTTTGCAGTCATTGATTGCTTGAGAAAAAAAATCTGGAACAATGAAAAAGTAGAGCCTTGGTACGCTCAGAATATCTTAATCTTTGTCAAACAAGAATACTTATCGAAATATCCCAGGTTAGTAAATGAGTATCAAAATACCGATTTAAATCAATTAGCGATTGTTCATCCAAAGATTTATTTTTACGGCTTACAAGCGGCTCGAAATTCTAGCGAAAATTCACATTCACACCATCCTGAAAGCGTTCAGCAAATTGCGGCTTCGCCACAGCTTGAAAGTCAACCTTTGATATCTGTGATTATTCCCTGTTACAATCAAGCTCATTTTTTGTCGCAAGCAGTAACTAGCGTTATCAATCAAACTTACAAAAATTGGGAAATAATCATTGTCAATGATGGCAGCTTAGATACTACTAGCACAGCAGCCAAAAATTTGATAGCAGCCAATCCCCAGCATCAAATTAGGCTAATAGAACAAGCTAATCAAGGGATATCAATGGCTAGAAATACTGGCATATCGGCAGCAAACGGCGAATACATAATTCCCTTAGATGCCGATGATATTTTAGCTCCAAATGCCTTGACTTGTCTTTTAGAAATTTGTCTAAAATCCAAAGTACCTTGCATAGCATTTGGTTCTTATAAACTTTTTGGCGGCCCGGAAAATCACACAATACCCAGCTATGATTTATATTCACCAAAAAAGATCAAACAATTTAATATGATTTGCACGTCTTCATTGTATCACAAATCAGTTTGGAATTTGGTCAACGGTTACAAAGCAGAGATGAAAGAAGGTTATGAGGATTGGGAATTTTGGGTTAATTGTCACAAACATAGTATTCCTTTTTTTGGGACGAGAGAAATAGTTCTTAATTATCGTCGCGTTCATGGTTCTAGGAATGAAACTGCTCAAAGTTACCATCATAAATTGGTAGCACAAGTTGTTTCTTACAATCCCGAACTATACGATGTTGAAAGTGTAAACAGTGCTAAGAAACTATTGGAATCAATTGGAAATTAATCTTTTTTATAAGGACTAAAGTCTTTACTACGAACAATTTTCCTAAATTTTCTAGTCAGGACTTTAGTGTTATCTACATATCGGCAATCACATCCAAAAAACGCTTAACCTGTTTTTCCCAAGTCCAATCCAGCATATAGTTAGCCGCCGCTAAACCGATCCGTTTTGATTCTTCGCGATTAGTATAAACTTGTTCCAAAGCCTCGACAACTTCTGCAACCTCAGACTCTCCCCAACCTTCTACACCGGAAAAAGGAGCAGTAAGTTTAACTCGTCCTTGACTCCATAAAGGATAGCAAATGTTGCTGTAAATCAAGTCTAAATGACCAGTGTTTGCTGATAAAATAGTCGGAATTCCGCAGGCCATACTTTCCATCGCGACTAAATTAGTGCCACCTTCGCAGCGGTTAGTGAAAACAGCACAGTCGGCTTCTCGCAAAATTTGTCCCGCGAGGTGATTGGGAATTAAGCCGATGTCGATAAAAGAGTCAACCGGCAAACCATTAGCCACTAACCATTGGGAAATTCCTAAACTTCCGTCGCAGTTGATATTGGGAAGTCCCGCAACGTTTCCGGTTTGTTCGATTCCTAGCATATACTGAGGCCAGAAGTTGTGCCATGTTGTTAGTAACAAAGCCTCTGGATGTTTGGCGCGAAATCGTTTGAAAGCGGCAATTACAATATCTTGACCTTTGCGATATTCCAGTTTGCCGCCGGAGAAAATGACGAAGCGATCGCCAAATAGATTAGATTTAGGTGCAGGATGGAAAATTGTTGGGTCAATTCCTTGATGTACCATCGCCACATTAGTCAAGCCACAGCTTTTCAAAACATCCGCATTCCAGTTGGAACCTGCGACAATCGCGCTATATTTTTTGGCTGTTTCTAGTGCTTCTGCTGTGATTCGCGTGTCTTCAAAAAATATGACTCCTATTTGACAAGCGCTGGTAATTTGATTGTCTACTCCAGAGGATGCTAAATTATTCCCCAAAGCGTAAAGTACGGGAAAATTACAACTGATTTGTTTGTCGGAATTTGCTCCTACTAATTCCTGAAAACTTTTTTGCTTTTCAATTACAGGTAGTAACAGGGATTTATGCAGCGGATTCATCGATTCGGAGGTGATTGATGGCGGTGCTAAAAGTGCAACTTCCCAGGCGGGCTTTTGCCGCAGTTGTAGGGTTAAATTCAGGGCGTAAATTCCCCAGCCGCTGGTTATACTGAGGGGCCAAGTAATGCCGATTCCGGTAATTTGTGCGGGAGTTTCTGGGGGTTGGATTTGAGGCTGAGCCTCTGGATTGGCGTTACCAGGCTGAGCCTGGGAACGAGTAGATTGTAGAGGTGGTGCCCCGGTGTCCGCTTTTATAGAACTAGAAATTAACTCTTCTAAGGCTGCTTTTATACGATCGCAAACTCCATCCCAATCACCGGCTTTTTGCTGCCTAAACAACCGCGCAGTGGGATACCAAGGGCTATCTTCGCGTTCCAGCATCCAGCGCCAATCGGGAACAAAAGACAGCAAAATCCAGACGGGTTTGCCCAAAGCACCGGCCAAATGCGCGACAGAAGTATCTACGCAAATTACTAAATCGAGTTGCGAAATAATTGCTGCTGTGTCGGCAAAATCGACGCAATGTTCGCTCAAATCTTCAATTTGGTGCTGCTTTAATAAAGTGCGTGAAGCGCAGCTATCCTGTAGGGAATCCCCCGCTGACAAATCTTTCTGAAGACTGTAAAAACTCACTCCCGGAACATCTACAAATTTCAGAAAATCGCTCAATTTACACGATCGCCGATGATTGTTGCGGTGCAGCGGGCCGCCTGCCCACACAATACCTACTTTTAGTTTATTGTTCGGCTGTAGGGAAAATTTAAAATCCTGTGGCGGAGCTAAATAAGGAATATTCGCCGGTATATTTTCCAAAGTCGTTCCCAGAATTCTGGGCAAACTTAGCAGCGGGGCTTGCACTTGAAAATCTATCAAATCGCTCGGCCTGACTCCTACTCGATCGACTCCTGCAATTCCTTCAAATAAACGCTTCAGCAACACATGACAAGCAACAATAATTTTGCCACCTTTTTGCTTAACTAAAGGAGCGTAGCGGATAAACTGTATCGTATCGCCAAAACCTTGTTCAGGGTGCAATAAAATTGTTTTTCCCTGCAAATCCGAGCCGTCCCAAAGTGGTTTCTCAAAAGAGCGCCGATCCAATTGTTGAGTTTGCCAGCGCGATTCGTACTCTGCAAAACCAGCATCAAAATTCCCAGTTAAAAGCAAAGCTAATGCTAGTCTCAAGCGCCAATTTGGGGAGTTGGGACGTAGTTGAATTGCCTTATTATAAAAGTCGATCGCCTCTGCGACTTGTCCCTGTTCTTCGAGGGCAGAACCCAAGTATAAGTTTGTTTCGCTCAGGTTGGGATTGGTTTCTAGCGCTTGTTTGTAGTGCGAAATAGCCTCGCCTATTTGCCCGTTTTCCTGTTTGAGATAACCTAAATAACTGTGGGCTTCGGCGTGGCTAGGTGAGGCGGCAATTACTTGTTCGTAACGAGCGGCTGCCTCTGCTTTTTTACCTTGTTTTTCTAAGGCATTTGCTATGTGAAATTGTACCTGTGCGGGCGATAAAGAAAATCGAGGCGGAGCCTCTGGATCTGCGTTACCAGGCACAGCCGGGTAACGAATAGAGATTAGGTGTTTTAAGGCTATTTTTACGCGATCCAATACTTCCTCCCAATCGCCCGGTGTTTGCTGCCGAAACAGTCGCGCCGTCGGATACCAAGGACTGTCTTCGCGTTCCAACATCCACCGCCAATCCGGCATAAAACACAGCAAAATCCATACGGGTTTACCCAAAGCACCGGCTAAGTGCGCGACAGCGGTATCCACGCAAATTACTAAATCTAGTTGCGATATCACTGCCGCCGTATCGGCAAAATCGTTCAAATTGTCGCTCAAATCTATCACGGGAATTTGAGTTAACAAACTACGATTGTCAGCAGACACTTCTTTCTGAAGACTGTAAAAACTTACACCGGGAATATCTAACAATTGCAGGAAATAGCTTAAATCGCTCGATCGCTGAAAATCCTTCAAATGTTCCGCACTTCCCGCCCACGCAATCCCAACTTTAAACTGACCATCGGAATTTAGAGAAAATTGCCAATTCGGCGGCGCAGCTAAATAAGGAACATTTGTCGGTATATTTTCTAAATTTGTTTCGAGAATATACGGCAAACTCATCAGCGGTGCTTGCACTTGGAAATTCGGCAATTCATCCATCCGAATCACCACTTGTTCAATCCCAGGAATCTGCTTAAATAAACGCTTCAGTTCGTGATAGCAAGAAAGGATTACTTTGCCGCCTTTTTGCTGCACAATTGCGGCGTATCGCACAAATTGAATGGCATCGCCCAAACCTTGTTCGGAGCGGAGCAAAATAGTTTGCCCATTCAAATCTGAACCGTCCCAAACTGGTTGGTTAAAATTCAACCGTGGCAATTTTTTCGCCTGTTCTGTTTGCCACCGCCACTCGTATTCTGCTAAACCGCGCGACCAGTCACCAGTCAACAGCAAGACTAAGCTTAAATTGAAGTGAGCTTTAACACAATTTCCATCAAGTTCGATAGCTTTCCTGTAACACCAAATTGCTCGATTTACGTCTCCTAATTGTTCAACAGCACTGCCTAAATTAGTAAGAGATTCTAGATAATTAGGGTTCAAAGATATGGCTCGTTCCAAGCTCGAAATTGCCTGTTCTATTTTTCCCGCCCCCAAGCATAACGTTCCCAGGTGATAGTGCCCTGTAGGATTGTTTGGTTCTACTCCAATTGCACGCTCGTACAGCCGTTCAGCGTCGTCTAGCTGAGATTGTGTTTGCATCGCCGCACCCAAATTTACCAGCGCAGGCACGTAATTGGAATTGACAGAAAGTGCTTGATGAAAACACGCGATCGCACTCGGCAACTCGCCCTGCTGCTGGAGTATCGCGCCGAGATTGTTGAGAGCTTTGACGTAAACGGGATTCAGGGCGATCGCCTTTTGAAAGCAAGATATAGCAGCCATTATATTGCCTTGATCTTGCAGCAAAATACCCAAGTTATTGTGAGATTGAGCGCAATTATGGTCGATTTCTATCGCGCGCTGATAATAGGCGGCAGCTTCGGCTAAATTGCCTGTTTGGTGCAGCGTTACTGCCAAATTAGTGGTAGCCTCTATCGAATTCGGCTGCAAAACCAAAGCATTTTTAAAATAAACTATCGCCTCGGAAAATCTTCCTTGCAACTTGAGAATATTGCCCTGAGTGAACTGTTTTTGAGATAGTTCAATATTAGTTTGAGTTTCTATTTGCGGTAGAGCTTTTTGATGCTGACAAATTCTTTCTCTCAGCGCCAAAGCAGCCCGAGCTAAAACTCCTTCCCAATCTCCCGCTGTTGACTGCCGAAACAGCCGCGCCGTGGGATACCAAGGACTATCTTCGCGTTGCAACATCCACCGCCAATCCGGCACAAAACAGAGCAAAATCCACACGGGTTTGCCCAAAGCACCAGCCAAGTGTGCCACACAAGTATCTACAGAAATCACTAAATCCAGAGCGGAAATTGCCGCCGCAGTATCCGCCAAGTCGTGCAAATAAGAGCTTAAATCTGTTACAGGCATTGGCTCTAACAAAGCGCGATCGTCTGCTGTCATTTCCTGTTGCAAACTGTAAAAATCTGCTCCCGGAATATCTAACAGTTTTGTCAACAAATTTAAGGGTAACGATCGCACCTTATTTTGGGAATTTTTAGGATTTCCAGACCACACAATCCCCACTTTCAAATTAGTAGTTGGATTGAGAGTAAATTCCCAACCGGGCGGCGGAGCTAAATAAGGAACTTTCGCCGGTATAGTTTCTAAAGTTGTTCCCAGAAGGTGTGGCAAACTCATTAGCTGCGCCTGAACTTGAAAATCCGGCGCATCCTCTGGATTAACTATTAGCCCATCGATTCCCGAAACTTGTGCAAACAAGCGCTGCAAGTGCGGCAAACACCAAACAATTACCCTACCGCCTTTTTGCTTGACTAAATCTGCGTAGCGGATAAACTGAATTGCATCGCCTAAACCTTGTTCCGGGCAAAGCAAAATAGTTTTTCCCTGCAAATCTTTGCCATCCCAAAGCGGCTGAATAAAGTTGTGGGAGCGGAACTGTTTTTCTTTAACTAGGAGCCGCCATTCGTACTCGTAAAAACCGCGCTGAAAGTCTCCCGCCAGCAGCAACGCTAAACCTAAATTTAGGTGAGATTCAGGATGGCCGACATTAAATTTAACTGCTTGGCTGTAGCAGGTGACAGCATCTGCAAATTGGCCGCGATCGTGCAAAGCAGTTCCCAAATTGGTGAGGGGATTGATATAACCGGGTTTGAGTTCGATCGCCCCACGGTAACAATCGATCGCCTCTGCCATTTTTCCCGATTCCTCAAAAGCTTTGCCAAGATTGTTCAAAGCTTCAGGAAAGTCGGGTTTCAGGCTCAAAGCTTGCTGATAGCAACCGATCGCATCTTCAATTTTGCCCTGTTTGTGCAGGACAATTCCCAGATTGCAGTGAGCCTGTGCGCTGGCTGGCAATTGCTGAATCGCTTGCTGGCAAACAGCTAGAGCCTCATCTAACTTGTCTTGCTGTTGCAGGGAACTCCCCAAACCGATCAGAGTTTCTGCTAAATCCGGTTGCAGTGCAGTCGATCGCTCGTAGTATGCGATCGCGCGGTCAATTTTGCCCTGTCGGATCGAGGCGTATGCTAAGTTGTGCAGGGCCTCCACATAATTTGGATCGATCGCGATCGCCCGTTCATAATTCGCGATCGCCTGTTCGTAATTCGCGCCCGCTTCCTCCCCTTGTGCCTCCAAAGCAATTCCCAAATTCAAATAAGCCACCGCGCAGTTAGGATTGACTTGAATCGCTTGCTCGTAGCAGCTTATAGCCTCCGCCACATCCCCTTGCTCTTCCCGCAACAGGCCCAAATTAATCAGCGCTTCCGCGCAATTCGGGTTCAAAGAAAGCGCCCGCTCATATTGTGCGATCGCCTCTTCAGTCTCTCCTGCTTCCGCGAGCGCGCTGCCCAAATTGCTCGCAGTTTCCGCCAAATTCCCGTCGATTGCTAGCGCTTGTCGGTAGTGCGCGATCGCCTCTGGGAGCCTGCCCGCTTGCTGTTTGACAACGCCTAAATTGCTGTGCGCGGCTGCGTAATTAGGATCGATCGCGATCGCTCGCTCATAACATTCGATCGCACCGCCCAAATCGGCTTGCTGTTGCAAATCCACCCCCAACCGAAACTCTGCATCCGCCGAATCCGACGGCACAAATGCTGCAGCAACCGCGCCTAGAGCTTCCGCCACCCGATCGAAAACATCCTCCCAGTCGCCCCGCTGATGCTGCCGGAACAGCCGCGCCGTCGGATACCAAGGACTATCTTCGCGCTCCAGCAGCCACCGCCAATCCGGCGAAAACGCCAGCAAAATCCACACTGGTTTGCCCAAAGCGCCCGCCAAATGGGCGACAGCGGTATCGACACTAATGACTAAATCCAGTTTGGCGATCGCAGCCGCAGTATCGGCCAAATCGCCAAAATACGGGCTCAAATCTACGATCGACGTTTGATTCAACAGCGCGCGATCGGCCTCGGAAACCTCTTTCTGCAAGCTGTAAAAACTTACCCCCGAAACCTCTAAAAGCGGCAGAAACTGGCTTAAACTGCACGAACGCTGCTTGTTTTTGCGGTGTTTTGGATTCCCCGCCCAGACAATGCCAACTTTCAAAGTCCGATCGGGCAGAAGCGTAAATTCAGCACCCGCAGGCGGAGATAAATAAGCAGTATTTGCCGGTATTGTTTCCAGCTTTGTACGCAGAATATACGGCAAACTCAACATCGGCGCTTGCACGTCAAATTCCGGCAGTGGCTCGCCTTTAACTATTAGCAAATCAATGCCATCAACCGTTGCAAATAAACGGTGCAATTGCGGGTAACAGCCAACAATGACCCTACCGCCTTTCTTTTTGACGATCGCAGCGTAGCGGATAAACTGAAGCGAATCGCCTAAACCTTGTTCGGCGTGCAGCAAAATAGTCTTTCCCACCAAATCAGAACCGTCCCACAGCGGTCGGTATTCTCTCGCCGAAACAGTATTATCCGGCCCCGTCAAAAAACACGAGTGACCAGTGTGAAATTCTTTGATTTGCCAGCGCCACTCGTATTCAGCGAGACCATTTTCCAAATCTCCCACCAACAGCAAAGCCAAGGATAAATTCAGGTGAGCGCTAGCGTGATTAGGACTTAAATGAATTGCTCGTCTGTAGCAGGATATCGCATCTTCTACCGCGCCTTTTTCCAGAAATGTCCTGCCTAAATTGTTGATAGCTTCCACAAAATCCGGCAGCAATTCTAGAGCTTTGTGATAATACTCCAGCGCCTCTTCTAAATTGCCCTGTTCTTGCAACACTGTTGCCAGATTGTTGTAAGCTTCCCAGCTATGCGGATGAATTTCCAGCGCTCGTCTATAAAGGTTTACAGCCTCTAAAAGTTCGCCTTTTTCTTGCAGCGCCACGGCTAAATTAATCAGGGCGGGTACGAAATCCGGTTGAGCTACAAGAGCTTGCTCGTAATGTGCGATAGCCTCTTCCACTTGACCTTGTTCCTCAAAAATCTTTGCCAAGTTGTAAGCTGTTTGAGGAATATTTGGATCGATGGCTAAAGCTTCTCGGTAATGGGGGATAGCGGCTTCCAATTCGCCATTTTCCTGCTTGAGAAAACCAAAATTAATCCGCGCTTGAACGCAATTTGGCTCAAGATATATGATGTGTTCGTAAAGGGCGATCGCCTCTTCCCGATCTCCTGTTTCCATTAAGTGTTCTGCTTGTCGCAATAAATCCTCTAAAACAACCGGGTTATCCCCACCCGTTGCGATCGCAACCGATGTCTCAATTCCCTGCGATTGCTTAGCTGCGGAGCCTTCTGCTAAGCCTTCGCTCGCCATCACAAATATTTGTTTACTCTCTTTAACCACGCTTGCATCTGTCATTGTGAGCGCCACATAATCGAGGGAAGCCGTATGATTAGCACTCATTGCGAGCGAAACGAAGTCAAGCTGCTTGTGGGCAGAATCCTCGGAATAACTAGCAGTATTGGCGATCGCAAATAAGCTCAAAGCCGCCTGTACTTCCTCAAACAATTCTTGCCAACTTTCCGGCTGACTTTGGCGGAAAAGCCTCGCAGTTGGATACCAAGGATTATCTTCACGATCCAGCAGCCAACGCCAGTCAGGAGCAAAAGAAAGCAGCACCCAAACTGGTTTTCCTAAAGCACCGGCTAAGTGCGCCACAGCCGTATCGACACTAATGACTAAATCCAGTTGAGATATAGCCGAAGCGGTATCAGCAAAGTCGTTCAAATGCGGAGTTAAATCCGGCACTAAGTGTTGGTTCAACAAAGTGCGATCGCTCTGGGACAAGTTTTTTTGTAAACTATAAAAAGCAATTCCCGGAACATCCAAAAATCGAATAAAATCGCTCAAGCTGCAAGAACGCTGATTGTCTTTCCGGCGCTGCGGACTCCCCGCCCAAACAATCCCTACCTTCAATTTTGCATCCGAAGAAAGCGCAAATTTGCACTCAGCAGGCGGATATAAATAAGGAACATTTGCCGGTATTGTTTCCAGAGTTGTCCCGACAATTCGCGGCAAGCTCATCAGCGGCGCGTGAACGTCAAATTCTGGCAAACCTTCCAAACTAACTGATAAATATTCAATACCAGCAACTGTCGCAAACAACCGCATCAGTTCTGGATAGCAAGCCACCATAACTTTAGCACCTCGGCTGCGAAGAATCGGGGCGTAGCGAATAAACTGAATAGAATCGCCAAAGCCTTGCTCGACGTGCAGTAAAATAGTTTTTCCCTGCAAATCCGAACCATCCCAAACCGGCTGTTTAAATTGCCTCGGTTGTAGTTGAGGAGTGCGCCACCGCCACTCGTATTCAGCAAAACCGCGCTGAAAATCTCCGAACAATAGCAAAGTTAAACCTAATTCCAGGTGTGCGGTGGCGTTGTCTGGCTGCAATTCCAAAGCTCGACTGTGACAAGAAAAAGCCTCTTGAAACTCTCCTAAATCGACCAAAGCGTGTCCGAGATTGTTAATAGCCTCCACGAAGTCGGGCTTTAAGTTTAATGCTTGTCGGTAGTGGCATATTGCTGCTTTTGCATTGCCTTGTTCGTGGAAAAATGCTCCTACATTGTTGTGAGCTTCGGGATTGTTTGGATCTAGTTTTACAGCTTGCTGGTAGCAGTTGAAAGCTTCGGCTAATTTACCTTGCTGCTGCAAAACTGTTCCCAAGCCCATCAGAGAATATGTCAAATTTGGATTTATTTTTAAAGCGTGGAGGTAATAAGCTATTGCCTCGTTTAATTGATTTTTTTGTTTACATAAATGTCCTAAATTGTGCGCTGTTTCGTGCAGGTTGGGGTCGAGTCGCAACGCTGTTTGGTAATATAAAATAGCCGCGTCTATTTCGCCTAATTGCTGTTTAATCCAGCCCAAATTATTGTAGGCAAGTGCGGAATTTGGCTGGATTGTGATTACTTGTTCGTAACTGGCGATCGCCCTTTGATACTCGCCTACATCCAGTAAAAGATTAGCCTTATTTAAATGTGCTTCTACAAAATCGCGGTTTTGGGCGATCGCCTTTTCGTAAAAGTCGATCGCCTCTGCAATTTTTCCCTGCTGTCTCGCCGCTATTCCCAACAAACACAGCACGTTTGCTGATTCCGGCTGCACTTCTATTATTTGCCGGTACAAATTCTCAGCGTCTAACAAACGTCCCGCTTGGTGATGTTCCCAAGCTAATTTCAAAGAGTCTTCGGCACCCAGTTTGCAGGCAGATTTCCGCGATTTTTTTTGAGAAGCCATAGTTGTCTTGGTTGTTTGGGAGTTGGCTCAGTTGTAATTGCCAGCTTTTTCTAATTTGTTAACTCTTCCTTCTTTCTTCCTTCTTCCCCCTTCCCCCTTCCTTCTTCCCCCTTCCTTCTTCCTTCTTCCTTCTTCCTTCTTCCCCCTTCCTTCTTCGGGACATCCGTTACATCCGTTACATCCGTTACATCCGTTACATCCGTTACAGAATCCGTTGCCGAACTTTCTTCTTCCCCTTCTACCCCAACAAACAAGCTGCCGGAAAAATCAGATATTCTAAGAAAAACAACTTCCAGATAAACTGATAAAATGCAGCAATTTCTATTTTATCGTCCAAATCAACTTTGGTGCTCCAAAACCACATCAAACCCAAAGCCGCCAAATGAGAAACTGCCAGAAACACTAAATTAACATTAGACAATACGATCGCTCCCGCCAAAGTCGCGCCCAAATAACAAACCGTCAACACCCAGCGAGATAAATTAAAGACGGCCGGCTTGCCCAGCTCAATCGTAAACGTAGTAATATTATATTGCTTGTCCCCTTCCATGTCGGGGATATCTTTAAAAATGGCGATCGCAAATGTAAACACCACAACAAAAACCGTCAGTACCCAAACTTCCGCAGGAATCGCAAAAGACACACTCTGCAAATTCCCGCCAGAAAAAGCGCTTTTCGCCCTTCCCAAACCCAACACCCAATTAAAGTGTAAAAATAACCCTAAATTTACGATCGCACCCCGCACCGTAAAAATGCACAGCGCCGCCCAAAAAGGAAACCGTTTCAGCCGAATTGGTGGCAGAGAATAAGCAGTCCCGATCGCCAAACTAACGCCCACGGTAGCCAGCAAAAACGGACCTTGTAAAACAGCAGTCAAAATTGCTATAATTCCCGTTGCAATTACAATTAATTCCCCGGTTTTCCGAGAAAATACTCCCGATGCGATCGGCAAATACGGCTTATTTATTTTATCAATTTCAACATCTTCTAACTGGTTCAATCCCACAATATAAATATTCCCGCAAATGCAAGCCAACCAGGCAAAAGCTAGGGGCCCAAATACAGGATTCACAAACAGCCTCGTGCTTTCGGCGATCGCGTACAAAGCCAATACACTCAAGCTAGTACCCACAATTGTGTGCGGCCGAGAAAACTCCCAAAATGCCCTCACCCAGCTTTGCGGAGCCGAGCCATTTTTATCAATCCAAGACTTGCCAATCGAATCATTGCCCATAAATCTCACACCCGCACCAAACAAATAATATTCTCTAGGGTGTGCAATGCACACCTTACTCATCCATCAAGACTCAAAAATCCTCTGATATATGCCTGTTATTTTACAGCACTAATCAGCCCAAAACGAATCAACCCGCTCTGATATCCACGGCTCATCAATCCGAGAGCAAGTGCTGCTTGAATAGTCGTCCAACCACTCGTTAGCAAACCCCAAATCGCGCTCGGAGTCAAAGCCGAATCGATCACCACATCCCAAAAAGGAGCAACAGCTTTTGACCAATCAGCGCTGCGAATAGTTGTCAAAGGCAAACTGCGAACAATTTCCTCGTATTCCGGCAAAGAAATCACATAAGGCAAAGCATAAACTCGGTAAATTTCTGCCAATTGCTTTCTCTCTTCATCAGTTAATTCTCCCGCCGTTTCTCCCACCGGGCGGTGACACCAAGTTGCCAAAATCAAAGTTCCTCCCGGCTTGAGTACGCGGCAGCATTCCTGCAAAAACTTAATTTTGTCGGGCATATGTTCGCCACTTTCGAGCGACCAAACCAAGTCGAAGGACTCGTCGGGAAAAGGCATATTCAAAGCATCGGCCACCAAAAAGTTCACATTGCTTTGAGCATGGGCAATTTTAGCGCGTTCGGTCGCTCTGTTGGCCTGTACCGGACTCAGAGTAATCCCGGTCGCTGTAACGCTAGCGCCCGTTTTGTTTAGTTCGGGCGATCGCCTACCCTCTCGATCGACCTCCCCATCCAACTTTAAATTATTTTGAGCGATCGAACTAAACTTTTCGGTCAAATACAGCGTGCTGCCGCCGATCCCGCAACCGACATCGAGAATGCGGTAAGATTCACACAGTGCCTTGTCTGACGGTACTCCAGCCCAAGCCAGCAGTTCTTCTATCAAATCTATCTGAGCCTGTCGGCGCTCTTTTTTCAAATTGCCATCCGGGCCGTAGTAACCGTGGTGCATATGTTCGCCCCACACCTGCTCCCACAAGCCGCTAGAAGCGTCGTAAAGTTGCTGAATTTGCTGGTAAAGTGTTGATGTCATCGCCGGATCGCAAGTTATTAAAGGAATTCTACCGTTATTTTCCCGCTGTTGTCATAGAATTTGGCGATTGAGTTCGATCTGTCTCCGGTCTTCGCCAGACAGAGATGTCCTGATTTCAAGCCCGATGATCTATTTGTGGGTTCCCTCTCAAACCTCAAATCTAAAATCGATTTGTGGGTTCCCTCTCAAATCTAAAATCTAAAATCTAAAATCTAAAATCGAATGACTGTCTCGCGAACCATTGCTTTGGGCTTTCTCGCTGTCATCCTCGCAGGTGCTCTCTTACTGATGATGCCTTTTTCCACAATTGATGGAACTTGGAGCGATCCAATAACAGCACTGTTTACCTCTACTTCCGCTGTCTGCGTCACGGGCTTATCGGTTGTAGATGTGGGAAAATATTACTCTTTTTGGGGGCAACTGTGCCTAGTTTTACTGGTGCAAATAGGAGGCTTGGGCTACATGACAGCCACGACTTTCTTGCTGCTGTTATTGGGCCGCCGCTTTGGCTTGAAAGACAAAGTTGCCCTGCAACAATCTCTCGACAAATCCGGGCTAGCCGGCGTAGTACAACTCGTGCAGTCAATTCTAGCAACAACGCTTTTGTTTGAATTAACAGGAGTGTTTTTGCTGATGACGGTTTTCGTCCCCCAATACGGATTTAAAGAGGGTGTGTGGTCGGCTATATTTCACAGCATTAATTCCTTTAACAACGCGGGTTTTAGCATCTATTCAGAGAATTTGATCGGCTACATTAGTTCGCCTATGGTTAACTTCACAGTCAGCGGTTTAATCATATTTGGGGGAATCGGCTATCAAGTAATTATGGAAATGTACCTGTGGCTGCGCGATCGTTTCAACAAAAGCCCTATCTGCACAGTTTTTTCCCTGAACTTCAAAGTTGTTACCACTACAACGGCTGTCCTTTTAATTTTAGGAACGCTAGCTTTTTTGGTGCTCGAATACGACAACCCAAACACTTTCGGCGCTCTAAATTTTCCTCAAAAGGTGATGGCAGCTTGGTTTCAATCTGTTACTCCCCGCACGGCGGGGTTCAATACAATTAGCATTGGCCAAATGAGCGAAGCCTCGCTATTTCTGACGATCGCGCTGATGTTTATCGGCGCCAGTCCTGGCAGCACCGGCGGCGGAATCAAAACCACAACTTTTAGGATATTGTTTTGCTGTACCACAGCAGTTCTCGAAGGCCAGGAAGATGTGGAGTGCTATCAGCGTCAAATCCCGCCCGCAATGATTCTGAAAACCATTAGCGTAGTCTTCGGTTCCCTGTTGGTCGCGTTCACGTCTGCAATTTTAATTGAGCTGACCAATCCCGAACTAAAATTTATCGAAGTGCTATTTGAAGCAGTTTCAGCTTTTGCCACGGTCGGCCTTTCCACAGGGATTACAGTCAAGATGTCAGCGCTTGGTAAGTTGATTTTGATTGCTACAATGTACATAGGTCGGGTTGGGGTGCTGCTGCTGATGAGTGCTGCATTCGGCGATCCAAAACCCAGGTCTTTTAAGTATGCTGAGGAAAGTTTGTTAGTGGGATAAAAAAATCCTGCCTACTTGCTGATAATCTAAACAATGGGTGACAACCCAAATCAACTTTTACTACTTACCTAAAAACCAAAAGGAGGCGGCGCTGTCTCTGCTAAAATTTAAACAGCAAGACGCTCAGCGCTGGATATTCAGTGAACCTGTCATCTTTAAATTTTTTTCGCACTTTGCGCGCCGACAACAAGCAGTTTGCAGTTATTGGTTTGGGACGCTTCGGCAAAGCTGTGTGTTCTACTCTGCACGGTTTGGGTTACGAAGTCCTGGGAATTGACACCGATGAAAAAAAAGTAACTCAAGCTTTGAACGATCGTATTGCTGCTCACGTTTTGCAGTTAGATTCTACTGAGCCTAGCGCTCTTCAGGAAGCTGGTATATTTGAGTTTGAAACAGTGATTGTTGCGATCGGCAATTACCTAGGAGAAAGCATTACCACCGCCCTAAATCTTAAGGAAGGCGGGGTAAGCAACGTAATCGCCAAAGCTTCTTCGGAAACTCACTTAAAACTGTTGAAAAAAGTCGGCGCAGATCATGTAGTTTTTCCCGAACGAGAAATGGGCTGCTCTTTAGCCCGCCTTCTTACAAAACCCAGCATTTTAGAACGCTTTGACCTCGACCCAGATCACAGCATTGTTGAGTTGCTCGTTCCTGAAAAGTTTGACGGTAAAACCATCTCCGATTTGGAACTCCGGCGCAGGTATGGTTTGAACTTGCTAGCAGTCGGTCGCGCCGACAACAAGTTCGAGATAAATCCCCAGCCCAGCGAACGCTTGAGAAAGGGCGAGGTGATGGTAGTAATTGGTTCTAATAAAGATATCAATCGCTTGCCAATTTAACAGCCCGCCATTTCACGCACATACAGCAACACTTCTGGACTCAGAAACCCGGTTTATTGGGTTCCAAGTGCCTAAGTCCTAAGCAAGTATTTTGGGATGTGTGAAAATTTGCGACCCCTACCAACCCGGTTTATCTTAGATAGGCCGGGTTTCTCTGTCGATCTTTATGTTCTAATTTTTAACCGAAATATCTAAATAGAATTTCACCAATCCTGGGGTTGCTTCCGCCTTTGCGAGCCCCTCTCAGAACATTGCCAGACAAATAGCGAAAATTTCAACAACGTAGCAGCACCCGATCGCGCTCCCGCAAATCCTAGGAGCGCTAGCCCTGACAATTCAGCCGACTTTCAAGATTTTTTGCAAATAAGCTTTGCCGAAAAACAGCACCGCCAAGACTAGAGCGAGTTCAACAGGCCAAGGACACACCGCCACCAACCAAATTAACGAACACATTCCAATAATTGCAGCTATGGGAGCCGGAATTCCATCTAGCGTTCTGTTGTCAGTCCCGGCCGTCACCCACCAAGCAATTAAGCAGATCGTCAACGGAATCAAGCAACTTGTGATCATGATTTTTACCCCATCAAATTTTTTACATCTGGCATCTGAGCATATTGTAACAATACATCAAAGGTTCGGAAATGCACCATTAATTACGATAAAATTTAAGGTTAGGTAATTCATACGCTGGGGTGATAAATTTTTTAAATTTTTAGCTTCTGCTCTCTCCGAAGGCAGAATTAGGCGGGCATCAAGCAGGATTTGGGGATTTTTATTTCGGCAGAAGTGCTTTTTCTTTCTACCTTGAGATGAATTGCGATGCGCTCATCTGTGCAAGTTATACTCAGGATTGCAGTCAGTTACTGTAGAGCGTGAATCAATGCTGGGAAAATTTTTTCGCAAGCCAGAATCAGAAAACAGCGATCGCGTCCCCCCGGGTCAATACCTCGCCAACGGCTTTCCTGTCCTGACCTACGGCGATACACCCTCCGTCAGCATAGAGAGTTGGGAATTTAAAGTCTGGGGATTGGCACAACCAAAAATCTTCACTTGGTCGGACTTCCAGGCTATGCCCCAAACTAACTTTACGGCGGATTTTCACTGCGTCACCCGCTGGTCAAAACTCGACGTGCAGTGGACGGGAGTCAAAGTCACAGATTTTATGAAGTATGTAGAAGTCGATCCAAAAGCTCTGCACGTCCTGGAACACTGCTACGGCGGCTACACTACCAACATTGCGATCGCCGACTTCCTCCGAGAAGAAAACTTTTTCGCCCACACCCTCTTCGGCGAACCTCTATCTGCAGACCACGGCGGCCCAATGCGGCTCGTAGTTCCCCACTTGTACGCTTGGAAAAGCGCTAAATGGATTAACGGCCTGGAGTTTACAGAAACCGAAGAACTCGGTTTTTGGGAACGCAACGGCTACCACCAGCGGGGCGAACCTTGGGCCGAGGAACGCTACAGCGGTCTTTTTTGATGCGGTCGATCGGGAGCAAGGACGGGGCCACAGCTTCTCTATACAATCTTTGTTGAGGAACAATCCGGTATTTTACCGCTTCAATCTGCGGAAATTGCATCTCCTCGATCGCATCTTTGGGATATCTCACGCCACGGGATCTATTTAATTACCAAAATACCTAGACCCAACGATCGCATTTTGTACGTAATTTACCCGATAGATAAACTACTTTAACTCCCCTACACAAGCCCCAAAAAACAAATATTCCCAGTTTCGGGTTAATAGAAACGTCCTTTAACTGTCAGTACCCACGAATATTACCGTATTTATACTTAAGTGTTTGCTGTTGAGGATTTAGACTTGATAATATAATAAAAAATTAGCATAAGCCAGATCCAAATCAGTTTGTCTGACCCGCGCTCTCATGCCCGCGGCTGCAAGGTTTCAAGCCACAATTTTTATAATTATTTAGTGGGTATTATTAGGGAGCGATCGCCCGCGAGCCGAGGCGATAGACAGCATTTGTGAAGGTTATGTAAAGGCTTGATAAAGAATATGTCAAACTTTACCTAAAGTGAACCAAATACAAAAAAGTATCGCATAATGAAATTATTAAGACTCTCGCACAAAAGGAACAGGTTATGAATACCAAACTCTTATCCGCCCTAACAGCTACCGCCGTCGCCACAGCTCTGTTTGGCGCCGGAGCTCCAGCTCAAGCCTTCTCCTTTGGTACCAACGGCATCACATTCAGCCAAGATACAAGCGTCAAGTTTAACTTCAAACAATCTCACGGAATGTACCAATCCTCTTTGGGAATCTACAGCGTGAAGGACTCGGCGGTTTCTCTAGTTAGCACCCTGTTTTCGGAAACTAAATCCTCAGACAACCAGTGGGAAAACGAATGGAAAGGAACTCTGGGCAATACAGTCGAGGGTTCTGGCTCGGCAGTATTCACATTCCTGGCTAATCAAATTTACACTTTGGGACTCGACAGCGGCTGGGGTGGCAGTGTCTACTCGACCTCAGCGTTGAACAGCGGCAGCCAGCAAGCAGTGTTTGGCCCGCAATCGCAAGTGTGGGACGCACTCGACAAAGAAACCACGAACGTCTTCCAAGCTGCCGGACAATTCACAAACGGATACGCTTCTCTGTTTAACGGAGGCACGCTAATTGGCTTCGACGATCGCGGTAACAACAACGACGCAGACTTCCAAGACTTCACAGTGAGCGCAGAAGCAGTTCCCGAACCGATGACAATGACTGGTTTGGCTCTCGGTTTGGGTGGCTTGGTTGCCGCGCGTCGCCGCCGCGCTAGCAAGACGACTTCATGATTTTGTCAACCGGAACAATCTCCTCTTTTACGTTTTACAAAAGAAAATTCAATTAGGAGGCGCGCTAATGAGAAATCGGCTCGCCTTTTGCTTGATTTGAAAAGTCAGAAGGGAGAAGTCATATCAATTCTGGTTGCACTCCTCATGATTGTTGACTGTTGACTGTTGGCTGTTGACTCGGGATCGCCAAACTCAATGATGGTTGAGTGTTGGATGTTGACTCGATTTTACACCCGACGATGAAGCGCGGATTTGATGTCAGGGTGAATTTCGGGAACGCGCAGTGTACGAGATTTAACGGATTTTACGGATGGGTGTTGAGGGAAGAAGTCAGGCGTGAAGCAAGAGGATTTTTCCCACTCTCCCACTCTCCCACTCTCTCCCTCTCCCAACTCAAAATTCAAAACTCACTCACGGTAAATTGTTCGATCGTACAAAGTCACCGCTACCGATTGAATAATTTTAATGTCCGCCCAGACGCACGCTACTTTAATCGCCACCACAACCACGGTTTTTGTCCGTCGCACCTGTGCTTGTTCCTGCAGCTTCCAATAGGGGACAATAAGATGCAAAGAATCTTGGTTAATGCCTGAAATATCAACTTCTGGAGTTGTTTGGGACAAAACGCCTTCGACTTCGGAAATAGCTTTAACTAATGTTTCAATTGCTCAGGAAGGCCGATCTCGTAGGCTAAAATTAAACCCAGGTTGGTTGGCCTGTGTGTAATGGTTGTTAGTACCCGCACTGAATTGGTAAATACGATCGCCTTCGGCACGATAACTGGCTCTCCCCGCTCACTAATAATTTGAGTTGAACGCCGCAAAATCTTTTCAACAGTACCTTCAAAGCCTTCTACAATTATCCGATCGCCCAATTGCAACGGTTCGTGCAACAGCAACAATATTTCCCCTAAAAAGTATTTGAAGATGTCTTGGAACGCGAAACTAATCCCTACTCAACCAAGTCATAACAAACCAATGATATCTGCCGGACGCCAAGCCGGAAACGCAATCAGGCAGGCGCTCAAACTGCCCACAGCCCAAGTGAGAGTGTCAAATAATTCAAGAATGCCACGCTAACACAAAAGATTGAGATCCATCGGCCGACAGGAATGTTTGACTCTCACTGTGGCGGTGACTCCATCGACTCGTTCGCTAATCATTAAAACACAATCAAAATTTAAGATGAGCAGCGCCGACCCCGATCGAGTAAAATCACAGCACTTGCCCGCCGATGACTTAATCTGCTAAAACTAACAAAGTTTGATGATTTCTGAGAAATAACATACATGGTTGCTACATCCGTCAAGATTAAACACGAAGTCAAAGACTTGTCCCTCGCCCCCTTGGGAAAGCAACGCATCGAGTGGGCCGGCCGGGAAATGCCCGTTTTGCGGCAAATTCAAGAACGCTTCGCTAAAGAAAAGCCTTTCGCTGGCATTCGCTTGGCTGCTTGCTGCCACGTAACCACAGAAACCGCTCATTTGGCGATCGCCATCAAACTCGGCGGTGGCGACGCCGTACTGATCGCCAGCAACCCCTTGAGCACTCAAGATGACGTAGCGGCTTGCTTAGTTCAAGACTACGGCATTTCCGTCTTCGCCCTCAAAGGAGAAGACGCGGCTACCTACGAACGTCACGTCTACACAGCCCTAGACCACCGCCCCAATATTATCATCGACGACGGCAGCGACGTGGTAGCCGCACTAATCCAGCACCGCCCGAACCAAATTTCCGACTTAATCGGAACTACCGAAGAAACTACCACAGGCATCGTGCGCCTGCGGGCCATGTTGAAAGACGGCGTGCTGACTTTCCCCGCAATGAACGTCAACGACGCCGACACCAAGCACTTCTTTGACAACCGCTACGGCACCGGTCAATCTACCCTAGACGGCATTATCCGCGCTACCAATATTTTGTTAGCCGGTAAAAATATTGTGGTTGCAGGTTATGGTTGGTGCGGCAAAGGCACGGCACTGCGCGCCCGTGGTATGGGTGCTAACGTAATTGTCACCGAAATCGATCCGATTCGGGCGATCGAAGCAGTGATGGACGGTTTCCGCGTCATGCCGATGGACGAAGCAGCAACAGTCGGAGATATATTCATTACCGTTACGGGTAACAAACACGTCATTCGTGCCGAACATTTCGAGACAATGAAAGACGGCGCAATTGTTTGCAATTCCGGTCACTTCGACATTGAAATTGACCTCAAATCTCTCGGCGCAAAAAGCACCGACGTGAAAACAGTCCGGTCTTTCACTCAAGAATATCACCTCAATAATGGCAAATCGATTATTGTGTTGGGCGAAGGCCGTTTGATCAACTTGGCAGCAGCCGAAGGACACCCCAGCGCCGTGATGGATATGAGCTTTGCTAACCAAGCTTTAGCCTGCGAATATCTGGTTACGAACAAAGGCAAACTAGAGCCTGGTATTCACTCAATTCCCGTAGAAGTTGACAAAGAAATTGCCCGTCTCAAATTGGAAGCAATGGGTATTCATATTGATACCTTGACTGCCGAACAAATTGAGTACACAAACTCTTGGACTTCGGGAACTTAATCATCGTTTATCGTTCCCCGGCTGTGCCGGGGAATGAATACAAGGAGGCTCTGCCTCCCTCATAGGGAGTCGAGGCAGAGCCTCTAGATATGTGTTCCCAGGCACAGCCGGGGAACGAGCAATGACTAATGACTAATGACTACTGACTTCTTCTTACCAAATTAGTGAATCAAAATGGTTGAATGGATAACTAACACAATGCAGTCGATGGGCTATCTCGGAATAGGGCTGTTGATGTTTTTAGAAAATCTTTTCCCTCCCATACCCTCAGAATTGATTATGCCGCTGGCAGGATTCACGGTATTCCAGAACAGAATGGAGTTTTCACCGGCGATCGCAGCAGGAGTAATCGGTACAGTTCTGGGGGCGCTTCCCTGGTACTATGCTGGTAAATTATTGAGCGAAGAACGCTTGAGAAATTTAGCCGACAAATACGGTAAGTGGATCACAGTATCGGGCGCCGATATTGACAAAGCAAATAGATGGTTTAACAGACACGGCAACAAAGCCGTGTTTTTGTGTCGCCTAGTACCCGGAGTTCGCACCCTAATTTCCCTGCCCGCTGGCATCAATAATATGCCTTTAATTCCTTTTTTACTATACTCAACAGGAGGCACTCTTTTATGGGTAAGTTTCCTGACTTTTGCCGGATATAAACTAGGAGAAAATTATACACTTGTAGAGGATTATCTGGGCCCGGTTTCCAAAATAGTTGTGGTGATTATAGTCATCTGGTGTATTTTGTGGATTGTGAAGAAGAATATGCAAAAAGAATAAAATCCTAGATAAATGCAGACATCCCCAAAAACATCTGCGTTTATCTGCGTTTATCTGCTGTTAAAAATCAATTTATCAAAAATTCATACAAATATTTAGGATTGATTGAGGTTTAGGCAGACAATCGTGGCAAAATAGGGAACATTCCTATCCCCACTGTTAAGATATGTACGAAAAGATTGTCGCCCCAACAACAGGTTCTAAAATTACTTTCAAAGACGGTTCGCCGATCGTCCCCAATGACCCGATTATTCCCTTCATTCGCGGCGACGGTACCGGCGTTGACTTGTGGCCTGCATCCCAGAAAGTCATGGATGCTGCGGTAGAAAAGGCTTACGGTGGCGATCGAAAAATCAACTGGTTTAAAATCTATGTAGGCGACGAAGCCTGCGATGTCTACGGTACTTACCAATATCTGCCCCAGGATTCCTTAGACGCCATCAAAGAATACGGAGTCGCCATCAAAGGGCCACTGACAACCCCAATCGGGGGCGGCATTCGATCGCTAAACGTAGCTTTGCGGCAAATCTTTGACCTTTACGCCTGCGTGCGACCCTGCAAATATTATGCTGGAACACCATCGCTACACAAAACTCCTGAACTCCTAGATGTAATTATTTACCGGGAAAATACAGAAGATATTTACCTCGGAATTGAATGGGCCAAAGGCAGCGAAATCGGCAAAAAATTGATTGAATTCCTCAATAATGAGTTAATTCCAGCAACACCAGAACATGGCAAAAAACAAATTCGCCTTGATTCGGGAATCGGAATTAAACCCATTAGCAAAACAGGTTCTCAGCGTTTAGTACGGCGCGCCATTACCCACGCTTTGCGGTTGCCAAAAGAAAAGCAGCAAGTAACTTTGGTGCACAAAGGTAACATCATGAAATATACCGAAGGAGCTTTCCGAGATTGGGGTTACGAATTAGCAACCACCGAATTTCGCGCTCAGTGCGTAACGGAAAGAGAGTCTTGGATTCTGGGCAACAAAGAAAAAAATCCCGACATTAGCTTAGAAGATAATGCTCGCCAAATTGATCCGGGATACGATGCTTTGACCCCAGAAAAACAAGCCAAAATTCGTCAAGAAGTCGCCGACGTTCTGTTTGCAATTTGGGAGACTCACGGCAGCGGTCAGTGGAAAGAAAAAATCATGGTCAACGACCGAATTGCTGACAGTATTTTTCAACAAATTCAAACCCGACCGGCCGAGTATTCGATTTTGGCGACAATGAATCTGAACGGGGATTATTTATCCGATGCGGCCGCCGCCATTGTAGGTGGATTGGGCATGGGCCCCGGTGCGAATATTGGTGATGAATGTGCAGTTTTTGAGGCGACTCACGGCACTGCACCTAAACACGCTGGTTTGGATAAAGTCAATCCTGGTTCCCTGATTTTGTCTGGGGTGATGATGTTAGAATACATGGGATGGCAGGAAGCAGCAGACTTGATTAAGAAGGGTTTGGGAGCGGCAATTTCTAACGGTGAAGTTACTTACGATTTGGCGAGGTTGATGGAACCCCCGGTTCCTGAGTTGAAGTGTTCGGAGTTTGCTGAGGCGATTATTAAGCATTTCGCGGATTGAGTTTGAGGGCTTTTTTTGAACGGGCTAGAAGCCCGTTCCACAACCAGTAAACTTGCTTTATGGGCCGTTGCTCCTAGCCGGCCCGCTGTTTATTCAGAACTGGCTAGAAGCCTGTTCCACAAAAGTCAACTTGCTTGTGGGCCATTGCTCCTAGCCCGCCCGCTGTTTATTAAGAACGGGCTTCTAGCCCGTTCCACAAAAGTCAATTTGCTTGTGACCCGTTGCTCCTAGCCCTCCCGAAAATACAATTTAGATGCGGGGTTTATAATGATGGAACAGCCATTCCGCGCTCAACTGCTGGACGGTTCTGCAAGGTTTCTACCCAACGTTTGAGGTGGGGGTGGTTGTCGAGGGTTAATCCTTGAAATTCGTAAATAGCAACCCAGGGATAGGTAGCAATGTCGGCTATAGAATAGTCGCCGCAGATGTATTCATATTTTGCTAGTTGAGTGTCTAATACTCCGTAGAGGCGCAAGGTTTCTTTTTCGTAGCGCCCAATCGCATAGGGAATTTGTTCGGGTGCAAAGCGTTTGAAGTGGTTTAGCTGACCAAACATCGGGCCGACGCTGGCCATTTGAAACATCAGCCACTCTATAACTTGAAAGTATTTTTGTTTGTCTGTGGGAAGAAATTTGCCGCTTTTTTCGGCAAGATAGATTAGAATAGCGCCGGACTCGAAGACGGTGATGCCGTTATCTCGATCGACTATCGCCGGAATTTTGCTGTTGGGGTTGATTGCGATGAATTCTGGGCTAAATTGGTCGTTTTTGGTGATGTCGATGACGTGCACGTTGTAGGGTAAACCTATTTCTTCGAGCATGATCGAGACTTTGCGACCGTTCGGTGTGGTAAAAGTGTAGAGGTCAATCATAGTTGTGATGTTAAGGTGAAAGTTGGCAAGGCAGGAAATAACCCGATATACTATCACAATTTGGACGAGAATTGCAGATTTTCGATCTATTGTGTTAAAATTATATTCTAATAATATAAGAATAACGATCGCTCGAAATGGACATTATTGAAATTCTCAAAGACGATTATCAAAGATTTCCCGATAATCAGACTTACAGCATCTATGCAAAAGATGTTTATTTTGAAGACCCGGTGAATCGATTTACAGGAGTCGATCGCTACCGCAAAATGATCGGGTTTATGGGGACTTTTTTTCAGGATGTAAATCTCGATTTGCACGGGATTTCGCAGTCGGGAGATACTATAGAAACTCGCTGGACTCTGAGCTGGATCGCACCGCTACCTTGGAAACCGAAAATGGCGATCGCCGGTAGGAGCGAACTGAAAGTCAACAGCGACGGTTTAATTGTTTCTCACATCGATTACTGGGACTGTTCGCGGTTGGATGTGCTCAAACAGCTTGTATTTCCTGTGAAAACTAATGTTTGAGAATTTTTCTTAGGTTTTTTAGCAATAAAAAATAGTGTTTCAAGAGCGAGAGCCCTTTTTTAAGCGCAGATATTAACAGATAAACACAGATGAACGCTGAGGGATTTTTATGCGTCGCAATTGATATTTGAAATAAATAATTTTAACTTATCTTGACATGGCCGCAATTTTGTGAAACACCGGAAATGTGCGTTGTCAGGTGGCTGCTTGTCGCCCCAATTAATTCCCCTAGCAAATTAATTTTTGTTACATAACGTTACAATATAAGAGTAAACTACTTTCAGGCGAGCTAAACAATCAATGCGCTTAATATTAATGACTGGAAAAGGCGGCGTCGGCAAAACCTCCGTAGCCGCTGCGACTGGGCTGCGATGTGCCGAATTGGGATACAAAACCCTAGTGCTGAGTACAGATCCGGCTCACTCCTTAGCCGACAGCTTTGACATGGAACTCGGACACGATTCGCGGCTGGTGAAACCGAATTTGTGGGGAGCCGAATTAGACGCTCTCAGGGAATTAGAAGGCAATTGGGGAGCAGTTAAGCGCTACATTACTCAAGTTTTGCGTGCCCAGGGGCTCGAAGGCGTGCAAGCTGAAGAATTAGCCATCTTGCCAGGAATGGATGAAATCTTCGGTTTAGTGCGAATGAAGCGGCATTACGACGAAGGCGAATTTGATGTTTTAATTATCGATTCTGCCCCAACTGGCACTGCATTGAGACTGCTAAGTTTGCCGGAGGTTGGCGGCTGGTACATGAGAAAATTTTACAAGCCACTGCAAGGCATATCAGCCGCCCTTCGGCCTTTAGTGGAACCTATTTTTAGACCAATTGCGGGTTTTTCTTTACCAGACAAAGAGGTGATGGATGCACCTTACGAATTTTACGAACAAATCGAAGCTTTGGAAAAGGTTTTAACTGATAATACTGTTACTTCGGTAAGGTTAGTTACTAATCCCGAAAAAATGGTAATTAAAGAGTCTCTGCGCGCTCATGCCTATTTGAGTTTGTACAATGTAGCCACTGATTTAGTAGTAGCTAACCGGATTATTCCCGCAGAAGTAACTGACCCATTTTTTAAACGTTGGAAAGAAAGCCAGGAGCAGTACCGTCAGGAAATTCACTCAGATTTCATGCCACTGCCCGTTAAGGAAGTGCCACTTTATTCTGAAGAAATGTGCGGTTTGGCAGCTTTGGAACGGTTGAAAGAAACGCTTTACAAAGACGAAGATCCAAGTCAAGTTTATTACAAAGAAAATACGATTAAAATCGTGCAGGAAAACAATCAATATAGTCTTGAACTGTATTTGCCCGGAATTGCTAAGGATCAGATCCAGTTGAGCAAAACTGGAGATGAGTTGAATGTTCGGATTGGGAATCACCGCCGTAATTTGGTGTTGCCGCAAGCTTTAGCGGCCCTGCAACCTTCCGGGGCGAAGATGGAGGATGATTATTTGAAGATTAAGTTTGCTTAATTTAACAAAACTTAGGCAGGCACAATATAAATAGTTTGCCTGTCTAAGTCCTGTATTTTTAGCTTAGTCGTTCTAGAGACTACTTAACTAAGGCAAACACCTGAACTCAAGGCTATTTTAGATTTCACTCAGCCAAGTAACCAATCAGTTTTAGCAAGTTCATTTCACCCACTTCATTGGTGTTCCCCATATTCCATTTTTGAAGAAGCGATCGCCACTTTGGACAAACCCTACTTTTTGGTAAAAGCCTACTGCCGCATCAGATGAGTTAACCGTAATTTCCTCAATATCGTTGCTGCATCGAGTGAATAGTTCTCTACCGATTCCTTGCCCACCAAATTCTCTTCGGACGAACAACAATGACAGATGATTTCCTCTCCGAAATGCAATAAAACCAACAATAATCCCATTCCACGTAGCGACTAGCGTTTTCTCGCTACTCAAAATTCTGGCTCTTAATTCTTCTATGTCAGAAATTTTTTTCCATTCAGCAACACTTTCTGGTGTTCCATCTGTGAGTTCCCATAGATCCGCAGCAGCCCACATACAAGCACTGATTTGGTGTTCATCCCCAGGTTCTGGATGTCTATAGGTAATTGCATTCATCGTTGTGATCCGAGTGCTGAGAGTAGTCAAGGTTGAAACGGTGTACCCTGATGAAAGCGAAGTACCCAACCGCTTGCCGTTCGCGACCAAATAGAGCTTCTGTGTGTATGTTCAACAACGCCGTCATAAATAAATGCACTGTCATAGGTAACCTGAACAATGTTCTCATCGAGCAGGCGAATGTGAAATTCAGGTAGCGGAAAGATGACATCTATTGATGAAGGCTCTGCCACAAGTGTATCTTGTCTTTGCCAGACACGTCCAGAACGTCCAAATTCAAAGAAGTCCGGTGCGAGGAGTTCATTCATGCGCTGCTTGTCAAGGCGAGTTTCTTGACGCCATAGCTCTTGCTCTAGGCATTCGAGGGTGTCTCTGTCTTCGCTGCTGATTTCCACAACTATCACTCCAACTAAACCTAAAAATATCACAATTTTGTCCGCTCCAATGATTTGTTATGCCCGATCTCTTAACAATTATTTATGCTCGTGCGATCGCTAATAACTTCTCTGGAATCAAGAACGAATCAACCGATACATCGATGACTATTCCTCCTCTCTTAAAGACATAACTTCCCCTCCCTCTTCTTTCCCATCCTCTGTGCTCTCTGTGTCCTCTGCGGTTCGTTCACTCTTTCCTGCATTAATCTCAATTTTTCGCGCCTGACGTTCCGACGCATTTGTTTGCAGCATTTTCAACCTTTCTGGGTCAGCATTCGATCGCCAAAACAACTTATAATCCTTAATTTATACACAGTTTCGCATCATCGCCATCATTTCCAGCAAAAGTAATTGGTTCATTAGGTAGTAAAGGATGAACCCATCTTGTATGGCTGCCTTTTGCCGAACGATAAGTAAACCCAGCTTTTAGCAGCAAGCTTTTGAGTTATCGAACCTTTTTGGGCATAAGCAGACATTAAAATTGTGCCAACGTGACGGAAATACTTTAATCGTATTCCCGAAAGTAGGGTTTGTCCAAACGTACCCTACTACATAAAATTGAATTAATTTAAGCATCAATTAGGCTAAACAATCACATTTTCTACCAGTTTTAAGAACAGGCAAGATGCTTGTTCCACAACACATGAATAATTAGCTTGTGGGGTGGGCTTATAGCCCGCCCTGAAAGGATTATTGAAAAATTAGCAAAACATTAATCCAAACGTCCGCATTTAGCCTAAAATTAAAAATACTGACTAGCCAACAATGCCCTATGTTTGAAGCCCTCGCCGATCGACTCGAATCCACCTGGAAAAAACTGCGCGGACAGAATAAAATCTCCGAGTCCAACATTCAAGACGCCCTCAAAGAAGTCCGCCGCGCCCTCCTGGAAGCCGATGTCAACCTCCAAGTCGTCAAAAACTTCATCGGAGAGGTAGCGGCAAAAGCACAAGGCGCAGAAGTAGTTTCAGGCGTCCGTCCCGACCAACAATTCATTAAAATAGTCCACGACGAACTCGTCCGCGTCATGGGCGAAACCAACGTACCCCTAGCCACCGCAGACTCCGGGCCCACAGTTGTCCTGATGGCTGGTTTGCAAGGAACCGGGAAAACCACAGCTACCGCCAAACTAGCGCTGCACCTCCGCAAGCAAAATCGTACCGCACTGCTAGTGGCAACCGACATTTATCGACCTGCCGCGATCGACCAATTGCTGACTCTCGGCAAACAAATCGACGTACCAGTATTTGAATTAGGCAAAGATATTGACCCCGTAGAAATAGCCCGCCAAGGCATCGAACACGGCAAACAAATTGGCATTGATACCATCATCGTCGATACAGCAGGTCGCCTGCAAATCGACCAAGACATGATGGCAGAATTGGCCCGCATCAAACAAACAGTACAACCCCACGAAACGCTGTTAGTTGTTGATGCCATGACCGGCCAAGAAGCAGCAAATTTAACCCGCACCTTTCACGAACAAATCGGCATTACCGGCGCAATTTTAACCAAATTAGACGGCGACAGCCGCGGCGGTGCAGCCTTATCCGTGCGGCAAATATCCGGCGCGCCGATTAAATTTGTCGGCGTCGGCGAAAAAGTGGAAGCCTTGCAACCATTTTATCCCGATCGCATGGCATCCAGAATACTCGGCATGGGCGATGTCTTGACGCTAGTAGAAAAAGCGCAAGAAGAATTCGACATCGCCGATGCCGAGAAAATGCAAGAGAAAATGCTTACGGCAAAGTTCGACTTTACCGACTTTCTCAAACAAACCAGACTGCTAAAAAATATGGGTTCCCTCGGCGGCATCCTGAAAATGATTCCGGGGATGAACAAACTCTCAGACGAACAAATGCGGCAGGGAGAAGTGCAGCTAAAACGCACCGAAGCCATGATTAATTCGATGACAGTTGAAGAACGCCGCAACCCCGAACTTTTAGCAAGTTCTCCATCCCGCCGCCGCCGCATCGGCAAAGGCGCAGGCTACGCTGAAAACGACGTAACTAAGCTGGTCAGCGATTTCCAGAAAATGCGTACAATGATGCAGCAAATGAGTCAAGGCAACTTCGCCGGCATGGGAGGAATGCCGGGAATGCCGGGAATGGGTGGCCCCGGAATGCAGCCCGGTTCCCGTGGGTATATGGGTGCCCAGCAGAAGAAGAAAAAGAAAAAAGATAAGCCTAAAAAAGGTTTCGGACAGTTGTAGAAAACGGGCGGGGGTTTCACTAATAATTGCCTAAAACCCCTAATCTCGTAAACTCGCCCCCACAGCTAGATTGCACCATGAGCAAAAATTTGTAGGGCGGGTTTCACCAACAATAATGGCCAAAAACCAATAATCTCGTAAACCCGCCCCACCCAGCCCAAGATTCCTTTATTAGTATTGGTGGAATATGTAAGAAATATCAAACTTTAACTCTTTTCTTGTTGCTGGGGTAACAACCAGGCTGAAACAAACAGGGAGTAAGGATTGAGCCAATCCGCTGCTCAAAAAAGATAGGCAGCAAAATTGTTATACGCTTGCCTATCCCAAAAATTATGATACCAACATTCTCCCGCATTCCTGAGAGAAAAAAAACTAACGTTAGCTCAGTTTAAGCTGATTGAAATCTTGTTACCCGTGATACAATCCGAAAAACAAATCTGATGAGAACGGCTCTCCCGCGTATTTCCCTCTCTAATTACCAGCGAAAGTCGGCGACGTAAGTTACAAAGATTTTTGGATTTGCCAAACTTAACTATTTCATTAATTTGGTTCCCATTCATTACTTATTGCAATACTCCGGACTGTTTTTAAAGAGGGATGCGAGGCCTTCGGCAAGCAACGCTTACGCAATAAAGCACAGAAGCGAAAAAAGTGAGTGCAATCTCAATTTAAAATGAACCGAAAAAAAGGCGCTCTTTTACCAATAGTTCGGACAGTTTTTATATAGCCCAATGGCTTATGCTCGCTTGACTTTGAGCTACTGTGGATAATTAAATCAATGTCAGCTCCATCCCTGACGCGACATTTAATTTGACTTTTTTATGATCCTTGCCCCGCGTAAGCTTGTAGTATCGTTCCCAAAACTGTGCGGAGTATGGGTAGCTGATAATTTCAAAAATACTATGGAAGTTGTTTTTGACGAATATTTGCCCAAATGGAATTATCGAGCCGTACCTCAACCTGAGTAATTGATTAAGTTATTTATTTTTCATTCCTAAGTCCCGTATTTGTAACTCCCCGCAAATGGGGATTTCCCCGCTGTGTCGGCAAAGAGCTATCCTGGCCCATCTGGCAGCCCGGAAATGCTTTACATAGTGGAGCTTATGGGATACTAGAACCCCTGCCGGATGCTCCTAAAATAGACCACTCAGAAGTAGATTTAATGCTCGTACCCGCTGTAGGCTGCGATGTTCGTGGCTATCGCTTGGGCTACGGCGGCGGCTATTACGACAGAATGCTCAGTTTAGCTGAGTGGGAATCAAAAAGTACGATCGCCACAATCTTTGAATTTGCCTTGCTGGCCCAACTACCAGTTGACTCCTGGGACAAACCGCTGCACGGAATTTGCACAGAGAGCGATTTGACAATCGTACAGCAAAAATCAAAAAGGTCGATCGAGCAATAAATTTTCAGAAATTATCCCTAGATCCATGTTTATATATATTCTATTTAGGACTTGCACAAGTCTTTTTGAATCTAGAATCTAAAACCTAAAATCTAAAATACTATGGCCCAGCGCTACGTTCGAGTTAAAACAACACAAGGACACATCCATTACGGTTTACTGCAACTGGGCCACAGCGTTCAAGTATTTGATGCACCGCCCTGGTTAAAAGGACAACCAACCGATTTGGAACTTTCACCAGATACTTACCAAATTCTCGCCCCGTGTTCTCCCTCAAAAATTGTAGCCGTAGGAAAAAATTATGTCGATCACGCCGCCGAGATGGGAACCCCTGTACCGGAAGAACCCCTGCTGTTTTTCAAGCCTCCGAGTGCTGTCATCCCTGCAGGTGCAGCGATTCGCTATCCGCAGCAGTCGGAAAGGGTAGACTACGAGGGAGAATTAGCCTTGGTAATTGGCGAACATTGTACCAACTGCACTCCCGAACAAGCACACAGCAAAATTTGGGGCTATACTATCGCCAATGACGTAACAGCTAGAGATTTGCAAAAGCGGGACAACCAGTGGGCCAGGGCCAAAGGGTTCGATACTTTTTGTCCCTTGGGGCCTTGGATTGTCCGCGAACTGAGTCCTGCTGCACAATTGCAGACTTTTGTCAATGAGAGCGAGCGACCGGTACAGTCATCCCAGATCGATCGCATGGTATTTTCCCCAGACTATCTCGTCTCCTACATCAGTCAAATAATGACCCTAATTCCCGGCGATGTGATACTGACGGGAACGCCGCAAGGAGTAGGGCCGCTACAAATAGGCGATCGAGTCCGCATCGAAATTGAAGGCATCGGCAGTCTTGAAAATACAGTAGTTATTGGTAATTAGTAATTAGTAATTGGTAATTGGTAATTGGTAATTATCACCAACAACTAACCACTGTCAACTGTCAACTGCCAACTGCCAACTGCCAACTGCCAATTGACTAACGTACCTGCATATAAACAGCATCCGAAAGCGGAGGAATCTCTGCATAGCGTCCCAAAAGCGACTGCACGACTGCATAGACAAATGCAGCAAAAGCGCCTAAAAACACCATGTTATACAGAGTTTCCGCAATAAATGCGACTTGGACGCCGTTAGAAAAAATCGGCAAAACCAGACCGCACAGCATCAAAACAATGTCTAAAAGAATTGCCTGCATCGCATTAAAACGAATGAAGTGACTGATGTTTTCGTTTCTAACTACTCCTAAGTACAGGGCAAAGAAGATAATCAAGCTAGCAAAGGGCAAACTATAAATTTGCATCAATGGAGCTAGCGGTATCAACAACAGTTGCAGGACAGGAAACTGTGTAAACAGAAACCTGCCAAAGGCAAGCCCGTCAACCAACGGGAGCAAATAAGGCAAAGAAGCAAAAATCCGGTCTGGAACAGTTGTAGATCCGCGCCAAGTCATAATGAACTCTCCTGAGTCGATCGATTAACTATTAATTCCATTAAACTCAGGATAACGCAGCAGCAGGGTTTGTGTTTCGACTCTGCCGGAACTTGCTTTTCACTCAGCGGGGAGCAGCCTCAACTACCAACGGCAGGCATTCTTATTTAATATTGGCAATGACGAAGCCCATTTGACACTCGTACCGATCGGGCAAATTTTCCGTAGGTTTAGCAACTGGATGTCCACAGCGAAGCTCTCCACCACTCCAGCGCGGTTGGCCAGTGCGATCTGCCAGCAAACAACTTTGGCAAACACACTGAGGGGCAAGCATCTGATTTTCCATTAAAATGACTAACATTTGATACCTCCGGCAGGTTTCACACCAGTAATTTCATTGTATGTCAGGATTTGGGGACAAACCGCTTAACCTGAACACAACGTAATATTTATGTGAATCGTGCGAAATCCGTAGTACGGTATAAGATCCCCAATTCCCAATCCCAAATTTGTCAAGAGGTTGATTATTGTGACGGACACTAACTTAGAATTCCTTTCCAAAACTGATCCGCTGATTGCCGATTTAATCGGGCAAGAGCTCCAGCGGCAGCGAGATCACCTAGAACTCATAGCCAGCGAAAACTTTACCTCCGCAGCGGTAATGGCAGCTCAAGGCTCAGTGCTGACCAATAAATACGCCGAAGGACTGCCAGCGAAACGGTACTACGGCGGCTGCGAATTTATTGATGGTATCGAGCAAATCGCGATCGATCGCGCCAAACAGCTATTTGGAGCCGCTCACGCCAACGTCCAGCCCCACTCCGGCGCTCAAGCCAACTTTGCAGTATTTTTGAGCTTGCTGGAACCCGGAGACGGAATTATGGGCATGGATTTGTCCCACGGCGGGCACTTGACCCACGGTTCGCCGGTCAACGTATCCGGCAAATGGTTCAAAGCTTTTCACTACGGCGTCAGCCAAGAAACAGAACAGCTCGACTATGACGAAATTTTGGCACTTGCCAAAGAAAACCGACCGAAATTGCTAATTTGTGGCTATTCAGCATATTCGCGAATTATCGACTTTGAGAAGTTTAGAGCGATCGCTGACGAAATTGGAGCCTACCTGCTCGCCGATATCGCCCACATCGCCGGGTTAGTCGCCACAGGGCATCACCCCAACCCCCTCCCTCACTGTCACGCAGTCACCACCACCACTCACAAAACCCTGCGGGGCCCCCGTGGTGGCTTGATTATGACCAATGACCCGGAATTAGGTAAAAAATTTGACAAAGCTGTTTTCCCCGGCACTCAAGGTGGGCCCTTAGAACACGTCATTGCGGGCAAAGCAGTAGCTTTCGGCGAAGCATTAAAGCCTGAATTTAAAACTTATTCCGGTCAAGTAATTGAAAATGCGCGCGCTTTAGCGGAACGGTTGCAGCAGCGGGGTTTAAAACTCGTTTCCGGCGGCACGGACAATCACTTAATGCTAGTTGATTTGCGCTCGGTAAACATGACAGGCAAGCAAGCGGACCAATTAGTCAGCGGTGTGAATATTACTGCTAATAAAAATACCGTGCCTTTCGATCCGGCATCGCCCTTTGTCACCAGCGGTTTGAGACTCGGTTCGCCGGCGATGACCACCAGGGGAATGGGAACAGCAGAATTTACCGAGATTGGCAATATTATTGCCGATCGCCTGCTAAATCCAGATGATGAAAGCGTCGCAGCCGACTGTCTGCGACGAGTAGCAGCACTGTGCGATCGCTTCCCGTTATATCCACACTTGTACTTGAAAGTGCCGGCATTAGCTTAATTTTCCTGATCGGCAATGGGGAATTGGTAGTTGGAAGTGTACGGGTAAAAGGGTAAAAGAGCAGGAAAAGATTGAGAGTTGCCGGTAGCGATATTGACAAGCGGTTTTCACCAAAAATATCGATCGCCAATACGGTTTTTAGTAAAGATATTTGTCGGGCGGGGCTGGTTTGACTAACGGTATTTGTCGGTTGCGAAAGATACCGCTCAACTGGACCCGCTCGCCAAATATCGACTTTTTTGCTCGCGAAATAGTCGATATTTCAAATCGTTAATTCGAGAGTTATGAATGAAAAACCTGACAATTCGCCCCAGGGCAACTGCCATTGTGGCCAATCTCCGACTCCCAAACCCCCAGTCGCTCTTCAAGATGTTTCCTTGTTATAAGCCATCTGAAATGTAGTAGACTCTGCCTGACAGCCTAATTGCCCCGCACTATTAAAATTGATTTCAGATGCCGTACCAGTATCTGTACCACATACTCGCTTTCCTGGTTTCTGCGATCATCGTCCTCTGGAGTACGCCAATAGTCAAAAAAATTGGTCTCAAAAGTGGGCGAGTCGATCGGCCAGGCGATCGAAAAGTCCACAAGCGCCCGATGGTGCGCTTGGGAGGAGTTTCCATCTTTCTCGGCACTATCACTGCCCTCTTATTTGTCTGGCTCTCAGGAGGCTTCATCGATGCTAACGGACAAGTTCTCAATCCCAAAGACGAATACGAAATTTGGGGAGTCACCCTCGGCGGCATCGGATTCTTCCTCATCGGTTTAGCAGACGACCTATTTTCGCTCTCGGCATTAAAACGCTTGCTCATGCAAGTTGGCGTATCCAGCATCGTTTGGATGGCAGGCGTACAAATTGAGTTTCTCACAGTTCCCTCCCTGGGACTGACTAATATTGGCTGGCTGAGCTTGCCAATTACCGTGATTTGGCTTGTCGGCATGGCCAACGCCATCAACTGGATTGACGGTTTGGACGGTTTAGCTGCCGGAGTTTCAGGGATTGCAGCAGTTGTAATGCTGATTGTCAGTCTGTCGATGCACCAACCGGCGGCGGCCCTGATTGCAGCGGCTTTAGCTGGCGGTGCCTTGGGATTTCTGCGCTACAACTTCAATCCGGCTCAAATCTTTATGGGAGATGGCGGGGCTTATTTTATCGGGTTTACTCTGGCTGGAGTGGGAGTAATTGGATTAGTTAAAACTACGGCTGTTACTTCTGTGTTACTGCCCTATTTAATTTTAGCTGTACCGATTTTAGATATGTCGGCGGTGATTCTCGATCGACTTCGCAACGGCAAGTCACCGTTTATTGCTGACAAGCGCCACCTTCACCACCGACTTCTACAAGCCGGACTATCCCATCGATTTGCGGTTTTATTTATTTACTCGCTGACACTGTGGGTGGGAAGTTTAGCCCTAGCTTTTTCGGTTCCCAGTGGCGTAATTTACGCTATGGGTGCGACAAGTTTGCTGGGATATGCTAGCTGGAAAGTTTGGAGACACGCTAGGTGAAGGAAGTTCGGCAACGGATTCTGTAACGGATGTAACGGATGTCAGTCCGATGTCCGTCGGAAGAAGGAAGAAGGAAGAAGGAAGAAAAATAATTTCTAATGCCCAATGTCCAATGCCCAATACCCAATTCCCAATGCCCAATGCCCAATACCCAATTCCCCAATCCAAAATCCAAAATCTAAAATCTAAAATTGAATGGTTGCTGAAATTATTTGTGTTGGCACTGAATTGCTGTTAGGCGATATTCTTAATAGCAATGCCCAGTTTTTAGCCAAAGAATTAGCGAGTCTGGGAATCCCTCACTACTATCAAACAGTGGTGGGGGACAATCCAGAACGTATCAAACAAGTGTTAGAAATCGCCGTCAGTCGATCGCAGCTTTTGCTCTTCACCGGAGGCCTGGGCCCCACACCAGACGACCTGACAGTCGAAACGATCGCCGATTTTTTTGGGGTTCCTCTCATCGAAAAGCCGGAAATTATCGCAGATATCGAATACAAATTTGCCCAGCGGGGACGCACCATGAGTCCCAGCAACCGGAAACAAGCTTTAATTCCAGAAACTGCGGACATTCTGCCAAACCGCAGCGGTTCTGCACCGGGGATTATTTGGCAGCCGGTTTCTAACGTGACAGTAATGACATTTCCCGGCGTACCGGCGGAAATGCACTTGATGTGGCGAGAAACCGCCGTTCCTTACCTGAAAAATGGCGGCTGGTGCAGCGAAACTATTTACAGCCGCACGCTGAAATTTTGGGGGATTGCTGAGTCGGCATTGGCGGAAAAAGTAGATAGTTTTCTGAATTTAACTAATCCTACTGTGGCTCCCTACGCCAATCACGGCGAAGTCAAACTGCGGATTTCGGCCCGCGCGGAGTCGTCGGTGGCTGCGAAAAACTTGATTGAGCCGCTCGAACAACAATTGCGGCAAATTGCCGGCTCGGACTGTTATGGTGCTGATAGCGATACCCTCGCTTCGACTGTGGGCCAATTGTTGCTGGATGCTGGGCAAACTCTTAGCGTGGCTGAATCCTGCACCGGAGGAGGATTGGGGGCCATGCTGACTGGTGTTCCTGGCAGTTCTTGCTACTTTTTAGGGGGGATTATTTCTTACGACAATCGAATTAAGGAAGAATTATTAGGTGTTAATCCGCAAGATTTAGCCGAGTTTGGGGCAGTCAGCCACCAAGTGGCAAAACAAATGGCTGCGGGAGTTCGCGCCAGCCTCAATACAAATTGGGGATTGAGCATTACAGGCATCGCCGGGCCCGGAGGCGGCACAGACGCTAAACCTGTCGGACTGGTTTATGTTGGTTTAGCTGGGCCCCACGGCGACGCAGAAAGTTTTGAATACCGCTTTGGCGATGCCAGAGGTCGCGATTGGATTCGGAATTTGAGTAGCTGTACGGCGCTCGATCGGCTCCGGCGTAAATTATTGTTGGCAAAAGCGTAGAAAAAATCCTACGATTGGTCAATTGTCAACAGTCAACCGTAAGCTTAAGCTTTATTTAACACTCTATACTCCGATATAATTCGGCAATTTTCCTTTTCCCTCTTGATTATCTGTAAAGATTCGTTATGATAATAAGATAGGACTGATTGGCCAATATACTGACTCTCTCCATTGCTCAAAACAACCAGCAAGCGAGAAAGCAAGTTTGATCTTTGGTTTCAAAGTCGTGCTTGCTTATTTTCAGATATTTAGCCGTCGGTTTAGCAATCTAGACTATAAGAAAAGGAGCTATCCGTTCAATGGAAGACATTGAAAAGGTGCTGGAACAAATTAAAGAATGGGTTCGCAAGCTGATAGAAGGATTGCTGAATCCTGAAGCTCAACCGGAACTCGAACCGATTCGTATTCCTGTCAACCAACCGAGAAATCGCCGATAGTCGGGACTGGATTGGAAGTTTGAGCTTTCAGCTTTGAGCTTTGAGGTTGGAGACTGGTTCTAAATACCATGTCAAAACTCTCCTAATTTTTGTTGCGCTGGAAATTTTAAAATTGTTAAATATCCTGGTACTTCACGGCCCTAATCTGAATCTATTGGGTCAGCGAGAACCTGGAGTTTATGGTTCTGCAACTTTAAATGATATCAACAAGTTGCTAGAACGAGAAGCGCAAGCCCTCCAGGTGCAAGTCTCAATTCAGCAGTCGAATCATGAAGGGATATTGGTGGATGCAATTCACTCAATGTTAGGCCAGCACCAAGGCTTATTGATTAATGCTGGAGCTTATACTCATACGAGTGTGGCAATTAGAGACGCGATCGCCGCGGTGAATATCCCTGCGGTAGAAGTTCATCTGAGCAATATTTACCGACGGGAAGCTTTTCGCCATCACTCGTTTATCGCAGCGGTGGCGATCGGGCAAATCAGCGGTTTTGGCTCAGAAAGTTATCGGCTGGGGCTGCAAGCTCTAGTGAGTTACCTGATTAAAAATTAAAAATTTACCGATTGTAGCGATCGGATGAGGGCAGGTTTTAGATGGAAAACCAGCCCTTATATGTTTGGGTTGAATTCAAATTAATCACAAGAGTTAGGCTAAGAAGCACACCAGGAAGAATTCTAAATTACCAATTACCAATTACCAATTACTAACAACTTGAGTTAAATTCAAATGCGGCATTCCCTGTTGAGCAAGTTTCAAGGAACCATCCTGGGCGCAGTTTTAGGAGACTCTATAGGCCTGGAATACCAGAGGCAACTCGTGGGTATTCCCCCCCAAAAAGAAGACTTGCAGCCGATTTTACAACTGACTAAACACCAACAATTGACCCTAAGAGGGGCAACATTGGCGTTGAATTCTGTCAACAGTAAAATCCCAAGTGGCAAAGACTCATCCGCATCCGGGAGACTTGCGGTAGCGTGTACTCAAAGTTTAATTCGGTGTAGGGGTTTAGATTTAAAAGATTGGCGCGATACTTGGGAAGCATTTGCCAAGTCGGAAATCTACCATCCCCGCAACAGTCAGTTTACCACCCTGCTTAACCCCGGTGAAGCTGCCGTTGCTGCGCTGCCACCCGCGATGTTTTTTCACGAAAATAAAGCCAAGCTGCGAGAAAAAATCATGCTGGCGATAGAGGTTTGGCACCACGAAAACCAGCCAGAATGGGAAACAGCAATTTTAGCAGTAGCATATACGATCGCCCGATCGCTCAAAGAAAGACTTGACCCCGCGACAGCGATCGAGCAAACACTTGCTTACCTGAAAACAGATAATGCCTTAACAGAGCTGCTGCTGCAAGTGCAAATACTACTAGAAAAAGGAGCCGATTTAGAAACAGCCGCCACTCATCTGTGCAAAAGCGCCACAGCTTTGCGAGAAAGACAGGGCGAAGGTGAAAAAAAATTACAAACCAAGTCAACTGTCAACCCTGAAAATTTCATTCCCATTGCCTTAGCTTTCTACTGCTTTTTGAACACCCCAGAAGACTTGCGCTTGTCAGTGGTGCGCGCTGCCCGTTGTGGTATAGCCGGACAAATAACCTGCGCTTTGACGGCAGCTTTGTCTGGAGCCTATAACGGCGTTGCTGCGATTCCTGTAGAATGGCGACAGGTATCTTCGACTGAGGTTAAACCGCAGCAGCTAGCCGAGGGCCGAGAACCCTCGCTCTGGGGAACGGGCAGCGATGCAAAAATTGTAGAGTTAGCAAATAACCTGTTTGCTGTTTGGGCGGGAGTTTACAAGCCCGATGTCGGACTGGATTCCGCAACGCTAGCCCGATCGGTGGCTGCACCTTATGTCATTAGACCTCGTAAAATATAAAGTTTGGAGCTTTTAACGGTAAGGGGAAACCAGAAATTAGTAATTCGCCATTAACAAGTCAAAAGCGAAAGTGGAAGGAGAGCGACAATTAAAGATTAAAAAGTGAAAAATTAAATGTGAAAAATTAAATCGGACGCGCTTGCCCCAACAAGCCAGGTTTAAACGAGAATATGGGGTTGGGAAACGAAGAATCTACGGAGAAACAAGGTTTTTAGCCCTCGCGCGCGATTTCTGTTCAAGATGGACAAGGGAAGCAAATAAGCTGCTTGCGTTGTTGGTCACCGTTAGGAAAGCCAACTGCTGGCGATAGTCAGGCAAAGTAGTCTGGGGGGTTGAATATTCAGCCAGGGTAGTTCGGATAAAATCAATCAAGATGCATAGTCAGAAATTCTGACAAAGCTGCTGGATAACAGTGATATATCTTCGACACAAATGAATACGCTCTCCTCATTGATGCGGCAGATTGAGCAGCTAGGGGCTGCGCGCTCACTGCGCCAACACATTGCTAAAGTGCAAAATGGCTGCAGCAAAGCAGATACAGATCGCGCTGGCGGACCTCTCCTGAGCCGTTTGTCGCGCCCGAAATGGATTCTTCCCGAGACTTTTACTACTAGATTTACAAGTAAAACCTCCAAATCAAGCCTCAAAAATCAAGCTCGTTCCCCTATGTTGGCGCTGGTCGCGGTAGTTTCTCTCAGCAGCACTCTGGGCCACCGCTTCTACAACCAGCCGAAACTGGATGTGGGGACGAAAGCTCCTCAGACGATTAAGGCTCCTGATACTGCTAGCGTCCCGGATTACAAAACTACTGAAGAACAGCGGAAAGCAGCGCGGATCGGGGCTGTAGCCATATTAATGCTAGATCCTGCGGTCAATCGACAAATTTATCAAGAATTGCAACAATTTTTGCAGCACGGGAGCGATCTACGCGAGGCGGTAGGGCAGTTTCCGTTTGCGAAATCTTCGGCGCTCTCACTTGCTGCACAGGTTTACTTGCGGGGCTGTCCCGAGTGGGAGTGGCGATCTATTTTGGCGCAAGCGAGAGAAAAAAGTCCCACTTCCGATCGGTTGAGTTTGGATTCCCCCGCAGTTGCTGGGCAGACCGAGAACAAGTCTCAGCAGGATGCTATCGCTCAATTGCAAGCTTACAGCCGATCGGTCCGGGCAGCAGAGTTTCAAAGCCTGACAGACAGTATTTCCTCTGCTCGCCAGCGCTATCTCAATGCTGTGGAGGCGCTGGAAAAACCGTTGGTTTCCGGGTTCCCCCAGATTTACGATACTTCGCTGTTTGATTTGTCGGATGCAGCTTGGCAGAAAACCCAAACCGGTATGAATCGCGCGGCAAGAAGGATGGTGGCTCAAGGTATCCCGCAGGGGTTGCCAAAAGAGATTTTGAAAGAAGCCGTGAAGCTGCAAGTGGCTGAGGAAGTGCCGTTAGAGTCCCAAGCTTGGGCGGTGGAGGGTTTAGCAGCGATTTTGCAGCCAAATCTGGTGAGAGATCGCGAGGAAACCAAACAGCTAGCTGAATTAGCGGCGCAAAAAGTGAAACCGGTGATGATCGCAGTAGATCAGGGCGAGATAATTGTTGCACAAGGACAAGAGATCTCGCAGCAAGATTTCGTGTTGCTGGACTATTTTGGTTTAAGCCGGCGGGGGGTGAATTGGCTGGGGCTGACGGGTTTTGTTTGTTTAGTCGCGGGGGCAATTGCGATCGTACTGCTGGTGGAAAGGCACTACCGCTTGCGCCGCAGAGATCATTTGCTATTGCTGCTGCTGACTTTGAGCGCCCCAGTGCTGGTGAGTTTGGGCCTGCCTTGGACGAGTTTGCCGGCGATCGGGATTTTAGCGGGCGGCTTCTACGGTTCGGCAGTGGGAGTGACTGTGGTGGGGCTGCTGTCGGTGCTGCTGCCCGTTGGCTTAAATGTGGAGTTGATTCATTTAGTCGCTAGCGGGGCGGGGGGATTGCTGGGCGCTTTTATGGCCGGGCGGCTGCGATCGCGCGAGGAATTGGCTCTTTTGGGCTTGGCTCTTGGGTTGACTCAGGGCACGGTTTATCTGGTGGGGACTTTGATTGCCAGCGCCGCTGTCGGTGCGATTTGGTACGTTGTGCTCGGTACTGTGGGCGCGCAAAGTTTGGCCGGTTTGGCTTGGAGCGTTGTGGCGATCGGCATCAGCCCCTATTTGGAACACGTTTTTGACTTGATTACGCCGATCCGGCTGGCGGAACTTGCCAATCCCAACCGCCCGCTGTTGAAGAAATTGGCTGCCGAGGTTCCGGGGACTTTTCAGCACACGCTGTTTGTGGCGAGTTTGGCGGAGGCTGCGGCCCGGGAACTCGGCTGCAATGTTGAGCTGGTCAGAGCTGGTACATTATACCACGATATTGGAAAAATGCACGATCCGCTCGGATTTTGTGAAAATCAAATGGGCGGGGGTAACAAACACGATGAAATCAATGACCCTTGGGCGAGCGCGGAGATTATTAAAAAGCACGTTAGCGAGGGCTTGGTGATGGCGCGGAAACATCGATTGCCGAAGGCAATTCAGGCGTTTATTCCCGAGCACCAAGGTACAATGTTAATTGCTTATTTCTACCACCAAGCGCAGCAAATTGCTGCAAAAGAAATAGAAGATTTAAAGATTGCTTTGCCAGCAGATGCGAATAATTCCAAGTTAGCAATCGCAAGTCGCCAAGTGAGGGAGGAGGATTTTCGCTACGATGGGCCGATTCCGCAGTCGCGGGAAACGGGGATTCTGATGCTGGCGGATTCTTGCGAGGCTGCTTTGCGATCGCTCAAGGATGCTACTCATGAAGAGGCTTTGAATATGGTTAATCGGATTCTAAGGGCTCGCTGGCAGGATAATCAGTTGATGGATTCGGGTTTAACGCGGGAGGATATGTCTCTAATTGCGGAGATTTTTGTGCGGGTTTGGGAACAGTTCAATCACAAGCGGATTGCTTACCCTAGTGCAGTTTTTACTCCTAGGTAAGAGGAAATTTTTAGTTAGGGAAAATCAGCTCGCATTTCAGTTGTGAATGAGATTTCATTGCGATTTGCCCCGCGAATAGCGATGCACTTCAGAATTGTCGCTGACAATTACCACAGGTTGTTTGGTTCCTCAAAACTCCGAAGAGTCGATATCTCTTTCGCAGGCTAGGTGCGATCGCAATTTTTGCCAGTCTTGGGCATCGATCGCATTTGCAAAAGCGATGATAGTATCTACAACCCCAGCGCGGTCAACAATCCAGTGGATATCTGGCAGTTCGTACATAAAAAATAAATTTTGTGAGTTTTGAGTTCCACATCTTTTAATTTTTAACTGCATATGTACGCGGATAAACGCCGATTTTTTATCTTGATTCTATCCTTTGACTCCCGCAGCAGTTTCTGTTGGCACAATGTATTTTTGCAAAAGCAAAAATAGTCCTAAAACTGGAACAATAGAAATAATAGAACCCGCCGCCACCAAACGCCAATCCAAAGAAAATGTCCCGGCTAAATTGGCTACCCCTAAAGGTAAAGTGTAATATTCCGGCCTGTCTAAAACTAGCAGTGGCCACAGAAAGTCACTCCAAGAACCGATAAATACAAAAATTCCTAAAGTAACTAAAGCTGGTTTAATTGCCGGAATCATGACGTGCCACCAAATGCCTAATTCGCTGCAGCCGTCGATGCGGGCGGCTTCTTCTAGTTCTTTGGGAACTGCTAGAAATGCTTGTCGTAATAAAAATATGCCGAAGGCTGAGGCTAGTCCGGGAAAGATTACGCCTAAATAACTATTTTTTAGTCCGAGTTGTACAGTCAATATGTATAGGGGAATCATGACTATTTGGAAGGGAATCATGATTGTGGAAATGATCGTGATTAAGATGGCTTCGCGGCCGCGAAATTTGAGTCTGGCTAAGGGGTAAGCGGCGAGGGCGCAAAAGAGGACGTTGATGCTAACTGTGAGGCCGGCAATTAGGGTGCTGTTGAACAGGTAGCGGCCGAAGGGGTTGGTTTGCCAAACTTTGATGAAGTTTTCGAGGGTTGGCTGTTGGGGCCACAGTTGCGGGGGAAATTGAAAGATGTTTTCGTTGGGGGATTTGAGGGAGGTACTGAGCAGCCACAGCAAGGGAAACAGCATTAAAAGTGCGATCGCGCTCATGATGCTGTACGTCCACAGGGTGCTCCACGGCGAGGGAGTGTTGTTTGGGGAATTTGGTTTTTTAGTTTTGAGATTGTTCATTGTTGGGATATGATAATAAGTCCTTGCTTCGTGAGAAGCCTTGTTGTCCATAAGGGGATTATTGCCATGAAACCGTTTATTTACGAAACTATGTACATTCTGCGCCCAGATTTGGGTGAGGAAATGACAGACCAGGCGATCGCTAAATATCAAACTATTTTGCGCGATCAAGGTGCTGAAAACATCGAAACTCAGCACCGTGGCAAGCGCCGTTTGGCTTACGAAATCGGCAAGCACCGGGACGGAGTATACGTTCAAATGAACTATACAGCTCCGGGCGCTGCAATTTTTACCCTGGAGCGCGCGATGCGTCTGAGCGAAGAAGTGATTCGCTATTTGACGATCAAGCAAGATGTACCCGATGCACCTGAAGCGGAAGCTGAAGCTGAAGTCGCCGAGTAGCATTCCTGTCAACTTAACGTTTTATGTAGTACCACTCTACTGTTTGACGATTAGGGCCGCTTATTCCCCGGCACGCCTTTCTTAAGGGCTACCCTGTACACACAACTTGAAAAACTAACGTCAGAGCCTTTCGCTCCCCCTGGCATCCTCCTGAAAAAGAGGCTAGGGGGATCTCTGGGATTTTGGGTACAGCATAGTTTCTTAAGGGCGGGACTTGATGTTAATTGAAATTATAAGTAGGTAAGCGGGATTAAACCGAGCTATGTAACAATATGTAAACAGGGCTAACTTAGCCACGCTTAGGGCTAAGGATACTTTACAATCCTTAACATAAGTGTGTTTTACA
>NZ_JAMPLN010000035.1:0-58953 GCF_040004035.1 Microcoleus vaginatus FACHB-2002 | reverse complement strand
ATAGGTAGCGGGGGGTAAATTCGAGAAGGAATAACCACCTAAATTATCTGTTTGAGTTGGTGATTCTCCAATATCCAGTCGACCGTTGTTATTGATATCTAAAAATAGGGTGACACCTGACTGAGGTTGATCGGTTCCTGGTGTAAAAGTCCGGTCATTGTTGAGATCAATAAATTTTCTGCCACTAATACTGCCCGTGACATTTGGTGGTGGTACTCGAACATTAGCAATGTCAAAGTTAGTGGGCTGATTAGCAACGACAGTAACAGCTTGAACTGGAGTAACACGAGTGAACCCTGCGGGAACTATTTCTTGAACAGTATAGGTAGCGGGGGGTAAATTCGAGAAGGAATAACCACCTAAATTATCTGTTTGAGTTGGTGATTCTCCAATATCCAGTCGACCGTTGTTATTGATATCTAAAAATAGGGTGACACCTGACTGAGGTTGATCGGTTCCTGGTGTAAAAGTCCGGTCATTGTTGAGATCAATAAATTTTCTGCCACTAATACTGCCAGTGTCACGACGATTTCCAAAGTTGATATTTGTGAAATTAGGAACTGTCGCACTCGTAGAAAGAGGAATTGTAACTGGAGCAGGAACCTGAGTGGCTACAAAACCCGGTTGTTGGACTTCCCGAAGTGTGTAAGTACCGGGTTGTAAGTCATTGAACTGATAGGAACCTGTGGCATCTGTTAGTCTTGAGGGTTCACTGCTATCAAAGATGTTGTTTGTATTGAGATCGATGTAAATAGTAAATCCTGGAATTCCTGGTTCTCCTACGTCAAGAATTCCGTTAGCATTGATATCATTAAATTTCCTGCCACTAATACTACCAGTGACAGTTGGTGGTGTTTGTGCAATATTAAGAATGTCAAAGTTAGTGGTCTGATTAGCAACAGTAACAGCTTGAACTGGAGTAACACGAGTGAACCCTGCGGGAACTATTTCTTGAACAGTATAGGTGGCGGGGGGTAAATTTGAGAAGGAATAACCACCTAAACTATCTGTTTGAGTTTGTGATTCTCCAATATCCAGTCGAGCGTTGTTATTCTGATCTAAAAATAGGGTGACACCTGACTGAGGTTGATCGGTTCCCGGTTCAAGCCTTCCGTTAAGATTGAGATCGTTAAATTTTGTTCCACTAATACGGCCAGTGAAAATTGGTAATGGCTGTACAAAATTCAGACGATTAAGAATGTCAAAGTTAGTGGTCTGATTAGCAACAGTAACAGCTTGAACTGGAGTAACACGAGTGAACCCTGCGGGAACTATTTCTTGAACAGTATAGGTGCCGGGGGGTAAATTTGAGAAGGAATAACCACCTAAACTATCTGTTTGAGTTTGTAATTCTCCGCTATCGAGTTGACCATTGTTATTCAGATCTAAAAATATGGTAACACCCGGCTGAGGTTGATCCTCTGCCGCCTCAAAAATTCCGTTACGATTGAGATCGTTGGTGAATTTTGTTCCTTGAATACGGCCAGTAAAAGTAGGTAAAGGTTCGGGACCCGGACTATTAATTTGTTGAGCAAACTTCAGGTTATTCGTTAAAGTTGCTAATCCCCCTGTCTCAAGTCTGCTGTTGTTATTACTATCTAAAGCTGAAATGAGGTTATTGCTGGGAAGTAAGGTTAAGTTGTCCATTTTTTTGAGATTGGTAGAGAGTTGTTAGAATTCAAGGGCTTGTCATTGAATCTTTTTTTGAGTAAGATTCAATGATTTAGAGAAAATAATCGAGAAGGCAAAATCGCTACTTTTTTACCACTACCAACTTTCACATCCAGATTCATCAATAAGGACTCCGGTTGGACAATCTCTGAGTTGTGATTCTACACGATTAAATATTTTATACACATCCTCAATGACATCTGCCTCAGCTTTATTGGCCCGTCCTTTAGAAATTACCGAAGGATTGACCGGTGGCGGATTAAAAGTTAGTCTAATCTGCTTAGATTCAATTTGACTAATCAAATAAACCGCTTGAATTCCACAACTACTATTAAGATTTAACTCCGGATCGATGCAGTAAATATTGCCGTTTTTTCTGCCAGCAGCATGAATCCCGATTACTTCTCCCTTTTGATTAAAAACTGAACTGCCACTCATCCCCCCTTTAGTCCAGTTATCATACATAATGTTATACCCCCCATTTGAAAAGGGAGTGTCATCAACTTTAACTAACTTACCTGGACTAAAAACACGCACAATACGAGGGTTCCCATCTTCTGATCTAGGCCAACCGGATAGATAAACTGGCTCATTAACTTGAATCTGTTCAGAATTATTACTCATAACAGCAATTGGATAATCCTTATTACTGGTGAATTTGACTAAGGCGAGGTCAAATCCTCCGATGGGTAAATCGTCAGACTGATAGTTCCCAAATCGAATGATATTATCCCCAACATCGCGAACTAGATGTAATTCTTCATCCCAGGTCACAACTCCCCAAGTACCTTCACTGTTAGGTTGTTGAACAACGTGGGTATTGGTGACTGCATAATAAATATTACCACTGCGGGCAACAATCACACCAGAACCGGGATCAAATGTTTCTCGCTTTCCATCACCGATTTTCAGAGATCTCCCAATTAAAACTGTGGTTTGGGAAGACATCGCATCGATATCATCGGGCATAATTGCTTGAGAAGGTGAACTTAATAGAATTAAGCCTAGCGCTGTAATTAACGCTAAAAACATCGATAAAATGCTAGACCCTCGACGGGATAGAATCATAATTGTTAATATCATCAATTCTAATTGTATAAAAACTCTTACTCAGATTTCTAAAATAATGTTTCTGAAGCCGGAGGAGTTTTAGGTTTCTGAAACCGCGAAATGGGAATCGCCCAACTTAAGGCTTCCATTTGTTGAAATAACTCTTCTGAAGGAACTGTTCCATCCTCAAATTTAAACGCATCAATTCCTTGAAACGGATACTTAAGGCGGCCATTAATGCCAATTAATCGACCATATTGATTGAAAACTGGCCCTCCACTCATGCCGTTTTCAACTTCATTGGTGTAACCGAGTTGGTATCCTTGGGGAAGCGTTCGCTTCAATAACATTCCCACCTTTCCCACCGTTAAACGGTAAGCTTTATTTCCCCAATCCTTTGTACTTAAAGGTGAATTTTGGTTAGGCCAATACCAATTCGGGAATCCAGAGGCATAAACTAATTCTCCGAGTGCAAGGGGTTGTAAATCTATGGTAGCGACTCGATAAGATTGGTTACTGGTAAACTGAACTAAGGCTAAATCTAAGTTTGCGAACTGAACAGACCGCCGCCATTCAGCGTGATAGGATTGACCGTCTGAGGTAAGAACCGTGTATTGGTTGTAATAGCTATTCTCCACAACATGATAGCAAGTCAATACTGTATAGGTTTGTCCTTGGCGATCGATAATTACACCCGATCCTAAACCGGGTTCTGTTAGGATTCTAACGGTAGCTTGTCTAGCAATTTCAGGAACTGCTACCCCGACTGCGGGTAAACGGGAAGTTAGTGTTTGGGAGGGTAGAACGGTTGCGGTATTAAGGATTGAACTCTGGGGATGAGTTGGAAATGGAATCCCCCAACCCCTTGACAATTCCCGTAATACAGGACTAATAGCGAATAAGTGTAACCCAATTAAGGTAGATAATAGCTCCATTGTGAGGCAATCAATATCAAGTTTAAAAGAGTAGGGGATGCCTCTACAGGACAGCCCCTACAAAAGATTCTTTCTGGTTAATTTTTGGGGATTGATTACGATAAGAGATTAGAAGACCGGCTCGTTGGGAGCAGGTTGAGATGGAGACTCATCAGGTGCAGAGGACGGGTCGGAAGTTCCTAATTCCTGCTCTAAATCACTCATATCCACTTGTATTCCCTCACCACTCTTTTCCGTAATATTACTCGATCCTGATAGTGAAAAATTCGTTAACTCTTGCAGAATTTGTCCAACGCGAGGTCGATTTTCTGGCTTGAGGGTAAACAACACATTGCCGGAGTTGCACCCAGATTGACCGCTCCCTAGAACACAAACCACCAGCTCCTCGTTGACAACTCCAGTATGAAAACGTACTCCTGCAAAACTTCCTCCATTCGCCATGACTGCATTGTGCAATTTAGGGGAAACCATTTGGCAGCGGGTTTCAGGAGAATATGTATCTCCAAAGTAATTTGTAGTCCATGTAATAACGGGTGATTGTCTGCCATTCTTTTCAGCGACTGTTACTCTACCTGCACAACGAACAGTTGTCATTGCTGGGGGTCGAACTGGAGGTGAGATTGGACGAGTAGGCCCTACTGGGATGCTGCCGCCGCCACCAGGAGTAGGACTAATTCGTTGAGCTTGGGCTTCACTGGTTAACGTCACCATACCTGCGACAGCCATTGCTAAACATGAAAGGGAAGCGAGCGATTGAGATTTCATGATGTTTTTTTCCTAATAAAATAAGCGAAAGCATAGAATAAAAGCACCCAGGTCATCGAGTTGTTACTATCAATTAATCCGCAACTTGTTACGGCTTGTAACAACCACTCAGTATAGTGGTCCGTCGTCAGGCGGTGTATTGACTGACCCAGGAGTGGTACGGGTTGTGGGATCAGCATTCAGGGGGAAAATCTCTCCCGTTGTGCGATCGTAGGTGTAGTTCCCAGCCGGTACTCCTGATCTCGGTACAATACAGTAAACTTTGTCCGTTTCAAAAGCAATCCTAACCACAGCAGTCCCTGCATTACAATCGACACGAGTTGCTCCCCAACTATTGATCGTTGCAATATAGGGATCGGCAGGATTTTTAGGGATTAGCTCATTTTTCTCTGCATTGTAAACCCACTCTCCCGCATCCCAACCCCTTGTACATCTTTTTTCACCTCCAATGTCAATGACTGCGACGACAGCAGGAGAACTGCAAGCTGTTGAGGTTAAGCCGAGTTTTTTCATCAGCTGATCCGCATCAGACAACTTGTCTTGGGGTTCAACCACACCACCATTGCGTTTAACAAGAAGCGTGATGCTGTAGTTTCCAGGTAGATCGTTATTAGAAACTACACGAACTTTCCACTTCCCTCCAGTATCAATAGAGTTTTCCGAAAAAACTTCCTTTGTACCTCCATTTAAGTCTAGATTAAGAGGACCTATAGGTGTCTGATTGGGCGGATACACCATTAAAACAATATCAATTGCAGAGCCTTGCTCGCTCACAGCTGTGATTTGAATATTATCACCTGCTACAGCTTGAAAGGTGTGCTCTATTCCAGGATGAGATTTACCAGAAATAAGAAAAAGAGGTGATGAATCATCAATTCTCCCAGTAAGAGTCTTTGTGGACTCTAACGCCTGCTGTGCCATAACTGTGCTGTTAAAACCGGCTGTGGTCGCACCGATCAGAGCCGCGGTTAGAGCAATTCTTTGAAACTTAATGTATTTCATAGTCCTTATAACCTCCACATCCCGACTATAGATTAGATACCCAACTGCTGTAGGACTATATTGGCAATTGTTACAAAAGTTTAAAAAAATTAACCTATTCAGAGTCAAACTCCGAAGCTTAACTTCACTGTATTGTAATGCTTTTGCTTTGGAGGCGCTTGTTGCCCCCTGAACGGTACAGTTGGCATTTTCCTAAAAATTATCGCGTCCAAACTTTTGCAAGAGGTTTATTGTTTAAGTACCGTTAAAAAATTCAAGAAAATAGCAGAAAAGCTTAGGGGTATTTGAAGCGAAACCTTCAAAAAATCCCATCCCTTTTTAGGGGGTGGGAGTGTTGAAAATTATGAATTCTTAGTCCTCAGTCCTTAGTCCTCATTATTCAGTAGCAATTAATCAATAACTGGGTTCGTACCCAATTATTAATTATTCTGCTAGCAACCAACTGATGACTAATGACCAACGACTGATGACTAATAAATTAAGCTTGCCGTGAGTAGTATTCCACCACTAGCAGTTCGTTAATCTGTAGAGCAATCCACTCGCGTTCGATAACGCCATTAACTTTGCCAACCAGTTTTTGCTTATCAAATTCCAAGTGATTTGGCAAGTGAGCCAAGCCTGGGTCTTTGAGATTAGCTTCTACCATTGTGCGCGAGCGCTCTCTATTTTTCACCGCAACCACATCACCAGGCTTGCACTGATAGCTGGCGATATTGACTTCACGGTCATTGACAGTTATGTGACCGTGATTTACCAATTGTCTAGCGGACGGAATGGTTGGAGCCATTCCCATCCGAAACACAGTATTGTCCAAGCGCATTTCCAAAAATTGCAGTAACACTTGACCTGTGGAGCCCGTGACACGGCGGGCTTTGCGGACGTAACGGAGCAGTTGGCGTTCCGTCACACCGTAATTGAAACGGAGTTTTTGCTTTTCTTGCAAACGAACCGCGTACTCAGAGAGCTTTTTGCGGTTTTGACCGTGCTGTCCAGGCGGATAATCTCGTCTGGGGGTTTTGCGGGTTAGACCCGGCAACTCTTTCAGGCGACGGACGATTCTCAATCGGGGGCCTCGATATCGAGACATTTATTTTCCTCTCTAATATCTGTATGCAATTTTATGCAGACTCTATATTATATGTTGGTAACGGCCAAAATTCCAACAAAGATCGATAAAAAAACGATCGACCGGAGGGCGATCCATAATGTGCGGTAAATTCTGAAGGAAAAGCCGATCGCTCGATCGCCCCAATCAGCCAAAAAAACTCACTACTCGATCTGCCATGCACAACCGCAATTTTTCCCGCACTTCTTCCCCAAAACCAGCATCGACAGGCTCAAGCCCTACGGCGCGCTGGATTTTGGCTCTCGGCACGCAGCTAGCAGCACTGGGTTTGTTAGCCACAGCACTGCCAATCTCACCAGCCTCAGCCATCACTATTAGAATCCCTCGCTCTAGGAATCCCTATCGCGTCTGCGCCCTGGAACTAATCGAAGCCGGAGTGGGAGCAGAGGCCGCCGCCGCCGCTTGTGCTGACGCCCTCCGCCCCCGCGACATATCTAGATGCGCCCTCCAAATCAACCGCAAAACCAATATTTCTGGTGTCGAAGCACTCTCTAGCTGTCGGCGGGTGAGGCGTCCCAACGAATTGGCTACTTGCGTAGTGAATATTAACGGCAAAAGTCGAACTCAACCTGCTGCTCCCCTGTTAGTGCTCGATGGATGCCGCCGCAGCTTATTGCCACAACAGTTTGCTGAATGCGTAGTCGGTTTGAGCGGCAGGCTCGACTTTCCCACTGACCGCTTAATCGCCACTTGTCTTGACCCCACGGACAGCCTGAGCCAGTTGGACGGGCGCCCTGCACCTACCCCTCCTGTGGAGCTAATTCCACCGCCTGCGCCCCTCAATTAATCACTGTTAACAGTTGACTGTTAACAGTTGACTGTTGACGGTTGACTGATTCATGACTATGACTACTTTTTCCTAATCAAATGTCAGAAATTTTTGCTCAAATTACAGTCGAAGAATTAGCTCGCCAATTAGCAGAAACCAATGCTGAGAAATTGCAGCTTGTAGACGTGCGGGAACCTTACGAAATTGAACTCGCGGCGCTGCCGGGATTTGTAGCTTTTCCGCTGAGCGAGTTTGCCGAATGGTCTGGTGAAATTGACGCTAGACTCGATCGGGACAAAGAAACCTTAGTTCTGTGCCATCACGGAGTGCGATCGGCTCAAATGTGCCATTGGTTAACCGAGCGAGGATTTACCAACGTTAAAAATGTCGTTGGCGGCATTGATGCTTACTCAATGGTTGTCGATCGCAGCGTCCCCCGCTATTAACATCAAATCCAGTTCTTAAGTATCGTTTTTTTCAGAGTCCGCGCGGGCGGACTTTGTATGTGTAAAAACGAATTATATTTTCCCCAAATTACCTAATTAACAGCAGCCAATCGAAAATTTAAAAGCGTACTCATAGTGAGGCGATCGCGCCCCTGCCTTTTCGAGTCATAAAGAGCCTCATCAGCCGCCAGTAGGAGCGTTACCGCATCATTTTCCTCGCTCGGAACAACGCTGGCAATTCCCAAACTAATCGTTACCACAGAATTAGGCAGGCCGTCAAGACTCTGGGGGTTGAAAACAATATTCAAAGCTTTCACTTTCGCTCTAATTTCTTCGGCAACAACCACAGCCGCCGACGCATCAGTTTCAGGTAAAATCACAGCAAATTCCTCGCCACCATAGCGAGCAGCTACATCAGCAGGACGCTGGAGCGATCGGCGAATTGTCTGAGCTACCGATCGCAAACAATCATCTCCAGCTTGATGTCCGTAGGTATCATTATATATTTTGAAATAATCGAGGTCGCACAGAATTAAAGATATCGGAGACCCCTCGCGAGCCATGTGTTCCCATTCGGTTCGCAAGCAACTATCAAAATGCCTTCTGTTACCAATTTGAGTAAGTTCGTCCACATTCACCAAAGCTTGCAGCCTTTGATTTTCTTGCTGCAACTCCTCAAAACGAACCACGGACAACTTGTCCTGGCACAAATTTTGCCCTTGAAAATACAGGCGATATAATTCGCAAGACAAACTACAGTTATTTCCCTCTAATTTGACCAGTCCCATGCTCTCTAACTGATAAGCCATCAAAGGTTCGAGATGAATGCTCTTTTTAGCATCGACAACTTGTTGGAATGCGGAGGCGAGTTCTGGGTGCTGTTGAATGGCGATCGACTGATTTTGCAAGTAGTCGCTATAAATTCCGCTGTGAGTAGGAGCTGCTGTTAACAGTTCTGCCAACTCGGCTCGCCCCAGTTCCTCCCCAGGCTCATCCCGATCGACGGACAGGCGGTTTTGTTGCAAAATTGCCAGGTGATACAGCGCTAAATGCACTAAATAAGGATGCCCGCCTACCATGTTCATTAATTGCTCTATCGGATCGCGATCGCTCCAGTTTAGTCCGTATCTGCACGCCAAATCTTGGACTTGTTCAACAGTAAATTCTGAGAGTTTAATCGGCATTCCTACATTAAATGGAGATTGATTAACATTCAAAGCAATATAATTTTCTGTCGAATGAATGACAACGATGCGGAGTTTTTCCCAAGTTTTGCTAGCGCGAGATTGTTCGTACCAAAAACGGATCACCGACAGAAAATCTTGAGCAATATTGGTGCGTTCAAATACTCTATTTATTTCGTTGATCACCAATACAATAGGACTGTCAATTTGTTCGAGTAAATAGTTTTCAAAGTAAATAGTGCAGCTTACCTTGCTGCCCATATCTTCATCCCAAAATTCATCAATATTTGGTTCGAGTTTGAGTTGCCGAGCGACATTGACACAAAGCCAGCGCAAAAAATTATGTAAACTAGCAAAAACCGCTGTGTCGGCTTGCTGAAAGTCTAAAGTTACTGTGCGGTATCCACGATCGACTGCCGCGTCAATTATCCGCAGCATCAGCGAACTTTTGCCCATCTTTCTGGGAGCTTTAATGCGAACAAGGCCTCCGGGTTTGCTAATTTCTGCACAGACCAAGGCTTCGGCCCCTGAGCGCTCAATATAAAATGGAGAGTCAAGCGGTATGGGGCCGCCGGGAAAATCTAGGTCGGCAACTGTTTGGATCAAGTTTGGTGATTTTTGGCGTCCTGCCATAGTCATTGCACAAGGCGATACCCTGACTGTATCTTACCTTTGTCAGGTTATGAGCTAGACGAGCGGTGTCCAAGATCGATCGACAATCCTAAAAAATCTAAGTTTTTAGGGACTTCCCGGAACTGACTTTGCTATAGTAGTGTCACTTTACCCAATCTCAAACCCTGCTTCAACACTTCTCCCGACCGACAAAAATTCGACGGTAGCCCAGACGCGATCATTCTTGGCTCTTTACCGGAAAAATAACTCGTCGGCCGTAGATGTCGTGCAGGAAGAGTCCCCATCAAAGGAGAAATAATCATTGTCACGCCGCTACCTGTTTACCTCTGAATCGGTCACTGAAGGCCATCCCGATAAAATCTGCGATCAAATTTCAGATACGATTTTAGATGCCTTACTGACTGAAGACCCCAAAAGCCGCGTCGCAGCCGAAGTTGTCGTCAACACCGGCTTAATGCTGCTGACTGGCGAAATTACCACTAAAGCTCAGGTAAATTACATAGAATTAGCCCGGAAAAAAATAGCCGATATTGGCTACATCCACGCTGACAACGGCTTTTCTGCCAATAGTTGCTCAGTGTTGGTGGCTCTTGATTCTCAGTCTCCCGATATTGCTCAAGGGGTGAACACAGCCCACGAAAGCCGGGAACAATCGAGTGAAGAGGAATTGGACGCCATCGGCGCTGGCGACCAAGGTTTGATGTTCGGTTTTGCTTGCAACGAAACGCCGGAAATGATGCCTCTGCCGATCAGTTTAGCGCACCGGATTTGCCGTCAACTGGCAGCAGTCCGCAAAACCGGTCAGTTATCTTACCTGCGTCCCGACGGCAAAAGCCAAGTTACAGTCATCTATGAGGACGGCAAACCTGTTGGCATAGATACAATTTTAATTTCTACGCAGCACACCGAAACGATCGGCGACATCACAGACACAGCCGCAGTTCAAGCCAAAATCAAAGAAGACCTTTGGACTGCTATCGTCCAACCCGTGTTTGCCGATATTAGCGTGAAGCCGGATGCAGAAACTCGCTTCCTTGTCAACCCCACCGGCAAATTTGTGGTCGGCGGGCCTCAAGGAGATTCGGGTTTGACGGGCCGCAAAATTATTGTGGATACTTATGGCGGCTATTCCCGCCACGGCGGCGGTGCTTTTTCTGGGAAAGACCCCACCAAGGTAGACCGCAGCGCGGCTTATGCTTGTCGCTACGTTGCTAAAAATATCGTGGCGGCTGGTTTGGCCGAAAAGTGCGAAGTGCAGTTGAGTTATGCGATCGGCGTTGCGCGGCCTGTTAGCATGATGATCGAAACTTTTGGCACTGGGAAAGTTGATGACGATCGCCTTTTGGAAGTTGTGAAGCAGCATTTTGAACTGCGTCCTGCGGGAATCATTCAGGCATTTAACTTGCAGAATTTGCCTGCTGAAAGAGGCGGCCGTTTCTATCAAGATGTGGCGGCTTACGGTCACTTCGGACGCACTGATTTAGATTTGCCTTGGGAGGAAACTGATAAGGCGGAACTTTTGAAAGAAGCTTTGAGCCAGAAGTTGTCAGGAGTAGCTGGATAGTACGATTTTGGGGTGCGCGCCGCGCACCTTATCCATAAATAATATCGGGTGCTTCCAATGAATGTAGGGTGCGTAATCCGCACCTTATCAATAAATAATATAGGCGCTTCTTCGGCGCATCTTATCCATAAATAATACCGGGTGCTACCAATCAATAACGTAGCGGGTGCAGTGCCCATCTTACACAAAAAAAGATTAAATAAATAAATGGGATTTTTCACACCTTTCCAATCAGCAATTCGTAATTTTGCCTCTTCCCTCCAACAGCGGTTGGCGACGACTGGATTTTCTGCACCAAATCCAGCAACGCTGCCAAGTTCGTTTGCGACTAACAATCCTGGTGGAATTCGCGGCGTTTGGATAACCAGCACAGACTCCAAAGTTCTCACATCAAAAGAGCGAATTGCTGAGGCAATGGACTTTCTCGCCGATACGGGATTTAATACCGTTTTTCCTATAATTTGGAGCCAGGGTTATACGGCTTATCCTTCTCAAATTATGCGAGAAAAATTTGGGGTGGAAATTGACTCGCGCTATCAAGGTCGCGACCCCTTAGCAGAAATATGTGTTGAGGCCAAGAGAGCGGGTTTAAAAGTGATTCCTTGTTTTGAATACGGATTTGTGAGTTCTTACAATCGCAAGGGCGGTCATTTGCTGGCGAAAAAACCTGAGTGGACCGCCCGTGATGTCAGCGGCAATTTACTTAAGAAAAATAACTTTGACTGGATGAATTCTCTTGACCCGGAAGTGCAAGACTTTGTGCTGGGTTTGATGCTGGAAGTTGCTAAGAATTATCCGGTAGACGGCGTTCAAGGAGACGATCGCATTGCGTTTCCGGTAGAAGGCGGTTACGATGAAAAAACGGTTAAACGCTATCTAGAAGAGTGCGGTAAAGCAGCGCCGTCGGATTGTAAAGAACAACATTGGCTACAGTGGCGTGCTAATATTATTACTGAGTTTGTAGCTCGTTTATACCGAGAAGTGAAAGCTATTAATCCTGATTTGTTGCTATCAATGTCGCCAAGTCCTTATGACTGGGGGCTGGTGGAATATTTGCAAGATTCTAAAGCTTGGGTTGACAAAAATTTAGTGGATCTGCTTCACCCGCAGTTTTATCGTCGCGATTTTAATGCTTACAAACAATTGGTCGATAAAATGATGTCGGGACAGCTTAGCGGGCAGCAAGTAAAGTGCGTGTCGCCCGGTATTTTGTTGACGAATAGAGGCAGCAAATATAGCATAACTCCCGAACTTTTGTTGCAAGTAATTGCTTACAACCGCTCTTGCGGCATTCAAGGAGAAGTGATGTTTTTTTACGAAGGTTTGCGAGATAACGATAACGCTTTGGCTAAGGTTTTGAAAAAAGGACCCTATGCTCGTTGAGAGATTGTCCCGCAATCAAGCTGTTTCCAGTTGGCTGCGGTCAATCGATTTTAGATTTTAGATTAAAGAATTGAAGTATTGACCCCACGGATAAATTCGGGGGGCAAGTTTCATCGGATACAGGTTTTTTATTTCTCGGTCCTGAGTCTGCGCGTTGGAATGAATCCGGGGGCATGTATCCTGGATGCTTTCGGTCAACCGCGTCGATCGCTATTTCAAACCCAGTTGGTATAAAATAAGATGTTGCACCATTCTCAATAAGCTGTGATTAACAGGCAAGATGCCTGTTCCACAAAGGGTGAAATTTCTTGTGGAACAGGCATCTTGCCTGTTCCTGACAATGGTGCAAGATGTGAGTATAAAATGATATAGCAGAGCTAGGCTATCTCAAAACCCAGCAAGGCCAAGCAGCAAGCGCAACCAATTGTCCAATTGTCAAGGTGATCGCCCAAACAAACCCGATAATTAATAATTGGGGAGTTGCAAAAATAGTGGAAGAAGACATATTTTAGAAGTGGGTGCAAGCTTTTTTTTAGAAGTAGCGTTTTGTAGACGCCATATTTTTTAAAGACAGTTTAAAAGAGCAATCTCAACCGCTCGCCAAAATATTAGGATAAATCAGTGACCTCAGCAGCAAGCCTCATCCAACAGCTACCCGAGCTCAGCGATGCTCAATTCCATCAAAAATATTTGAAACAAAAACAAGGGATGCACACCTTGGCGACTATATTGCCGCAAGTAGAACAGCAAAGTCTGGCTTTGCGGGCAGTAAAATTAGCTCTAAAAGTAAATTTAAAACTCGGCTCCAAGCTAGCAGGAACGGTAAAGCCAGAATTTCAAATAGCCACAATAAAATTAATCGACAAAATCCCCACTTCACCGCTGCTCAAAATTCGACTGCTGGCCCTAACAAGTTCGGATATGGCAATTCCCATGCTGGTGGCCGCATTGAACCACAAAGAAAGTGCAGTGCGCCTGGAGGGGATTCGAGCGATCGGCAAAATCGGCTCCGAAGCAGCAGTAATTGAATTAGCCCGATCGCTCGAATCCAAAGATTCCCAAATCCAAGCTTGGGCTGCTTGGGCTTTAGGAGAAATTGACTCGAAACCAGCCGCCGTAGCACTGCTCAAAGCCATCAAACACCCAGAGTCTAGGGTGCGCGCCTGGGCTGTTTGGGCCTTGGGCAAAATTAACCGGAAAACAGCCGTCCCCGCGCTGCTGAAAGCCCTCAAACACCAAGACTCCGAGGTGCGCTGGCGGGCGGCCGTCAACTGTGGAAAAATCGGCGTCTCTGAGGTAGTTTCCGGCCTGCTGAATGCCCTCAGAGACGAAAATCACATCGTCCGCGCTAGGGCTGCGGCGGCTTTGGGGAAAATCGGCGATTGTGAGGCAGTACCCGGCTTAGTAGAATTGCTTCACGACGATCCAGACTCCTATGCAGTTTCTTTGAGGGCCGCCGAGGCATTGGGACAAATTGGCACGGAAACGGCTGTGGCGGGGCTGGTGGAAGCCCTCAACCATGACGACTCAGACGTGCGCGGCAGTGCCGTTTCTGCCTTGGGGGAAATCAGCAGCGAGGTGGCTATGGTGGCCGTAATGCGATCGCTCTCGGATCGAGATATTTTCGTGCGCGGCAGGGCGGCGGTTGCCCTTGGGAACATCAATACAGAGGGAGATGCGAAATTGCAAAAAATGGTGGTCGCGGGACTGGCGAGCGCAATTGGCGACAGCGAATCTTATGTGCGGTGGAGAGTTGCTGCTGCTTTGGGGGCAATTGGGACAGAGGAAGCTGTTGCAGGTTTGGTGCGGCTGCTAGAGGACGAAAATTCTGGAGTGCGCCAAAAGGCTGTTAAATCCCTCGGTCAAATTGGCTCAACGGCTGCTATATTGGCTCTGGAAACAGCTTTAAATCGCGAATTTGCTGACGTTCGTGCCCTGGCAGCCCAATACTTGGCGGATGTCAGGAATGAGGCAGAAACAGTTGATTTTGAGTCCTCAGTCTCTGCAGATTTCTCGGATGAAAAACTGCCGGAAATTTTGATTGCTTCGCAAGTAGAAGCCAGCCAATACATTGTTGAACGCCCTGCCCGACGCGAGATTAAATACCTGATCTCGATCGGCAGTCCGGGTGTGCCCGAACCCAAAACTTTTGATCAAATCCCAAACCGAATGTGCCTGGAGTTTAACGACCTCGACACTCCCGTTGACGACCCCGATCAAATCTTGCCTAGCCTTGAGGATGTACTGAAAATTATTGACTTCGCCCTCAAAATGTCGTCGCAGGGAGGCAGTTTGCTGATCTGCTGCCAAAGTGGGATCAGCCGTTCAACGGCCACAGCTTTGATTGTTTGTGCTGCGCTGTTGGGTCGTGGCAAAGAACGGGAAGCTTGGGCGGTTGTGCTTGCCGCCAGACCCCAAGCCAAGCCGAATCGCTGGATGGTACACTTGGCCGATGAAGCTTTGGGTAGAGACGGTAAGCTAGCAATGGCGATCGAATTGACCACCGCAACTCCAGAACTCGCAATCGCCAACAGTTGACCTGCAGAAACCGGGTTTCTTTTCGCAAGCCCTACAGTTATACTCAACTAACGACACTTCACCTCAGACTTGTCTTTGCGGGGCAACGATGCCAAAAGTCGATCGCCAGGGTGCAAAAAGTTCGATCGGCTGCTGCATTTGTGACATTCTGTGCTAAGAAGTTGTCGGATGCTCAACAAAAACCGTCAAGCAATCGTCGCATTGCTGGCAGCCAAAGCCCAAAGCGAAGGAATCGGGTGCATTGTCAACAGACAATATCAGCTTTGGGCTACTCACAGGCAAAACAGGTCAGAGAGAATTTTCTGCCTGTAACATTCCACGCAGGGATAATTCACTGCGGGGATAAATTTTTATTTTTTTTGCCTGCTGCAGACTTTTACGAGTCGAAAAAGTAATTTGGCAACAGTGATCGACAGCCTAATTATCTCTTAGACATCAACCGAATTTAAGTTTCTCCTCTGACTCGACAAGAGTTTCAGATGCTTTTTCGCAGATGTTTACGGTCAAATAGACAAGCTTTTCCGTTTGGAGAAATTAAGAGCGTGGTAGATTTTAACAGAAGACAGCGGTTGCATATGTCAAAAATTAACTTGCTAAAAAAAACAGGACACGAAGCAAGTTTGTCGGTTGCCGTTTGGGAAGACCAGGGGGATTTCAATCCAGACTTAGAACCATTTAACCCGCCGAAACAAGACGTGAAAACGCGAAAGGTTAACTCAAAAACTACCAATTTAGGTGAACAGATACCAGTTTTTATTTCCGGAGAAGTGGCTTCTGTAGACACCGTGAACAAAAAAAAATCCCATCATGATTTTGTAGAAAAAATATTCTTAAAAGTCAGCCAAAGTTTGCCATCCAAAATTGGCGGTTTGCCTATCCATCAAAAAATTGGCTACGGATATTTGCTGGCCATAGGAATCGGCTTTTTTGGCTCGCTGAGCGGACTGGTGATTGCCGATTACTACCAAGGACAAGGATTAAAGCAACTCAATGATGCTCACCTACAAGCGCAATTGCTGGGCAATTTTAAAGATGCAGCGCTGGCGGCCCAATTGCAGGGTTCACAGCTCGATTCTTTTGTAGATAATTCGGTCAAGCTAAAACAGCAAGAAGAGCAGTTGTTTCAGAGTATTGTTAAGGCAAAAAATCTGCGGTTGCGTATAGAAAAGTTTGCCGACAGCAAACCTGCTTGGCTGGCAGCAAAACCGGAAGTTCTTAAGTTTTTACTGCAAGATTGCACAAAAAAATTAGAAGCATACGCCGATACTCTCCAGTCAACTTTGCAGAATATCCAGCAATCGCAACTATCGCCTGGGGAGATAGAGTCGGCTAGAAAATTGCTCGCCATCGAAAGCGGAGAAGGTGTAAAACAGCTCAACAGCAGCCTTGAGGAATTGAGCAAAATCCTCGATATTGCCCAGCACCAAGAGGGCCAAGGCGGTGAAGCGATGGAAGACGCCCAAGGAATGGAAAAAGCCATAATTATTATTAGTATGCTGCTGTCGGTAGTGGTGGCTGGAATGGTGGCTTATCGGACGAGTCGGGCGATCGCCAAGCCTGTGATCAGCGTCACTCAGGTGGCACAACAAGTAGCCGCTGAGTCTAATTTTGACTTGCGAGCTCCCGTCACGGCACAAGGCGAAATAGGCTCTCTGGCTGTCTCTCTCAATCACTTAATCGAGCGAGTTTCCCAACATACTAAAGAATTAAAACAAGCTAAGGAAGCGGCAGTCACCGCTAACACTGCTAAAAGCCAGTTTTTAGCAAATATGAGCCACGAATTGCGGACGCCTTTAAATGCGATTATCGGCTACAGTCAACTACTTTCAGAAGATGCCCAGGATGCGGGATTTGATGAGTTTGTACCCGACTTGCACAAGATTCAGAAGGCGGGTACGCACCTGCTATCTTTGATTAACGATATCCTCGATTTGTCAAAAATTGAAGCGGGGGGTATGAAACTCGAAATCCAGGAGTTTGACATCGAATCCCTGGTTGATAATGTGGCGAGTGCCGCGAAACCGTTGCTAGAGAAAAATGGCAATGTTTTGGAGATTGAGTGCGATCGAACTGTGGGCATAATGCACGCAGATTTCAAAAAAGTGCGGCAGGTTTTGATGCACCTGCTGAGTAATGCTGCTAAGTTCACCAAAAACGGCAGAGTGAGACTGAGTGTCAGGCGGATTGAAGGCAGTGGCAAATTGAATACAGCAGATCGACGATCTGCGATTGACGATTCAATGCCTGCGGATGAAACTCATTCTGCGGCGATCGCTTGTCCGCTGCTGAATGTTGAAGAGTCGGATTGGATTTGCTTCTCGGTGAAGGATACCGGAATTGGAATGTCGGAAGAACAACAGCACAAATTGTTTGAAGCTTTTGTGCAAGCTGACTGTTCATCAACGCGACCTTACGACGGCGCCGGATTGGGGCTGACACTTAGCCGCTACTACTGTCAGATGATGGGCGGGGAAATTTTGGTAGAAAGCCAAGAGGGGAAAGGGTCTATTTTCACTGTGCGGATACCCGCAGGAAATGGGTGATGTGATGTTTGGGCGAGAGATGTAGGGGGTAGGCAGAGGGGCGAAAATGTATGCTTCAAACCTCTGGCTTTATGTCCAAATGCTTTAGTTTGGCTAGTGGGGGCGATCGCAGTCTATTAATTCTAATTGGTTATTTTGCCACTTCAAACAGCACAAACCGCTGGCTCCTGAACTCCAACCTAAGTCTATTCCGATAAATTTCATTTAGTATTATTGAACCGCGAAGACGCGTTCGGCGAAGCCGTTCCCGTAGGGTAGGACACGAAGGAAGAAGAGGGAAGAAGAAGGAAGAAGTAGATAATCTTCTACCGGGAACGGAGTAAAAGATCGATGGCACAAACTGCCCTCAAGTTTTATCTTGTTTCTCATCGGATGGTGGGGACTGTTTTTGCATTTGTTTTTGGCGTTCTCTCACCGCTTGTTCCAAAATGAATGCTGACAAGCCACTGATTGAACGGCGTTCCTCATTTGCCCACTCTTGAAGTAGGTCATAGATTCCTTCTCCTATCGAGGTTGATATGCGTTTAGACATTAGAGGTTAATTGTTTCTTATTTAAGCCGATCGTCATTGTCCAGTATTTTAGACAATCTTGTCGATAATGCAGCATTATGTTGCATTATGCTGCATTGTGCGCTATACTGTTAGAGAGTCAAAAGCCAGCGCTGAACTTTTGCAGGGCCCGCGCTGGCTGATGGTTCCCCAAATACAAGGAGACAATCCACATAAAAGGAGACTATTACTATGGTAAAGCCTGTGAGCGACGGCAGCGAATATAACCGCGGCTATCAACAAGCTTTGAATGATTTTGGCATCACGCAACTGCTGTCGGGTATCCGCAGCTACTCTGATGAGGATTTTGATGCCGATCGCGCGCGCATGACTGGGCCAGAGATCGAAAGCTTTGCGGTGTTTCTGATTCTGCGCGTCGGGGCGAATCTCAAAGGAAGTACGATCGCCCGCTACCTCAACACTCTCAGAAAAGCAAATTCTCCGACGATCGCCGATCGCCCCGCGATCGAACTCAACTCAAATTCGATCTCGAAAACACCTGAAAAGTCAAAGGGGGGCGATCGCAATTCTTGGGCGATCGTCCGAATTTTACCGAATGCTGAGCACTATACAATTGCGCGTTTTGTCAACCGCCAAGATGCGGACGATCGGCGGAGGGCTTTGTGTCGGTTTATTCCGGGGGGTGTGTTTGAAGTTGTGATGTGCGATCGGGTTTAATTAAAAAACACAAATCCCGTAGTCCGTCGGGGGTTTTAACCCCCGCCGGACTGTTGCAACAAATGTAAAATATCAGTTGGAATGAACTTTTGCTAAAAGCTTGATCGCTTCAATACCGCTTGTACTACAATTAAAATCTATACTCTCTTTACTAAAACCGATGGACACCATCAATCTTAAAGAAGAAGTCCGCAGCTTAATCGATCAACTGCCTGAAAACTTTACCTGGTCTGACCTGATATCTGCAATTTATCTCAGGCAAGCGATGAAATCCGAACCTATCCAAGTTACAGGCATAAAACAAGGTAAAAACATCCAAATGTCAGATTTTCTGTGGCAAGTGTTGAAATCCGAACCTATCCAAGTTAAAGGCATAAAACAAGGTAAAAACATTTCACGGTCAGCAAAATTTAATATTCCTGATGGCTGCGAAGTTCGGATTGAAGTGCGGGAAGTTTCGCCTATCAACCATGAGGAGAAACTGAAAAGAATGAAAGAGTTTGTGGCTGCTTTGTCCGATGAAGACAGAGAGGAATGGCACAAAATTGGAGAATTATTAGAAAGCGATCGCACAACCAATAGAAAATCATCGGTGATGCCTCCTAAAAAGCGCCGTGCACCACTGTTTGGCAGCGATCGCGATTTAATTTCAATATCTGACGGTTTTGACGAGCCATTAGAATATTTCAAGGATTATATGTAATGAGACTTCTGTTAGATACTCATACCTTAATTTGGTTTTTTGCGGGCAATTCTCAACTCAGTGCTACTGCACGAATTCTAATTGAGGATGAAGATAATAATAAACTGGTCAGTATAGCAAGTATCTGGGAAATGGCAATTAAGCAAAGTAAAGGGCATTTAAATTTGAGCTTGCCTCTTCATGAGTAGATCGCGCAAAAACTCAGTTTGGAAGACTTTAATCTCCTGAATATCAATTTAGATCATCTAAGTCCGATCGTGACCCTGCCCCCCCATCATAAATATCCGTTCGATAGGTTGCTCATCGCACAAGCAAGAATGGAAGGGATACCCATATTAAGTAAAGATTCTGCGTTTGATGCCTATTCTATTAATCGACTGTGGTAAATCATGAAAAAGATGAAACGAATTATTAGCAGTGTTTTGGTTTTGGGTGTATGTCTGACTCCTCTGACTGTGCCACTGATGGTGCAACCGAGTTGGGCGCAAAGTCAAAATGCAGAGGTTGAAAAATTAAAGCAACTCATAGAACAAGCAAAGCAACAGACACAACAAAGACAAGCCCGACAAGCGATAGAAACATGGCAGCAGGTTATAGCTATTGTGCGACAATTTAAAGAAAAAGAAATTGAAGCTATAGCACTCAATTATATTGCTTTGAACTACAGTGGTCTCTCCCAACTGCAAGAAGCATTGAAATACTTGAAGCAAGCTTTACCAATTTTTCGGGAAGTGGGTGCTCGCGGGTGGGAAGCTACTACTTTGGGTAGTATTGGTTTAACCTACCTTGGCATCTCCCAACCACAAGAAGCATTGAAATACTATAACCAAGCTTTACCAATCTGGCGGGAATTGGGCGATAACGCCCGGGAAGCTGCTACTTTGAATATTATTGGTTTAGTGTACGACAGCATTTCCCAACCGCAAGAAGCATTGAAATACTATAACCAAGCTTTACCAATCTGGCGGGAATTGGGCGATCGCGCCCGGGAAGCTGCTACTTTGCGTTATATTGATGAAGTAAACAACAGAAGTCAACCGCCAAGCAGAACAAATATCCCGCCAATTCCCCAATAAACCAGGTTATTTCCCTGCTGTATTCCCGGCAATTAAGAACCGCTAAACTCTCCCCCACAAAGCCAATCCACCACCCCTTCCCCTAGCCGCAATTATCCCATCTTCTACCAGAAAATATGCAAAAAATGCCTGCTTTCCCACACTCAAACTAAAAAATTCCGACTCCCGCGCTTCTCCACCGCGAATAAATCCTTGATACACCGTTTTACCCAACAGTTTCACAGTAATTCTGGTAAAATCAAAAGCTAAAATATTATTAGGCAAAAACTTAGTCGGCCCGGAAAGAGTTAGTACGATCGCCCCAACTTGCACCGAATTCTCCACCCTGCCGGTTTCGCGATTCTCTTCCCCTTCAGCAACAGGTTCCGCCGAATAAGCAATTTGAATTTTCGCAATCCACTCAGGGATGTAACGTCCCGCACCCAAGACAATTCCCGCTTTTTGTCGAGTCTTTTTCGTGCCGGTGATAAAGCAGAGTTGCCATTGGCCGATTAATTGCTCGAAAGAATAGCGAATTTTGGTTTTTTTCGCGCATTTCTCAGCTTCTAGGAGGGCGGCAACTACGGCGTTGGAAGATGGTTTAGAATTAGATTTAGCGGCTTGTTCTAGAATAGATATATTTTCCATTTAATATACAAACCAGTTTGATTGTTGGTAACAGAGATAATATTAGCTGATGTAGCGGAGAAAAACATGGTTGCGATCGCCCCCACAGACACAGAAATCATCATCATCGGCAGCGGAATAGGCGGCTTGACTTGCGCTGCAATGCTTGCCCGCTATGGCTTTGACGTTGTGGTTTGCGAAAGCTATTCCGTCGCGGGCGGGGCCGCACACGGTTTTGAACGCAACGGATTTAGCTTCGACTCCGGGCCCTCCCTGTACTCAGGATTATCCTACAGCCCGTCTGCGAATCCCCTGCGGCAAGTTTTGGATGCGATCGGCGAAAAACTCCCCTGCATCACCTACGATACCTGGGGTTGCTGTTTGCCAGAAGGCGATTTCGACACATCCGTCGGTGCGAGTCAATTTGGCGAAGTGCTCGCACAACTGCGCGGCGCGGAAGCAGTCGCCGAATGGCAGCAACTCCAGCGCATCATGGAGCCCTACGCCAAAGCTGCCACAGCCTTGCCCTCCCTGGCTTTGCGCTTCGATTTGGGCGCTGTTTTTACCCTCGGCCAATTTGCGCCGGCTTTCCTGCAAAGTGCTGGCGACGCGATCGCACTTTCCGGCCCTTTCAGCAAAATTATGGACAAAAATGTTAAAGATCCGTTTGTCCGAAATTGGCTGAATTTGTTGTGTTTCCTGCTGTCTGGCCTTCCCGCCGACGGAACGATCGCAGCCGAAGTCGCTTTCATGTTCGCCGACTGGTATCGCCCCAATGCAGTTTTGGACTATCCGATCGGCGGTAGTGCAGCTTTGGTAAATGCCCTGGTACGCGGTTTAGAGCGCCACGGAGGGCAGTTGCTGCTAAATTCCCACGTTGCAGAAGTTTTGGTGGAAAACAACCGGGCTGCCGGCGTGCGGCTGCGATCGGGCAAAATTATTCGATCGCACAAAGCCGTCGTCTCCAACGCATCCGTTTGGGATACCATGAAACTGTTGCCTGAAACCTCTGTCCCGCAAAGGTTTCGGCAAGAACGGCAGGCGACGCCCGAGTGCGACAGCTTCATGCACCTGCATCTGGGAATTGATGCAGCCGGAGTGCGATCGGACTTGGCTTGTCACTACATCTTCGTCAAAGACTGGGAAATGGGCGTTTCGGCCCCTCAGAACGTCGTTCTCGTCTCGATTCCCTCCCTCCTCGACCCCGACCTCGCGCCTCCGGGAAAGCACGTCATTCACGCATATACCCCCGGAAACGAGCCTTACGATTTGTGGCAAAAGCTCGATCGCACCAGCGAAGAGTACAAGCTGCAAAAACAAGCGCGCGCCGAGGTAATGTGGGAAGCCTTAGAGAGAATTATCCCCAATATTCGATCGCGCTGCGAACTCACCTTAGTTGGGACACCCCTCACCCACGAACGGTTTTTGCGCCGCCATCGCGGTTCCTACGGGCCCGGAATTCGGGCGGGTAGCGGCTTGTTTCCCGGGCCGACAACGCCTTTAGCGGGGCTGTTTTGCTGCGGAGATTCGACGTTTCCGGGAATTGGTTTGCCCGCTGTGGCTGCTAGCGGCGCGATCGCCGCCAATACGATCGCACCTTTGTACAAACATTTGCAATTGATTCGGGAAGTTATATCGATTCCGGTTGCACCGGAATGATGTTGACTGTTGACTGTTGACTGTTGACTGTGAACAGTGAACTCGAATTTACTATTCCGAGGCTAAGGGATTTGATATTATTAGTTAGTTGTTATTAGACATCTCCCATAATTCTTGTCGAACAGGCACCCTGCCTGTTCAAAACCTGTTTTTTAGCAGATGTCTATTAGTTATTTGTTATTTCTTAACGGAATTATGGCAGCGCTTTCCTAGCGAAGGAGGCGGAGCCAAGAGTTAACAATAATTTTATATCGTTAGTAAAATGTGACCGATATCTGTCAGCATAGAAATAGATAGTTCGATCGCAAAGAGGCCACCGTGCAACCCGTAGACTTTACAACTTTAACCGCAGCTTGCAGCGAACTGCGAGCCCAATGGCTGCCAGCGCGCTTAGAACAAGTCTACCAGCGCGATCGATTTACCGTGTCCCTAGCCCTCCGCACCATGAAAGGGCGCGGCTGGATTGACCTTTCCTGGCATCCTGTGGCCGCCCGCATCTGCGTCGGCGACCCCCCGCCCCGCATTCCCGACACCTTCACCTTCAGCGAACAACTGCGGCATCAACTCAGCGGTTTAGCCTTAGTTTCCATCGCCCCTGTTTCATCCTGGGAAAGAGTCATCGACTTGCAATTCGCCAAACGCCCCGGAGAACCCGCCCTCTGGCATCTCTACGCCGAAATCATGGGCAAATACAGCAACGTCATCCTCACCGCCCAAGACAACCTCGTTGTCACCTGCGCCCACCAAGTCAGCGCCAAACAGTCCACCGTCCGTCCCATCCAAACCGGGCAACCCTACGAAATGCCCCCGTCTTTGACCGATGCAGTGCCGAGTCTGAGCGAATCTCAAAACCGCTGGCAATCACGAATTAGCCTGGTTCCTGGGCAATTAAAGGGCAATCTGCTGAAGAATTACCGAGGAATGAGTAAAGCCTTAGTTTTGTCAATGATTCGATCGGCTTCTTTAGACCCCGAACAATCCACCGACAGCCTCAATCCCGACGAATGGCAGCAACTATTCCAGCGCTGGCTATACTGGCTGCAATGCCTAGAAAACTCCAAATTTCATCCGAGTTTTACTCCCGAAGGCTACACCGTCATCGATTGGCCCGCACCAGAAAATCACAATGTAGGGGCGGTGCCCCCGTGCCCGCCCTCTGATTCTTCCATCTCTTCCGTTCAAGAAATACTTAACAGCTACTACACAGGCGAAATCAATCAAGAAGTATTCGCCCAACTGCGGCATCAGCTTACCCAAAAACTCAACAACGTCCTCGCAAAACTGCGCCTCAAAGCCAACACATTTAAAGAACGTTTACAGCAATCTGCCGACGCAGACACCCACAAATCCCAAGCCGACTTGCTGATGGCAAACTTGCAGCATTGGGAACCGGGAATGAAATCAATTTCTCTCCCTGACTTTGAAACCGAGAAACCAGTTATCATTGCCCTAAACCCGGAAAAAAACGCCGTTCAAAACGCTCAAGCCCTCTACAAAAAACACCAAAAACTTAAAAGAGCTCGCATTGCAGTAGAACCTTTGTTAGCCGCCGTACAAGAAGAAATCGACTATTTAGAACAAGTTGAAGTCGCACTTTCGGTATTGGAAACCTACCGCAACACCCAAGATTTGCAAACCCTCGCCGAAATCCGCGAAGAACTGATCCAGCAAAAATATCTAGACGTACCCGATTACCGCAGTACCGACAAAAATGCTGCGATCGAATTTCACCGCTACCAAACCCCCAGCGGCTTTGAATTATTAATCGGGCGCAACAATCGCCAAAACGACCAACTCACTTTTCGCACCGCCAATGACTACGACTTGTGGTTCCACACCCTAGAAATTCCCGGAAGCCACGCTTTGCTGCGTCTCAAACCCGGTACGGTGGCTGAAGAAACTGATTTGCAATTTGCGGCCGACATGACTGCTTACTACAGTCGCGCCCGCCACAGCGAACAAGTCCCGGTGGTTTATACAGAACCGAAATATGTATACAAGCCGAAAGGTGCTAAACCGGGTATGGTTGTATACAAGCAGGAGCGGATTGTCTGGGGTAGACCGCAGCAAGCTCCGGCTTTATTTATACAAAGTGAGCAGAAAGGTTGATCGCCAATCGAAACCTCGTTTTTACCCAAAATCATCGGTTTGCAACCGATAAACCTACGTAGGAACCGGGTTTTTGAACCCCGGCTTGATTATACAAAGTGACCGAGAGTGCGATCGTCCCAAAAATTAAAAGGCGTCTGTAATGTAAAGTTTTATTACAGAAAATTAAATTTTGTTGTTATAATACCGCTTAAGAGAGATGATATTTCTTTTAGAACCCTTTGCAAAGAAATGTGCAACTTGGGTTTCCTCACTGTGAGAAAAACACTGTGAGAACACAACACAACGGATTTAACTATTTGTGCAGACCAGCTTTAGCTAAAGCTGGTCGTTTTTGTTGAAACCTTAAACCCAAGCTCGGACAATTTTAGATGGGCGATTTTAGATTTTAGATTAAAACTGCCAACCTAAAATCTAAAATCTAAAATCCCCAAGGGCTTCTCCTAGAAAGTAAACGTCGTTCTGACAACCCCAATCACCAAATCAGAATTATTCTTATTGTGGTCAGGAGCAGTCAGCCAAATCAGACCAGGAGTGATAGAAATATTATCGCTCAACTTAAACTGATAAAAACCTTCAACGTGCAGCGAAGTATCCTTATCTTCCGGCAAAGTCCGATTAGTAGAACTCGTCACCCGCGGCTCCATACCTACCACAATCCCCGCCACATTTCCTTCTTTCAACAAATCGGGAAAAGCCAAAGTAACGGCCCAGTTCCAGATTTTTTGATCGCCCCGCTGCACAGAACCCGTAGGAGTAGCCAAGTTGGATAAAATGCGCTGGTTGGTGTAACCCGCCCAACCGCCAATTGCAAATCTCCGGTTCAACTGCCACGAAGCTTGCGCGCCGTAGGAATTGCTAGAAACTGGCAGAGTGCTATCGCTGTCGAACCCAAAGGAACCTAGACGCGCCGGGAAATTAGAAGCATTGCTGCCGGTACCGGTGACGAAGTTGTAGGAGTTAACGTAAGTTAAACCTAAAGCCATGCTCTCGCTCGGTTTGAAAGTCAACTGAGCCAAACCGCCGTAAGAACCGTTGAACAAACCATTTCCCCGCGTCGGGTCCGCAGCATTGCCGGCCAAATATCCCAAACTCAGTTCGAGTTTGTCGCCAAATTGATGCCGCAGAGCGATGCCAGAACCACCAGTCAAATAGTAAATCGGGTTGCGAGTACCGAAGTTAGAAAGAGCGCCGTAGCTGCCGTCTCCGTCAAAGTAAGGGTTGACAGTGTTGGTAAAATCATCAGCAGCGCCGGCGTTGGCTTCTAGAATTACAGTAGTGCTTTTGCCGAGAGGGAATTGGTAAAGCAGCGCATCTAAACCTACAGTATTGCTAGCCTCGCCAAAAGGCCCGGCATTAAACCGCAATTCCCCTTCAGCGGTTTTCGTATTATTAGTAGAAAACGAACCCAGATTCAAAACTTGCAGTCGAGTTCTCAGCAAATCTTCTCCAGAGAAACTCGTGTCGAAATTGATACGAACCCTGCTGCCAAAAGCCGTCGCTTTATCGGCATCGTTACCTTCAGCATCCTCTCCCCTGGCGATACCAGCCAAACCAAATATCACTTCGCCGTTGAGTTTAGTCGTAGTCGAAAACTGATTTGCTTCTAATTCAGAGGCGCGCGCTTCCAAAGCATCGACGCGGCCGCGCAAAGTTGCCAATTCCGCCGCAAATTCTTCTTGCAACCTTTGGACAGAAGCCAAATCTTCTCGCGTCGCCAGATTTCTGGAACCGCCTTGAATCAGCTCACTAACTTTATCCAAACACGCATTTAAACCCGCTGCAAACTCGTAGCGAGTCATCGCCCGGTTGCCGCGAAAAGTGCCGTCAGGATAGCCAGCTATGCACCCGTAGCGCTCTACTAGAGACTGCAAAGCTTGGAAAGCCCAATCGGTTGGTCGAACGTCGGAAAGTTGCGAAACAGAGGTTACTTGGCCGGCAGTATCTTCGCTGCTACTGTCTTCGGCGCTGTATTGGTTGATTTGTTCTAAAACATTTGACTGTGCTTGAGGTTGGGCACTTGGCTCAGTTGATTGGGAAATCGGCTCTTGCGCGCTTAAATTAGCCGGTGCAACGGCGGGTTGCGTTTGGCTTAAGTTTGCGGGCGCGACTGCGGGAATTTGCTCTGCGACAGGTTGTTCGGGACTTAAATTTGCGGGCGCTACTGCGGGTTTGGTTTCGCCTAAATCTGCTGCTGCAACTTCCGGTGCTTTTGCTTGTTCGGCAACTGGGGCGATCAAATCGTTAGTGAAGCCCTCGTAGAGGTTTGCACTTTCTTTATCAATAGTTTCAACAGTTGATTTGCTAGCTAGTGAAGCTGGTTCGGCTGTCTCAGGCTTTGCTGTCTCAGACTTGGCTGCCTCGGTTGCAGCACCTGCTAATTGCAATTTATCAGCTTGAGCTGCCGTGGCAATTTCTACAGGTTGCTCTGCTGCTAGCGCCGTCGCAGATACGACTAAACTTGCTGCCAATACAGCGGGACTAACTAAAAGTCCCTTCCACAAAAATTTGGACATTTTTTCCTCACACCACATTAAGCCGATCGCCGATTCCGCAGATTTAGGTGATCGCAAATCACCTTCAGTATTCCGCCTAATAGTATTTCTTGTCAACAATCGGGGAAATCACTGCCGGAGAGTACAGTTTGGCTGTGGCTGATTGGACAAAAACTCCGTTTATTCCCAAAATCCTTGGTTTGAGCTAAATACCTACCTAGAAACCTGGTTGATGGCGGGATATTGCGTAAGTTATCCCTCAGTAAGACTAATATTGACAGCACTGGCGCTAACAAATCGTTTGATCGGCTACAAATACAAGTGAAAAAACTCAAATACGCCCTAGTTCACGAATGGTTGACGCCCTTAGCTACTGGCGGTTCAGAACTCGTAGTACAGGAAATCCTCAAACACGTAGACGAGGCAGATATCTATGCCCTCATCGACTTTGAATCGGCCAATCCCGAAAGCTATCTTTTCGGCCGACAGATTGGCACAACATTTTTACAGCACTTTCCCAAGGCCCGCAGCGGTGTCCAAAAATATCTGCCATTTCTGCCGATCGCGATCGAACAACTAGATCTGCGAGAATACGACATCATCCTCTCATCATCCCATGCCGTCGCCAAAGGCATCCTCACCAGCCCCCAGCAACTGCACGTCTGCTACTGCCACACTCCTATGCGCTACGCTTGGGACTTAACTTTTGACTATTTGCGTAGCAGCAAAGCCGGACGGGGCATCCCGGGGCTGCTGACGCGATATTTGTTGCATCGACTGCGGCAGTGGGACGTAATTTCCGCCAACCGCGTTGATTATTTCATCGCCAACTCTCAACACACTGCGCGCCGAATTTGGCGGTGCTATCGGCGGCGGGCCCAGGTGATTTATCCGCCGGTAAACATCGAGCGATTTTCCTTGATGCGGCAAAAACAAGACTTTTACGTCACCGTTTGTCGGTTGGTAAGTTACAAAAACGTAAGTGCGATCGTCCAAGCATTCAATCAACTCGGGCATACTCTAATTGTCATCGGCACCGGGCCAGAATTAGAAATGATTCGGCAAATCGCCAAACCCAACGTGCAAGTGCTCGGCTGGCAGCCCGCCTCAATAGTGGAAAAGTACATGGCCGAGGCGAAAGCCTTTGTATATGCAGCTTGCGAAGATTTTGGCATAGCTTTGGTAGAGGCTCAAGCTTGCGGAACACCAGTAATTTCCTATGCAGCAGGGGGCGCTTTGGAGACAGTGCTCGACATTCGCCAAAACCCAGAGACAGGGACTGGTTTATTTTTTTCCTCCCAAACCGCAGCAGCATTAGTCGAAGCTGTCGAGGAATTTGAGCAGTTGCAAGGCAAATTTCGGCCAGAAATCTGCAGGTTGCGCGCTCAACAGTTTGCCCCAGAAGTTTTTGGGCAGCGCTATCTAGCTTTTGTGGAACGCTGCTATCAGGAATTTCACTCCCGTGATTTTACTGAGTCTGGGGCTTGAGAGTGCCTGAACCCGATAGCGGGACAATCTTCCTTCTGCCTTTGTATAAGTGCCTTCAGAAGACCTCTGCATAAGTGCCTTGTGCCTTTTTCCTTCTGCCGCCAGAAGCCCTCTTCCTTCTTCCTTCTGCCTTTTGAAGCCTTCTGAGGGCAAAAAATTGAGTATTGGAAACATAATTCAGAGAACAAAGCGTCTTGAGGCTTTATGATCAGGACTGTGTGTGGTGTGAAGTGAAGGAGTAAGATGACTGCCGACAGCCAACTAATCTCCGGCAAGGTAATTCGAGCGATCGCAAGACGCGGTTTTGGGTCTGTCCTGCAAGGAGATAGACGCATAAGTCGTTCTCTACAGAACCTCGACGGAGAACTTTTCAAGCGGTTATTTGACATCCTGTTTTCCTTATCGGTTCTGATCCTGTTTGCTCCGGTTTACCTGCTTTTGGCTTTCTTAATCGCCTTAAGCTCGCCCGGTCCTATTTTTTACGTACAGGAACGAGTAGGCAAAAACCGTAAAAGGTTTTATTGCCTTAAATTCAGAACGATGGTGGAAAATGCGGACGATATATTGCTAGAAATCATGGAAAATTCTCCGCATTTGCGTCAAGAGTTTGAGGACAATTTCAAGCTGAAACAAGACCCTCGAATTACCTGGATTGGAAGATTTTTACGAATGACCAGTTTAGACGAGTTTCCCCAGTTTTGGAATGTTTTAAAAGGAGATATGAGTGTCGTCGGACCGAGACCTTTAGTTGAAGAAGAACTGCCGAGATACGGCCGTCACATCAACAAAATTCTCACCATAAGACCTGGAATTACAGGCTTGTGGCAAGTGTCGGGTCGCAACGACATTCCCTATCCCCGCCGAGTCCAAATCGACCTCTATTACGCAAATGACAAAAACCTTTGGATGGATATGTGGATTGTTTTCAAAACAATAGGAGTTGTGATTTTTCCCAAAAATAACGGCGCATATTAATTTTTGTCCGCAGTCAGCCATCGGTAGTTAGTTTTATTTGTTACTGACCACTGATGCTGACTACTGACAATCCGCGACAAACTCTTTGTCAAAACTAAACAGTTCCTGGATGCCGATCGCAGAATTGTGAGCTTAACTAAAGGGGCAAATACTTAAATAAACCTACCTCTTATTCATCTAGAAAGATCCGTTCTTCTAGATAGACTACTTTAGGTTTAGGTGTTAAACTTAACTCTATAACCTTTGGCTTAAGGGGGATAGCCTACTTATCTTGGGATAGCCCACTACCCAACAGCGTAGGAAGTAAACTTCAACTGGCTTTAGGTAACTAAAGGTAAGTTTGAGTAAGTTTTATAAAGCAGTTAACGTAGAGTTTGAGAATACGGCCGGCAGGGAGCAACAGCCTCTGCCAAAAAGTTTATTGTGAATTAACACAGCCTGTCAAAGGAAAATCAGATGACGCAACGTAAGCGAGCGCTAATAACAGGTATTACAGGTCAAGACGGCTCCTACTTGAGCGAATTACTGTTAGAGAAAGGATATGAAGTTCACGGCATTATCCGGCGCAGTTCTAGTTTCAATACCGATCGAATTGACCACATCTATGTCGATCCTCACAGCGAGGGTGCGCGCCTGTTTCTACACTACGGCGACTTGACGGACGGCACCACTCTCCGCCGGATATTGGAAGAAGTTCAGCCGGTAGAAATTTATAACTTAGGCGCTCAATCTCACGTTCGAGTCAGTTTTGACTCCCCGGAATATACGGTTGACACAGTAGGCATGGGAGTATTGCGGCTGCTAGAAGCAATTCGGGACTATCAGCACCGCACGGGCATAGAAGTGCGGTTCTATCAAGCAGGTTCTTCGGAAATGTTTGGTTTGGTACAGGAAGTTCCGCAAAAGGAAACAACTCCTTTTTATCCCAGAAGTCCTTACGCCTGCGCTAAAGTTTACGGGCACTGGCAAACAGTAAATTATCGCGAGTCTTACGGACTTTTTGCCTGCAACGGCATCTTGTTCAATCACGAATCTCCCCGCCGTGGCGAAACTTTTGTAACTCGCAAAATTACTCGCGCCGTTGCCAGAATAGTCGCCGGCAAGCAGAAAAAGATTTACTTGGGCAATCTCGATTCTAAGCGGGACTGGGGCTATGCTAAAGACTACGTGCAGGCGATGTGGCTGATGCTGCAACAAGACAAGCCTGACGATTATGTCATTGCTACTAACGAAACCCATTCTATTAAGGAATTTCTCGATTTGGCTTTTACTTACGTCAATTTAGATTGGCAAAAATATGTGGAGTTTGACGAACGCTACTTGCGGCCGGCAGAAGTCGAACTGTTGATAGGCGATTCGACTAAGGCGCGCCAGCAATTAAATTGGGAACCTTCTGTAACTTTTCAGGAGTTAGTACATTTAATGGTAGATGCGGACATGAAAGCTTTAGACCAGCAAAGTCGAGGTTCGGGCAACGGATTTGATTAAGTCACTAAACCAAGCGGTCAGTGCGAACAATTTGTAGGGGTAGGGCCCCGTGTCTACCCCTTTGGCGAAAGGCGTGCACCAAAGGATTGCCCCTGCACACACTTCACAAATGATGAGAGGGTTGTTACGGTATTAGCCTAGCGCGATCGGCATTCAAAGAACCAGCTTAATTGCTCGCAAAATTTTCGGCTGTGCGGGCTAAAAAAAACATTAAAATGATAGTTGGGGAGTCGCGACCCCTATATTTAACTTTCGGGTGTGCGCGGCGCAAATTGTCCCTCTCTGCTGCAGCTAAAACAAATTTGTGGGCAACCTCATCCTGTAGCTGAAAGCTTTTTTTGCTAAAGCAACAATTTTAGAATTGAAATTGTCGATCGACCTTTATTCAAAATCCCGAGGCTAAAATTATGACCAGCTTGGATTTAAGCAGCAAAAGCATTCTAGTCACGGGCGGCGCCGGTTTCTTGGGCCGTCAGGTAATCGACCAGCTAGTGAAAGCAGGGGCCGATGCTGATAAAATTTCGGTGACTCGATCGCGCGAGTGCGACCTCCGCGTTATGGAAAACTGCAAGCGCGCCGCCGACAAACAAGATATAATCATTCACCTCGCCGCCCACGTCGGTGGCATCGGTTTAAACCTAGTCAAACCTGCTGAATTATTTTACGACAATTTGATGATGGGCGCGCAACTAATCCACGCCGCCTACGAAGCAGGAGTCGAAAAATTTGTCTGCGTCGGCACGATTTGCGCTTATCCCAACTTGACCCCAGTTCCTTTCAAAGAAGACGACCTCTGGAACGGCTATCCAGAGGTAACTAACGCACCTTACGGAATTGCCAAAAAAGCCTTATTAGTGCAACTGCAATCCTACCGCCAGCAGTACGGATTCAACGGTATCTACTTGCTACCAGTAAATCTGTACGGCCCGGAAGATAACTTTGATCCGAAAAGTTCCCACGTCATCCCCGCATTAATTCGCAAAGTCTACGAAGCCCAAGAAAGGGGAGACAAAACACTGCCAGTTTGGGGCGACGGCAGCCCTAGCCGTGAGTTTTTGTATTCCACAGATGCCGCGCGGGGAATTGTGATGGCAACGCAAGATTACAGTGAATCTGACCCGGTTAATTTGGGAACGAATAGTGAAGTTAAAATTCGCGATTTAGTGGAAACGATTTGCGAATTGATGGGATTTGAGGGAGAAATTGTCTGGGAAACCGACAAACCGAACGGTCAGCCGCGCCGCTGTTTGGATACCCAAAGGGCTAAGGAAAAGTTTGGTTTTGTGGCGGAGGTGAAGTTTAAGGAAGGATTGAAAAATACGATTGATTGGTATCGACAACACGCAGTTTAAGTGTGAAAAACCCGGTTTCATGAAGAAACCGGGTTTTTTTAGGAAAGATGGTGAATGGCAGTAAATCAGCAGAAAGAACTTGTTAGTAAAGCTGGCTCTTCCTTACTGAGTCTGCCAAACCATTAGTTGAAGTAGTTAAAACTCAAGCTATGTATGAATCGAAGGAAAAAATGGCTCCCCATTAACTAAAGTAAGACTGGAAACCCTTGCTGTGTAAAAATTTAGGTCATTAATTTTAGATAAATTAGCACACTAAGTAGGGAAGACCCGGCATATTTAGCCTTTCATACCGTAAATCAGCTACGCCGAATAAGAATGGAGGGGCGGGTTTTACAACCAATCTGTGGGTAAGACCAACAATATAGTCAACCTACCCCCATGATAGCGGTAAATCGCAATTGCTTTAGATCGATAAAAAAGCCGATCGCAATTTCTGTCAATCTGCATTGTGGGCGATCGGCTACCTCTAAAGGAATATTATAAAAAACATTTTTGACAATTTATTAAAATTTATTATACTACTTGTCAGGTGCGGAGCGTAAATATTCTCTCACTCCCTATACAAAATAAAGCCTGACCGAAAACAATTTGGTCGCCAGCCCCGCGATTCGTTCCTTTGCAGGCTGACTGACGGTGTAAACTTTTCAATTTAAAATCTAAAATCAAATGACCCCCGACAAAACCGGATTCAGCATTAGCGCGACCGCGATTCGTCGCCACATCGGCACCCTCATGCTGACACTTGCTATTATAATCGTGGGCTTTTTCTACATCACCCAACTGCCCGTTGACTTGCTACCATCCATCACCTATCCCCGCATCGGCGTGCGCTTAAATGCCCCCGGAGTCTCCCCTGAAGTAGCAATAGACGAAGTTACCCGCCCCCTCGAACAAGGACTTTCCGCCACTGAAGGCGTCATGCAAGTTTTCTCGCGGACTCGCGAAGGACAAGTCAGCGTCGATTTATTCTTCAAACCCGGGGGCAACATCGACCAGGCCCTCAACGACGCCACCGCCGCTGTCAACCGCATCCGCAACCGACTTCCCGATACAGTTGAGTCGCCCACTCTCTTCAAAGTTGACCCTTCCCAGCAGCCGATTTACGAATTTGCCCTCACTTCCAACTCCTTGCAAGGAGTTGATTTGCGCGTATTTGCCGACGAAGAATTATCCAGAGAACTAAACGTAATTCCTGGAATAGCAGCAATTGACGTTGCCGGCGGCGTGCAAGAAGAAATTCAAGTAAATATTGACTTAAATCGCTTGCAATCTTTAGGCGTCAGTATTTCCGACGTTTTATCAGCCCTCGAATCCCGCAACCTCGACACTTCCGGCGGGCGACTGCGGCAAGAAGCAGCGGAACCTTTAACCCGTACCGTCGGGCGATTTAAAAACGCCAAAGAAATTCAGGCAATTTCTTTTCAAGCATCGGGTTCCAATCCGCCAAAACGAGTGTTTTTGCGAGATTTTGCTCAGGTAATTGACGGTACAGAAGAAGAGCGAGTTAAAGTATTTCTCAATCAGAAAGCAGCCGTAAAAATTAGCATTCAAAAGCAGCCAGACGCCAATACAATCTCAGTTGTAGACGGCATCAAAAAGCGGCTAGAAGAATTAAAAGCATCCGGGGCAATTCCTGAAGGTACGACTATCGTCAATACCTTCGACGAGTCTAAGTTCATCCGCGATTCTATTAGCAACGTCCTATTTTCTGGTTTAACCGGGGCTGTTTTAGCGGGGGCAGCAGTTTTGCTGTTCCTGGCTTCCCTGCGCCAAACTTTGATTATTGTCCTGGCAATTCCCCTCGCAACTTTAATGGCAATTATTCTGATGGGAGTTTTTGGCCTATCTCTGAACGTTTTCAGTTTGGGGGGTTTGGCGCTGGGGGTGGGAATTGTGGTCGATAACTCGATCGTGATGCTGGAGAATATTGTCGAAGGAACCAGCAATAAAAAAAATGCCAACGGTCAGCGCTTCAGTAACAAGCAGTTGATCCAGCAAGCCGAAAAAAGCAGCCAAGAATTAGAATCAGCTTTATTTGCTTCCACGCTTACTAACTTAGTTGCCGTACTGCCATTTTTGCTAATAGGTGGCTTAGTTTCCTTACTTTTCAACGAATTAATCCTCACCATCAGCTTTTCCGTCGCCGCCTCTCTGATTGTCGGATTGACAGTGGTACCGATGATGGCTTCTCGACTGCTAGCGCTGCGGGTATCCAGCGGTTTGAGCAACTTTTGGCCGCTGCGCGCATTCGATCGAGCTTTTACCAATGCTACCGCCGGCTACGGGAAATTTTTATCGGGAGTAGTGCGCTGGCGGTTGATTATCCTTGCAGTAGCGATTATTGGATTGGGCGGCGGCAGTTGGCTGATGACTGGTCAAATCCCCCAGGAAATATTGCCCAGAATTAATACCGGTCAAGCGAGATTGTTTGCTTTGTTTCCGGCCGGCACAAATTTGGCAACCAACCAAAGAATCATGGCAGAAGCTGATAAAATTATCCTCAGCCAACCAGAAACTCTATACACTTTGACGACGGTGGGCGGGCTGTTATTCGGCAACAATACGGTTGAGAATGTGCTGCGGGGCGGCTGCAACATTACGCTAAAACCTGGCACCAATACATTGGATTTTGTGCAGCGAGTTACGCAAGAATTGAATAAAAAAATTGATTTGCCTAAAAATACTCGTTTGCGTCTGAATCCAGAAAATGTGCGGGGTTTGGTTTTAACTAATTCGCCAGTGCGCGGCGCTGAAGTTGATGTCCTGCTTCAGGGCGAAAACGAACAAATATTGCAGCAAGCCGGCCGCGAGATATTGGCAACTTTGGATGAGAAGGTAAAGTTAGCTACTTTTCGCCCGGATGGAGACCCGCAGCAAACGGAAGTGCAGATTCGCCCCAACTGGGAACAAGCAGAAATCTACGGGTTGAATGCGAGGCAAATTGGAGAGGCGATTCAGACAGCAATTCAAGGTTCTGTTCCCACGCAATTGCAGCGGGGAAACCGTTTGGTTGATGTGCGGGTACAATTCGATCGCGCTGCTGTTCAATCGATTTCCGCACTAAAATTTATCCCTTTAACTGCTAGGGATAATAGCATTATCCGCTTGAGCGATGTGGCGAATATTGAACTGGGAAAAGCGCCTGGGGAAATTCAAAGGCTTAACCAGCGCCAAGTTTTCATGATTGCTGGGAATGTTAATAAGGGCGCGAGTTTGGGCGATGCTTTGAAACAAGTGGATGCAGTTTTGTCGGAAATCAAATTGCCACCAGGAGTGCGAGTTATACCGAGTTCTGCGGCGGAAACTAACCGGGAATTGCAAAGTTCGCTGATTGTTTTGGGATCTTTGGCGGCGTTTTTGGTATTTGTGGTGATGGCGGTGCAGTACAATTCGCTTGTCGATCCGCTGGTGATTATGTTAACGGTGCCGCTGGCTTTGGCTGGGGGGATTTTCGGGTTGTATGCGACTAAAACTGCGATCGGCGCAACGGTGATTGTGGGGGCGATTTTGCTGGTGGGAATTGTGGTAAATAATGCGATTATTATGGTGGAGTTGGCGAACCAAATTCTGGAAGATGAAAAGGTCGATCGCACAACAGCAATTCTCAGGGCGGCACCTCAGCGCTTGCGCCCGATTTTGATGACAACTATTACTACGGTTTTGGGTTTATTTCCCCTAGCTTTGGGCATTGGAGACGGTTCGGAATTCTTGCAACCGCTGGGTGTGGTGGTGTTTTCCGGTTTGTCGCTGGCGACGCTGCTGACGCTGTTTATTATTCCGTGTTTTTACATTTTGCTGCACGATTTCTTCGGGATGTTTGCAGGGAATAAAAAACCGCAGGCGGTTGCTATTCCCGTCCAGAAGGCGGGGAGAAAGAATGCGAATTTGTAAAATGTAGGGTCAGCAAATACGCACTTTCCCGCAATCCGGCAGGGGTTTAAACCCCTGCCTCATAGCGAAAGTCGGTTAAAAACCGACTGTAGATTTTGAGGGAACATACGATCTATTTCAGTCCTCTTTTAGAGGACTTTCGCTATGAGACAGGGAATTCATTCCCTGTCGGACTGTCGGACTCACAAACAATACCGGTACTGCATTCGATATTAAGTTGACGCGACAAGAATTAGTGGGTAAGGTACGTCAGTAAACATTCTCTGACTCCTTAAAGAAATTCCCTGACGCACCCTACTATAAATGCTGCAAGATTTCAGTTAAAATAGAGCTTATTTACGCTGAAATATTTTTATGCTAATTTTACCAAAATATGAAAGACAAATTGACTGGTCGTTCTCATATATAAATCAACCCATTAATTCCGAGTGGGCGACGATCGTCAGTGGCGATCGCAAAAAAGTTACTTTAGTCGATCGTAACTTGTCGCCCAAATACGAATACCAGCTTCCCGACGCAATTAGCTGTTTAGCCATTAGTCCTAAAGGCGATTTGCTGGCAGCAATAATGGCAAATGGCAATCACTTAGCAATTGTGACAGCAGAAAACCAGCTAGTTTTTGAAGAACAGCTACCTAATCCTCCTGTTAAAGTTTCATATTTGTATAACGATAATGGATTTCAGGACTTCTGGTTTGATGGAGACGGCGTGCGTTTTTGGTGCATGAAATTAATTGAACCAGATCAAGTCGAGATTCAAATTCGCGATACCAATTCATGGCAAATCCAGCGAAAGTTTTTGCTCAAAGACCCTATTGGAGGCAGTACATTCTCGTTTCACCCACATCCAGAAAATCAAATTTTAGCTCTTTGGGCTTGTTCCGGACAGCACGGACAACAAGTCTACTGGCTTTATGATGATGGTACGAGAATTCATGCCGTGGAGGTTCCCTGTCTCTATGACATAGGGCTTCCAGAATTTCATCCTGCTGGTGGCGAATTTGTGGTTGTAAATGATTGTGAGCGACAAATCAGCCGATTCAGTTTTCCTGAGTGTAATCTACTTGGAATATGCGAATGGCCTTGGCCTGATTCTGATGACGGTTTTGGCTACTATATGTGCTACCTATCAGACGATCGCCTTCTAGTCAACACTGATGAAGGAAGAATGTACCTAATCGATCTTGACAAAATGGAGATATCAGATGAACTGATTTTAATCGGTCATGAGCCACGTTCGTGTAAAGAACTTTACCCTACTCTCAAGGATCTTAAAGAACAGCTTTGCGGCGACTTGCACTATTTCTATCGTTGGGATTCAGATAGCATTCTGTCCGTTCATTCACAAATCCTGACTCAAGAACCTGACTCTAAACAGAAGACATTAGTTATCTTCGGGGGAAAAGAGTTGTTTGGTTCGCTGGCGAAGGTACAAGAATCCGCACCCTACAGTAAATTATTCATTCAATCTTTAGGCATTTCTTAAGGATTTTCAATTTTTAACAACAGGCAAGATGCCTGTTCCACAAAGAAAGAATCAGTTTTATTGTGGGGTGGGCATCCGGCCCGCCCCTAACGCGACTGATATCAAATCCGGTGGCATCAGAATTAACATTACCCACAATCAGGACACGGCAGTGCCGTTTCCCTACAATTAATCGGGCGATAGTTAAATCTCTGATGGAGTGCGGATGATTATTTTGGAGTAGGGAAACGGCATTGCCGTGTCCTCCGTTGCCTATCATCTCGCTCATGAAACCGGAATTGATATGACGCACCCTACGAGAATTAGTCTGTCAGGTGTATTTGACATCATAAATTTTGTATGTTACAATATGTACTACACGTAAATTAGCAAAACAAACTTAAACAAAAATGCCCTACGAAAAATTAGACATATCAACTCCAAAACCCGTGCTATCTTGGGCAAATCACGCCCTGGGCGAAAAAGAAACCAAGATGACCGCAAACGTAGCATCTTTGCCCTTTGTATTCAAACACGTCGCACTGATGCCCGACGTACATTTAGGAAAAGGTGCTTTAGTCGGTTCAGTAATTGCCACAAAAGAAGCGATTATTCCGGCTGCTGTGGGGGTTGATATTGGTTGTGGGATGGCTGCCATTAAAATGCCATTTAAGGCTCATAAATTAGAAGGCAAACTCAAACAAATTCGCCTCGATATCGAAGCCGCAATCCCTGTAGGATTTTCCGAAAATAAAGAAGTAGAAAAAACTGTCACAAACTGGCAAGGATGGGGGGAGTTTAAGGAACTTCATCAAGCTGTACAGCACCAAGACAATAAAGCCTTAAAACAAATGGGTTCCCTCGGCGGCGGCAATCATTTTATTGAGGTGTGCGTTGATACTGAAAACTTTGTTTGGCTGATGCTGCACTCCGGTTCTCGCGGCATTGGAAATTTGCTCGCACAGCAGCATATCGAGACTGCTAAAGATTTAGCTAAACTGGCAGAGATTAATCTGGCTGACAAAGATTTGGCTTATTTTGTAGCGGGTACGCGGGAGTTTGCGGCTTACTGGCACGATTTGCAGTGGGCGCAAGATTATGCTCGTTTTAATCGCGATGTAATGATGAATCGGTTTAAGCGAATTGTGGAAAAGCACGTCGCGGGAGGCAAATCTGTTAAGCCGTTATTAGAGGTGAATTGCCACCACAATTACGCGGAAAAAGAGGTGCATTTTGGCGAAGATGTGTATGTGACTCGCAAGGGTGCTGTGCGCGCGGATGTTGAGGATTACGGGATTATTCCGGGTTCGATGGGGGCGAAATCTTTTATTGTTAAAGGGAAGGGAAATGCTGAAAGCTACTGTAGTTGCAGTCACGGTGCGGGGCGGTTGATGTCTCGAAATCAAGCGAAGAATGTATTTACTCTCGATGATTTTGTGCGCCAGACTGAAGGGGTTGAGTGCCGCAAAGATAAGGAATTTTTAGATGAAATTCCGGGGGCTTATAAGCCGATTGATGAGGTGATGAGTCAGCAGTCGGATTTGGTGGAAGTGGTGGCGACTTTGAAGCAGGTGGTTTGTGTCAAGGGTTGACAGAAACTGGTTTATTTGTACTTCACTTACCTGGAAAGTGCTTTATGGGAAGAGGGGGAAATCAAGCCGCTTTCGATTTCCCCCTCTTGACAAAGGCTTTGTTTTCTGAAGCTTTTCTCTAACAGACCATCTGTCTAGACTCAATTTCTAGCAAGCGCAGCAGTGTTTCATCGCCCTTGGCCTTGGCTGCTTCCTTTCTACGATCGAGAATATTGCAAATATTCGCCTGGTGTACTTGCGCCACTTCCACAACTGTTGGGTAATAATCCACCCCCGCTGAGGCGCGAGCTGCTGCGACATCGCCAGCTTGAGCATCTCGCTTTTTGGTATAGTTTGGGCCCCCGTATTTTTTGGGGTTGGGAATGTGTCTCGGATACCGATAGTTCCAGTTTTGGCCCCGGTATTTACCCGCGACTTCGCCTTCGATCATATCAACTGTCGGAATGTCGTACTCGTAGTTTGAGCCGCGATAAGTGAGTTTCATATTTTTTGATCCTTATATTTATGGAGATAAAAAGGGCAGTCAGGTCAGCTTGGGTTTTTTTCGCTAAAACTTTTTTAGTTTCTGTATTCAATTATACTGTTTTTTAAGATGAATCCGTTAAATTTACAAAAATTAATATTTTGAGGGGGAGAGGGCAAGAAAAAACCCGCCGCAGCGGGTTTAATCGAGTTTTTGACTAATTCGAGCAGCACCCGGAGCGAAACTGCTGCGGTTCCGAAGAACTAGCCAACTGTCACCTGATCGGTTTGCACGTTTGTGGCACCTTCTTCAGCAGAGGCGATCGCCACCAACTTGTCGAGAATTTCCTGACTGGGAACTTGACCTTTGAGAACAACCGTGCTGCTGAGCTGAGCTACATAAACAGTCTCGATATCAGCAACTTCTGGATCGGCGTCAAAAGCTAAAGCCACCCGCTTCGCGAGGCCACTTTCGTCAAAATTTCCGTCTGGGCCGACTTTAGCAGGAGCGATGGATTGCGCTTGGGCAGCTTGCTGTACTACTTGTGCCATCGGTTCAGCCTGGGGTGCAGGCTTTTCGAGTCCGAACAGTCTTTTAAACCAACCCATAGTAGTTGAGTCTCCTGAAAATACACTTTTTACACAATAGCTCTAGAATTTCAAAAGACTCGTAATTGTTGCAAAACTCAGCGAAATTTATCAAAATGTTTTCCGGCAGACTTTCACAATCTCAAATCTCCTCTGATATCCAGATGTTTATTTGGCTATTTTATGTATAGGACGCTACGCCTTGGATTGCAGACCAGTAGTCGAAATAGTTCCCACTTTTACCTTGAAAAAACTACACAGCGCGCCGGAGTACATTCCCGGTTTGTTTAACTACCCAGGACATCTCGTGCTGGTCATCGAACTGTGTTCACTGATACAGGGGACGCTAAACCCGCGCTTAATTGGGGGTAGCCCTCCATATACGCTGTAAATCTAATTCTTAACTTTTTATATCATTTCCGGTTGCACTCATACATGATGTTGACGGTTGACGGTTGACTGTTGACGCCGTGAACAGTCAACAGTCAACAGTGAACTCGAATTTACTATTCCGATGCTAACGGATTTGATATTAGATAATATTGTTCTGCTTCCGACCAATTCAGTTTAAGCAACGAATCATCTCCCCATGTCAGCTTGAGACTCGGCTTAATTGCTGTCACGCCCAAAGCCCTAATAATCTGCGCTGCGACAGCTTTCGCCAGTAGCGGCGGTACAGAATTTCCGACTTGGCGAAAACCGTGCCATTTTGTGACGTGAAATCTAAACCAGTCAGGATAGGAATGCAGCCGCGCAGCTTCTCTGACTGTAATGCACCGAGGGGCGATCGGGTGAATCGGTCTCGGCGAAGTATAAGCCCCCCTCGCCCTGTCGGTTCCCGCCCTGAGAGTGTTGCAAACTCCGTCAGGATGAAGCTTGTAAAAACGGCTGATCGGCTCTTTTTCGCCGTGTTTTGCCGCCTGAAACCTTTCCATACATTCCTGAGAATGTTTAGTTCGCAAACTACAAGAGAGGATTTGTCGATCGTACTCGCGATCGTAGGAATAATCATCATCCAAACCATCAATTCCGCGCATTATACTCGCATAAGTGCTGCACTTTCCGTACTCCGCCATTACCCAATCTCGGTGCAGCAACTCGCTGTAGTTTTCCACCTCCGGCAAATCTCCAATCGCATCCCAAACTGTCGGGACAGCAGGTAAATTAATTTTTTTATAGCGTTTAGGAATTTTTATTTTCGGCAGTATAGTAGTTTGCTGAGGGTATTTTGGTAGCTCGTAACCTTCTTTGCAACCAATCAAAAACAATCGTTTGCGAGCTTGTGGCACTCCATAGTGAACAGCGTTGAGAACTTGATAATTTTCTTCTACTTTATAGCCACGTTTCAGAAAAGAGCTAATTAAAATGTTCAGGAGTTCTTTGTGTTCTCCTGATGCAATACCCGGCACATTTTCCATTACAAAAAACTTCGGTTTTAGCTCCAAAACTAAGCGCTGAAAGTGAAAAATTAGAGAATTGCGTGGGTCGTCCACCTCGCGCTTGCCCATCATGGAGAATCCTTGACAGGGCGAACCGCTGATTACTACGTCTATCTCGCGCCGCCCGATCGCCGATTTTTTCCGAATTTCCGAGCCCGTAAGCTGTGTGACATCTTTGCACAGAATAGAACACAGCGGGAAATTAAACTCGTGTGTGGCGCAGTGAATAGGGTCAATTTCGACTGAGGCAAGTACATCAAAACCTGCTTGTTCAAAGCCCAGGGTCATGCCGCCCGCGCCTGCAAATAAATCAACAGCGATCGGTCGCTTTTTCCGATTGCTTGGCATAACATTTCAATAACAAAGTTGCTTTAATAGAAATTAAAAAAATTAACCTAATTTTTGGTAATAAATCTTGAGTTTGTCAAGGAGCCATCTACAAAGAAACCGGGTTTATACATAACCTTTCAATACCAACATTGCTTTAAGAAGCTGTATTTAATTTGACATTTTTCATTATTTCCGCAGCGGCCCGATCGCACACACCCACATCTCCGAGACTTTCGCGCATTTCCCGATAACCTGCCAAAGTTTGCTGGCGTCGATCGGCATTTTGCAGCAATTCCAGTGCGTGGTTCACTATATTTTCCGCAGTCGCCTCGTCTTGCAGCAACTCCGGGACGATCGGCTTCATTTGCACCAAATTGGGCGGAGACATAAAAGGAATCGAAAATTTCAGCACGTGGCGAGCAATAATCGCCGTAATCGGACTGACGCGGTAGAGGACAACTTGCGGAACATCCAGCAAAGCCAACTCCAGATTAACAGTACCAGATTTAGTAATCGCCAGATCGGCAGCAGCCAAGATTTCCAGAGTTTGATTTTCTAACAAAGTAGCCCGCAAACCGTAATTCTCGATCGCCTGTTCGATTTTGCTGCGAAAAGCTTTATTAGCAAGCGGAATCCAAAAATGAACTTCCGGCAATTTAGCTTGAATAATTTGAGCTGCCTCAAATATAACCGGCATCAGGTACTTGAGTTCTTGGTGTCTGGAAGCGGGAATTAGGGCGATCGACACCTGTTCCGACCCAATTCCCAAAGTTTTGCGGGCAACTTCCCGGCTGGGCGCAGATTGCATTCTATCCACCAAAGGATGCCCAACCCAACTTACTTGAGCTCCTTTTTTTTGATAATAACAAGCTTCTTCGGGGAAAATTGCCAAAAGTTGGTCGCAAATATTGACAATCAGATCGGTATTGCGAGGAGAAATCGACCAAACCCATTCTTGAGGTGCGATGTACCAAACCACCGGCAAATCCGGCAAACAGCGGCGGATGTAGCTGCCAATACCGAGATTTGGAGTCAAATAATCAATCAATACAACAGCATCGGGGCGGAAGTTTTTGAGATATTGTTTAGCTTTTTGCTGAACTTTGATCGTTGGCCAAATATACGGCACTGATTCGATCAGGCCCATAGAACCAATGCCCACAGTATCGCCTAAAATAGTAGCACCCGCTTCCGCCATACGAGGGCCGCCCAATCCTGTTATTTCTAACTCCAAACCGGCGGCGACAGCGTGACGTTTTAAGGCTGCAACTAACAATGCTCCTTGCAAATCGCCAGAAACCTCACCAGTGCTGATAAAAATTTTCATATTCTGACATTAAACAGGTGAGATGTTTGCTAATAACTCGGTAACAGCATCATATTGATCGGGCATATTAGCACAGCGTAGCAGTAATTCTAAGTCCAGATCGGGAAGGAATGTACTCCTGGCCATCTCCTGATAATTTTCACCTGTTAAGTAATATAGAGATAACTGACTATTTTGCCAAAACCAGACTTCCCGAACGCCCAATCTTTTGTAAAATTCTAGAGTATTTATCCCGCCACTGGTAATTACCACTTCAATAGCAATATCTGGGACTATTTTTTGCGTTTCTATATCATAGGAATCATCCGGCTCTTTGCTACCGCCTAATTCTCTGTTACCCAAAGTCGGCCCGCCCTTGCCGTAAAATCGAATTCCATTTGCTCTCATATATACCTCTAGCAGCATACAGAGAGTTTTCTTGATTATTTCGTGTTCGGGCGAGACAGTTATAATTTGCAGTATTGGATCGAGATAGAAAATTTTTACACCTCTGACATCTTTAAAAGCTGCTTCTATCGCTTCAAATTGCTCCCAACTAACATCTGAGAACCTAATGCTGCCATCTTGTTCTGTTTCACGGGATGTAGATTTGACTGAAGTATATACATTCATAGGGCAACAGTCGCTTAGTTCATAGGTTTATTCTACCTGATTCACTTTTTGCCAGGAATCAAACCGCGCCGCCCTTTGGTTATAGACTGCTGCACAAATCTCTGCAGGTGCTGCAAGTGGGGGTTTTCCGGCAACAAATCCAACTGTTCCAAAGCTCGATCGAGAGTGTAGCCAGAACGGTATAAAATACGAAAAGTTTTCTTCAAAACCAGCAAATCTTCTTCTGTCAAACCAGCGCGTTCGAGACCTACTTTGTTGATTGCTCGCACTCTCGAAGGATTCCCCTCGACTAGCATATAAGGAGGTACGTCTCGATCGATCCTGCTCAAGCCGCCCACCATAGACAAGCGGCCGATGTGGACAAACTGGTGAACGCCCAAAACACCGCTCAAGCGGGCTTGAGACTCGATTTTAACGTGTCCGGCTAAGGCTACAGCATTGGCTATAATTACTCGATCGGCGATCGCGCAATTGTGTCCCACATGAACATAAGCCATCAATAGATTATGATTGCCAATAGTCGTGCTTTCCCCGGCTCCAGTAGCGCGGTTAATTGTCACATATTCCCGAATTTGATTGCTGTCGCCAATTTTCACCCTAGTCGGAGAACCCTCGTATTTCAAATCTTGAGGTTCCAAACCAATCGCTGCACCGGGGAAAATTTGATTGCGAGCGCCTATTTCTGTTAGCCCGTCGATAATTGCATGGGCGCCAATCTTAGTATCCGGCCCGATTTTCACTCTTTCCCCAATTACAGCATAAGCTCCCACTTCTACAGTCGGGTGAAGTTCAGCACCGGGATGAATCACAGCAGTTGGGTGAATCAAAGTAAGCATTTGTCAGTTGTTTTGCTGGTAAGTAGGAAGGAAGTTTGGCAACGGGCAGTGTAAGGAATTAAACCGATTAAACGGATGGATGTTGAAGGAAGGCAGAAGGAAGAGGGAAGAAGGAAGAAGGAAACAGGAAGAGGGCAGAAGGAATTTTTTTAATTTTAAGATTGCTTCGTTCCGAGGAACGCTTGGCGGTTTCAATTTAAATTCAAAACTCATAACTTAAAACTACCCGCAAGCCCTCACCAATTCCAAATTTAATCTACCATCGAAAACGTCAATTCTCCTTCACAAACTTTTTGTCCGTCTACTTCACCCAGAGCCTGCATTTTTGCGAAGCGGCGGCGTTTTACCCACAGCAATTCTACAGTCATCAGCAACTGATCGCCCGGTACAACCTGACGACGGAACTTGACTTGATCGATTCCGGTAAACATCCACAATCCTTGCTTGATGTCGGGCAACTGAGCGAGAACAATACCGCCAACTTGAGCCATAGCTTCAACAATTAATACCCCAGGCATAATTGGTCGTCCGGGAAAATGCCCTTGAAAATGTGGTTCGTTGAAAGTCACATTTTTAATTCCTATAGCCTTCTCGGACGGCACGTAATCAACAATCTTGTCAACCAGTGCAAAAGGATAGCGATGAGGCAATAATTTCTGAATTTCTTCGAGAGTAAAAGTAGATTTAACCGCTGGAGACTCCTCACCTTTTTCAGTGGGGACGGATTCAGAATTCGCAGTATTGAGGGTGTTAACTTCAGTCAGCGTGGACATTGCTTGAAGACTTTTGAGTGTGGTATGGCAGAAGGAATATGCAATCTTAACAGATCGCGTGTTTTTTCCTAACTTTTATCTAGCGTAGCTAGAGCTTCCGATTTCAGGGCTTGGGCGAGTTGGACGTGCAGATTGTGACTGGCTTTGTAAGCCAAGTAGTGAGCTTTTGGCCAAGTTCCGAGCAGACTGAGGTCGCCTACTAAGTCTAGGATTTTATGGCGCACTGGTTCGTTTGCAAATCTCAAGGGCGGGTTGAGCCAGCCGGATCGATCGCAAACTAGGGCGTTCTCTAGGGTACCACCTTTGATCAAACCTGCTTGTCGCAATTGGTCAACTTGGCGAGCAAGTCCAAAAGTGCGGGCTGGGGCGATCGCCGTCGCAAAACTTTCTGCCTCTGGCGACCAACTGTACCATTGATTGCCGATCGCCTGTTCCTCAAAATCAATTCCGTAACTAAATCGAGTTTCCGCTGACGGTAAAGCCACTGCAAAAGCATCCCCGTGGCGCACCCAAATTGGCTGTTCGAGGACGAAGGAGGAAGTGGGGTCTTGCTTCGATTCTTGAGGAACTAAGCCGGTATGGGCGATCGCCTCTACCCAAACCAGAGCCGAACCGTCCAGCAGGGGCACTTCCGGCCCATCAACCTCAATTCGAGCATTCTCCGCTCCCATCCCCGTCAAAGCGGCTAATAGATGCTCTACAGTGCGAATTTGAGCATCGATACCTGCGAGTTCAGTTGAAAGTGCTGTCTGGCAAACCGCCTCAATTTTTGCAGGAATTATCGGAGCACCAGGCAAGTCTATTCTGACAAAATAGCGACCTTCCCCAACCTCCGCAGGCAAAACTCGGACGCGAGTTTGTGTGCCGCTGTGCAAACCGATTCCCGACAGTTCAAATTCAGATTTTAAGGTACGTTGAGTCATGAGTTATTGGGAATTGGGAATTGGGCATGGGGCACGGGTAATTGGGTCTCGGTAATTGGTTATTTGTAATTGGTTATTGGGCATCGGTAATTGGTTATTGGTTATTGGTTATTAGTTATTAGTTATTAGTTAATTACTACCAATTACCAATTCTAAATGTCCAATGCCCAAGACTTCGACTACGCTCAGTACGAGTGTCCAATGCCCAATTTCCCATGCCCTGTTTGGCCAATGCCCTGTTTGGCCAATGCCCTGTTTGGCCAATTAGAATCGCTCACCAATCCCAAAGTGAATTTGATTGTCGCCAGTGTCGTTGATACCGTAATCGATCCGGATCGGCCCTAAAGGAGATTGAACCCGCACGCCGAGGCCGTAACCATAACCGCTACCGGGCTTTTCGCGGATACCTGCCGGGTCGCCAGGGACATCTTTGCCCGTGCCAAAGTCAGTGCCAGCATCCAAAAATAGCGCTCCGCCGATAAACGAAATAATCGGGAAACGGTACTCAACGCTGGCTTCTAGGAAACTGCGACCGGCTCCCATGTCGCCTTCGTCGTATCCGCGCACCGAGTTGGCGCCCCCCAAGGCAAAGGCTTCGTAGGGAGGCAAATCTCCGAATACGGTGCCGCCTCTAAAACTGAATGCCAGGGTTTGAGGGCCGGGGGTAAAGTTAGTGTACCTGACTGGTAGGTAAAAGCTGTAGCTGGCCCGCAGGCGGTTTAACAGGATGCTGCCGGAACCTACAGGAATCGATTGTTCCATCCCAAACCTGAGCAGGGAACCGCTAGTGGGGCGGAGGGGGTCGTTGCGCCGATCGCGCACAACACCTGCTTGCAAAGTTGTCAAGTCATCCGAACCCGAATCGCTAAAACTCAACAGGTTGCCGAGTTCGTCTTCGGACTCGCGACGGCCTTTGCGATCGGTAATTGAGACTCGCTGGTACTGCAAGCCGACTGAAGCAGTCCACTCAGGATCGGCAAAAGGATTGCGCGACAGGGGACGGGTGAAATTGATGCCGGCACCGGTGCGGACGACGCGGGGTCGATCGTCGTTGGGCAATCTGACTTCCCGTTCGCCACCGTCAAAAATCACGCTGATCGATCGTCTTCTAAACGCATTAATCGTATAAGAAGTCCGGTAAGGATCGCCCGCAATCCAGGGGTCGGTAAAACTCAGGTCAAACAGGGTTTGGCGTTCCCCGATTTGTATTTCAGCCCCCAATTTCTGGTTCCTACCTCTCAAGTTTTGCTGCTGGTAACTCAGCGTACCGAACAAACCCGTCGCGGAACTCAAACCCGCACCAGCCGCCAGAGAACCGGTATTTTTCTCAATGACGTTGACAATTACTCTTGCCTTGCGGGGGTCAGTCGTTCCCGGTTCCAAGGCAAGTCGCACGTCTTCAAAAATTCCCAAACCAAACACCCGTCTCAAATCCCTTTCCGCCTTGGTGCGGTTAAAGATGTCTCCGGGCTTGAGTTCTACTTCGCGGGTGATGACAAACTGACGGGTGTTGCCTCCGATCGGCTGACCCGTGGCATCTGTTGCCTCTCCCTCCTTGTTCAGGAAGCGCACATCAACGGATTCGATCTGGCCTTCTGCCACTACCAGGGTGACAGTGCCGTCGTCTGCTACTTGCGGGGCATCAGTGATTTGGCCCAAAACATAGCCGTTCTCTTGATACCACGCATTAATTTTTTTTACTCCCTCTTCAAAGCGGCGGAGGTTGAGAATTTTGCCGTATTGATCGCGGAAGCTTTCGTCAATTATGCTTTGGGGCAGCACTTGCTGACCGGTGATTGTCACTCCCCGCAGCACCGGATTTGGCTGGACAATAAAAGTCACCCGGACGCCCAACGGGGTGTCTTCGGGTACTGCCCGCACGTTTCTGAAAAAGCCCGTGGCAAAAATGGCGTTGATGTCTTGTTGCAGTTGGCTGCGGTTGGTCGTGCGTCCTGGTTGGGTGCTGATGACTCGGTAAATTTCGGTTTCCAAGTCTTCCGTCGCCCCAGTGACTGTAACTTCTGCAACTAGCACTTGCGGTTCGGCTGCCCCGGCGGGTGCAGGGGTTTGTCTGGGCTGCGGTGCTGGGCCAGGGGGCAATGGGGGAACGGTGTTAGCCGGCGGTCCCGTCGGGGCCGGTATTGTCGGAACTTGGGCGTTTTGAGCGATCGTCCCTGATTCCTCTGGTTTCCCTAGCTCTGCTGCGATCCAGGCGGGCGTTACAGCCGCTTCCGATGGGGGGAGCGAGCTGTCCTGTTGCGCGTCTGGCAGGGCGCTTTGGCTGCTAGAGGCGGGGGAGGGGTTGGATGCTAGCTCGGGTTTGAGTTGAAGCAAGGAAGGCGAAACCGGGGAGGGCGTGTCTGTGAATCGGTCTGGGGGTTTGCGGTCGTGGTCTCCTCTGGCAGGGGCATCAGCTATTTTTAGGGCTTCCCCTTTGCTGGTTTTAGCGGCTTTGCGGTTTTGAGGAGGGTTTTGGGTTAATTCTGGAATGGGGCGATCGGGTAATTCGATCGACGGGGCGGGCCGGGCGGCAGCCAAAGCTTCCTCTGCTGATTCAGAGTAGGATGTTTGGCCGGAAGCAGAATTTGATAACCCGAATGTTGCTGAGGCAGTAAAAACTGCCACCAATACAGCAGATAAACGCATTTTTGTTCACTTTTTTGGAATCCACACACCACATTAGTCATTAGTCATTAGTCATTAGTCATTAGTTATTAAGTCGGTTGAATTTCGCGCTGATCGCTAATTGATGACTGTTGACCGCTGATTGCTGACATCGAAAGCAGAAGGGTAACAAACTGTGCAATTCTAGCGCATTACCAAGGCCTCTAGACTTTCTGAGCGAGAACGCGTTGGAGAACTTGCTGGTAAGCGGTTTCTACCGATCCTAAGTCGCGGCGGAATCGGTCTTTGTCCATAACACGGGCGTCGGGGTCGGCTTCTGCGTTGTCCCAGAGGCGGCAGGTGTCGGGACTGATTTCGTCGGCGAGGATCAGATTTTGATGTTGGTCGATACCGAATTCTAGTTTGAAGTCTACCAGGGTGATGCCACACTGGCTGAAAAATTCTTTGAGTATTTCGTTAATTTCGCGGGCGGCGATTTCTAGTTGGTCTACTTGTTCGGGGGTGGCTAGCTGCATTAGCAGCAGCCTGTCGCGGGTCAGCAGCGGGTCTCCCAAATCGTCGTTTTTGTAATAAAACTCCACCAGCGGCGGATTGATAATTGTGCCGAGGGCGAGTCCGGTTTGCTTGCAAAGACTGCCGGCGGCAATGTTTCTGACTACGACTTCCAAGGGCAAGATTTGGACGCGACAGACTCGCATTTGGTTGGGGGCCGGCGTGTCGATGAAGTGGGTGGGAATGCCTTTGGCTTCTAGCATCCGAAACAGGTGCGCGGATACGGCGCAGTTGATCTCGCCTTTGCCGACGATGCTGCCGCGTTTCTGGGCGTTAAAGGCTGTGGCGTCGTCTTTGAAGTGGGTCAGCAAAATTTCGTTGTCTTCGGTGGAGTAGAGGATTTTGGCTTTGCCTTCGTAGAGTTTGCGATCGGCTGACATGGCGATTAATAATGTAGATGAGTTTTAGATTTTACCGTAGCTCGATCGGGCGTTATTGGCGAGTTTTTGGATTTCGGCTGCGCCCCTGAGAGCATGAGGGGGCGAGTACACCTGTAGGTAGATCCCGCGAGCGGCCCCGGCATAAATGATTCTTGACAAACGACAATAGAGATTAAACCTGCTGGGTTCGCGCTCCGTGCTGACTAAACCTCGCAAACCAGAGGGGTGCTTAAAAAACATCTATAAAATGGCTGATTTATGCAAGACAAAAAAATTCATATTCTCTTGGTAGAAGATGATGAGGTTGATGTGATGAACGTCCGGCGAGCATTCAAAAAAAATAACATCGTCAACCCCCTCTACATTGCTGCCAATGGATTAGAAGCTCTAGCTATATTGCGTGGAGAAGGAAAAATTGATCCTCCCATGCCTCAAGCGCGCCGGTTGATTTTGCTGGACTTGAATATGCCGAGAATGAGCGGGATCGAGTTTTTGCAAGAATTGCGACTGGATGAATGTTTGAGGTCGATTCCGGTAATAGTCCTCACAACTTCTAATGAAGATAGAGATAAAGTAAAAGCTTATAATTTGAATGTAGCTGGCTATATTCTTAAACCTGTTACTTTTTCTAACTTTGTGGAAGTGATGGCTACCCTAAACAGATACTGGATGCTAAGCGAAATTCCCTAAAATAGGAAAAATTGAATAAAAAATAAAATTTTAATGTGGCTTGGTGATTTTTCAGCAATGCAGTTGTTTTAATTCCTTTTTCCAGACTGCAGCTTTTTCGGAGTAATCCACAATTCGTTGGTTATGGACAAAATTCTCACAATTCTGATAGTTGATGACGATGCAGTCGATCGAATGGCGATCAAACGCTCGCTCAAGTCCGCTGGTGTTTCGGCAGAAGTTACTGAAGCAGAAGACTGCGCGGATGCGCTGGCCAAGCTCTCGGTGAGCAAAAATTATACTCAGGCTACCGCTAAACCCTCCCAACCAAATAACTTTCAACCTTTAAGCGAGGTTGAGGAAATAGAAAATGGGCTGCTATTAAATCAAATATTTGAGTGTAAATTTGACTGCGTATTGCTCGACTACGGATTGCCCGACGGAGACGGACTCAGTTTGGTAAAAAATCTACGAGAAGCTGGGCTGAAAGTTCCCTTAATAGTGCTCACAGGTCAAGGCGACGAACAAATTGCTGTGGAATTGATGAAAGCAGGAGCTTCTGATTATATCGCTAAAAATAAGCTTTCTCCCGAAAGTTTGTCTCGCAGTTTGTCCAATGCGATGCGCGTTTACCGCGCCGAATTTCAGGCGTTTCATACCAGTCAAAAACTCAAGGAAAGTGAGGAACGATACAGGTTAGTTTTAGAGGGAGTGAACGACGGAATTTGGGATTGGGATTTAAGTAAAAATGAGGTTTATTGGAACGATCGCCTTTTGGAAATTATCGGTTTGTCGCGAAAGCAATTTGGCAGGACGATGGACGCTCTATACAACCGCCTGCACCCCGATGACAAGGAGGGAATCGTCGCGGCGATCGCCGCTCACTTGGAACAAGAAATAGACTATAATGTAGAATTCCGGCTGCTACACTCGAACGGTCTTTACCGCTACTGCACTTCTCAGGGAAAAGCTCAGCGCAATTCCCAAGGAAAACCGCTGCGAATGGCCGGTATGATTAGTGATATTACTGAGCGCAAACAAGCGGAAGATGCTCTGGAAAGGGAACGGCAGCAACTGAGACAAATTATTACTTGCGTGCCTGTAGCAATGGCGATGTTCGATACACAAATGCGCTATATGGCTAACTCTAAAAAATGGGTTAGTCAATTTAATTTGGACTTGCCGTCCCTGAATAATCTCAGCCATTACGAATTGTTTCCAGATACGCCGAATCGCTGGAAAGTAATGTACCAACAAGCGCTCACAGGTCAGGTAGTTTCTGTGAGCGAAGATGCCTGGGAACGAGCCGACGGCTCTGTTCTGTACCTGCGGTGGGCTGCTCACCCTTGGTACGATCCAGACGAGAAAGTCGGGGGAATTGTGATGGTTGCCGACAAGATTAATGAGTTGGTGGAAGCGCGGGAAACTGCCTTAGAAGCGAGCCGGGTGAAGTCGCAATTCTTGGCGAACATGAGTCACGAAATTCGCACTCCGATGAATGGGGTTTTAGCAATGGCTCAATTGCTGCTGCGCGCTCCTCTGGAACAGAAACAGCGGGACTGCGCTCAGACTATTTACCGCAGTGCTGAACATTTACTGAATGTTATTAATGATATCCTCGATTTCTCTAAGATTGAAGCTGGAGAAATGCGGCTGGAAAAGGCTAATTTTGATTTGGATAGTTGCGTTGAGTCGGTAATAGAAATTATAGCACATTTGGCCGAAGAAAAAGGTATTGAATTAAATATTTTAGTTGACAGCTCAGTTCCGAGAAAGTTGGTGGGCGACGCGGGCAGATTGAAGCAAGTTTTGCTGAATTTGACGGGGAATGCCATAAAATTTACCGATCGCGGTCAAGTTCTAGTTCACGTAACTGTCAAACAGGGCAACCGACTGGCAGACGGTAGACAACAAGCAAGATTGCTGTTTTCCGTGCGGGATACTGGCATTGGAATTTCGGCAGAAGGGCAAACAAAGCTGTTCCAATCTTTTTCTCAGGTAGACGATTCTCCTACTAGGCCTTACGGCGGGACGGGTTTGGGTTTGGCTATTTGTAAGCAGTTAGTGGAGATGATGGGAGGGGACATTGGAGTTCGCAGTTTGCTAGGCAGCGGTGCTACTTTTTGGTTTACTGTACCTTTGGAAAAACAGTTGCAAGTTGAGCCTCACGCTCCCGAACTTGCGGGCAAGAAACTGTTAGTAGTCTCTGGAAGCGCTTTGAGAAGGGCAGCGGTGCGATCGCTCGCTCAAAGTTGGGGGGCCCGCTGCGATGAGGCAGAAACTGTTGTTGAGGCTTTGAGTTGGTTGAACAATGCCCAGGGCGGGATTTCTCAGAATTCGGGGGAGGGGGGAAAAAGCTGGGATGTGGTGCTTGTGGACTTGCAAATGCCAGAGTTGGATGCGGAGGAATTTGCTAGGAAAGTGCGATCGACCTCTATAGTGGGCTCGTTAATCGCCATGACTGCTTTGCGGGGACAGCCGAAGGCGGAAGCGCTTTGCCGTCAGGGTTTTAACGGATATTTGATCGAGCCAGTGCGGCCAAGCCACCTGCTTGAGGCAATGCTTGCGCGGGTGAAGGGAACGGGAGAGTTTGGGAGAGTGGAGGCTGCTAATACTTGCAAGTTGTCACCAGTTAATTCTCAATATGTTACTTCCAATTCGCCGTCATCGCTGAGAATTTTGGTGGCGGAAGACCACCCGATCAATCAACAAGTTCTTGTCGAACAGTTGGCAGTTTTAGGCTATCAGGCTGACTGCGTGGTCAACGGTCAACAAGCGCTGGATTTGCTGGCAAAAAAAAGCTATGATTTAGTGCTGATGGACTGTCAAATGCCGGTACTTGATGGTTACAAAACGGCGCAAAAGTTGAGAGAAATCGAAGGAAGCGAGCGACATACTTTTGTGATGGCTTTAACTGCTCATGCTATGCCGGGGGAACGAGAAAAGTGTCTGGCGGCGGGGATGGACGATTATCTCAGCAAACCTGTAGATTTAGATGCTTTGGCGACGGCCCTGAAAAAGTATGAAGCCCGAAATGTTCAGGGTGAAAATAAGTATGGAGTAAAAAGTATTAACTCGGAAAATAAATCTCACTTAGCAACAAATTATACAGAAGTTGGAGAAAAAACGCAGGTTGTGGCTGGGCCGACACCAAGGGCGATCGCACTTCCAACTTGGGAACATAGAGACTACGACGGACTGTTCGACAAGAGCAGATTGGAGCAACTCGGACGAGTTAATATTAAATTGCCAGAGCGACTCTTGCAAGCTTTTGTGGCAGACGCGCAAGCTGATGTAGCTGCTGCCAAAATAGCCGTAGAAGCTAAAGATTGGCAAGCTGTGGAATATCAAGCACACCGTCTCAAGGGAACTTCGGCTAATGTGGGAGTTGTTCTGATGTCGGATTTGGCCGCACAATTGGAGCATCAAGCGCGAGGCTTTCAATCTGAACCCACAGGGGTGGAATTGTCAAATATTGAGAAGATTGAGAACATATTACTGAGTTTGTCCAGTCATTTAGCCCGGGTTCAAGAATTTGTGGAAACTCGAATGTTTGGTTAATATCTTACTCGCTCGTAGTAGATATTAGTCGGCGATTAAAATCGCCATTACAAAAACGAAGTCCCTCTCTAGGAGACTAAAAAATAAAGCGGTACGGTACGGAGTGTGCATCCTACATATAGAAATTATAGGGAAATTTTGTTTGTTTGTTTCTTCACTCCGTGTCCTCTGCGTTCTCTGCGGTTAATTTAAAAAATAATTAATTTAGCTATGAATTACGATACCAGTACAAACACTATTTTAGATAGCGATTCATTAGAAAATGATGAAAAACTGCTAACACCTTTGATGGCTTTTTCTCAGGAAGTTTTCTTGTATGAAAACGAGGCTATCTCTGAGCAAGATTCTATAAAGGCTATGCCGTACGCGCCCGATGAAATTAATAATTTATGTGTTGACAATCTCCTAGCAAAAGTGGCTCGCTGCTGTCGGGAAAGCAAGGTTGGAAAAAAATTACCGACGGCTTTTTACGTTCACGTTTCGGCTTTGCCGACACTCAACCCTGTCATCGGAATCTACGAAAATTGTGCCAGACGCACTCTCGAAAATATTGATGAAGCAACTTTAGTTAAAGTTTCACTCCATCAACCTAAAATATCTTATCTTTTTTACCCTGATTTCGATACAGATGCTCATCCTGCTTTGCAAACCAGCATCCAGATTAATCTAGCAACAGGGGAAGTTAAATGTTTTGATTACAGCAACAGCGAAAATCCCCCTGTTTTGCACCGTAAGGAAACTTTTGTAGCTGCTGATTATCCCCATTACGAAAAGTTTTCGAGGCTGACTCGCTGCGAGGAAAAGTGGGGACTGCTTGACAATACTAGCGTTATCGGCACTCGCGAGGGGTGGCTCAAATATTTGGGATATTGCGGTGTAGAAATCCAAGATCATACTGTTGTTGAGCGTTTGAAACAGGAGAATAGTGAGCTATCAATTCCTAAGATCGAGCGGCACAAAGCTGCAATGGTACGCAATTCGCTTTCTAAACCTCTGCGTCTGGTTTTAGAAGCTGATTTAGCGAGGGACGGGGCGACTTTTTTTGATTACGGTTGCGGTTACGGCGGGGATGTTAAATATATTGCACAAGAGGGTTATGCTATTTCTGGTTGGGACCCATACTATCAGCCGGATACTCCGCGAATTTGTGCTGATATTGTGAATATTGGTTATGTGATTAATGTCATTGAATCTTTGGCGGAACGCCGAGAAGCTTTGCTGAATGCTTGGGAATTAACTAAGAGTTTATTAGTTGTGGCGGCTCAGGTTTTGATTGATGATAGCGATCGAGGTCAAATTGCTTACGGGGATGGGGTGATTACTTCTCGGAATACTTTTCAGAAGTATTACGAACAAGAAGAGTTGAAGGTTTATATTGACCAAGTTTTGAATGTTGATGCGATTCCTGTGGCTTTGGGGATTTATTTTGTGTTTCGGGATGCTGCGGAGGGTGAAGGTTTTCGTGCTTCTCGGTTTCGATCGCACTTATCGACTCCCAGGGTGCGATCGCAAGTTAAGCGGTTTGAGGATTATGCGGAAATGTTGGCTCCTTTGATGGCTTTTGTGAGCGATCGGGGCCGGCTTCCAGTTAAAGGCGAATTAGCGGAAGAATCGCCAATTAAGGAGGAATTTCACAGTTTTAATCGCGCTTGGAGAGTCATTTTGCAAGCAACGGATGCGGATGATTGGGAGAAAATCGCCGACAAGCGCCGCCAAGATTTGTTAGTATATCTCGCTCTCAACGGTTTGGGCGATCGACCTTCGATGCGCCGACTCCCGGCTCAAATCCGCAACGACATCAAAGGTTTGTTTGACAATTATCAAAAAGCTTGCACGTTGGCAGATTTAATGCTATACAGTCTGAGCAAACCTGATATTGTGGCTGACTGTTGCGAAGATAGTGCGCTCGGCTACAAACAGCCCGGTTCCCTTTCAGTTCACGTCTCTGCATTAGAGGAACTTGACCCTTTGCTGCGGCTCTACGAAGGGTGCGCCAACCGCACAATTGGCAGGCTTGACGGGGCGACAATTATCAAATTTTACGCTCGCAAACCTCAGATTTCCTATTTATTTTATCCCGATTTTGACACTAACCCGCATCCAGCTTTGCACACTTCTATGCACATAGATTTGCGCGATCTTTCGGTCAGCTATCAAGACTATTCTGATGTGTACAACCCGCCAGTTTTAGTTAGAAAAGAAGCTTTTGTTACTGCTAGTTATCCCCATTACGACAAGTTTGCGAAACTCACCCGCCAAGAAGAAAAGTTAGGAATTCTCGATCGTGGCGCAGTTAAGAAATATCGAGAATGGGTGAAGTGTTTGCAGGAAAATTGCGTTAAAATTAAGGATCATAAGTTGTTTTGGCGATCGAATGCTGACCCAGAAAAGTTGAAAATGCTGCAAAAAGCTGCGTCGGAACGTCAGCACAAAAAGATTGAGGTTAATGGGGGAAGGATTGAACAAACCGCAGAGGGCGCAGAGGGCGCAGAGGATGGAAAGGTTAGTGGCGAATACAGTTGAATTTTGTTGGTGAGGTGTTTACTATTGAGGCTTTGGCAGTAGTTTGAAAACGGCCGATTCGGTTGTGTGGGGCGTGTTATGCCCAGTCGCCTTGTCATAAGATTGAGTGGCAGTTTTAGACGGCAAGGGGGTGCGATCGCCAGTTACGCTTGCTGTCAGAATGTCCTAACTGCGGGGCGAGGTTTAAGATTCCGGCGTTGTGGATGGGTGGTGTTATCGGTGTTTTTTGTCCTTTAAAGATATAGTAAAGTGGCATAAAATAACTTTGTAATTATCGATAATCTGCCACGTATATTTATCACAAATAATCAATAAAATTAACTTATTTAAATAATTCCTTGCCACCCTCTAAAAAATAAAAATTATTCCCTCTATTAATTATACTATCACTAACTAAATTTTTATATAACAACTAAAATATTGCCATTAAAAAGTTATTGTGTTATCCTACAAGTAGGACAAATTATCCAAAAACAATAGCCAAGACATACTATGATTACTCCGAAATTGTTAAAAGTCGCAGTTGCAACCGTAGGTGCAGCTTTGAGCTTAGTCTCTATTTTCGCTAACCCGACTAAAGCTGAGGAATTCACATTTACAGTTGAGAACAAGACTGATGTAGCAATTAGCCAGGTATTGGTATCTGAAGATGGCGAAACTTGGGGTTACTTTTCTCTCGAAAGTAATATTGCTCCCCAGACTGAAGGACAAATAGTTTGGGGTGAACATACTAATCACGAAGCTTGCAGCCAGTGGATAAAAATAGGATATGTAGATGGGACTATGTCACCACCGGCGAAGTTTGACTTTTGTGAGAATCCTGCTTTAGTTGTTGAGGACTAAGAATTAAGCTGTTAGGTAGCTTTAAAACCAGTGTATTATTCAGGGTGCATAATCCGCATTTTCTGTTAAATAAGGCTGGAGTCAAGTGACTTCAGCTTTTTTGTAGAGGGTTGGCTGGAAGGAAAGCGCCAGTCTAGGCAGTCGGGGCGGGTTGTCGGTGAGTCGAGGACGGGTAAAACTATGGGGTGTGATGCTTACAGGTTACGGCACAAACCTAAGCAGCAGCCGGGACAGCCGCCAACGGTTCCTGTGGCTTACATCCAAATTCCGCAAGAGTGTGGCGCGAAGGAATTGTTTGGGGTGATTCTTGAAAATTTGAAGTATCAGGTGGTTAAGAGAACGATCGCCGAAATTCGCGATCGCCCTAAGCGGTCTTTTTGTCATAGTCCATGTTAAATAGTGTGTCACTCAGCCATGCTTTGAAATCTGGATATTCGGTAAACTTGCGATAGACATCTTTATGGTCGAAGATGAATTCTTGAAACTTATCGACTAACTTTTTATCAAAGGTAATTTTCGCATTTTGACGGCCTGAGTTTTGTTTGGCGTTTTGATACTCTTCGTCTTTACTAATTTCTTCGGGTAAGTCTTCAAATAAGAATCGCCGCACTTGGTCTTGTTCTGTCCACTGAATATTCCCAAAGTGAGCGTTAAAATTTTGAATCCCACATTCCGCAGATGTGTGTAAAATTTTTTTATCCGTTCTGAAAAGTTGGAGTCAAAAAGTTTTTCCGTTTAACTTATGCGGTTTTAACGTCACGGATACCTGTCAACT
>NZ_JAMPLN010000034.1:0-59845 GCF_040004035.1 Microcoleus vaginatus FACHB-2002 | reverse complement strand
ACCCATTTGTCGCTACGAGCGACCGATGATCGGTACGAGCGACCGATGATCGGTACGAGCGACTGATTGTCGGTACGAGCGACTGATTGTCGGTACGAGCGACTGATTGTCGGCTCAATCGCCTGATTGTCGGTATGATCGAATCAATGACGTGGCGATCGACCGTCCTCACTCTTTTAAGATACAAGGGGCGGGTTCACCAACAATCTTTCATTCACATCCACAATATCTATAAACCCGCCCCCACCGGGCGACTAATAGTTGGCATAGTAAAAGATTTGAATTAAATAGACATTTCCTCAATGATAGCAAGATTTGGCAGCCAATCTGTGGGAGTTTCTGCGGTCAGATTTGGTGAGGAAGCTGTGTTGTCTGTTGTGCGGTTGCAGCGAGTGGCAAATTGACAGGAATCGCAAAGATTAGAATTAATTTCTACTTGGGGTAAGAATTCGCCAGCTTCGGTATAGCGCTGTCGCCAGTCGGTTAGCTGCTGCAATAGGTGGGTTAAATCTTGTTTTGTGCGATCGTGTTCAGTTTGGTTGTAATAAAACGTGAGTTTTTGCGGCGGTTCTTCTCCTTGCAATTGTACGAACCAGTATGTCATGGAAACTTGTTCGGGGGAATAGTCGCTGGTTTCTACTAAAACATATAAATAGAGGCGAGTTTGCCAACTTTCGGCTATCCATTTGGATTTTTGAGGGCGGGGATAGGTTTTCCAGTCGAGAATTTGGGCGGCGTTTGGTTCTGCTATTAGCAAGTCATAGATAACGGTGAATAGGTAGTCTTGGAAAATTAGGGTGCGGGGGTGTTCGGCTTGGCGGAAAATTCTATCGCTATTTTCTGAATTGGCGAAAAGTTCGGGTGCGGTGTTGATAAATGCTGCCACACAGCGTCCCAGTTCGGGGTCTTGTTGGATGATAAATTCAATGGGAAGTCCGAGTTCTCGCTGCTGCATTAATAGGTGAAAGTGGCTTCCCCATGTGAGTTTTTCTTTGTGTTCTGGGGAGGCGGTGGTGGCGAGTAGTTCGAGGTAGCTGTGTTGGAATTTGCGGGGGCATTCTTCGAGGATTTTGAGTTGGGTTTGGGATAGTCGGAGCATTTTTTTATGATTTTATATTTTAGATTTTTTATGATTGTAAGGGGTATCGCTCTTTTTTTAACCGCAGATGTCGGCAGATGGACGGAGATAAACGCAGATAAATTAGGGCGATCGCGTTTTTGGAGGAGAGTGCGATCGCCCTTTTCTTTCCCAAGTGCGATCGCTTATCCTTCACCCCACGCACTTAAAAACTCGACTTGATTGTACATTTCCTCTGCAGATTTACTAGCTATAAGTTTTAGCAAGCGACGCAATTGTTCCCCAACTGAATAATTCTGCTGTGCCAAAATTATCCCCATATGTTCTTCCCCTTGCGTGCTAAAATTAGTATACAATCGATAAAAATCCCTAGTATTAAAGCTATAGGTTACGCGATGATTTTCATGAGCCCAATACAAAATTTCTTCATCGCTACGAGACAGCATTCCTATTTCTGCAACAGAAATAACATCAACACTCCGCAGGCGTAGAGCATCAAGCAGAGCCGAATTCATCGCATCTTCGTCTAGCAGCAATAGAATAATGCTCATGAATTTGTCTTGAGGTTTTTGTAGTGTAACTCTGCTAACTGCTCGTAAGCTTCTTGCTCCTCAGCTAAATCTGTATCAATCTCTTCTCGATTAGCATGATAATACGTTAAAGCTGCATAAACTTGTGCGATCGATAAGTGAGTCATCAGCCTAGCAATTTCTTCCGCACTGTTACCCTGCTTGTACAACACGGCGATGCGGCGGACAGAAGTACCAGTTTCAGCAATAATCGGACGGCCGCCTCGAAGGTTGGGATCGCGGATAATTAAAGTCCCGATGTCTACTACAGTTGTTGTCATACATTTTCTCAAGTAAGTTAACTTGATTATATAGATTTCTTATGAAAATGTGTAACTATTTATGCCTCTGACGGTTCTATTTAAGCGATAATTGCGTCAATGATTGAGAAAAATTAAGAGCGATTCCCTACGGGATAGCTACGCTTCACGCACTTTTCGCCAACCTCTCTACAAACTCCCAATTTGTTGAGCGAACCACATCGCCGCCGTCCCATTTCCCTCACCCAAAAGTTTCAAAGTCTCCGACAGCAAAGCAATTGGCAATCCCTCAAGTGCACCGGAAATTTCGCATTCCTGATATTTCCCGTTTTCCTGCAAGCGAAATGCCAAAACTCTCTCGCCCTTAATATCTACTACCCAATACTCAGGAATTCCCAAAGCAGCATACAACCGCTTTTTTTCATCTAAATCGCTGGCCAAAGTCGTATCGGAAGTTTCTATCACTAAATCGGGAATTCGCGATTTATTTAAATTAAGTCGGCGCGGTTCCCCTTTTTGCCACTGGATGAATTCTCCGCCGACATATAAAATGCGATCGGGCGCACCTCCTCCCACCTTTGGCTTCTCAATTACACATCCGCCCAAATCATCGAAGGCTTGTCCTCCTTTGCTGACAAACCAGGCGTAAAATACCAGCGTCAAGAGGTTGTTAAATCTGGCGTGCTGAGGCCCTTCATTACCCATGTCTATCCAAAGATATCCTTCATAAAAAAATATTCTGGCTTCCTCCAAAGATGGATCTTCGCAGGCTGCTACATAATCTTCCCATGTCGCCGCTTGCCATTGGGGAATTTCGCCCACTTGAGACACGATGAATTTTGCAGTTGTAGAAGTCATGATTTAAAAGTAAATTTAGGATATTTTTCTCCTAACTTAAGTCGCTATTTATAGCCGAAGAAAGAAGGAAGGCACTAGACGGCTGAGGAGACGGATACACGGATGAATTATCGAGTCTGAGTCATTCTTAAAAAAGAAGAAGGAAAATACAAGAAAGATCGACTTGCAGTCAGACGAAGGGGCGGGCACGGGGGCACCGCCCCTACAAATGGCGATCGCAATTCTTGTGCTTATCGAATTGCTGTGGGCGCCGCCATTGGTACTTCTAAGTCTGGTTGCAAGTCAAAGACTACGACAAGTGTTGCTTGAGGCATCAGTTGACGCAAACACAGCAAGTGTCCGTCAGCATCCGATCGACTGCGAAATCGCCCCACAATCGCCCGCTGCATACTGGGCATGAGTTTGGCGATCGCCCAAGGGTAAAGGCGTTTTTGGTACGCGATCGCACTAGGATTCGCTGCGAATCCCTGTTGATAACCGTTTTGTGGCATAATCGTGTTGTATTCGTAAGGAGTACACAAAAGGCGTTAGTAAGTTTCTTGGCGGGAATGTACTAACGCCTTTTCCATTAAAATTCAAGCACATATCACAAGAATTGTCAATTGTCAATTCTTAACGCTAAGTTTTAACGGTTATTGTATCTGAAGCTTTTATCGGCTAGGGATTTGAGGGTTTTAGTAAGTGTTGAATTGTTTGCCAAAGTGATAGATTTTTGATTTTTAACCGCAGATGCACGCGGATAAACGCGGATGAAAGAAAGATAAATTGAGAATGAGTTAAGGGGCGATCGCACTTAATCACACATCACAAACTCACTCTTTTGTCAATACAAAAACACTGTCTTTATTTCCCCGTCCAATCCGCAAATCTTTATCCAAATAAGTGATATCTAGCCATCCCTGCTGTTCGCGAGTATCCAGCCCGAAATCTACAGCAGCGAACTTTTTCCCCGACTCAATCTCATCGATAAACTTCGCCGGATATTCATAGCCAATCAACCTGCTTAAACCTACAATAGACCGCTCAAACTTGACCTGCACTCGCCGTTCCGAAGTTGGCTCAAATCTCGCTGCTACACTGACAATTCCTTCCAAATAAGGCAAGCCGTAAAGTTCGCCAATGTTGTAAATTTTAGATTCTTTGACGCGGATAGATTGATAAATTTGACCTAATTTTACCAAAGGGAAACTGTCAAGATTCAGCAGTTCGCGGCTGGTGGTGTACAATAACCGCCAATCACCATTTAAAAGCTCTGCGGCTTCGACAGGGCGTGGTGTGGGGTTGTAATCTTCCAATTGGGCGATCGCACTTAAAATTGCTTGTTTGTCGCTGGGAGTCGCCAGCAAACCGCGATTCTTACCAGCAATTATCTCTAAGAGTGCAGATTTTCTCAGCATATATTTTTTTAGGAAGAGGGATGAAGAAGGAAAAAATATTCTTGAGTTCGCGTTCAATATTATTTATAAATTACGCGACAAGTTGTTTTTAGCGCGCTTATTATTGGGTTTGTCTGTGCCCAGTGTTCACCCTACATTGATTAATGACTAATAACTAAGATACCAAATTTCACCAGATAGAGCATCGTCCGATATAGGTATGCTAATTCTTGCTCGTTTTTAACGTAGCGTCGGATAACTTCCCCCACGCTGATCGCACCTTCGTGCTTAATTGTATCCAATATCTCCATCTGAAGGCTCACAGATCTTCTTCTATCCTCACCAAAACTGGTAAACCTAATTGTCTGTACCTGCTTGAAAAGTTCTGGTGTGGCGATCGCACCCAGACTCAGCATCATCTCATTGCTTAAACTTCTAGTCGCATAATTACCCAATAGCCGAAACGGATCGTCGCCTAGGGGATAAGGCGGCTTCCCGGCTTTTAAAGGTGCTGACTCCGGTGCCGTAAGGCGAATTTCTGCTAATTCGCGCCACAATTGTTCGTAAGCAGCAATTACTACTTTCCAATCATAAATTTCCCTCGCCCTTTGTCTGGCATTTTCCCCCATCCGCTTTCTCAATTCGGGATTTTCAATTAATTGGCACAACGCCAGGGTGCAAGCATCAATGTCAACTGCTGTGGCGAGGGAAGTGTGACCCATGTAAGTGGGCCAATTTAAGCTGCCGTCGAGATAATTTAGGGCTAAATCTAAACAAGATTCCGGGGGCGGGATGAGTGTGGGAATGCGGAAGCCGTCTATTTCGTGGCGTACTGATTCTTTGTATCCGTTCCAATCGGAGACTATGGCCGGCAGTCCGTTCGCCATAGCTTCTATTGGTGTCAGTCCAAAGGATTCTTGAATGTTGTCGGAAAGCGAAATGAAAATGTCGGCCGCCGACCAAATATTTATTCTAATTTCCGGCTGTCTGCCATCTAAAAAAATAGCATTCACCGACGGACAAAATATTTGTGCGCTATTTTTAAAGTCGGGTTCTTCTCTCGGATCTTCGATCCAACCGGCTTGAATTAAGTGGATTTTGGCTTTTGTCTGTTGTGCGGCCCGTTCTAGGGCGATGTACATGGGTACCGGATGAGCTTTTGCAGAAAAAGTCAATCGACCGACAAATAACACAACAATATCTTCGGGAGAAATGCCGAGTTCTTGCCGCAGTTGGCGGCGACTATTAACTGCTTCCACACCCTGCGGAAACGCGCTGCAATCGACTCCGAGGGGAATAACGGGGAATTTGACCAAAATTTCCGGTTTACCGCCGTTACGCTGGGCTAAATATTCAGACCACTCCCTCATAACTCCTTCTACTGCTGTTTTCACGGCTGCAGAGGTGCAGATCAGGGCGTCCCAAGGCTGCATGGGTGCGGTTATCAAATCGCCGATCGCCTCCATGATGTATTTTGTACCGATCGTGTGAGTAACGCCGCAAACGCTGTAGGCCCGCTGATCGACAAATCTGCGCGCCCACACCATCTGCGACAGAACCGGATCGGGTCGGTAAATTGTGCCCGGTTGAGATAGCAAATCCGGTCGTTCCATCGGAATCCAGCGAACTTTCCGAGGTTTTTGCAGCCAAGGTTGGATGTGCGAACAAAACTCCTTAAAGGTTGTTTCGCTATCGGCGCAACAGTAGAGAGAGTCGGCGGTTCCGTGTTGGACTAAGCTTTTGAGAAACCCTTCTCCGGCTGAATGACGCCCCAGAAGTTTTTTGCCTCCGGTGTGGTAGCCCTCTTTGTTGTATAAAACCGCTGCCGTTATATCCATTCTGAGATTTATTGCTTGAGAGTTGACTGAAGAAGCCAGAGGGCATTCGGGCTCAGGCTTTGATGAAAAACCAGGAGACTGTTGTGAATCAAACCCTTGCCGTTAGCGAGGCTTGCAGAATAGGATCGGCCCGTGTCCCGCGATATCTTAAAGACGATCGTCTTAGATTACAATGCTTACGGCTAAAGAAGGATTGGCAAGAGCGGATTTTAGTGTTATCCTCATGCCCATGCTTGGGGGCGATCGCCTTTTGGGTCTCCCATCTTATCCGATCCGGAACCAAACAGTGCCTGTGGTATAATGCTTTAGCCTTGCTAAATGCCCGATTTGCAAGTGCTTGATCAAAGGAGCAGTTCGTCGGCAAAACGTTACCTCACTCGATCGCGTCTTTGTCTTTAAAAACCGATAATCATGTACAACCCATCTCTGCGTCAAATTCCTCGCCACTTACCTGCGGATGTAATTCCATTAAAACAGCAATCTTCTCTTTTAGACTGGTTGGAATCTAACAATCGCCTGTTAGCAAGGGATGTCCAAGAACCCGACTATCTGCACGAAGAAGAAATTTCTGAACTTATGGCAGTTGACGACAGTCCTTACGATGATTTAGAAGAGGAAGTAGAAGAGGATGTGAGTGTAGGCGAAGAATAACGGGTAGAAGGGTGAAGAAATCAACCGGAAACAGGGAAGAAAAACTCAGAGATTTCTCAATCTCCTGTATCGCACCCTATTCCCCATTGTCAATTGCTTATTCTCAAATAGTGTGTGGTGAGGAGTGTTATGGATAACTTTTTGGATGAGAAAATCCCTTTTAGTCTGCCTTTCAAACTTACAGGCAAGAATTTATTCCTGCTGCTGGGTTTGGGGCTCTGCACTGTAGCGATCGGTTTAGATGTAGCAGCGGATAGATTTTTGAATTTACCTGCATCGCTATTTATGCCGCTAGTTGTTTGTGCTTTAGTTGCGTCGGGGTTGGGCTATGCAGTTGTACCCGTACTCCAGCAACTAAAAGCAGGACAAATAATTCGCGAAGACGGCCCCCAAGCCCATTTGAAAAAAGCGGGAACTCCGACAATGGGAGGCATCTTTTTTATACCTGCGGGGGTAGCAGTCGCTTTACTTTGGTCGAAGTTTAACTCAGATGTTGTTGCCGTATCGGCTTTAACTTTAGCTTACGGTTTCATTGGCTGGATTGATGACTGGCAAATTCTGCGACGTAAGTCGAACAAAGGTATTTCACCTCGGATGAAATTGGCTTTGCAAATAAGTTTTGCTGCTCTATTTTGTCTGTGGCTGATGTTTCATCAACCTGCAATTTCTACGAATGTTGCTTTGCCTTTCGGTTGGGTATTGCCTTTAGGTTTGCTGTTCTGGCCGCTGGCTGGTTTTGTGCTAGTTGCCGAAAGCAATGCTACTAATCTTACCGATGGTGTTGACGGGTTGATGGGAGGTTTGGGGGCGATCGCACTTTTGGGATTGGGCGCATCTGTAGCGTCAACTTCTCCAGAATTAATGATTTTTTGCGCTTGCATCAGCGGCAGTTGTTTCGGTTTCTTAGCACACAACCGCAATCCAGCCAAGGTGTTTATGGGCGATACAGGTGCTTTAGCTTTGGGCGGTGCGTTGGGTGCGGTAGCTTTATTAACAAATAGCCTTTGGATATTATTAATTATCAGCGGGATTTTCTTTATCGAAACGCTGTCAGTAATTGCTCAAGTAGGTTATTACAAAGCTACAAAAGGGCCTGATGGAATCGGCAAGCGTCTGTTAAGAATGGCTCCGCTGCACCATCATTTAGAGTTGTGCGGCTGGTTGGAAACTCAGGTTGTGGGAATCTTTTATTTAACTAACGGGGCGTTAGTGTTAATGATTCTGATGTTGACGGGAAACAGTTGAGAAGGGATTGCGTGACGGATTGTACAGGGGATGTAAGAGATATTTTCTACTATTTCAAAGAAACAGGCAAGATGCCTGTTCCACAAGGACTGAATGCAGTTGTGGAACAGGCATCTTGCCTGTTTAAGGGGCCGAAGTTATAATTTTGACAATTTATATCCCCGTTAATGCAATGGAACTTAATAACGCTTTTTAATTATTTGAAGAACGGCGAAGACGCTTATAGGACAAAGTAAGAACTACATTTGCTTATTTATCTTCCTTAGCGTCCTTAGCGCCTTCGCGGTTCGTTTAATCTTACTCAATATTAGTTATGCTATCGTTTACGGTTGTTTGTGAATGACTAAAACGTGTTTACCGCAAGTTTCGGTGGTTGTGCCTGTTTACAACGGCGAGATGGATTTGCCGGAGTTGATCGAGTGCCTGCGATCGCAAACTTATCCGCCACAAAGTGTAGAATATCTCATAGTAGACAACAACAGCCGGGATCGCACTTCAGCAATCCTCGAAACAGCAGCTAAGTTGGATCAAATAACCATTCGCCACCTCACCGAAAATCAGATTCAAAGTTCCTACGCCGCCCGCAATCAAGGAATTCGCGCATCCACAGGCGAAATCATTGCATTTACCGATGCAGACTGTCGCCCGGAATCTGACTGGCTGGAAAATTTAGTTAAGCCATTTGTTGACTTAGAAGTAGGAATTAGCGCTGGGGAAATACTCGCATTGCCCGGTAAAACTATCTTAGAACAACACGCCGATCGCCAAAATACTTTATCTCAAAAACATACTCTCGCTCACCCTTTTTGTCCCTACGGCCAAACCGCCAACTTAGCTGTACGCAGGCTAGTTTTACAACAAATAGGATTATTTCGCCCTTACCTCACCAGCGGCGGCGATGCTGACTTGTGTTGGCGGATTTTGCGCGAAACATCCTATAAAATGTATTTTGCCGAAAATGCGATCGTCCGACACCGCCACCGTTCTACAATAAAACAGTTGCAAAGTCAATGGTATCGGTACGGCGAATCTAATAAATATTTGCACGAACTCCACGGTGTCGATTTGATGCGAGAATTCACAACAGGGGAATATGTTTACCGCCTGGCTAGGTGGCTGTTCAAGGAATTTCCGGTTGCTGCTGCCAAAAGTGCGATAGCCCAAGCCGATATGGTAGATTTGTTTAATACGCCGATCGGTCTTTTGAATGTTAGGGCAAGGGCGATCGGACAGCGCCAAGCCAAACTTCCTTTAGCAGCTTGGGAAATCCCACAATTATAACTGTGGGTCAGTTATGCTTAAATTTGTAGGGCTTAAATTTGTGGCAATCGAGACTTCCTTTCCTTTCCAGGTATCTGGAAGTTGCTCGCTACCAGGGTGGAGCCTGGTAACGCAGATAGGCGAGGAAGAGCCTCCTTTTTAAATTTGTTGCGCTTAAACTTTTTGCAATCGAGACTGACCTTGCTGTGGAGATAGCTCGAACTGTGCGAATGAATTTGATATTCCTTTTCGCTTAGCTCTCAGGTGTAATGCTGTTTGATAAAGTTCCAAATCTTCGCGATTGAGATGTATTAGCTCATTCATAATATGGCTGTCATATAGGATACTTTTTACCAAAGAGTTATAGCCCTTATGCTTGTTTGTATTTTCATAGGTTATTGAGATTTCTGGCCAATTTAACATCTCGGCGAGATTGGTTAAATCATCTTTAAAAAATCCTTGGATTCCCACAAAATAAAAATCTGTGAGATTGCGCCCCCCAACATATTGAGACATTTCATTGCGGAGTTGAGGAATCTTGGCAAATTCCACCAGATCTAAGTTTTTTTCTTGTACATAATTGTGCAAACTCTCATCTTCAGTACGAGGAAGACTTTTCCAAAAGAAATACAAGGAAATTAACCGCAGAATAGGATCTCTCAACCAGATTATTTCTTTTACTTGAGCCGGACAGAAATATTTTCTAGAAGGAACATGACCGTGTATTACTTTTATTGTTTGCGGATCTACACCTTCACTTACTGCTACGGATTCATCCAAAAAACCAGCGATTTTATCTAGACCGTAAACCTGTGTTAAAGCTATGAAAAAAGTTGTTCCTGCCGTTTTTGGTATGTGGTATGACATGATCTCCAAACCTGGCAATCCTAAAATACTTTTTTGCCATTCACTTATAAAATTAAATTCCGGTGACTGCAAAAATGAGCTGAGGATTTCCGGCCGTGTAAGTTCGCAGTTTTGCAATTTATGGAGAAAAAAGCTTTTACCATCAGCGTCAGAATCGCGTTTCAAATAAGCGCGGTAAACTTCTTCCAAAAATGCTTCATTATCAAGTGGCTCAGTTCTTTGCAAAAAATATTTTTCGTTCATTGTTAGAGTGTTATAAACTATAGATAGTAGGATTAAAAAATGACCCTAAGCATAGTATAAGCTGTGAGCGCTTGTATGCAAGCGCGATTCATAAGTTTAGGTGTTTTAAGTGTTATTACTTATTAGGTTATCTTGTTACTCGTTACCAGACTGGAACCTGGTAAAACATATAGGCGAGCCCGATCATCCTTTTTCGCTTTTATACAAGCGCGATTCATCACTTTAGCGGTTTTAAGTATTATTACTTATTAAGTGTTCCGGTTACTCGTTACCAGGCTGGAGCCTGGTAAGGCAGATAGGGGGATGAAGAAGCTCCATTTTGTTTGACGCGAGGCTCTTCCTCTGGATATGGGTTCCCAAAATCTAGCCTAGAAGTTAAATTTACTCTATTCTAAGTATTTTTACTTATTAACGTATCTTATATATTACATAACATACTAAATAATTATTAACGCAAAACTTAATTTAAAATTAAGAACAATATTCCGATCGCGCCCGGTTAAACGACGATAACCCAGGCTGATTCTCAGAATTTTAAATTTTTGTAACCTTTACAGGTAATGCCAATGGCTCAAATCTTACTCCAGACCGTTTGGTTTATACCTTGCTATCCACTTATCGGCGGAGTTCTGTCGATGCTGTGGTTTCCAGCAGTTACCCGCCGCACGGGGCCAAGACCATCCGGTTACGTGAACGCCATATTAACCTTGTTCGCTTTCTTACACGGCGTCATCGCCCTGACAGCTATCTGGAACCAACCGGCCCAACACCAGTTGATTCCCTGGCTGAATGTAGCAGGTTTAGACTTAACCATTCCCGTTGAAATCTCTGCTGTCACCGTCGGGGCGACAGTTTTGATTACCGGACTGAACTTGCTGGCGCAGATTTATGCTTTCGGTTACATGGAAATGGACTGGGGCTGGGCTCGGTTCTTTTCTCTGATGGGGCTGTTTGAAGCCGGGATGTGCGGCTTAGTGCTCTGCAATTCCCTGTTCTTCAGCTACATGATTTTGGAAGTTCTGACTTTGGGTACTTACCTGCTAGTCGGGCTGTGGTTCAATCAGTCTTTGGTGGTGACAGGAGCCCGCGACGCTTTCTTAACAAAGCGGGTGGGTGACTTATTCCTGCTGATGGGAGTAGTCGCCATTCTGCCGCTGGCTGGAACTTGGAATTTTGACGAGTTAGCTGTTTGGGCCCAGACTGCAAAGCTTGACCCCACTGTAGCGACACTGCTGACTTTAGCTTTGATTGCCGGCCCGATGGGTAAGTGTGCTCAGTTTCCCTTGCACCTTTGGCTGGATGAGGCGATGGAAGGCCCGCTGCCGGCGACGATTTTGCGGAACACCGTAGTTGTGGAAACTGGTGCTTGGATTTTGATTAAGTTGCAGCCAGTGATTGCTTTGTCGCCGATGGGGATGACGACAACTATTATTGTAGGCGCTGCGACGGCGGTTGGTGCTTCATTAATTGCGATCGCCCAAATTGACATTAAGCGCACGCTTTCCTATATAGTCAGCTCTTACATGGGCTTAGTATTTATCGCCGTCGGTACCGGACAAGCCCAGACAGCCCTGACATTGATATTTGCTTACACCTTGGCAATGGGTTTGCTGGTGATGAGCATCGGTTCGGTAGTTTGGAACAGCATCACTCAGGATGTCCGAGCTCTCGGCGGTTTGTGGGGAAAGCGGCCAATATCAGCGATATCGTTTATTGTCGGTAGCGCTGGATTGGTGGGACTGCCGCCCTTCGGCTGTTTCTGGGCTTTAGAAGACTTCACATCCGGGCTTTGGCAAACTCACCCTTTCTTGTTAGGAATAGTGCTCTTTGTAAACGGCGTCACTGCTTTTGGCTTGGTGCGCGTCTTCGGTTTAGTTTTCGGCGGTAAACCAAAGCAAATGACCGAACGTTCGCCGGAAGTTCACTGGCCTTTTATCTTGCCGATGACTGTTTTAATGGGCTTTACTTTGCACGTTCCGCACGTGCTGGCGACGTGGCAGTTATTGCCTGGGGCGAGTTTTAATTATACCGCCACTGCACTGCTAGTTTTGTCAACAGCGATTGGCATCGGTGCAGGAGCATTTGTTTACCTGAACGAGAAATGGGAGAAACCGGTGCGAATTGGTTCTCAAGCCCTGCAAGACTTTTTTGCCTACGACTTTTACACTGCCAAACTTTACCGCGTGACAGTGATATTTGCAGTTGGTTTGGTCTCGCAAATCATCTCCTGGGTCGATCGCAATATTGTTGACGGATTCGTGAACTTAATCGGTTTTGCAACGGTTTTCGGCGGGCAGAGCCTCAAATACAACGTTACGGGTCAAACTCAGTTTTATGCCCTGACAATTCTGTTGGGAGTAGCACTTTTGGGACTGCTGGTAAGTTGGCCTTTGCTAGCTCGCCTGTCGCTGATTGTGGGCGGGTAAAACTATATAAAATTTAAGATTTTAGGTGACCTTTTTAATCTAAAATCTTAAAAAGATGAAGTCTTGAACAAAGATTTCAAACTACATACAACAAGGCAAAATCAATGAACTCAAATAACAGAAAATTCAATCTTTCCCGCCGCAATTCCCTGAAATTTGTCGCCGGAGCCATTGGTACGGGGATACTGGCAGCACGAGCAGGCGCAGATTTGGCTGCACCCGAACCGGCAATTGCTCAAAGTGACTTGACTCCCGATGCAGCTCTGCAAAAGTTAATTGACGGGAACCAGCGGTTTGTTGACAAAAAACGCCAAAGTCCCAACCAAGACTTACCCCGCCTTCTCGAAGTTGCCCAATCTCAAAAACCCTTTGCTGCTATTCTCGGCTGTGCAGATTCCCGCTTTCCTTCCGAGATTATCTTCGATCAGGGATTGGGAGATTTATTTGTCTGTCGCGTGGCCGGAAATGTTGCTACTCCCGAAGAAATTGGCAGCCTGGAATTTGGCACGCTGGTACTGGGAGCAAAAGTGCTTGTGGTAGTCGGCCATAAAAGGTGCGGTGCGGTAGACGCAACCATCAAAGGAGCTCAAGTTCCCGGTCAAATTGGCAGTTTGCTCGACGCCATTAAGCCGGCTGTAGAAAGCTCGAAAAGCAAAACGGGCGATAGTCTAGAAAATGCCTCAAAAGCCAATGTGGTGTTGCAAGCTAACAAGTTGAAGGCCTCTCCAGTTATCTCTAAGTTAATTCAAGAGAATAAACTGAAAGTTGTTGGTGGATATTACGATTTAGACACGGGTAGAGTCACTATTCTTTCTGAGTCGTGATGAAATTTGGGATTGATAATTGGGAAAAAGTTTAACATCTAAACTCTCAAATTATCAAAGACAAGAGGCTGCAAAATTAATTGTTCACTCTTCACTCTTCACTTCACACATTATGCTTAGTGCCTTGCTCTGGTTGCCCGCGTTGGGCGCTGCGGTAGTCGGGTTCCTGCCCGGAAATATCAATGGGATGCGTCTGCGTTCAATAGCCTCGGCTTTTGCGGCAGCTATTTTCATTGTGAATATCTGGCTGTTGACTCAATTCGATCCAGCCAATTCGGGACTGCAATTTCAAGAATATTTGCCTTGGATTCCACAATTAGGTTTGAGCTACAACTTGGGCATTGACGGCTTGTCCTTGCCGCTGCTGGTTTTAAGTGCTTTGCTGACGCTATTAGTCATTTACGGCACTGGCGAAAAGATGGAGCGCCCCCAGCTTTACTACGCTTTGATTTTGCTAATCAATGCTGGTATTGCCGGAGCTTTGATGTCTCAAAATTTGTTGCTGTTTGTACTGTTTTACGAAGTAGAATTAATTCCTTTTTACCTGTTGATTGCGATTTGGGGCGGAAAGCAGCGGGAATACGCTGCCATGAAGTTTTTGATCTACACGGCAGTTTCGGGACTTTTAGTGCTGGCATCATTTTTGGGTGTGGCTTGGCTGAGCGGTTCTTTAAATTTCGATTACAGTGCGATTACCACTCAAGAATTGCCGAGAAATTTGCAGTTAATCCTGCTAACAATTTTGCTAATTGGGTTGGGAATTAAAATTCCTTTAGTGCCGCTGCATACTTGGCTGCCTGATGCTTACGTCGAAGCTTCGCCAGCAACAGCAATTTTGCTGGGAGGAATTCTGGCGAAGTTGGGAACTTACGGTTTAGTGCGGTTTGGCTTGCAGATGTTTCCCGAAACTTGGTCGATTCTAGCTCCCAGTTTAGCGATTATCGGGACGGTGAGCGTGATGTACGGGGCTTTGAGCGCGATCGCCCAAAAAGACATCAAGCGCATGGTAGCCTATAGTTCGATCGGGCATATGGGCTACATCCTCGTTGCCTGCGCGGCGGGTACGAAGCTGGCATTAATCGGTGCTGTCGGGCAAATGGTAAGCCACGGCTTGATTTTAGCTTTGCTGTTTTATTTGGTAGGTATCATCGAAACCAAAGTTGGCACGCGGGATTTGGACGTACTCAACGGTTTGATGAACCCGATGCGGGGTTTACCCACGGCCAGTTCCCTGTTAGTTTTGGGCGGCATGGCAAGCGCCGGAATTCCGGGTTTGGTGGGTTTTGTTGCTGAATTTTTAGTGTTTCAAGGCAGTTTCTCCATCTTTCCAATTCCAACTTTACTGTGCATTTTAGCTTCTGGTTTAACAGCAGTTTACTTTGTAATTCTGCTCAACCGCACCTGTTTTGGGAAGTTGGACAATGCCACGGCTTACTACCCTCCTGTTACGTTTGGTGAAAATATGCCGGCGCTGGTTTTGGCGGGCATCATTTTTGTGTTGGGGATTCAACCTGCTTGGCTGCTCAAGTGGAGCGAATCAACTACAAATGCGATATTTGCTACTCTGCCGGCGGTCAGAAATACCCAAATAGCTATTAGCTATCCCCTAGAACAGTCGGCTATGCAAATCGCGTCTACACAAACGAAGTCCGCCTCTGCAGACTAACAATCTACTCGTTACCAGGCAGAGCCTGGTAACGCAGATCCGGAGGCTCTGCCTCCAATTTTACGGCTCGCGGGCCTGGATATCGGTTCCCAGGATCTTCTTGGAAGTTAAAGAATCGCAGCTTTTTGCAATAATTCAAAATATTTAGATTCACTCAATCAAAGGAAGAAACAATGGTACAAACCCCTAATAAACCAGCCACTAAACTACCTCCTTCCAAACACGAATTTGCCGAAATAATTCACAGGCTAGAAGCTGGCGGCGCAATGATTCCAGATACGCCGGAAAACCTGATGCAAATCATCGCTATTTGGAAAGCTTACGCGGTGCCGATGGACTTTTACTGGCGGGATTTGCTTTACATCGCCGAACGGGTATTTTTACACCCGCTTCCTTTCTTTAAATACTTCTTGCCACAGGAGTATTTAGACTTGCAAAATCACTATGCAGGCGACGGTGCAGATTTGCGGATTTGGCGCGGGACTGGAAGTGTTCACCCGGAACTTTTGGAGTTCATGGAAAAGGGAGAAACTGGGAAAAAGCCGCGGCTTTTTCACCATTTGTGGCACGATCGCATTAACATGGAATTTGCCGAAGAGTGCATGAGGTCAATGCTTTGGCACCGGGGCTTGTACGTGCCGACCAATCAATTCGATCCTTATTTGGACAGTGACGAATATAAGGCTAATGCCGATCGCGCAATTAAAGCTTACTTCAAAAAAGACCCGTTCATGCTGGCACTTCACAAAGCATTTCCCGAAATGTTTTTAGAACAGTGCCGCCAAATGTCTTATTACAGCAATCTCGGTTTATTCTGGGAAGTAATGGCTCCGGTGTTTTTTGAAGTTTCCGACCTTTACGACGAAGGGAAAGTTACCACCGTCCCTCAAGCTATGGATTTTCTGGTAAATGGCATATTTGCGATCGCCGGTCGTCCGATTTACCACCACGTTCAAATCGACGGGGAGACCTACGAAATCATCCCGAAATCTAAAGGTTTCACTTGGCTTTATGAAGCAGCGTTACCTTACGTGGAAGCTGTATTTTACCGGACTTCGCCATTCCGAGGCACCAAATCTTACAACGCTCAAGCTAAGGAAGTTCCTGACGACCAAAAAGACTTCCACTTCGGAGTTTTGTATGCAGACAAATTCCCGGTAGGTACGGCGGGTATTCCGCCGACTTTGCTAGCACAAGATATGCTGCATTTCCTGCCGCCTTATTTGATGGATTTCTACAAACAGCGCTGTCGCGGCGAAGATGATATCCTGAATCAAATTGGGGTGACATTTCAGCGATCGATGTACTGCGTTACTTCGGCGGTGATTCAAGCTTTGCGGACTGCTCTTTTGTATCCTTTAGATGACCCGAATCCAAAGCATTTGAAGGCAAATAGGGCTTTTTTTGAGGCTCAGATCGATCGCTTCTGTCGCCCGGAATACGGCATGAAATATGCTGCGAAGCTCAAGAATATTCAGACTTCGGATTACAGGTAAAGGATGTTTTCGGGAGGCATCTTAGCTTCCAAGTCCGCCAGTCCGTTAGTTTGCCAGGGGTTGAAACCCCTGGCTCAAAGCTCAATTCGGTTGAAACCAACTGGGAAAAATCAGAGCTTTTTTAAACCGTTTCAAAAGTCCTATAATATTAAGCCAGTTGGCATCGTAATTATTCATCTCTCTCTCTTCTTTTCCTCTGATTTCTCTGCGTTCTCTGCGTTCTCTGCAGTTTAATCATTCCCATACAACCGGAAACGATCTAACCAATAACAAATAACCAATAACTATGGACAGCAACGATCTAGCCAAATATATCGAAGCAAAGGACGGGATTTCCAAACCTTGGCTGTTGGTGCAACTGCGGCTGAAAAAATTGCAAGAAAGGCGATCGGAGATTTCTGCTGAAGAGTATATGACAGAACTTACTGACCTTCACAAAGATTTAATGAATCTGGGGGAATGGTGGCTGGGAATCGAGGATGAAGTGTTCTAGGCGATTTGAAGAATGCTAGGTGCGGGGATGGGTTCACCTTCTTCCTGCCAAGCTTCTAGATACATTTCGAGCACTTCTTCGCCATGTCGGATGGCTTCTTCGCGGGTTTTGCCGTGGGTACAGGGCATGACAACGCGATCGGCAAACTCTGGAATCCTCACGAGGAAAAGTTGATCCTCGTCAGACCATTGGACGATCATACTGTATCGATTCATGAATCTTCCTCCTTTAACTCGTCGAGTTCGGCTAACAATATTGCCAACAGCTTCTCTAAATAGCGTGGCACATCATCTCCGTCTTTGCCTGGAATTGTTAATGTCTTCCCAATCAAAGGATGGTGCCATCTCTCATGGCTGCCTTTTCCACGTTTTGGCAAATAAATAAAGCCCTCACGGGTAATCTGAGCTTTTAACTCGCGAATTTTTCTAGGCCTGGTGATTGTCCATTTTCTACCTCCATTTTCTCACTTAGCCATTTATTTTAATTTTTCCTTGGCCCATTCTGGCAGTTGGTTGCCCGGGCGATCGCACTTTAAAATTTTTCCATCAAATGTTTTTCTTGGGCATAGACATCGCGTAGCTGTTGCAGCGCCGCCCCAGAAATGACCGATTTAACAGTAGCTACCAATTGGCCCCACTCCAGCAATCTCTCAACTGAAACTGCTTTTTTGAACTTGTACGTGTAGAATTTAGTCCAAAATGCTGGTGCTTGCTTGCTTTTCCAGCGTTTGTACCATCTGCCAAAATCTTGAGGTGCGATCGGCTTTACTTCTAAAATAGGGGGAAAATCGGCGTAGCTGACAAAGCGGCTGATGCCTTTGGCGTGCACGTAGACCATGTAGCGACAGCATTCGATGCGGTAAATCTCGTCTGCTGCGATATTGAACAGGAGTGCGACTGTTTCTTCGGTAACGAATCTCGCCAGCGGATGTAGGATTGGAGATTTATGAATTATTCTCGATTCTGCGATCGTTCGCGATTTTGCCGGAGTTTCTGATATCATGGCTAGTACACCTCTGGATATGGTTAGTAGACTTCTGGATATGGCAAATGCACTTTTTGATAGAAAGAAATAATCTATCCAGATTAGGTTTTACAGACGATCGCCCTTTAGTTTTCCAGGCCGGGGGGCGATCGGCTTTTTAGATAAATTTATTCTAAGGTGTTATAGCACCCATTGTCAAGCATGGGTTTAGTAAGAATTAAAGTCAGAGAACTAGCTGCAGAGAAAGGTTGGACATTCAAGGAAGTTTCAGAACGTTCTGGGGTAATGTACAACACTGTCAAGCATTATGCTCGTTGTCCAGGGCTGACAACGGTTGACTTTACTTTGCTGCGGAAGTTAGCTCGGACTTTTGATGTGATGATTGAGGATTTGGTTGAGGTTTTGGAGGAATAGTCGATCGGCCTTTCCACCTTTCTACTATAAACTTTTTGTTTCGTCTTGTCAAGACGCGCTTAAGCACTTTGCATCGCAGATAAAAGCTCAGCTTAAAGGTGCTAAGATTTAGTCAAAGTTGTTAATCTCCCGTTACCTTTGTGACTAGAGCCAGTACCGCCATTGGAGTCAGCCCCATAATTAAGGAACTTGTGCAGAAAAAGGCGCTAGCAACCCGACTAACGCTGAAGGAAATTATCTATGTTGGGATGCTGGCGATCGACGAGTTGGACGAAAAGCGCTTGCAAGAGTTGGCTGACAAGGTGCATCAGATGCAGGTGAATGGTGAAATTTGAGGGGATAAGGGCGATCGCCATTTTGGTGAAGTGAGGTTTGGGGCGATCGCATATTCAAAAATTTTCCCGCCAATATTTTTCGTATACATAAGCATCTCGCAGTTGTTGCAAAGCTGTTTCTGAGAACAGGGATTTGACTACAGCTACCAAGAGACCCCATGCAAGCTGTTTATCCGCAGTAGTAGCGTATTTGAATTGATGTATATAAAACTGTGTCCAAAAATCAGGTGCTTTTTTGCCTTTCCAGCGTTTGTACCATCTGCCAAAGTCTTGAAGTTTCGGTAATTCAACTTCTAAAATTGGCGGAAAATCGGCATAACTGACAAACCGACTGATGCCTTTGGCGTGGACGTAGACCATGTGGCGACAGCATTCGATCCGGTAAATCTGGTCTGTTGAGATATTGAACAGCAGTGCTATAGTTTCTTCTGTGACAAATCTTGCCAGCGGATGAAGGACTGGGGACTTGTGGATTATTTTGGAGCAGGCGAAGGTGCTTGATTTTAGCTGGAATGCTGCTATCATGGTGCATAACTTAGACAGTTGATACCTGTCTACATAAGTTTTAAAGGCGATCGCCCTTAAGTTGTCTACACCCGGGGCGATCGCTTTTTTGTATTTTTTACACTATAGCATGATTAACTGTACTTAGTCAAACATTATTGTACTTAATCGGATTGAGGATGGTAACATCAAGGAAAGTTGTTATTAATAGTTGATTATTCTTCGTGGCTAAAACTAATACTGCGATCGCCGTCAGTTCCGCGATCAAGGAAGTCATTCAAAAACAAGCGCTAGCGACCAGACTAACCCAGAAGGAAGTCGTGTACTTGGGAATGCTGGCAATTGATGCACTCGATAAGGAAAGCCGCCAAGAGTTGGCAGACAAGGTGCATCAGATGCAGGTGAATGGGGAGATTTGAGGGGATAAGGGCGATCGCCATTTTGGTGAAGTGAGGTTTGGGACGATCGCACTTCTCAAAACTTCAAGAACTGGCGAGCTTAGCTTTTTGATTGCCTGTATGCTCTTAGCCAATTTAAGCCCCGCTTAGCACCTAGTTTTTTCTGCATATCTTCCAGAGAACTGTAAACACGCTTATCGCGGATCAGCTTTGCGTATCCATCTTTAACTCCAGGGATTGAGGTAAGGTCAGATTTTGGATTGTTAATAAAATCCAAGAAATCTGTAACGTCTTGAGGCTCAACAACTCTTTGATTCAGCTTTGACTGCAAAACAGCTTGTTCAATCGCTGATTCTACTTCTGGTTGTTTGGCTGCAATTAGAAATACCCAAATTCGCTCAAGCTCTGCTTCAACTGCTGCTTCATAGATTGGTAGCCCAGTTAGCAAGTGGTATTTGTCTTCCTCATCAGTAATACAAACGATTGGCAGGGCTAAGTTAAATTCCCACACCTTCAAGCTTTCGGAAACTTTTTTTAAATCAGACTTTGAAGTTCCCGATTTTTCTTGAGAAACCTCTATCTGATTTAAAACCACAAGGCTAGGCTGACTCTCAATCCCTTTATAAAATTTTACCATTTCTACATTCCTACTGAACTTTCAATCTGATTGATTCTTAGCACTATTTCTTGGGTTAAGGCGGAGAATTGCTTTGCAACTTCGGCTGCTCCTTTATTATGTTCAGCAAACAAAGAAATAGGCTGACGAGCTTGAGATGCTTGACCAACAGCAGTAGCTCTCTTTATTTCTGGCAGAATCGTGATCCCCTGAAATCTTTTCTCTACTGACTGCTTAATTGTAGTATGAATTTTCACATTTTTTTCTGTCATCATTGGTACAATTCCCAGAATAGCTCCCCGCTTTCCCATTTCATCTTGAACTTCTCTAGCTCGTCCGATTGGAGTTCTGATGCCATAGACTGAAAGATATTCCATCTGGGATGGGATCACCACATATTGAGCTGCATAGAGTCCATTACTAGCAATTGTAGTAGCGCTTGGCGGTGTATCAATAACTACATAATCGTAATCATTAGCTATACCGGATTGTCGCAAAGCCTTATCTAGCCGCTTTTCACGAATACCGCCCAAGTTGGCCAGAGCAACATCTGTAGTTTTGTAGCTACTGGGTAAAACATCTATTTTCCCAAAACTCTTTGTTTTACGGAAAATTTGATTAATTGGGGAAATCTGTATATATTCTTTGTAGTTAAAACTTTTGGTGTCATAGTCTTTCAAAAACTCTATAACTTCTTTTCTATCCTGAAAAGAATCCAAAACTTTGTCAAATTCTTCTAAGGTAGAAGCTTTGTCAAATTCGTCAGCTTTGTTGACTCCCAAGGATAGGGTTGCATGAGCTTGATCGTCTAAGTCAATAACTAAAACTCTGTTACCTAATTTTGCCAGCTCATAGGCAATGTTGACAACTAAAGTAGTTTTACCAACCCCGCCTTTGGATGTATGAATTGCAATTGTACGCATTTTAACTGTATCCAAAAAACTTCTAACGAAATTTGCTACTGGTTGAATTTGTTCGGGGTTTTCTATATTGTCCTTACACTTTAGAGTCGCGAACCCTTGTGTATATTCGTAAATCTCCACTGAAAATGGGTCAATCAGTATCCCAAATCTTGTATTAGAATATTTCAGATACGTTTCTAATTGAAGGCGAGCTTCCGCATCAAGTCTAGTTTTAGCCGTCTTAATTTCAACCAAAAAGTTAATATACCTACTCAAGTCTTCTACTAAGAAATCAACTTCTTTTTGAGTCCAAACTATCTGACCATTGGCAGTCAGCTTAGGTATTTTAACCTTAAACTCTGGAATCCAGTGAGAATAACTACTCTTGCGAGGCAAATCCGCCATTTCCAGCATTGTCTGAACCAGATGCAGAGACACATAAGCCTCATTATTCCAGTCAGAAGACAGTTGAACCATGTTGAAAACTCAGGCTTTTTTCTATTATTACCCAAAATGAGGTTTAGAGGATAGATCGCACTTTTATTCCTGCTTGACAGACTCAGCCAACCGCTTCGCATTCTCCGGCCGATACATTAATCGGACTGTTGCGAATATCAACTTCTAGGGTTACTTATTGTAACTCAGAATCTGTAGTATTAACCCTTAAATTCCTTTGAATCCCACTTCCAGATCCATCTCTTTTGCCGGACTTACAGGAGGTTGAGGCGCGGGTTGGGTTTGCTTGCGAAAAACGCCAATTTGATTGAGAACGATCCCGATTAAAATGATGCTGCCGCCGATGTATTGAGCTGTTGTTGGCGTTTCCGATAAAATCAAATAGGCGGCTAAAATCCCCGCGATCGGACTAAACGAACTGGCGAGGGATACATCTGCAGCGCCCGTCGTTTTTAGCCCGGTAAACCAGCACAGTTGTCCGCCAACAACAATAATCGCACCATAAACGAGCATCCACTGCCAGAGGAAGGGCGCAAAAACATCGATAAAGTGGGTGGGAGTATATAAGATTAAAACGGCAATAAAGAAAACAACTGTTCCCAGTGTTGTTCTGATAATAGAGAACAATCCTAACGGAATTTGTTTGAGCGTGACTTTACTAATAATCGTCGAAATGGCTAACGCGATCGCCCCTCCTGCTGCCATGAATTCGCCTTTGCCGATCGTCAATCCGCCCATGTCCATCATATCGGTAGTCGGTGCTTGCAATACAATAGTCAGTGCAACACCCACAAACGAAACCATCGCCCCCGCAATCACCCAAAGATTGACGCGATCGCCCAAAATTAGAATGGACAGCGCTAAAATCAGAGGCGGCTCGATGCGTCCAATCAGTACCACATTATTGACAGCGGTTAAATCCAACGCCATAAAAGTTAAGGCTGGAGCCAATGCCCCAGATAGCAAAGAAATTCCGATCAACCCCCACCATGTTTTACTGGGAATCGAGCGGAAATTTTGCACCGTACATTGCTGGCGATAAACCAGGAATAAAACTGCTAAGGCGCAGAGATTCCCTACAAATAAAACATTACAAAGTGAAATCACATTTCTGCCGTCGATCGCGTTCTGCGCTCCTAAATCGGTCAGTTTGCGAATGACAGAGTTAGAGGCAGCAAAAATTATGATTGCTAGTAATAAATAGGTTCCTCCAGGGATGCGGTTGAATAATTCAGACACGATAATAGGAACATGAATATATGATGCGTTCTCTTCTTTATACCACTGTTTCCTATGCGGTAATTCCTTACAGAAATATACAAAAAAATCCCCCGCTAGAAGGCGGGGGATTTTAGTTAATTACCTAGAAACCAGAGTTCAGAGTTACCCGAATTTCCCGGCCGTCGAGGCAATTACAAAGGCGGCGTAAGTGAGGATGTATCCCACAGTAAAGTGAGCCAGACCAACAACGCGACCTTGGATGATGGACAAAGCAACCGGCTTGTCTTTCCAGCGAACCAAGTTAGCCAAAGGAGTGCGCTCGTGAGCCCAAACCAAAGTCTCGATCAACTCTTGCCAGTAACCTCTCCAAGAGATCAGGAACATGAAACCAGTTGCCCAAACAAGGTGTCCGAATAAGAACATCCAAGACCAGACAGACAAGTTGTTAGTACCATACGGGTTGTAACCGTTGATCAACTGAGAAGAATACAGCCAGAGGTAATCGCGGAACCAGCCCATCAGGTAGGTAGAAGACTCATTAAACTGAGCCACGTTACCTTGCCAGATGCCTAGGTGCTTCCAGTGCCAGTAGAACGTTACCCAACCCAGGGTGTTCAGCATCCAGAACATAGCCAGGAAGAAAGAGTCCCAAGCAGAGATGTCGCAAGTACCGCCACGGCCGGGGCCGTCGCAGGGGAAAGCATAGCCGAAGTCTTTCTTGTCCGGCATCAGCTTAGTACCGCGAGAGTCTAGAGCTCCCTTGACCAAGATCAATGTGGTGGTGTGCAAGCCTAATGCGATTGCGTGGTGAACCAAGAAATCGCCAGGTCCGATCGCCAAGAACAGAGAGTTAGTGCCGTTGTTAATCGCGTCCAACCAGCCTGGGAGCCATACGTTGCCGTAGTTCGGCCAAGCGGTAGAAGCAATGCTGTCGGGGTTAGACAACAGCACATCCATGCCGTAGAGAGCTTTTCCGTGAGCAGCTTGGATGAACTGTGCGAACACTGGTTCAATCAAGATTTGCTTTTCAGGAGTACCAAAAGCAACTACAACGTCATTGTGAACGTACAGACCGAGAGTGTGGAAGCCCAAGAACAGCGACACCCAGCTCAAGTGAGAGATAATCGCTTCCTTGTGCTGCAACACGCGATCGAGCACGTTGCCTTTATTTGCTTCAGGATCGTAGTCCCGCACCAAGAAGATAGCTCCGTGGGCGAAAGCGCCGACCATGATGAATCCAGCAATGTACTGGTGGTGCGTATACAACGCAGCCTGAGTCGTGAAGTCCTTACCTATGAAAGCGTAGGGAGGCATCGCGTACATATGCTGTGCTACCAGGGAGGTGATTACGCCCAAAGCAGCGAGGTGAAATGCCAGTTGGAAGTGCAGCGAGTTGTTGTAGGTTTCGTACAAGCCTTGGTGAGGCAAGTTGAACTGTCCTTCACTCTTTCCGCCGACCAAACCAGCCTTAGAATCCAACATCTCTTTGATGCTGTGACCGATACCGAAGTTAGTCCGGTACATATGACCGGCAACGATAAACAGAACAGCGATCGCCAAGTGGTGGTGAGCGATGTCTGTCAGCCACAGGGATTCTGTTTGAGGGTGGAAGCCGCCCAAGAAAGTCAGAATTGCGGTTCCCGCGCCTTCGGAAGAACCGAAGACATGGTTCGCTGCATCTGGATTCTCGGCGTATACGCCCCAGTTACCAGTGAAGAACGGAGCCAAACCGGCCGGGTGAGGTGGGGTAGACAGGAAGTTGTCCCAACCTACGTGCTGTCCGCGAGATTCGGGGATAGCAACGTGAACCATGTGACCAGTCCAAGCCAAAGAGCTGACACCGAACAAACCAGCCAAGTGGTGGTTGAGGCGAGATTCAGCATTTTTGAACCAAGACAAGCTGGGGCGGTACTTGGGCTGGAGGTGCAACCAACCTGCGAACAGGAAGACAGCCGCCAGTAGTAGCAAGAAGATAGCTCCTTGATACAGGTCGGCGTTTGTCCGAATCCCTTGGGTGAACCACCAATGGTAGACACCGGAGTAAGAGATATCCACCGGGTTAGAAGCGCCCCCTTGAGTGAAAGCTTCTACAGCAGGAGCGCCGAATTGCGGGTCCCAAATCGCGTGAGCGATCGGGCGGACGTTTAGGGGGTCTTTAATCCACTGTTCAAAGTTACCTTGCCATGCTACGTGGAACAGGCTGCCCGAAGTCCACAAGAAAATGATTGCTAGGTGGCCGAAGTGAGAAGCAAAAATCTTTTGGTAAAGATTTTCTTCGGTCATGCCATCGTGGCTTTCAAAGTCGTGTGCTGTGGCAATCCCGTACCAGATCCGCCGTGTGGTCGGGTCTTGGGCAAGGTCTTGGCTAAATTTTGGAAATTTCGTTGCCATAAGCCTTGATTAATCCTGAATCCTGAACAAAATTGAAGGGATTCGGTTCGGAGTTTGGATTCTCGATTTGAGATTCCTCCCAAATCGAGAATCCAAAACCTAGGGGTAGTTTACCCTACCGAAATGATTCGCGCTAGGAAAAATGCCCACGTAGTGACAATTCCTCCTAGGAGGTAGTGAGCTACACCCACAGCCCGACCCTGAATAATGCTCAGAGCGCGAGGCTGAATCGACGGAGCTACCTTGAGCTTGTTGTGAGCCCAGACAATCGACTCAATAAGTTCTTGCCAGTAGCCACGGCCGCTGAACAGGAACATCAAGCTGAAGGCGAAGACGAAGTGTCCAGCTAGGAACATCAGACCGTAGGCCGACAGTGCCGAACCGTAGGACTGAATCACCTGAGAAGCTTGCGCCCACAGGAAGTCCCGCAGCCAGCCGTTAATCGTGATCGAACTTTGTGCGAAGTTGCCGCCGGTAATGTGAGAAATTGTGCCGTCTGGCGATACTGTTCCCCACACGTCCGACTGCATTTTCCAGCTAAAGTGGAAAATCACGATCGAGATGCTGTTGTACATCCAGAACAAGCCTAGGAACACGTGATCCCAACCCGAAACTTGGCAGGTGCCGCCACGGCCGGGGCCGTCGCAAGGGAACCGGAAGCCCAAGTTGCCTTTGTCGGGAATCAAGCGAGAACTGCGTGCAAACAACACGCCTTTCAAGAGAATCAGGACTGTAACGTGAATGGTGAAAGCGTGGATGTGGTGGATCATGAAATCCGCCGTACCCAACTCGATCGGCATCATCGCTACTTTGCCGGCGACTACTACTGCACCGCCGCCAAAAGCGTGGCTGACGATTTCCGTAGCATTAGGCGCTGTTGTGCCCGGAGCCAAGGCGTGGATGTTTTGCACCCACTGGGCAAATATCGGACGCAACTGAATCCCGGTATCCGAGAACAAATCTTGAGGACGACCGAAAGCCCGCATCGTGTCGTTGTGAACGTACAAACCGAAGCTGTGGAAGCCCAAGAATATACAAACCCAGTTCAGGTGGGAAATGATCGCATCTCTATGACGGATCACGCGATCGAGCAGGTTGTTGACGTTGCCGCTCGGTTCGTAGTCCCGCACCATGAAGATTGCTCCGTGAGCGGCTCCTCCAACGATCAGGAATCCGCCGATCCACATGTGGTGGGTGAACAGGGATAGCTGAGTCGGGTAGTCCGTCGCGATGTACGGATACGGAGGCATCGCATACATGTGGTGGGCAACAATGATGCTCAAAGAGCCCATCAGTGCCAAGTTAATCGCCAGTTGCGCGTGCCAAGAAGTAGTCAGGATTTCGTAGAGACCTTTGTGACCTTCACCAGTGAAGGGGCCTTTGTGGTTCTCTAGGATTTCTTTCATGCTGTGGCCGATGCCCCAGTTCGTCCGGTACATATGACCAGCGACGATGAACAGCACTGCCAAAGCTAAGTGGTGGTGTGTTGTATCAGTCAGCCACAAACCGCCTGTGGTGGGGTTCAGACCGCCTTTGAAGGTCAGGAAGTCTGTGTATGCGCCCCAGTTGAGGGTGAAGAAGGGGGTTAAACCTTTAGCGAAACTCGGGTAGATGTCAGCCATCAAGCCCGGTGTCAAAATCCACTCGTGCGGCAGGGGGATGTCGGCAACTGTTTTGATCAGCTTGCCGCCGACTGTCAGCGGTGCACCTGCATCGATCGCGTCCATGCAAGCGTTGATTGGCAGCGACACGTGAATTTGCTGTCCCGCGTAGCCCAAGCAGCCGCAGCCCAACAACACAGCCAAGTGGTGGTTCATCATCGATTCCACGTTCTGGAACCATTCCAGTTTCGGAGCGCGGACGTGATAGTGGAACCAACCGGCAAATAGCATCAAAGCTGCCATTACCAGGGCGCCGATCGCAGTGCAATATAGCTGGTATGAGTTAGTGATGCCGTTGGCGCGCCACCACTGGAATAGACCAGAGGTGATCTGAATTCCGTGAAAGCCGCCGCCTACATCTGCATTTAAAATTTCTTGACCAAAAATCGGCCAGACCACTTGAGCGCTGGGCTTGATGGCTGTAGGATTTGTCAGCCAAGCTTCGTAATTGGAAAATTTAGCGCCGTGGAAATATGCGCCACTGATCCACACGAAGATTACTGCCAAGTGGCCGAAGTGAGCGCTAAAGATTTTGCGCGAAACGTCTTCTAAGTCACTTGTATGACTATCAAAGTCGTGAGCGTTAGCGTGGAGGTTCCAAATCCAAGTGGTGGTTTTTGGCCCCTTAGCTAGAGTGCGATCGAAATGACCTGGTTTTGACCACTTCTCGAAAGAAGTTGGAACCGGATTCTTATCGACTACTACCCTAGCTTTTACCTCTCGCTCTGGAGGACTAATGGTCATGAAGACTCTCCTCTCGGTAAGACAAGGAACGAGAACTGAATACTACTGTACCGGACACTCCCCACGCTTGATTAGGCGGGGGATTCTCGAAAAAGCCGACACTGCAGTGCACTTTACTCTTTGCAGAGTTAGACGCAGGTGCATCGTCTCCCCAAGCATTTTGCTTCTGTGAAGAAGCCAGTTTCCCAGTGTCGCTAACAATGTGACTGGGTACTGCCAACTCTTCTCTCCAGATGAGCCGCCGAGCGCATCCTTGATTCAGACTTGATACGGCTGCTCCTTTTGAGGGAGTTTTATGAATTATAAGCTTGCTAGAGGAGTATTAATCGCTTGTTAACAATACTTAAAAAAGGCTCAATTCTTGATGTAATAACGCCTTTAAATCCCACAGTCCCTTGAAAAAGTCAAGGGGTACTGCCATTAACTTTACAAAACTCAAAGATAAAGTAATTTAGCAATACTCATTTGTAGATAGATGTTTTGGAAAAAGACTGCGGGAATTAAGAGTGGGAGAGGATGAGTTGCCCGCTGCTGCCTCAATCCGGCTTCCTACGCGGCTTTGGAATTCATGAGGTAGAATTCCCCAATACTAAATTCATTTTTGGGCTATAGTTCCCTATGAGAAGGCTTCTAGGAGTATCGTTGCGTGATTGGGATCAATTGGCACAGAACGGTTGTGGGCAGGCTGCTGGCATTGTTCGCAGTAGCAGTATTAATTTTGGGTTTAGCAAGTTGTGGCGCCGGCCATCCCGAATTGCCCAAATCAGGGAACAAGAGCGGCTCAGCTACCGCCCCAGTAAACAGAATCTCAGAGGTTTCTCCCCCAGAAGCCATTCAACAACTGCGTCAGGCTCTAGAAATCTACCAGCCTCAAATTAGTATTTTGAATCCAAAACCTGACGAAGTGCTTCAGGATATAAATGTGTCTGTTCAGTTCCAAGTGAAGGACTTGCCCATTTTCAAAGATGCAAACTTGGGTTTGGGCCCCCATCTGCAAGTTTTATTAGACAACCAACCTTATGCAGCAGTTTACGACATCCACCAACCTTTAACGCTCTCCGACTTAGAACCCGGAACCCATACCCTGCAGGTGTTCGCCGCCCGCCCTTGGGAAGAAAGCTTTAAAAACGAAGGTGCCGCAGCTCAAACCACCTTTCACGTTTTTACCAAAACAGACGACAATAATCCCGATCGAACATTGCCCCTATTAACGTACAACAGCCCCCAAGGCAGCTACGGGGCAGAACCCATCCTGCTCGACTTTTACTTGACAAATGCCCCCCCCCACGAAGTGGCGCAAGAAAATTCCCAAGATGAAATACTCGATTGGAAAATTCGAGCCACAGTCAACGGCCAAAGCTTTGCGATCGACCAGTGGCAACCTATATATCTTAAAGGATTCAAACCAGGGAAAAACTGGGTACAGCTAGAATTAATTGACGAACGGGGAAATATCGTCAAAAACGCCTTTAATAATACAGTCAGACTGATAAATTTCCAACCGCTCGGCCAAGATCCTCTTTCTAAATTAGTGCGGGGCGAACTAACAGCAGCAGAAACTCGCGGTATAGTCGATCGCACCTACCAAGCCCCCCAACCGACACCAACCCCAACCCCCGAACCGACACCGACACCTGCATTAGAAAAAACACCAGTTGTCCCACCCTCACCAGCGGTTCCAGAAACCCCTGTTACCCAACCGAGGTTAGAGCCAACAGTCGCTCCCGAAGTTGCTCCGATTCAAGTAATAGAACCGACACCGACAGCAACTCCCCAACTCGAAGCGCCGAAAATTGTAGAACCAATTCAAGTAATAGAACCGACACCGACAGCAACCCCCCCACTGGAAGCGCCAAAAATTGTAGAACCAGTTCAAGTAATAGAACCAACACCGACAGCAACTCCACAGTTAGAAACCCCGAAAGTTGTTGCACCAGTTAAAATAATAGAACCTACCCCAACAGCATCTCCCCAAACAAAAAAACAGGAATATAAAGGATACTACAATCGGTTCCGCAACTTCTTGCGTGAAGAACCCCAACCTGCTAATCCTTCAGTGCCACCAACCCTCCCAGAAATAACAGGAAAAGCTCCAGTACCAAAAGTAGTCGCTCCCGCGATACCAGAAGAGTCTCCCAATCTTGTACCGCCAACGCCACCAGTTGCCGCTGAAACTCCTAGCCAGCCAACCACCGAATTAGCAGATCCCAAAACAACTGTTTCCGAACCCGAAAATCCGCCCAAATCCGAACAAAAAGTCGAATTTGCCACCTAAAAAAATATTTCTGGGCTTCGTGGCATCGGCGTTTCGCCCTTGCTCTATCTGCAGTTAAACATTAAAGGACACTAAAAAATGACCTACCTCGAAACAGCAGCCAAATTCTACAGTGATGTTGCCGAAACACCCCAAATCGGACTTTGCTGCGTCCAAAGCAGTCCCTTGCAATTGCCGGGATTAAAAATTCCCGAACAAATGCAAGAAATGAATTACGGCTGCGGCACAACCGTTCACGCCGCCGAACTTGTCGGCAATCCCTTCGTGCTTTATGTAGGCGTCGGCGGCGGATTGGAAGCACTACAATTTGCATATTTTTCTAGACATAAAGGAGCGGTTATTGCCGTCGATCCGGTTGCAGCAATGCGAGATGCGGCTGCCCGAAACCTGCAAATAGCCGCCCACGAAAATGATTGGTTTGATCCGAGTTTTGTAGAAATTTGTGAAGGCGATGCTTTTGCGTTGCCGGTGCCGGATGCTTCTGTAGATGTTGTCGCCCAAAACTGCTTGTTTAATATCTTTGAACCAGCGGATTTAGCTAAAGCATTAAAAGAGACTTATCGGGTGTTAAAACCGGGTGGCAGATTGTTGATGAGCGATCCGATCGCAACTCGACCCATTCCGCAGCATTTGAAGGAAGACCAACGCTTGCGGGCTTTGTGTTTGTCCGGTGCTCTGACATACGCAGAATACGTTCAACACCTTGTAGACGTTGGTTTTGGGCAAGTGGAAGTGCGGGCGAGAAGGCCTTACCGATTGCTGGACAAACACAATTATCAATTGGATGCGGATTTGCTGTTAGAAAGCCTGGATTCGGTGTCTTTCAAAGTGGATGTACCGGATGACGGAGCTTGCATTTTCACTGGCAAGACGGCGATTTATACGGGTTCTGAAGAGCTGTTTGATGACGGGGCAGGCCACGTTTTGCAGCGGGGAGTTCCAGCGGCTGTCTGCGATAAAACTGCTGGGAAGTTGGGGGGATTAATGCCCGATAAGGTGTTAATTACGGATTCGACTTGGCATTATAATGGCGGCGGTTGCTGTTAGATTTTGTGTGGTTAAGTCGATCGCAAGTGCGATCGGCCACAAAAAAATTAACGGTGTATTGGTGATACTGGAACATAACAGCCGGGAAAACCCAGGATAAAATTGGGGTTCAGCAAGAGGGGCGAATTTCTGAAGCGGTTAATTCTCTGGTTCATCAGAGAGAATTAACCAGGGTGGCGACATCTGGCCGTTCTTTGATTGGAGATACTGGTATACTACGATCGACAGTTAGTTATTTAATAATTTGTAGTCATGGTAAATATGTCAAGCATCTCCAACATGGCCTCTGAAGTGGAAAGTGACTTTCTGGGAGAGATTGATAACCTTGACAGGCAATTACACGATCGCTTTCAAGACAAGTTTGTAGTCCAGCCCTCGCTTACCCGACTTTTGGTTAGTTTTCAGGCTAACAAAACTAGACCCATTTATAGGTGGTACAAGTATAAGGAAGCTTTCTCCGCTTCTCTGGTAGAGTTCTTATTCCAAAAATATCAAGTCATTCAAGGCAAAATTTTAGATCCTTTTACAGGTAGTGGAACTGCTTTATTTGCTGCTAGCGACTTGGGAATAGATGGTGAGGGGATTGAATTATTACCTATTGGTCAACATATAATTAATACCAAAATTCTTTTAGACACTGCCTTCACTATTGATGATTTTCAGCGGCTAAAGACATGGTTTAATTTGCAAATATGGAAACAATTTGAAAACCCAGTCACTCTGCCAGAATTGAGAATCACTAAAGGGGCTTACTCCGAAGAAACTAAAAGAGCTATTGAGCAATATCTTGGAGCTTGTTATCAAGAAAATACGAAGGTTCAATCAGTTTTAATCTTTACTTTACTGTGTGTTTTAGAATCCGTAAGCTATACACGCAAAGATGGACAGTATCTTCGTTGGGATTACCGTTCTGGTCATGGACAGTCAAAGAAGTCCTTCAATAAAGGTGAGGTTCTTGAGTTCAGTCAAGCTATTACCCAAAAATTTAATGAACTTGTTAACGACTTAGAACCTCCTACACAACAACTGGAGCTTTTTCAAACTCAGAATAATCAAGGCAAAATTAATTTGCATCAAGGTTCTTGTCTGGAGATAATGCCCGATTTGCCGGACTCTACATACGATGCAATCATCACATCTCCACCCTACTGTAATCGATATGACTATACTCGCACCTATGCACTAGAGCTAGCTTTACTAGGAATTTCTGAAAAGGAATTAATTAATCTGCGTCAGGAAATGCTAAGTTGTACGGTCGAGAACCACCCAAAAAATTTGTTGGCTATCAATAAGGATTGGGAAGTAGCTTTAAGTATTGCTAATTCGCAAACTCTGTTGCAGGCTATCTTAAGATATTTGGACAGCCAAAAGTCACAGGGCGTATTGAATAATAATGGTATACCCAGAATGGTAAGAGGATATTTCTATGAAATGGCTTGCGTAATACAAGAAAGCTTTCGTATCCTTAAACCTGGGGCATTTTTGTTTATGGTTAATGACAATGTGCGCTACGCAGGTATAAGCATTTCAGTGGACATGATTCTTTCTGATTTTGCTGAAAAACTAGGCTTTATTACTGAAAATATTCTCGTCTTACCAGGTGATAAGGGGAATAGTAGTCAACAGATGGGAAATTATGGACGCGCTCCTTTGAGGAAGTGCGTTTATGTATGGAAAAAACAATAACTCGAAACCTATGTGTGTTTATCGTAACCATCTTCAATCCAGTGACAATCTTGTCACAACCTATGAAGACACTCGTGCGGGTTTTGTTGCACTTGCCCTTGAAAAAAATCGACGCGCTACACCTTACGTCGCCCAAGCAAGAGCACTTCAAGAAGCTGCTGGTCAAGCTGACAGTCCTGCTGATTTGTTAAATGTTAAGGGCATTGAAATGGGATTGTTGACTGCGGCAGGATTATCGGACAAGTCTCTTGCTCATTTGATGCCAAATGATAAAATTGAAGCTATCAATGGTCTAATCAGGAATTTTCTTGAGCCAGCAGGCACAAATTTTGTGGAGGAATTGGTCTTTAGATTTCTACTGACTCGTGGTGACACGCTTGGTGGCTCAATGCGTAATGTTGGCGGAGCATTGGCACAAAGAAAACTAACTCGTGCTATCCTCTCGACTCTCACTATTGCTGGTAAGAGATATTACTGGCAACACTCAAAGACAAAAAAGTGGATATCCATGACAAATGATGACACAGAAATTGAGTTGTCTTTACGTGGGATAAGTTGGGAGAGCGAGCTGGGTAATCGCACATTGATTTATAACCTAACTGTTCCGCTAGTCAGGAGCAATGTGGATTTATGTTTATTTAATCTTGCCCCGACGGAGTTGGTAGCCAGTCAATCCAGCGCAATTGACCCATCTATGGTGGCACCTTATGTTATTGCATTGGGCGAACTTAAAGGCGGAATCGATCCTGCAGGTGCAGATGAGCATTGGAAAACGGCACAAGCGGCACTAAATCGCATACGCGAAGCTTTTTTCCGGGTTGGACATTCACCTCTGACTTTCTTTGTGGGTTCAGCGGTGGCGACAAGGATGGCGGGTGAAATTTGGCATCAACTGGAAAACGGGACTCTCACTAATGCTGCCAATCTGAATGAGGAGAATCAAGTTGCATCTATTTGTCGTTGGTTATGTAATTTATAAAAGCAAAAACCGTTTTGACTCTGTGTCTGTTTTAACATCCGCCGTGACCCCCCTCTTGTGCCACAGCCATCTTGGCTGTCTCCAAAAACCCTGATTTAATCAGCTTTCTTCCCATCCTGCCAAACTTCCCGCTAAATTAAAGAAGTAAAAAAATCATTCACATACTACCCAGGAGATGCCATGCCTCGCGTCAGAGCACCAGAATTCCCCGGAAACTACCCCTGGTTAAACACCGAGAAACCTTTATCCATTGAATCCTTAAAAGGGCGCGTCGTCCTCCTCGACTTCTGGACGTACTGCTGCATCAACTGCTTGCACGTCCTCCCAGACTTAAAATACCTCGAACAAAAATATAAAGATTCCCTCACGGTTATCGGCGTTCACTCGGCTAAATTTGAAAACGAAAAAGAAGTAGAAAACATCCGCCAAGCTATCCTCCGCTACGATATCGAACATCCGGTAATCGTTGACAGCGGCATGAAAGTTTGGCAAAGCTACGCTGTTCGCGCTTGGCCGACTTTAATGGTGATCGATCCTGAAAGTTATGTCGTTGGCTTTGTTTCCGGCGAAGGCAATAGAGAAGCACTTGACGAGTTAGTTGGCAAGCTAATTGCTGAATACAAAGATAAAAATGCACTCAACTTTAAACAACTCAGTTTTCGCTTAGAAAAACAGCGCAAACCTGTATCAACACCCCTGGCTTTTCCCGGTAAAGTGCTGGCATTTGCGATCGCTGCAACGGAGGCAAAACAGCTTCACCAACAGGTCGCGCTTTTGGGCGAAATGACTCAGGAAAATGAATCTGTAGATGAAACTGTATTGCCAGGACCTGCTAATTCAGTCATACAAAACTTAGTCGGTTCTTGCTTATTTATTGCCGATTCCGGCCACAATAGGATTGTTGTCAGCACCCTCGAAGGTGAGGTGCTGCACGTCATCGGTAGTGGCAAGCCGGGTTTAACTGATGGGGACTTTGAAGAGGCTGAGTTTTTTGCACCTCAAGGTATGGCTTTTGATGCAGAAAGTCAAATTCTATATGTTGCTGATACGGAAAATCATGCTCTCAGAAAGATTGATTTTACGACTCAACGGGTAGAAACAATTGCTGGTACGGGCGAACAAAGTCACGAAATTTCACCCCGCAGCGGCAAGGGTTTAGAAACGCAATTAAATTCGCCTTGGGATTTAGAAAGAGTTGGAAATAGGCTTTTTATTGCAATGGCGGGTTCCCACCAAATTTGGGAAATGCAGTTAGACACTGGCACGATCGGCACTTATGCGGGTATTGGCCGAGAATCCTGTGTTGACGGAAGTCTTGCAGAATCTGCTTTTTCTCAGCCCAGCGGCCTCGCTACGGATCGATCGGAGTTGTTTGTTGCCGACAGCGAAATTAGTTCGATTCGTGCTGTGGGTATAGATGAAGACCCGAAGGTGCGAACTGTTTGCGGTAGCGGTGAATTGTTTGGTTTTGGGGATAAAGATGGTCGCGGTGATGAGGTGAGGTTGCAGCACTGTTTGGGTGTTGAATACGCTCAAAATTACCTCTGGGTGGCTGATACTTACAATCACAAAATTAAGCGGATCGACCACCGGGGCGGTACGTGCAGAACAATGATTGGAGATGGTACAGCAGGTTTGGTTGATGCTAAAGGTCTCAAGGCTCGATTTTTTGAACCTTCAGGGTTGAGTGCGATCGGGCCTCATTTGTTTGTTGCTGATACGAACAATCATGTAATTCGGAGAGTAGAGTTGGATACGCTGGAAGTCACAACTTTGGATTTCCTCAGTTTGTGCCCTCCCGATGTTTGTTTGCCTGAGTAAACCGATCGACCTTTTTGACATCAGGCACGGTTCTCAATTCTCCTGATTGCCAGATTGATGGTGGTAAAGTAGGGTGCTCTTCGGCGCACCTTACCACAATTTTTCAGGCAAGTAAGTTACCCTAATTATTCCCGGTGAGTGCATTGCCTTACCCGCAATTGAGTGCTGGATGCAGAACCTCTATATTTAGGGTGTACGACCCAAGAATACCTGACCGATAAAGTAGAACGCCCAACCACTTTTTGCGTCCAGGACTTAATTGCTAGATGTTCTTAATTCCAGGGCTACTCAAAATGCGATCGCCAGTAGTAAATAATCGCAAAAATCCTCGACCCTATCTAAAATTCCGAATAGCTCAGCAGCCGCACTATTTTTTCATCATCGTTCAATTCCCCGACAATTCGTCGCACCGGTTTCGGCCAGATTTTAATCAAAGTAGGAGTTGCTGAAATCTGATCTGCCTCAGCTTGGTCTGGATGTTTCAAAACATCAATTACTTTTAAAGTGTAGGGACGATCGAGGCATTGCTCTAAAAACTGGTGTAAAGTTTCGAGGGTGCGTTCGGTGCTGGGGTTGCTGCCGGAAACAAACAGACGCAAAACGTACCCTTGAGTTTGTGGCGGTGGGGTAAGTGCTGTTGGTTTAGGAAGCCGAGCCTGCTGCGATGGCGGAAAGCCCAATGAAGTTACGATCGAAGTGCTCCAGTCCGATCGAGCTTCGGGGCTGGCATACTGTACAACTAAGTCGTGATTTTCCCAAAGTTCGGGGAATTCTTCGTGATAAGTAGCAATCGCCATCGGTTCGCACATTTCTTCGCTCCGGGGATGCCACACTAAGTCGCCAGTCCCAAAAATGGCGTTCAGCAGCGTTTGATGTCGCAGCACCGGGGGGTAAGCCTCGGCAGCAACCCGCACCTGCCGATCGCCTGGATCGAGCCAGGAGTCAACGGTTGCCGTGTAGCAAGGTATCAGAAAATGCGGCGGTTCCGACAAACCGAGGATCTCCTGTAGAGCTACGCACAACTGCAAATGCCAGCGAGTTTGCTTGTGGGGGTCTATGCAATAGATTAAGTCTCCCCCTGGTGTAAACAGCGCAATACCTTTGAAAATTTCTGGCAAAATCGGGCGATCGACTTTCAATTCACTACACCAATAAAAGTTAAAAGTTAACACTTAACTGTTAACTTTTAACTGTTAACACTCGACCTTTACACTCGACCTCGGAGCATCTGAGCCATTTCGTTCGGGAACGGCGAGTTCTCTACACAAAGTTCTTCAGTAATCCGACCTTCTTGATAAAGGCCGTAGAGCGACTTATTCATCGTCGTCATGCCTTCATAAGTATCTTTGATCATGATTTGATTGATTTCCTCATTCTGGCCCTTCAGAATGTATTCCTTAACCACGTCGGTATTGATCAAAACGTCGTGGAAAGCAGCCCGCTTCCCGTCTGTGGTTTTGCACAGCAGTTGAGCAATAATTGCCACTAGGGATTCGGAAATTGAAACCCGTATGGCCTCCTGTTCTTCCGGTCCGAACATATCCAGAATCCGGTTCAGAGTTTTAATCGCACTGTTGGTGTGCAGGGTTCCTGCAACTAAGTGACCGGTCTGAGAGGCTTTGAGGGCGATTTCCACTGTCTCTCTGTCCCGAATTTCTCCTACTAGCATCATGTCCGGGTCTTGCCGCAGAGCGCCTTTGAGAGCGTTCATAAACTTCAGGGTGTGCCTGCCAACTTCCCGGTGCTTGATCAAGGATTTTTTGCTTTCATGTACGAATTCTACCGGGTCTTCGATCGTGATGATGTTGTACGCTTTATGCTTATTGATGTAGTCGATCATCGCAGCCAAGGTGGTAGATTTGCCCGAACCTGTCGGGCCTGTTACCAAAATCAGCCCTTTGTGGTATCCACATATTTTTCTAAAGACCTCCGGCAGTTTCAATTCCTCCAGTGTCATTATTTTGGCAGGAATTAGCCGCAGCACCATTGCCGGGCCCGCCAAGGAGTCCATGCAACTGATCCGAATGCGGACGAAGCCGAAGTCGAAAGCGCCGTCAAAGTCTAGGGTTTTTTGGAAAATTTCAATTTCTTCATCGCTCATGCACTCCCGCAACCAGCCAAAAAACGTATCTAAATCGGTCGGTGGATAGCCGATGTCGGCAATCTCGCCCCGCGTGCGGAAGCGGGGAACTTCGTTTACTCCGAGGTGAAGGTCGGATACTCCTTCTTCTTTGGCTCGGATTACTAGCTCTTTCAAACTCGGAACTCCGCCGCTGCTAGAAATCGGGTTTTTAGGTGTGGCGAAGGATTGCGGCGGCGGTGCTGGTGCTGGTGCTGGTGCTGGTGCGGGCGGCGGTGCGGGCGGCATTCCTGCTGCTCTGGGGGGCATCCCTGGAGCTGGAGGGCGAGGTATTCCTGGCAGTGGGGGAGCTCCGGGTACGGGCGGGCGAGGAGCTGGCGGATGCTGCTGTGTCATATGCGCTACCTTAAGTTGGTGAGAAGGCTGACTCGAACAGAGGATTTGTGGGAGTTGGACAATGCCGATCGCCATTGTGCGGCTCTTGCACAAAAGCTTAACTGTTCTCCTCAGTCTATCGCAAGATCAGTTTCTACTGGTGCAATACAAAGGAAATATTCTGCCAATAGGAGGATGCGCTCACTCTTGATCTACGACCAAATAGGGATTTTCCACATTTTTGGATAAATTTTTTAATGGAAAGAGTTTTCCGCACTCAAACAGTATAAATTGATACTTCATCCAATTATTAAGGACTTAAACCGATGAATTCTGTCGATCGGGCTTTTACTCCAGCTCTGGAGTTGGCGGAGTCGATCCGCACCCTGGAAGTGTCGCCTTTAGAAATTGTCAATCTCTACTTGGAACGGATTGAGCGATTAAACCCTGAGCTGGGCAGTTATTTTACAGTAACGGCCGAGCGGGCGATCGCCCTAGCTAAATCTCAAACCGAAAAACTAGCTGGGTTAAACAAGCCACAGGAATTGCCACCTTTTTTCGGAGTGCCGATCGCCATTAAAGACTTGACACCAGTGACCGGCGTTCCGTGTACATACGGGACTCAGGCTTTGCTGGGTAACATCTCTGCCTACGACGAGTCAGTAGTATGGCGGATCAAAGCAGCGGGATTTAACATTCTGGGGAAAACAGCAACCTCTCAAATTGGCTCATTACCTTACACCGAACCAGAAGGTTTCCCACCGGCGCGCAATCCCTGGAATTTAGACTATACGCCCGGAGGTTCCAGCGGTGGCTCAGCGGCGGCTGTAGCAGCCGGTTTGTGTGCGATCGCCCAAGGTTCAGACGGCGGCGGTTCGATCCGAGGCCCAGCTTCCTGCTGCGGTTTAGTGGGCATTAAACCATCGCGGGGGCGAGTTTCCTGGGCACCTGTCGGAGATTACCTCAGCGGCATTTCTGCTAACGGCCCACTGGCGCGCACAGTAGCTGACGCCGCCGCACTTTTGGATGTAATGTCAGGCTACACAACGGGCGATCCATACTGGCTACCAGATTCAAATCCGACGTTTCTAGAGGCTTCCCGTCAAAAGGTGGACAAACTGCGAATTGCGTTTTCTACGACTATTTCCCCTGTGGGCGAGGCGGAGGCTATCTGTCAGGAAGCCGTACTCGAAACCGTCAATTTACTGACAGATTTGGGCCACAATGTCGAACCGGGATGCCCGGATTTTACGGGTTTAATCGAACCGTTTACCGCAATTTGGCAGTCTGGGGCGGCGGCAAGTGGCATTCCAGGCCCTGCTTTGGAACCGATGAATCGCTGGCTGTTGGAAAGAACTATTTCCGCTGGGGAATATTTGCGGGCGGTGAATCAAATGCAGGTGATTTCACGGCGGATCGTGGGATTCTTTGAAAAATTTGATGTATTAGTTTTGCCGACTTATATGCACTCGCCAATCCGGGTTGGGGAGTGGGCGGATTTGAGTTTTGAAGAAACTTTGCAGCGCATTATTAATTGGGTAGCTCCTTGTCCGCCATTTAATGCTAGTGGTTTGCCTGCGATCGCCCTTCCTGCCATTTTAGATAACAACGGTTTGCCCGTGGGAATTCAAATTATCGGGCGACCGGCGGCGGAAGCAACTTTAATTGCTTTAGCGGCGCAGATGGAAGCGGCGAAACCTTTCCCGGTTTTAGATTTTAAATAGGGAAGAGCAAGGGATAAAAGCACGTCTCCCTTTTTTAGGGGTATGCCAAATCAGGATTTGTGCGCGGGGAACTAGAAATCCGGTTTTTGGCATAAATTTCTATTGACTGTTGACTGTTTGACATTTGAACAATACCGATGCAACGGCAAACGAGAGGCTTGAGAAAGAGGACTAATTTAAGGTTTAATTCGGATAAAATATAAGGTACTTCTTATTAAACTACTTGACTTTTGGGGGAAAGAGTGTAAAATTTAGTCAAATTCATTCCAGGTCGCGGGTGTATCTAAAAAAAAGCTTATGTTTAACACAGCAAGACTGTTTGAAGAAAATCAGATTCCGGGAAATGTTGCGGGTTTTTCAGCGGAAATACTAGACTTATTCAATAATTCAGATAGCTTAAATCGTATCGGCAAAATTGGCGTCGGCGATACCAATGGTTTATTTGATACCAGCTACGATTTGACTCAAAAACCAGATTGGCCGGCTGCTGCGACTGGTAGTGCGATCGACCTTTTTGAGGCCTTCACCCACTTCGGTCTCCAATCGTCAGGAGGCGACAATCTTAAAGTTGATAGTAGTCTAAAATCCCAGAGCGCTGTCTCGACTAAAGGTGAGATAGACGAACTGACAGGGATGGCTTTACCTGTGGGTGAACTCACCCTATCCCAAACTTCTTCCCTATTTTCTGATGAAAAGTGGGCTTTCAATTTAAAAGATTACACCATCGAGCACCAAGGTTTAAACACCCTAAACCTCAAAGTTGGTTACGGGTTAAAACCGGGAATTACCCCGAACGAGTATCCCGATTTTGTGCCCATTTACCAAAGCATTGATAACTTCCTAGTTAACTACCCAAACGAAACAGATTTTTGGGAAATTGTTAACAAAAACTTGACGGAAAAGGTGCTTAATGAAAATCCGGTACTGACAGATGTTACGATTCAACTTGAAGTTTTGCCAACGGAGATATTGCCCTACGCTCGCGCCAGTACAGTTTTCCGCAGTCAAGGCAAAATCACAGAAGATTGGAATTTTTCAGTCAAAGACTACGCAATCAATCACCAAGGATTAAACACGCTCAATCTCGATGTCAATTACCAGTATAAGCCAGGAATCGCTCCCAATGAATATCCCGATTTCGGGCCAATATATAATAGCATTGATAACTTTTTAACCACATATCCGAACGAAACAGATTTTTGGGAAATTGTTAATAAAAACTTGACTCAAAATATCCTCACCGAAAATCCTGCCTTGGCGGCAATTAAGATAGATTTAAACGTTTTGCCAACCCAAAACGTACCCTACAACCAAACGAGCAAAGTTACTCGCACTCAACCCAGCAATCCTCAAGGAACTTTCCTTGTTAGCAACACCAGGGGAAATAATGTACTTCGGTTTGACGGCAATACCGGCAATTTGCTAGGCGAATTTATTCCACCGGGAAGCGGCGGTTTGTCCAATCCAGATACGATCGTTTTTGGGCCAGATGGCAATGGCGATGATCAGTCGGACATTTACATTACTAGCGGCGACAAGCCCGGAAATTCGGGAGAACCAACAGCATCTGCGGTATTGCGGTATGACGGAATTACTGGCGCATTTATTGACAAGTTTGTCGGCGATAATCCGAACACGGCGGTCGATGAAACTGGCGGATTGTTTCGCCCTTACGGTTTAGCTTTTGGCCCTGACGGTAATTTTTATGTCAGCAGTTTTTTGAGTGACCAAATTCTCCGATATAACGGCAAAACAGGACAGTTTATTGATGTATTTGCTTCGGGAAATCAGCAAGCGGGAGGATTGAATGGCCCGAACGGTTTACTGTTTGCTCCTGACGGCAATTTGTATGTGACAACGCAGGGGAGTGTGGCGAGCAACGGTCAACCCGATTTTAGCGCGAGTTTCCCCAGTCAGGTGCTGCGTTACAACCCGCAAACCCGGCAGTCAAGTATCTTTGCTTCGCCCGATCCTTCGCCTCGGAGTCAGGGATTTACAAGTCTTTTGGGAATGGCAATCGGGCCGGCTGACGGCGACCTTTATGTCAGTGATTTTGCTAACGATATCAGGCGCTACAATTTAAAAAGTGGGGAATTGGTCAAGGTTTTATCTACCAATTATACGGATACTTCGCCCAGTAGCAATTATGTAGGTAGTTTGGCCTTTTCGCCGATCGGCAATTTGTTTGTAGTGGGCTTTGACAACCGCGCTAATGCTAACGGTGCCGGCGCTGTTTTGCGGTATAATGGCAAGACTGACGAACCGCTGCCAATATCGGGAAATCCTGGGTCGAGTAACAGTTCTATTTTTGTCCCTCCCGACAGCAAGCTACAGCGTCCAATAGGAATTGCTTTCTTTCCGTCCGATGCTCAACTGACGCAGAAATGGAATTTTACAGTGGCAAATTACCCCATTAATCATCAAGGGTTAAATAACCTGAATATTGATGTAAATTATAAGTACAAAGACGGGATTCAAAATTATCAGTATCCTGATTTTGTGCCTATTTACAAGAGCATTGACAATCTTTTAGTTAACTACCCGAATGAAACAGATTTTTGGGAAATTGTCAACAAAAATCTGACCGAAAAAGTGCTTGCTGACAATCCGGCAATTTCGTCTGTGACGGTTAATTTGGATGTTTTACCGACGAACCAATTGCCTTACGAGCGCAGCAGTACCGTTACTCGCACTCAAGATGGTAAATTAGGCGAAGCGTGGAATTTCAAGCTTCCTAATTACTCGATCGATCACCAGGGTTTGAATAACCTCAATATTGATGTCAAATATCAGTACAAACCAGGAATTACGCAGGCTGAGTATCCCGACTTTGTGCCGATTTACAAAAGCATCGACAGTTTCTTGACTAATTATCCCAATGAAACGGATTTCTGGGAAATTGTTAATAAGGGTTTGGCGCAAAAACTGCTAGCCGAAAATCCGGCTTTGGATTCGTTGCAAATTAATCTGGATGTTTTGCCGACTAACAGATTGCCTTACGAGCGAGCTAGTATTGTGTCGATCGCTTAGCCTATCATTGAAAATTAGATGGAAAAATCTTGACAACAAATACATACTTAGCTACCGTAAGGGTACGGTTAAGTACGTTGCGTGGAAACCGGGTTGTTTCTCGTCCAAGACTAACCCATTTAAATTGTCTGTTGTGGTGAAAAACCCGGTTTTTTTAAGAAACCGGGTTTCTGAATTAGACCGAGTTTGCCAAGCTCCATCTGGGGATATATGTCTGTGTCTCCCTGCATTTGATACCTAAATAGTGGTGGACGCAAATAGGATCAAAAATCAGGTGTCGGCGTTAACGTCGATCGCTCACAACCTGTTATTTTGACTCTTAACCGGGTTTTTGTGCCTCCCGGACTGAAAAATATAGTTTTTTTTATCGGAGTTCGTGATGCGCCCAATTTCTAGTCATCAAACCCATATTTTACCAATAAACAGAGTTACTCCCGCCCAGTCTTACTTATTACCAATTACGCTGTAAAATATTGAGAATACCTCTTTAGATTGATAGATATTTTGATGTTTTATTTTAAAACTGGTAGCAGTTCGCTGCCAATATGTAGGGTGAAAAACTTATGTTAACTTCCGGGCCAATTACCGCCCCCGTTCCCGTTTTCCTGGTTCTTTTAGCAATCATGCTACTCGCGCCGCTGGTATTTGAGCGCTTGCGACTACCGGGAATAGTGGGTTTAATTATTGCTGGCGTAATTGTCGGGCCCAACGGTCTCAATTTGCTGCAACGGGACGCTACTATTGTTTTGCTAGGTACTGTAGGATTGCTGTTTTTGATGTTCCTAGCGGGACTGGAAACTAGCCTTGACGATCTCAAACTCAATGCGGACAAAGCTGTCATATTTGGGCTAGCTACTTTTGCGCTACCGATGATATTGGGGACAGGGGCTATGCTGCTGTTGGGATATAGCTGGCTGGCTGCAATTTTAGTAGCTTCTTGTTTCGCTACGCACACACTTTTAGCGCTGCCAATTCTCACCAAATTGGGATTGATGCGAACTCAGACTATTACTACGACTTTGGGCGGGACTTTAATTACAAATGTGTTGGGACTGTTGGTGCTGGCAATTGTTGTTAAAGCTTTCAAAGGAAATCTCACTCTCGAATTTTGGCTGTTTCTCATTCCATCTCTTGCTATCTACACTTTTGCTACTTTGTGGGGAGTTCCCAAAATCGGTCGCTGGTTTTTTAAGAAATTTGGACACGACGAGAATGCCGAATTTATATTTGTATTGGCCACCCTATTTCTAGTTTCTTACGCAGCAGAATTAATTGAGATTGAGGCAATTATTGGTGCATTTTTATCGGGAATTGCCATTACTCAAATTATTCCCAAAATGAGTCCGCTGATGAATCGGATTGAGTTTATTGGCAATACGCTGTTTGTGCCATTTTTTCTGATTTCTGTGGGGATGTTAATTGACCCGCTAATTTTGGTAAAGCAGCCGCAGTCTTTGTTGGTGGCGGCGGTGATGATTTTAGCAGAGGTGGCGAGCAAGTTTTTGGCAGCTTGGCTACCGGGGAAATTATTTGGTTTTGAGTTTCCGAACATTATGGTAATGTTCGGCCTTTCTGTTGCTCAAGCTGCTTCTACTTTGGCGGCGATTACGGTTGCTTTTGAGATTAAATTGGTCGATCGCGTAACGGTGAATGGCATCATTGCCATGATTTTAGTAACTTGTGTCGCTTCTCCTTGGATTGTATCTCGGTGGGGTCAAGAAATGCAGCAGCCGGGGTCGAGTTTGCCGGTGGCTACTGCGGGAAAGCATTCATGGGGAGAGCGAGTTTTAGTGCCGGTTGCTAATCCGAATACAGAAGATAATTTGCTGCGTTTGGCTTTGATTTTAGCAAAAACATCTCAGGGAACTTTGCTGCCACTGCATATTTTGTCCGATCGCGGGGAAGCAATTTCGCCCGCAGATAAAATGCAGCAAACTCAACTTTTGACGGCTGCGGAAACTGTCGCCCATGCGGCTGCTTGTGCGGTTGAACCGATCGCGAGGATAGATGATGCGATCGATCGCGGAATTCTGCGGAGTGCAACCGAACGCGAGGCTAGTTTAATTGTTTGCGGTTGGAAGGGATTTTCCACGACGCGCGACAATTTTTTTGGCAGCATCATTGACACAGTGATCAGGCGATCGCCCGTACCGGTACTGATTGCTCGATTTCCCGATCCTCTCCAGAATACAGCCAGAATAATTTTGGCGGTAACTGACAGCGAGTTGACTCGGTTTGGATTTCAGGAAACTGTGGATATTGCTAAGAGTTTAGCCGAGGAACTCAAGGCGAGTTTGCAAGTGCTCTTGGTGGCGACAAAACGGGAACAAAGCAACAAAAGTGCGGCGGAGGTGGAAATTCTTTCTGAGATACCAGTAAATCGGGTGCGGGGAAATTTTATCAAGCTAGTTTCGCAGAATTTGTTAGAACATGATTTGCTGATTTTAACAACAATTTCTCACCAGAATTTGTGGGAAAAACCGGGAACTCTTAAAGAACCGGAAGCCATCGCCCGAATTCACCCAGATATTTCGATGCTTGTTGTTTATTTTCCTGTATCTTGAGGAAAATTTTAACCGCCGATGATGTTATGAATCTGCATTCATCTGCGGTTAAGATTTAGCTCTAATCCAACGGAATTGCTAGGAGAAATTCCTCACCTCTTCTGGGTTGGAAAATAGAATCGAGCATCCCACCGTGTTTTTCGGCAACCCTTGGATAGCCAATCGCTCAAACCAATTCGGTACCTTTCCGTTACCGCAATTTGGGTTAGTGCCTTAAACCAAATGACCATCTTTGCTTGATAATTATGGCTAATAAGTTATCGAAGTCTAGATTTGACTGTAAGTAGGCCAGATAGCCATCCTCGCATCATTTGTGAATTTCTTACTTTCTCAGGGTGGGTTCGGGGATGGTTGGGGTGGGGTAAAAAATTTGCGACTCCTGCAAGGATTGCTATAGAAGCTTATTATCGATCGGCAAGTAAATATGCCCAGAGGCCTTGACGATCGCACATTGATCTAGACAAATTCTCGGCATCGGGGAAAATTTTGAGAATATGGTGATATATCTCCTGTAGTTCAGTAACGTAAAAATGAGCATCAGACCAAATTTCAGATGGTTTTCTTCGGTGGCGAGTGTTTTGGGTTCGATTTCGATTAATCCTTTCAGCGACGTGACATCCCCTGTAAAAGCTGCAGAAACGGTTGTTGTCCGCAAAGGTATTTTAGAAACTTCAATATCGGTTGCTGATTTGCGCGAACTCGCAGAAACAGGAAAAGTCCCGGCAAAACTGCAAGCTTACGCCAATCTCCTGTCCTCCGAACAGCGGAGTAAAATTTTTCGGGCGCTGCAAGCGAAAATTCCCCTCAATGTAGTCGGCCTGAGCAACTTGCTAAGTACGGGCATCGGCACTGCCATCCTGACGGATTTGACTACAGTGATACCCAGGCGCGACGGTGGGGGTGTGGAAGCGCTGCGAGCGGCTCTGCTGCTGGGAGCCAACGCGCCGGAAGGCTTATCGGTATTGAGTTTTATTGAATCTTATCCGAGCTCGCGGGTCGTGGTGGATCTCGATCGAGCTTTCACAGTTTTGGGAAATATGAACACAAGTTTTTGGCAAACTCAGCGCTTTATGGCGGCGATCGCACCTCAGTTAGCACCGGTTAAACCCGCGTTTAACCTGCCTTTCGATCCCACCCAGCCCGGCCCTAATTCCGTGCAGGTACGGGCGCTAGATTTGAACGATAGCGCCCGCAATCGGTGTATTCAAGTCGATGTGTATTGGTCGAAAGCTGCGACACCCGACAAACCGACGATCGTCTTTTCTCACGGGTTGGGTTCCGTCCGCACGGATTTGCGCTACTTAGCCGAGCATTTGGCGTCTCACGGCTATGTGGTAGCAGCTTTAGAACATCCGGGCAGCAACGAGACGAATACCAATGCTGCGATGGCGGGTAAGTGTCCCTTGCTAGCCCCTCAAGAGTTTTTAGACCGTCCCAAAGACATCAGTTTTGTACTCGACGAACTGACAAAATTGAACCAAACTGATGATAATTTGCAGGGAAAAATCGCGCTCGACCCATCGGTAATAATTGGCTATTCTTTCGGCGGCGCCACAGCCTTGTCCTTGGCCGGTGCCGAACTGCAATTGAGTGGACTCAAACAGCGGTGTCAGGGAGATTTGATTGGGTTCAGCTTAGGCCAAGGCATTCAGTGCGCGGCGGCCGGATTGCCCGAAGAACGATATCAATTGCGGGATGGGAGGATTAAAAGGGCGATCGCCATGAATCCGATCACATCATTATTATTTGGAGAAACTGGTTTAAGTGCCATTCAAATTCCCACATTAATAGTAGCATCTTCTGCAGACAAAACCACTCCCGCCTTAGCAGAACAAATTGCAGGGTTCCCAAAAATTCCATCTCCTAAATGGCTAGTCGGTTTTGTAGGAGGAACCCACTTAAGCGTCAAAGATCCGAGTACAACTTTAAACCAAGTTCGCAGACCGAACACAGTAATGAGTGGCGATGAAGTTGTCGGCGAACAAGCTGTTAGCATACGCAATTATATTAAAGCTATAAGTTTAGCCACGGTCGCTCAACTGACAGCAGAAGCTGACAAATATGCAGTTTTTCTTACGCCCGAATACGCGCAATTAGCTTCCACATCGGCAATCCCGGTGCGGCTCGTAACTGAAATTTCCCCGGAAATTCATACAGTAGTGCAAACTTTTATTCAACGGAATAAGTAGTGATTAGTTATTAGTCGTTAAGTAGGTAAGCGCCAAAAAAACATAGTATTTTGTTGACTTCTGGACCCAGAACATAATTATGTAGGGTTCGCAGTCCGAACCTTACCACTATTAGTTATTAGCTAATAATCTGATGTCCACTCGAACACCTATAATAAAGGTGTTTGTAGTGGTAGTTCGAGGGGACATCAGATTGCGACTAGCAGGCTTTCCTATTGTAGGCGACGCCCCTTACCCCCCAGGGCTGTATTTTCTTCTTAAGCTGTTTCTGATATATTTTGTCCGTGCAAGGGCAAAATATAACAAAGCGCTTTCACAAACTCTACTCCCAAACTGCGATGCCTAAAAAAAATCTTATCCCGCTATTGCTGCTGTTGGCAGCCCTGTTTACCCTTTACGGTGACACTTTAACTTTTCTCCCCAAACCTGTAAGAGATACTAGCGTGGCAAGTCGGAAGTTCTTCGTGGGGTTGTGGCCAGATTGGTTGAGACCCAGAGATTTCAACGAGAAAAGGCAACAGGATCTTGAAAAATTGCAAAAAAGTCCTAGTCCCAGTCGATAGTTTTGAGCGACCAGCGAAAAACCCGGTTTCTCTAATAATACCTAGCCATTTTCTTGTAGGTTGGGTGAAGCGAAGCACAATCAAACATGACGATTTGAGATTGTAGATTTTAGATTTTTCCTCCAATCTCAAATCGATTAAACTTGAGATTTTAGATTTTCTTCCTATACCAATTTAATGTGAAGTTGCACATATCTCGATCCCCCTCGCATCCCCCTGATTGTTGGGGGACTTTGATCGGAATCTTGTCCCCCCCTTATTAAGGGGGGCTAGGGGGGATCGGATTGTACGGGGCCTCATAAAAAATTGGTACTAGCGGTAAGGTGTGCATTGCACACCCTACAGATAGAGGTTAGGCCTCCAGGACTGTTTTAGATTGGTACTCCCATCTAAAATCTAAAATCTAAAATCTAAAATTGACTAAGCCTGCTTTTTCAACCAGCTAAACATAGCTCGCAAATCTTTACCAACTTCTTCAATAGGATGTTCTGCTTCCTGACGGCGCATGGAGGTAAAACCGGGTTTGCCGGCTTGGTTTTCCAGAACGAATTCGCGGGCAAATTGGCCGGATTGAATTTCGCTGAGAATTTTACGCATTTCGGCGCGGGTTTGATCCGTGACGATGCGGGGGCCGCGAGTTAAATCGCCGTATTCTGCGGTATTGGAGATGCTGTCGCGCATTTTGGCGAGGCCTCCTTCTACTACTAAGTCAACGATAAGTTTAACTTCGTGCAAACATTCAAAATAAGCTAATTCCGGTTGGTATCCGGCGTCAACTAAAGTTTCAAATCCAGCTTTAATTAAGGCGCTCAAACCGCCGCACAAAACTACTTGTTCGCCAAAAAGATCCGTTTCTGTTTCTTCGCGGAAAGTGGTTTCCAGAATGCCGGCTCTGGTGCCACCGATACCTTTAGCATAGGCCATTGCCCGATCGCGCGCTTGACCGGAAGCATCTTGATATACTGCAAACAAACTGGGAACGCCTTCCCCTTGTTCGTAAGTCCGTCGCACCAAGTGTCCGGGGCCTTTGGGGGCAACCATTACTACGTCTACATTGGCAGGGGGAACAACTTGGCCGAAGTGAATGTTAAAACCGTGAGCAAATGCTAAAACATTTCCTTCAGAAAGGTTCGGTTCGATTTGTTCTTTGTAAATAGTTTTTTGAACTTCATCGGGCAATAAAATCATGATGAAGTCAGCGGCGGCGGCTGCTTTGTCTACCGGGTGAACTGTTAAACCCGCGTCGGTTGCTTTGGCTGCAGATTTGCTACCGGGATACAAACCGACAACGACATTCATGCCACTGTCTTTGAGGTTAAGCGCGTGGGCGTGTCCTTGGGAACCGTAGCCGATGATAGCAACCGTTTTGTTGGCTAAGAGGTCTAGGTTCGCGTCGGTGTCGTAATACATACGGGCCATAATCCTTGTCTCCTGAGATGCAAATTGGGTGATTGACTGCAAAACTCTCATTTTATCAATGTAGGGTACTTTTTTTGCAGAAATTTTTCCGATTAAGATTTGAGCGAGGGAAAATAAAGGGATCTCGCGTTGAATTTAGCAGGGTTTCTCGCCGTGTCTGCGATCGTCAAATATAATTGTCAATAGCGTGCTGTGCATTTGGAAAAACCTCAGATCTGGCACCATTCTCAAGAACAGGCAAGATGCCTGTTCCACAAAGAGTAAATTTTTTTGTGGAACAGGCATCTTGCCTGTTCATAAAAAGCTTATTTAAAATGGTGCAACATCTCAGAAAAACAAAATTAACTAACTTTATTCAGATGAAAATAAAAGCAATACATCATGTGGCGATTATTTGCTCGGATTACGAAGCATCGAAGAAATTTTATGTAGAAGTATTGGGATGTTCCATTATCAAAGAAACTTTCCGAACCGAGAGGAATTCTTACAAACTAGATTTGCGAGTCGGAAACGGCGACACCATTGAACTTTTTTCATTTCCCCATCCTCCTGAAAGAGTTAACAATCCTGAAGCTTGCGGTTTGAGACATTTAGCTTTTGCAGTTGAGGACATAGAAGCATCAGTTGCTCACTTAAAATCTCAACAAGTAGAAGTAGAAAATATTCGCCGTGACGAGATTACCGAAAAACGATTTACATTTTTCAGAGATCCAGACAACTTACCGTTAGAAATTTATGAAATTTAGACCCACATCCCTATCTTATAAAGATTAGCAGAGAGGATAATAATGGACTCTATCATCAGAAACACAATCACGGTCGGATTGCCTGCTTTAATGCTATTTATAGCCATCTTAGCTACAGGGAAAACAGGTGACGCCGCCGTTTGGTCGGGTTTAGTCAAAGTCGGCGGTTCCTTTGGTATGCTGATCGGCTTAGGTGTGTTGGTATTTGTAGGATTTGTTGCCAATTATTTTAGTTATTTTGTGGTAGATAGCTTGTTGGTGAGATTTTATCAAAAGCGGCGAGTGTTGGAACAGCCAGAACAACTGGTAACAGAAATTGATAAATTGCCGATTACCAACGACCTCAAAATTAAGCTCAAATGGGCGGTGATGCACAGCAGCAACTACAAAATCATTAGCTTGAAGCACGTAATTTTAAAATGGTTTATTATCGCAGCAACTGTAAATGCCGTATTGTCCATAGTCGGTTATTTGGGAGAATTTAACATTTTTTTTGAATTGAGTTCTCATTTTAAACTACAATATCTGGTGGTTGGTTTCTCTACTTTTATATTCTTCGCTCTCGTGCGCTCAAAAAAAATATGGCTGCTGGTGAGCGTATTTTGCATTATCATTAATTTGGCGGAAATTGTTCCTTGGTATTTTCCAGCGCCAGCAGTTGCCGGAGCAACTCCCGGACACAACTTGCGGATTTTGCATTCAAATGTTTTAAGGGCTAATCGGCGATATTCTGAGGTAATATCGCTGGTTAAAGCAGAACAACCTGATATCGCGGTTTTTGTAGAAGTCAACTCAACTTGGGCAAAACAGTTATCGGTTTTAAGCGAGATTTTTCCTTACTCTTCTACCCAGCAAGAATCTGAGAGATTTGGGAGTGCAATATACAGCAAGCTGCCTTTAGAAAATTCTTCGGTTAAAGCCTTTTCAAATCAAAGAAAGAGCTTGTCGGCGGATGTTAAATTTCAAGGTAAAATCATTTCTATGATTCTTGCTCATCCGACTGTGCCAGTCAAACAGGAGAGTTTTATCGATCGCAATAAACAGCTAGCAGGCATCGGCGAGTATGCAGCCCAAGTCAAAAATCCGCTGATTGTGGTTGGGGATTTAAATACCACAATGTGGTCGCCGTTCTACAAAAATATGGTAAAAACTGGAAAACTGCGAAATGCGCGATCGGGTTTTGGCATTTTACCGACTTGGCCGACTTTTATGCCGCTGGCTTATATTCCGATAGATCACTTTCTAGTCAGCAAAGAAATTGGTGTGTTGAAGATTCGTACTGGTCGCAATGTCGGTTCGGATCATTTGCCGTTAATTACAGATTTGGTCATTTGAAGGCAGGATTCGATATTTTCTAACAAATTATTGATTAACTGTATCTGGTATTGCTGAATATTTGTCTGTAGCGGCTCTTTGCTGTCTTGAAAACAGATAACTTTTCCGGCGATTTCCTTGTAGTGTTGCAGCATGGAAAAAGTATCGGTGCTGAAGCGAGCGAGATAGTTTTTAGCAGCCTCGCTGCAAATTTCCGTTACTTGATTTAGATATGCTTCTGGCGATTCAGGCGGCTTTTCATACCCAGTTCTTTTATTCAAAATATAGCTAGCACCGCCGACTACTGCGGCTCCCACAGGCCCGCCCAATAGCCAACCTAAGCCTGTTGCGATCGCCACTGGAGCCACTTCGCTGTCGATCGACTTTTGAGGTGGAGGTGGCGGCGGTTCCGGTAAACTGACTTGCGGGGATGGAGGAAACGAAATCAAAAGTGCGATCGGCTGTTCTTTCTCAAAGAATTCGCAAGCTTTATTTACCCATTCTGCGATGGTTTGCTGCTGATGTAAGACCTCTCGCTGAAATTTTAGCTTCCACGCATCAAAACTTCCTTCCTGAAGCGATAGCGCCATTTCCGATTGATACCGCTGCAAAAGTGTAGGCTGGTAAAGCCAAATCTCGAAATCGGAAACGCTGGCTTGAAAGCCTTTTGATATCAATTTTTCAGCTTTTTGTTTAATTTCAATTTTGTCTTTGTGCTTTTTTTGAGCTGCCGCTGTTTCTGCAGTGACAGTTTCAGCTTTGGCTCGGAGAGATTGGCAAATTTTAGTAGCTATAGCTTCAATTCTGGGCAACTTAACTGCTAGTTGTTCCTGTTGAGCTGCCACAATACTTTGCAAAGCCGATTCAAACGTGGCAATTCCTGTAGTTTGGGCTGCCGCCACATCTCCTTTCAGCCTCGCCCTCAAAGCCGGCAAAGCATCGACGCGGTAGATATTGCTGATATTGGTCGGCAAGTTCGAGCGAAAACTTTCGGCAACAAACAACAAGCGATTGTAAACTTGTTTTTGGTCGTCTGGTTCGAGTAGATTGAGAAAATTGGCAACAAAGACTACAGTCTTGATGTTGCGATCGCTCAACCAATCTCTCAAGTTCTCCCGTTCGCCTAAAGTCATCAATTTGCGAGCATCTAAAACCTGCACAACTAAATCAGCCGTTAGCAATTTATCCCGAACCAAATTATCCTGTTCTTCGCGGTCATTGGTTCCCGGCAAATCCAGCAATTCCACACCGGTTTGCAGGAATGGATGGGGACAGTAAACATTCACGGCCGCCACATCATCCCGCATTTGTCTCGCGTCGTCAAGGATGGCGTAGCGTTTCAAAACATCAGTCCCCCGTTCGCTAACTTCCGTGCCGTCTTTCAGGGTAATTTTTGCGCGCAATTCCTCGCCGTAGTTGACATAAATGGCAGCACCTGTAGTGGGCACTAGGTCGATCGGCAAAGCACGATTTCCCAGCAAAGCATTCAGCAAAGTTGACTTGCCGTAATTAAACGGGCCAAAGACAGCAATTTGAAAAGTTGGTTTGGTCAGATAGTCGCAAATTGAGGTGGTATCTCGATACAGTTGGGAGTTTTTCTCAAGTTCGAGAATACCGAGTGCTGATTTGAGATTGTCGGTCAGGTCTTGATAAATTTCGGTTTGTTGCATATTGTTGTTTTATTTCAAGCCGATGCTAGGAAAGCTTGATATAGCGATTCAATACTCTGCGACTCGGCAGAAACATCAGCCTCCAATTTTTTCAACCGCTCAGATTCAGCCTGACAATTAATCTCGCGAGATTCCTTTTGTTCGAGCAAATTATCTAACTCAGCTTTCCGAGAATTAATATCATCATTCATGCGATCGCCCACTTCTCGCCCGTAAACATCAAAACACTCTTTCACAGCATCGTGAATCGGCTGCCACTGCTCTTGAGCCACCTGTGGCAGATATTTCACCAGCTCTTTTTTCGCGGCTTTCACCAACTGTTTATGAGCTCCGTCTGCTTGCAAAACCCCTACACCCATTCCCAACAACGCCAAGTACAGCGGCCCCAAAACAATCCCCGTAAAACTAGCAAGAATCGTACTAACGCTTAACACAGTAATTAAATTAAGCAGGATATTTTTCCAATCAAAACCCGCTCCTGCCATTGCTACGCCCGCCAGATTTCCGGTCGTTAACGAGAACAATCCCATCGCCCATTTTGCCCAAGCTGGCGAGTTATCTTCGTTTGAGTTGCTGACTGCTGCTGGTATTTTTTGCCCAGTCAGTTTTTCTGTGATTTTTTCAGTCACTTTCGTGTAAGATGCTCCGTAATTTGCCGCACTTTGTGAGAGCTGCGAAAATGCTGAATTCATCTCTTGTTCAGCCGTGAGAGTCCAAGCTGCTAGTTTGTCGTTGATGTACTGCTCGAATGCTCGTTTGAGCGATGCTTCAAAAGCTTCTCGCTTGCCTTGGCTGAAGAAATCGAGAAATCTCAGTTCAGGTTGATACCGTAAGAAATCTGTTTCAAAGGTATTTTCTAAGTTAAGAACGTAGGCGCGAAAAGAATCTGCGATCGCCCGCGATTTACTATCTCTAACTCGGCTAATTTCTTGTTGAAACTCATCGCGAATCTGAGTTAGCTTTTTAAACTCTGGCTCAACTGAATTAATTTTTTCCTTCAACTCATTGACATCGCGATCGAGTAATGGTAATCTGCGCCCAACAGCTTCGCGGACGCGAGCAGAAATTTGACGCGCCAAAGTCCTCGCCGGACGCAATTCCGAAATCGCTCTTTCCTGGGTCAAAAACGTATTTAGTGCCGCCATAAACTCGGGAAAACCAGTCCCTGCCAAATCCGCATCCGGGTTTTTCATCCGCAACCTGAGTGCCTTAATTGAGGTAATTGCAAACACTCGCTCGTCGTAAATATCGTGTCCTTCTGTTAAACAATATTCAGCCAAATTAGCTTGAAAAACCCGCCGCAGTTTCCCTTCTGCTTCTGCTAATTCTTCAGGATCATCCGGGTCAATCAAACTTTCTCGCACTTGATCCCAAGCATTAATCAGAAAGAAAATGCTCAATCCGCGATTTTTGATGTAATTTTCTAAATAACGTCTTTCACCCATCGTGCAAGGCTGAGTTGCCCTGAGTACAAACAAAATAGCGTGGCAGTTGTTGATGTAACCGAGAGATAATTCGTTGCGGGCTTCTGTATCGTTCAGTCCGGGACTGTCTACTATTTCTATGCCTTTTTCCAGCAAAGGTAAGGGATATTCTACTACGGCGCAGTCGATATCGGGAAATGCTGGTTTCTTTTCTTCTTCTAAGCGTTTTGCCTCAGCCGGGTCAATTGTGTAGTTCTGTTTAAAACTTTTAAAATCTAGCTCTTTTGGGCTTTTGCCGTCATTGAAATAAACGGTTACTTTTTTTTCTGAACCATAGCGCAAAATCGTCAGCAAAGCTGTACAGGGATTTACATCACTGGGCAGTAAGTTTTCGCCGATTAACGCATTGAGAAAAGTGCTTTTTCCGCGTTTCATGTCGCCTAGCACTAGCAGCCGAAAGACCCCTTGGCGCAAGTTTTTACTAGCGACATCAATGTCGGCGTTGTCTGTTTCTAAACCGAGTTTTCCCGATCCTTCTCCTCCTGCTAATTCTGATTTGTTGATGGCTGTCGCGATGTTGCTGAGGCGAGTGGCAATTTCTCGGCGGACGGCGGCTACTCGCTCTAAATCGTTGAGAAAGTTGCTAGTTTCTACTTTAAGGTTCATGGGTATTTCCTGATAGTTTCCTGCTTGACATTCTCAACTTTTGTCTTCTTCAATAAACATTTTGTAAGCTATGAAAGCAATGCCTCCCACTATCAGCGCCGCTGCCAGCCAAGATGCTATGCGAACTGCAACGATAACAGCAATGACAATGCCTGTAAATTGAGCGGCTGCTATAATTTTTCGGCGCCACTGTTTGAGTTTGCCGTTAACTTTGCTGTCTGGTTCTTGGTACTTGCTTGTTAGATGTTCGGGCACTGAGCGGTCGATTTCGGCTTCTAGTTCGCGGAGCCGAATTTCTTGTTCGCGCTTCCGGAGTTCTTGTTCTTTGCGCCGGAGTTCTCGGGATTTGTTGTCAGGAGAATTCATAAATTTTAGCCTTTTTTCCGCTGGAAAAATGTGTTATTTATTGTCAATGTTGCGGATCGATAAGTTCTCTACGACTGTAACTCACATTTTCCCGCGTGTCGAGAAATGTTAAGAAATTTTAAAAAGGGCGATTCGCTACGGGATAGCTACGCTTCACGACTAATTAAGCCGATCGCCCGCAGCGCTGGAAATCATCAATAGCCTTCGGGCCCGATAGTAGTGCGATCGCACTCCGCTTCCGACAAATCAACCAAGCGCGATCGAAATAAGTTGCAGCCTGCTAATTGAGCTTTGGTTAACTTTGCTTTCTCCAAATTAGCTCGGCTCAAATCCGCATATCTCAAATCCGCATTCCTCAAATCTGCATTGTACAAATCCGCACCTTGCAAATTCGCTTTCTGCAAATTGGCACCTTGTAAATTGGCGTGGCGCAAATTGGCTCTGGATAAATTTGCTCTGGATAAATTTGCTTCCGACAAGTTTGCCTGATAAAGTTGAATGTCGCCCAACTCAGCATCTTGCAAATCAGTTTTATAAAGATTGGCTTCAGTCAAATTTCCGTAGGGCAAATAAGCTCCCCTCAGAACGCTACCAGACAGATTTATTTCTGCCAAATCGGCTTGAAACAAGTTATCTTCACTTAAGTCAACGGCGTTAAAGTTTCGCTTGCCCTCAGCATACTGAGCGAGCAATTCTTCAGCGCTTAGCTTTTGCATTTTCATCCCTTTATGAGGACAGCTATTGCAGCCAATCCATAACAGTAATTAATGGTTATTTTTCTGCGTATTTATACTTATGTCTCTTATTATGTTAAGCTTGTGTAACAACAGTCGCATTTTTTCTAAGATTTTTTTTATATTTGTAAATTTCTGCCTTGCTCAACCAGTAAGCGGTTAGTAATGTCAAGATCGATCGAGAAACCAAAGCGAATCCTCTACTGAAATATGCCAGAACTTCCTCTCTCCATTGCTCAGCACTACCACGAACGGACAAAATACGACCCTGAAACCATTGCCGCCAAAAGCAAACAGCTCGATTGGACAGAGCAACCTGTGCCTTTCAAAGAATATAAAATTGGAGCGTATTTTGACCTCAAGCCTTATCTAAAAGACCCCTCGGAGGATGCCGATGCCGATCCCGATGCCGCTTGGTGGCATCGGTTATCTAGCTTGTTGCTGTGCAGCTACGGGTTGACGGCGAAAGTACAGACGGTAGACGACAGCTACCTGTATTTGCGCTCTGCACCGTCGGCGGGTGGACTCTACCCAGCAGAGGTTTATTTAATCTCCCGTGGCACTGCCCAGTTGCCGGCCGGACTCTACAACTATCAGTGCAGAACTCATTCACTTGTTCATTTTTGGGACAGTCAAGTTTGGCCTGCCCTGCAAGCAGCTTGTTTTCAGTCGCCAGCACTAGAAAATACCCAATTGGCGATCGCCATTACCACTGTTTTTTTCCGTTCTTCTTGGCGTTACGAAGACCGAGCTTATCGGCGAATTTTTCTAGACACCGGTCATTTATTGAGCAATATCGAGTTAGCTTGCGCCGTCAACGATTACCGACCTCACCTGATTGGAGGATTCGCCGACGAAGCTGTCAATGAATTACTATACATCGACTCGGAGCAAGAAGGAGCGATTTGTGTAGTTGCTTTAGCCGACTTGCTAGATATTGACCAAAACTTGCCTAAATTTAAAACAGCTTTACCTGGAAACACCACGACAGATTACCCTAAAATTTCCGAGGGTCAACTGTTAAAATACCTCCACAAAGCCACGCATTTAGACTCAGACCCTACCGGAGCAGACGGCTGGAAACTTGAGGAAAGTGAAGGGGAATTAGAGGATAAATATAACTTTCCATTTTGTACTAAAGTTTCGACGGTCACTCCTTCGATTCCTTGGGGAGTGAACCTGGAAAGTTTAGAAAACACTATGCTAAAAAGGCGTTCTACCCGTGCTTATACAGGTGCTTCTTTGAGCTTGGGCGAACTGCTAGCTATGCTCGATTTTACTTACCAGCCGCAGCACTATATCGACCAAGGATTAGACGGTTCTCCAGACTATTTCGATCTAAGTTTGATCGAGACTTTTATTGCTGTTTCGGGAGTGAATGGGTTAGAAGAAGGCTGTTACTATTACGCTCCGAAAGCTCAAGAATTGCGGCAAATTCGGTTTAAAAATTTCCGCAGGGAATTGCATTTTTTGTGTTTGGGGCAAGATTTAGGCAGAGATGCGGGGGCGCTGTTATTTCACACGGCGGATTTGAACAGGGCTGTAGCAAAATATGGCGATCGAGTTTACCGCTATTTGCACATGGACGCGGGTCATTTGGGCCAGCGGTTGAATTTAGCAGCTATGCAACTGCGTTTGGGTGTCAGCGGTATCGGGGGCTTTTTTGACGATCGCGTCAATGACGTTCTCGGTATTCCTGCGGGTGAGGCTGTGCTTTATATTACAAGTTTGGGAAGACCTCGATCGTGACAATAAGTTAGTTGTTATTTGTCAGTAGTATTGCTTCACTAAGCCCAGGCGCATCGTAAGGATTCAGGTCTCAATTAGAGGAATTAAAGAAGGAGTCTGCACAGCCGAGTCAACCATTGCTTTTATAGCTTGGTCAAAAAACTCGGCGGACACAACGTCCTTGATGGCGACAAGTTTGTATAACCGTCAATAAATTGGCAGTATCTTGAAACCGTTCCATAGACCGGGAACCTCCACTAATTTTTCTTTTTGTGACGGCTAAACGTAACGTTCGTTCTGCTAAATTATTATCAGGCGGTATCTTTGGGGGGTCTAAAAAATACCACCATTGATGAGCCTTATTGCTCAAGGAGCGTAAAAGTTTCCCGGCTTCCCCTCCGGCTCTCTCTATCCATGAATGAATAGTAGATTCAACTTTTGGTTTAAACTCGGATGTCCAACTCAAGAATTGAGCGAGGTTTTGGGTTTGTTGGAATAAAGCGTAGTTTTTAAAACCCTCATCTCAATACTCCGGACAGTTTTTCAAGAGGGATGCGATACCTTCGGCAAGCAACGCTTACGCAATAAAGCACAGAAGCGAAAAAAGTGAGTGCAATCTGAACCCAAAATTAACAGAAAAAAAGGCGCTCTTTTAGGTTAAGCTATAAAAACACACAAGCTCAACAGATTGCCTTAGGAAGATTATTGAATCCATCTTACAACAAATGCCAGGGATTAGTCAACCCCAAAAGAAGTTTTTAATCACTTTATTCTTAACTATTTTGCTGGTTTATGGTAAAGTCAACTTCACGAATTTAAGTCGTTATAGTTATTTGAGCGAAAAAACCTACCGTCGTCACTTTATCAAAACTTTTAATTTTCCACAATTTAATCAATATTTCCTCGAATCTGCCTTAAATACTGAACACACAGTCATTGCTGTTATTGATTGTTCTTTGGTCACAAAAAATGGCAAAAAAACTGACGGTAAAGCTTATTTTTATAAGGGTGTAGCTGGTAAATCGGAACAGGGGTTGGAAATTTCTGTGATTTCTATTGTCGAAATTGAGATTCGTTTAGCTTATAGTTTAAGCCTACAGCAGACTCCATCACGCCCTCAAATAAAGCCGGTGAAAAAACTGCCACAAAATCCGAAGAATTCCTGGTCTAAGAAATCTCGCAAAAAACCGGACCCTCAAAGCTCAACGCCTGACATCACAAGAGTTGATGACTATGCACAACATCTAAAGAATACTCGTTGTTTCTGACCAACTTCTGTACGTTATTTGGTGGCTGATGGCTATTACTATCGATCTCAATTCTGGGATGCTGTGCGGGACTTAAATTTAGACTTTATTGGCAAGTTAAGAGTTGATGCTAACTTACGCTATCTCTATAGAGGTGAACAAAAGAAACTGGGAGCTCCACGTAAATATGATGGTAAGGTTGACTGCCATGATTTGAGTCGTCTTAATTTTGTTAAATATCTAAAGCTGGGAGTTTCATTATATACATTAGTTGTGTGGAGTAGTTGTTTAAATTGCCAAATTACTTTGGGCGTTGCTGAATTGATGTATGATGTAGCGATCAAGAGCCAAAAACATTATTCAAAACAGGATGGAATCTTTAGCTACATTTAATAGTTAGCAGGATATGGGGTGGGAACATC
>NZ_JAMPLN010000033.1:0-62293 GCF_040004035.1 Microcoleus vaginatus FACHB-2002 | reverse complement strand
TACTCAACAATATTCCCATTCATCTGGAGCGTTGGAGTTCCTTCCCTCACACTCCTGTGGATGCCTTTTATACTTGTAACTCCTCCTAGTTGTAAAAAACCTACACCTGTCAGCACTCTCCCTCTCCCCCTCTCCGCCTCCCCCACTCTCTCCCACTCCCTCACTCCCCCAATCTCCCCCTCACCCGCCAATTCCTAAAAATTCACAATTTTTTACACAACACTCAAAACCCCAGCAAAATCACCCGCAACAGCCGAAAGCTAACATCACTTTGCCCTCCCCTGACCCAACTGGGCCCAATTCACTATCTCCTTTGCCTCATCCACTAGCGCCTTTGTGCCCGTTCAAGTTAGCCGCACAAGCCCTCAACTGCCTGCATCCTAGCCCCAAAGCCAAAAGCCCAGATTGTTTGAGAAGTTAATTTTTGTTTTATTTTTGTACCTCTTTATATGAAAAAAGTATTCTAAAATTAATTAAGAATCTAAAAAAATTCTAAAAATAGATTTTTAGGTCAAAAAAACCGTTAAAATTCCCAAAGGTGCAAAATAAACAAATTTACTAGCATTTTCATTTAGACGCCCCCTTTCTTTTCATCGCAAGTTAGCTAATAATGCTTTCAACGAGGTGACTAAGGGCCGAGTCCAAAATTGGCCTAACCCAAAGACGGATACAAGCCCCAAACAAAAGTCGTCGAGATCGAAAATTTTAGTTAGAGAGAAGCCCCAGATTCATCTGTGGAGTCCATTCTTTAATCTCAAATCTGAAATCTCAAATCGACTGACAGTAAGGGAATGGCAATTGGGCTATTGCAATTGGGCTATTGGAGTTGGGCGATCGAAAAAAAGCATGAAACCCCAGCCCTCATCGTTTTGATAGAAACCTATAGGAGAACAAAGAGTGAAACTCGCAGTTTACGGAAAAGGTGGAATTGGCAAATCGACAACAAGCTGCAACATCTCTGTTGCCCTAGCCAAGCGCGGCAAGAAAGTTTTGCAAATCGGTTGCGATCCAAAGCACGACAGCACATTTACCCTCACTGGCTTCTTGATCCCCACAATTATTGACACCCTTCAGCAAAAGGACTATCACTACGAAGACGTTTGGCCCGAAGATGTCATCTACAAAGGCTACGGCGGCGTTGACTGCGTAGAAGCAGGCGGCCCTCCCGCAGGAGCTGGCTGCGGCGGCTATGTAGTCGGTGAAACCGTCAAACTCCTCAAAGAACTCAATGCCTTCGACGAATACGACATCATTCTGTTCGACGTGCTCGGAGACGTAGTGTGCGGCGGTTTTGCAGCCCCATTGAACTACGCCGATTACTGCATGATTGTTACCGACAACGGGTTCGACGCTTTATTTGCAGCCAACCGCATCGCCGCCTCAGTCCGCGAAAAAGCCCGCACTCACCCGTTGCGGCTCGCCGGTTTAATTGGCAACCGCACCTCAAAGCGCGACTTGATCGACAAGTACATTGACTCTGTACCGATGCCGGTGCTGGAAGTGCTGCCCCTGATTGAAGACATCCGAGTTTCTCGCGTCAAAGGCAAAACATTGTTTGAGATGGCCGAAAGCGATCCTTCCCTCAACTACGTCTGCGATTACTACCTCAACATCGCTGACCAGATTTTGGCAAGACCCGAAGGAGTAGTGCCCAACGACACGCCCGATCGCGAATTATTTGCCTTACTTTCAGATTTTTATCTAAATCCAGTGCAACCGGTGGTCAAGAAGGAGGAAGATGAGCTAGACCTGATGATGGTTTAATAGGTCTAGCGATCAGGATGAGGATAAAGAGGTTATGGCTTTTTTTGATACTTTTTCAGTTGCTCTCAAACAGAAGTGGTTGGACTACTACCAGGTAAATCGGGCTTGGCTGCTCCTGCACATGACGGCTGACAACACGGTCGCCACACCCGACGGCGGGAAAAGGCCTGTTTCTTACCTCATCCTGGGAATTGCGGCTGCCCTGGAGCCGGAACTCCAGCAATTAATGCTGCCCTTCTCAAAACTCAAGCCGGATGCAGACAGCCTGATCGAAGTGTTGGGACTAAATTTTGACCCGGACATCGCGCTGGGTATGCCCTCAAATATCGTGCCGCAGACGGCCGGCACATCTCCAACACCCGCAGCAGCTCAAACTGCAACTACTGCACCCGCAGCCTCTCAAATTCCAACTACTGCACCCGCAGTCGCTCAAACTGCCACTGCTGCACCCGCAGCAGCTCAAACTGCCACTGCTGCACCCGCAGCCAAATCCAATAAATTGGGCGGTGCTGCCTTAGCAGCAGCCGGAGTAGTCGCCGGAGCCGCCGGAGTCGCTGGTCTGGCTGCTGCTGCGTCAGCACTGAGCGCCGAGGAGGAATCCTTGGATCAGTTTGAGGAAGAAGCGGTCTCCGACTTCGACATGGGCGATGACGAGGAAGAAGCGGTCTCCGACTTCGACATGGGCGATGACGAGGAAGAAGCGGTCTCCGACTTCGACATGGACGATGACGAGGAAGAAGCGGTCTCCGACTTCGACATGGACGATGACGAGGAAGAAGCGGTCTCCGACTTCGACATGGACGATGACGAGGAAGAAGCCTCGGCTTTGGACGGTCTCGGTCTAGAAGACGATGAGGAAGACGCCGTATCTGACTTCGATATGGGCGACGATGAGGAAGACGCCGTATCTGACTTTGATATGGGCGACGATGAGGAAGACGCCGTATCTGACTTTGATATGGGCGACGATGAGGAAGACGCCGTATCTGATTTTGATATGGGTGATGACGAGGAAGAAGAAGCCTTAGCTTTGGGCGGTCTCGACCTCGGCGATGATGACGAGGAAGAAGAAGCCTCGGCTTTGGGCGGTCTCGGCCTCGGCGATGACGAGGAAGAAGAAGCCTCGGCTTTGGGCGGTCTCGACCTTGACGATGACGAAGAAGAATCCTCACAATTTGGGACTTTGACCTCTGGGGATCTCGAATCGGGAATATCCGATCCGTTTGGGGAAGAAGATGCAGAGTTTGTCGCCGAAGAAATACCTGATCCGTTTGGGACAGCGACCTCAGATGACCTAGACATGGATCTGGGTGACTTGGACGAGGACGGTATTGACGATTTCTCTGTATCTGATGACGATGACCTCGATGATCTCGGACTCGACGATCTGGGGGAAGCAACTACCGGAGATCCCGATGAAGATGATTTAGATGCTCTAGGTCTCGGTGATTTGGATTCCGACGATGAGGATGAAGAAATTTCCGGCTTTTTATCTGATTTTAAGTGAGGTTGTTGCGATCGCCCGCATCTCTTCTAGTCTTGAAGTTTGCCGGTCTATAGGTGAGTTGTGAGTTGCGAGTTGTTAATTTTTAATTAGCTCCAGCTCACAACTACCAAAAGGCTTTTGGCCGGAGCGAGTTGAAGAAAACTAAATCCCTGCTGTGAGGGATTATAAGCCCTCGCGCAGAATTTTTTAGCTCAATTTTTGGATGCTGCGGCTGCGGAAATATTGAGTTGGCTGCATCTATTTTTCAGAGGAATTAGCCCAAAATCAGGTATTTCTATTTATTGTTCGCTGCGAAAGCGCGATCGCACAAAACAGGTGTTTTCTCGCTGCGCCTGTTGGCGTTCGAGAGGAAAAAAAACCTATTTCTATCGTCCGCGAGAGCAACGAGGCGATCACAAAAAACAGGTATTTCCTCGCTTAGCGAGCCTGTCCTGTTTCAGACTAAAAACAATTTAAAGGGAGAAGATTTGAGATATGACTGCTATTACTACTAATGAACCGGAAGCTTTAAACTTTGAATGCGAAACAGGCAATTATCACACATTTTGTCCGATTAGCTGCGTAGCTTGGCTTTATCAAAAAATTGAAGATAGCTTTTTCTTGGTCATCGGTACCAAGACTTGCGGCTATTTCTTGCAAAACGCAATGGGCGTGATGATTTTTGCTGAGCCTCGCTATGCGATGGCTGAGTTGGAAGAGGGCGATATTTCCGCTCAGTTAAACGATTATGATGAGTTGAAGCGGCTGTGCTTGCAAATTAAGCGCGATCGTAACCCCAGTGTAATTGTCTGGATCGGCACTTGCACCACCGAAATCATCAAAATGGATTTGGAAGGGTTAGCGCCGAAACTCGAAGCAGAAATTGGCATTCCCATCGTCACAGCCCGCGCTAACGGTTTGGATTACGCTTTTACTCAAGGGGAAGATACCGTTTTGGCAGCGATGGCTGCTAAATGCCCTGAGAAAGCGCCTGTGATGGAATCTCAGAAACAAGAACGCAATGCTATCTCTCAACTGCTGAATTTCGGTAAGAAAAAAGAGGAAGTTGCAGCAGATGAATCGGAATATGTCAAGCACACGCCGCTGGTACTTTTCGGTTCTTTGCCCGACCCGGTTGTGACTCAGCTAACTCTAGAATTGAAGAAGCAAGGAATCAAAGTTTCCGGTTGGCTTCCTTCCAAGCGCTACACTGAATTGCCAGTCTTGGAAGAAGGCTATTATGTATCGGGCATGAATCCGTTCTTGTCGCGCACAGCTTCTACGTTGATGCGCCGCCGCAAGTGTAAGCTAATTGGTGCGCCATTCCCGATCGGCCCTGACGGAACTCGCGCTTGGATTGAAAAGATTTGCTCAGTGTTGGGAATTGAACCAAAAGGTTTGGACGAACGGGAAGCGCAAATTTGGGCTGGTTTGGAAGATTACCTGCAAATAATTCGCGGCAAATCTGTCTTCTTTATGGGAGACAATTTGCTGGAGATTTCTTTAGCACGTTTCTTGATTCGCTGCGGCATGACTTGCCCGGAAATTGGCATTCCTTACATGGACAAGCGCTATCAAGCGGCTGAGTTGGCTTTGTTAGAAAAAACTTGTCACGAGATGGGAGTTCCTACTCCTCGGATTGTGGAGAAACCAGACAATTACAATCAGTTGCAGCGGATTTACGAGCAGAATATTGATTTGGTGATTACTGGTATGGCTCACGCTAATCCTTTGGAAGCGCGGGGAATTAATACTAAGTGGTCTGTTGAGTTTACTTTTGCTCAGATTCACGGGTTTGGTAATGCGCGGGATATTTTGGAGTTGGTGACTCGTCCGCTGCGCCGGAATAATTCGCTGAAGGATTTGGGTTGGGGTAATTTGGTGAAGAATGAGGCTCAGGTTTAATCGTTTTTAGCCTTGAATAAAAAACCCGGTTTATTAAATAAACCGGGTTTTTATTAAAAAATTACTGAAATTTGCCGATTAAATGAGTGGTATTAACCGTGAACTAACTATAGACAATAGACACATTGCCAAGCATCTCCCAGATACACTACAAATGCAAAGGTTATTGCAGCGAGGGGGATCTGCTCATGTATTTAACAATGAAGCTACAATGATTAGAGTGGCACAAGCCATAATAGAAAATGGGGAATTCACAGGCATTATTCGCAATCACGAACGATATGGACTCTACTTTGCCAGCCCAATTGGTTATAGAATTCAGAGTGATGGCAGCCAAATTCCTTTACATTACGGTGAAATTAAAGTGATAGGAGATAAATATCATGTCATCCCCCGTACCCAACCTAGCAAATAACTGGCAGTTTACAGAAATATGGGTTGATCCTACCTCTGTCCCTCCTTATGTTTTGATGTTGCTCGGTGATGATAAAAATAATTTTTGCATTTTCGACCCGACTGAAGACTATAAGATTGTTTTTGCTTGTTCTAGCTATGAGGAAGCAAGGCTTTGGCTGCTTGAAGATGAATATGAGCGGGTTGAAGGGCGGCTCAATGTTGAGCAAGTGGCTTAAGTTATTGATGATGAAAGTCAAGCTTAAATCTCTAGATTATTACTTGGGTCTGAAATATCCTATCAGTTTTCACCCGGAAGCTGAAGGATACACAGCTATCATAAAAAACCTTCGGGGCTGTATGTCTCAGGGTGAAACTTTATCGGAAGCAATGGAGAACATTGAGGAAGCTAGGGAATTGTGGATAGAGACTGCTTATGAGTGCGGACATGAGATTCCTTTACCTGCAACGGAAGTTGAGTATAGTGGAAGTCTATCTTTACAGATTCCTAAATCTCTACATTTGAGTTTAGCAGAAAAAGCGGAAAGGGAAGGAGTTAGTCTTGACCAGTACATTCTGGTTGTGTTAAGTAAAGCAGGCTAAAAGATAATCAGATAAGGACGATCGAGTTTGAGGCACGCTTCAAGGGCGATCGCTCTTTTATTTTTTTATGAACCCCTGATGCAGGCAGATTAACGCTTCGGAACGCGGATGAAGAGTGCGATCGTACTTTTAATCAATTTACAATTACGCCAAATTTTAATAACATTCTAGGCAAATAATCATCCAAATTCTTGATGTGTTCATCTGTTAACTCTATCAGGTTGAGTTCGTACTTCTGATATAGTTCTTGCTTCACTTTCTTACGCGCCACATACTCCTGGTTGTTCTCATATCCCCAGTATTCAATATACACCTTCCCCCCTGGAATATAAAAGTCACAGTAAGCTTCTTCCTCTATGGGTAGTCGGCGTTCATAGGCGTGAACTAGCTCCGCCATATAGAGCCAATTATCAATCAAAACTTCAGCTTTAGACCGCACAAAATGACCGTCGGTTGTTCGATGCTCTGCACTCGCCCGAAACTTCTCGCGGAACCCTAGCTTTGTGTTTACTTCTGTTTTGCTTTCATAATTGTCACCTTTAAGACTCTCAATAGTCGCCAGAAAAACTTGATTTGTCAGTATAGATTCTGGCCAAAGCACATAAGGAGTGTTGTCTTGAGGGTAGGTTTTTTGCACCGCCCCAAAACCTATTCCCCGCTTAGTGGCTACCCAGCCGTTGCGCTCTTTGTTTACCAATCCTAACTCCGCTAAAATCGGATTGACTTTGTGCTTTGATATTTCTAGTTTCTCGCTGATGCTGGTAGCGGACAGAAGTGAGGGGGAAGAGGATTGTTGGGGTTTAGGTTTGGGCGCTGACACGGGTTGAGCGTTGTTAGCTTTCCAATGTTCGTAGCATAATTTGTGACCGGGTTTTGAAACGGCTTGATTACATCCGGGTGCCGTGCAGGTTTCTGCTGAAAGGGCAGATAAAGCTTCATTTATGGCTGCTAGCTTGCGGAGCAAAGGATCTAATGTCATATTAACAGCTTGAGATATATTCAAAAATAGTACCACTTTAATTTCTATGCAGTCAAAAATTAAAAACTGGCGATTCCCTTTGGGGTAGCTTCACTCCCGCGCACTTTTCCCCAACCTTTCCAGAATCCCAGGCCACACGCCCGTAACACGATCGCAGGTACGATCGCCTATAATCGAAACTAGCCCAACTCTCATCAGTTGAGAAACCGCCATGAGTCAAGACAAGGAAGAAATTAGCTATTCAGAGAAAACAGAACGCCTCAGAGTTATCGGTCAGTTTATCAAAACTGTCACACCGATGATTTGGACGATCGTAATTTTAGTAGTCATCATTCCCCTATTCGGTAACTTTCTAATTTCCCAGTCACTAACAAATAGCGGAACCACAGCAGTTGTAGTCTCGCCGCCACACGATTTCAGCAAAGTCAACCAAGACATTAAAAACGCTATCCAACAATCCCATACAACAGCCGAAACTTTCGCATCAAAAGAATTGGACAAATGGGAAACCGAAGTAATTGCACGAGTAGACAATAGCTTCCTCGATTGGTACTTCGATTACTTCAATCAAAAAAAGATGGAGTTTACCGTACCTTTTAATTTCGTGAAATCGGCCGTACTCAACAGATTTGATATGACAGCAGCTTCTCAAGCTGTTTCCGAAAAATTAACCGAAGACTTTCAAAGAGAATTTGCTAACCGCGTGCTGGTACCCAAAAACGCTCAACTGCGATTTCAATTAATCACTCAAGATACTGCTAATTTGTACATATCAGAGGTTAGCAAAAATGTGAAAGTAGTTCAAAACAATTATAATATACCACAAGTACAGTGGGACAAATATCTGAACGATATTGCCACTACAATTAGCGACAAAGGAAACGTCTCTAATTTATCATTAAAAGTATTAGTGGGCGGCAGTGGCTACTTAGTTGCTAAACCCTTAATTTTGGGAGTAGCAGCTAAAGTTGGCAGCAAAGTTACCGCAAAAGTTGCCAGCAAAGCCGCCGCCAAGGTAGCCACAAAAACAGGCGGTACAGTTGCTAGTCAGTTGGGAGTAAGTTTAATCGACCCGATTGTCGGCATCGGAATTATCATCTGGGATTTGTGGGATTACAATCACACAGTCAAAGTAGAAAGACCGATTTTGCGGGAACATATTGTAGAATACTTGAAAGATGTCAAAAAGTCCCTGCTTACAAATCCTGAAAGCGGAATCATGGCAGCAATTTATCAGTTAGAAAGTGGCATTTTGAAGTCACTTTAATCTATTCACTCGGCATCGGCTTTTTGGGATTTGCTATGAAATACTAGCCCAGCTCTTGGGATGACAAAAACCAATTGTTATGGCTGACTAAAGGCTCTAAAAAAGGTTCCAAGTTTTGCTGGCTGTGCTCGCCGGAAAAGTGTCGCCGCAACGGCGACACTTTTCCGGCTATTCGGAAGGTAAAGTATATCGTAAAAGCAGAAAATGGTAATTTCTACTGTGATGATTTCTAAGATTACTTGATAAGTGATGGAAGTTAGGATGAATGCTAGTAAAAAGCTAATAATACGTTTTTTTCGGAGCGTAATACCCGGTTGAAAATACTCCGGCAATTTGTTAACTAAATAATTTAGATTGACAATTACAACCTCATGAGGTAAAAGGTTCGGGCGGGATTATGAGGGTTTTTCTGGCTTCGCTGCTGGGAGAATCTAGATTGTCGATCGCCCGCGTTTTCCGTAAAGATAAGCTGGCTCAACTCAAGCATGATACAATTTTTCTCGATCGCACTTATCCCGCAACCCCGGTTCACACTTGACAAGTCGTGCTAGATGAGTGGCGATCGTGCGCTTGCTCAAAAATCATCATTTGAGATAGATTAGCCACTATGGGCGATCGACAGCAGCAATTCCAACAGCACCCTCCAACCCCGAAACTGCCCGCTGTTCAAAGGTTCTAAAAAGTCCAACTTCGTCTTTGCACTTTCCAGGCGAAGTTGAAGTCAATTTTCTCATCCGCAGTTAACAATACCTCTCCCCGCCAGAAATTTTCTCGGTAAAATTTTCTCTGTAAATTTTTTACTTGTGATTTACCTCCCGAGGTGGTAGCATATTTTACCGAAAGCCCGATCCCACCACCATGATGAAGATAGCGGTAATTCTGCCTGTTTACAACGAAGCAAAGTGCATAGAGCAAACCTTTGATAGAATTTTAGAATTTTCTCAAAAAAATCCTGCTTACAATTTTATTATTGTTAATGACGGCTCGACCGACAATACACTGCAAATTCTCGAAAACCAACTCAAAAATTTCCCCACACATCACATCAAACTAATTTCTTACAGCAACCGTCAAGGCAAAGGATATGCCGTCAAAAAAGGCAGCGAATATGTTGACGCCGACTGCATTTGCTTCATGGATGGCGACTTAGCTTACTCCCTCGAACACCTCGAACTCTTAGTCAAAAAATTAAAAGAATTTGATGTTGTAATTGGTTGCCGAAACCTCGTTCAAGAAAATTTCCGAAATCTTAGCTTACTCAGAAAACTATCGGGCAAAATATTTAACTTACTTACTGGAAAAATTCTCAGTCTACCATATAGAGATATGCAAGCCGGACTCAAAGGATTTAACAAAATACCAGCTAAAGAAATATTTAAAAGCCAAACTATTACTGGATTTTCTTTTGATGCAGAACTGCTTTTTTTAGCAAAAAAAAAAGGATATACAATTGGTGAAATCCCCGCCAAAGTTTGCCAGCCACACCTCTACAAACATTCTCAAGTCAATATATTCACAGATTCCCTAAAAATGCTGATGTGCTTATTTCAAATTAGAGCCAACGACCGCGCAGGCTACTATGAATAAATCAATCTTGTTGAGCTTTGACATAGAAGAATTTGACATCCCCGAAGAATACGGTCAACCCCTGGAATCCGACATCAAATTTGAAATTTCTAACCGAGGATTGTCCAAGATTATTGCACTTCTAGAAAAATTAGATATTACAGCCACATTTTTTGTGACAGCTAACTTTGCACTCCACAACCCAGATACAATCAGAGAAATTTCAAAACACCATGAAATCGCCTCCCACGGGTTTTACCACTCTCAATTTTGCCTAGAAGATTTACAGAAATCTAAACAAACCTTAGAACAAATAACTAATACTGAAATCACTGGATTCAGGATGGCTAGACTTCAGCCAGTTGACGACGCAGAAATAGAAAAAGCAGGCTACGAATACAACTCATCAATGAATCCAACTTACATCCCCGGCAGATACAACAACCTATCTAAACCCCGAACTGCATATTATACGAATAAACTGCTCAACCTTCCCATTTCAGTCACTCCTCTGATCAGATTTCCTTTATTTTGGTTGAGCTTTAAAAACTTCCCCCTCTCAATGATAGAATTAGCAACCCAACTAACCCTACAAACAGACTCTTATCTGAACATCTACTTTCACCCCTGGGAATTCACAGATATTTCCCAGTTTAAATTACCCGGTTACGTCAAAAAAGACTCAGGCAGCAAAATGGTTGAAAAACTAGAAAAATATCTCACCAAGCTGAAAACCAAAGGCAAATTTATTTCTATTTCCGAATTTAAGCATAACTTCATTCAACCTTAGATAAAATATCGGCTTCCGCAAAAAATATGAAATTTCAACCTCTCGACTACTGGAAGAATCAAACAGGATTGCGTCAAGTTACAATCCTAGCAACCATCTTTTTTATATTAGTTTTAACTTTTAGCCTAATCCGCTACGAAAGCTTCTTAGCCACCTACGATCACGGTCTATTTAACCAAGTATTTTGGAATAGCATACACGGCAGATTTTTTCAAAGTTCACTGTCCTCAGCCGCCTCCAGCGCCTCGCTGATGGACAGACAACTTTCCTACCCATTTTACATCCATTTAGGGCAACACTTCGTCATCGATTTTCTGATTTGGATGCCGATTTATGCCTTATTTCCATCCCCCATTACCCTGATAGTTTTGCAAGTAGCTTTAATTGCAGCAGCCGGAATAGTGCTGTATTTCTTAGCAAGACAGTATCTATCTGTTCCCCTGTCGGTAATGATAGTAGCCAGCTATTACGGAGCAAATGGTGTCATCGGCCCGACGCTGGGAAATTTTTACGAACACTGCCAAATTCCTCTATTTATATTTAGCTTGCTCCTAGCATTAGAGAAGCAGCGCTGGCCGCTATTTTGGCTGTTCGCAGTTTTAACACTAGGCACCCGCGAAGATGCTGGAATTAGCTTGTTTGGCATCGGAGCGTATTTAATTGTCAGTCGGCGCTACCCCCGCGTCGGCATAGCTTTGTGCGCTCTCAGCTTTAGCTACGTGGTGTTCATAACTAATACAATTATGCCGAGGTTTTCGGTTGACAATTCCCGCTTGTACTTAGCTAATTACTTTAGGAAATTTGTCAAAACCGAGAACCCGTCAACACTAGAACTGCTTTGGGCGATTATCAGTCAACCTCATCTTATAATAGAAGTATTTTTTAAAGATGCAAGTAGGCGAATTTTATATCTTTTAGGTCATTGGTTGCCGCTAGCATTTGTACCTGCGATAACTCCTAGCGCCTGGTTAATGACTGTTTTTCCTTTACTGGTTCTGTTGCTGCAAGTTGTTAATCAGGCCGCTACTTCAATTAACACCCGCTACACATTTGCTGTAATTCCGGGGTTATTTTACGGTACAATCCTGTGGTGGTCGCAACATCAAGATAAATTCAAACCCAGGTTCCACCGCTTCTGGATTGGGTGTATCGGTCTGTCAATACTGCTCACGTACACTTCCAATCCGAATCGAGCTTTGTATTTCCTCTCTCCTTATTCTTTTCAACCTTGGGTTTATCAATCTTTACCGGCTCAACTCCGACACGCAGCTAATGTGAAAAAAGTTTTAAATTTGATTCCCCAAGATGCTAGCGTTTCTACCAGCGGTTATATCGTTTCCCACCTTTCGGACCGCCGGAACATCATCCGTTTAGAAGTGATGCAGATGAAAGACGAAGAGGGAAAAGTAGTCGATGTCGATTATGCGCTGTTAGATTTGTGGCAGTTGCAGCAAAACAATTTAAAAGTTCCCGTTGACAGAGGTAGAGTTCGGGCGGGAGTGCGTTTTACCGATGAAGCTCTACGGCGAGGTTTGTACGGAATTGCTGAAGTATTGGACGGAGTTGTTTTAGTTCAAAAAGGCATAACTTCTAAGCCGGAAGTTTTGTCTGCTTGGTCGAAATTGCGGCAAGAAATCGAACCGTTGATGAAATAGTCGAAAGTCAATGATCGAGCAGGCAGTTGCGATCGCCCCCTGAGACTAAAATCAACTAAAATTGCAAGTATTGGTCGATCGACCTCCGTTGCTAGACTATATTTGGATTCAAGGTTTGCTATACTCCAGAAATAGACACATATTAACCTTTGCAAAATCAATAGGCCGGAGCTATGACATCCTATGCAACCTCTACAGCAAGAGCCGAGATGAGTGAGATCCGGCGCTTGAAAAACATACTGCCCCCAGAACTCCAAAGTTGGGTAACAGTAGAAAAAACAATAGAAGTTAATCCTACCCTGATCCGCAGCGAAGAAATAGGCAAAGACCAGGTAGAAATCCAAATAGACCTGATCCGCTGGGAACAGCTAGCAATGGATCAGCGCAACCTCCTATTTTGGCACGAAGTCGCCAGAATCCAAAACGACACCATCCCCAGAGACGGTTGGGAAATGGCAGCCCTCGCCATTGGTTTAGGTGGCGCCGTCGGCGAACTTTGGGTGCAAGACGGCTTGCTGCTGTTACTAGCCCTATCCCTGTGCGGCGTCTCCGGCTGGAGACTTTACCAAAAAAACAACGGAGAGAAAAGTTTAAAAGAAGCAGTAGACGCCGACGAAAAAGCCCTCGCCCTGGCCACCCGCTTCGGGTACACTCTCCCAAACGCCTACAAAAGCCTCGGCAGCGCCTTAAAAACCTTAATCGAGCAAACCTCCAAAAAACAGCAGCGGGCTAAATACGAAGCTCGTCTCCAGGCCCTCAAACGCAACGCAGCCAAAGCCAAAGCCAAAGTCAAACCCATCACCCGCGAAACCTCCCAGTCAGAAAACGTCTACAATTCTTAACCTCATCCCCCGACGCTTGGTACGGAGGTTTTCCCGTTAACGGTTAACTGTTGACTTCTGTGTTAGCTGTTAACTGTTAACTGCGATGGCTATCTGGTGCAAGACAGGCACCAAAATGATTAACGACAAGATTAATCGGCCTGAATCCACAAAAATCTTGATTCCGATGTTAAAGTTTGACCCCGACTGCGTTCAAAAATCTTTGGGCCAAAACTGGCACTGGTAGACTTAAGTCTATTTTTGCCTTTGATATCATTCTCGGCGGGCGAGTTTGCAGGCGTTTTTGTAAAGTTTGTATAAAGCTAGCCTTTTGTTAACCATAATATTTGGTAAAGGTGGAGCTGCTAGGACAGAATAGGCTAAAGACATAAGCTTGAAATTTGAAACCAGGACTTCATGGTCAGTCAAACCCCAGAGGCAGATTTTCGGGTAACGTACTCGGACGAGATTCCCTCAGTTCACATACCCGTGCGCTTGAGCGTACTTGAAGCTGTAAACTTCAAGACAACCTGCCAGCAACTTTTTTCGGAAAGCACCACCGTTCCCAGCAAGATTGTCCTAGACTTCAGTCAGACGACATTCATCGACAGTAGCGGGATCGGTGCTTTAGTCAGCAATCTGAAATTTGCCAAACAGCGTGGTAGCGACTTGGTGCTCCGAAGCCTCAAGCCGCAGGTGATGGCAGTATTTGCTCTCACCAGCCTAGATCAAGTGCTGACGATCGAGCAGCCCTCTGCAACCTCAACTCCCACAGAGACCAACCCCTCGGACAATCAGCTACCGATGACGCACCCCTCAGTGCAATCGTGGGTGAAGCGGCTGATAGATATTGTTGGGGCAATCGTCGGTTTGATAATTACAGGAATTTTGCTCGTACCTATAGCTGCAGCCATCACTATCAACGATCCAGGCCCGATATTTTTCGGTCAAACCCGCTGTGGCTGGATGGGCAAACAATTTCGGATTTGGAAATTTCGATCGATGTGTACCAACGCCGAAGCCATGAAAGCCCAAATCAAAAACCAGGCTTCTGGCGCATTTTTCAAAAATGACAACGACCCGCGGATTACCAAAGTCGGGCGCATCTTACGCAAAACCAGCCTCGACGAACTGCCGCAGTTTTGGAACGTGCTCAAAGGCGAAATGAGTCTAGTGGGCACTAGACCGCCTACCCCAGACGAAGTTGAGCGTTACGAAGTCCCTCAGTGGCAGCGTTTGGATGTCAAACCCGGGATGACAGGGGAATGGCAAGTCAACGGTCGCTCTCAAGTCCGCGATTTTGAAGATGTCATCCGTTTAGATTTAAAATACCAACAAAACTGGAGCCTGGTGTATGACCTCAAACTAATTGTCAAAACTGTAACAGTCCTGTTTAACAAAAATAGTGGCGCTGTGTAGGAACCCTCAACAACCCACCGCTGAACTTTGAGGTGCTGTTGCCGACGGGGGGCGGGAAGTCGAACTCGATACTTAGTCAAGCAGACGATCGCTAGCGATACCTACGCTAGCATTAAGTGTTAAAATTCACACGCCCAGAAAATGCACAGCTAGTTGCCAGCTCTGCAATCAGAGCATTAATCAATTGGCGAGTTCGAGGTCATACTCGAATGATCCCAGCAGGATTTTCGAGGACGAGAAGAACTCACCTGTGTTTAGAAAAGTACCGACTGCTAACACGGTCGAAGCTTAAATCACTTCCTCGCAAGCTGACTCGGGAATTTTCCCTATTTAAACGCCCTACCGAGGCGGGTTACAGTATCGGAAGTCTCTCATTTGCTGTGCGAGTAAATGGTGCGAAAGGAATGCTCACCTTGAGGCAAAACGGGCTTCTTCAACTCAAGCTTGACTTAACTAATATGTTGCCAAGACCTTGCCCTCCTTTTTCTCTCCCTCCGCCGCTGAGTACAGCGGTGGTGGGGGCCGACCAGGGGGAAGAAAGATGAAAGACAAGCAACCAAAGGCCGAGTGGCACCTGCAGGTTGAAACAGACCTGAATGCTTTAACATCCATTTTGGAATGGTTGGAGAATATCGTTTTGCCCATGATACCAGCGGATTTCTGGTGGCAGTGCCGACTGATAATCAACGAAGGCTTTACAAACGCTGTCCGCCACGCTCACCAGAACTTGCCCCCCACGACGCCCATAGACATTGAGGTAAAAGTGTTTGCCGATTACTTAGAAATTAGGATTTGGGACAGGGGTCAACCCTTCAACTTAGAAGCAAAGCTGCACTCGATCATGCAAGAGCAGCGCGATCCTTTGGACAGAGAAGGAGAAAGGGGACTGGTGTTCATGTACAAGCTTACAGACGATCTTCGCTATATCCGTACCGAAGATCGCCGCAACTGCCTGGTAATGCGAAAAAACATTAGCTGAGGGCGCGATACCCGCCCGGTAAGGGCGGCTTCTTTCCCAAAGAGTGGAAGATCCCCTCGCCCCCTATTGTCCTACCCGGCACCCAACCACATCCTCTGCAATTCTGCGGGTGCAGGCTCGATGCACGCGGCTGGAGGACAATTTGCTTCAAAATAAATATTATGCGTATTCTAATTTATTCCTATAACTATTATCCAGAGCCGATCGGCATTGCCCCCCTGATGACAGAACTAGCGCAAGGCCTAGTCAAGCGCGGCCACCAAGTCCGAGTCGTCACAGGAATGCCCAACTATCCGCAGCGCCGGATTTATCCGCAATATGAGGGCAAATTGTACCTCACCGAAGAACACAACGGCGTCACAATTCAGCGCAGCTATCTGCGTGTCAACGGGCCCCACCCCAGCCTCCTAGACAGACTTGTGCTAGACGGCAGTTTTGTCGTCTCCAGCGCCGTCCAAGCCTTCAGAGGCTGGCGTCCCGACGTGATTTTCTCGACCATGCCCCCTTTACCGATTTGCGTCCCAGTCGCCTTTTACGGCTGGATTCGCGCTTGCCCGATCGTCCTCAACGTTCAGGATATCGTGTCAGAAGCAGCCGTGCGCGTCGGCTTGGTCAAAAAAAACGGACTGCTAGTTCGCATTGCTGACGCTTTGGAAAAATTGGCCTACAGCACAGCCAGCCAAGTCAGCGTCATCGACAGCGGTTTTGTCAAAAAATTGCATTCTCAGGGAGTACCCCCCGAAAAAATAGTTTGCGTTCCCAATTGGGTTGATGTCAATTTTATTCGCCCCTTACCCAAGGAAAGTAACTCATTTCGAGAAACTCACAAACTCAAGGGAAAATTTGTCGTTCTCTATGCAGGCAATATTGCCCTCACTCAAGGCTTGCAAACAGTTGTTCAAGCAGCGGCTCGTTTGAAACACCTAACCGAAATCGCTTTTGTAATTGTCGGGGAATCAACAGCCTTGGCGCGCTTGCAACAAGATTGCGAAACTTACAAAGCTAATAATGTAATGTTGCTACCATTTGAACCGCGAGAAAAATTGCCAGAATTGTTAGCTGCTGCTGATGTTAGTTTAGTCGTACAAAAGCGCCGCGTTACTAACTTCAATATGCCTTCAAAAATTCAAGTAATTCTCGCCAGCGGTCGGGCAATTTTGGCTTCGGTTCCCGAAACTGGTACGGCTCAGAAAGCAGTGCAGCAAAGCGGTGGCGGGGTGGTGGTAGCGCCGGAAGATCCCCAGGCTTTGGCTGAGGCTGTTGAGGATTTGTACTTGCACCCTGCTAAGGTGGATGCGTTGGGCGAGCAAGGCAGAAATTATGCTGTGGAGAATTACGGATTTGAGGAAGCTTTGAATCATTATGAAACTTTATTTGCGGCGGTTGCAGCGAGTCATGGTGAGAAAATATTGGAGCCTTTGCCGAAATGATCGCTAAGGACGATCGCTCCTGCCAATGAAATCGCTCAAGTTTACAAAATAAAATTAGTAAGATGGGTGTAAAACAGCCACTTAATTATATTTTTTATACATAGAAAAGTAAAGTTAGCAGCTAGACACTATTAAATAAAATCCTGTTTTGGGAATGGAAAGCTGATGCAAGTAGAGCAAATGAAGTCCAATGTAATTCTGCGAGGCTCCCTCTTCCCAGAACCTGTAAAAGTAATTATGGTAGTGCCGATGGGAGATGCCATTAAACTCATCGGCAAAGGAATCAATACCAACCAAGTCTACGAGCCCATTCTGTCAAAACAACAGTTGGCTCAACTAGAAGCTACCCCAGAACAAGAACCCTTTGACGGCAACGCCCTGCATTTTCGCCTGGGCGTGGAAGCCCTGCGCTTGGGTTTAGCCTACGAATATGACCCTTATTTTGCCCTGGCGATCGCCCATGTAGACCCCCTGCCCCACCAACTAGAAGCCGTCTACGAATACTTTCTCAAACAACCCCGCATCCGCTTCCTGCTAGCCGATGACCCCGGTGCTGGTAAAACCATCATGGCCGGACTGCTACTCAAAGAACTCAAAGTCCGGGGCTTAGTCAGACGTACCTTAATTGTCACCCCCGCCAACCTCACATTTCAATGGCAGCGGGAACTCAAAGACAAATTCCGCGAAGATTTTGAGGTGATTCGGGGCGATGTCCTGCGGGCAAATTACGGCTCTAACCCTTGGAAAGAAAAGAAACAAGTCATCACCTCAATATCCTGGGTTTCCCGCATTGAAGATGCCAAAAATAGTCTCCTGCGGAGTCATTGGGACTTAATCATTGTGGATGAAGCCCACAAGATGAGCGCCTATAGTTCCGATGATAAAACCTTGGCTTACAAACTCGGTGAAGAACTCTCCAAACTCACCGACCACTACTTATTAATGACCGCCACGCCTCATAAAGGCGACCCCAAAAACTTTTGTTTATTCCTAGAACTTCTCGACCGCGATGTTTATGGTGATGTTACGAGTTTAGAAGAAGCAATGCGTCGGAATAATGCTCCGTTTTATCTGCGGCGGACTAAAGAAGCTCTCGTTACTTTCCCCGATACAGAGACAGGTCAAGCCAAAAAGCTATTTACTAATCGCAAAGTTGAAACGATAGACTTTCAAATTGATGACGAAGAATTGGATTTCTACGACGACTTGACTAAGTATGTAGAAGACCAGTCAATCAAAGCATCGGCCGATGATTCCGCCCGCGGTCGCGCCTTGGGTTTTACGATGGCAATGTTGCAACGTCGTTTCGCGTCTAGTGTCTACGCAGTGCGGCGAAGTTTAGAACGAATGCGCGATAAACGCCAGCGGATATTGGAAGACCCAGAGGCTTATCGGGCCGAACAGATTGCTAAGAAAGTGCCAGAGGATTTTGATGAACTGACTGAAGCAGAACAGGAAAAAATTCTGGGAGATTTGGAAGGAGTCGTCGCTTCCATTGACCCCGTAGCGCTGCAACAAGAAATCTATCAGTTGAACAAACTGATCGACCAAGCGCGGACGTTGGAAAAACGAGAAGTTGAATCGAAACTGGTGAAACTGAAAGAAGCTATTACCCAGAAAGGCATATTCCAAGACCCGCTGATGAAACTGCTGCTTTTCACCGAGCACAAAGACACGTTGGATTATTTGGTGGGTAAGCTGCGGGAGTGGGGACTATCGGTGACTCAGATTCACGGGGGGATGAAAATTGGAGACAGGGATACGCCCAATACCCGAATTTATTCTGAACGCGAGTTTCGGGAAGATTGTCAGGTATTGGTGGCGACGGAAGCGGCGGGGGAGGGCATTAACTTGCAATTCTGCTGGTTCCTGATTAACTATGATATTCCCTGGAATCCGGTGCGCTTGGAACAGCGGATGGGTCGCATCCACCGTTACGGTCAGGATAAGGATTGTCTGATTTTTAACTTTGTTTCGACGAATACCCGCGAAGGACGGGTGTTGTGGAAGTTGTTTGAGCGCATCCGGGCGATCGAGATTGACATCGATCCAGAACGCACTGGCAAAGTGTTTAATGTTTTGGGCGATATTTTTCCGGCCAATCAGCTAGAACGGATGATTCGGGAGATGTACGCTCACAACTTGACGGAAGATGTGATTAAGAACCGCATCGTCGAGCAAGTGGACACCGATCGATTCCGCCGCCTCACCAATTCCGCTTTAGAAGGATTAGCTAAGCGGGAACTGAATTTAAGTGCGATTATTGGTAAATCAGCAGAAGCAAAAGAGCGACGTTTAGTGCCAGAAGTGATTGATGACTTTTTTGTGCAAGCGGCCCCGATTTCGGGGATTCACCCCAAGGAAACGCGCCAGCATCAGAAGGTGTACCGCATTGGGCGAGTACCGCGTACTCTATGGCCGATCGGGGAACGTTTGGAAACCCGCTTTGGCAAATTGGGTCATGACTACAAAAAGATTACGTTTGATAAACATAAGTTGACAGATGACCCAACGCTGGAATGGGTGACGCCCGGACATCCGCTGTTTGAGTGCGTGCGGGAAGATGTGCTAATGCGGGTACAGGATGATTTGCGCCACGGGGCAGTATTTTTCGATTTGCATCGCGATCGACCTGCGAGATTGGATGTGTTTTCGGCGGCGATCGCCGATGGACGCGGTAACAAGCTGCACGAACGTGTCTATGTGGTGCAGACGGAAATCGACGGGACAATGACAGTGCGACAGCCGACTTTATTTTTAGATTTGGTGCCAGTAACTGATAGTGCCAAGTTGGTTGTTAGTTTGCCAAATGATACAGATTTACCCAGTCGCGACCAGACAGAACAAGCGTTGATAGAACAAGAATTGAATCGTTTTTTGACCGAAATCAGGACTCAAAGACAGCAGGAAGTTAAGACTATTTCCGACCACATGGAAATTAGTTTTAGTACAATTATTGATAAAGTGCAGTGTCAGTTTGCTGAGTTAATTTCGCGACAAGAATCTGGTGCCAAGGAATCTGGACTAGACGGCCGCATCAAGCAAATGGAAGACCGATTGTTTGAGTTAAACGGGCGATTGGAAACGCGGCGGGACGAACTCGAAAAAGAGCGCAGTTGCACGATCGCCGATATTCAACATCACGGACGGGCTTGGGTACTTCCCCATCCAGAACGCACATCCCCTGAAATGGCAGCTATGGTTAGCGATCGCGAAATTGAGCGAATTGCAGTGGAGGCAGTTATTGCCTACGAGGAGGCGAGGGGCTGGCTGGTGGTGAGTGTAGAAAAGGAGAATCGCGGCTTTGATTTAATCTCCCGCAAACCTCATCCAGAAGATCCAAGCACGGCGATCGCGGTGAGGTTTATTGAGGTTAAAGGGCGATCGCGCGTGGGTGAAGTAGCCCTCACCACCAACGAATACAAGACAGCAGAACGCTTAAAAAAAGACTACTGGCTGTATGTAGTCTTTAACTGTGCCTCTACTCCAGAAGTGCGTCCAATACAAGACCCCGTGCAGTTGGGGTGGGAACCGTTAGTGAAGATTGAACATTATCACGTTGATGCAGAGAAAATTTTGGAGGCGAGCAAGTGAGTAACAAAACTAATTATCCCAAACGCCTCATCGAAGTTGACCTCCCCATCAAGCGGATTTCCGCCCACGCCAGACGGGAAAAATCTATCCGTCACGGGCATATTTCAACGCTGCATATTTGGTGGGCGAGGCGACCTTTGGCCGCGTGTCGGGCCGTGATTTGTGCTTCGTTGTGGATCGATCCAGTTGATGAATTATGTCCTCAAGAATTTCGGGATAAAGCAGCCAGCATTATTAATGATTTTGCTAAGAAAGTGGCGAAGGATAAGGATTTAGCTAATCATTGTTCTCAGGAAAATTGGAGTAATTGGAAGGTTTTAGCCAAAACAGAAAATCAGTTAGATCCTAATAATCCCCAGCATTTCAATATTCTCCGCTATCGGTTATTGGATTTTATTGCGGATTTTGCTAATTGGGATAATTCCACACAGCAAGACTATTTAGAAACCAGTCGCGCTTTAACTCAAGCAGCCCATGAAGCATTAGGCGGCGTTCTCGGAACTCGTCCCCTAGTTGTTGACCCCTTTGCTGGGGGTGGTTCGATTCCTTTGGAAGCGTTGCGAGTAGGTGCGGATGCTTTTGCTTCTGACTTGAATCCGGTGGCAGTTTTGTTGAATAAAGTGGTGTTGGAATATATTCCTAAATATGGGCAAAAGTTAGCGGATGAGGTGCGGAAGTGGGGACAGTGGGTTAAGGAAGAAGCAGAGAAGGAATTAGCTGAATTTTATCCGAAAGATGCTGATGGAAGTACGCCCATTGCTTATTTGTGGGCTAGGACAATTATTTCTGAGGCTCCTGATGATGGGACGGGGATTCCTGTAGAAGTGCCGTTAATGCGTAGTCTTTGGTTGGCAAAGAAAGCTGGTAGATATAGGGCTTTGCGTTGGGTACGGGATGCTTCGGGTATTGTGCAAACTGAGACGATAGAAGTGACTTATGCCGATGGGGTAACGCGCAAGGTGCGCCGTCCTTTGTTGGAGATTTTTGAGCCGAAGAGTGAGAAGGAAGTTGAAAAGGGAACGGTGGCTAGGGGTTCGGCTACTTGTCCTAGGACGGGATATACAACCCCTGTAGCATCGACAAGAAGGCAGTTAAAAGAGCGTAAGGGTGGGGCAAATGATGCAAGGCTTTTTTGTGTAGTGTTGACCAAGCCGAGTACACAAGGCAGATTTTATCGTTTGCCTACTTTACAGGATTTAGAAGCGACTGAAAAAGCACTTGTAGGGCTGAAAGAATTTACAAATTTAGACCTAATTCCAAATGAACCAACTCCAATGGGGGGCGGTAGTGGTGCGGGCCGAGCATTCTCACAGCGTAATTATGGTATGGATAATTTTGCTGATTTGTTCTCACCACGACAAATGCTGGCATTAGTGACACTGGCAAGACTGGTTAAAAAACTTGAGAGTAAAGAAATTCAAGAATTAGGAAGTGACAAAGAATTAGCATATGCAATTCAAACTTGTTTATCCTTAGCTGTGGATAGACAAGCAAATACCTTAACCTCTCTCTCTCGGTGGCACACATCTGGTGAGAAAAATGAAGGATTATTTGCAAGACAAGCTATTCCTATGGTATGGGATTTTTCTGAAGCTAATCCCTTGTCAGGTTCATCAGGCGACTTAGATGGTGCATTAGCATGGATTTTTGATGTCTGTAAATCAAATGCTCATCTTGAAGGTACAGAAGGACAAACAGAACAGACCTCAGCTACCAATCTCTACTATCTTCCTGATGATTCCGCCCAATTTCTATGCACTGATCCGCCTTACTACGATGCTGTACCCTACGCCGATCTATCTGACTTCTTTTACGTTTGGTTAAAACGCACACTACCGCCTAACCTTTCTGCAAGTTTCTCTAATGAACTTACACCTAAAGATGAAGAGTGCATTGTTGATGAAGTAAAAGGAAAAGATAAAGCATTCTTCGAGCGCACAATGGGAAAAGCAATGGCAGAAGGGCGGCGGGTAGTCGCTCCAAATGGTATCGGTTTAATTGTTTTTGCTCACAAATCCACAGCAGGATGGGAAGCGCAATTACAAGCAATGATCGATGCAGGTTGGATTTTTACAGGCTCTTGGGCCATCGATACCGAGATGGGAAATCGGCTCAGAGCCATGAACTCTGCCGCCCTTGCATCCTCCGTTCACCTTGTCTGCCGCCCTAGAGAAAACCCTGATGGCACATTACACGAAGAAATTGGCGATTGGCGCGATGTATTGCAAGAACTACCGCAACGGATCAAAGAATGGATGCCGCGCCTCACGGATCAAGGCGTAGTCGGAGCCGATGCCATCTTTGCTTGTTTGGGGCCCGGCCTAGAAATTTTCTCCCGTTATTCCAGCGTCGAAAAAGCCAGCGGCGAAATCGTCACCCTCCGCGAATATCTCGAATATGTCTGGGCTGCGATTTCCAAACAAGCACTCAGCACCATTTTCAAAGATGCAGACACTTCGAGCTTTGAAGAAGATGCTCGATTAACTGCCATGTGGCTGTGGACACTTTCATCAGGTGATGGAGAAACAGGCAAGATGCCTGTTCCACAAGGTGATGGAAAAACAGGCAAGATGCCTGTTCCACAAGAGGAAGAAGATGTTAGCGATGATGACGACGAAAGCACAGGCAAAAAAGCAAAAATCACAGGCTTTAGCCTGGAATATGATACCGCCCGCAAGATTGCTCAGGGACTCGGCGCTAACTTGGATAACCTCACCAGTCTCATACAAGTAAAGGGGGACAAAGCCCGACTGCTACCAGTATCAGAGCGATCGCAATATCTGTTCGGCAAAGACGCGGGCAAAGCCCCAGTCAAGCGCCCGAAAAAAGAGCACAAGCAATTGAGTCTCTTTGATACTTCAGAGAGCACAGCCGATGAAGTGTCAGAAGATTGGGGCGATACCAATATTGAGAATCAAGGAAAAACTGTACTCGATCGCATCCACCAAACCATGATTTTATTTGCCGCTGGACGCAGCGAAGCCCTCAAACGCTTCTTAGTCGATGACGGCGTGGGAAGTGACAAGCGCTTCTGGACTTTAGCCCAATCCCTCTCAGCCCTGTATCCCACGGGCACCGATGAAAAGCGCTGGGTGGATGGAGTTTTAGCTCGCAAAAAAGGGTTGGGGTTCTAATGATGCAAAATATCGCCTACCAGTGGCAAACTAAATTCTGGCAAACCCTGCAACAACCTGAAAATGCTGACCCTTTAAAACAAGCTGCCTTAAATGGACAACTTACTAAATGGACAACAGCTTTAACCACTACCGTTGTCGCCACTTCTACAGCAATGGGTTGGCAGTCTTCCGCTAGAGGAAATTCACTAGGCTTGTTTCCTGTTTCAACCAGTGAATACCTAGCCTTAGATGTAATGTCCTTTGCTCCTGGTAATACTCGCTGGCGGTTCCCTATCGCCGTGATGGAATTAGAGAACAGTAGCGATATTAACCGCAGTGCCTATTCACTATGGAAAGTGCTATGCGTGCGTGCAGATTTACGAATAGTATTTTGCTACCGCCGCAGTGCAGAGGAACGCGCTGCTGTGATTGCCTTCCTGCGTGATGAAGTGCTGCAAGCCATGAGTCTAGCCGACAGGAGGAAACTCGGAGGTGAAACCCTTGTAGTCGTAGGTAGCCGAGACGATTCTGCTACCTTTCCCTACGGCTTTTTTAAATGGTGGGAGTTGGAAATAAATGCCGGAAAATTTACGATAATCTCTTAGGAGAATAAGCAATGGCAACGATCAAACCTTGGTATAAAATTGAAGGACTTATCCCCCGCGAAGACTTGCGCGAAGGCAAACCTTTAGATGCTTCCGAATTTGCGGTACATCTCGACCAAGTGCGAGACAAACGAGCGCCCGCAGATTATCAAGAACCCGATCGCTTTTTCGATCGCACTTATCTTACCAAATATTTAACATACCTCGCCGCTCAGGTAGTCCGGCGACTCTCTGGTGAAACCACAGAAACCTCAGCTATATTTAATCTTTCTACGCAATTTGGCGGCGGCAAAACTCACGCATTAACTCTACTCTATCACTTAGCAAAACACGGCGCTGCTGCTAACAAATGGACGGGAGTCGATAAAATCTTAAACCAAGCAGCCATTTCCGCCATCCCCGAAGCCGCTGTAGCCGTATTTGTCGGCACTGAATTTGACTCGATCACCGGGCGCGGTGGCGATGATGGCACTCCTCTACGCAAAACACCTTGGGGTGAAATTGCCTATCAGTTGGGAGGGGAAGCGGCTTTTAATATTGTCGCCGAACACGAAGCACAATTTATTGAACCCAAAGGCGATGTAATCCGCAAGTTTTTGCCTAAAGATAAGCCCTGTTTGATTTTGTTAGATGAGATTATCAACTACGCCAGCACTTATCGCAACAAAGGCTATGGCGATCGGCTTTATAACTTCATTCAAGCACTTTCTGAAACTGCCAGAGGTGAAAAAAATGTGGTTTTAGTAGTATCTATTCCCGCCTCGGAGATGGAATATACTGCTGCTGACGAAGCCGACGAACAGCGCTTCAAGAAAGTGCTCGACAGATTGGGTAAGGCAATTATGATGTCCGCCGAAGCTGAGACATCAGAAATTATCCGCCGTCGCTTATTTGAATGGACTGCTAATGCTGTCACCCCTGAAGGTAAAATCATGCTTCCCAAGGATGCTGTTACTACCTGTAACGAGTATGCAGATTGGGTGATTGAACACAAGCAACAGTTGCCTAGTTTCCCGATTGAAAGTGCGCGGGAAGCCTTTGTCGCGAGTTATCCTTTTCACCCAACGGTGCTATCGGTATTCGAGCGTAAATGGCAGGCTTTGCCTCGCTTTCAACGAACCAGAGGTGTCCTCCGACTCTTAGCTTTGTGGGTGTCTATTGCCTACCAAGAAGGTTATAAAGGCAACCATCGCGATGCCCTAATTGGATTAGGAACTGCCCCCCTAGATGACCTATCATTTCGAGCCGCCGTATTCGATCAACTTGGAAACGATCGCCTAGAAGGGCCGGTGACAACAGATATTTGCGGCAAAAAAAACTCTCACGCCATTCGTCTTGATGCGGAAGCTACGGAAGATATTAAGAAATCACGACTGCATCGGAAAGTGACGACTGCGATCTTTTTTGAATCTAATGGTGGCTGCACTCGCACAGAAGCAACTGTCCCAGAAATTCGACTGGCTGTAGGTGAGCCAAATGTAGATATTGGCAATGTAGAAACGGTTTTGGAATCTTTAACTAGCGATTGCTATTACTTAACTGTCGGGCAAACTAAGTATCGATTTAGTCTCTATCCAAACCTCAACAAAATTCTAGCCGACCGCCGCGCTAACGTGCAAGGGCATCGCATTGATGAGCGAATTCTCAATGAGATTCAGAAGCTATTTGCCATTAATCAGGGAATTCAGGTTATATGTTTTCCCGAACAACCTAACAATCTTCCGAATCAAGCTGTGCTGACTTTAGCGGTGATGTCTCCCACCCATTCCAAACAGGATGAGAGTACCCTAAAGTTGGTGGAGTCAATGATTCGCGAGTCTGGTGCGTCAGCGAGAACGTTTAAGAGTGCGCTAATTTTTGCGATCGTCGATTCGGATGTTCAATTGCGCGAAGAAGCCCGCAAGATGCTATCCTGGGAAGACATTCGGGATGAGGAAACCAATTTAGATGACGTGCAGAAAAAGCAATTATCTGAAAACCTGAAAAAGGCTCAGCGCGATTTGATTGAAACCGTATGGCGCGCTTATAAATACGTCGCCTTGTTAGGAAAAGAGAATAAGTTACGGGTGGTAGATTTGGGTTTAGTTACGTCGAGTTCTGCCAAATCTATTGTAGACTTAATTATCAATCGGTTGCGTCTGGATGGGGATGTGGAAGAGACGGTGAGTCCTCGGTTTTTGGTTCGCAATTGGTCTGGTGCTTTCCAGGAGTGGAGTACCAAGGGTGTGCGGGATACCTTCTTTGCTTCACCTTCGTTTCCGCGACTTTTGAAAGGGGATGCGGTGAAAGAGGCGATCGCTCGTGGTGTCAAAGATGGTACTTTAGCATTAGTTGGCAAAGCATCAGGCGATCGATACGAACCGTTTGAGTTCAAAACCGATTTAGCAGCCAGCAAAATCGAAATTTCAGACGATTTGTTTATCATTAAATCAGAGGTAGCCGCCGCTTACCTGCAACGTATCACCGATCCCCCAAAGTTGAGCGCGTTGATAATTTCCCCCACCAAAGTGCAACTCGAACCGGGTAAAAAGCAAACTTTTATCGCACGGGGACGCGATCAATATGATAAAGAAATTGCTATGGGTGAAATACAGTGGACTACTACAGGCGGTAATATTGAACCCAATGGCCTACTCACGGGTGGAGAAAATGAGGGAAATTTCACTGTAACAGCAACAGTAGAAACAATCAGTGCTATTGCTGAATTTACCGTAAAATCTTCTAATGGTGGCATAGCGAAAGAAAATGCTACAATTTATCAATTAGCAGATAACAAAACCATCCCACATCCCCCTAAAGGATTGAGATGGATTAGTGAAATTAGTCCTCAAAAGTGGATGAATTTTTATACTAAAGTTCTGAGTAAATTTGCCAGTGACAAAAATGTTAAGCTCACAGTGAAAATAGAAGTTTCTATCGAAGGTGAGGTATCTCAGCAAAGGCGGGATGAGACTAAAATTGCACTACAAGAACTCGGATTGAATGATGAGGTGGATGTTCTAGAATGAAGTAAATTATTGACTAAGCTTTTAAGGGTGAACTGTGAAACTAGCTAGCAGAGAGAGGTGTGTTGATGCGATCGCCCCCTTCGCCCCCTTCGCGCCCTTCGCCCCTCCCCATCCCAGATGTCACCACACCCCTGCGTGCCCGACACCGCAGCCGATCGAAACAAAACGCTAAAATAGTAGCTCATACAATTTTGGAGTTAATATTTGACACTTGCACCCGCGCGCGAAAACGTCCTAGCTTGGCTCTGTGACCGCGTTCCTGCTGCCCGCATCAAACATATCCTCGGAGTCGAACAGGTAGCAGGTGACTTGGCTCGCCATTACGGCCTCGACGAAGCAAAAGCCCGATCGGCCGGTTTGTTGCACGATTTGGCAAAATACTTCAAACCTCAACTGCTGCTGCAAATGGCCCAGAAGGAAGGTTTAGAGTTAGACTCAGTGTTGGAAGCACACCCGCATTTGCTGCACGCAGACGCGAGCGCGATCGTCGCTAGAGACGAATTCGGGGTGGTTGATCGAGAAATTTTGGACGCCATCGCCAATCACACCCTTGGCAGACCAAACATGAGCCAGCTCAGTTGTACCGTTTTCATAGCAGATACCATAGAGCCAAGCCGCGGCAACACAGCCCAACTAGAAGCACTGCGCGAGGCAAGCTGGCAAAATCTTTATGCAGCCGTGTGGCAAACTAGCGATTATTCTCTGAAATATTTGCTAGAAACTCGCTGCTACATCCACCCCCGCACCGTACTTACCCGCAATTGGGCGCTGCTTATGGCTCGATCGCCGGAAACAGGAAATTCGACCCAGAAGTCGATCGAACAAATCACAAGTTGAAAGTAAAATTTATCAGCAATCCTGTCCTTACTTTTGGCTTCAACCTAACTTCTATTTCCCGTCTCAAACTGCCAACAATCGAAAGCGAATAGCGCACCGATTTCCCCTTACCCTATCAATTAGGAAATTAAACACTTAATGTCAGATCTAACCCAACTCGAATACTCCAGGGCTCAGTCTACAGCAACCGACGGCACCTCCTCAGACGAAGCCCGTGGCCTGATCATGACCGTTGCCCAAGCAGCCGATGAACGCAAAGCAGTAGATATTGTATTGCTCCGCGTGTCAGAAGTATGCTACTTGGCAGACTACTTTGCGATCATCACCGGATTTTCCAACGTGCAGGTACGAGCCATCTCCCAAGCAATAGCAGACCAAGTGGAAGAAGAGTGGCAACGCTTGCCACTGCGTACACAAGGCCTATCAGACGCTAGTTGGGTCGTCATGGACTACGGCGACGCGATCATTCACATTTTGAAGCCTCAAGAGCGGGAGTTCTACAATTTAGAAGCGTTCTGGGGACACGCCGAACGCATTGACTTTTCCCCCACGCCGTGAGGATGGCTAATGTGAAAAACGTTTCTGCTTCTATTTGTCCCGTTCCGCAAGAACAGCGACCGATCAATGAATACCAAGAACTTAAAGAATCCTGGTTTTTTAGCTGGGTAACACTCAATTGGCCCGGATACCTGGCAAAACTAGCTTGGGTGTGGGCTTGGAGTTGCTTGGTATCGGGGCCGATAGCTGCTTCTAGCTTTTCTCCAAACAAGTATCCAGCTCAGTTTGTCCTCAGCGGTGCCGCAGGTGCCAGTTTTATTCTAGGATTAGCTTTGCTGCGACTCTACTTGGGTTGGTTCTACGTGCGATCGCGCCTTTCAAATCCCACGGTCGTCTACGAAGAGTCTGGTTGGTACGATTGTCAATCTTGGCCTAAAACTCCCGAAGTTTTGCTTCAAGACCAGTTGATTGTCAACTACCAACTAGAACCAATTCTCAGGCGTCTGCGGCAGACATTTTATGGTTTGACAGTGTTGCTGGTTGCCGGGGGACTAACTTGGAGTTGTTTGTAATCGGGAATGGAAGGGAGTTTTGAGTTTTGAGATTGCCGCCCACAGCCAACAGGGCACACGGAGTGCATGAGTGAGAAACGATCGCAGAAAGATTAACTTTATAACTCTTAACTGGCAGCTCGCAACTCATAACTTCCACCGGCCCCAATCTAAAATCTAAAATCTAAAATCTAAAATTGATATGACAAGGGGAAAACGAACCCAAGCTCCCGAACTTGAAGTCACACTGCTGCGCGAAGGTATTGTGGAATCGAGGCACCGCGCCCAGGCCGCTGTCTGCGACAACCGCGGGCGCGTTCTGTCTGTTGCTGGTAACTCGGAAACGGCCTCATTTGTCCGTTCTTCACTCAAGCCTTTTCAAGCTTTGGCGGTGACGGGGACTGGCACTTTAGAACGCTACGAATTGACCGATCGAGATTTAGCGATTATTTGCAGTTCCCATCAAGGTACGATCGAGCAATCGCGCCAGGTATTTAACGTCCTGTGGCGCTGCGACATAGACCCCTCTAAACTTCAATGCCCCATTCCCGAAGGCAAAAAGAGCGCCCTGCAATACAATTGCTCCGGCAAACACGCCGGAATGCTGGCTGTCTGCCAGCAACTGCACTGGCCTCTGGACACTTATTTACGCCGCAAACATCCTGTCCAGCAGCTTATTTTGGGCAAAGTGGCTGACTTGCTGGCAATGCCTGCCGAAGAGTTTATCAGCGCTCGCGACGACTGCGGCGCTCCTACCTATCTGTTGCAGTTGGGGCAAATGGCGTCTTTGTACGCTCAGTTAGCCTCCGGCAACAATGTGGATATGGAACGGATTGTCCGCGCTATGACTCATCACCCGATGATGGTTGCTGGTGAGGGCAAATTTGACACGGAACTGATGCGCTTGACTCAAGGGGAATTGGTGAGCAAGTCCGGCGCCGAAGGGGTGCAGTGCATTGGCCGCGTTGGCGAAGGCATGGGCTTGGCAATTAAGGTGACGGATGGGGGAAAGCGCGCTCAATTTGCTGTGGCGATTCACTTGCTCAAGCAGTTGGGGTGGATTACTCCGACAATTGCCGAAACTCTTTCGGAAACTTACCTGACTCTCAGCGAGTTCAAGCGCTTGGAGGTGATCGGGGAAGTTTCGATGCTTTAGTACGATCGAGACTCTGAGGCGATTTCAGCAACCCCTCCCACAATCTAAAAAGTTTTTTTGATTGTGGGGTTGCTATTTTCGGAAAGATATGTTTATATTAGTAAAGAGACAAAAAGCGACGCGGGATAGAGCAGCCTGGTAGCTCGTCGGGCTCATAACCCGAAGGTCAGTGGTTCAAATCCACTTCCCGCCACCAAATTCAAGCGAACCCTGTAATCTTTAAGGTTTCAGGGTTTTGTTTTTGGAAACCACTACAGAAAGACAAAGCGACGCGGGATAGAGCAGCCTGGTAGCTCGTCGGGCTCATAACCCGAAGGTCAGTGGTTCAAATCCACTTCCCGCCACCAAATTCGATAAGACAAGCCCCGGCAGCCTAAAAGTTGCTGGGGTTTGTTTTATAGCTTCTATTTGATGCCGAGTGCGATCGCCTCTTCGACAGATTGAAAGCAGTTTATTTTAGGCGGCAACAAAAATGAGGACACAGCAGTGCTGTGCCCCTACTGTATATTTGTATTTTTCTAATTGGGACAAAATAAGACCCACCCTCAACCTAAACACTCAACCCTATACTTTTCGACGACCGTTTGTGCAAGCTTTATTTGTTAAAAAATTACAATCCAATATCCATATTTTTTAACTCAGGATTTTAAATTGCTAAGTCGGCTGAGCTTCCATCCAATCAAAAATCAGATTTAATTGTTCCAGTGTGACTAACCCGTACTGCCACAGAACCATCGGCAGTTCGCTGGCATCTTGTTCACCGTGTCGGAGAGCAACGGCGATCGCCGAATTCGATATCGCCAACTCCCCCCGCAAATAATCGATCAGTTGAGCCTTTCCCATCACCTTCACCGCCAGTATTATGCGCTATTGTAAAGATATGTAGCTAATTGGTCTGTATCGGAAGTTTAATTGGTCTAATTTTAGGTTCACAATAGAGAACCTTGTGTGATCGAAACCGCACAAAACTTGTGATAAAACTATGATAAAAAAGCGATCGCAGTCACAATAACTCCGAGAATCAAAAATTGGGTTCCGCGATCGCTTGCTTTAAATGAATTCATTTAAAATTCCTAAAGTCCTAGCTGAAGCTGAACTCCCGCTTCTGTACCGCTGTCGGTTTGTTTAGGAGGTAAAGGATTTCCTTGACGCTGGGCGTCCGAAGGAGTAGTAATAAATTCCAATGGGCCATCGATTTTGAGGCGAAAGGTGTCGCCCAAGCTGCTTTCCCTTCTAGCAGAATTAGCTGCCGTTTCTGGTTCACCAATCAAGTTTTGGTAGTCCGAGTCTAAGGTTCTGTCCTCCACAGTCCTCAACGAGTCCCCAGATAAAGTCGTTTCCGAATATTGGGGCGCTGGTTGCAGTCTTTGTTGGGCGAGAACCGCCGGGGTCAAACCGATAAAAATTGAGCTCAGTCCGAGAGCAGTGCCAAGAGTAGCAATAACTGCGTTCATCATCCATGCCTCCGCTAGTTGCATCCTACTATGCGCTTATTGTACCGAGCCAGAATTAAGTTGCACTCTATCAAAAGTAGCTGCTTGTGGAGATATCAATGGCAGTTGCTGTGAAAACTTATAATTTTCGATCGCGCTATCGGAAAAATATAACTAACCCAGCAACCCGGTTGAAACCCCAGAATACGTCATTTCAGGAATGAGTCAACCAAAAACTCGATTTGTTTGATTAGGGCGCGTCAGGAGTGGAAAAATAGTTAGTGGTGGATGCACGGGTGGCTATTCACCAATTGGTTTTTTCACGACAATAGTTACTTACAGCCCGCCAAAAGGCTAAAAAAACCCGGTTTCAGAAACCAGTTTAAAAAAAGAATGCAACAGCAGGCAACTTCTAAACCCTTACAGAATCCGTTTTTCCCAATTATTCAATACTTTAATCTCAAAATCTATAATAGTATGAGTGTGTAGAGTGCATTCAGGATTGATACTGCATTCATCTCGATCGCCAATGTTCCCAAAGCTCGCGATCGCGCTAAGATGGCGGTGGCAGTCGTTAAAAATTCAGTTGCCAGCGGCAGATTCCGAGTTATTAACAGCACTTTGCCTACTAAAACCATCTCAACTTCAAAACCTGCGCTCATCAAGTTGTACTTGACCGGAATGTTGTGGGTTCATAATAGTTCTGCTTTACCATGCCAATCAAATATCTGACAGACCCGATTTTAAAAATGTCGGGCAAAGTGCCAATTCGCATCGTCCTTGTTGTGCCTTTTGCCCTCCAGACTTTCGCTGCGGTAGGGTTGACGGGGTGGCTGTCCTTGCGGAACGGGCGCATAGCCGTCAACCATGTTGCCGCACAACTGCGGACAGAAGTCACATCGCGTATTCAGCAACATATTAATAGTTATATTGAAACGCCACACCAAATCAATCAGCTCAATCTCGATGCCATCCGTCTCGGCATTGTGAACGAGGAGGATAGTGATAGTTTGCGACGCTACTTCTACAAACAAATCAAAATTTTTGATAAAATTAGCTACATTCAATTCGCATCCGAAGAAAAAGATTTTATTGGAGTTGAACGCCTCGACGACGGCAAGTTGCAAGTTCAGATTTCTAATCAATCTACTGGCTATAATTTGCATAGCTATGCGCTGTCCGAGTTCGAGGAACCAACCAAGCTATTAAAAACTACTCTCAACTACGACCCCCGCGTCCGACCTTGGTACATAGCTCCGGTGCGCGCAGGCAAACCGACTTGGAGTAAAATTTATAATTATTTTGACGCTCCCAAACTAGCGATTACGGCTGGTCAACCAGTTTATGGCGAGGATGGTAAACTGATTGGCATCCTGGGTACTGACTTGGCACTTTCCAAGCTCAATCAATTCTTGGAAACTCTAAAAATTGGCAAATCAGGACAGACTTTTATTGTAGAAAGGTCTGGGCAATTGGTGGCAAATTCTACTCAGGAACCGCCATTTATTGTTAGCAATGGTGTTGCGAAACGGATTGTGGCAACGAGCAGCAAGAATGTTCTAATTCGATCGACCGCCCGCTATTTGACAGAACGCTTCGGGGATTTGCACAAAATTGACAGATCACGCCAGTTGGATTTTACGATCGACGGTCAACGGCAATTTCTACAGGTGACGCCGCTTTTAGACAGCAGGGGCCTCGACTGGTTGATTGTGGTGACGGTTCCTGAAGCCGATTTTATGGAAAGGATTAATGCCAACACTCGGTATACTGTGGTGATGTGTCTGGGTGCTTTGGTGCTGGCAACGGGGATTGGCGCTCTGACTTCTAGGTGGATTGTTGTACCGATTCGGCGTCTGAGCAAGGCTGCGGAGGCTTTGTCCCGGGGAGAATGGGACGGGATGGCGGTAGAGCCCGGCTTGATGGCATCTGTAGATCGGGAGGATGAGGTGGGTGTCCTGGCTCGCTCTTTTAATATGATGGCAGATCAATTGGAAGAGTCGTTTACTACTCTCGAAGATCGGGTGGAATCTGCGATCGCCGACAAAAATCAATTAATTATTTCTCTGAAAAACTCGCAGCAAAAACTGGCTCTTCATCTTCACCAAACTCCTTTGGGAGCGATTGAATGGGATCTAAACTTTGAAGTAGCGGAATGGAATTTGTCAGCGGAAAGAATTTTTGGATACAACCGCTTGGAAGCTATGGGACGCCACGGAGTCGATCTCATAGTTCCTGAAAGTGCTAAGGAGTATGTCAGGCAACTATCTATAACTTTGCTCACTAATACAGGAGGAGTTACCAGCCTTAACGAGAACATCAGAAAGGACGGCAAAATAATTCTGTGCGAGTGGTACAATACGACTTTGGTTGATGCTGACGGCAGCATCATTGGGGTGGCATCGCTGATTCAGGATGTGACTGAATTTCACAGTGCTGTGGAGAAGTTGCGGGCCAGCGAGGAGCGGTTTCGCCAGTTGGCAGAAAATATTCATGAGGTATTTTGGATTAGAGAACCCAATCAAAAGCAGCTAATTTATGTGAGCCCTGCTTGCGAGAAAATATGGAATTTGAGCTGTCACAGTTTGCAGTCAGAACCGGAGGCTTTTTGGGATGCTATTCACCCGGAGGATCTCGATCGCGTCAAGGCTGCTTTTGAGAAACAGGTGCGGGGCGACTATGATGAGGAGTATCGGGTAGTGCGATCTGACTGTTCAGTTTGCTGGGTGCGCGATCGGGCTTTTCCAGTCCGCAGTCAAACCGGAGAAATTTACCGCATCGTCGGTATTGCCGAAGATATTACCCAGCGCAAATTAGCAGAAGAATTCCAAAAAGTCGCTCAAACCGCTCAAGCTGCAAACCAAGCCAAAAGCGCCTTTTTAGCTAATATGAGCCACGAATTGCGAACTCCCCTCAACGCGATTATTGGTTACAGCGATATGCTCAAAGAAGACGCCGAGGATTTAGGCTGCGAAGATTTTATCCCCGACTTGCAAAAAATTCAAACAGCGGGCAAACACTTGCTATCTTTAATTAGCGACATTCTAGATATTTCTAAGATTGAAGCGGGTCGGATGGAACTTTACTTAGAAACTTTCAACCCGGTTAATTTAATTGACGAGGTAGTTTCTACTGTCAAACCCTTGGTAGATAAAAATTTTAATAAGTTTGAAGTTGATTGTGCTGACGACTTGGGAATGATGTATGCTGACATTACCAAAACTCGTCAAATATTGCTCAACCTGCTGAGCAATGCAGCCAAATTTACGGAAGGTGGCACTATTACCCTCTGTATTGAAAGAGTTAAACATGACAGCTTAACCACTCAAGAAATAGCAGAACCTTCCGACTCAATAATTTTTCGCGTAGCGGATACGGGCATTGGGATTCCCCCCGAACAATTGCAGCATTTATTTCAAGCATTTATGCAGGGCGACGCATCAACTACGCGCAAGTATGGCGGCACGGGTTTGGGATTGACTATTAGTCGTCACTTTTGCGTGATGATGGGTGGCGATATGCAGGTTGAAAGCGAGTTAGGTTGCGGTTCGGTTTTTACTGTGTGCTTGCCAGCCCGCGTTGAGTTATTAGTCAGCAGTTAGGCATACTTTCGTGGACGCGAGTCTTACACAAGAAACCAGGTTTATTGACAAAAAACCTACGCTTTCAGATAAGTTCGGGGCAATAAACTAAGGTGATGATACCATGCACGATAATTCCTAATCCTAGTTAATTCGCCGTTTCTGCCGCCCCAAAAGTTGAGCTGTTAATACCCCGCCCACGAAGCCAAAGAAATGGCCTTGCCAGGAAACTCCCGGCTGCGAGGGCAAAACTCCCCAAATTAAACTGCCGTAGAAGAAACCGACAATTAAAGATACCAAAATAGATGTAAAGCTGCGTTCAAAATAGCCCCGCAGCAGCAAGAAGCCGAAGTAACCAAAGATTAATCCGCTAGCACCAATGTGAACGGAATTAGGCGCGCCAGTCAGCCAAACTCCGAATCCGCTGACTAGCACAGTGACGGCACTCACGATAAAAAAGTCGCTAATTTCTCGCAGCATGATCAACCAACCCAATGTCACTAAAGGGAGGGTATTGGTGGCTAAGTGAGCAAAATTGTCGTGCAGAAAAGGCATAAACAAGATGCCTTCAAGTCCGTCGATGCTGCGGGGGCGGACTCCGTAGACATTCAGCCTGCCTCCGAACAGGAAGGCATCGACAATTTCGATAATCCAGAGGAGGGAGACGAAGCCACCGAGAATGGCGGCGTGGCTTTGCAATTCGCGGGTGATAGCTTTGGTTTCTGGGTTGCTCATGGGTGGTGAGGGCGGTGATACCGATTATTTCTCATTGTAGAAGTTTCTGAGCGATCGCGAGCAAAGATTGTTGGGGCGAGGCTTCAGGGTTTTTTACAGCAGAGCTTATTTAGAAATATGATAAGTTTTATTAAAAGTTCCGCATTTTCACGTATAGGATAATTCACCTCAATGCGTCACAATTGTAATTGAACTACAAAAGGAGAGTCAACCGAAGGTTGAAGCTAGAACGGAGAAGACAGAATTTTTACCCTATCAATCAATTGTTGGGCTTGAAATGAGGACACTTTTTCGATCGCACACCCGGTCTAAAAAAAAATCAGGAACTACTTTTCTCGCCCTAAGTCATTAATTTAAGAAGTTCAATCCGGTAAAGCAAAACGAGATGCTGTAGATACTGATTGTAGATAATATCGCACAAGCTCTACAGAGAGTTCTTGGCACCTCGTTATAAAAGAGGAAGAGAGCAAAATGAACGTATTTGAGCATACAGTCTCCTACCGAACTCTGCCAAATTGGGTAGGATTTGGCAAACAAGAAACAGCCGTTAATGTCGCTACAAATTCTCAACCTTACGGTCAAAAGCCACACTTTGACCCCTTGCATCCGCTAAAACAATGGCTTGATAACACTGCAATTAAAAGTCAAAAGTTGGCTCGGTTGCTGTGTAAGTTTATTCCCAGCCAGTGTCCGTTTGAGCGAGAAGTCAAAATTGGCGATCGCACCTTATTATCCATTCCGCCGCTGTGCAAGTTAAATCCGCTTTACGAGCAAGTGGTTGGGCTGCGCTTTCGAGCTTTGTGTTATTTGGCTGACGAATGCGGCGAAGATGTAACTCCTTATTGTTAATTCTGCAAAAACTTAAATTTTTCACTGTCTTTTCACCCTCCCTTCTCCTTGTTGGGGAGGGTTTTTGTTTTGTGTCGGCTTTCAAGGATCAAAAGTGCGGTCAATTTCTTGATCGTCTAGTAAATCAGCTTTAAATCCATTCTTTTTTTATTGATATTTACCTCAAGGGTAGTTGTTTGGAACGTTTTCTTGGTTCGCCTCTTGCGTAACTTTATTGGGTAATCTCCCAAAAGATGTACGGTTTTGTCCCCGCCACAGCGCTAGGAGCTAGATACCATTAGACAAGTGTCAAGGACATCATCAATCTATGTAGGTTTAGCCCTGGAGTGAGGCCAACCGCAATTAAAGTTCAATTTTACTACCCACATTTTTTTTAGAAAATTGATATATTAGTAATTGATGCAAATATTTAAGCGATTTCAAGAATATCACTAAGATGAAAATTCAAACTCACGAACTGGGTAAATAACGGTACAAATTATAAAAAACTTCAAGGAAATAACTAATACCAAGTGTTAAAAAAAACGTGTTTTGCAGTAATTATTGGGCTTTTATCTTGTATGGTTGCACTCATCCTATCAGCTCAAAGTTCTGAGGCTGTCAATGAACTATATGTATTTGGGGACAGTCTTTCGGATATGGGAACGGTGTTTCGAGCGAGCGGGGGTCAATATCCGCCTCGTTCGACTTACTTTCAAGGGCGTTACTCGAATGGTAAAGTTTGGGTAGAGTATCTTGCCGATCGCCTAAAGTTGCCGCCGGAGCGAGTCACTAATTTGGCCTATGGAGGTGCAACAACGGGGAGCGATCGCAATAGCGTTGTCCCTGGTTTGTTAGCTCAAGTTCAGTCATGGACTAAATCCCAAAAACAGGCAAATCCTCATGCGCTGTATGTACTGTGGGCGGGTGCAAATGACTATTTGCAGGGGGTAAATAATGCGAATATTCCCGTTGAAAATGTGGCGAGGGCGATCGCGTCTCTTGCTGCTGTGGGTGCCAAAAATATCTTGGTGGCAAATTTACCAGATTTGGGGCAGTTACCCGCGACGCGAACAGGCGTTAATTCTGCAAGGCTCACTGCATTAACACAAGCACACAATCAGGGTTTGAGGCGAACGGTTAAGGTATTAAGTCAACAGCATTCTGACTTAAAGATTGCGACTCTGGATGCTAATGCGCTTTATCGGGAAGCCATTACTTCTCCGGCTAAATATGGCTTGACTAATGTGACGAGTGCGTGTTTATCGGGTGGAGGTGTTTGTGGTAGTGCCGATCGATTTTTGTTTTGGGACGGCATTCATCCGACGACGGCCGCACACAAAATTTTGGGGGAAGCAGCGTCCGCGATTGTGCAGGAGAGCGGCATGATTAAATCGGAATTGGGGATGCTTCGGTAAACTATTTTAAGGCTTTCCGGGCGATCGCCACAAGACCGGGGTACTCCCTTTTCGTAGAGGTTGACATAATTTTTTGCATGAGAGCAAGATTGGTTCATCTGATATTGTAGAAATTTCCCTCGTGGGCGATCGCACTTTATTTTCCATTCCGCCACTGTGCAAGTTAAATCCGCTTTACGAGCAAGTGGTAGGGCTGCGCTTTCGAGCTTTGTGTTATTTGGCTGACGAGTGTGGCGAAGATGTAACTCCTTATTGTTAATTCTGCAAAAACTTAAATTTCTCACTGTCTTTTCACCCTCCCTTCTCCTTGTTGGGGAGGGTTTGTTTATTTTAAGATTATTCCGCGGTTGAAACCTGTTAACCTCCAACTCAAAGGTGGCGAAGCGCCGATCATTTGAGTTGGAGGTTAAATTACACAAACTTTCGTCTGCCTCAGCAGAAAAGCTAGATATTCTGTTATATCCCCGGCTTTTTGAAGAAGTCGGGGCTTGAAATCCCGATCGCATTTAAATACTAAAGGGAGCGAATCACTCGTTGTTCGAGAATGCGTTTGCCTTTGTTATAAATACTAAGGCTAGCTCCTGTAACAATGTAATCGTAGGCGCCATTTTTTGCCACGTAACCAGTCCCCTCTTCAGTTCGAGCACGCAGGGCGATCGTGCTGCCGTTACTCTTTTTAACGCCGTAGTAATATAGTTGATGAGCGTGGTTGTAGCACAGATAAATCCGAAAGTTGCTGGTCTCGAAATAGTTTGCCAGTGTCTGTCTTTTGCGAACACAAAAATCTCTCACCTGTTTTTGGGGAGTGGATACATGAGCTATTTGTATGGTTTCAATCGGAGACTGAGTGCGAGACGCTGTTGGTGCAGTGCTTGTGTTCGATTGTCCTAGAGCAAAGGTTGCCGCTGGATTGCTGGCAAATAGCATTAAACCGAGTAAGCTGGTTTGTGTGAGTCTTGCTGTGAAGTTCATAAGTCATTCCTTTAAAATATGTTGATGCGTCTAATCTAGGTAAGTGGGATTGATTAGGGCGAGCGAACAGTACAGTTTTCACAATTGGCCTCAAGGAGGAAATCCTTGGATGCAATTTCCGTTTCCCCTGAGATCGGACACTATTGTCAATAAGCTTTTAGGGGCAGGCTAGAAGCCCGCCCCACAAGAGGGTTGAATGTATAATCGAAAGCTAGTTACTGAGAATGATATTTTTTTGTGAGTTTCCCTGCAACTGACTATCCGGTAGACAATTAAATAAGTGGCACTTTGGATTACTGAGAGGACTTATGCACTAACAGGCGATCGCGAGGACAAAGCAGAGAATTCTTTTAAATATTGTGCGCCAACTGCGGGCGCGGATGCTAATTTTCATCAATTTCGATAAGTGCGATCGGGTAGTCCTGCATAGTCAGGATTACCCTCTATAAAAAGATTTAATAATACCATCAGGCAAAGAATATCTCGATGGGCAAGAAAAACTCTTTCATTCTCTAAAACACTCTCCAATCACATGGGCAGCTCTTTGGTATTTTATTCATGAGTATAACGCTAGTTTATCTATCACATAAAACCCCTAATTATACTGCCTATGCAGGACTACCCAAAATGGTTAGTTTAAACCTACCAGGGGGAGGGATTTACGATGGGTTAATTGCTCAAGCTGCACGGAAAGCAGGTGTGGATGTGTTGTTGACTATTAACCCTAATGATTTTACTCGACTGGGAGATGATGTCAGGGAGTTGGTGCAAGTACCGCGTTTAGCCGATCGCACGCTTGCTGGAAAACGGCGATCGTCACTTAATATACTTCATCATGGGTTCCAATATCAATCAAGACGATCAATTCCTCTTGCGTTTCATTATCTTGCTCAAAAGTATAGATAATTCGGCAATCGGACTCAACCCAACAAGCCCAAAGCCCTTCTAATTGCCCTCGCAGTTTATGTGCCTTCAATGAAGGAGAAAATGGATCGTTTACTAACAACTCCAAAACCGAAAATATTTTCTCACCTAATTGCGGATTTCTCTTGATAACCCGTTTAAAAGCCCGTTTAAAACTGTTGTTCCAAACTAGAGTTTTCATTCTTCATCCAGTAAATCAGCTTTTAACTGTGCAAGGTTGCCTCGCTTTGCTGTGCCGGCTTTTAAAGCACTCAAAACCTCTGTTGCATTGCTAGCAATTTCCACTCGCCGATTTTCAATTCGCCGTTTCTGAATTAATTCAATTAATAAATCTTGCTCTTCAATTGCCAGAGATTCTACATATTCGATCGCGGTCTGGAAAGCAACAGAATTAGCCATAAAGAACTTTTCTCTGTTTGAAAAGTGACAGTGCATTTCTATTTTACTAAGTGAGGTGGGCAAATGCCCACCCTACCAATAAACTACGCGCCGACAGATTCCTTCGCTGCGTAAAGCACCTCAACGGTAATCTTATCAATGCCCCGATCGCGCGCAAACTTCTCAGTATTCCGCTTCACCTTACCCCGCACAAAACCAGGGATTTTATTCAACTCAGCTTGTCCATCCTTCGTCCAACCCATATCAGAATCAGCCGAAATACCCTTCGTAATCACTTCCTTGGTATCGTGGCCGCCGAAGATTTCCAGCAAGTGGTCTTCCATTCCCAAAGTGAAGGAATTGTATACCAAATCTACGCACTGATTCGTGCCTTCATAACCCAAAAATGGCTTGTAGCCGATCGGGAAATTTTGGACGTGAATCGGTGCAGCAATTACGCCGCAGGGAATATCCAACCGCTTACCTACGTGGCGTTCCATTTGCGTACCGAAAATCGCCGAAGGTTCCGCTTTGGCGATCGCATCCCCGATCGCCCCGTGATCGTCCGTCACCAGCACTTCATCACAATACTCGCTTACCTGTTCCCGGAACCAATCAGCGTCGTGTTTGCAGTAGGTTCCAGCCCACACAACGTGGATTCCCATCTCGCGAGCCAAAATCTTCGTCATCGCCGCAGCGTGGGTATTATCGCCAAATACGACGGCTTTTTTGCCGGTTAGGTTTTGGCAGTCGATCGATCGCGAAAACCAAGCAGCCTGCGACACAAACCGCGTTTGTTGGTCAATAAAATTTTCGTAATCAACATCCGCACCTTGAGCGTTCAACACTTGCTGAATCTTGCGGATACAGCGCGCCGTTTCCACCACACCCATCGGCGTAATATCCACCATCGGCGTACCGAATTCTTTTTGCAAATACTCCCCGGCCATCATCCCCAATTCCCGATAAGGAACCAAGTTAAACCAAGCGCGGGGCAGTCTTTTTAAGTTGTGAACCGAAGCACCTTCGGGAATAACTTCGTTGACTTCAATGCCCAAATCTGCCATCAAACGCTTCAACTCGGTGCAGTCGTGCTGGTTGTGGAAACCCAGGGTAGACATACCGATAATGTTGACAGATGGTTTTTCGCTTTTGGCTTCTACTAAATCGCCTTTTTTGCGGGCTTTGTTAATGTAAAATTGGACGATTTGATCCAAAGTGCGATCGGCTGCTTGCAGTTCGTTGACGCGGTAATGGTTCACATCCGCCAGCAATACATCGCCTTTGGCATCCAATTGAGCTCGCTCCACGAAGTTTTCCAAGTCTTCTTGCAGAATGCTGGAGGTGCAAGTGGGGGTGAGCACGATTAAATCAGGGTGTTCTTCTCTGTCTTTGCGGGTGATGTTGTCCACCACCCGTTCTTGCGAACCCCGCGCCAGTACGTGTCTGTCAACGACGCTGGTAGTCACCGGGGTAAAATCCCGTTCCCTCTCCAGCATGGAACGCATGACGTTAAAATAGTCGTCTCCAATCGGTGCGTGCATGATTGCATGGACGTTTTTGAAGGAACTGGCCACGCGCAAAGTGCCGATGTGGGCTGGGCCTGCGTACATCCAATAAGCCAATTTCATAGGTATTTTTCCTGGTGCTGGTTGAGAATTGCCCGATCGGGCGATTACTGCTAAATTTTAAGGTTGTTTCTGATTTTCTCACCGGATGAATCCTTGAGAAATACTAATTTTCTGAGGATTTACAGATTTGGGAAATGCTCAAACGCTTTGCCTGCTTGGGATTTAACTGGCAATTCAAACAACTTTACCTTGGTTTTATGGCAATAATTCTTAATCTTTCCTCAAATTTTCTTAAGAGTTAGGCAAATTAGATTAATGTAGGGTTCGCTGCCGTACACCAGACAAGGTGCAATAATTCTGCATTTTTTGTCAAATTTACTTTGGTCAAACGGTCAGTTAGTATTGTTAATCAATCGGTCAAAATAGATAGAACTGAAGGAAATTTCAGATTCCGAAGCAACACTTACTTCCCTCAGCGCCTCGGTCGCGAATTATAGTTAAGATTTGCACCGGCCGGTTTTTTTGAAGCACCGCAAATTCGTACCCGATCACCGGAAAAAATAAATCTTTCAGCACTTGCGTATTTTCACGAGATGTGGTGACGCTCCACTAAAATCAAGCGATTGCTTGGAATCTGAGATGATTTAGTTGTCAGCGTGGCGATCGAGTATTAGAGTAAATCCTTGCACAACTCCTGTATTTGCGCTCTTGTTAACCTAACGGCTGAGGTAACGAAAGCCCCAGCGTGCTTTTGTCAGCAGTAGCTCTTTGCTGTCAAGGCCTGCTTTCCCACACATCCCAAAAGATAGCTCTTGAGCGATAATGAAGAATAACATAGGATTTACGAAAAGAAACCCGATTTACACGAAAAAATCTTGGGTTTGTCAACGACTAGCAACGAAGAAACCCGGTTTCTAGCCCGCCGCGCGTCAGTCCTGTAACATTGACCAAGCACACCTAATTTGAGAGAACCCAACTATGATGGCAATTCCCGGCGTTGCAGTTCTCGCTCTCATTTATGAAAGCAGCACTTCCCTGGTTTACCGCGGCCACAACGAGCAGAACAACCAACCTGTTATTATCAAACTTATCAAAGAAGACTATCCGACTCCTGAAGAACTGAATAGATACAAGCGCGAATATGAGATCACTGCCAACTTAAGCCTGTTGGACGGAGTTGTGAAAGTGTATAAGTTGCAACAGGTTAGAAATAGTCTGGCAATGATCTTAGAAGATTTTGGCGGGGAATCTTTAAAAATATTTATGGGTTCCCAAAAATTTACCATTTTAGGATTTCTGACTACGGCAATCAAAGTTGCGGAAACTTTGGGCGAAATTCACGGAAAAAATGTAATTCATAAAGATATAAATCCCTCTAATATAGTTTTTAACCCTGCTACAGGACAAGTTAAACTAATAGACTTTAGCATTTCAACTGCATCCAACCTGGAAAATATCCCCAATAAAAATCCCAATTTTTTAGAAGGCACTTTAGCCTATATGTCGCCAGAACAAACCGGCAGAATGAACCGGGTAGTCGATTACCGCACCGACTTTTATTCCCTCGGCGTGACCTTCTATGAAATCCTGGCAGGACAACTTCCTTTTCCCACTACAGATCCCATGGAGTTAGTTCACTGTCACATTGCCAAACAGCCAGTACCTCTAGCTGAAATTGCACCAGAAATTCCTCAAGCTGTTTCAGATATTGTGATGAAATTGTTAGCAAAAACTCCTGAAGAGCGCTATCAAAGTGCTTGGGGACTAAAAGCCGATTTGGAATCCTGCCTGTTTCAGTGGCAAACATCTGGGGTTGTTTCTGAGTTTCCTCTCGGCAGCCAAGATATTTCCGACAAATTTCAAATACCTCAAAAACTTTACGGCAGACAGCGAGAAGTTGAAACTCTTTTAGCGGCATTTGAACGGGTAGCAGCAACAAATAATCGAGGCTACCGCACCGAAGATTCTCAAATTTCTGTCATCAAAAAAGAGATTAAATCGAAAAAAGAAAGTCCCTTGTCAGTCCTGGCGAGAGGACAGCATAAATCTCGCAGCGAGATGATGCTGATTGCCGGTTATTCCGGTATTGGCAAATCTGCAATGGTGAAGATTTTAGACAAACCTATTACCCGCCGACGTGGATATTTTATTTGGGGGAAGTTTGACCAGTACAAGCGAACTATTCCTTACTCTGCCGTTGTCAGCGCTTTTTCGGAATTGGTGCGGCAACTGTTAACTGAAAGTGAGGCTCAATTAGCAGTTTGGCGCGAAAAACTCCGCAGTTCCTTCGGTCAAAACGGACAAATTATTATTGATGTTATTCCCGAAGTTGAACTAATTGTCGGAGCTCAGTCTCCTGTAGCTGAATTGGGGCCGACGGAATCTCTGAACCGCTTTAATTTAGTATTTCAAAATTTCATTCGCGTATTTTGCCAGCCAGAACATCCGCTGGTCATTTTTCTCGACGATTTGCAGTGGGCTGATTCTGCTACTCTCAAGCTGATCGAATTGATGATGACAGATGAAGCTACGCAATATCTGTTTTTAATTGGTGCTTATCGGGATAATGAAGTTAGTCCTACTCATCCTTTAATGATGACTGTGGAGACGCTGCGGAATCAGGAAGCTATCATTAATCAGATTGCTTTGTCGCCGCTGGGGGTGGAAAACATAACTCATTTGATTGCCGAAACTTTGCACAGCGATCGAGAATCTGTCAAACCGTTAGCTGAATTGGTAATCAGCAAAACCGACGGCAATCCTTTTTTTGTAAATCAATTCCTGCAAACATTGTATCAGGAAAACCTGCTAGTTTTTCACCCGCCACAGTCGGGGAGCAAGGGCGGGTGGCATTGGGATATGACCCAAATTGAGCAGTGCGCTATCACTGACAATGTAGTAGATTTGATGGTACAAAAATTGAGAAAACTGCCAAGTTCAACGCAGCAAGTTTTGCGTTTAGTGGCTTGTTTGGGCAACGAGTTTGACTTGAATACTCTTTCTTTAATTCATGAAAAAGAAGCCTCGGAAACTTTTTCTCACCTGTTGCCGGCGATTAAGTCGGGACTGATTCTGCCAACTTCGGAATTGGAAAGCAAGTCATTAGATTACGTGCTGTTTCCGCTATTAATTCTGAATTATAAATTTTTGCACGATCGCGTACAGCAAGCAGCTTACGCTCTGATCGACGACTCGCAAAAAAAGGCAGTTCACCTGAAAATAGGCAGGCAAATCCTAGAAAACACCCCGGCTGAATATCGCGCGGACAGAATTTTTGAATTAGTCGATCACTTGAATGTGGCTCGATCGCTAATTACAGACGATCGAGAATTAATTGAACTGGCAACGCTGAATTTAGACGCGGCCCGCAGAGCCAAAGATGCCACTGCTTATGTTGCTGCCTTGCAGTATTTGACCGCAGGCATGGACGGTTTGAGCGCCGATATTTGGGATGCCCACTACGATTTAGCCTTTGCCTTGCACATGGAGCGGGCAAATGTTGAGTATTTAAACGGTTTTTTTGAGAACTCCGAAGAATTTATTAATATAACGTTGGAAAAAGCGCGATCGCCCTTAGAAAAGGTAGAAATTTACAACCTGCTGATCGTGCAGTACACCCTGCGGGCGAAGTACGAAGAAGCCGTTAAAGCCGGAATCACAGCTTTAGACTTGCTAGGCATTGACTTGCCGCTAGATGGGCTACAAAAAGTCATATCCGAAGAATTTGCAGCCGCTACAAATATTTTAGCCGGTAGAGAAATAGCTTCCCTAATTGACGCCCCCGAAATGACTGTACCCGACAAAAAAGTTGCAGTCAAATTAATTACAAACTTGCTGACATCCGCGTACCTCAAAAATCCCGATTTGTGGAAAGTCAGCGTTTTAAAAGGAGTCAATCTTTCTCTACAATACGGTTTAGTACCCGAAGCCTCTCTTTGCTATGCTGGCTACGGTATGTTCTTAAACGCAGTTTCGGGAGATTACAAAGCTGCATATCAATTCGGCTTGCTCTCGCTGAATCTCAGCGAAAAATCGGGCAATATCGGCTTGAAGTGCAGAGCTTGTTCATCCCTGGTCAGTATTTTTTATTACTGGTTCAATCACATCAAAGATTCCCACGCGATCAGCAATGAAGGATATCAAGCCGCTTTAGAATCAGGAGATTTAGAGTATGCGGGTTATATCCTGTCCAACCGCATAGCTAACTCATTTTTTCAAGGTAAAGAAATCTCGCAAATTCTGGCAGACACGAGCAGGTATTTGCAGTTCAGCCAAAAAACCAAAAATCAGCTCGTAACTGATATATTATTAGGGGTAGAGTTAATCCTGCGTAACTTGAGCAAACTAACTCCTGAAAAGTTTGTATTTGAAAGCGAAGATATCAGCGAAGCTGAATACGTACACAACTGTCAAGCTCATCAAAATTTGTACTCGCTCTGCCTTTATCAGATTCGCAAATGCCAGGTAATGTACTGGTACGGCAACTTCAACGAAGCGCTACAACTAGCTTTTGAAGTAGAAAAACAGCTATCTTTTATTACCGGAGCGATACCCGCTACCGAATGGAATTTTTTCTTTTCTCTAACTTTAGCCGCCGTTTTCCCAAATGTTTCAGAAGACAAGCAAAAGGAGTACTTGGAAAAGTTAGAGGAAAACCAAAAACAGATGAAAATTTGGGCAGACAACTGTGCCGAAAATTTTCTGCACAAGTATCTTTTAGTACAAGCAGAAATAGCCAGAATCTCCAAGAAAGATTCTGAAGCTGTAGAACTGTACGATTTCTCTATAAATTTAGCCCAAGACAATGAATTTGTCCAAAATGAAGCGCTAGCTAATGAACTAGCAGCTAAGTTTTGGTTGAGTAAAGGCAAGTATCAATATGCCAAAATTCACTTGCGCGAAGCTCACTCGTGCTACTTGCGCTGGGGTGCAGTTCGCAAAGTAGAAGATTTAGAACAGAAGTATCCGCAGTTGCGGGAAATGACGCCAATCAACGGAAGTTTTAACAACAATCAAACTACCACAACTATTCATACTTCTACTGGCAGCGATGCGAGAGTGCTGGATTTGGCAACGGTAATGAAAGCATCTCTGGCGATTTCTAGCGAAATTGTCCTCGATAAGTTGCTGGCTTCTTTGATGAGAATCTCCTTAGAAAATGCGGGTGCTCAATTAGGTTTTCTGATTTTAGTTAGAGATGGTAAACTGTTGATTTCAGCTAAAGCGTCAGTATTTGCTGAAGATGTAGCTGTGCTGCAATTTACGCCTGTTGGAGACTATCATGATTTACCTGTGACGGTGATTAATTACGTGGAAAGGACTCGCTCGGATTTGGTGTTGAGCAATGCGGCGGCTGAGGGACTATTCACAGCCGATCCTTACATCGCTAAACACCAACTGCAATCTATTTTGTGTACTCCAATCATCAATCAAGGCAAACTAATCGGCATTCTTTATTTAGAAAACAATTTGACTGTCGGAGCATTTACTCCCCACAGATTGGAAGTTTTAAGGTTGCTTTCTTCCCAAGTGGCTATTTCTTTGGAAAATGCTTTGCTTTACAATTCTGTGGAACAGAAAGTACAAGAACGAACGCAGGAGTTAAATGAAAAGAACGAGCGTTTAGAACAAACTTTGCGCGAACTTAAACTAACTCAAGCTCAATTAATTCAAACGGAAAAAATGTCTAGTTTGGGGCAAATGGTCGCTGGTGTAGCTCACGAAATTAATAATCCTGTAAGTTTTATCTACGGCAATCTTAATCCGGCTAGCGAATACGTTAAAGACTTGCTAAAATTGATTGAGCTTTACCAGCAGCACTATCCAGAACCGGCTGATGAAATTCTAGAAGAAATAGAAACAATTGAGCTGGAATTTTTGAGCGAGGATTTGCAAAAGCTGCTGGATTCCATGAAAGTAGGAGCGGAAAGAATCCGGGATATTGTGCTAAGCTTGCGGAATTTCTCTCGCCTCGACGAAGCGCAAATGAAGTCGGTAGATATCCATCAAGGCATCGACAGTACGGTGATGTTGCTGCAACCGCGCCTGAGAAAAGAGGGCGGGCGTTTGGGAATTGAGGTGATTAAAAATTACAGCACGCTACCCCTAATTACTTGTTATGCGTCTCAGTTGAATCAGGTATTTATGAATATTTTGACAAATGCGATCGATGCTCTCCTCGTAGCAAGAGATTGTCCGGAAAACTCTCATAAACAGCCTACAATTACAATTTCTACAGAGGTGACTGACAGGAATTCTGCCATAATTAGAATTGCCGACAGCGGGCCGGGGATGAGCACTGAGGTGCTGCACAAGATATTCGATCCATTTTTTACAACTAAGCCCGTGGGTTCGGGAACTGGTTTGGGATTGTCTATTTCTCACTCGATTGTTGTGAGTTCTCATGGCGGAAAATTGACTTGCGTTTCTACACCAGGAGAGGGGAGCGAGTTTATTATTGAAATTCCGATCGCCCCCAGGCAAGTTTTGTAATCGGCCCTACTATCAACCCAAATCCCCAAATAAATTCCAGTTAGCAACCCTTAACAATCCGGCCACGCATTGCGTTTACTAAACTTTGAATTCGCAATTTAAACTCGGCGAAAACTCTGTCGCCAAGTCGAGCGATCGGGTTTTCATAATAGGACGATCGCCATTTTGCAGCCGCACTGAGGGCTTTTCATCACGACGAGGTGGCAATGCTCCGGCAAAGCATAAAAAGTGTCAGATTTTTTATTAAGAAAGTAAATCTTGTGTGTAGCTTCACGATCGAACTGTAGATAGTAGATCATACTAAAGTAAAATTAAATTCCGATCATGAAGATACGTCACTTCGGCAAAACTCCGGCGATCCCATTGCAGCTCATACTGATGGTGCCATTTGTTTTGCAAATCTTTGGAGCGGTCGGTCTGGTTGGATATTTGTCGTTCAAAAATGGACAAAAAGCCGTAAACGACCTGGCGGCTCAGTTGATGCATCGAACCAGCATTTCGGTGAATCAACATCTGGAGGCTTATTTATCTATTCCGCATCAAGTGATTCAGATTAACGCCGATGCGATTCGGATGGGATTGCTGGATGTGCGCGATCGCCAAACCCTCGGTAAGTATTTCTGGCACCAAATGCAGGCCTATGACCTGAATTACATCGGCATTGGACTGATCACGGGTGAGGGAGTAGGAGCCGCACGCTACGACCCCAAAACCGTCGTGATTGATGATTGGAGTCCCAAACCGCCGAATAATGTCACCAACTATGCCACCGATAACAAAGGCGATCGCACTCACGTCGTGACTATTTATGATTGGGACAACTTGCAAGAACCTTGGTACACCGAACCCATGAAAGCAGGTAAACCCATCTGGTCGCGGATCGTCACCGTAAATTATCCCAATTATCCCTACATCGCTGCCTCCGCTGGTCGCCCCATCTATGACGCAAATAATCGCTTGCTAGGAATGGTTGGAGTCGATATCCATCTGTTGAAACTGAGCCATTTCTTACGGAATATAGATCTCAGTAGCTCAGGGCAGGTTTTCATCATGGAACGAAATGGGCTGTTGATCGCAAATTCTGCGAAAGAACAGCCCTTTACTACCATCAAAGACGAGATTCGGCGTTTGAAGGCGATCGACAGTCCCAATCCCATAGTGCAGGGAATTGCCAAACAAATCCAGCAACGCTTCAAAGGGTTTCAATCTATTTCTGGAGACACGGATCTCCGACTTGATTTTCAGGGAGAACTCTACTATGTGCAACTCACTCCCTGGCGCGACCAATATGGATTGGATTGGTTAGTGGTGGTGAGTGTGCCAGAAAGCGAATTCATGGCACAGATTGATGCCAACACTCGCACCACAATCTTGCTCTGCTTAGCAGCATTGGGGGTAGCTTGTGGGATGGGCGTTATCACCTCCGGCTGGATTGCGCGTCCGATTCTGCGACTGAATCGGGCGAGTGAGGCAATAACATCTGGCAACTTCGACCAAGGTGTAGAAGACAGCCGTATTCAAGAACTCAACGCCCTTGCCAACTCCTTTAACCAGATGGCAAGACAACTGCGCGAATCGTTTACCGCCTTAGAAAAAAGTAATGCAGAATTAGAAGACCGCGTGGAACACCGCACCGGTGAACTCAAAAACGCCCTAAGTGAGTTGCAACGCACCCAATCACAGATAATTCATAGCGAAAAAATGTCTAGTTTGGGGCAAATGGTTGGTGGAGTCGCCCACGAAATTAACAACCCGGTCAACTTCATTCACGGCAACCTCGTCCATACACAGCAATACGCCCAAGATTTGTTAAAGTTCGTACAGCTTTATCAACAGCACTATCCTAACCCTGCTGACGAAATTCAAATCGCAGCCGAAGAAATCGACCTGGAGTTCTTGCAAGAAGACCTGCCCAAAATGCTGTCTTCGATGAAAATGGGTACCGATCGCATCCGCCAAATTGTTCTGTCGTTGCGGAACTTTTCGCGGATGGACGAAGCAGAGTTTAAACCAGTAGATATCCATGAGGGTATTAACAGCACCCTACTGATTTTGCAACACCGCCTCAAAGATAGACCGGAACGACCGTCTATTAAGGTGATTCAAGACTACGGTTCTCTACCCCTGGTGGAATGCTACGCCGGACAACTCAATCAGGTGTTTATGAATATTCTCACCAATGCGATCGATGCTCTCCTCGTAGCAAGAGATGACCCGGAAAACTCTCATCAACAGCTTGCTATTACAATTTCTACAGAGGTGACTGACAGGAATTCTGTCATAATTAGAATTGCCGACAGCGGGCCGGGGATGAGCACGGAGGTGCTGCACAAGATATTCGATCCATTTTTTACAACTAAGCCCGTGGGGTCGGGAACTGGTTTGGGATTGTCTATTTCTCACTCGATTGTTGTCAATTCTCATGGTGGAAAATTGACTTGCGTTTCTGCACCCGGAGAGGGAACCGAGTTTATTATTGAGATTCCGATCGCCCCCAGGCAAGTTTTGTAATTTGTGGCACTCACTATTAACCAACATCCCCAAATAAATTCCAGTTAGCAACCCTTAACAATCCGGCTACGCATTGCGTTGTCATATCAAATCTGTTAGCATCGGAATTATTCCTATCTCTCTTTTTTTCATCTGCGTGAATCAGCGTCAATCCCTTGTCATCTGCGGTTAATACATTCTCTTTTTTTTACCGCCGATGAGGGCAGATAAACACAGATTAACGCCGATGAATTAGATATATTCCGGTGGCGGGGTTCGTGATTGTTGACCATTGTGCAATGCTTAGTGGGCATCGCTGTTGAAGGAATTCATAAAATAAGTTAGTGATAAAGTTTCCAGCATTCTCGCGCAATTTCCCAATCCTCCTGCGTGTGGACCACCAAAATTCTCACCGCCGAATCCACGGCCGCAATATCTTGATCGATCGGTGACTGTTGATTTTTATCCCCATCCAATTTTAACCCGATAAATCCAAAAGGTTCGCAAGCTGCAGCCCGTACAACAGCAGAATTTTCCCCAACTCCCGCCGTAAAAATTAAAGCATCCAACCCTCCCAAACTCGCCAGCATGGCACCAATTCCGGCACGCAAACGGTGGATGTAAATATCCAAAGCAAGTTGAGCTCTCTGATTACCTTGGGCGATCGCATCTCCAATCTGCCGCATATCGCTAGATACCCCAGAAATCCCTTTTAAACCAGAATTTCGATTGAGAATACCATCAAGTTTCTCAGCAGTAAACTCGGATTGTTTTAACAGATGAATGAGAATGCCTGGATCGATCGAACCCGATCGACTTCCCATCATCAAACCTTCCAAAGGCGTAAATCCCATCGTCGTGTCAACACTCCAGCCACCGCGAATGGCCGCCAGAGAACATCCGTTGCCCAAATGACAGCTAATCAACCGCAAATCTGCCAAATCTTTACCCAGAATGTCGGCGGCCCGACGCGCGCAATATTGATGGCTAATCCCGTGAAAACCGTAACGGCGAATCCCATTTTCCAGCCATTCATAGGGGCCGGGATACACAAAGGCTGCGGGCGGCAATTGTGCGTGAAAAGCTGTATCAAATACTGCTACTTGCGACCGATTTGGGAGGATTTTTTCAAGGGCTTCGATACCTTCGAGGTTAACCGGATTGTGGACAGGGGCGAAAACAGATAAACGGGCGATCGCCTTTTTAACATCCGGCGAAATTAACGTACTTTGCTGATAATCTTGTCCGCCGTGTACGACGCGGTGGCCGACAATATCAATCTCGTTTAAATCATTAATTGTTTGAATTCTTCCCTTCCAAAGACTCTCCAGCATTCGAGAAATAGCATCTTCGCGAGACTCGGATGCAAACTCCTCCTCAAGCCGATCGCCTTTTGCTGTTTTGACTTTCAACTCTGCTATACCCTGCTGGTGAGTCCAATCAATTTGAGCTGACCAGAGGGGTTGCAAAGGTCGATCGGGCAGGACACCGTTTAACTCGTAAAGACAGCTCTTTTGACTACTAGAACCCGCATTTAACACCAGTATTTTCATGCTTTATTATGTCCTGTTGATTCGTTCTTTCGATCGCTAGGCGATTGAAATCGCGTCTTGTCAAACTTTCATCCGCCTGCACAGACTAAGAAACCTTGAGATCCTGGGAAAATTATTAAGAAAAATGTCGAAAAATTAACTCTTAATGCAATCTGTAGCTAACAGTTGCATTTTTTTGATATATCTTCTATGCAGATTTTCATTTACTAAAGTTTAAGGAGTCGATCGATGTTTACACCAATTTTACTTGCCACTGTCGCCAGAACCGTAGAGTGGAGCCCCACGACCGGTTTGATTATGATTCTTTGCAATATTTTAGCTATTGCGATCGGCAGATCGACCATCCAAAAGCCTCACACAGGCCCAGCCGCGCCCTCATCGGGTTTGGTCGGCGGCTTGAGTTTGGGTGCACTTGTGGGAAGTCTCTGCTTCGGTCATATTTTGGGAACGGGTACGATTTTAGGATTGTCTTACATAGGCGCGATTTAGTTTCAGACGCTCCGGGTAGGCAGTGCGCGCAGCCTACCCGCAATTTCAAGTACCGGGTAAATTGCGGAGGTTTTCATCCATGTACGATCGATCGCCCAAAACCTCCAGCAACGGCCCGCGCACGTCAAACTTAACAATACTGACAGAAGCTGCTAAAGCGGCAATGCGATAGCGATAACGTCCCAAATCAATCCCCAAGAGACTGCACAGAATAATTCTAATAGTCGCTTTGTGCGAGACAACCAAAACATTACCGCTCTTGTACTTTTCCTCAATTTCTGCGATCACTAAGGAAGCTCTACTAGCAATTTCCACCGAAGTTTCGCCACCATTAGGTGCATTCCAAGCAGGTTCAGTCAGCCAATTAATATAATCTTCTTCGTATTCTTTTTTGACCGCTTCTACTGTTTTGCCTTCCCACTCACCGTAATTAATTTCCCTCAGTCCGTCGCGAAGCTGCATTTCAATTCCCACAGCATCGCACAAAGGTTTTGCAGTAGCAATAGTTCGTTTCATCGGACTGACATAAACAGCATTCCAAGGCAATTTTGCGTAAGCGGCGCCAAACTGTTCTGCCATTTGAGAACCTACGGGCGTTAATTCTGGATCGATATGGCCGCAGAAACCGCCAGTCTTGCTGTAAGTCGTTTCACCGTGTCGTACAAAGTAGATTTTTAAGCTCATGAGTTAATTGTGTGTGAATTTTACTATGTTAGCAAAAGAGTTTAAAAAACTCCTTCAAATCATCGAGTGCAGGATTATCCCAATCCCAAATATCTTTTTTGTGTTTCATAACATAATCAAACCCAGACATAGTGCATTTTCTGCCAGCTTGTTGCTGTTCGTTATCTGAGCAAGTATCATACCTGAGATAGATGCTCACCCAGAATTTATCAAAACCTTTCTGGTTAATTTGCTGTCCCTGGCTTTGTATGCAAGTTTTCCAGCTATTCAAACAATCAGCATGAGGTGATTCTCTAGCCTTTATTGCCTTTAAAAGCGTTTCCAGTTCGCCTTGACCTCCAACATTTGTAAAGTAACAAGCCAATTTTGCATTTGTTCCATGATCTGTACAAATATCGATAAATTGTTTAGTGCTTGACAAGCTTTCAGCTTGAAACACTTGTTTTATACATCTATCTACGAATTCCAGCCGTTCTTGCTCGGAACAATTATCAATATCGATAATAATTCCAATCTTTTCGATATCTTTTCGGTCAATCTTTCTTATTAAATTTTTTAAAGCTTTGATTAACTCTGTTTCGCTCAAGCCTTCCAAAGGTTCATAATCATTTATATAAATAGGTTTTTCTACCTGGATATCGCAGTTTAGTTTCTCAACCATTGCCTGCATGAAAAATTTATCATTTTTACTTTCTACTATAACAATATTACTCACCTCTCACTCCTTCTTGATGCTCTAGTGCGTAATTCAACGTTTCCAAATCGAGCCGACTTCCGATTATTTGATTTGTTTTGAGTTTCCTTGCTAGTTCAAAATATGCGCTGCTGCATTCCTTAGTGGTTTCTAAACCCACCTCAGCAAATGCTTGAAGCATCTCTAAACTGTGCGTTGTAGCAAAAATCTGCGTATCCAGTTCAACCGCCAACCGAAATAACACTCTCCAAAAATTACGCTGACTTGTATGGTGAATGCCATTCTCTATTTCATCAATTAGCAGTATTTTGTGTTTATTGTTTACTAATTTAAGAATAATATATGCAACTCTATTCATTGCATCTCCAAACAATGATAAAGGCAAACGCTTTTCGCCCTTTCTTCTTAAGTAAAGTGTGGGTTCGCCAATTGAAAAACTTTCTACAGATTCGATCGTAGGGTCAATAATTTGAAAAGCTTTCAAAACTTCGCTATCTTTATCATCCAAGCGCGCTTGATCGAATGATTCTATGAGTTTTCTTCCTGGAATTCTGATAAAAGGAGGAACGATCGGTATTTCGTACACAGTGAAACTTGTATTACTCAGTGAGCTTCTATAAGTAACAGTTCCTACTAACTGGTCAAGTATCTTTTCACCTTTTATTGTTTGAATAATTATATCAGACTCACGTGAATTGATTTCTATTTGAATTTCTAGTCGGTCGATATTATCCTTGTCATTATCGTTCTTTCCCTGAATAACTATAGTTTTATCTTTTTTTAAGGCATAGAATAAGTGATTCCATGCTCTATCTGGCATAGCATCTAGGGCTGCTGATGACTCTCTTCTCAGCTCTCTTAGCATTACTATACTACTAAGATCGGGAGCAAAATTGAGAAAAATTGCTTCTAGCAAGCCTGTCTTGCCAGCATTATTTTTACCGCCGATTAAATTGACTCTTTCAAACCCAGAAATTTTGACTTGCTCAAAGCACCTAAAATTTTGGATTTCTATTTCTTTAAGCATTACCGCCTCTTTTGAATGTACAAATCATAAATCATTGTTGATTGATGCTAAGATAACTTACATATTATCTTGTTTTAATTGTATACTACACGATCGTCATGCAGAATATACACCTCTTTGAAGTCATTGAACGCGATCCAAGCAAGGTAAGCGGTGCATGGGTATTTCGGGGCACGCGCGTACCTGTTGCCGCCTTTTTCGAGAACCTTAAAGATGGAGCATCTATTGACCAGTTTCTCGAATGGTTTCCGGGAGTAACTCGCACCCAAGTTGAGGTGCTACTCGATCGCGCCCTAGCCTCAATAACGCAGATGGTGGCATGAAGATATTGTTCGATCAAGGTACGCCAGTACCGTTGCGCCGATCGCTGCTGAGTCATACAGTAGATACTGCTTATGAACGTGGATGGTCAACATTAGCAAATGGCGATCTGCTCGACACTGCCGAACGCGATGGGTATAATCTGCTGGTGACGACCGATCGCAACTTGCGTTATCAACAAAACCTGACAAACCGACAAATTGCTATTGTGGTTTTGCTGTCTACTTCTTGGCCTCGCATTCAAAAACATCAAGACGATATTCGGAACGCGATCGACACTATTGTTCCGGGCGCATACCTAGAAATTGAGATTGCTAGCTGAAGCTTTATTTAACTGATGTCACTCCCTATGATTGTCAAACTGAGGTCAAACCTCGATCTTGCGTAGGTTGTATACTCGCAAAATCGTTAATTTTCCCTGTGGTTGACAATCATAGGGATGAGTAGCTTGTGCTCTACAAGCGATCGCACCTACCCAGGAGCACCCGATCGCACGGTTTGTTCTGCCGTCGCCCCCGGATCTTTTGTTTCCTTCGGCGCTTCCGACGAAACCGGGCCCGCGTGCGGCCACTTCCAGTCGCGGATTTCCGGCATATCATCGCCGTGCTTGGTGATATACTGCGTGTGCTCGATCAGCTTGTCACGGATAGCTTGTTTGCCGTAAGCTGCTACAGAACTCAGTTTCGGAACGCGATCGAGTACATCTCCAACCAAGTGGAATCGATCGAGGTCATTAACCACCACCATATCAAACGGCGTCGTAGTCGTTCCCTCTTCCTTGTAACCCCGAACGTGAATATTCGAGTGATTCGTCCGGCGGTAAGCCAATCGGTGAATCAGCCAAGGATAGCCGTGAAAAGCAAAAATCACCGGCTTATCTTTCGTGAACAAACTATCAAAATCCCTGTCAGACAAACCGTGAGGATGTTCGCTAGAAGGCTGAAGTGTCATCAAATCCACCACATTAACCACCCGCACTTTTAAATCGGGATAATCTCGGCGGAGAATGTCAACAGCAGCCAAAGTTTCCAGCGTCGGAATATCACCCGCGCAAGCCATCACCACATCCGGTTCGCCGCCTTTATCGTTGCTGGCCCACTCCCAAATGCCGATGCCGGCGGTACAGTGTTTAATCGCAGCATCCATATCCAAATACTGCAATGCCGGCTGCTTCCCTGCAATAATCACGTTGACATAGTGACGGCTGCGGAGACAGTGATCCGTTACTGACAGCAAAGTGTTCGCATCCGGCGGCAAATAAATCCGCACCACTTCCGCTTTCTTGTTAATTACGTGGTCGATAAAACCCGGATCTTGGTGAGAAAAACCGTTGTGGTCTTGCCGCCAAACGTGAGAAGTTAGCAGGTAGTTGAGAGAGGCGATCGGTCGGCGCCAAGGAATGTCGTTAGTAGTTTTCAACCACTTGGCGTGTTGGTTGAACATCGAATCGATGATGTGAATAAACGCTTCGTAGCAAGAGAAAAAGCCGTGGCGTCCCGTCAGCAAATAGCCTTCCAGCCATCCCTGACATAGATGTTCGCTGAGGACTTCCATCACCCGGCCGTCGGGGGAGATGTGGTCGTCTTCGGGCAAAATTTCCGCCGCCCACACCCGGTTCGTCACTTCAAACACCGGATCGAGGCGGTTTGAGGCCGTCTCGTCGGGCCCGACAATGCGGAAATTGGCGTTTTCCTGATTCAGTGTCATCACCTCTCGCAGGAAGCGGCCGGCAACGCGGGTTGCTTCTGCCATTACAGTGCCCGGTTTTTGCACGTCAACGGCGTAGTCTTCAAATTCCGGCATTTTCAAGTCTCGCAGCAGCAGGCCGCCGTTAGCGTGGGGATTTGCCCCCATCCGCCGAGATCCCTTGGGTGCGAGTTCCGCCAATTCGGGAATTAACTTGCCCTTTTCGTCGAAGAGTTCTTCGGGCTTATAGCTTTTCATCCAATCTTCCAGGAGTTGGACGTGTCCCGGCTTAGAAGCCATTTCCGAAAGTGGGACTTGGTGCGATCGCCAATAATCCTCAGTTTTCTTACCGTCTACTTCCTTCGGCCCCGTCCAGCCTTTGGGAGTTTTCATCACAATCATCGGCCACTGGGGACGGCCCGAATAGCCCTCTGTCCGGGCTTTTTCCTGAATCGCCTTAATTTCGCCGATCGCGGTATCGAGAGTTGCAGCCATCAACTGGTGCATGGTTTCCGGGTCTGAACCTTCCACCCAATAAGGTTTGTAGCCATAACCGACCATCAAACTTTCCAATTCCTCCTGCGGAATGCGGGCCAAGACGGTAGGATTGGCAATTTTGTAGCCGTTCAAGTGCAGAATCGGCAACACGGCCCCGTCGCGAACCGGGTTGAGAAACTTGTTAGAGTGCCAGCTAGCAGCTAGCGGGCCGGTTTCCGCTTCCCCGTCGCCGACAACGGCCGCCACAATCAAATCGGGATTGTCGAAGGCCGCCCCGTAAGCGTGGACGAGGGCGTAGCCGAGTTCGCCGCCTTCGTGAATCGAACCGGGGGTTTCCGGGGCGACGTGGCTGGGGATACCGCCGGGAAAGGAGAACTGTTTGAACAGCCGTTTGATACCATCTTCATCTTGGGAAATGTTCGAGTAATATTCGCTGTAAGTGCCTTCGAGATAAGTGTTGGCGACCAAGCCCGGCCCGCCGTGTCCGGGGCCTGCGATGTAGATGGTGTTGAGGTCTTGGGCTTTGATGATGCGGTTGAGGTGAACGTAGATGAAGTTTAGACCTGGAGTGGTGCCCCAATGTCCGAGGAGTCTCGGTTTGACGTGTTCGATTTTGAGGGGTTCTTTGAGTAGGGGGTTGTCGAGGAGATAGATTTGTCCGACGGATAGGTAGTTTGCCGCCCGCCAGTAGGCGTTCATTTTGTGTAGTTCTGAGTCGGAAAGCGGCTTTAATTGCGGGATCTCGGTTGTTCCTAGCATCATCAGCGATTGACTCCTGAGTTTTGGTTGTTTTGTAAAGTGCGATCGAGAAGTGCGATCGATATTAATTTGTTATCTGTGACATTTTGTATTTAAACTCCATGCCTTCCACACCAACTATTGAATTCTAGCTCGTTTATGTCTCCATAAAAGTTTAAATCAATATTAATTTATGGCTAAATATCGCACAGTTCTGCTCGAATAAAGGTGACCAATTACGGGGATCAAGGAATTAAGCAATATAAAATAGGATTTACACAAAATTTTTTGTAGAGTGTGCACTGCACACTGATCCGTAGTATATGTTGGGAGTGGTGGGATGTGTTGGGGAAGTCCCAAAAAGATATTTCTTAAGGTAGGTGTCAGAATTAATTATTATAAATACGAACTCAAATTTAGTTGAGGCAGGGCGATCGTCCGCTGACTCATTTTCTGCTAAAGTTTTGTATGTTCGTCATATCAAAGTTCTCGTTAGTTTAGCTTGTGGACGTACTTAAATCATACTCATCTTGAATATTCTTGATGCGGAAACTAGCATTAAATTTTTTCTTAAACTGACTTTGTAGCTGTTGTATACTTGTTGTCTGTTTTGGCACTCGTGTAGACACGACAAAACATAGCTTCTTAATCTTTTGGGGATTTGCCGAAAGTAAATTAATAGTTGATTCTATTTGTTTAACCGCCTGTGCAATATCACTTCCTTTCAACTCTACATATATTTCTACTGCATCAGAAGGAATGAGTGCGTAGTCGCAACGCAAAGTCTCATTGTCACTAATAACGCAGCCATCAATTTTAATTATTAATATTTCGTCTTTATTCGGGTTGAGGAACGTTATTTTACTTTTGTTCTCCTGCAAGACAATCTTGGTATCGGATCTACGTTCCTCACACTCGGGAAGACTTTTCATATACGATTCAAACTAAGTTGAGAAGTTGATCGAATTCAATAGCTAGTTCATCAGAAACAGAATCAATTACTCGCGCGTCAATCAACCCAGTATCAGGACACACAATACTATTGCATTTTCCATCGCTCAAAACATAGGCTGAGAGATCGTCAACATCTAATGATTTGTATCTAGATACAATCTTTTCTAGTTGATGTTGTATATCTTCGCTGGACTCTTCATAAAGAAGCCCAGCCTGGAGCAGATTATTAAGCGCTGTCAGGACATAAGGACTATGGGTAGTTATGAAGAATTGAAGTTGCTCTTTACGAGAATTAAAGACAGTAGCGATCAATTCAATAATATTACGCTGTGCACTTGGAAATAAATGCGCTTCCGGCTCCTCAATATACACTGTCTGACCGACAGGAGGGGAAGCTAGTAAAGGTAGTGCAGCTAGCATAATTGTCAGAGGCAATGTTTCCTGTTGACCGGAAGATGAGTTCGCAATACTAATACGTCTTCCATCTGCCACCTCCAGAAAATCTTTGCCTTTTTCCTGTATGTGCTTACCACATAAAGACTGCTCTATTAGCCTGTTTATTTCCTCTAGTATATCTTTTGTATATTTATCTTCAACATCAACTTCATATTGTATACCCAAATTTTTTATCCCTTCGTATGTTGAGCCAAACGATCTTAGAAATGGATCTAAGGTATTATTGCTTGACAGAATAGAAAAAATATTGCTCTGAAGATTAGAGAAAAATGAGCGGCCAGCAGGAATAAAAAGCTGATTGAAGGCTGCCTCTCGACCAATGGATCGGCCTAAACTTTCTACTAAGTGTTCTTTTAAAATGTTTTGGGATAAAAATAAAGTATAAATAATATCAAAACTAGGAGCTATTTCAGAGCCTTTCTCTCTGGTTTTTTTGAGTAAATTGCGTAGGTCTGCCAATTCTTTCTTGAAAAAATCTGAATAGCTGAGGGAAATTCTACCTTTGGTATCCTGTTTTCTCCTAACTTCTATAAAAACATTGGAAATTTCATACCTGATGAAAAAATTTTGTTTTCCCCAACAATCAGGAGGAAAATATTCCTCAAACGTCTTGGAATAGTTTGAATCTAGATTTCGTTTTGTCTGCTCATTCTTTACAACCGATAAAATTTCCCATACGAAGTTCTTAAAATAAAAAAGGAGTTTAGCGCAAACACTTTTACCGCTGGCTTGAGGGCCAATAAGTATATTTATTCGCTTGATTTCAATCTCCAAATCCTTGATGCCAGCAAAGTTTCTAACTATTAATTTTTCAGCCATAATTGAAATCAAGTATGGTAAGGGCTTGTGTCATCTTAACATACCAATTTAATTTTTATGGTTAAAATTGTCAGTTTTGTGTTAATAAACCGAATTAGTCACCCTAGGAAAAACCTCAAACAACTCTCATTAATATCAAGATGGATTTAATACAATTTGTACCAATATACTTTTGGATTACCGCAGTTTTTTCGTGAAAGTCGATCGCCCATATCGCCTTTCTGGTCGCTGAGGAGATTTTAGACCAACGTGCGGTTATTGATAGGGGAAGGAATTACCGAAACCCTAAAATAATACCATTTTTACAAAGTTTGGCTAGAAAATAAGTGTTGTGTTTGTTTACATCGCCTCTCGATCGCACAGGTGCGGATCTGTGAGATTGTCGATATGCTGCGTTAGGGGTTGTTCATGGCGGCGCACCCTACGACTACTTAGCCGATGCCACAAAGTAAACTCAAGCAATCTCAATCCGAAAATCACTGCATCGGTTTGATTGCTGGCTATATGCCATCGCCGATATTTCCGGCTGAAAAAACCTAGGAGGCGACTAAAACAGGACTCTCTGAAATCCGGCAAACATTGGACACAGTTGGCTGGTGGGCAACGACTCGCAGTTCGTGAGGATAGCGGGGACGCGGGTCATTTTCTAACCAGATGGGCGGTACCATCATCACTTCATAGTAAGCGATCGTATCGAAAACACCTGGCTGGGACTTCAACTCCACTGTTAAGCCCGCTCGGTACTCAAATGCTTCTTCCCAGTCTAGGTTTTCATTCATATCCATATTCATATCCATATTCATATCCATCGGGATCGCGCCTCTTAATCTTGTTTCTTTTCTCAATTGTAGGGCACTACATAAAACATTGGGTACTTTCTGTTGCTTGTGATACAATTTGTAACCTTATATATACGTTCCCTGACAATTCAACAGAGAAGAGCAATTGTCAATAACTAAATAGGATGATTTGACCGACGGGTGACAAGTAAACTGAAAAGGTAGGCTTGACAAGAGTCTGGGGGGGTGACAAAGAGGTCTACGAGATAGACTGTATAAGGGTTGCAGCCCGCATACCTTGTTGATAAAAGCGGCGTTTAGAAGGAGTTAACTTCATTAACTGTTCCACCT
>NZ_JAMPLN010000032.1:0-63179 GCF_040004035.1 Microcoleus vaginatus FACHB-2002 | reverse complement strand
CCGTTCGTTCAGTTGTCAATACTGGGAAGCGACAGGGTTTAACTGCTTATCAATCCATTCAAGAAGCTCTCTCTATTGATGGCTCCCTTTTTTCCCCTAGTTGAGCAATTACAAAAAAACAGCACAAAGCTAATTTCAGCCCTGGCGGCATATCCCAATCATCTCCAGGGTTTATTTTTCCTCTCTGTTTTTTTAACTTATCCAGTTCTTCAGCTTCCACCGGACAGCAATGTTGGCTATTTTGTTCAAAAAATTTGTCTCCTCCTATATAATTTTTGCCTGGTTTAGAGAGTACACAGAATGCTGGTTTACAGGGGTGATCAATATTTTGCAGCAACAAGCTTTGAGGGGTAGCTGTGATTTGTAAATATATGTGATTAGCAACTTGTTGCCTAATTTTGGCTATTAATTCAAATATCTTACTATCAGTAACTGTATTTTTTTCCTTCTTAGCTTGCTTGGCTTCGTTGGTATTTAGACTAGCATTGTCAGCCTCATCATCAAAGATCAGAGTGGGTACGCTACTGGCTTTAGCAGACTTTAGAACGTCAAGCAAGTTTTCAAGATGACGCCCATTTTTTGTGGAGACTAAGACAACACCAGTATCATTAATATAGTTGTGCAGTTGATTACCAAATTCTGTGGGATCATTTTTCCATTGTTCCCAATTACGGACAACAGGGCCACCTTTGATCTGATTGGTGAAACGCTCTGCTGTTTGTTTTCCCAGCCATGTATTATCAGACGTTAATACAATGAAGCAACGGAATTTATTAGCTTCAGCAAGTGCTAGCGTAGCAATGGTAGTATTAGTTTTGCCGCTTTGGACTTTGCCATAGATTAGTCCAGTAGTACCATTAGGTATTTTGCCTTTATGATGATTGCTAACAATACCTGTTCCTGTAGCACCAACATCACCAGAGCCAAATGTTGTTGAGTAAACATCAACGCAATTTTGAACAATTTCAACAGCAGCTTGCTTTAACTGCTTTGCTTCTGTGTCTCCAAGTTTGCTCTTAATCCTGTCAAGAAACTTGTTGATACAATAGCCATCATTTTTAATAGAAATTTTACTCATGGCGGTTTTTTTATTTTACAAAACTACGCGAGGCCAATCATTCTGAGGTACGGTCTGATTCATCTGCTGCCTGCCTGGGCCACTTACATGGTAACTTCCGTGAGGTCGCCTAGACACGGATATGTGTTGAACACTAATATCTGCATTTTTATCAACTATACTCCACAATCGCTCTTCAGCTATACAGCAGATACCGTCTTTGTGACAAACTAGCGCGATAAATGCCGAAAAGTCAGGATACTTGTCATACACAGTAGCTAGAGCAGATTTTTCCTGAGCGCTCAACGTGAAAGACCATGCAGAAGTAGCTTTCTTAGAAACTTTGAAGAGAATAGCTGACTTACTGCTCTCACTTTCAACTAAGTATATTGACTGATGTATTTCAAAGGCATGGGTGATGGTAATCCTAGAGCCCGAGTTAATTAATCTTAAGAACGCTGCACCGTGCAGAAAATCCTGATCGTTAATCATTTAGTATTTAGAAATGTTCCAGCAGAGATTTCTCTTGTGCGTAAACCTTTCGCAGCGACTCCAGGGCGATCGCACTTAACATCAATTTAATCACCCCCACCATTTCCCCCCACTCCAACAATTCAGAAACACAAACAGCTTTCTGAAATCTTGCCGCATAAAAATCCACCCAAAAATCCGGCGCGTGTCTCTGTTTCTGACTCGCTATCCGCCGCTTCCAATAACCAAAATCTAAACCAGAGGGCGATTCCACTCCCAAAACAGGCGGAAAGTCGGCATAACTCACAAACCGACTCATGCCTTTGGCGTGCACGTACAGGATATGCGCCCAGCACTCGAAGCGATATATTTGTTCTACCTTGATTTTCAGCAGCCGCGCGATCGCCTCTTTTGTGACAAACCGGCTCAATCTGTGTCTGGGGGTTGATTTTGGTCGAAAGCTTGCTAACATAGTTGATAAGTTTCCTGATTTGAATAGATCGATTCCTGATTTGGATAGATCGATTCCTGATTTGGGAATTTGATAGATAGATCAGTCCCTTATATGGGATTTGAACTTTGATAGGCGATCGTCTTTAAGTTTTCCAGACGTTGGGGCGATCGCTTTTTACAATACAATTGTATGACTTATATTAGTCAAATGTCAAGAGGTTATGGGATTAATTAAGTTGCGGGTTCGAGAATTTGCTGCCGAGAAGGGCTGGACGCTGAAAGAAGTTTCAGAGCGATCGGGCGTAGTCTACAGCACGCTCAGAACCTATGCCCGATCGCCCGGATTAGCAACAGTTGATGTGACGGCCTTGCACAAGTTGGCTAGGACTTTTGATTTGTCGATCGAAGATTTGTATGAGATTGTGCAGGAATAGTCGATCGCTTTTACGAACTAATTATCCACTCAATATTGCTCGACAGTTGCTAGCATCTGATTGACAGACTCACCCCGTTGTAGCGCTTCCCAATCAGATGTAACAGGTTGGTAAGAACAGTAACACACCACAATTCGCTCCTCAGTATCCGAAGCAAAAAACTGCTGAACGCGAGTAACTACCCAATCTCCATCTTTCCCGTGGGTGACTCCATTACCGGGGTCAGATAGATTTTCATAATCGCGGGTTTTGTCCCCTACTTGAGGAATTTCTGGGTTTTCTTCCCAAGTCCAATTTTCCCAAAGTATATTAGTTACACTGCCCCTCGGCATAAGCTGACGTTGTTCCCAGCCGGGAGCACTCATGCTTTCGGTTTTGTAGACAATCCAGATTTTTTTAGTCATTTTTCCTCCCTTTCCTTTAATCTTGGTAATCTTGCCACATATCCTGAAACGAGGTTTGTTCCCCGTCAAACACGCAAGCCACATCAGGGGGGGTGTTACGAGTCACTCGGATTTCTTTTAACCGCCAGTTGTATTTTTCGCCCATCTTTTCACAGAGTTCGGGATCTGTAACATGGTGTACGTTTTCTGGCTTTGGATTCGGTACGCGATCGCTCCTCACTTCAGACTTCCCTTACAGTTTAAAAACTAAATGTCTTGCCCTGTATGCGATCGCTCCACCACTGCACACAGCAGCTATGTGTTGTTTTGGTTTTGACTTGCTTCTATTTTTGGTTGCTCAGCCTTCATGACATATTGCTCCATAAATTCCAGCAAAACATCCCTCATATTTTTACCGTCCCTAGCAACAGCCGACTTAAATCGGTTCCGCAGCTCCGGCGGCATTTCTACTCTAATAGCCACAGTCTTGTTTTCATCCATACAGGCTCAAGGCTTTACAACATATACATTTTTACATTTTTATGTAGTTTGCCTAAAAACCAGCTTTTTGCATACAGGTGCATTAATTTAACTATATGCCTTAGTGCATACTAATGCCAAAGTGCAATAAATGCCGTTTTCCGCGAAAAACGCTACAGAGCGTTAATTTAAGTCATTTAGGTATGATTTACGCCCATAAACCCGGTTTCTGCAAAAAATCTTGAGTTTGGCTTTGTTAGTACATTGTGGTCAATTGTAACAACTTTATAAATAAAAAAAGCGCCTGAGTTCCCTCAGACGCATACCATAAAATCAACAAATTGTCAACCCTAACCTAACCCTTCAAAGCCTCAGCACCGCCGGAAACTTCCAGGATTTCCTGAGTAATTGCTGCTTGCCGCGCCTTGTTATAAGTCAGCGTCAAACTACGGATCAAATCGCTAGCATTCTCACTAGCATTGTTCATTGCCGTCATCCGCGCCGCCAACTCGCTAGCAGCAGACTCTTGCAAAGCCCGCAACAATTGGTTGTTCAAATACAAGGGCAAAAGAGCCTCCAGAATTTGCGCCGGATCTTGCTCGAAAATCATGTCCCTGGGCAAACTCTTCTTAGTAGGTGCAGAAACCTTCTCGCGCGATACTTGAAACTGTCCGCCTTGCGATGTCAAGCGGAAGATTTCATCATCGGGAGTTTCCAAACCTTGGGGGTCGAGGGGCAGCAAAGTTTGAATTACCGGACGCGAACTAATTAGCGACACAAACTTGGTGTAAACTAGCTCAACTCTGTCCACAGTTCCCGACAGGAACAAAGAAAGCAATTCGTCAGCAATTTGTGCCGCTTCCGATGCTGTGGGAATTTGTTCCAAGTTAGCGTAAGTAGCATCGATCGGCTGTTCGCGGCGCTGGAAATACTGAGTAGCTTTGCGTCCTACCAACACGTATTTGTAGTCTAAGCCTTCAGCTTTGATTTCCTTAGCGCGATTTTCGGCGTATTTGATGATGTTGCTGTTGTAGCCGCCGCACAAACCCCGATCGCCCGAAACTACCAACAGTCCCACAGATCGCACTTCGCGTTTTTTCAGCAGCGGCAAATCCAGGTTTTCAAACTGCAAGCGTTCCGCCAAACCATACAATACCTCTGCCAGTCGATCGGCAAAAGGTCGAGTAGCAGTCACCTGTTCTTGAGCGCGGCGCACCTTTGCAGCGGCCACCAAGCGCATTGCTTCTGTAATCTTTTTAGTGTTCTTGACCGACTTAATGCGATCGCGAATAGTTTTCAGATTTGCCATAACTTTCTCCTTACATCCTTGCCCGCATCTTCTTAATTAAAACCGCAGATGAACGCAGAGTAACGCAGATTAACTTCAGATTATCTGCGTTAATCCGCGTTCATCTGCGGTTCAAAATTCCTACTTGTCTACTACGCAGAAACTAGAAAACTTTGCTTGTATTCAGTGATGCCTTCTTTCAGCAGCTTTTCAGCTTCATCAGTCAAAGCTTTTCCGCCTTGAACAATTTCGCCGTACTTCGGCTTGCTAGTCCGCAAATAGTCGCGCAAACCAACAGTAAACTTGCTGACTTTTTCCACCGGAATGTCATCCATATAACCGTTAATACCGGCATAGATTACAGCCACTTGTTCGTTCATCGGCAGAGGCGAGCTTTGGGGCTGTTTCAACAGTTCCCGCAAGCGCTGACCGCGCGACAATTGATTCTGAGTAGCTTTATCCAAGTCAGAAGCAAACTGAGAAAATGCTGCCAGTTCTTCAAACTGCGCCAATTCCAGTTTCACCTTACCGGCTACTTTTTTCATCGCCTTAGTTTGAGCCGCCGAACCTACCCGCGATACGGAAATACCGGGGTTTACTGCCGGACGCAAACCAGCGTTAAATAAGTCAGAAGAAAGGAAGATTTGACCGTCGGTAATCGAAATTACGTTCGTCGGAATGTAAGCAGAAACGTCACCAGCTTGGGTTTCGATAATCGGCAAAGCAGTCATGCTGCCTTCGCCCAACTCGTCGCTCAATTTAGCAGCGCGTTCTAGCAAGCGAGAGTGCAGGTAAAATACGTCTCCGGGATAAGCTTCGCGACCGGGAGGACGTCGCAGCAACAGAGACATTTGGCGGTAAGCTTGTGCTTGTTTGGAAAGGTCATCGTAAATGACCAAAGTGTGCTTGCCTTTGTACATGAAATACTCGGCTAAGCTAGCACCTGTGTAGGGAGCCAAGTATTGCAGGGTTGCGGGGTCGCTAGCGTTGGCTGCTACTACGATCGTGTAGTCCATCGCGCCCTTTTCTTGCAGGACGTTGACGATGTTAGCTACTGTAGAAGCTTTTTGACCGATCGCTACGTAAACGCAGATCACGTTTTCCGATTTTTGGTTAATAATCGTGTCGATAGCGATCGCAGTTTTACCGGTTTGTCTGTCACCGATAATCAGTTCCCGCTGTCCTCTTCCCACCGGAATCATCGCATCAATAGCGGTAATTCCTGTTTGCATCGGTTCGTAAACAGAACGGCGAGAAACAATCCCCGGTGCCGGAGATTCAATCAAGCGAGATTCAGTAGTTTTAATTTCTCCTTTGCCGTCAATCGGACGGGCCAAAGCATCAACTACCCGTCCCAACATTGCTTCACCCACGGGGACTTCAGCAATTCTGCCAGTAGCAGTAACTGCCGAACCTTCTTGAATGCCGAGGCCTTGGCCCATCAACACTGCGCCGACGTTATCTTCTTCCAAGTTCAGTGCAATGCCCACGGTGCCGTCGGCAAATTCTAGCAATTCCCCAGACATGACTTTATCCAAGCCATAAATCCGGGCAATGCCGTCGCCTACTTGCAGAACAGTACCGACGTTAGAGACTTTTACGTCTTGGTCGTACTGCTCAATTTGCTGGCGAATAATGCTGCTAATTTCGTCAGGTCTGATTGCTGCCATGTCAGTTATTATGTGTCAGTTGTCAGTTGTCAGTTGTCAGTTGTCAGTCGATGTTTTCTGCCAGAAAGAAGTGGGATTTGGTAATAAGCATTTGGGACTAACAACTCAAAAACAGAAATTCATTTATTTCTGCTTCCGGTTTGATTCTTCCTTCTTCCTTTTTCCTACTTCCTTCTTCCTTCCTCCTGCTTCCTTAAATCAGGAATTCAAGCGAATTCCCAGACGCCGCAATTGTCCCCGCAGGCTGGCATCAATTACTTGAGAGCCTACTTTGATTATCACGCCGCCGATTAAATCTGCGTCTATTTTGGTTTCAATTTCTACTTGACTAGCGCTGGTCATCGCCTGCACTTTCTCGCGAACAGTCTGCTGTTGAGCGTCTGAAAGCGGGACTGCCGATGTAACTTCAGCCAATACTGTTTGGTTGAGTTCTCGGAGCCTTGCCAAGTATTGTTTGCCAATTCCTTCTAAAAAAACAATTCTTCCTTTGTCTACTAATAGCTTCAGAAAGCTGTGCATCAAGGGGCTCATTTCTTCACCCGCTATTTGCTGAATCACGGCTTTTTTAGCATCCGGTTTTACCAGCGGATTACCTAAAAATTGACGCAAGTCTTCCGAACCTTCTAGCAGGCTCAGCAAGGAACGAATGTCTTCGCCGAACTTCTCTGAGAGATTGTTGGACTGAGCCAGTGACATCAAGGCAGATGCGTAAGGCTGTAAGACTTCTGTGCTGACTGTACTCACTTTTTAGCCTCCCAGTAACGCAATGCTGCGATCGATTAATTGGTGTTGAGCGCCGTCGTCCAAGCTAGTTTTTAGCTGGCTTTCCACCTTTGCTAATGCCAGAGATACAACCGCCGATCGCAGTTGGGCGATCGCTCTTTCCCGCTCCGCTTCCAACTCTTGACCTGCTGTTGCTCTCATACGTTCAACGTCTTGCGCTGCCTGAGCTAGAATTGCTTCTTTTGCTTTCTTGGCAGTTTCTTCAGCAGCGGCACGAATTCGTTCGGCTTCTGCTTGCGCTTGAGTCAATTTTTGCTGTTGCTCTGCTAGAGCTGCTGCTGCATCTTTTTGGCGTTTTTCTGCTTCTTGAATCGCCTCTTGGATGGCCGAACGCCTCTCTGTCAGGATTTTACCTACAAATCCGCGCCCGAAATAAAACAGCACTGCAATAATAATGACCAGGTTAATCAGGTTGGTTTCTAAAATATCGAAATTTAAACCGAAACCACCTTCGCCGCTAGCTTCTGTGGCTAGCAATAAAACAGTCCCCATGATACTCTTCCATAATTGCGCGTGCAGATTGGGTGAAGCGATTTTAGATTTGAGATTCCATCAAAAATCTAAAACTCTTCTGTCTCGCTATTTGGCCAGCGACTGCCCTAATAGCTTTTCGAGAATTTGGCCGCTGAGCGCGTCTACTTGTTGTTCTAGTGAGCGCATTGCTTCTTGCTTTTGCTGCTCTATTTCTTGCCCAGCCTTTTCTCGCGCGACTTGAGCTTCTTGTTGAGCCTCAGCTACTTTTGCTGCCCCAATTTTTTGGGCATCAGCTTGAGCAGCCGCAATTACTGATTGAGACTGTTTGCGAGTTTCTCCCAGTTTTTGCTCGTACTGCTGCGCTAGTTGCTGAGCTTTTGCCAAGCGTTCTTGGGCGGAGACTTGAGTGTTGCGAATGTAATCGGCGCGATCGTCAATTGACTTGCTGAGCGGCTTGTAAAAAATTACATTCAAGACTGCGACTAGAATTAAAAACTGCACCGCCATCAGAGGCAGCGTAGCATCTATATCAAACAGTCCCCCTTCCTTAGCCGCTTCTTCAACTGCTAGTAATACTGTCCAGTGCATCATGATTTTTTGACGGCTTCCATCTAATTCGCTTAATCGATTTTAGATTTGAGATTTTGGATTAGAATCGCCAAAACCTCAAATCTAAAATTTTCAATTATTATGCGAAGGGGTTGGCAAACAGCAGCACTAGGGCTACGACCAAACCGTAAATTGTGAGCGCTTCCATGAACGCCAAACTCAACAGCAAGGTGCCGCGAATTTTACCTTCTGCTTCCGGCTGACGGGCAATCCCTTCTACAGCCTGACCTGCTGCATTTCCTTGACCGATGCCAGGGCCGATTGCAGCTAAACCTACTGCCAAAGCGGCGGCAATTACGGAAGCGGCAGCAACTGTTGGGTTCATGATGATTTTCCTTATCTAAAGTACAAAATGGAGAACAGAAAGTCTAGAGAATTGTCCGATTTTACGGCAGAAAGTTTAAGTTCAGAAATTTATTTTTTCCTCCCTCATGCTTCGCCGTTTATCGTTAGTTAATCGTGGTGTTCTTCGCCGTGACCGCCTTCTAGAGCTTCACCAATGTAGGCGGCGGCTAAGGTAGCAAAAATCAAAGCTTGAATTGCACTCGTAAATAGTCCCAGAACCATCACTGGCAGAGGAACAAATAAAGGCACTAGCAACACTAGCACTCCGACCACCAATTCGTCCGCAAGAATGTTGCCAAACAAACGGAAACTTAGGGACAGAGGCTTAGTGAAATCTTCTATGATTTTGAACGGCAACATGAAAGGCACCGGTTCAACATAGTGGGCGAAATACCCCAAGCCGCTTTTGCTGAGACCTGCATAAAAATATGCTAGAGAAGTCAGCAGTGCAAATGCTACCGTCGTGTTGATGTCAGCGGTAGGAGCTCCCAATTCCCCTGATGGCAGCTTAATCAGCTTCCAAGGAATTAGAGCGCCAGACCAGTTTGACACAAAGATGAACAGAAATAATGTACCAATAAACGGTACCCAAGGGCGATATTCTTTTTCCCCAATTTGGTTTTTAGCCAAGTCCCGAATAAATTCCAGCGCATACTCCATAAAATTTTGCATTCCGCTGGGAATTCGCTGGATTTTGCGGGTTCCTAAAATCGAAACTACGACTAAAACAGCAATTACAAACCACGAGGTTAGAAAAACCTGCCCGTGCACTTTCAGATTGCCGAGTTGCCAGTACAACTGCTGGCCAACTTCCAATTCGGCGAGGGGGAAACGATTAAAGGTGTTTAGAACGTCAAGCATTGCCATTCAACGGGCTTCCCCATACAAATCGATGAGTTGAGTTTTGCTCTTCTTGCCTGACCTACCTGTAGTCTAGTGCTAATGCACTTCGGATCACGTAAACCAACAGCGCAGCTTTGTAAGTCAGAAATCCCAAAAATATCGGTAAAATCTGTAGCTGATTCCACTGTGTTCCTACTATCATCACCGCTAAAAACACACCGAGCCTTGTCTTGCTGATGCGCTGATTTTGGCTGCCGATTCGTTCAACGTCTCTAGCCAACATCTTTAAGTAAACCACACCTGTGCTCGCCCCAAGCAAATAATTCAGGGCAATATTGAGGGAGTAAAAAATCCAAACGGAGATAAAAATAATCGCCGTAAAAGCAAGGGTGTACGCCAACAACTCTTGTTGGAGGCGATAAAAGTCTTGCATGGGATTGCTAGTCTCGGACGAGGCTGTCGAAACTGTCGAGACTGTGCCAGCTTGAGGAATATCCTCGTTTGCTGCTGCGGGTTCGGTGGGTGTGTTTTGCGTGTTCACGAAGCTCAGAAACTAATGCAGGTAGCAGGCGAGTGCTTTGCAAACTCAGAAAAATCATACCACGCTGCGGTAACAATACTTAAAATAAAATTAATCATCTTTTCAGGATTTGGTGGCGGGCGCTTCGGAAACCTCAAGCCGTTAAATGTCCGATCGACCTCACCCTACCTCTCCTACCGCCAGACCCCACTTTCTTACACATTGTTCTCGTGCTTCTCACTAAGTAAACCTCACTTAGTGAGTTAATACAGAGGACGATCGCCCGAATCGATCAGGTAACTCTCTGTTGTCTGCCTCTGCGCGCTACAAGAGTTAATTCAAATTCGATCTCATTCAATAACCTTAAACTCTTGAAGCGCCGGAATGAAATTTTTATTCTCGTGGCTCGATCGACTAAGCTTAATCAAAGCAAATCGCTGTAGAGGCTGCAAACTCGCCCACTGTGCCAAAGAAATTGTCACGCCGAGCTCTTGCGCTTTTGCAGAAACCGACTCTGGTAAAGTTGCAGCATCCATCCACGGGGGATTTTCATCAACAGCCAAATCAGTTCCCGGTTTGCCTGTATGTTTAATTAATACTTGGTTTAACTTTTCTCGGTAATCGATAATTTCTGCTTCTGTCAAGCAAGGTAACTCTACAAGACTTTGCCGTTCTGCTTGGTTGAAATGATTCCAATCCTGCAACTTCAATTTAATGCCGCAAGTATCTAACTTGAGACGTACCTGCATGGGGATACAGCGCAAAGCTTCCACAAAATCAGCTTCAAATTCAAAAAACATATATTTAGCAAGTTTATTTGAGTTGTGAATGATATTTTTTTTATTAACCGCAGAGGGCGCAGAGGGCGCAGAGTAAGAGAGGAGGGGGAAGGTGAAAAGAAATTGATGCAGGTTTATTGCTCTCTATCAATAATTGCAGAAAATCGAGTCAGCATTTATAATTAAATAATATTACAAACTATTGACATGGATACCGTAGACTACCTTCGGATTAGCTTGATAGACCGCTGCAACTTCCGCTGTCTCTACTGTATGCCGGAAGGTAGCGAGTTGGACTATGTATTGCAGCAGCAGTTGTTAACTCACTCGGAATTGCTAACTCTGCTGCGGGAAGTTTTTATACCCGTGGGATTTACCAAGTTTCGCTTGACTGGAGGGGAACCGCTGCTGCGGCCTGGGGTGGTGGAATTGGTAAGGTCGATCGCCTCAATGCCCGAAACGCGAGATTTGTCAATGACAACTAATGGCTTTTTGCTGGCGGGAATGGCGGAAAATCTCTACAATGCTGGTTTGCGCCGGATTAATATTAGTTTGGATTCGCTGGAACCGGAGACTTTTGATAAGATAATTGGCAGTCGCGGACGATCGCGATGGACGCAGGTTTGGGAGGGAATTCAAGCGGCTTATCAAGCAGGATTCAACCCGCTGAAACTGAATGTTGTGGTAATTCCCGGTGTGAATGACAGCGAAATATTGGATTTAGCGGCGTTAACTATTAACCGGAATTGGCACGTTCGATTTATTGAGTTTATGCCGATCGGGAATGGGGATTTATTTGGCGATAAAGGTTGGGTAGCTTCAGCAGAATTGCGGCAACAAATTAGTGACAAATACGGGTTAGCCGAGTCGGGAGTGCGCGGTAACGGGCCGGCGGATGTGTTTCAAATTCCGGGGGCGAAGGGCACTTTAGGATTTATCAGCCAAATGTCCGAGTGTTTTTGCGATCGCTGCAACCGGATGCGTTTGTCTGCTGACGGGTGGCTGCGGCCTTGTCTGCTGAACGAAACTGGTCAAATTGACTTAAAAACTGCTCTCCGTGGTGGGACTCCTACAAGCGAATTGCGCGATCGAGTGCGGCAGATATTGGAGATTAAACCGGAGATTAATTTCAAGCAGCGAGATTCGGGAACTACTCAGGGAAATTACAGCCGCACAATGTCTCAAATCGGCGGCTGAACTAACCGACATAGAGCGCTGAAGAAATAAAATACTTAAGGCAATACTTGAGTATAATTGTCACAGTATTCGATTCTCAACAAACTCGATGACCCTCAAGCCGATTCGGTGGGTTGGCCCTGCCCGCGAAGAAATCCAATCTCTTCCTGAAGATGCGCGAAAAGAAGCCGGTTTTTCACTTTGGACTCTCCAGCAGGGCATACAACCACCAGACTTTAAACCGATGTCGATCGTAGGTAAAGGCGTTGAATAAATTCGGATTCGGACAGAAAATGCCTATCGGGTTTTCTATATTGCTAGATTTGAAGAAGCTATTTATGGGCTCCATGCCTTCCAAAAGAAAACTCAGAAAACAGCCCAGAAAAATATCGAAGTTGGGCAGAAACGCTACCAAGAGTTGTTACAAAATCGTTTAAACTCAAGAGAACCGGAACAATGAGCGAAAATACTATTACCCAAGCAGTCGATAATATCTTTCTAGACCTCGGATTCTCATCTGAAGAAGCTGATAACTTACTAATCCGGTCGCAACTAATTCTCGCCCTGACTCATCAGATTAAAGAGCGCGGTTGGACTCTCGATCAAACGGCTCAACATCTCCAACAGTCCAACGATCGAATCAAAGCTCTAACTCAAGGTAAAATAGGGCAGTTTTCCGTTGACAGTCTGATTGCAATGCTCAATAAAGTAGGTATGACTGTCAAAGTCGAAATTTGCCCCAAGGTAGCTTAGGTGAAAATTAGGCAATTTGGCGCATTCTACAACTGAAACTCTCCTCCCAAAACTTGTCCAGCCGTTAAATTCAACTGCGGAAATGTTGGAGAAACAAGTGTTTGTTCCCCTTGAAACATCCCAACTTCGACATACTCACCCGATTCTAGTTGAAGTACGGCTACAATTTGCTCTTGAGGGTCAACAATCCAATACTCAGGGATACCCCGCGCCGCATATTGAGCTCGTTTACTAATGTAATCGCGATCGCGCCCAACTCTACCTGGACTAACAACCTCGACAACCAACTGAGGAGGTGGCATAGTTTGGGTGATGGTTAGCCTGGTTGCTGTCAGCAAGATGTGTTCGGGGCGCAAAACCACCAAATCTGGGTAGCGGTTAGCTGCGTCGCCCTCCCGCAGGATCGGAACTTGGATTTCGCACATATGTGTTCTGATCAGCCTCAGTGGGATGAACCCGCTACTAGCCAGAGTGAATAGTAGATAGTTAGCAATGAAATTGTTGGGGCCCGATTCTGGTGGCAATGTTACTAACTCTCCATCAATTAATTCGTAGCGGTTGTCGGTGTTGTCCTCATAGGTGAGGTACTCTTCAAAGGTAAGTTTCTGTTTGTGGGCTTGTGTCATCTTTTACCTTCCAGGATTGCTATTGTTATTAAAATATTTACACATCCGAGGGAAGTGGCTGCCGCAGTGATTTTCATTGAATTAACAAGCTGGGTAGCACTGTCCGATCGCCCCGTGTCAAGTCGATCGCCCCGACACCACAGGCAAGGCTACAAAATGCACCATCTGGCGGGGTCTAGCGGGTTTTGGCATGATTCCACCTGTGGCAGTGGTAAGGCTGGCAGAGTTGCATCACAGGCAAAGCTCGCGGGTCTAGCGTAGGTCTAACGTCTGGCAAGGTTGCCACGGTCGGAGCGATCGGATTGGAGCGGTGGGAGGGGTTGGCACACAGAGAGCGGTGATAGCGGGGCGCTGGCAGTGTCGAGCGGTACAGCGCCTTGAGAGAGCGGTGGGAGCGGTGAGACTTTCGCACTGTCTAGCTTTTATGCTTCAAACCTTAAGATGTAAATGATTGATGTTTTTATTTTGTATAATTTATTTAATTAACTCAGTTGTTGAAAAAATATGCGAAAACCACCTTACTACTATTTAAAAAATATTAGCCGTCGTTGGCACGCTGAAATTAAGAAACTTGATGATAATGATAAGCTAATAATACTTTCACCTTACTTGACATCAAAAACAGCAGAAGGGATTTTAAGAGACTCACAAGTTGTTAATTGTGAGATATACACAATCTTTTCTGTCCATAATTTTATTTCGGGTGGTTCTTCATTAAAAACTTTAAAAATTTTACATGAAATAGGATGTCAACTTTATCATTTACCAAGACTCCATGCAAAAATAATTATTTCACCAGGTCGATTTGCTACTATAGGAAGTCAGAATTTAACTCGGAATGGCGTAAAAAACAAAGAAGCTAGTGTAATAACATTTGACCATAAAGAAGTTGAAAAAATTGAGTGTTTATTAAATAAATGGATTCCTCAACGTAAACCTATCACTTTTGAGATGATTCAACAGCTAGAATTAAAAATAAAAGATTTAAGGAAGAAATTTAGTTTAATAAATCGTGAATTAAAAAAAGAAATGAACGAGTTAGAGAGTGAATTTTGGGAAGAACAAAGATTAATTGAAGAAGCTGAAGAAAAAAGGCAACAAGAAGAACTGAGACAACAAGAAGAACTCAGACAACAAGAAGAACTGAGAAAAAAAGAAGAATTGAGACAACAAGAAGAACACCGGATACAAGAAGAAATAAGAAAAAAAGAAGAACTAAGACAACAAGAAGAAGTGAGAAAACAACAAGAATTTAGAAGAAGGATAGTTAATACAGCCATATCTAAAGTACAACAAATTACACCAAATGGAAGGATAGAAAAAGAGCTTGCCGAAGAATTTATTAGAGCATCAGCGCACTGGGATCAGTCGCCAAATGGTGGTATAGTTCGTAGTCCAAAATACGCTAAACACATAAGGAATTCTAACAATCAATGGTTAATTTATCCGAGTAATTCATTTTCAATTAGTTATGCAATCTATAATTGTCAACAAGCTTTATTAGAATTTTTGCAACAAATAGAATCTGGAAATGGAATGTCTAGACCCCAGCTTTTGGAAAGATTAAAGTCAATTGTTCGAGGATCTGTAGTTAATAGTAACGGGGATAGATACAAAAATTATAGTGGGATTGTTGGTGATTATATATGGTTTGGAAATCAAGGCATTTGTATTAGTGATTTTGTGCATTTAATTCTTATTAAAGGTGGTAGTGATGACCCCTCGTTTCGTTTAATAAATTAACATAGTACATAAAGCGTTTACATACTACACCATCCATGCTGAAAGGGTTACAGGGCTTAGGCGGGGAAATGTGGGTTAATGCGCTTGCCTCGGTCTGAGCGCTCGGAGTGGTGGAGTGGTCACAGCGCCGTGAGGGGCGGTTCTGAAAGGAAATCTCTAGTAAATACATCTCAAGTAGTAAGACATAAAGGGTTGATACACGCTAAAATTCATACTTGTACATTACAACGAAAAACTTATGTCTACTCCTGATAGGCGTTTAGGATTTACTTACATACAAGAAGGTCAAGCTCATGAAAAAAGCTTGAGATTTAGTTTTGTTGATGAATACACTGCCGTATTGACAAATCCTATTTGTGAAGATTCTGGTGTAAAAGTTGAAGTTAACTTTGACCATACTGTTATCAATTATTTAAAACAAATAGATGGTATAAAGTCAGATTATTATTTTGAATTTCGTGAGAAGATGATATGGTTTATCAGTCCTTTGCCCGTTGGCAATTACTCTGGTAATCCATTCGGTTTTGTTAGTGGGGATATGATATATAATGGTAGTAAAATAATTTGTACTAATACGATACTTAATCCGGCACTAGAAAATATACCGACTTAGTAGCTGTAAGGGTTACAAGCTCTAGGCGGGGATTTTTGAGTTTCCCCGCCTAGCTTGATTTATAGATGTTTGAGGCTCTAAATCAGGATATGCTCTTATCCTGATTTAGTAAAATAACGTGCCTGATATTTGTTGGTCTTCTTAACTGGTTCCCAGGCTAGAGCCTGGGAACCGAGATCCAGAGGCTCTGCCTCGCTAGCGGATAAAAACAAAAACAGGAGGCAGATGCTCATGGAATGTGTTCCCAGGCCTTAGCCTGGGAACGAGCAAACACCTACGCTTTGCGCTTCCGACGGCGAATCAGCACACTCATTACTTGCTTCGGATTAGCTGCACGTTGTACGGGACTCCAATCGCCCACTTGGGCAAATCCCAGGCGGTACAAAGTGAGTATGGTTTCCCTGACACCCTTGGGCGAACCTGTCACCGTTACACACACCACATCCTGTTCCGATTCTGCTGCTGAGTCGTCATTTGGCCGATCGAATTTGTTGTCGTCAGGCAAGAATTCCTGTGACATAATTATGTTCTCCTGGTTTTGGGTTTTCTAGAAAAACCCAAAAACCCAGCCGCCCCGCTTTTCAACACATAGCAGGGCGGCTACAGAGAGTGTTATCATACTCCGTTAGCCTCCAGACTGCTTGTCCCAGTTTGGCGGTTATGCTGTCCATTGCTGCTCGCAACAGCTTTGGGCAGTGCAACTAGATTTTTGGGCGACGCCGGCTACTTCCTCTACAAGCAAAGCAACCTCTAACTTCAAAGCGTAGCCGCAGAGGGGGGCCTGTGTCAATCCATTTGGGATTTTAGGAGTAAGATTAAATGAACCGCGAAGGCACGAAGGACGCGAAGGAAGAGAAAGAAAGAGATGCAGTTCTTCCTTCGCGCACTTCGCGTCTTCGCGGTTCGTTCAAATAATCAAAAAGCCCTATAATTTCGGTGTTAGCAAAATTAGCTGTTTTGATAAGATCGATCGCACTTCATCCAATCCCATCTCCACATCCGCCAAAATCTCTCCCACAGTTCTGGTATTGCAACCTTGCAGAAACTCAAACTCAGCACTTGACAAATTGACCAATTGGTAATTGCAATCAAACACTTGTTGACTCGGCCAACCGTGCATACAACCACTCAACTCTGGAATGGCCGCCAAAAGTGCCCGATCGTCCGACCAATCAATTTTATTAACAGGCTTTTTGCCCAAGAAAAACTCGTAATGAGTGATTTCCGTATCCAACAATTCAATTAATCGATAAAGCTCTCTTTCCGTCAAACCCTGAGCTCTTTCTATCAATTCCGGCGCTTTCCCCAAAAGTCTTTCTAACTGCCAATATCCCGGATTTGAGAAACCGATAAATTCCAATCCCGAAGCATCAATTAACTCGAACAAAGTCTCAATATTGTAGTCAATTTCCTGCGGGTGAACGTACATATCAGCAAAACATTCGTCTCGCTGATTTTCTCCTGCCCAACGCTGTTTTTCGTACTTGACAAGACGGTTGTTTTCTGGTAAAGAAGCAAAGATTTGACGACCCACTTTCACACCATCGGGATAGTCACCTTTTTTCGGGCCTTGGAGAAGCCCGATCGCCCTTTGCATCAGTTGAATTTCCCAGCGTCCGAGCTCAGCATACACAAAAATGTGCATCAAACCGCCCTCCGCCAACTTCGCAGCCAGCGCTTGAATGCCCCGGATCGGATCGGGTAAGTGGTGCAGCACGCCGACGCAGTTGATCAAATCAAACTCGCCCTCTAACTCGGCGGCATCGTACAGGCTGAGGTGGCGAAAATCAGCTTCGCGCGCTCCCGATCGCCGACAGCGTTCTTGTGCTACTTTCAAAGCACCCTCGCTCAGGTCGATCGCCGTCACCGAAGCTTCTGGATTGAGGTGAATCAGATAATCAGTGCTCGAACCAGTGCCGCAGCCAGCGTCTAAAATCCGAACATCAAGTTTTGGCGGCTTTTGGCCGGTGCAAAAATTGTAAGCATCAGGCCAACTCCAACGCCAGTTGTAGCCTGGGGGCGGTTCATCTGACAAAGGATCGGGCGGGAAAGGGAAAGTATCGTAAAGCCGCCGTACGGCAGCACTGATATCAGGCGTAGTATCCATAGGTGAGGCAATTGTGCGTGAGTTTGGGGATTGGTTGTCAGTAGCTACGGAGTAACAGCGCTACGCCATGCACTTCTGTTGCTGCGTTACTCGCAACAAAAGTGGCGCTTCGCTGGCGTTGGGCAAGCCTGAAACAGAGGGATCGGGCGATCGACTAACCCCTGGTAGCCAAGCCCTGACAGCTTCTGCGTAATAAAACTTATCATTTTTTCTCATATAAGCTCTCTTAAATCTATACAATAAATCTCGACAGGCTTTTTAACAAACCAGGACTGTCAATAACCCACCGCTGAACTGTCGGGTAAAGCGGAGGCGTCTTTCAGCAGAAAGTCAAAAGCCCCGAAACAGGCAGAAGAAAATTTTTGATTTTCTTTTCCTTTAATTCAAGGCACTGGCTGCGATCGCCCAAAGGCAACTCTCCTGCCGAGTCTTTTTTTCCACGGGTATGCCGGCGGAGTGCAGCGGAGGGAGTACCCCGTGCCTGCCTTCGGATCGGACATTTCCCCGCAGGCAGAAAGATGAAACCAAAACATTTTAATCTAAGAAAGTAAGCGCGCCCGAACCTCGTGACAGGTAAAGGCAAAAAGTAAACAAAGCAAAAATACCTACTTTGACCTGCATCAGAAGGCAAGGTTAGTCTGGTTAAATGCTGCAACTATTTGGATAGGGAGCTAAGGAGTCTAATGACTGTAAAAGCAAGTGGTGGAAGCTCGGTTGCGCGTCCGCAACTATATCAAACTGTACCGGTCGCAACAATTTCGCAAGCAGAACAGCAAGACCGCTTTCTACAGCGGGGCGAACTCAGCGAACTGGCAAGTTATTTCAGTTCAGGGGCTCTTCGGATCGATATCTCTGCGACGCTGACCCAAAACTCGGAACTGATAGTATCCCGCGCAGCCAACCGGATTTTTACCGGCGGTTCCCCGCTGGCATTTTTGGAAAGACCACAAGAACCTGCGATGGCTGTAGCAGGCGCGGCTCGCGGCGGCTCGGCGAATGTCTCTGAAGGCATGAAACTGGGAAATGTCACCTACGTAGAAAGCCGCGCTGGCGGCAACGGCGGTGGCGGCGGCGGATTCTTGGGGCTAGGAAATCTATTTTCTGGCAACGGTGGCGGCTACAGCGGCCCAATCCCAGCAGGATTTCAGCCGATCAATGTCTCGCGCTACGGCCCGGGCAACATGACCAAATCTCTGCGCGACTTGAGCTGGTTTTTGCGCTATATCACCTACGCGATCGTAGCTGGCGACCCGAACATTATTTCGGTGAACGTGCGCGGATTGCGGGAAATCATCGAAAATGCTTGCTCTTCGGCGGCCACAATTGTGGCAATGCAGGAAATGAAGGCAGCATCTTTGGGATATTTCAGAAACAATGCAGAGGCAAGTGCGATCGTCGGACAGTATTTCGACGTAGCTATTACCGAATTCAAAGCTCCCACACCTTCAGACAAGGTGCGGCAGCGCGAAAGCAACGACCAGCAAGGGCTGCAACTGCCTCAAATCTACTTCAACGCAGCCGAGCGACGATCGAAATTCGTCATGAAAACCGGCCTGTCTTCGGCCGAAAAGCTAGAAGTAATCAAAGCAGCTTACCGCCAAGTATTCGAGCGCGACATTAGCCGCGCATACAGCCAAAGCATTTCTGACTTGGAATCCAAGGTCAAAAATGGCGAAATCTCGATGAAAGAGTTTATTCGCCGCCTTGGTAAATCTCCTCTGTACCGCCAGCAATTCTACGAGCCGTTTGTCAACAGCCGTGCTGTAGAATTGGCCGCCCGCCACTTCCTAGGCCGCGGTTTGAGCTCGCGGGAGGAATTTAGCAAGTATTTTGCGATCGTCAGCAAAGGCGGCCTGCCAGCCCTCGTAGACGCGATGGTCTATTCCCAGGAGTATTCCGATTACTTCGGTGAAGAAACAGTGCCTTACCTGCGCGGTTTGGGCCAAGAAGCTCAGGAATGTCGCAACTGGGGCCCGCAAATTGATTTGTTCAATTTCAGCGCTCCGTTCCGCAAGGTTCCTCAGTTCATCACCTTGTTTGCCGGCTACAACCAGCCTCTGCCAGACCAGCACGTTTACGGTGTTGGCAATGACCCCTTAGAAATTCAGTTCGGCGCGATTTTCCCGCAAGAAACTCGCAACCCCAAGAGCCGTCCAGCTCCCTTCGGCAAGGACACCCGCCGCATCCTGATCCGTCAAGGTGCAGGTATTGACAATCAGTTGAGCAATCCGGCGGCTCGCGGTGCTGCTCCTGGTTCTCTGGGCCCCAAGGTCTTTAAATTAGACCAGTTACCGAGCAACTATGTTGCTTCCAAGAAAACTGCCCGCGGTGTCTCTAGCAGCTACAGCAATGCTTCCAGTGTCAAATTTACCGAAAGTTCCACACAAGCGGTGATTCGGGCTGCTTACCTGCAAGTGTTTGGTCGCGACGTGTTCGACGGCCAGCGCCAAAAGGTGGCGGAAATTAAGCTGGAAAACGGCGAGATTCCGATGCGCGAGTTTATTCGGATGTTGGCGAAGTCTGACGTGTTCCGCAATATGTACTGGAGCAAGCTCTACGTTTGTAAGGCGATCGAGTACATTCACCGCCGACTCCTGGGACGCCCTACCTACGGCCGTCAGGAAATGAACGCTTACTTTGACATTTGCGCCAAGAAGGGTTTCTACGCGCTGGTCGATAGCATTCTGGACAGCACGGAGTACAACGAAGCTTTTGGGGAAGATACAGTGCCCTACGAGCGCTATGTGACTCCCGGTGGTTTGTCGATGCGGACGATGCGATCGGGTTCCGTCGCTGAGCAAAATGTCCAAGCTCAGACGCCCGAAACTCCTCGGTTTATCGAACTCGGCACTGCGCTCGATCGGGGCGATTTCGAGTTACAAAATAGCCTCGCTCAAGGTGTCAGCAGGCGGCGCGAACAAACTAAGGTCTTCAAGCTGACGAATACTTCGGACAAAGTAGCTTTGAAAACTTTAATTCAAGCTGCTTACCGTCAAATTTTTGAGCGCGACATCAACCCGTATGTTGTGAAGAATGAATTCACGGCGCTAGAAAGCAAACTGGGCAACAAGGAAATCAATCTCAAGGAGTTCATAGAGGCTTTGGGCTGCTCGTCGCTGTACATCAAACAGTTCTATGCACCTTATCCCAATACTAAGGTAATTGAGTTGGGAACCAAGCACTTCTTGGGCCGGGCTCCCCGCAATCAAGCGGAGATTCGGACGTACAACCAAATCTTGGCAAGTAAAGGGATTAAGGGCTTTATCAACGCGATGTTGAACAGCGTTGAATATGCCGAGGCGTTTGGCGAGGATACTGTTCCTTACCGTCGCTTTCCGACTCTGCCTGCTGCGAATTTCCCGAATACCGAAAGGCTGTACAATCAACTCACCAAGCAGAATGGTGAGTTGGTGGTTCCAAGCTTTGAGCCAGTAGCTGCTACTGACAGAAGCTAACAACAAACTGCAAGAAAATTGAGTTGGTAGGTTGACAAAAATCCCTCGCTATGGTAATGCTGTAGCGGGGGATTTTTGGTAGAGGGCGATCGGGCATTGAGCATCCAGTAACAGATGAATCCAAAGGGTAATAACGAGCAATCAAATCCACTGAAAAAACTCAGGACTCCCCCTACAACCTCAGAGGCTCAATTAATTCAAAATCGAGAGACTTGGCTACCGCGTGCCGAAGCTCTAGCAGTAGATAAAGCTCAGGAAGTGATGAATGACCTTTACAGGGAGGGAGCAGAGTACGGTGATGGCAGTTGTGCTTTCATGGTAATGAAGGAACAATTTGAAGGAGGCGTAGGAAATCCACCGCAGTCGCTGAAAGATAGCACTCTCCACGCTGGAAAGTGCCAGCAGTATATTAAGGGACTTCGGAGGCATTTAGCAAAGTTGCCCTCTGAGGCAAAGGAATAGATTGAGCAGGAAATTGTCAAGATGGAAGAGGCGCTAAAATGGGCTGAAGACTACCGCAACAGCGATGAACCGGAGATTCCCAGATGGGCAAAACCTTGGAAAGAACAATTGGGGAAATAAACTAATGCTTAAGTTAGACAGCAAGCGCAGTCGTTATTTAGGAATGGATTGGCAAAGCAAGCAGCATCCATTTGCGATCGAGCCGAATGACTCTCTAATCTGTTGCGATTTAAGAGGTTGTATCTTTGATAAACTAGATTTATCGGGATGTGAGTTTTTTGGTTGTCGCTTGAATGGAACATCTTTTCAAGGAGCAACTTTACATGAAACAAAATTTATTGGCTGTTTTTCTGATGAAGGAGATCGCCCAACGGATTTTAGCAATACGATCGCAGGAAGTGTATCAGTAGTAAGTTCTCACATAAACTTTCTATCGGAAGAACATCAGCTTACTTTTCAAAATAGTTTCTGGGGTGATGATTTAATCTTGGGAGATTCTATCCGAAATGTTTTTAGATGGCCTTCGGAAGTAGCAAAGGCTGCTGCTGATACACTCTCAGAACGCAATGATGTTAGATACAATGCTACTGTAAAATTGGGAGAGTTAGATAATCCCGTTGTTGCTCCTCTACTGGGTTGCTTGCTTGCTGACAAGGAATGGGATGTAAGGGCGATCGCCCTCGAAGTATTAGGGAAGCTACGACATCAGGAATTTGGGTACGGTGACGAAGTATTATTAGAGTGGATGTTTGTGTGTCTGGGAGACAAGCATTCGATCGTGCGGCAGACAGCGGCAGAACTTGTAGAAACTATTTCACCGCCAGAGCGCGTTTTACTGACTTCTATTAATAGAATGGTTGTAGGTACTTCCGATGAGGAGCGACTGGCTGGTTTGCTGGCGGTTATTGAACTCTGCCAACTCGATGATAATTATGTTGATTTATTGGATCGAGAAGTAATTGATTCTCTACTTTTAAAGGAAGGATCTGAAATTCGCAGCGAATCCTCGCGGCTGCTGGAGATTATTGGCGATCGGGCGATTTAGAATTATTGAAATTGGCAAAATTCTAACATCCGTTTGATTTTTGGCAACTGTCTTTCAGATTTCCGAAAAGCCAGCCAGATGCGAGTGGTAACAGCCTGTGCAGGTTTGAGGACAAGTGTCCAGCGCTTTTATCTTACCCGATCGCCACAGTAACCCCCCGCAGCTCACAGAGCCAATCCGAGCCGTCCTACTTCTGAAGCGCCTGTAATGGCAGAGACGATCGCCCCACTGAGACTTCCTTGCTCAGTCGTCAAACTCAGGGCAGTAATATTTAGGAGCCAAAGCGTTAAGTGCATCAACTTCAGCATTGCCTTGAGGTTGCAGCAAGTCGATCGACATTCCCGCACTGAGCGCATTACATATCCCGCGCGCACGTTCGATAGCGGCTTGGGGATTTCGCTGAACGCGAGACACGACATCGGATGAGGCTGAATTGAGCCGTTTGCTCAACGATCGTTGATAACTATTAAGAAAAGCCTGGTCATTGGGCTGTAAAGCGATCGGGCGGCCTCTGCCACTACTTCCACAAAGCTTACCTAAGTCGATCGTTCGACCATCAGTCGTCTGTATATAGCAAACATAATCAACGGGTATTTGAGCGACTGAATCACTAGATTGAGATAAATCAACGCCAAAGGCGATCGACATCATTACCAAAGAATAAAACACTCGTTTCGACTGTCTGACATATTGCACGACTCTTCAAACTCCCACAAACCGTTAAACTTTCATAGGCTTATAGAGAACCCACACCGGATGTTGTCACAATCCGGCGTGATTCGCTATATTCTGCATAGTGCGAACATAAGAGCGTTTTACAGGCAAATAAAATGCTCGCACCGCACTATAAGGCAATAATGTTATGCTCCTCGTTGAGACTTCCAAGGGCCCCAAATGGCAAACGTGATGCCTGGGGTTTGGATATTAACGAACATAGTTCGACCGTCCGGCGAGAAGCAGGCTCCAGCAAACTCCCGATCGTTGATAGCATTTTTTGCCAGACGATACAGTTCCCCGTTGGGAGTTACGCCCACCACGAACTGCTCATCATTGCCATCTTCGCAAATGATCAGATCACCATGAGGTGCCACAACAATGTTGTCAGGGCCATCGAGTTCGTCAGCCGATTTAGCCTCAACAAAAAGTTCGATCGCATCTTGATCGGGAAGATACCGCCAAACCTGACCAAATCCGTTGGGTCTGCCACTGGCGTTAACAGAGCCACCGTCCGAACAACAGAAGTAAACTTCACGATTGCCGTACCAGATGCCTTCCCCACGAGTAAACTGGGCAGCACCTTTACCGAAACCTTCGACCCGTACCGTATCCGTAGCAGGGTCAGGATTGTCAATTGTCACCCATTCCACCGGCATCGGTTGGCGCTTGGGAAAGCCGGCAAAAGTCTTTGCCTGAGGCATATTCTTAATCTTCAGCGCTTGCAGAGTGCCGCCTGCGCTTAAATTGTTCCGTTGAGATGGGATAAAGCGATACAAAAGGCCATCTGCTCGGTCTTCAGTCTCGTAGACAATTCCGGTTTTGGGGTCGATCGCCACCGCTTCATGGTTAAACCGTCCCATCGCAACTAAAGGTACGGGATTCACAGGAACCGTTGCCAGAGCCGGAACTTCAAAGTTGTAGCCGTGAGATCTCGAGACATTTGTCGCATCGTTTGGTCTAGGTCTATTCGTCGCCGGAGTCGAGACATTCTCCTCGGAAGTAATCCAAGAACCCCAGGGAGTCGGGCCGCCCGCACAATTTCGATAGGTGCCGCTAAGCGAAGCGTAGTGCTTGATGAGCTGACGATCTGGTCCAACCTGTAGTGTGGTTGTTCCGCCTTTGCAAAGAGGATCGTAAGGATTTGGACCCACAACTTGTGTTGTAGAATTCGGACTCAGTTCGTGATTGCGAACCAGAATTACCGTATTTTGGGGGCCTGGGAAAGCCGCCATGCCATCGTGACCACCGGGAACAGGGGAACCGTCGCTCATCATTTCGCCCGTTCGTGAAAAAGCCCGATACTGAAAGCCACGGGGTAAATCTAACAATCCATTCGGATCGGGTACGAGGGGCCCATACCCTCCTCCAAATACTGATTCACCATTCGCCTTTCTGGCATAAAGCGCTTCTAGAGGAGACATCATCAAAGTGCCAGCAGCACTCGCTCCTGCCAAGGTAAAAAACTTTCGTCGTGATAGTTGCATCAGTCTTTTCTGGTGAATTAAACAAAGCATACTAAATCTGCATCAAGACCAAGATAAGGTTAGTTTAACTTCTCATTAAGGTTGTTTCATAGTTGTTCAAAGTCAATCCCAGTGGCTGGTAATTGCGCCGCTAACCGGGCTGTTAGCTGCTCTCTCTTTTCAGCCAGTTGACGTTTTTATTCAGTAGAAATTGGCAGGCTTGACCTTACTTTAATCGGCTTTATTCCAGAGGATTTTATAAAAAAACATCTATTAACTAATATGTTAAACTTAGGTCAAGCCACTAAAACTCATGAGCTTTATGTTACCCTAATTATTTACTTTGTGTTGATATATTATATTTTTTTAACAGCTTATATTTGGAAATATAGCGTTTCTCATAAAGATGAGGTACAATAACAGCAGTGAGTAAACCAATTCCTCATATCGGATAATGTAACTTGATTGAAGGCAAACTCTATCGCTTTTGCTAATTCTCGGTAATTAGTCGTCTTGATAGAACGGAGAATGTTTTTGAGTTTTGACCATAAATGTTCAATTGGTGAGAAGTCGGGCGAATATGGTGATAAGTATATTATTTTTGCCCCTTGACTTGTGATGGCTTTTTCTATTTCTTCGCTTGTGTGAATAGTACAATTATCCATCACTACACAACCTGCTTTCCAGAGTTTTGGTACGAGCTTTCGGATGAGAAAAGCCTCAAATGTAATTGTATCAGTTGTACCTATTAAGTTGACTGATGTTAGGACTTCATTGACTGGTATAGCTCCAATTATTGAGACATTTTTCCCCCGTTTATTTGGTTTTTGTCCCCGAGCCCTTGAACCTTTTAGAGAACGAGCATATAACCTAACCATTGCCAAGTTGACTCCTGATTCATCAATGAATATTAAGTCTTTAAAACAAACTTCTCGGACTTTTTGCCAGAACTCATATCGCAGGCCCTGAACTCGGTCAGTGCCTTTCGCGCTCGGAAAGAGAGTTTTTTTTTAAAAGTCATGTTTAAGAGTTTTGCCATTCTTCCCATCGTTGCCACGCTGATGGTAAAACCAATTTTCTGGTACAGTAAATAACGGAGTTCTTCGAGAGTTGCATCATTATTTTCTTCAATCAATTCGGCTAAAATCAGTAGTTGTTCTGCATTGAGTTTCAATTTGACTCCGCATCGCTCAGTTCGAGGAGCAATGTTTTGGGTCTCACGATACTGCTTAACCAATTTTTGGACGAAACTTAGGGCCACACAAAAACGGTTAGCTATTGCTCTTTGTGACAGCGGTTCATTATGGTACACATCCATAATTTTTTGTCTAAAATCAATCGAATAAGTTTTCATATTTACTAATGTGTGATACTTACTAAAATCCTTGATATTTGTCATTCGAGTGACTGCTGTGGGTCGAGTGACTGTTCGCTCGCGCTCCATTTAATTAGAGCTGCATAACATTTTGGGGTTCTATATTTTTCACTCCGTTCAAGTCAGTTATATCATACCTCATCTTTCTGATAAATGCTATATCTACCCCACAAAATCGGTTTTTACTTCTAAAAAACTGGGCTGAGTTAAAGTATTTTTACGAAAATGGCTCATTGAAATAACGGTTCGCAATTGGATAAAGTACACCCCAAACGAGGAGCTTATTATTTTCTGTTTTTTTTACCCAAGCAAACTGCACACAAGTAGTCGGGAAGAACGCTAAAGCCAAATCCCGATGCAACGGCTTGTCTAATTGCTCTTAAATTGGGTACGAGCAGTTTTGGATGAACGTCAATTATTCTGCGAAATACAACTCGCCAAAAGTGGTGGGCGGCAGGTGGCGCGAGTGGAACATATTCTCAATCCTGCACAAATTGACCCCGCAGAACATGGCGCTATTTTCTACGCTGGGGGACACAGTACAATATGGGACTTTGCTGATAACCAGGAACTTGCTGGGATTGGTGCTATTTATGAAGCAGGTGGCATTGTTGGTGCTGTCTGTCACGGGCTGGCGGCGTTAGTTAATCTTAATTTTCAAGTTGGCGTTGTGGCGAGCGAGAGGCTCGTCACAGGCCAAAATCCCGCTTCGGCAGCAGGTGTCGGTCACAAAATGGTAGAATTGATAAAAAATAAGTAGATCCCAAAAAAATATCGCACCGAGAAACCCGGTTTCTTACACAACACCTTCGCGCCTAAGTCAAAAGGCTCTAAGAAAGTAGGTTGGGTTGAGGCACTCGTACCCAAAATTTTAGATTTTACATTTTGGCTCCCATCTAAAATAGCCAATCTAAAATCTTTTGTTGGTTTCGCTCCACTAGGGTTCAACCTACAAGGTATTATTAAAAAACCTGGTTTATGGATACCTGATTTCTACCTGTTTTTTATTCGGTTAACCGTACTTCAACAATCACTTTATTGGAGAACCTTACTGTCATTTTTTCGTCTGTGCTGTCAATGAAGTCGCGTTCGCTATACGAGGATCAATTACTGATTTATGGGAGTTTTTAGTGAGTTTTATTTATTGCCTGTACCCAAAAAAAGTATTATTTTGGAGTGCTGATTTAAGCAGGGAGCAAGATATTGATTGCCCCGTAAAATAGCGAAATCAACTGAGAAGTTGTGCTGATTATTACCATAGCGAAACGAATAAGCTATTAGGGCATAATGTTGTGAAAGATGGAACAGGGTATGGAACTAAATTTACAGAAATTTTATAGCGCCTGCAATCCCAGCTACACCCTGGCAGTAGCAAATCAAAAAGACCGACAATACTATATCGATTTCTCTTCAGTGCGTGGCGGCACAATCGTCGAACAATTAGAGCGCACCATCAGCCGTCTGTCCCCCGATGCACCTACCTGTCAATTATTCACCGGCCACATTGGCTCTGGTAAATCAACTGAATTGCTGCGGCTGCAAGCTCAATTGCAGCAACAAGGATTTCATGTTGTTTACTTTGAGTCGAGTAAAGACTTAGACATGGCAGATGTAGATATTACTGACATTTTGTTGAGCGTTGCTCGTCAGGTGAGCGAAAGCATTGAGAAAATGAAAATCAAGCTGCAACCGACAGGTTTTAAAGCTTTGCTCAAAGGGGTTGCTGATGTTTTTCAAACTCAAATAGACTTGAGAGCTGAAGCTAATGTCCCTGGTTTTGGGGAAATAAATGCCAGCACGGAGGGAGAGTTTTCTCTGGCGCTGGGAATTGGCAAAATTACTGCTAAAGCAAAAGATGCTCCGAATCTGCGATCGGAGTTGAGGCAATATTTGGAGCCGCGAACTAACGTAATTTTAGATGCGCTTAATAAGGAGTTGTTGGAGCCGGCTAATCAAGAACTCAAACGCCAGGGGAAACAAGGACTTGTAGTAATTATCGACAATCTCGATCGCATACACCTGTGCGCGAAACCGACGGGGCGGCTTCAGCCGGAATACCTGTTTGTCGATCGCGGCGAACAGTTGGCAAGACTAAATTGCCACGTCGTGTATACAATTCCTTTGGTGCTGATTTTCTCTAACGATTTGGGCCAGTTGACCAATCGATTTGGGGTAGATCCGAAGGTTTTGCCGATGGTGCCGGTGCAGTTTAGCGACGGTTCTGAGTGCTCTGAGGGTCTGGAATTGCTGCGTCAGATGGTTCTGGCGCGGGCTTTTCCCACAGTGCATCCTTCGCAGCGCTATGCTTTGGTGGGGAAAGTTTTCGACTCTGCGGAAACTCTCGATCGCCTGTGTCGAGTCAGCGGGGGTCATGTCCGCAATTTGCTGCAACTGCTGTATAGCTGTCTGCAGAAACAAGACCCTCCTCTGTCGCGGGAAACTTTGGAAAATGTGATCGTCCAGCGCCGTCACCAGCTTACTTTGGCTATCGAACCGGATGAGTGGAAATTGCTGCGCCAAGTATCCGCTACCAAAACTGTGAGTGGGGAAACTAAATACCAAATCTTGCTGCGTAGTCTCTGGGTGTTTGAATACCGTTACGGCGAGGATTACTGGTTTGATGTCAATCCGATTTTGGCTGACGCCAAAGAGTTTCGGGAAACAGTTGACAGTTGACGGTTGACGGTTGACAGTTGACGATTGAAATCGCTTAAGAGTCAAACGAAGTCCGAGCAGAGGGGGACTAAAGAATAAGGGCGGTCTTGTAGCAGGATATGGTATGAAAATTCACAACAGTCACCAGTCAACCGTTAACAGTCAACAGTCAACTAACAAAAATGATTAAAGGCACTACTAAACTGTTGGGAGTAATTGGCCATCCCGTCGAACATTCTCTGTCGCCGGCGATGCACAATGCTGCTATTTCTCACTTGGGAGTCGATTTTGTTTACCTGCCGTTTCCGGTAAAACCAGGGGATTTAAAAGCTGCTCTTGCAGGATTTGCGGCGATCGGCGTTCGGGGATTTAGCATCACGATTCCGCACAAACAAGCAATCTTACCGCTGCTGTCGGAAGTTTCCCCGATCGCCCGAGCGATCGGCGCAGTCAATACCGTATACCTGACTGACAAAGGTTGGTGCGGCACAAATACTGACGTTGAAGGCTTTCTCGCGCCCCTGCAAACCCCCCCAACCCCGCCTTATCCAGGGGAGGCTAAAGACTCAATTTCTCCCTTAGAAAGGGGCAATACGGCTGTCGAATCCTGTCCCCCCCCTTACCAAGGGGGGGCTAGGGGGGGTTCCGATTGGAGTCAGAAAGTAGCGGTAATTTTGGGGAATGGCGGGGCGGCGAGGGCTGTTGTGGCTGGATGCGCTCAATTGGGATGTGCAGAGATTCACGTTGTCGGCCGCAACGAACAAAATTTAGGGGAATTTCAGCAGAGTTGGGTCAATTCTCCGATGCCGGTGCAGAATTTGCAGGTTCATACTTGGGAGAATTTGTCAATGTTAATCTTGCAGGCAGATCTGCTAGTGAACACGACGCCTGTGGGAATGTATCCGCAGGGGGAAAAGTCGCCGGTTGCGGCTGGTGAGATCGATCGAATTTCAGCAGGTGCGATCGTCTACGATTTAATTTACACCCCTAATCCTACCCTGTTTCTCAAAGATGCACAGCTTCGGGGAGCGCGAGCTATTGACGGACTCGAAATGCTAGTTCAACAAGGAGCAGCCGCCTTAAAAATTTGGCTGGATAAAGAATCCGTCCCAGTTGATGTGATGCGCCAAGCCTTGCGACAGCATTTAGGTCTAGACTAATGCCATTTCTTCAAAAAGTAGCTGTAGTTTTCAGAATTCCTATAAGTAGGAATTTGAGGCTGAATTCGCGCTAAGCTGAGAATTAAAATATACTTGCCCCGCCATTTATGAAATTTCGAGCTATCAGCCTTTTTTTTGCTACTTGCCTAATCGGAATTTTTAGTTTGGTATACACTCCACCTGCTTGGGCTCTGACGCAGATTAAACTTTCCGACCTTTCTTATCGCGAATGTCCGGCAGAAATGGGAGAAGGAACAGTCACCAGCGGCAGTTCTATGGAAGCTACCTGCTTTTTGATTACTGGGAAAGCTGAAAATAGCACCGGCAAACCAGTTGTCAATGCCGATATTTTCGGCCGCATTTATGATGCCGACGACAATCCGGTGATGCAAAACCGCACTCGCTTGGGTTCTATAGAAGAAGTTCCTCCCGGAGTTAGCGATTTTCAGCTCAGAATTTCGGTTGCCGCCAATCAACGAACACCTTTGAAGCTCAAGCAATTTAAAGCTACAGGTTTTACTGGCGTGGTTCGCCGCTAACAAAACTCTTTGAGCTTTTAGATTGCTGAGAAAGAGATTTTGGGTTGGCTGCCCGTGAAACCGATCTGCCGTTTTAGATTGTAGATTTGAGATTTGAGATGGTTGAGTGGCTGGGAATTTCTCATTTCTAATGTACGATGAACTCCCCAGCTTTTCAACCAGGGAGTTCATCTAAAAATGTCAAATCTAAAATTTAGTTGCAGGCAGCTAGGTCTGCCAAACAATTTACGCTTGATGCTTAAAAACTTAAGCTTTTCAAACTACAAGGATGTTTGCAAGCTGGTCAAAAGACCGATCAAGAATTCCGAGCCGAACTGAAGTACAAAAAACGCAATCAGTGGCGAAAAGTCAATCCCTCCCAAGGGGGGGATAATCGATCGGAATAGATTTAGGTAAGGATCTGTTAACTGACTCAAAATCGAAAACGGGGGGTCGTACCAATTGATATTGGGGAACCAGCTTAACAGCACCCGAAAAATCATCAGGACTAGATAGATTTGCAGAAATGTCGCTAGCGTGGTTGCCAAAAGGCCTATTGAAGAACTCATAAATTTTGCTTGTAGTTTGAGTAAAGTTTACAGACACTTTAACTGTGAGTTTAGCATAGCTGGGGGAGTGAGAGAGGAGCCAGAGGAGCGAGAGGGGCGAGAGGTGGAGCATCAGGCTTTTTACGGGCGGCCAGGATAGGATGCCCACCCCACAATAAAATTCACTCTTTGTGGAACAGGCCCAAAAGCCAGTTCTTGAGAATGGCGCAAGATGTTCGTAGCCCCCATCGATCTGCCAGACTAATCTAAAATTTTAAATGGATTCAGGAGTCTGGGGCGATCGAACCCTCGTTGCCCGGCGCCGGCGCGTTGCCGTTTACGTCGCCGAGTTGCAGCCGCACGTCATCTATTGCCTGATTTAGCTGGGCAATTTTATCTTCTAAACTCAGCCTTGCTACTTCCATCCCGTCGGCTTCGAGTTGGCTGGCTTTCCTCTGGCGGATTTTTCTGGTTTTTGCGTCTGAAGGTTCACTCAGCAAAGCTTCAGCAGCGCGCCGCGACAGCACCGCACCCAAAACTGCACCCACCAAGCCGCCAACGGCAGCTCCGGCAATAAATCCCCCTGTAAAACCCTCTCGATTACTCATAGCTCAACTCAACTGCGCGATATTTCCTTAATTTGTTTATTTTGACACTCTCCCGGTGAGAAACCGGGAGATTGTTAGTTGTCAGGTAGGCATTGCACAATTTGAGGAGGATGGTTGTGGGGTGTCCAGCCTGCTGTGAAAATACACGCCTTCGGGTTCATGAGTCCATCCCACAAAACAATCAAAATCATCCGGCAATTATGCAACACCGTCAGGTAAGGCGAGAATTCCGACTTCAGAGTTAAAGCGGATCATTTCCAAAGATCGATCGCCATAAAGATCTTCAATGTGTTCTAAGCAGCACTCGATCGCGAAATCGTTCAATTCAGTCGGCTCAACGCCGTACATTTCCTGAAACACCTCTGAGTCTACCCGACAAAAGCGCGGTCTATCGGCATAAATTCCGCATTCTCGCGTCGCTCGGTCAAAATTGATACACCAACCGTCCTCTCCGACTAAGCTCAAGTAGAGCGATAATTCGTCTTCAGATAAATACTCGTCTAAGTCAGGGCGCTCTGTTGGGTCGAGGTAACAACAAGCACCGCACTGCTTTACACAACGCCAAGTAGCCATAGTTTGATTTTAGATTTTAGATTTTAGATTTTAGATTTTAGATTCGGAGCATAATGTGGAAAATGCCAAACTTTAGGAGATTGGCGCTTTTCAAGTATATCAATTGCCAGCGCCGGAGGCGGATATCCCGAAGGGGCGGTTCGATTTTAGATTTTAGATTTTAGATTGGGGAGACTTTCCGGGAAGGGGCATCAAGTCCCTGGTTTCTTGTGACTGAGAGGTCGATCGTAGTTTACATTTTGTTGAATTTTGTAAAGTTCCTTAAAAAATATGGTCGATAGCCCGGTAAAATCAGAAGCGGATTTTCTAATTCAACAATCTAGACTTAATCACTACAGTCAGGAGGACAAATGGACTTTATAACCGATCTTTTCAGTGGTCTGGGTGGTGTAGACTACCAACTCATTGTTCAGGTAGCTTTACTCGCAGCCGTCGTGCTTTCTGGCCCGATCGTGATTTTTCTCTTGGCAGCTAAAGGCGGCGACCTGTAATTATAGCACGCTCCGGGGCGATCGAGCGTTGGGAGTTTTGAGTTTTAAATTATGCAAAATTCACAACGCTCGATCGCCAATTTTCCCTGCTGCGCCAGTTGTCCAATTAAATACCGAGGGCGTGTTTAGCAGTTTGAATCAAATTCTCAAAAAAAGGTAGAGATACATCGACTTCTCTAGCATCTTTGCGAGAGTTGCCTAACAAACCGATGTTTTGTCCGGGTGCAACAGCGAGAACTTGCCCTTGAGAGTTGCGAATTCTCAATTCCTCGATCGAGCCTGCAGGAGACAGACTGCAAGAATAAGTGCGATCGCAGTAATCAAACTCAACTTTTCCGAACCTCGGTGGCCTGAAAGTAGCAGCATTTGTCGGTAGCCGAACGCCCAACAATTCTAACTCAACCGATGTCTTGCCATTAAAACTATTTTCCCGCAATCGGTAAGCAATATCAACCCGCCGAGGCAAAGGAAAATATTCGCCCCAACGCCAAGCAATACCCTTCACACTAGCCGATACATTTCCATCTTGAGTTGCAGTTAGTTTAACGTGACCTCCTTTACCAACTATTTTCTGTTCAGTTATGCAAACATTAGGCGTCCAAAATACAGGAGCCTTATTTTCAATCCCGCAAGGTTCCAGAGCATCAATTTGTCGGTAAAGGTCGAGATTAATCTCTGCCAAATCTGCCTGCACGTCAACTGAAACCAGCGGCTTGAGATGTTCCGGCTGCAAACATTGATTGGCAAAAATTGACAGTTGATTGCGGAATTGTTCGAGATTATCAGCAGGCATCGAAAAACCGCCAGCCGCTTTGTGCCCGCCAAATTTAGTTAATAAATCAGCGCAAAAATTCAGTCCGTCAAATACATTAAACTCAGGAATTCCCCTCGCCGAACCCCTGATAATTTTATGGGCAACCGCCCCTACAGCCTCGTTTTCGCCAGCCTCATCCTCAAAAGTACCAATAAACACCGGTACGCCGTAGCGTTCCACTAATCGAGAAGCCACAATCCCGATCACCCCGTGATGCCAACCAGGTTGCACGACAACTAAAACTCGTTCTTGCTGCAAGTCGAGATCACTTTCCTCGCACCAAGCGATGGCTTCCTGCTCAATTTCCTGGCACAACTCCTGCCTGCGCTGATTGATTTGTTCGCACTGCATCGCGTTTTTCAGAGCCAATTCGCGATCGTCCGTTGTCAGCAACTCTATCACAATTTGAGGGTCAGCCAGCCGCCCGACAGCATTAATCCGGGGGCCAAGCCTAAAACCAATATCTTCAGGCTTTAACGTATTGCTAGCTTGGCTTTTTGAATTCAGAAGAGGTAAACTTTCCGCACTTCCCGGCTGCACTCCCGCCACCTGAATCAAAGCCTGAATACCGGCCAATTGCGAGTGAGGCAACAGCCGCAAACCCCGCTTCACCCAGCGCCGATTAACTCCTGTCAAAGGTGCTAAATCCGCAATAGTTCCTAAAGTAAATAACTCCAGCAAGGGATTCACCAACCCCCCAACTTTTTTCATCTCCTGAGCCAAAGTAATAGCCAAAACATAAGCAACGCCTACGCCAGCCAAACCGCGATAGGGCGAAGATTCCGCGATTAATTTTGGGTTAAGAATAGCATCAGCAGGCGGCAGTTTTGGGGGTAAATCGTGGTGGTCTGTAATAATAACTTTGACACCGAGTTCTCGCGCTCTAGCAATCGGGCCGTAGGCTGCAATTCCGTTGTCAACCGTGAGAATGAGAGCGACACCTTCCGAGTGAAATTCTTCTACAATGCGATCGTTAATCCCATAACCTTCTCGCATCCGGCTGGGAATAGCATAATCCACATTTGCCCCCAGAGCCCTGAGAGCTCGCAGCAACAAAGCCGTGCTCGTCATCCCGTCAGCATCGTAGTCGCCGCAAATCGCAATTTTTTGCCCTCCCGAAATCGCCTCCCGCAACAATTTGACACTCGCAGCCAAATCTGGAAACTCATCCATTGGCGCGGGCAAAACCAGAGATTCCGGTTCGATAAACCCTTGCACTTCTTTCAGAGAATCGATGCCCCGGTTAATCAGTACCTGTGCCAGCAAGGGCGACAAACCGATTTCAGTGGCAAACTGTTCGGCTTGCTGTGTTTGAGGCGAATAAATTTGCCACCGTTGGTTTGGCAATCGGTGAAAATGCGGGGGCACAGATGTCGGTAGCTCTTGCACGGAAGCTGAGGTTTAAAGATACATGATTAATCTTACCGAATTAAGTGCCTCAGTCAATCAATTTTAGATTTTAGGTTTTAGATTTTAGATTTTAGATTGAGCCTAAAGATTAGTTTTTTGGGTAAAATCCAAAGGTTGTTTGTAGGAAAGCTTTTTTCGGAAGCTCTCACCGCACCCCAATAGGGATACAAGCCCTGACAGAAGTCGTGGAGACCAAAAAATTTTAGACCAAAGTTCAAACCCCCCAGATTTATCTGTGGAGTCAATCTAAAATCTCGAATCTCCAATCGGCTGGCGGGAGCCGAAGAACTAAGCGTAGCAGGCATTTGTGCAGCCCGCGCTAGGGCGCAGAGTGCTAATTTAATTTAATGAGGAGACTTGCATGAGTGGCGATCGACCGCCTTGGTTTAAAATTGCATTACAGGTTCAGGGGTCTGTCATTCCCTCAATTTTGCCCCGCGTTTTGCTGTGCGGTGGCTTTGGAGTTTTTATTTCCCTGCTGCACTTTTTTAACTTGCCCGTTTCCATGCCCATTTTGTCGAGTATTGTACCGAGTATTGTCCTGGGTTTACTGTTAGTTTTTCGGACAAATACAGCCTACGAAAGATTTTGGGACGGTCGAAAATTTTGGGGAACTTTAGTCAACAACGTCCGCAATTTGGCGCGCCAAATCTGGGTAGCAATTGAGGAAAAAGACCCGCAGGATATCGTAATTAAAAAGTCAGTCCTGCGCCTGTTACCTGCCTTTGCAGTGGCGCTGAAATTGCACTTGCGGCAAGAAGCAGTAAATCCAGAATTGGAGGCGTTAATGTCCCCAGCGCAGTACCAAAAGCTCAAATCAATGAACAATCCGCCCCTAGAAATTGCCTTTTGGATTGAGGATTATATGCACGAGCAGTACGAGCGCAATTGCCTCGATGTCTATCAGTTAACTGCTATGAATGAGTTGCTCAACTCTATGATTGATGTATTAGGCGGCTGCGAGCGGATTTTGAAGACGCCTATCCCTTTGGCTTACGCGATTCACCTGAAACAACTATTGTTGCTTTACTGTTTGGCACTGCCCTTTCAAATGGTGAAAGATTTGGGTTGGGGAACCGGCTTAGTTGTGGCTTTAATTAGTTTTACTTTGTTCGGCATCGAAGAAATCGGCATTGAAATAGAAAATCCCTTCGGTCACGATGACAATGATTTGCCTTTGGACAATATTTGTGCTGCCATGCAGCGCAATATCGACGATTTAATTTCTTTATCTCCTAGCGTTCACGAACAGGTGAAAGATAAGTAGAGTCATTCGATTTTAGATTTTAGATTTTAGATTTTAGATACTAATCTAAAATCTAAAATCTACTGGTTAATTTTTAACAATAAACCGCATTAACCCAGCCAATACTAACAATAAAGGCGTCAGCCAATCTCCCCACCGCACGTACAAAGTCCGAGTTTGCCGCCGATAAATAGTAGCATCTCGGACTTCATAGGTATTAATTCCCGACTTCCAAACCGTCTCGCCGCGAGGATTTACAAAAGCAGAGTAACCCGTATTAGTTGCGATAGCTGCCCATCTATCCGTCTCAATTGCCCGCATCACATCGAGAGCGTGATGTTGATCCAACATGGGCGGTTTGTAATGGGCATTGTTGGAAGCGGTGATCATAAATTCGCCTCCATTCGCCGCCTGATATCGGAAAATTTCCGCAAACGCCGAATCGTAACAAATTCCGACAATGGCGCGGCCAAACGGCGTATCAAACAATTGTTTAGAATTGCCGGGTACTAAATGAGCATCTAAGGGGGAAAGGCGATTAATAATGCCGCCTAAAATTTCGTAAAAAGGGATATATTCGCCTAAAGGCACTAGCTTTAGTTTATCGTAGCGACCGACAATTTCTCCTGTGCGATCGATCGCCAATAAGCTATTAGTGATACTATTCTCTTCCTGCCCGAATCCTCCAACCCAAGCTACAACGCCGCGTTCGAGAATAGCTTGGTAAAAAGAAAGAGTAGAACGCTGATACTCGTTTGTCCAGATAAAAGGCAAAGCCGTCTCTGGAATTAACACAGCATCCACTTTTCTGTCTGCTAATTGTTTGTATCCAGTGGTGTAACCTTCCAAAGCGCGCTGCCAACCGGCTGAGTCAAACTTAATCTCGTTAGGAATATTGCCTTGAATAATGCCAATTTTTAAAGCAGTTGCAGCTTCTTGATTCAAAGGGCGGTTGTATAAACTCCATCCTGCAATATGCAAAACTACACACAAACTCGCAGGCAAAATATAAGGAATCCAATTCTTCCTTCTTCCTTCTTCCTTCTTCCTTCTTCCTTCAATAAAAGCTTCGGCGATTAAGCCATTTACTGCTACAATAGCGGCTGTTACTGCGCTGGGCCCGGAGAGTTGACCGAGGTGCAATATTGCTAAATTGTGCGGGCTTTGCGTATATGATAGGGATGTCCACCACAGCGAACCTGTACTCCAAATACTTTCTAAGGCACACCACAAAGCTGTGCCAATTAAAACGCGAGTTAATGCTGAAAATTTAGAGCTACCCCCCCCAGCCCCCCCTTGTAAAGGGGGGGAGTTAAGAAGAATAAGATCGGAGCTACCCCCCCCAGCCCCCCCTTGTAAAGGGGGGGAGTTAAGAATAAGAATAGGATTCTTGCCGGGTAAAGTTAGGGAGTTGAGGATTACAAATAGCCACGCCCAAACGGCGACTAAGGCGGCTCCCCACAGGGTGATGAATGCCCAGCAAAAAAGTGCGATCGCCAAACTCGGCCACCAAGGAACTCCCAACCAAGTCATCGGGTGAATTCCCATAATCCAAGATAAAGCTAATCCGTGATAGCCTATTCCCCAGAGTGAAGGAAGAAGGAAGTTCGGCAACGAGCACTGTACAAGATGTAACGGATGGATGTTGAGGAAAGAAGGAAGAAAAAGAAATTTTTGTTTTTGTTCTTCTATTTTTGGCTTTTGATAACTGACAACCAAAATCCACAGGGGAGCTAATGCTACCCAAGCCAATAGCCAAGCATTTACTGGTGCGGTTGTCAATGCCATCAAAATGCCGCTGAAAAGTGCGATCGCCCAGGCTAATGTTTTTGATTTATGAACCGCGAGTTTTTCAAATTTGTGCCTGTTAAATATCGCCACTTTGATGATTGCCAAAAATAATAATTCCTAATTAATATATCAGATTAATCAGGAAGAAGGAAGCTCGGCAACGCGCAGTGTATGGGATTTAACCGATTTAACAGAAGGAAATCTCTCCCATTCTACTTGCCAAAACAAAAAGCGCCCCTATTTCTAGGAGCGCTTTTTGTTAAATCAAAAGCTAAATTTAGCCGTTGATGGAAGGAGCAACCATTGCTACTGGGGTGACTTCACCGGCGGCCAAGTCGAGGGGGAAGTTGTGAGCGTTGCGCTCGTGCATTACTTCCATACCCAAGTTAGCGCGGTTGATGACATCAGCCCAAGTGTTGATGACGCGACCTTGCGAGTCGATAACCGATTGGTTGAAGTTGAAACCGTTCAAGTTAAACGCCATCGTGGAAATACCCAAAGAGGTAAACCAGATACCGACAACTGGCCATGCACCTAACAAGAAGTGCAAAGAACGGCTGTTGTTAAAGCTCGCGTATTGGAAGATTAACCGACCGAAGTAGCCGTGGGCTGCAACGATGTTGTAGGTTTCTTCTTCTTGACCGAATTTGTAACCGTAGTTCAAAGATTCAGTTTCGGTTGTTTCGCGAACCAAGCTAGAGGTAACGAGAGAACCGTGCATGGCGGAGAACAGAGCACCGCCGAAGACACCCGCAACTCCCAACATATGGAAGGGGTGCATCAGGATGTTGTGCTCGGCTTGGAACACGATCATGAAGTTGAATGTGCCGGAGATACCCAAGGGCATACCGTCAGAAAAGCTGCCTTGTCCGATCGGGTAAATCAAGAATACTGCGGTTGCTGCTGCAACTGGTGCAGAGTAAGCGACGCAGATCCAAGGACGCATACCTAAACGGTAGGACAATTCCCATTCACGACCCATGTAGCAAAATACACCGATCAGGAAGTGGAAAATTACCAATTGGTAAGGGCCGCCGTTGTACAACCACTCATCGAGCGAAGCTGCTTCCCAAATGGGATAGAAGTGAAGCCCGATCGCATTTGATGAAGGAACAACAGCACCACTAATGATGTTGTTGCCGTACATCAAGGAACCAGCAACTGGTTCGCGGATGCCGTCGATGTCCACAGGAGGAGCAGCGATGAAGGCGATGATGTAGCAAATGGTGGCGCTGAGCAAGGTAGGAATCATCAAGACGCCGAACCAACCCACATAAATGCGGTTATCGGTGGATGTTACCCACTCGCAGAACCGATCCCAAACGTTGCCGCTTTCGCGACGCTGTACGGTTGTTGTCATTTGGTTTATGATTGCTTAATTGAATTTTCAAGGTTCGTTGTGGGGATGCCCCACGCTTATATTAGTAACACCATTCACTAAAGTTTGCCAAGGGATTACTGCTGACAATTCAAACATTTTACAAACTTTTACAAAAACTTGATTATTAGTAAATTTTTGTATTTTTTTACAAAGTAAAATTACACATCAAACGGGTTAAATAAAGCGGCCAGAATAACTGAATCTATTGTCTGTAGCTTGGTTCAGCAGTTTGAGCAAATTATTTTTGTTCAGGTCGATTCTCTTTCTATTTAAATATCTGTTAATTAGGTCGTGAAGAGATGATTTTTAATATTTATTTACATATCATCGGTGGATTCTGCGAGGGGAAATTTTTATCGGGAGAATACTGAAAACCGGGTTTTTAGTGCGATCGGGCTGCATTCTCAATAATATCCAATCCACCGGGTTTATTGACGAAAAAAGAAACCCGGTTTCTGAGGCGCTTGGCAATAGAAATCAACCGGGTTTCTGAGGATGAGTCCGCAAGTTCTGCGTAAAAATTAGCCTTTAGCCTGGGGGCCACTTCATCTGCCGACCGCCGAGAATGTGAAGGTGCAGGTGGTCTACAGTTTGGCCGCCGTCGCTGCCACTATTAATGACGACGCGATAGCCGTTGCTAAGTCCGAGTTGTTCTGCTACTCGTTTGACAGTCAGCAGCAGGTGTCCCATGAGAGCATGATCTTCCGACTCGGCATCGGCTAATTTGGCAATAGGCTGTTTGGGAATGACGAGGATGTGGACGGGTGCTTGCGGATGGATATCTCTGAACGCGAGGGCCAAGTCGTCCTCATAAACGATGTCTGCGGGAATCTCTTTGCGGATGATTTTGCTGAAAAGCGTTTCTTGAGTTGTCATGGGTGTTAATGAAGTTCGGCAACGGATTGTGTAACGGATGTAACGGATGTCGGGAAGAGGGAAGAGGGAAGACTCAGCAGGAGAGAGGGAAGAGGAGAAAAAGAAGAGGCAAGGAAAAGTTTTTCTTGCCTCTCCCGATATTCATTAGTCATTGTTAATCATAATAGATGATGAATCAAGGACAGGCAAATTAAGGATAAAGAAAAATGCTTGCTAGGGTTTGGAGTGCATCGATCGTTGGAATTGACGCGGTAAAGGTGGGTGTTGAGGCTGATGTGTCAGGCGGGCTACCAAAAATTGTGGTTGTGGGATTGCCAGATTCTGCGGTGCAAGAAGCTAAAGAAAGGGTTAAGGCTACGCTAAAAAATTCGGGATATGCTTTTCCGATGCGGAGTATTGTGATTAATTTAACTCCGGCAGATTTGCGAAAGGAAGGGCCGAGTTTTGATTTGCCGATCGCCATTGGCATTTTAGCAGCATCGGAACAAGTCAGCGGTCAACTTTTGGGAGATTATTTGTTTTTAGGGGAACTTTCTTTAGATGGGAGCTTGCGGCCTGTGGCTGGGGTTTTGCCGATCGCCGCTGCTGCTCAAAAAATGGGTATTTCGGGCTTGGTTGTACCGGCTGGTAACGCGCAGGAAGCGGCTTTGGTGCACGGAATATCTGTTTATGGTTTTGAGAATATTTTTGCAGTTACTGATTTTTTGAACAATCCTGAAGTTTATTCGCCTGTAGAAGTAAACGGTCGAGAAGAGTTAGCAAAAACGCGGTTTTTGGGTCTAGATTTAAAGGATGTAAAGGGGCAAATTCACGCGCGGCGGGCTCTGGAAATTGCGGCGGCGGGGGGACACAATTTAATTTTTGTGGGGCCGCCAGGGAGCGGTAAGACGATGTTGGCGAGGCGTTTGCCGGGTATTTTGCCACCGCTGACTTTTGATGAAGCTTTGGATGTAACTCAGATTCATTCGGTGGCTGGGTTATTGAAGGATAAGGGAAGCTTGGTGGGCGATCGACCTTTTCGCAGTCCTCACCATTCGGCATCTGGCCCTTCTTTGGTAGGCGGCGGCAGTTTTCCGCGTCCGGGTGAAATTTCTTTAGCACATCGCGGCATTCTTTTTTTGGATGAATTAACTGAGTTTAAAAGAGATGTTTTGGAGTTTTTGCGACAACCGCTGGAAGATGGTTATGTGACGATTTCTCGGACTAGACAATCGGTGATGTTTCCGGCTCAATTCACTTTAGTTGCGAGTACGAATCCTTGCGCTTGCGGTTATTACGGCGATTCGATTCAACAGTGTACTTGTTCGCCGCAAAAGAGGGAGCAATATTGGGCCAAACTTTCGGGACCTTTGATGGATCGGATCGATTTGCAAGTGGCGGTTAATCGTTTGAAACCCGAGGAAATTACGCGACAGCCGACGGGGGAAGAGTCGGAACCGGTGCGGGTGAGGGTGCAGCGGGCGCGAGAGCTCGCAACTCGCCGTTTTCAGTCGGAATCTAGTTTGCGCTGTAATGCGGAGATGCAAAGCAGTCACATTAACAGATGGTGTCAGTTGGATGATGCTTCTCGGAATTTATTGGAGATGGCGATTCGGAAATTGGGGCTTTCGGCGAGGGCGAGCGATCGCATTTTGAAGGTTGCTAGAACTATTGCTGATTTGTCGGGGGATGAAAGCTTGAAAACGAATCATGTGGCGGAGGCGGTGCAGTATCGGACGATCGATCGGATGCAGTAAGTCAGCAACGGCTCAAAAGACACAATACCCCGATCCCCGGCCTCTTAAAAAAGTTGGGTATCTAACAGTTGATTCGGCGATTTAAATCGCTTATAAACATACGAAGTCCCAGCAGAGGGGGACTAAGGGATTAAGGAGGTATTTAACCTCGATTGATGTTGTCCAATTATTTAATTGAGCCAGTGAAACGCCCCCATATTCCCATGTTTATTGTCTGATTTTCTGCTGCATGGTGCCAGGATCACTTGTGACAGTTGCGTAAGTTCTGTTAGTGTTAGATTGGGGGAGGCGACAGCAAACCAAGGCAGCAGTTAAAGTGGCGATCGAGGAAGCTTTAGATCAACTGGCCGAAAGCTAATCAACTGAAGTGTATCAGCGCAAATATCAAGAGGTTTATCAGCACGTATACGAATCTTATTCTGAGGCCACACGCAGTATTTATACCACCGCAGCTTGAAGCTGGTGTCAATGCCACCCACCTACAGCTTTTGTCAAAAATCCCTCATAATTTCATCAAAAATTCATCAAGTTTTTATCCCCTTTTTGTCATTTTTACTGTAATTTATGATACCGATCGCCCAAGTTGGCCGAATCTTCACAACGGCAGAATTTTTAATATTTAATTTCCCGCTCTCGCTCTCCCTCGCTCTCCCTCGCTCTTCCTCTCTCTTCCTCTTTCCCTGGCCCCCTCTCGCTGTTTCACCTTAAAATTTTAAATTTTTGAGTGACAAATCATGGCACGATCGCAGCGGGTTTTGATACCATGCAATCAAGCGCAAGACAATCAGGGAATGCACTGGAGGTGTGTAAATGGAGCTTTTCGGAGAACAAAAACGGTGTTTGGATGGTTTGGTAAGCTCGATCGACCAATTGGGAGGTCGAGTAGATATTCCAAAGCTGGAGCAGATAGCTGAGCTAATCATTCAAGCGATGAGAGGGCCTTGGCGCTCCTTTCACACGTCGGAACACATTTTTGAGGTCGGGGGGTCAGTCGATCCGATCGAGGTGCTGGCTGCGCTGTTTCACGACCTCGTGTACGTGCAAGTCGATCAGGGCGTTAGTTTCAATATTAGCAGCGCCCTTTGTCCTTTTGTCAAAGAGGTGCGATCGCAGTTAGTTATTAGAGATGAAACCGAACTGCCCGACGATGCCATGTATCAGCTAGTGGCCTCAGTATTTGGGTTTATTCCCGGCAAGACTCTCTCTTCGTTTGCCGGCCAAAACGAATTCTTGAGTGCTGTTATTGCTGCCAAATCTTTGGAGCCTTTTTTGCCACCTAGTACGATCGCTGAGATAACAGCTTGCATCGAAGCTACTATCCCTTTTCGTCCCGTTTCGCCCAGTGGTTTGAGCGCGATCGAACTTTTGCACCAGCGTTTGGTAAGTATAAATCGCGATTTTAACATGGAATGGAACCCTGCAAAAATTGTAGAAATTGTCAAGCGTGCTGTCAGGTTAGCAAATAGAGATGTCGAGAATTTTGCCTCTCCAAATTCCTCTAATTTCTTAGACAATACCTGGAACTTGATGCCAGAAACCAACCACGAATTGACCAATGTTAATTCCTATACTGTTGCCGGGTATCGCAAGTCTCTGCAAAAAATGGAAGGATTTTTGAAGTTCCTCAAACCCGAACTGGTTTTCCAGCAGTTTATGCAAGAGCCGGACGATGAAACCTACGCTAACCTGATTGCCCGAACTCGCAAAAATATCGAAGTTGCTAAACTTTATTTTGGTGTCAAGCTAATTACCATCGCCATTTTAGAAGCTCTTTCCTACCGTTTGGGGCGCGATATTCCGCTTTCAACGATGATGGGAGAATTGCGGACACCAGGATTTAAAACCTCGGTTTTGGAGGATTACTTGCCCAACAGACAGAGCGCCTACCCCTTAGAGACTCAGTTGCAAAGAGAAGTGTTATACCTGCTAGAAATAGGACGCAATCAAGAATCGCGCTATGATATTAAAAACTCCCCGGTTTCTACGTTTATTATCAAATCTATCGGCTTTGCTGAAACTGAAAACTTGTTGAAGAAAGCTCAAGAGTTTTTTGCAGATCCTACTTCCTCGGAAGAGTTTCTCTCTTACTGCGCTCCCGATGTCATCGAGACCATCTCCTCCGGCGTGATGAAACTCTTTGATAGCAGGAAGATGGCTTTAGGGAAAGTTAAATTAGTTCACCAAACTGTTTCTTAGGATAGGTTGGCACAATCTTAAAACGTTTTCCATTGCAGAAACCCGGTTTCTTGAGTTCAGCCCCAATGTCCGGTTACTCTGAGATGTTGCACCATTCTTGCTTAACAGGCTTTCGGGCCTGTTCCACAAACAATGAGTTTTCTGGTGGGGAGTAGGGGTTGGGCAGGAGAGCCCGCCCAAAAAAAGATTATTGAGAATGGTGCAATATTTCAGTTTAAACCATAAAAAAAGTCCTCTTTAAAGGACTTTAGCTATGAGTGTGGGGTTTGAACCCCTGGCGGACTAATTCAACATCAAACTTCTATTGCGGTGAACCAGCCGCACCCTCTGCGCCGGAGTTGCTATCAGGTACAGCCGTACCCGTAGGATTAGAATCGCTCTGGTTTTCCGTATTAGTTTCGCCGCTCGTACCTGCTCCAGAAGCGCCCTCACCTTGAGTTGGAGATGGAGTAGCTGAACTCTCAGGTGCTGGAGTTGGCGGAGTGGAAGCTGGCTCCCTCTGCGAATTCGGAACCGTAGTATCGGTATTATTTGACGGCGAAGATGGAGACGGCGCTGCTTGCTGAGCGGGTGCATCTTGCTGCTGTGAATTTGGAACCGTAATATTGATATTGGGAGCCGGATTTGCTTGAGGAGCCGGAGTTGCCTGTTGAGCTGGACTTGGTTGAGGAGCAGGGGTAGCGTTTTGAACTGGACTTGGTTGAACCGGAACAATCTTTTGAATGATCGTTTTTTCTCTCTCTATAGTCCGAGTCGGAGCAGGTGTTGCTGAAGGCTGATTCGCTTTGGGTACAACAATCACAGGAGCAGAAGCAGGAGTAGGAGCCTCCTCACTCCGATTGAAGTAATATACACTGCCCAGAACTAAGCCTACCAAAGAAGTAAGAAGAATCCCTAACAGTAACCCGCGACCCGCATTCTCGTTATCGCGGACTTCTTGGACTCCAAGTTGGCGGTGGTTTTCGGCCATTTGACCCTGTACATAACCTTGGTGATGAGCTGCTTCTTTAGAAGCCTTACCCGTTGTACTCGGAACATTTGTAGTGGTTCGCGTTGTACTGACGTGGCCGTTAGTTGCATCGGTGTGAACTTCTTGATGAATTTCACGGCTAGAGCTATTTTCTTCGTTAGGTTTCATAATTATCTTCGCCACAACTATTCAAAAAGTATTTGTCTGTAGGAGATGCTCTGGTTTGAAAACTTGAGCTAAGTTGTTGAGCGTTGGAATCACTTATTTCGATTCACCGTCAAGATTCAGTCAAGATTCAGTCAAGATTCATGTGTCAACCTTGGGCGTTTTGGTCATACCCTGTTTAAATGCTTAACAGCTTAATGCTTAGGGAGTTTAGAGAACTTTTGGTTTTTCCTTCATCTGTATCGAATCTAACTAGACAACGCATTAACCAGGCTCTACCTTCGGAATGATTGTCTGAGTCCTCCAAAGGAATAGGATTAGCCGGACTTAAACAAAAAATAGGGGCTAAATGAGAGTTTATATACTTGCTCTGCAACCATATAAACTTAAAGGATGAGCAATGAAAGAGACAACCCCCGCGGCCATGCCCCCCTGCTGTGATAAATGGTGTCAAAGATTTGACCATATCTTTCGTCATCAAGCCCAAAAACGGGAATTTAGGAACTATTGAGGCGAATTATTGGGAGAAAGTGAGCCAAACCACCTCTCGCCGATGGTGACACACGCCGTCCGAGTAACTTATCACAAATTACACCATTTTCTAAGCGCAGCGCCTTGGTCATTCTGTGAAATGAATCAACGCCACTTGGAGGTAATGAATCAGTGTCATCAAACTACGATCAGCCAAGGATGTAACCTCATCTTAGATGATTCAGAGTACCCTTAAAAGTGGCAAGTTTACAGCCTGATGCGGAAGCGAATACATGGGGTAAAATCGGGACAACAGAGAAGCTCGTAGTAACAGTTATTAGCACTCTATTTATCAAGCCAGTTTGTGCTTGAAGTTTGTTTAAGTCCGGTTAGATAACCACAATTAAATTAGTAGTAATAAACGCCACTTTTTTCTCATCCATAAAGAGAGGAGGGTCTTACTCACTACCAAAAAGCTTGATTACGGGATATTAACCGGACAGGAACATTAATAAGAATTGAGTTTCTGTTACTCGGTTCTTTCAATGATGATGGTCATGTGAGCTACTAAGGCACCTATCGCTCCTACTGCTGCAATGACTGGAAACAAGGCCGCACCAATTACTCCACCGACTACTCCCACCGTCAGAGGAACTTCTACCAAAATCCGTCCCTCTTCATTTTTGATAATGATGCGGCGGATATTTCCTTCGTGAATCAATTCTTTAACTTTAGCAACCAAATCGTCGCCGTTAATTTTTACCTCCTCGACGCTAACTTTTTCCTGAGTATAAGCAGGGGTTTCTAAAGGAGTTGTTTCAAAATTAACCTCAGCAACTTTTTGCGCCGAAACTTTTTCAGATACAGGTATTGATTCGAGTTCTCTTGTCCCGACTGGTTCTTGTGCGCGATCTGTAGGTGTGTCCATTTTTTGTTCTCCTTTTAGGTAAAAGTATTTTTGTATAGAATGATATTGAAATATAACACGCAACTTTTTTTGAATCAATCATTCTTTTGGGTGATCTTGCTGCTGCTGTCGTGATTTTCTGAAAGTATGATGATGAAAATTCCCTCACTCTCTCGCTTCTGGGCTTATCCCATCTGTCCCTCTCTCCTTGTGCCGTTTAGTTAACTGTCTGCTTCTAACCCTCGCACCGCCTAACCCTTAAAAAACTTCCAATCCAGACAACGAAAGGATGAGAGCGACTTTCACACTCTCACAGACTCAGACTCAACAGGTGTACAGGTTGAAATACTGACATTGTACTGAAAGTACGATCGTCCCGCCGTGTATACAATTACCACCTCTCGTTCGGGAAACCGCACATGAAAACCGTCGCTTACTTTCCTCAAATGTCATTTCAATTTAGCTCAGTGCGATCGCCCAACCAAACCCCACCCCCCGAGGTTCCTCAAATCAACATCTTAGAGTTTCTAATGCGAATTGCCTAAAATCAAGGGGGAGGAGAAGTAATAATGATCGAAATATTATCGCAACCAAACCAACTTCCTCAAATTGATGTTGAAGTTGGGGAAAAGTCGGGTAAAATAGAATTATTTGCTTCTGCTTCCTCTTGATTCTCCGTGTCGGATTTGCCAGCGACAGAGTTTGAATCTCAAGTTCGTGGCCCGACGGTACTTTTGTGGAAACTTTTAAGGCACATGAAGCGGATGTGTGGAATGTGAGTTTTAGTGGCGATCTCACAAATTTAGCATCTGACGGGAAAATTTTCGTCGGTGAAGCTTTGGAGCGTCGATGCGGCTAAACTATAAGCTGCCGAAGTTGACAAATTGCTCGCCATCGGCTCTCCTTAGCTCGGAGACTACCTACAATACAATCTTCGGGTTGAGTGCGATCGGCATTTGTGCAAAAAAACTGACAATTGAGATTTATGGGCAATTGCCGGAAACCTGTTTTGCCTGAATTTTAAAATCGGGCGAGCTGCTGCAGAGTTGTCGCTATTCTTGTCTTATTGTAATATAATTTTACGCAAGGGGTAATACGAAATGTACTGCCACAGGTCGCAGATGTCTATCCATCTGAACCAAATTAATGTCATCAAACATTAAAAATAGTTATGACTGTTATATTCGGATTAGTAAAATCTTGGATATATAAAATTCAATACATAGTCAGGTTTCAAAGGGGTGTTTGCTGTTAAATCAATCTAACCTGCAATATCGTTTCGGGGGACACCAGCACGATGAAAGGCCAAAAATAATCCTGCTGAATTAACGGGATTCCAGGGAGCAGAGGGAAGTTGATGATTAAGCTATAAAAAGAGTTGAAAAGGCCTGCTAAATAGTAGGCAAGACTCTAGCAGCCAACCGCAACTGCCAATTACCAAAGGAGGGAGCAGTGTATGAAACTGACGGGTTGAGTCCCCTAAAATCGCCGCTTGGTTTGCGATCGACTCTACAGGAATTAACCCTGTACGACTTTCTCCTAGAATCTGAGTGTCCGGGGGCCGAAGTTGCTAAAATTTTTCAAGCAAACCCTTTAGTTCCCGGCATCATCATCACTCAGCAAGGAAAGTTTATAGGGATGATTTCGCGGCGGCGTTATTTTGAACACATGAGCCGCCCCTACAGTTTGGAGTTATTTTCTCAACAGCCTTTGTTCATACTCTACCGCTTTACTAAAACTGATATGTTGGTTCTCGATCGCGAAACCTCAATTATGACGGCAGTGCGGCAGTCTTTGGAGCGATCGGCCGAACTAATCCACGAACCCATTGTAGTCCAAGTAGAACCGGAAACTTACAAACTTTTAGACGTACACCAACTGCTGCTTTCTCAGTTGCAAATTCACGAGTTGTCAACTGTAGCGATGCGCGAGTCGCAAGCGCAATTGAGACATCAAGCCCAACAGCTCGAACTTGCCTTGCTGGAACTTCAGCGCACTCAAACTCAACTAATTCAAACAGAAAAAATGTCTTCTTTGGGGCAGTTAGTAGCAGGAGTAGCTCACGAAATTAACAATCCAATCGGCTTTATTTATAGCAATTTGCACCACGCTAAAGAGTACACGCAAGGTTTAATGCAGATGCTCGACATCTACCGACAGCACTGTCCCGAATTCATACCGGAAATTACAGCGGCAGCAGAAAAAATCGAACTCGATTATTTGCTAGAAGACTTGCCAAACGTCTTAAATTCCATGCAGCAAGGTGCAGAAAGAGTCCGCGACATCGTTTTGTCGCTGCGGAATTTTTGCAGATTAGACGAAGCTCAAATGAAGCAGGTCAACATTCACGACGGTATCAACAACACGATTATGCTTTTGCAAAGCCAGCTTAAAGGGAAACCGGGGCAGGAGGCGATCGAAATTCACAAAGAATACAGCGACTTGCCGCTGGTGCAGTGCTATCCCGGACAGCTCAATCAGGTATTTATGAATATTTTACTTAATGCAATTTACGCTCTGGTTGAGTCTAATAAACACGAAAATTTTGATAAAAAAAACGCGAAGAAGCCGCAATCAGGCGAAGAAAACCAGTCTTGTACAAAGACTCAATCATCAGTTTGTAAGTCTACCCGCCTGGTTCCTACGATTCGGATTCGCACCGAGTTAATTGAGAAAAAAAAGGTACTAATTAAAATTTCTGACAACGGCCCTGGAATGACAGAAGATGTTCGGAAGCGGTTGTTTGACCCTTTCTTTACTACTAAGCCGGTCGGGCAAGGAACTGGTTTGGGACTGTCCATTAGCTATGAAATTGTTGTCAACCAACACCGCGGCGCATTGAAGTGCTTTTCGGAACCGGGAAAAGGAGCAGAATTTGCGATCGAAATTCCGCTTCAACAGTCTCCCGTAGCACATATTTTGCCTCGCTTTGCGTGATATAGCAGAAGGAAGAAGGAAGAAGGAAGAAGGAAGAAGGAAGAAGGAAGAAGGAAGAAGGAAGAAGCAATAAAAGTTAGGAACTCGGCCGTTGAAACCGCTTTTTGTCAAACTTTCGTTCCTCTGGCTTGAGGCTCAAGAATAAGGCCCGTCGGCTACCGCGAACCTTTGCAAACCCACTTCCACAAAGGATGACTCGGCCCCCGCTGGCGAATGCGGCGAACTTGTTGTTCCAAACCCTGTTTTTCCCGATGGGGCAATCCTCGCACCATATTGCGACTTTGCCAAGTTAGCACTGCTAAAGTCATTCCCAAACACAAACCCAAACCGAGAGTCGGCCAGCGATGAAAAGATAAACCGTAGCGCACCGCCGCCCAAGTGAAGTGTTCTAACCACAAAGTTATTTCGCGGCGCAAACCCCAAATGCTCAAAGAACCGACGCTAATCCACAGCAATATCACAGTTAACCAGCGGCCGTAAACTGTTAGTTTGTGAAGCCTTTGGACTTCAATTTGAAAAGTTTCCTCAGTAGTCATTTGTTATTTGTCATTTGTCCTTTGTCATTGGTTATTGGTTATTGTTTATTGATGATTTATTATTAGTCAGTCAACAGTTAACCGTCAACAGTTAACCGTCAACAGTTAACCGTCAACAGTTAATTAAACTTCCTCTGACTGGTTGATTCCTTCTGCGGGGACGGGGATGGAGTGGCCGGTGCGACTGCGCCACCAAGCTAGTAGCGTACTGGCAACGAAAATACTCGAATACGAACCAGCAATAAAACCGACAATCAAAGCTAAAGCAAAGTATTTGAGGGTTTCGCCGCCAAACAAAAAGATTGAAAACAATGTTAGCAGCGTGGTAAACGTTGTGTTAATTGACCTTCCCAGCGTCTGCATGACAGCATCATCGACAATTTGATCGATCGACTGTCCCGGATTTAGCTTAATTACTTCGCGCACGCGATCGTAAATTACCACAGTATCATTAACAGAAAAACCGATTAGTGTCAAGAGCGCTACCACAAATAAACTGTCAACTTCCACTCCTTGAACTAAACCCAAAAATGAGAAAACACCAAGCGTGACCAACACGTCGTGAAACACAGCCACAAAAGCAAAAAAGGCATAATCCAACTGAAATCGGAATGTCAGATAAGCAGTAATTCCAGCAAAAGAAAGCAACAAAGCCAGCAAACCCGAAGTAAACAACTGTTTGCCGAGGGTAGGCCCAACCGTATCAATTTGAGTAGATTGAGGAGCAAAAGCCCCTATTTTTTCGCTCAAAGCTGTTTGCAAATTAGTCCGCTGTTCGACATCCAAAGTTTTTGTTCGCAGCGACAAACCCTGCTGTTCTTGACCGATAACTTGAATGCTGCTGCCAGCTAAACCTTGGGTGTCGAGGATTTGGCGGACAGCAGCAATATCGATGGGTTTACAATTTTCCGGTTTCGTACAGTCAAGTTCAAATTGCAGCCGAGTGCCGCCGATAAAGTCCAAACTGGGGCGCAGTGGTGCGCGGATGTCGGGACGAGTCCAAGAAATCGCCATCGACACTATACCTGCGAGGATTATAGCCGCGGAAATACTCCACCAGAGCGATCGATATTTGATTACACTAAATTTCATAATTTGAAGGAAGAGGGAAGTTCGGCAACGGATTGTGTAAGCTGTTACGCATCTAAATTGTATTTTTGGGCGGGCGGGACGCCCACCCCACAAGAATTTGCTCGAATTTGATTGTCAAATTTAGATGCGCCTCAGCTTAACGGATGTAACGGATGTAAGAAGGAAGGAAGAAGTTAACAGTCAACAGTCAACAGTCAACAGTTAACTATTAGCAGTTTTCGACAAACCGGGACAGAACCACTGAGGTTTCCGCAATGCTGGAAAGCTCAATACTACGAACAGCAGAGTGCGGCTGCAAGTGAGCGCAGTAAACATACTCACTAATACTCCCAATGCCAGAGTTACAGCAAACCCTTTAACTAAACCAGCGCCTAACCAGAACAAAGCAGCACAAGCAATAACTGTTGTGACGTTGCCGTCTAAAATGCTGGAAAAAGCGCGGTAAAAACCCGATTCTACAGCTCGATAAAGTGATTTCCCCGCCCGCAACTCTTCCCGCGTGCGCTCAAAAATCAGCACGTTAGCATCAACGGCCATGCCGATGCTGAGCACAAAACCAGCAATTCCCGGCAGCGTTAATGTCACTCCCAAAAGCACGAAAGCTGCCCAAGTTAACAGAGCATAAATTAACAGAGCAATATTGGCAATTACGCCGGGGAGTCGATAGTAGGCAACCATGAAAATCAAGACTAAAACTAAGCCGCCTATACCTGCGTTAATACTGCTTTGAATGCTGTCTTTACCCAAGCTAGCGCCGATCGTGCGGTTTTCTACAATTTCGACCGGCACAGGCAAAGCGCCACCCCGCAATTGCACTGCTAAATCGTTGGCTTCTTGCGTTGTAAAGTTGCCTTGAATTACGGCACTACCACCAGTAATTCCTGTTTGGGCAAATTCAACGCCGACGACTGGAGAACTGATCATTCTTTCGTCTAGGAAAATACCGATGCTGCGTCCGGTACCTGCTAAATTTTTAGTGAGTTGGGCAAAGAGTTCGCCTCCTTTGGTATCGAAAACAAGAGCAACGTTCCAGTTGTTCCCAGAGGCCAAGGGTTGAGGTTGAGCGTCTTTGAGGTTTTCGCCGCCGAGGCCGCTGCTTTTGAAGAGTTTGGCGATCGCCTCATTGCTTCTTTTCAAAGCAGCCTGATTTTCTTTAATTGCTGCCTCATTAGGGCTAGTTTTCAATTCTTCTTGTTTGACCAGCAATTCCTGCTGCAACTGCCTTTCAATGGCTAATTGTGCTTCTGTTCCGGGCAGTTGTTCCAGAAATTCTAGCTTGGCGGTGCCGCCCAAGACTCGTTCTGCTTGCTGTGGGTCATTTACTCCGGGCAACTGCACGAGAATTTGGTCTTCTCCTACTGTTTGGACTAAGGCTTCGGAAACTCCCAAACCGTTGACGCGGTTTTCGACAATCCGCCGCACAGCTTCTAACATTCCCTGGTCAATTTTGGGAATTGTGGGGGTAGTTTTTACTTGAATTGTGAGTTGCGACCCTCCTTGCAAGTCTAATCCCAGCCGCGTCGGAATTGTTACTATTACAGTAATAGCGGCGATGATTAAAACAAAAATTAGGGCTAATATTGAACGTTGTTTTTGCATATTTAATTATTAGTCATTGGTCAGTTGGCAGTTGTCAGTTGGCAGTTGGCGGTTGGCAGATTTTAGTCATCAGTCATCAGTCATCAGTCAACAGTCATCAGTCAACAGTCAACAGTCAACAGTCAACCAATGACTACTGACTAATCACTATTTATACTCGCAAAGCTACCATTTTTTGGACGGCTTCGACAATTTGAGTGGGCTGGACAATTGTCAGTCTTTCCAAATTACCGTTGTAAGGTGTGGGAATATCTTGTGAAGATAGGCGCAAAACCGGTGCGTCGAGTTCGTCAAAAAATCGATCGCTAATCGAAGCAATTAGTTCGGCACCGATGCCTCCTGTTTTCATGCACTCCTCTACAATAATTACTTTGTGAGTTTTGCGAATGGATGCGCCGATGGTTTCCATGTCCAGGGGTTTGAGAGAAATCAGGTCGATTACTTCTGGATCGTAACCTTCTTTTACCAGGGCGGGCACGGCTTGCATGACGTGGTGCCGCATCCGGGAATAAGTCACGATTGTGACATCTTTGCCCGATCGCACAATTTCTGCTTTGTCCAGCGGCACTAAATATTCTGTTTCTGGCAAATTTTCTTTCAGGTTGTAAAGAAGAACGTGCTCAAAAAACAGAACGGGGTTATCGTCGCGGATGGCTGATTTTAAGAGTCCTTTGGCGTTGTAGGGAGTCGAACAGGCGACTATTTTCAAACCCGGTACTGCTTGGAAATATGCTTCTAAGCGCTGGGAGTGTTCCGCGCCGAGTTGCCGGCCCACGCCGCCAGGCCCACGAATTACCATTGGCATTTTGAAGTTGCCACCTGATGTGTAGCGCAGCATTCCGGCGTTATTGGAAATTTGGTTGAATGCCAGCAGCAAAAAGCCCATGTTCATGCCTTCGATGACCGGCCGCAGTCCCGTCATTGCTGCGCCTACTGCCAGGCCTGTAAAGCTATTTTCGGCGATCGGGGTGTCGAGCACTCTAAGTTCGCCGTATTTGTTGTAGAGGTCTTTGGTGACTTTGTAGGAACCGCCGTATTGACCTACGTCTTCGCCGAGTACGAATACGGCGGAGTCGCGGGCCATTTCTTCGTCTAACGCCTCGCGGAGGGCGTTGAACAATAAGGTTTCTGCCATAGGAGGTGAAGCAATGATTGCAGGAGGGTCAGATTAGAATCTTAACCTTTTGGGGGTGTCGATCTAGGAGTCGATCGCAAATTCGGCAGTTAAAACCTGAGATTTTGCCAATCTTTATCATAACATTTGTATTATGTCAATGAATATTTAAGTTAAAATAATACTAACTTGCCTGCCCACAGCAGAGGAATATTATGCTCCAGACAAAAACTCAACTCACTTTGGAAGAGTTTCTCACTCTTCCCGAAGGAGAAGGCGATATTACCTACGAACTTATTGACGAGCAAGCAGTACCGAAGATGTCACCTAAAAAATTTCATTCTCGCCTCACCCGAAGCCTAATAAAAATCCTCGAACAGTGGGGTGAGCAACGGGGAGAAATTGGTGTAGAATGGGCGGTAAGATTAACCAGACTGGGGCGAGACTGGGTGCCAGTACCCGATCTTTTATATGTTTCTTACCAACGCTTATCTCCCGACTGGAATCAAGATGAAGCTTGTCCTGTAGCCCCCGAATTAGTCATAGAAATTATTTCACCAGAACAAACTTTTGGTCAGTTAGCTGCTAAAGCGAGAGATTATTTAGATGCTAAGGTATTGCGGGTTTGGGTAGTAGATAGCAAGGCGAGAAGCATTACAGTTTTTTACCCCGATGCAGCACCGCAGACTTATATGGGAGATACCCTATTAACAGATCCACTTTTTGATGGATTAGAATTTACTGCGCTCCAGCTATTTCAAATGGCAAAAATACCACTAACCTTCTCTTAGAGCCCGGACTTCCTCTAGAAGTAGGGGTTCGGGATATTCGGTTTTTTTGAGCGAGGCTTACTTAATTGCTCATTAATTTGGCAACTCCACATAACAACTAACGAATAACTAATTACTAATGACTAATTTCAGCAAAATGTTTTTGCAATAAATCGTGAATAAATCGATAGCGCCGATCGCCCGTTTTTTGCAGCAACAAGCGATCGGTCGCAGCATCGAGAAAACGCTTGTAATCCCAAGGAATGTAGCCGTTCGACCACAGCACCAGGCGCAATATAAAACTTTCAATCCCTGGAAGTCCCGGCAAAAAAGCACTAATTACCGCAGCAACAGCACCCGCAATTAATCCCCAAATTGACCCGGAGACTAGGCTGGCAATTAATCCTAAAATCACCCAAATCAGCCCGCCAAGCAGCTTAACTCCAAACTGATACTTGCGCCGTTCCTCCCCTGTTTGCAGCCAGCTAGACGGTATGCGATCGAGGTAAAATTCTTGAATTCCTTGCTGTTCCATCCTTCTCGCCAACCATCCCAGCCAGTGGCGAATTTGTTCCGGCCGCAGTTCCTTTCCTCTGGGATACTGCTTGACTTCCCCGGTGATTTGGTGGCGAATATAGGCAGTTAACAGATATTTGCGCTGTTCTTCTGCCGAAGTGATGCGCTTCCAAGCTTCAATTAAAATATCGTCGTAAGCCAAAGCCATCATGCTCAAAAGTAAGGGAACTTTTGCCAATTTCAACAACTCCGGCTCGCGCTCAATGCTGTACCAAAGTTCGCGGCTTCTGGCTTCTAGCAGATAATTTTGAATTTGAGTTTCTGTTAAAGGTTTCAATAAAACCGCTGCTTGCAGGCGAAATCTAGTTTCGCAGTTTTTGTAAGCTTCAAAACGGCTGCAAGCTACTAAATGTTTGGGTTTAAATTCGCTTTCCACAAACTGATTGATTGCTTGAATGCAGATATTTTGGCGGTGGGTTTCTACTTCGTCCAAGCCGTCGAGGAGAGGCAGCAATTGTTGTTCGGCAAGCCATTTTTTGCCGACAGCAGGAGAGATGCCGTATTTGAACTGAAGTTGAGCAATTAACCAATCGGCGATCGCCCCAGATTCTGCTTTCCATGATCCGAGTTCAAACAGCACTGGTACGGGCAAACTAGCATCTTTTTGGGCGCGGGAAATTAACACGCGAGCTAATTCTAGCAGCGTCGTAGTTTTGCCTGCACCCGTCGCTCCCAAAATTACCAATTTGCCGCCGGCGCGATCGAACACTTTAGCCATGCTTGCTTTGGGAGGAAGCCGAAAACTCGGACGGTTGCCCGCTTTCACTTCCACATCCCAACAGCGGTTAACACCAACAGGCGACGAGTCTTGACTGAGGTTAGCCAGCACAGCCGCGTGCAAAGACTGCGATCGTCCTGCTTGGACTTCCTGCTTCACCTCCTCCAACAATCGATCGCGAGGCGGTTGTAATCTTAGAGGAATCAATTTTGACATTTTATGTACCTCGCGCTGAACGCTTACCTTCGCAAATTTGCGCGCAAATACCCCAGAGCAAGATTACCATCAGTATAGGCGTCCAGTATATATTATTGACTCAAATTATTGCGGCACTTATGGATCTGAAATTTTATATAAAAATCCTGACCCAGTGACCCGCACTAGGTATTTCCACTATAAATTAACTGGCGATCGCCCCAACTCCCAAACAAAAATTATTAGTATAGATACAGAGAGGGTTTTTTATGTCATTTACTAAGGCTCAAATCATCACAGTAAGCTTAGCAGGACTGGCAACAGCGGTGGGAGTGGCTGTTGCCACTATACAGTCGGGTGCGATGAAACAATCCGATCTTCCCCTTGCAGAATCGCCCGCCTCCACCAGAAACCAGATTGCAGGGCCGACGAACAACCCTGAATCTCGGCAACGAAAATCTCTGCAAGCACAAACCCCCGCTGCAGAATCTCCGAAATCCCCACCCCAACCTGCAAAAACCCCGGCTGTTCAATCCTCGCTAGTTGCAGGAGTCCCTCCACGAAAAGTTGAGGCAGTAGTTGTCACACCCCCAGATTCGGGTTGCAAAATCAGCCAAGCTGTAGTCAGCGATCCGAATCCACCGCTAAATGTGCGATCGATCCCGCAAGTAAGGGGCAGCAACATAGTAGGAAAACTTAAAAATAATACCTTTGTTTCAGTCGCCGAAGAACAAAACGGTTGGCTGCGAATTACCGATCCGCCCGGTTGGATTGCCAAAAACCGCACCGAAAGCAGTTGTTCTAACATCAACCACCAGATTAATTTTCTGCCGGGAGGAGAGGAGGCAATTGTTAAAGGTCGAATCATCGGCGGCGGCACCCACTCTTACCGGATTCGCGCCACTAAGAATCAAACAATGAGTGTTAGGAATAGAAAAGATGTTTTCCCCCAAATTATAACTCCTCGTGGCAAACTTTTAGCCGGAGATCCTTATCAAGGCAATGAAACAGAGTGGAGTGGAAAAGTGCCACTAACAGGCAATTACACTTTACAATTAGACTCAAATTTCCGGGGATACGAATACGAATTTTCTGTTGAATTGCGATAATTTCCCTGATATCTGTATGCACAGGGCCGTGCCGTGTCCATACCCGGATATGCGACTATTAATAAATAGTATAATTAAGGAATCTCGGAAAGCGATATATCCAGAATCGCAAACTTCTGCCAATCTTCTGAATCAAAGTGCCACCATTCAGTTGTGATAGCCATAAATCCGTGTTTTTTCATCGCATCCTTAAGCACTTGACGATTTTTCCGAGATTCGGCGCTACCGCCTTGATAATCTCCATGAGCTTTTTCGGTAAAATCATCATAAGGAGTAGGCATTTCTAATTCTTTGCCGGTGCGATCGACTAAAGTCAAATCAATAGCAGCACCGCGATTGTGTCGCGAACCCCTAGCAGGATTAGCAACATAGCGCGGATCTGGCCAAGCTTGCCACATTTGCTTAGTCACAGAGAAAGGCCTGTAGCAATCGTAAACTTTCAAACCCAATCCGATTTTTTCCAAATCTCTTTGAACTAGCCCTAACTTTTGAGCAACAGAACTTCTTAAGGCGCATTTCGATATAGGGTAAAGTTTTCGTTTCAAGAAATTGTTAGTAGTGGCGTACCGGATATCGAGGCGAATGTTGGGATTTACGGTGCGGATGTCAACCAGTCGCGCCGCACTGGGAAGTTGACTCATGAAAATACTTTCAGGTACTACTGGGTTTGGTTCTGGTTGGGTAATTTGCACTTGTGGCGGCTCCTGGGCGCGAATAGATGTTGTATAATTCAGTGTGGTTGTAGATAGTAATATTAGAGCGAATACAATTAAATATTTGGTAAATCGCTTGAATTTCATAGCTGTGTTAAGTGGATATTTAATAGAGTTTTTACATTTCCTATCTTGGGAAATTTTCGCGCTTTTCGTGTTGTCTGTCAGCCCGCCAGACCGACAGGGGTTGAAACCCCTGTCTCATAGCTAAAGTCCTCTGAAGAGGACTGAAATATTTCTCTAAAACTTTTATTTTATGAGTCTTTCAGTCGGTTTTAACCGACTTTAGCTATGAGACGGGGGTTTTAACCCCCGGCGGACTGTGGGACAAGCGCGAGAACGCTCGCTCTCTTTTCTCTCTGAGTCATTTTTAATTGTTAATTGTCCTCAAATTCCCAAGCGCTGATACACTAAATCTAAGTGCCTCAATTGATACTGCGGATCGAAACAATCATCAATTTCTTTGGTGGTCATCTTAGCTGTTACCCGCTCGTCCTTAGCAATTAAATTGTAGAAATTGCCGCCCGGTTTGTTCCAAGCTTCGTGAGCACAAGATTGCACAATTTTGTAGGCGTCTTCGCGACTCGTGCCTTTTTCTACTAAGGCTAACATCACTCGCTGGCTGAAGATGACTCCGCCGTAAAGATTCATGTTTTGCTTCATGTTTTCGGGATAGACTAGCAGGTGTTTTACTAAGTCTGTGGTTTCTACTAACATGAAGTGAGTTACTGTAGAACTGTCGGGCAAAATCATCCGTTCTACGGAACTGTGAGAGATGTCTCGTTCGTGCCAAAGTGCAACATTTTCTAAGGCTGCGACGGCGTTGGCGCGGACGATTCTCGCCATTCCTGTGAGTCTTTCCGATCGAATCGGGTTGCGTTTGTGGGGCATGGCGGATGAGCCTTTTTGCCCTTTGGAAAAGAATTCTTCGACTTCGAGAACGTCGGTGCGTTGCAGGTTGCGGATTTCTACTGCAAAACGCTCGATCGATGCTGCTAAAAGTGCTAAGGTTTGGACGTATTCGGCGTGTCGATCGCGCGAAATGACTTGAGTCGATGCGGTATCCGGTTCGAGTCCGAGGTTTTGACAGGCGATCGCTTCAATTCGCGGATCGATATTAGCATAGGTTCCGACTGCGCCGGAGATTTTGCCGACTGCAATGGACGATTGCAAATTCACTAATCGGTCGCGGTTGCGAAAGACTTCTGCCAGCCATCCTGCTAGTTTAAAGCCAAAGGTGATGGGTTCGGCGTGAATTCCGTGCGATCGGCCAACCATGACGGTATTGCGATGCTGTTGAGCCTGATAGCGAATAGCTTGACTCAATTCTTCGACACGTTCTAACAAGATATTGACGCTGGCGACTAATTGCAGCGCCAAAGCGGTATCGAGCACATCGGAACTGGTTAAGCCGAGGTGAATGTAGCGGCCGGCATCGCCTACATATTCGTTGACATTTGTCAAGAATGCGATCATGTCGTGGCGGACTTCGGCTTCAATTTCGAGGACTCGTTTGGGGTCAAAATTAGCCTTAGCTTTGATTTCTTCGACTGCGGCGGCGGGGATGTAGCCGAGTTCGGCTTGAGCTTCGCAGACAGCGATTTCTACTTGCAGCCAGCTTTTAAGCTTGGCGGTTTCAGTCCAGATGTTGCCCATTTCGGGCAAAGTGTAGCGCTCTATCACGGTGGGAGTTGGGGAATGCGATCGTCCTATTGTACCTCTGCGAGGGGATGCAAGAGCCAATGGACTTACACATTGGCCCAGAAACCTGGTTTTTTACGATAATACTTCTTTGTAGCCCGCAGATTTGGTAAAAACCCGGTTTCTGATTCTGAATGCGATATTCTTTACCGATCGCCGATTATAAGTTAAAGCCTATTCAACCGATCGCTTTACCACAATCTTTGTACGGGGTAGCTGTCGAATACAGCATCAATACTTAAGACAGGCATTTGAGTCACAACGGCTTGAGCAATTAAGAGTCTATCGAATGGATCGCGATGAGCATTTGGCAATTTGTCTAATGCAAAAATATGAGCTAGCTCGATTGGCAAAATTTGCAATCCATTGACTTGCTGCTGGCGTTCTATCAATTCAGTTAAGGACACGTTCAGTGTTAACTTCCCAAGCTGAAGCTTAATTTGCATTTCCCAAATACTAACCAAGCTCGTAAATAAAGTATGAATTGGATCGGTGATAATATTCGTCGCTTGTTGCGATAAGTTTTGGGGAGAGATCGCTAGCCAAATCAAGACGTGCGTATCCAGCAAAATATTCATGCTTCACCCAACCAAAACGCATCAGGAAGTGGCTCGTTAAAATCCTCACTCATCCAGCCCATCCCTTGATGCAGACCCAAAACTCGTTGTTGCGGAGGAGGAGGTGCAGCTTCAACTGAAGTGTTTTCGGGGCTCGATCGCATCTGTCGTTCCAGCAAAAACTCTGCAAAAGTTAACAAAAGCTGCTGATTTTCCGGGAGTAAGTGCTGTAACTTGCCTAGCAAATCTTCCAAAATTTCGATCGTTTGAGAAGTCATCTTCCCTCAATGTTAGCGATAGTCTCATTATACGTTATTCTTTGGCGATCGATGCTCATCTTGAAACAAAAGCACCATTGATTTCAACACTTGCTACTGGCCGAAAACCAGCTTGCAATAAACCTGTTTCTAGTTTTTTACTGCTTTTTATCTGATGTTACCCATTTCGGGCAGAGTGTAGCGCCCTATCGCGCTTGGAGTCAGAGAGTGCGATCGTCCTATTGTACCTCTGCGAGGCCTCCGTCTTGAGTCGGGATGGGGAATTTCGGGCGATCGAACTTTCCAGATATGTGACACATCGTCCGTAGACCGATAGTCCGCAGAGACTGAAAATTGGCAGATGAGTCGATCGACAAAAAAGATTCTTCGTGCTTTAGGTCATCTCGTCAGGCAGCCCAAGACAGCGTTGGTCTAATTAATTAGTGACTGATAACACCAACTTGGACGGCGCAGGAGATTGAAGGTATCTAGGTATCGAATTCGATCGGACGCGGAGACTGTAGCAGCAGCTTCCTTCGTTTCATTTTCAGGGATATCTAGAACACCTTCCGATACCCCTGATTAATGACATTTTATTCAGCTTCTATGTCCTCATCTGTTAGATTACTCAACTGCTCTAAAACTTTCTCCTGCCATGCTTTTTCGATGCGGTTTTTTAAGAGATCATGCAAGTGCTGTTGTTCAGGTGCATTAAACCACTGTTCAAGTTTTTCGGTAACCCCATCGCGAAATTTGCCCTTTTGACCGTACATAGCAGCACACTCTGCCCAACTGAAATAGTATTCAAGTTGAAATTGAAATACTTGCTTGCCAGTTTGTTCAGCATACTTAATGAAATCTTCACGCCACACACTCCAATTCGTTTTAATTTGTCTCAAGAAATTGTGTGCGGGTTTTAGGTCTGAATTGCCAAGCAGATTATTTGTGATGCCCATTAATTCAAAAAAAGGCTTGTTGCTACTGTACCAAGCAATATTTCTAGCTCCATTACTAAGAAGAACATAAACATTAAGACTATCCGAGCTTCCACAACGACGAACAGTTGCTAATACTTTCTTTGGATGTGCTTTGCTCATTTCTTCCATTAGGTATTCATCTTCTACTTTCCGTGCTGAAAGCGGAAGTTGCGGATTTTGTTCCAAGAAAATCTTTAAAGCTGCGATGACATTTTTGCGAGCCTCCCGTGCGTTTTTTTCTTCTATGTCTTTAATTAGAACATCAAGGGCATCTACAGCCTCTAGGAGAGGTTTAACATGGGTCAATCGCAAGGTTTCTAGTGGCTTATTTAGTAATTCTGCAACCTGCACGGGACCTTCTGAGCTAGCGTTAAAGAAGAAGATGGGCATCTTGAGCACTTCATTGCTCTTTTGCTGTAGCTTTCTGAGCTTTCTTTGAACTTCACTGTGCTTCTGCTTGTATGCCTCTTCTTCTGTTTCTATTTCGTTGCCAGCATTATCTGTTGTTTCGAGAGCATCATCATTGTGGGGTAGAATAAGGATAATGACCCGCTCTTTAAATGCTTCTTCGCGGGTTTCACTTAGCTTATCGATGAGACTATATATCAGATCCCCTGGTGCATCGTCGAACTTACAACATAAAACAGTTAGAGTACGTGGATCGTCTAGGTAGTCAATCAAATCCTGTCTAATAACCGTTCCTTTCGCTGTACCTTCTACATCGACTCCTCTTGTATCAACAAGTTCTAATTCGTAGGGGGAAAACTGAAAAAAGTTATCGGTAACAAAAACATCGATTCGTTGTGGCAAGGGTAAATCGTTGTCTAAGCTATAGTTAATATTCCTAAACTTATTCTGAAGATTTTCGCGATTTGTCTGTTCGGACGTTTCATCAAACCAGAATTCTTGTTGTTTCCTTTCCGAAAGTTTCAGCCGTTCAAAAATCTCTGTTCGGAAAGTAGCTAGATTTTCGCATTGCTTCACTATATCTACCAAAGGATCATCACTTTCCTTATTCTCACTGACTGACTTAATCATGTTACGGAGCGCACGCTCTATTTCCCAAGAAACATCTGTTCTTTTATTCTCTGCATCTTCTTCAGTGCTATTTTTCCAAACTGCCCAAAAGTCCTCAATTACTTTATTTATCTCATCTTCCGAACAAGGATGAACAACTAGCCCAAATTTATTCCGAGGCCGGATATGAACTTCACAAGCAGTTGTTCTGCCTTTGCCTGTTGAAAGAACACTTTTTCGATTGAATTTTGGCTCTTGGGGATTAACAAGTCCTGTTAGCTTGCAAATGGCTGTTGTCTTACCAATACCAACTTTCCCAACGAAGGCAAGGGAGTGATTGAGATCGCTAAGATATTTTGCCTCACGCAGTAGCGTATCACCATACAACTGAGCTTCATTTAGCTGCTGCTTCAACACCTTCGACTGAGATTTGAAAGTTTCCAGCTTTTGCAAAGAAGTCTCAGCTTTACACAGTTCTTCTCGCTGTGGATGCCAGAAAGACGGGCTATTTAAATGTATCCAACGCAGCTTCAGAAACTCGTGATAAGCCTTTGCATCCTGACGGGGTGACAACCCCGTTAAAACCCATAGCTAACAAAGGTTTGACCGATTTATGGTAAAAAAAGATGGGGTCAATATCGTTAAACAACCCCATCTATAGAAAATGTTAC
>NZ_JAMPLN010000031.1:0-66188 GCF_040004035.1 Microcoleus vaginatus FACHB-2002 | reverse complement strand
TGCGAAAATATTTTTGACTTTTTTTTTAACCTATACACACCAAGGGTTTCGGCTGTCGTTCACGGCTCCGACCTCCGCTGGCTGACTCCTCTTTTAACTATGGGGTCTTTTTTTTGGGAAAGATTGGACTTTTGAGGGGAGTATCTACCGCGCATGAGTAGAATATCTCTACGTGTAGATGTTCTATATATAGATGTTCGATCGCCCGCTTATGAAAAAACCTGCCGCTCGCCCTACTCCCTTGTTCGTTACCTGCGCTTTACTGCTGATCGCTTGCAGTCAGACCAACACTCCCCAGACATCAACTACAGTATCTCCAGGTACTTCGCCATCTCCGGCAACTTCGCCACAGGGTTCGGCTGCGGGGAACTCTACCGCTATTCCCATTGGGGTTGGGGTGGCGCAAACTAGCAATGTGGCTTTGCTCGGTCAGGAACAAGTGGCTGGGGCTAAAATTGCTGAGAAGTATTTCAACGATAAGGGCGGTGTGGATGGGACGCCGATTAGACTGGTGTTCCAAGATACGGGTGGAGATGAACAAGGGACGATCAATGCCTTCAATACTCTGATCAATCAGGATAAGGTGGTGGGTATTGTGGGCCCAACTCTCTCGCAGCAGGCTTTTAGTGCTGATCCGATCGCTGATCGAGCAAAAGTTCCCGTACTCGGACCCTCCAACACTGCTAAAGGCATTCCCCAGATTGGCGATTATGTGGCCAGAGTCTCCGCGCCTGTGGCCGTAGTAGCACCTAATGCGGTGAAAGCTGCACTGAAGCAAAATCCCAATATTAAGAAAGTAGCCGTGTTTTTTGCTCAGAATGATGCTTTTAGCAAATCTGAGACTGAAACTTTTCAGACAACGGTTAAAGATATGGGGCTAGAATTGGCGACAGTCCAAAAATTCTTGACTACTGATACAGATTTCCAATCTCAAGCTACTAACGCAATAAATGTTAACCCCGATTTGATAATTATTTCCGGGTTGGCCGCCGATGGAGGCAATTTAATTAAGCAATTGCGGGAGTTGGGATACAAAGGCGTTATCATTGGGGGCAACGGTCTGAATACTTCTAATGTATTTCCTGTTTGCAAGGCTCTTTGCGATGGGGTTTTGATTGCCCAAGCCTACAGCCCGGAATATGAAAATGAAGTTAATAAGGCTTTTCGCGATGCTTATCGCGCTCAATTCAAGAAAGAACCGCCTCAATTTAGCGCACAAGCTTTTACTGGCGTACAAGTTTTTGTTGAGTCATTAAAGACCATTAATGCTAAGTCTAAGGTTAGCGAAAAGCCGTTGGCAGACTTGCGTACAAATTTGAATCAGCAGTTGTTGGGTGGCAAGTACGATACGCCTTTGGGGGAAATTTCTTTTACGCCTGAAGGTGAGATTAATCAGAAAGAGTTTTATGTGGCACGGATTAAGATGGAGGCTGATGGCAATAGTGGTAAGTTTGAGTTTTTGAAATGAGGGAGAGGGAAGTTCCCTTACTGATTTTGTAACAGATGTAACGGATGTAACAGGTGTCAGGAAGACCAAAGAAGTAAGATGGAAGAGGGAAAATCGCGGACGTATTTGTTGTTGAATGATTTTGGTGTGATGCTCATTTCTTAACTGCTGATGGACTTAACTCTGTTTTTGCAACAATTTTTGAATGGTTTGTCGATCGGCAGCGTGTATGCTATTTTTGCCCTGGGATACACGCTGGTCTTTTCTATTTTGGGAATTATTAATTTTGCTCACGGTGCCGTATTTACTTTGGGTGCTTATTTCACTTATGCACTGATGGGAGGATCTTTCGGTTTTAATGGGTTGTGGGCTAACGCTCGAATTCCGGTGCAGTTGCCTTTTGCTGTGGCGTTAATTTTGGGAAGTGTCATGGCTGGTTTGGTAGGAGTAATAGTTGAAAGAGTTGCTTTTTTACCTTTGCGCCGACGACACTCAGATCCTCTGCTGACTGTGGTTTCTAGTTTGGGTGTAGCTGTTGCGATCGCAAATATTATCCAATATCTGGTGGGTGCAGAAATTTACACTTTTCCCGCTAACACTTACGGCTACTTGCCCGCTGCCATTAACTTTGGGACTGCGGATAAACCAATTCCGATTCGTACTGTTCAAATAGTAATTTTTGGGGTATCTGTAGCGATTGTAGCTGTCTTAACTTACTTAATAAATTTTACTAAATTTGGCAAAGCAATGCAGGCTGTGGCTGAAGATGCGACTACTTCTAGTTTATTGGGTATTGATACTGATAGATACATTCTGTTGACGTTTTTTGTGAGCAGTTTTCTGGCTGGTTTGGCGGGGAGTTTGGTGGGTTCTAGTGTGAGTATTGCTGGGCCGTACTTTGGTATTGCTTTTGGTTTGAAAGGTTTGGCGGTGATTGTGCTTGGTGGGTTGGGGAGTATTCCTGGGGCAGTTTTGGGTGGGTTTATAATTGGTTTGGTCGAGGCTTTTGTACCTGGAGATTTTTCGGCTTATAAGGATGCTGTTGCTTTTGCCATATTGTTTATTATGCTATTGGTTAGACCGCAGGGTTTGTTGGGACGGCGTTTGATTCAAAAGGTGTAGTATTATTTGCAAGACATTTAATAAGCCAGGGCGGTTTTAAGAATGGAAAACTGGTTTCCAGCAAAGACTATACCTAAACCAGCCCGTATAAACTCTTGTACAGTTTTATATACGTACCTAAAAAACTTATTCATACCTCAGAGGCAGTTTGATGAATTCGGAAGTTCCATTAATGGTCAGCGATCGCCTTTTTTTGCGATTAGCCAATCAAGACGATATTTGCGAAATCATTAAATTTTACAGAGACAATCAAAGGTTTTTTACTCCCTGGCATCGACATTGGGGGGAGGATTTTTTAACGAAAAGTTATTGGAAAAAACAAGTAGAGAAAGATTTCCAAGGCTTTAAGTCTGACAAATCTTTAAAGCTGTGGATTTTTGAGAAAGCTAATCCTGAGTATATTGTCGGTAACGTTAATTTTGATAATTTTGTACGAGGTGCCGGTCAGTTTTGCTTTTTGGGGTATAATCTGGCAGAAGCGCAACAAGGTAAAGGTTATATGACGGAAGCTGTGAGAGTGGCAATTCAATATGTTTTTGGAGAGTTAAATTTACATCGCATTATAGCAAATTATATGCCTCACAATCAGCGTAGCGGTAATCTACTTAAAAGACTGGGATTTGGGGTGGAAGGTTACTCTAGAGACTATTTGTTGATAAATGGTCGATGGGAAGACCATATTCAGACTAGCTTAATCAATCCAAATTGGAAACCAAGCTAACCCGATTTTCTTTAATAACTTCTAATCTAAAATATTTAAAATCAAATGGCTACATTTTTTACTACTTATGGGTTTCTGATTGTCTCGATGTTGCTGGGTGCAATGTTGGGAATGTCGCTATATTTGCCTTTAATGACTGGACAGTTGTCTCTGGCTAGCCCTGGTTTTTATGCTTTGGGTGGGTATATTGCGGCGATTTTTTCTACGACAGTGTTTCAAACGACGGGCGGTTTATTTCCGCTACCACTGCTGTTATTGGAGATGATAATTGCAGGGGCTGTTTCGGGGTTGCTGGGTATTTTAGTGGGAATTCCGGCGCTGCGGTTAAGTGGGATTTATTTGGCGATCGCAACTATTGCTTTTGTGGAAATTTTGCGGGTTTTATCGCTGAATCTGGACATCACTGGCGGGGCTGTGGGCATTTTTGGGATTCCGCAACCGTTTGCGACGCCGATCGAATATTTGTGGATTGTACTACCTTTATTGTTGGTAAGTATGGCGATTGTGTATCGGCTGGAACGGATTCGGGTGGGGCGCGCTTTTGCTGCAATCCGCGCTGATGAGTTGGCGGCTGATGCGATCGGCATTAACCCAACTTTTTATAAGGTTTTGGCTTTCACGTTAGGTGCTGTTTTAGCTGGGGTTGTGGGTGCAGTTAGTGCCCATTTTTTGAATACTTGGAACGCGCGTCAAGGGACTTTTGATGCTAGTATTATTTACTTGACTTCTGTGTTGATTGGTGGTAGCAGAACGTTTCTGGGAGCAGTTTTGGGTGGGATGGTGTTTACTGCCTTGCCGGAGGTTTTGAGGGGAATGGCGACTATTCAGGGATTGCCGATTTGGTTGGCGCAATTTCTGCGGGATGGACGTTTAATTATTTTTGGGTTGCTGATTGTTTTGGGGACGATATTTTTTCCGCAAGGTTTGGTGACGCCGGAGTTGTTGAAGAGTTGGAGGAAGGGCGATCGTACTTCTATTTAAAAGTCATAAATCAGCAGGGAGTTCTGGCCAATATCGCGCGCACTACAACATCTTTTACAATTTTTTTTCGTCAATAAGGACTTTAGTGCTTAATACCAACCACTTTGATTGTGGCTAATTAAAAAAACATGGTATTCTGCCAAATTTTAATAGTTTTATCACTGCTGCCGCTGGTCAAAAACTCTCCTTCCGGGCTAAAATTAACGGAATAAACAGAGTTAGTATGACCCGCAATATTACAAATTTCTTGACCGTCTTTCACTAGCCAAATCTTGATAGTTTGATTGCTGCTGCTAGCCAGAATCTCGCCATCGGGACTAAAAGCAATAGAATCAACATACCAGGAATGTCCTGTGATAGTTAAAACTTCTTGCCAATCTTTGACCCACCAAATTTTAATAGTATTATCGTGGCTGCCGCTAGCCAAAAACTCCCCATTTGGACTGAAAGCTATGCAGCGAACGGAGTCTGTATGACCTGTAAGTGTGCGAATTAACTTCCCATCTTTGATGCGCCAAATCTTGATTGTTCTGTCCCAACTGCAACTAGCAAGAGTTTCGCCATCTGGGCTAAAAGCAACAAAATAAACTAAATTAGTGTGACCCGCAAGCGTGCGAACTTCCTGCCCGTCTTGGACTCGCCAAATCTTGATTGTTTTGTCCCAACTGCTGCTAGCAATCAGAGTGCCATCGGGACTGAAAGCTGCGCTGTAAACTGAGTTAGTGTGACCGATCAGGGTGCGGATTTCTTGTCCATCTTTCATCCGCCAAAGTTTAACAGTTTTGTCGTGGCTGCTGCTGGCTAGCATCTGTCCGTCCGGGCTGAAAGCTACTGTATAAACCGAGTTAGCGTGTCCTGTGAGGGTGACAATTTCTTGCCCGTCTTCAACTCCCCACAGCTTGATTGTTTTGTCATCGCTGCCGCTGGCTACAACTTCTCCGTTGGGGCTGAAAGCCACAGAGTAAATTAAGTTTTTGTGACCTGTGAGGGTGTGAAGACATTGCCAGTTATAGGTTTGTTGTTGGGGTTCGGCGGGTGTTTTCCCTGGTTTAACTAACTTGGAACTTGTTTTAGGAATTGCTAGATCGATCGCAACTTGGGGATTAATTTCTTTTAAGACTTCAACAGCCGTTTGATAGCGACGGTTGGTAGCATTTTGAATCATTTTGTCTAAAATTTTCCCGAGTTGTTCACTCACCGGGTTATTGGCTAAATACTGCCGCCATATCCAGGCATCTTCACCAGGATCGAACAGGTCAAAAGGGGAAACTTGAGTTAGCAAATACAAGCAAGTTACGCCTAAACTGTACAAATCGCTGGTAAAAAATGCTTTGCCTCTAGCTTGTTCGGGGGCGATGTATTCGGGGCTGCCGATGCTGGTCCCTGTTTTGAGTAATGCTGTACCTGTGGCAATTTTTGCGGCGCCAAAGTCTACTAAAACTAATTGCTTGTCGGCGCGGCGGATGATGTTTCCGGGTTTGATATCTCGGTGAATAACGTTGTGGGAATGGATGAAGTGAAGGACGGGTAATAAGCTATTGAGTAAGTCTTGAATTTGATTTTCTGTAAATCTGCCTTCTGTTTCTACAATTTGTGCTAAATTTTGCCCGTCGATAAATTCTTGGACTACATATTGTCTGCTGTCTTGGATGGAATAGGCTAATAGTTCGGGAATTTGAGGGTGTTTGCCCAATTCGTCTAATCGCATTGCTTCTTGTTCAAAAAGTTCGGCTGCTTTTTTGCTATTGCGATTGCTTGCTGATGGGATGAGTTGAGTTTCTGGGAGTAAAAATTGTTTGATCACGCAGCGAGGTTTTGAGGGTTTGTCTTCGTCAACGGCGAGGAATGTTCTACCAAAACCGCCTTGTCCGATCGCCTTTATAGCCCGGTAGCGATCGCGCAGCAGCAGTTTTGAACGGCAATTCCTACAAATTTTGGCTGCGGGAGGGTTTTGTGGCTTGGAACAGTTGGGGTTTAGGCAGTAACTCATTCGATTTTAGATTTTAGATTTTAGATTTTGGATTTGGGAGTACGGATTTTAGATTTTAGATTTTGGATCTGGGATTACGGATTTTAGATTTTATGTTTTTGAATATTTGCACTAGGCAGTAAATATTATACCTCTTGCCCGACTCTATAAAATTTATAGGGCTTATTCTCAGAGGGGTTTTACGCGCTACTTATAGACGTAAGGTGCGCGGTTCGGCGCACCCTACATGTAGAGGTTTTGCTAGTCTGAATTAACCTTTTTAAAAATTCCACATAACGGGGTTATCGTCTAAATGATCGGTGACGGTGCGCCCGATCGCGTCAATTTCTTTTAATTCCTCTTCACTCAATTTTACCTCAGCAGCTTTAGCATTTTCGGCTGCTTGTTCCCCGTCGCGCGCGCCGACAATTGCATTTGTTTGTGGCTGGGAAATCAACCAAGCTAAAGCTAAGTTGCCCAAGCTTGTCTGGTGGCGATCGGCAATTGGCCTTAGTTGATTTAATGCTGTTTGCACTCGGTTGTAATTTTCTTTAATGAACAGCTTATTTTTGGCGCGGTGGTCCCCTTCTTCAAACTTGTGTTCTGGCCCGAATTTACCTGTTAATATTCCTTGAGCTAGAGATGAATAGGCAATGATTGAGATATGATTCTCCACACAATAGGACATAGCATCTTTTTCTACCCAGCGCCAAAACAGAGAATATGGCGGTTGCAAGCTGTCGATGCGTCCGTATTGGGCGGCTTCTTCTATTTGGGCGCGGGAGAAGTTGGAAACGCCGATCGCCCGAATTTTTCCCTGTTCTTTTAACTTGTTCAGGGCGTCCATTGTTTCTGCAATTGGCACTAACTCGGAATTCCAACTGCCAGCGGGCCAGTGGATTTGGTAAAGGTCGATATAATCGGTGTTGAGGTTTTTTAGCGATCGATCGCAGGCTTCGATTACCAACTCGGGTTTCAGGTGGTTGGCGAAAACTTTGCTAGCATAAACTACTTGCGATCGCACATCTGAAAGTGCTTGACCGATAATTTGTTCCGAATGCCCTTCTCCGTAGACCTCAGCCGTATCAAAGGTGGTAATACCTGCCTCAAAAGCGGCGCGCATTGCTTTGACAGTTTCAGCATCCTCAATTCCCACCCACATCCGCTTCCCAGCTTGCCAAGTCCCCATAATTATCGGGGTAATCTGAATTTGTGATGTCCCCAATTGTCGCTTTTGCATACCCTAAGTCCTCATTTATATTTTTAGTATTCACCTTCAAGCTCTCTAATCTTAACAGAAAAAAGTTGTGTAGTCATGCACAGTAATGATATCGTTTTCTTACGCAATAATTATAGTGATATACAAAGTTAAAAATAAAAAATGGGAGCATCTCACTTTCGCAGCAAAGCTCGAAATTGGAATTAGGACTCAGGATGCAGGAGCCAGGATAAAAGAGTCAGAAGGAAGAAGAAAGAAGTGTTTCTGCGAATATGACATACTCCCATTTTAATATTTTAAAACTACCTTGTAAAGCAAGAAGTTAATCCTCTAAAATCATTTTTGCATCTTGTGTTGCTTGAGAACTTTAGCGGGACTGATAAATGAAATACCCTGAGAAGAAGAGGTACTAATCATGACAGCTTCAATGACCGGATCGTAAACCGTTTTTTCTGCAACCCACTCCACAATAAAATTTGCACCTGAGCCTCCACTTGTATCATCTGCTGCAATGAAAAAGTCTGTGGAAGCAAGCGGCTTGAGTTCTACTGGACTCTTAATGTCCTGCCTAATCAATTTCCCATCACTATTGTAGTAACGCACCGAAGTGATAATAATCGAATTTGTCAGATCCGTATTGCGGATACTGAGGGTGGCTGACAAATTCATGACTTGATCCTGGCTATTGTAGTGATAAATATGTGAGTAAATAGGGACATATACGGTTTGTCCCATCACAACTTTTGTTTTATCTAACGGGACTGCTCTCAGTGAAATTTCACGTTTTATATCAGGTTGTTGTCTTTGTGAGGTAGTTTGGTCCCAACAAGAGCTCAGGACGATCGCTCCGATCGCCCAACCCACCCAGAAATCCTGTTTCAGCTTCATTGGCATTCATCCAAACACACCACATACATTGCAGTTACGTCTACAGCAGAGTGAACCGTCTCCTGTAGACTAAAACCGTAGTTAATCTGTCAATTTCTATGAGGAAAGCAAGTTTATCGGTTAAATGACCCGTTGAAAACTATATTTTTTAACGGGCCAACCCACAGGCAAGCTGGTCTTTGTCAACGATCGCAATGCTGTTAGCGAGTTTTAATAACTGTTGGGCTAACCCCAGCCGCATCCTTCCGGCTCCACCAATTAATATCTACAGGATTTATTGTCACCTCAAAAACAAACATTATAGAATTACATACTACAAGCATTTCTCTTCCTTGAGGCGGCTCAGTCATAAGGTTTGAGTGGCAGTTCAACCTGGAACGTTGAGCCTTTGCCCAATGCACTCGTCACCTGTATTTGTCCGCTGTGTGCCTTGACAATTTGTTGGACGATCGCTAACCCCAGCCCAAAGCCTCCGCTCTCCTGCGAGCGATCGGTGTCTACTCGATAGAAGCGATCGAAAATATAGGGTAAGTCCGCTTCTGGAATACCGATTCCCGTATCGATGATCTGAATGACAGCCCAATTGGAATGAAGAACTAGGCGTATCTTTACAGTTCCGCCAACGGGAGTATATTTACAGGCGTTGTAAAGCAAATTTTCGACTACTTGCCGTAGCAAATCAGGGTCAGCCAATAATTCAATCCGTTGTTCCGGTGATTCGCAGGTTAGTTTGATATTTTGGGCTTCTGCAAGTGCGAGAAACTGGGTTGCTAAATTGCTGAGGAGCTCGTTGAGATTGATTAACCTGAGCGATTCCGGCGCAAGTCGCCCCTGATGACGAGCCAACAGCAGTAAATTATTCACGAGCGCTCCCATTGATTTTGCGCTATCTACAATGTTTTCTAAGGGAGGATGGTAACGTGAATCATCAGCCGCGATAAGCAACCCAAGCTGGGCATTAGTGAGAATGGCAGACAGCGGCGATCGCAACTCGTGAGAGGCATCGGCTGTAAAGCGTTGAAGCTGTTGATAGGCTTGCCGAATCGGTTGCATGGCCAGCCCACTGAGAAACCAACCTGTGATGGCAATTAACCCCAGTGTCAGCGGGACAGCGAGAGTTAGCACAATCTGAAGCTCGGTGAGCCTGTTTTGAGTTTCTGTCAGGGGAGTTGCAACCTGAAGATAACCGAGTACCCCAGTTCTACCTTCAACGGGTAATGTCACCTGACGCAGCCAGATTCCTTTTCCCAAAAGTGGATCTGTCGATCGAACTGTGAGATAACCAAAGGGCGTATTTAACTGCTCTGATGAAGGAGTCCCAAAAAAACGAACTAACCGCCTTTGTGCGTTATACCAGCGTACATAAATCAGATCTTCTGCAAGGGGATGAGACCCACTGCCTAACAAGGAGACATGACTCAGATCGACCTGGCTCTGGTTTTTGCGAACTTCATAATGTACGCTGGCAGCCATGACTCTAGTCTTGTCATAGAGCAGTCGGTCAAGGGCTTCTAGTTTATCTTTTACCTCAATTTGGTAAATCACCCCTGCAAACAGCACGAGAATGCTTCCCATTGAGAGAGTGAACCAACGAGCCAGATTGCGACGACTTTGATTAAACATGACTTGCCTTCACGATCGTTACTTTTCAGGGGAAGTGAGGCGATAACCCATACCGTAAATGCTCTCAATCCAGTCTGTGGCACCTACAGCCTGCAAGCGTTGGCGGAGTTTGCGAATTAGAACCGCGATCGCATTGCTCTCTGGTTCAGTCCCCCATTCCCACACGCCTTGTTCAATCTGATTCCGAGTCAAAACTTGCCGGGGATGACGCATAAAATACTCCAACAACTGAAACTCTCGACTGGAGAGGGAAACGGTTGCACCTTGTCGCTCAACAGTCAGAGTATCGAGGTGGAGGTGTAGATCCTCAAGGCTGAGCGTATCTCCTTGCCAAAGGGGCGATCGCCGTCTTAATGCCCGCACTCGTGCCATGAATTCAACCAAATCGATCGGTTTCACCAGGTAATCATCTGCACCTGCGTCTAACCCGGTCACTTTTTCAGGCGTGGTATCTCTTGCCGTGATCATCAAAATCGGCGCTGTTTTCCCTGCTGCTCGATATTGACGACAGAGATTTACCCCACTGATATGTGGCAACATCCAGTCCAAAATCAACAAATCATATTCTTTTTCTGATAACAGCCACTGTGCCGTCTGTCCATCTTTTACCCCATCTACGCTATGTCCTGCTTGAGCCAGCACTGTTTGAAGTGGCATCAGTTGCTTTGGGTCATCCTCCACCAGCAAAACTCTCATATCTCGGCTCGTCTCCTTCGCAGCTTGCAGTTTTCAGAATTATTAGAGTTTGAGGTGATTCGCGCATCTTCTTTAAGCTAGATTTTAGGAGAGATCAAGTTCTATTAAAGTGCCAATAGATAGTATTAGCGTCAGAAGGGATGGGAAAGAATAGCGGATGATTAGACGTTGGCTAAAAGCATCAGGCGCAGAGTTTTGGTTGCCATTGCCGTTGGTGGCGATCGCCTTTTGGGTTAGCTCCAGTTTCCTAATGGCTCAAGAATTACAAAAACCCCTGATCGCAAATAATAAACTTCAGGCAGATACCCAGCTTAAAGCAACGGTGTCTGTCAATATATTGCTGATCAACGCGGTGATTAACCGAAAACAAGGAATAACCCAGGTTGCGGTAGAAACAGCAGAACCCATTTTGAAACGATTGGAATTAGAATTGCCAATGACTGACGCAACCCAGATAGAGACAGCGATCGCGCAAGAACTCCAGTTATCACGTCAAAATGTTCGCCAGTTAGTCCGTTACGAAATTGTTGAATAAGTTTATTGTTTCAATATTGCGATCGCATCCAGTCAAATAAGGTTGCCAAATCCATAGGTTTCCTCACTGCGATCGCGCAATTCCTCAAGCGGCAAGAAGCGCCAAATACTCTTGTCGCTTGAGGATTAAGAACTACTGAGTAACGATTTCGTTATTGATGGAAACATTCGCTGCAATTTGCCGAGCAATTTGTTCTGCCAATGCTTTTTGTTCTGCCGTTTGAACGCGCCCTGTTAACACAATCGAATTATCCCGATCGTCTGCGTCCAAATCGAATTGCTTGAGGCTGGCATCGGAGTCCAAGGCCTCTTCTACGCGATCGGCAATATCGTCAATGTCTTGATTCTGAGGCGTCTGTGCGGTCGTGGTTGCAGGCGCTGGAGTGGTTGGAACAGTCGTATTTCCAGTGGCAGTTGTGGGAGCAGAAGTAGATGGAACAGTTGTCTGTGAAGTATTGGGGGGGGTGCAAGCACCTAAACCCAAAACTGCAACTGTGCTGACGCTGATTCCTTGCACCAATAGCTTTAATAATTGCATATTCTTTGTTTGTTTTGTTTGTTGTGAAACGCAAGTTTGCCCATAAACCTCAGCATGAAGTTTTTGAGCGTTTCAAATTAACAAGTGAATGTACCTTAGTTCATCTATCAAAAGTAAGGCTTTTGACAACCCTATTAATAAAAGGCAACAATAAATCAAATTCAGTGAACTAAGGTTGGCAAGTCCATAAGTTATCTCAATCGATTCTCTGCCTAAGTATAGGGAGCAAATGTGATCCAAATGTGAGTAACAGAAATCAGTCGCTCACTTTTCCCTCACTTTCATCAATGACGCTAGAAATCAAGACGAAATAACAGAGAAGCAGTTGGCTTGACAAGAAACGTTATGACTGCAACCAATGTAGAAAAATTAGTAGAACACTCTTGGCATCACCTTTCTGTCGAGAAAGTAGCTCGGATTTTAGAGACTGACCTGGAAATAGGTCTATCTTCCGAGGTGTCAGCCCAACGGCGCGAGATCCTCGGCCCCAATCAACTAACGGCTCAGAAGCAGCAAAGTCCCTGGTTGCGATTTTTTCAGCAACTGAATCAGCCGCTAATCTACATTTTGTTAGCTGCTGGGATAGTGACAGCATTTCTGAAAGAGTGGATTGATTCAGGGGTAATTTTTGGGGTTGCTCTGACGAATGCCACCATTGGTTTCGTTCAAGAGTCAAAGGCAGAGAATGCGATCGCCGCTTTAGCAAAATCTGTTGCAACTGAGGCCACCATTCTCCGCAATGGTCAAAAGCAAGTGGTTTCATCCAGTGAACTGGTTCCTGGCGATCTCGTCTTGCTGTCTTCTGGGGATAAAGTGTCTGCGGATCTACGGCTGATCGAAGTCCGTGACTTACAGGTCGATGAGTCAGCGTTAACGGGAGAATCTGTCCCGGTTGAGAAGGAATCCCAGGCGCTAGAGGCAGACGCTGCACTGGCCGAGCGCACGAACATGGCGTATACCGGAAGCCTGGTAACGTTTGGACAGGGACGCGGACTCGTCGTCAGCATTGGTGACATGACCGAGACCGGACACATCTCCCAACTCATGCAGCAAAGTACCACACTGGAAACCCCACTTAGTCGCAAAATTGACAAATTTAGCAAAACCTTGCTCTATGTCATTTTAGGTTTGGCTGCCTTCACCTTTGCAGCAGGCATTGCCCAGAGATTTTCTTGGGTTGAGGTGTTCAAGGCATCTGTGGCGCTTGCCGTCAGCGCAATTCCGGAAGGCTTACCCGCGATTTTAACGGTGACACTGGCGATCGGGGTTTCCCAGATGGCAAAGCAGCACGCCATTATTCGCAAACTTCCGGCAATTGAGACGTTGGGTAGCACCACCGTGATTTGTTCCGACAAAACCGGAACCTTGACTGAGAATCAAATGACGGTTCAAGAGATCGATGCAGGAGGAAAGCGTTATCGGGTTAGCGGCGGAGGATATGCACCAGACGGGGAAATTTCTGTAAATGGAAATTCCGTTGATTTGACGAACGCACCTGCCTTATACGAATGCTTGCAAGCAGGACTCTTGTGCAACGATTCGCATCTAGAAGTGCAAGATGGAAACTGGACTGTAGTCGGTAGCCCAACGGAAGGGGCGCTGGTTGCGGTAGCCCAAAAAGCGGGGTTAATTACTGAGAAACTCGAGGAATCGCTTTCCCGGCTCGATACACTGCCGTTTGAATCTCAGTTTCAATACATGGCAACCTTACATGACGATCGTCCAGAACGGTTAATTTATGTCAAGGGTTCAATTGAGGCAATTCTCAAGCGGTGTCGCCAAATGCTCGATGAACAGGGAGAGGCGAGAACCCTCAACAGGGCGCCGATCGAGCAAACCGTGGACAGAATGGCGACAAAAGGGTTACGAGTTCTGGCACTTGCCAAGAAAGTTGTACCCGCTTCTCAATCTTCAATTGAGCATTCTGATATTGAGGAAGGGTTAACTTTTGTGGGTCTGCAAGGCATGATCGACCCGCCTCGCCCCGAAGCGATTCAAGCGATTCAAGCCTGTCGGTCTGCGGGAATTCAGGTCAAGATGATTACCGGCGACCATGCCAAAACAGCAGCAGCGATCGCGCAACAAATGGGACTAAATCAAACCCAAGAGGCTCCCGTTTTTACCGGTCAAGAACTCGCTCAAATGAATCCGCAGCAATTAGCCAATGCTGTTGAACAAAGCTGCGTGTTTGCTCGTGTAGCGCCAGAACAAAAGCTTCGCATTGTCGAAGCACTTCAGTCTAAGGGCGAGATTGTGGCGATGACTGGAGATGGAGTTAACGATGCTCCTGCCCTGAAGCAAGCTGACATTGGAGTAGCGATGGGTATTACAGGCACCGAAGTTACAAAAGAAGCAGCGGATATGCTGTTGACAGACGACAACTTTGCTTCGATCGAGAAAGCAGTTAAGGAAGGGCGCACGGTTTATAAGAATCTGCTACGGGCGATCGCCTTCATCCTGCCCGTGAATGGTGGAGAGTCCATGACCATCTTGATTGCCGTACTTCTGGCAACCCCACTACCCATTTTGCCAGTACAAATTCTCTGGCTGAATATGGTCAGTTCAGTTGCGTTGAGCTTACCGTTGGCATTTGAGCCGCCCTCTCCCAATGTCATGCAACAGCCGCCTCGACCTGCCAATGAACCGCTTCTGTCTCGCAGGCTGACCGCTCGGATTCTGACAGTTTCGGTATTTAACTGGATTGTGATCTTTGGGATGTTTGAATGGATCGTCCAAACCACAGGCAATGAAGCTCTAGCCCGGACGATGGCAATTCAAGCATTGGTTGCGGCCGAAGCTTTTTACCTATTAAGCATCAGTCGCTTCGTTCCGGCGATCGTCGCCAAACTACGCGGTAAAGATGAATCAGTTGGCTATGCTGTGGCGATCGGCATTGCGGCTATTTTCATTCTCCAATTCCTGTTTAGCCAATGGGGCATGATGAATCTGTTATTCAACACTGAAGCTTTGAGCACAATCCAAGGCTTAATTTGTATTGGATTCGGACTGCCAATGATTGCTTTGTCAGCTTTGCTAAAGCGTTTTGCACCTCTGAACTAAGTAGTTTTTGTGATGCGGTCATTCAAAGCGGCTTTACACACTATTTACCAATTTTGTAGCGTTGAATATTGAATATTTCTCATGAATTACCAAAACCTCAAACGTGCTAGCGGCCTATTTACTAATCATCAAAACGCAGAGCAGGCGCTAGTTGAGCTAAAAAGCAGGGGCTTCCCCATGCACAAGATTTCAGTGATTGCTAAACCTTCTGACAATGATGATCTGGACTCTCTGGGAGTGCAGCAAATTTTAATCACAAGAGCAGCAGGTGCACAAGTAGGCGCGATCTTAGGCAGCATAGGACTAGGTTCACTAGCGTTAATTGTTGGACTCAGCAGCCTGCTAATTCCCGGTATTGGTCAGGCATTAGCGGTGGAAAGCCTTTTAGCAACTTTCGTTGGAAGTGGGATTGCTGCAACTGGTGGCGGTCTATATGGCGCACTTCAAGGATGGTTGGTGCCAGAAGAACAAGCAAGAATTTACAACGGCAGATTTAACCAGGGAGATTATTTGATCGTCATGGAGGCAAGAGAAAATGAGATCGTGATTGCTGAACCTATCCTTAAACGTTGGGAGATTCTGACCTGGCGTGTCTATGATGCTACGTAAATTCAAGGTAAGAAATGACGATTACCTTCGAGGAATTTAGTCCCGCGAATCAGAACGTCCAAAACCCACTCAAAAATTGGACGGTCGATGACTGTGGGCGATCGCTCTCCGACTCCTGACATATGGATCGACAACTTCCATTACCCGCCTTAGCGGCAAGAGCGATCGGGTCGGTAACACTTCAGAATAGACAGTTAAAAAATTCTTAAAGACCCGCACAATTAATAGGAATTAGCATCCTCTAAGGGTTTATAAATCCTCCTGATTTACCCAAAAAATTGCCCTCTAAAAACGATTCGATCGCCCAAAAAACCCAGAAATCCTGTTTCAGCTTCATCGCCATTCATCCAAATACACCCCATAAATTGCAGTTAATTGTACAACAGAGTGAACGGTTTACTGTAGACTAAAACCGTAGTTAATCTGTCAATTTCTGTGAGGAAAACGAGTTTATGACAGGAATATCGCTGATCGAGTCGATTGTAGCGCAACCACCTCCGTTGGACAGCAATCCTGCTACAAATAGCCAAACTGCAGGAGTTATTTCTGAATTGGTCATTATCTTGATAATTCTGCTGCTGATTGCAACTGTTGTGGCACTCGTAACCCAACGGTTGCGAATTCCCTATGTGACGGGCTTAGTGTTAGCAGGCTTGCCCATTACGGAGGTCTTGTCGCGTCGAATTGGTTTAGATCCCTCTTTAGTATTAAATCTTTTCCTACCAATTCTGATTTTTGAAGCAGCTATCAATACTGATATCAGCCGTCTCCGCAGCACCTTTAAGCCGATCGCCCTGCTGGCTGGTCCAGGCTCGATCTTATCCTCAGCAATTATCGCTATTCTGGTTAAATTTGGGCTAGGACTAGACTGGATTCCGGCGTTGCTGATCGGAGTCATTCTGGCAAATACGGATACCGTCTCGATGATCGCGGTTTTTAAAGAGATTCGTGTGCCTTCCCGGCTATCCACCATCGTGGAAGGAGAAACCCTGTTCAATGATGCGGCTGCCCTGGTTTCATTCAATTTGATTCTAGTGGTTTATGCTACAGGTTCTCTTACCGTCGTGGGAGGACTTAAAGAACTGCTCGTGGTTGCCTTGGGCGGGGGACTCGTGGGTGTCATCTTAGGTTACTTGAGTCTGCCGATATTTGTTCGATTAAATGACCCGTTGAGTAGTCTCTTGCTGACCGTTGCGCTGGCGTTAGGAACATTCCAAATCGGGCAATTTTTTGGGGTATCCGGTGCGGTGGCTGTGGTGATCGCCGGACTCATTTTTGGCAATCTGGGGCTTTCTCGCAGTACGTCCGCCTCGGATCGAATTACGCTACTCAGCTTCTGGGAGTACGCGGGTTTTGGGGTCAATACATTTATTTTTCTGCTGATCGGCATTGAGATTAACCCGCTGACGCTGTGGAGAATTTTGCCATCCATCCTGTTCGTCATTTTGGCGTATCAACTGGGACGGATTCTCTCAGTCTATCTGTTGTTAGCGGGGGTGCGGTGGTTCGATCGTCCGATTCCCCTGCGCTGGCAGCACGTTCTGTTTCTGGGAAACATCAAAGGCTCACTGTCGATGGCACTGGCCCTTAGTATACCTCTGGGATTGACAGGACGAGATAACATCATTGCCCTGGTTTTCGGTGCAGTTTTATTCTCTCTGGTCGGACAGGGATTAAGTTTACCCTGGCTGGTAAAACGGTTACAAATCAGCCGTGTTTCTGATGTAATGCAGGAAGCTGGGCAGTTACAGATTCAGTTGATTGCTTCCAAAGCGGCTCAAGATGAGCTAGATAGTTTGCTGAAAGCAGGCGTGTTGCCGAAGGCAGTTTACGAGGAGTTATGGGCATCGTATCAAGCACGAGTAGCACACTCGGAGCGAGTGCTGCGCGATCTCTACAATAAACATCGGGCAGGGCAAGTACAGGGCGATCGCAGTGGCCTAGATACGATTCGACGGCGATTGCTTCTAGCAGAAAAAGGAGCAGTTAGCGATGCCCTCCGCAAGCGAATTGTCCCAGAGGATCTGGTTCATCCTTACATCAAAGATTTGGATGAGAAACTTCTAACGTTGGCAGATGACTAGCGCGAATGCCGAGGTAATCAATCATCTGGTGAACTAGCTCTGGACGGGTGACGACCAAGATCGTAGATCCTGCTTCAAGAACAGTATTGCCGTTCGGAATCTCCAGATTGGCGCAGGCATGGCATTGATAACCAATAATCAGCGAACCTTTTGGAAAACGAGCGTCTTGAGCAATTTGAGCAACGGTGTGACCTGCCACCTTGCAATCGCCTGGAACTGGCAGCTTTAGTACCTCGACTTGCCCGTGTTCAAAGTGCATCATCGACTCGATTTGGGGATATTCAATCGCATTCGCCATTGATGCAACTGCCAAATCAATAGTGCTGATGATGTGACTGGCTCCGGCAAGTCGATAGGCTTCCAGGAATTCGCGATCGCGCATTCGCACCACAATATGGGAAATGCCATAGCTCCTGGATAGGGTGATCAGCGCTAAATTCAGTGCATCATCCCTGAGTGCTGCAACGACTGCGTTTGCTTGTTTAATTCCCGCTTCCAGAAGAACAGTTGTGCTCACCGCACTGCCTTCAAATGCCATCACTCCGATTTTTTCACGAGCAAAGCGACACGCAAGCGGGTCGGCATCGAGGATTGCAACCGTATGACCGAGTGTTAATAGCTGCTGGGCTAAACCCAGCCCCATCATTCCTGCTCCACCAATTAATACGTACATGACTATTTGTCACCCCAAGAATGAACTTTACAGATTTATCCCTATGAGTGAGATTGTTTTTGGTTTCTATCAGTTTAATCTGCTTGTGGGGTGGCTTTTACCGGGCTTACTTATTACCTGTTCGACAGTTAATTTAATCTGCTTGTGGGGTTGGCATGGGAGCCAGCCCCTCAAGATATTTGCCTCAGTTAGGTACGCAGCGGAAACCCTACATAATCTTAGGCACTTTAAAAAACTCCCCATCGCGATCGGGAGCTCCCTCCAAAATAATTTCTCCCTTAGCAAAAGGTTGCAAATCGTCCGATCGCATTACATTACTAACATCGATCGCCCGCGTTGTCGGCTGCACCTTACTCGTATCTAGTTCACTCAACTGCTCGAAATAATCCAAAATACCGTTAAGTTGACCAGTAAACTGCTCTTCTTCTTCCGGCGTTAATTCCAATCTCGCTAAATTCGCTACTTTGCGAACTTCTTCTCTGTCAATCATAAAAATCTGTAATTGGGAATTAGTGAGTAGTTTTGACTGGTGATTTGTAAGTTTTAAGTGAAAGAGTTTTCAATTCACCACTCAACACTTAAAACCCACAACTTTCTGTTTACCCAATCAGGCTGCTTGTAGCTAACAACTGAGGTTAAAAATACACATCAATTTGCGATCTACCCGTCGTCTTCAGCCAATTTTGCACCTCAATGTAATTGTTGGGGGCCAAGCGAATAGCCTCCTTCCAATAATCGGCAGCTTTATCAAACAGCCCTTCCGCCGCTTCAAGATTTCCAGCTTCCTTTTCTTTTTCCCCTTTATAGTGATAAATCACAGCAATATTATTCAGCGCTTGTGGCATTCTCGGATTGAGATCCAAGGCTTGGCTGTAATATTCCAAACCTTTATCGTGTTCGCCGTTGCTAGTATGGATCAGCCCCATATTGTACAAGACATAACTGCGATCGTAAGGATCTTCCTCCAGCTTCAGCGCTTCATGATAATTTTCCAGCGCTTCAGCATATTCGCCATCTGCTTGAGCTGACATACCATCCCGGTAATAAGCAAAAGCTTCCTTCGCCTGCTTTTTGGCGGGCATAACCTTTAGGATGATATCAGCCATTACCGTGAAACTTTTGTCAATAAAGTTATCGTTGCGTTGACTTCTGGGCATATGCGATTCTTTGGTTAGTGGCTAATCAGAAAAATTAGCCTGTAAAGTTTTCCTATTAATAATTGCGCCACTGTTTTAGTTGGCAGTTGTGTTGAGGGCGCTAAAAAGTCTAGTCGATCGCAAGTGCGAACCCTAAAACACGCCCTTGGGTTTAACACCCGCGCAAGCTCTATCTATTTTATATAAGTCTTGCAAGACTTGCAAAAAAACCAGATTTCTTTAACCTCTCTCTCGCACTCTACACAAAACTTACAAAAATCCGCGCAGAAAGGAAAATTTTTGCAGTAGGGTGCAGGGGCGATTCTCTTCGATGGCTCCGCCAACGGGCGATCGCACACCGTACCTTACTAACTGTACCCATAATCCCCCCTCGTTGACCCTCAGAGCAAACAAGCAAATAGCCTGCCGAGGAGAAATTCAATCACAAAGTTTTATTAAGTTATCCGAGTTCAGCCCATACTTAAAAGTTATTCGGCAAAACACTAGCAATATTTTGCCCCAAAGTCAAGGGCAGCCTCAAAATAAATCAGAAACGCGATCGCCAAAACCAGCTCGAATTCCCGCAATATATAATAAAAATAACCGGGTAATTTTCACAGAGAGAAACCTATGGCTCCGAATCCCACCATTATGCAAGCCGTCGAACAACTTGGCTACCGCGTTACGGTTGGAGACGTGGCGGCAAAAGCTGGATTAGATGTCAATTTTGCCCAGCGAGAACTGTTAACCCTCGCCTCCGAAGCAGGTGGCAACCTGCAAGTAGCAGAATCCGGCGACATTGCCTACCTATTTCCCAAGAACTTTCGAGATATTTTGCGAAACAAATTCTTGCGCTTGCAGTTGCAGGAATGGTGGCAAAAAATCTGGCGCATTTTATTTTATCTGATTCGGATATCTTTCGGCATAGTGCTGGTAGCTTCTATCCTCTTAATTTTTGTTGCTATCACGGTTTTACTCTCCAGCGGCGATAGCAATAACAGCGGCGGCGGAGGAGGAGACGGTGGTGGCGGGGGCGGCAGAGGCGGCGGCTTTTTGTTTTTTCCCTACTTCTGGAACGACTTAATCTGGATATTTTACTGGAACCATGACCAACCTTACTACCAGCAGCGATCGCGCTTAACTGGCCAAAAACCCCAGATGAGTTTTCTGGAAGCAGTTTTCTCCTTTCTATTTGGAGACGGCAATCCCAATAACAATCTAGAAGAGCGCAAGTGGAGCAATATTGCCACTGCAATTCGCAACAACCGAGGCGCAGTCGCCGCCGAACAAATTGCCCCGTATCTCGAAAATCTCGGACAGGGATACGCCCGAGAATACGAACAATATATGCTACCGACTCTCGCCCGTTTTGACGGCCGCCCCGAAGTCAGTCCCGAAGGGCAAATAATCTACCATTTTCCGCAATTGCAAACCACAGCCACCGAGAGAAATTCTGAACCAGTAGCAGCTTATTTGCGAGAAATGCTGTGGCGTTTCAGCAACGCCAGTTCAGGACAAATCATGCTCGCAGCAGGTTTAGGAGCCGTCAATCTGGTCGGTGCGCTAGTTTTAGGGAATCTATTAACTAATAATTTGATCGCAGGTGGATTTATCGGTTTGGTCAGCGCTATTTATCCCATGATCCTAATTTACGGCGTCGGATTTCTCGCAATTCCTTTAATTCGCTACTTCTGGATTCAGTGGAAAAATAGCCGGATAGAATCCCGCAATCAAGAGCGTCAGCAGCGAGCAATGTTATTAAACGAACCCGATGCCAACTTACTCAAAAAACGGGCTTACGCCCAGGAATTTGCAGCAGAAAACGTTCTGACTGGAGAAGACTTAGCTTATACCACAGAAACAGAATTAACCCAACAAGAACTAGAACAGTCAGCCAAAATAGATGCCGAATGGCAGCGCAGGATCGATCGCTCGGACAACTTGTAATAATAATTAAAAAAACAGTTCTTTGTTGTTAAGTTAGGTTGCACTAAAATCTTGCACCCTTTTCAATAATAGGCAGTATGCCTGTTCTACAATAAAATATTTTTGTTGGGGAACAGGCTTTGAGTTCGTTGCTAAGAATTGTGAAAAATATCAATCTTTATGGATGTCAGAAGTTTTTCTAATCCGAGTTTTATTAAATAAGCTTAGGTCGTTTAAAAATCAAACAATTTTGGTCATACTTCGAGTCGTGATCCAGAGCCACAAGTTCCCATCCCTCGTCGCCCAAATGATTAACAAATAGATGCAGCGAGCCTTGTTTCCAATCTCGCTGTTCTTCACCGTTTACATATAAACTAATCAGCTTGTTTCCAAAAGGATACATATTCGCATCCACAAATAAATACTCCCACTTTTGCATAGCAATCCTTAATGTAGTTAATGATCAGTCATTAGTCATTAGTCATTAGTCATTAATCATTAATCATTCGCAATTCCCAATTTCCAATACTTCGGCTACCCCGTTCCTGCCGTTCTACTACGCGGTTCCTGAGCGTAGTCGAAGGGCCGTACAAGTTCCCAATTCCCAATTCCCTGTATTCAAGACACGGAAGTCACGGATACAGGAATAGCTGTTTTTCCCTTCTTCCTTCTTCCTCCTTCCTTCTTCCTTCTTCCTTCTTCCTTCCCCTTGACATCCGTTACATCCGTTACATCCGTCGAGCGAATCCGTTGCCGAACTTCCTTGCCCATTGCCAGCAGTTACTGGACTGCAATTCTAGCCAAAGTAGCACCTCGGTAATAGTGCAACAAAATCTGCTGGTAGCCGTATCCTTGTCTGGCCAAATTGTAGGCCCCCCACTGACTCATTCCTACAGCGTGACCGAAACCTTTGCCCGCAACTTGAAAACCGATAGGAGCTTGGCCACTGTTCCTTGAGTTCCCACCGCCTCCATACTGAGGAATCACGGTAAACCGCGTACTCCTCAAATTTAAAACCCGGCGTAAATCTGCGCCCGTCATGACCCTAGAACCGCCATCTCCAACTACTTTCATCCTCAAAACGCTGCCGTGAGCGGTAGTGCGTTCTGGCTTCATTGAGATCACATTGCCCACGCCAGAAATCTTACTGCTGATTTGAGCCCTAGAAAAATTTTCTTTCCATTGGTAAACCGGCGCCCCTTGGTCGAAGTCAGGAACAGCACGCAGGTAAGGCAAGGGTTCCGTCCAAACATCCTCGACATTTTCAGTATGTCCCCCAGACGCAGAGTGGAAAGCGGCTAAAATAATTTGACCGTTGTAAGCCAGAACTTGACCAGCGGTTGCATCGACTGCGGAATAAGTGCCAGAAGATTCTGTTTGCAGTCCTTTGTAAACCTGCGAATACTGAGTGCTGTCCACGTCGTAAAGGTCGGTTTCGCTTTTCATGCGCTGGTGGATAGCGTAGGAACGGGCGGCGACTGCTTGGGCTTTCAAAGCCTCTTGAGGCCAATTGCCACTCATCTCGGCGCCGAGAACGCTGTAGAGATATTGTTCGATATTGACGTAGTTGATTGCAGTCAAGCCTCCTTTTTGGGGAACTAGAAGCGTGCGTCCCCGATACCAGCGATCGCCAATCCAAACATAACCGTTCCCCGTCGGCTCGATCCAAACTTGGTTGGCTGCCCAGCGACCAATTGCCACTGTTCCCGATCGAAATTGAGCTGACTGAGAACTGTTTGCCGGCAGTTCGCCCAAATTGCGCCCGCTACCGTCGCGGATTGCAGCCTTAGTAGAACTGCCGACTTTTACCTGACTTGCCCCGTCTTGTACCGCCACTCGCAAGATCAGCGCGGCCTGTGCTGGGGCTACCATTGCCAGCCAAAACAACAGCGAAATCCAAAAGTAGCGTTTTTTTAATGTCGAAAAAACGGAAGCAAAAAATACTCCTGACTGCATTTGAAAATTTTCCTCCTGTGCTGTATGAGTTTAAGAATTTTTAAGGGAAGGCAAGAGAAAAAGGAAGGGGAACGGAAGAAACAAAACGTTAGAATTGGGTGGATCGCTCTGTACGCTTGTCAAAAATGATTTTAGCGAAGAGATGTTCACAGGAACAGCGATTTATCCCGGTTCCTGCCTGCGACTATTTCCTATATGTCGGATTTGTCGCACTCTGGATATATGTAACATATTTTTTAAGACTTAATTGAGGTGATTTGACTCTTGCAGATTACATTTCTCGGAACTAGCTCCGGCGTACCCACGCGATCGCGCAACGTTTCCAGCATCGCCCTCCGCTTGCCCCAGCGAGCGGAACTCTGGCTGTTTGACTGTGGCGAAGGAACTCAGCACCAGTTTCTCCGCAGCGATCTCAAAGTCAGCCAACTAAGCCGCATTTTCATCACTCACCTGCACGGCGACCATATTTTCGGCTTAATGGGTTTGCTGGCTAGCTGCGGTTTGGCGGGGAATGTCAAGCGCATCGATCTTTACGGGCCTCCGGGACTTGAAGAATATTTGCAAGCTGGTGTTCGCTATTCTCAAACTCATTTTTCTTACCCGGTTAAGGTACACAAAATTCACGAGGGAGTCATCTATGAAGATGACGAATATATTGTTAGTTGTGGCCCTTTGAAGCACCGAGTTACTGCTTTTGGTTATCGAGTAACTGAGAAAGATCGTCCGGGACATTTTGATGTAGAAAAAGCGAAGGCTGTGGGTATTCCTTCGGGGCCGGTTTACGGTCAATTAAAACAAGGAAAGACCGTAAAGTTAGAGGACGGGCGACAGTTTAAAGGTACTGATTTTTGTGGCCCGGATCAAATCGGGCGCAAGTTTGTTTATTGTACTGACACGGTTTTTTGTGAGGGGGCCGTCGAATTAGCGAAGGACGCTGATTTGTTGGTTCATGAAGCTACTTTTGCTCATCAAGATGCTCAAATGGCATTCGATCGCCTGCATTCAACTTCGACAATGGCGGCTCAAGTGGCTTTGATCGCTGGGGCGAAACAGCTAATTATGACGCATTTTAGCCCGCGTTATGCTCCCGGAAATGCGATCGTCCTGGATGATTTGCTCAAGGAAGCGCAGGCAATTTTTCCGAATACGAAAATGGCCTATGACTTTTTGACTTATGAAGTGCCGCGGCCTGTTTCAAACGAGGGTTAATCTGACCTGAGATGTTAAAGCATTTTCAATAAGGGCGATCGGGCGGGCTCTGGGGCCCACCCCACAAAAACATTAATCTATGGTGGAACAGGCTGGAAAGCCTGTTGCTGAAATTAGCAACAAAAACATTAATCTCTGGCTGAACAGGGAGATTGCCTGTTACGGCATGGAATTGTCAGTAAGCACCTATACCTGAGTTGCGATCGCGACCCACCTTCACCAACTTCAATCTAAAATCCAAAATCTAAAATCCAAAATCGGTCGATCGACCGCAGCCGCGGCCGAGGAGAGCCAATGGTTGCTACAATCGGGGAGGGTATATGTTGTGGCTAACACTACAGCCCGTAACCCTGAAAGCTAATAGCTAAATTATTAAAAATCTGCCTCTCCTGCCATGTTTAAAAATCTGCTAGGCGATCCCAACGCGCGCAAACTTAGAAAATTTCAGCCTTGGGTAGCTGATATCAATATTTTGGAAGAAGACATCCGCGCACTCTCAGACGACGGCCTCAGAGGCAAAACGGCGGAGTTTCAAGAACGTCTGGCAAAAGCTAAATCTCTCAACGAAGAGAAAGAGATCCTAGACGAAATCTTGCCGGAGGCTTTTGCAGTGGTGCGGGAAGCGGGACAACGGGTTTTAGGAATGCGCCACTTTGATGTCCAACTCCTCGGGGGCATTATCCTGCACAAAGGCCAAATTGCCGAAATGAAAACCGGTGAAGGCAAAACTCTCGTGGCGACGCTGCCGGCTTACCTTAACGCCCTCAACGGCAAAGGCGTACACATCATCACCGTCAACGATTATCTCGCAAGACGGGACGCGGAATGGATGGGACAGGTTCACCGCTTCCTGGGGTTGACTGTGGGACTGATTCAGCAGGGCATGGATCAGGTGGAACGAAAGAAAAATTATAGCTGCGATATTACCTACGCCACTAACAGCGAAGTCGGCTTTGATTATTTGCGCGACAACATGGCTACTGTCATGGAAGATGTAGTGCAGCGTCCTTTTAATTTCTGCGTGATTGACGAGGTTGACTCGGTGCTGATTGATGAAGCACGGACGCCTTTAATTATTTCCGGCCAGGTGGAACGCCCCAGTGAGAAGTATATACGGGCGGCTGAGGTAGCTGCTGCTCTGAGAAAGGAAAATGAGGAACATTACGAAGTTGACGAAAAGGCTCGGAATGTGCTATTGACCGATGAAGGCTTTGGTGAAGCTGAGCGGTTGTTGGGTGTTACGGATTTGTACGACCCGGCTGACCCTTGGGCGCATTACATTTTTAATGCGATTAAGGCGAAGGAATTGTTTATTAAGGATATTAACTACATCGTCACTCCCGATCGCGAAGTCGTGATTGTGGATGAGTTTACCGGTCGGGTGATGCCGGGACGGCGCTGGAGTGACGGTTTGCACCAGGCGATCGAAGCGAAGGAACGGGCGGAAATTCAGCCGGAAACTCAGACGCTGGCAACAATTACGTATCAGAATTTCTTTTTGCTTTATCCGAAGCTGTCGGGGATGACTGGGACGGCAAAGACTGAAGAGACGGAGTTTGAGAAGATTTACAATCTGGAAGTGACGCTGATTCCCACTAACCGGATTACCAGCCGTACTGACCTTTCGGATATGGTTTACAAGGCGGAGGCTGGGAAGTGGAATGCGATCGCCCAAGAATGCGCGGAAATGCACGAGATCGGTCGGCCGGTGCTGGTGGGCACTACGAGTGTGGAAAAGTCTGAGTTGCTGTCGCGGCTGCTGCTGGAACGGAAAATTCCTCACAATTTGCTTAATGCTAAACCGGAAAATGTGGAGCGGGAATCAGAAATTATTGCTCAAGCCGGACGCAAAGGCGCTGTGACGATCGCGACCAACATGGCGGGACGCGGTACTGATATTATTTTGGGCGGTAATTCTGAGTACATGGCGCGCCTGAAGTTGCGGGAGTATTTTATGCCCCGGATCGTGCAACCCGAAGATGACGACGGGTTTTCGGTGGTGCAAGTGCCTGGTATTAGTGGCCGCCCCGCACCTCAAGGTTTTGCTCCGACTACGAAAAAGGTAAAGTCTTGGAAAGCTTCGGCGCAGATTTTCCCGACGCAATTATCGAAAGATGCCGAGCAAATGCTCAAGGCAGCCGTGGAATTGGCGGTGAAGGAGTACGGCGAGCGATCGCTCTCGGAATTGCAAGCCGATGATATCGTGGCTATAGCTTCGGAAAAAGCGCCGACAAAAGACCCGGTAATTCAAAAATTGCGGGAAGCTTACAATTTAACTCGCCGCGAATACGATGCTTTTACCAGCACCGAACACGATGAAGTCGTGCAGTTGGGAGGTTTGCACGTCATCGGTACCGAACGCCACGAATCGCGCCGGATCGATAATCAGTTGCGCGGCCGGGCGGGACGCCAAGGAGACCCTGGTTCTACACGGTTTTTCTTGAGTTTGGAAGACAATTTGCTGAGGATTTTCGGCGGTGAACGGGTGGCCGGTTTGATGAAGGCTTTCGGTGTTGAGGAAGATATGCCGATCGAATCTGGAATGCTGACTCGTTCCCTCGAAGGCGCTCAGAAAAAAGTCGAAACCTACTATTACGACATCCGCAAGCAGGTATTTGAATACGACGAAGTGATGAACAATCAGCGTCGAGCAATCTATGCGGAACGTCGCCGAGTATTGGAAGGTTTGGACTCCAAAGAACAGGTAATTAGATATGCCGAACAGACGATGGACGACATCGTGGGAGCATACATCAATCCCGATTTACCTTCGGAAGAATGGGAACTCGACAAACTTGTGAGCAAGGTTAAGGAATTTGTTTATCTGCTCGCCGACATGACACCGGATCAGCTAGAAGATTTGTCCGTTGAGGAAATTAAAACTTTCTTGCACGAACAAGTCCGCAATGCTTACGACATTAAAGAAGCGGAAGTTAATGCAATCCGAGCTGAATTGATGCGAGATGCGGAAAGGTTCTTTATTTTGCAGCAAATTGATACTTTGTGGCGGGAACACTTGCAACAAATGGATGCTTTGCGCGAGTCTGTGGGATTGCGCGGTTACGGGCAGAAAGATCCGTTAATCGAGTACAAAACTGAAGGTTACGAGCTGTTTTTGGACATGATGACGGATATCCGCCGCAATGTGGTTTATTCGCTGTTCCAATTCCAGCCGCAGCCGGCAATGCAAGTTTCGCCAGAGATGGTTTGAAAATAGTTAATAGTTGACAGTTAACAGTTGACTGTTAACTGTTGACTGTTGACTCGATTAGACCCAATCTTCTTGATCGCTTTTTTGTCGCCTGTAAACCTCACCTGTAGCGTGAATTTTACGGGTTTGTTCATAAAGAGTTTCTTCGGTATGATTCCATTTTTGCAAGACTTTTTTTAAGTCTGATTGGATATCTCTAGCGCCGGGAAAGCCTCGGTAGCGAATTATTAATCTTGCTAATTCCGATAAATTGTATTCGGTTGCTTCTCCTGTTAATAAAGTATTGACACTGGCTCGATCGCGCTTGTATTGCGGATGCTGCTGATCTTGAGTTTTTTCTACTGAATCCATACTATTTTATGTTTCCCAATCATCTGAAAATGTTGCTATAGCAGAAGGAAGAAGGAAGAAGGAAGAAGGAAGAAGGAAGAAGGAGTAATAGCAAGGGTTTCAGCGATTAAGAATGTCCTAACCGTCTTGGCGGTTGCTATACAAGCAACCGCCACCCAAAAGCGCGGACATAAATAACCTAATGAATAGAGTCTTAAATCCGCGCTTCATAAACCGTTTGATTCGGGTATCATAACAGTCAACAGTCAACAGTCAACAGTCAACAGTCAACTGTTTAAGTTGTCGCTTCAGTGAGCCCCAGAAATTTTTGTGTTTGTTCAGTAATACCAAATAGCCGATCGCCCTGACAAAAGATTTCCCAGGCGCGAATTCCCATAAAGCCAATACCTGCAACCGCCAAGGGCATCGCTGCGGCACCTAAAAGCGCGGCAATGGGGGGAAATATCATGCACAGTGTTAACAGAATACCAGTAATCACACCACCAGCAATGCCAGCTTTAGCGGTGGCGGTGGCGACTTTTTCGACTAACTCTGACTGGGTAATTTTCCCTTCAACGCACAATAGCGAGTTTTCTAAGATAGAAAATATTAACTCAATTACTGCTGCTGCGATTGCCCCTTTCATTGCAGCCCCAACGATTTCCGCAACTGCTGCTTTAAACGCTGCATCCGCTAAAACTTGCTTAGCGACTGCTAATTCGGCAGCAGTCATGTCTGCACCACCGCGAGCACGATTCACCCAAAAATATTCAAAAATCCCGTTAGCCGCTTCGCTTCCGCCTCCATTGACGTGCGCTTGGATGTGACTCCAATCTTTATCTTGACAGAAGTTGCGAATTGCTTCGGGGCCTTGGGCACGAATTTGGGCGGGTATGGATTCAAATACTTTTGCTGCTTCTTGAATATCTCGCATTCCGTCACGCACCCCAGCCCTAGCAAATTTGGATTGCAGATTTCTTGGCAGGTTCTCAAAACGGATGTTATGTGCTATTTTAAAAGCTTCTTGAGTGGCGATCGCGCCGGCACTAACCATTGAACTTGGCGCTGATTGTACCCATGCCGTTAATCCAGTTGCACTTTCCTCAACTTTAGCAGCGATTTCGTTGGCTAAGTTTTGGGTATCGGCAACAGTTTCTTGTACTTTAGCCGTTAGGAATTCGAGCGGATTCTGGCTAATTTCCATGTTGATCCAGCTTGCATCGTTAATGATTGAATTATTTTGACTATAACATTACTCTTCAATAAGTGTGATTTTTTACTGAATTGCTTCTACCTTCTAACTCCGGCTGTAAATTTAGAGCTTTTTTTTGATAAAATAAACCTTCATTGATTCGACCTTCCTCTTCCAAACTTTTGCCTAAATTCCAATAAGCGACGGCTAAATCTGGTTGAATAGCAATAGATTTTTGATAGTAAGTTATGGCGTCATCAAGCTGGCCTTGTTTGTAAAACATACTGCCCAAGTTAACATAGGCTTCGACAAAATTAGGATCAAATTCGATCGCCTTGGAGTATGCGCGAATTGCCGCATCTATTTTGCCTTGGGCTTGCAGGATATTGCCTAGAGTTTTGTAGGCGGCGGCGAAATTGGGTTGCTGGCGAAGTGCTTGGTAACAGGAGGCGATCGCCTCTGCAAATTTTTGTTGAGCATAGTAAACTTCAGCGATCTTGTTGAGTGCGATCGCACTATCCGCTTGAATGGCTAGTAATTTTTGATATTGAGCGATCGCCTCCTCAAGTTTTCCTGATTTCTGAAGGCTATCGCCCGCTGACAAATACTGCTCTGCTAACTCGGAATTTGCGGTCATAGATTTTACTTTAACAGCCGAAACTACTTTACCACAAGTGTTAGTTAGCAACGGCGATTTCTAGAGATATTGTGACTATTTGATATTTTAAATTTGTTTTTGTACCAAGATAGGACTTACGCAATCATTCCAGGTATGGGGGCAACCACGGGGGTTCGCCCCTACAAATATATATTGAGGCTGTGCCTAAGTCCTGCAACAGTTCGGACAGTTTTTGATTACCAACAGTATAATAGGGGTTTCAGAAAACCCTGCTCAAAGCAAGATAAAAGCCAGCAAAGTCCTGGACGCACTCTTGACGCTCGCAAACCCGGTTGCTGACTATATTTCTCGTTCCTGTTAGCAAAACTCCTAGGAACCGAGTTTCTAACACCCATGCGTCAGCCTGGAAACTGTCGGAAGTGTTGATAGATAAATTAGCTAAATGTTCGATCGCCCTAGCTGTTCAAAAATTGATTGAACGGGCGATCGAAAAAATCAAGGAGACAGCCGCCACACCTTAATCGTGTCGTCAAAACTGCCACTGATCAGAGTTTTGTCTTGAGGATTAAAAGCCAATTCCACCCAAGTAGAATGACCCTTCAGCGTGCCCACTGTGTCGGCGGGACTCATCCGCCACCGCTCGCCGGGACTCATGCGCCACAGCTTGATAGTGCCGCTCAAATCGGCGCTGGCCAGCTTGTCTCCGTCGGGACTGAAAGCCAAGGACTTAACCTTGTCGGAATGGCCGATCAAAGTTCGCAGGAGAGAACCATAGGGCTGCCCGGAGTGATTATTTGCGCTGATATCCCACAGCTTCACCGTCTTGTCCCAACTGCCGCTGGCGAGAGTTTGACCGTCCGGGCTGATGGCCAGAGACCAAACCGGCTCGGAATGACCCCAAAAAGTGTCTTTGAATTCCCCAGTCTGCCAGTTCCACAGGCTGATCCTACCGTCGCTGCTGCCGATCGCCAAAGTTTCTCGATCGGGACTGAAAGCCACCGACTGCACCTCATCAAAAACCCGCTTAAGAGTTTCCAACTCGGCCCCGCCTTGGACTTCCCACATCTTCAAAGTTTTGTCCTTACCGACACTGGCCAGCTTGTCTCCGTCGGGACTGAAAACCACCGAGAACACGCCGTCTTGGTGTCCGTCCAAAGTCTGAATTAACCTGCCAGAATAGAAATTCCACAATTTAATCGTACCGTCAACGCCACCGCTGGCGATCGTCCTGCCGTCGGGACTGACGGCCACCGACCACACCGGCCCCAAATGTCCTGCTAAAACCTTGAGCAGCTTGCCGTGACGCTTGTGCAGCAGGTGAATTGTGCCGTCGTTGTTCCCGCTGACAATCACCCGGCCCTGGGGAGCAACTGCTACCGCCCAAACCGGATTTTTGTGTTGATCCGCCAGAGTGCGTACTGCAGGCCGGGACTGCGATGACTCAGCTTTGAAATCCTGCATCGGGGGAGGATTGAACCGAATTTCGGGAATGCTAGAAACAGGCTCAGAAGAAGTGAAAGCCTGTGGTACGGGAGATGGCAAGCGAGAACCCAGCACTACGGACAGCAGGGCAACCGTACTTGCTCCCCACATGGCCAAAGTCCACTTGGGTTTGCTGAGAATCACGTCTACCGGTGCCGGGCCGTATTTCATGTCTGTGAGAATTGCCTCGGTCGATCGATAGCGTTTTGACGGTTCTCGCTGCACCATTTTATCCAGAATGCGGCCGAGTCGCGCCGAAACTGGTACTTTCAAATAATGTCTCCAAGTCCAACTTTCGGCTTTGATGTCAAACAAATCAAAGGGCGACATTCCCGTTAACAAGTGAATGCAAGTGACGCCCAAACTGTAGATGTCGCTGCTCTTAATCGCTTGGCCTTTAATTTGTTCCGGGGCCGCGTATTCCGCAGAACCTGTCACCGTTTCTGTTTTGAGTGGCCCGCTATTAGCCGGAATTGCGGCGCCGAAATCGACTAAAACTAGCCCAGAGGCACTTTCCTGAGACACGGAATGTAAATCCTCTTTCCCTGCCAAAGCTGGGGATGCTTGGGGAGTTTTCCGGTGAATAATATTGGACGGTTTGATATCTCCGTGAATCAGTTGATTTTCGTGAACAAATTGCAGGACTGGCAACAATTCGCTCAGCAGATACCAAATTTGAATTTCTTTAACAACACCTTTTTCTGAAAGCCGATCGGCTAAATTGCGGCCTTCGATGTATTCTTGCACTAAATACTGGCAGCCTTCGAGTTCAAAAGATGCCAGCAGTTTCGGTATTTGCGGATGTTTCCCCAACTCGTCGAGAACTGAGGCTGAGCCGCGAAATGTCCGGTTTGGCTGTGTGCGACCGTCTACGGCTGCTGCTGAGCCGCAGAACTGTTGAATGACGCAGCGGGGTTGCGAAGGTTGGTCTTCATCGACGGCTAAGAAGGTGCGGCAAGTGAGACTTTGACCGAGGGTGTGAAACACTCGGTAGCGGCCTTTTAGCAGCAAGTTCGACTCGCAACTTTTGCAGACTGTCGCGCGATCGAGATTTTGGGGATTCTGGCAATGGGGATTGATGCAGTAACTCATTTGTCTTTCCGCTGGAGACCCCCGTCCGACATACTTGCTTGTGGGGGAGGAAAGCGGGGCGGTGCGTGCCGCTTCCTGTGGACAAATTAAATAATTGGAATCTTTGCTTGATCATAATTGTTTCCCAGATTTTCGCCACAATTGCTGCCGTCGATCGCGCGTAAATTATTGCTGACTTTCCTGCGAGCGATGTTTAATAGGTCGATCGTACGGGCGGGCAGGATGCCCACCCCACAAGAAAATCATTCTTTGTGGAACAGGCCGGAAAGCCTGTTCTTTAGAATGGTGCAATATCTCAGTTGTTACCGTATTAAGCTATACTGTCATTGCGAATACTTGCATTGCGATCGCAGCAAAGCAATCGCAATATCTTGCCAAATATCCGCGATTCTTTGTTCTCTGGAGTGAATCTAAAATTTCCAATTTCCCTCTCAAATCGACTAACAGATTAAAACTTAGGCAACTTTTGCCAAACTAACTACTAACTTTTAACTATTACTTATGCCGTTAATTCGCGTTCCCAAGTCTTGGGAAATTCTCAACCCACAAATTACCCCAGAAACAGCCTTTCTCAACCGCCGCCGCTTCATGACAAATTTAATTGGCGCCGGCGTGACTGCTTCGCTGCTGCCACTGACCGGCTGCCAAAGCAATGCTAGCTCAAAAACTGCTCTGGATCAAAGCTCAACCCAAGCATATTCGGGATTGAGCCGGAATCCCGCCTTTGCGAAAGTCGATCGAGCGATTACCGACGAAGCCTTAGCTACAAAATACAACAATTTTTACGAATACGGCGGCACAAAATCTATTTGGCAAGCCGCTCAAGCTTTGCCAACAGAAAACTGGAAAGTAGAAGTAAGCGGTTTAGTAAAAAATCCCCGCACTTATGATATTGACGACCTCGACAAAAAATTTCCTATCGAAGAACGAGTTTATCGATTTCGCTGTGTAGAAGCGTGGGCGATGGTAGTTCCTTGGGTCGGATTTCCCATGAAATTACTGATGGCTGATGTCGAACCGCAATCGAACGCTAAATTCGTTCGCTTCACCTCATTTTACGATCGCCAAATAACTCCCGGCCCCGGTTTGATGTCGCAATTTTATCCTTGGCCTTATACCGAAGGCCTGCGAATTGAAGAAATGGCGAATGATTTAGCATTTTTCGCCACAGGCTTGTATGGCCGAAGGCTACCAAAACAAAATGGTGCGCCGCTGCGGCAAGTGATTCCTTGGAAATACGGTTTTAAGGGCGCAAAGTCGATCGTCAAAATTGAATTTGTCGAACAACAGCCCGCCACTTTTTGGAATACAATCGGCCCCAACGAATACGCCTTTGAAGCAAATGTCGAACCCGACAAACCGCACCCCAGATGGTCGCAGGCCAGCGAACGGGTAGTCGGTCCCGGTAACAGTTGGTCGTGGGAAACTCGCCCGACTTTGCCCTATAACGGTTACGGCGAATATGTGGCGAGTTTGTACAGTTAATTGACGGATTTCCCCTCGTTTCTAGGCTCTGCCTAGGAACGCAGATCCGGAGGCTGTGCCTCCCAATTCCCGCGAGGCAGAGCCTCGGATCAGGCATTCCCAGGCTCTGCCTGGGAACGAGAAAAATTTGAAGTCGATCGACTACAATAAAAATTGATGAAGCTACCAAGGAATTGTTAAATGGTAACAACAACATCAACTCCCGTCGAGCAGCAAACTACCCCAGAAAACCGAGTTATTTTAAAAGGTGTCAGTTGGTCAACTTTTAAAGCATTGCTGGCCGATGTTGGGGACGATAGAGCTTGGAGAATTGCTTACGATGGAGGATTATTAGAAATCCGGATGCCACATCTCGAACATGAAGTTCCGAAAGGACTGATAGAAAGCTTTATTGAAGCTACAGCAGACGAGCTAGAAATCGAAGTGATGAAAGCTGGTTCTCTGACTCTCGAACGGGAAGATTTAACTCGTGCTGTCGAACCTGATACTTGTTTCTACATTCAAAATGAAGCCAGCGTCAGAGGTAAAAGAGATATCAGCCTCCCAGAGGATTTGCCGCCAGATTTAGCAATAGAGTCGGATTACACTAATTCTTCTGTTAATAAAGATTCCATATATGCTGCTCTTGGTGTTCCCGAACTTTGGAGGTATCGCCGGGAATCTCTGCAAGTTTATCACCTTGTGGAGGGAAAATATGAAATGTGCGAGATCAGTTTAGCTTTTCCCTTTTTACCCGTTGCCGAAATTCCCGGTTTCATCGAACAAAGCCGAACAATCGGACAGCGTGCGGCTGTGCGTTTGTTTCGGCAAAGAATTAGAGAAATTTGGCCGAGTCAAAGTTAGCCTTAAGTTAGAGAATACAGCACATAGAATCAAAGCGCTAGATGGTTTAATTTTAAAAAAAAATGTAATTATGGCTCAGGGCATTGCTATCGAGGTTGTTGAGTCACTTCGCAAAGGCATCCCCCCTCAGCGCGGTGTTGATGTGTATTCGCTGGGGAACGAAGAATTAATCGATGGCATTAAAAAATTTCTTTTAAGCAGAATAGGAGAAGGGGGAATCATCCGTTTTATCAGCGGTTCGTGGGGAGCAGGAAAAACCCATTTCTTTAGGTTGCTTCGGGAAGTCGTCTCTCAAAATAACTGCCTAGTCTCTAATGTAGAGTTAAACGTAAATGATGCAGTTTTAAATAAATTTGAGCGCATCTTTTCTTATATTGTGCGGAATATTTCAACGGGAGCTTACTTCAGTGAAAATGATGCAGCAGCCTTTGGGCAAGTTCTAAAAGAATCTTTAGCTTATTTATCTACAGGCAGTCGTGAGCTGAGTAACGAAGTTTCCTACGAAGATTACGTTAAAGCTAGAGAAGCTCTAATTCTTGATATGAGCATCGATATTGATTTTAAAAAGATGATTCAAAAATATTGGGAAACTTTTTTACCTTTATATCTTTATCCAGGTATGGAAGACCCAACTAGAGCGGACATCCTGCAATGGTCGATGGGAGAAACTCAAAAACAAATTAGAGGTGAAATTCTACAATGGTTCTGTGGAGAAGGTGGCTTGGCCAGGTACCGAAACCGATTTGAAGTTAACAAAATGGTTAACAAAGACAATGCACAACTAATGCTACAATCCATTGCTGGATTTGTGCGACTTTCTGGTTACAAAGGATTGGTTATCCTGTTTGATGAAGCCCAACAGGCTTACTCTATTATGCGTAATATGCGTAAATCCCCTCTACGGGATGCTCACAACAATTTGTTATCTTTGATCGATATTGAAGGCCTGAAGGGTCTGTTTCTCATCTATGCAACTACGCCTGATTTTTTCACAGACCCCAAATACGGAATCGTAACTTTTGGAGCTTTGTCAAAACGAGTTGGCAAGCCAGAACCACAACGTCAACCGAGAGCATTAGATACTATCTGGAATTTTGATCGGGTAGTAACAGAGCTATCAGACTATCAGACTGCTGCTAATAGAATTCTTAGTGTTTATGCAACTGCTTATCCAGAAGCGACAAGAAAATTACCTTCGCAAATAAAAGTTGAATGCTTTGTAAAAGAACTTTATGAGATTCATTCTAAACTCAGTGCTGTTGGCTTTTGGCGCGTCCTATTAACAGCATTGATTACACATTTTGATGACCATAGTGGAGGAGAAATTCGATCGGCGGAAACCATGTACGACGACGTAATGGATCATCTGAGGGAGGAATCTTTTTGGAAGCTAGTTGGTAAATAAGGCTGTAGCTCTCATCAAATAGAAGTTTTATTTCCTGCTACTTATGCGACACGCTGACATGATTATTGGCTATCGCCAAAATCTTCGTTGATAAATTCCTGCACTCTCTGCAAAACTCTTTCTAGCAAATCTGGTGCGCTAACATCAAACCATTCAATTTCAGGATAGGCCCGAAACCAAGTCCGCTGTCTCTTGGCAAATTGCCGCGTGTGCAAAATTGTTAATTCTTTGGCTTCTTCAAGCTTAATGTCGCCAGCCAAATATTGTTTCATTTCCTGGTATCCCAGCGTGTTCAACAATGGCAAGTCGCAGCCGTATTTTTTACACAAATATTCTACTTCAGCGATCCAACCGCGTTCTAGCATTTGTTCGGTGCGCTGTTTGATACGATCGACCAAAACATCGATCGCGCAATCCAACCCAATTTGTAAAATAGGATAATTGGGAGGATTTTCGCCCTGCTGTTCGGAAATAGGGCGACCGGTCGCATAAAATACTTCCAGTGCTCTTAAAGTTCTTACTGGGTCATTGAGGTGAATTTTCTCAGCGGCAGAGCGATCGACCTGCTGCAACATCGTGTAACATTGAGATTGTCCGAGTTCGGTAAGTTGCGATCGCAATTCGGGCATCGGTGCTACCCTCGGAATTTTTAAACCGCGCACGATCGATTTAATATATAAGCCCGTCCCTCCCACCAACAACAGGGGGGGAGAAACAGGAAAATCGACAGCAGCAATTAAATTTTGAGCTTGTTGCTGGTAATCTGCTAGTGTCAGAGTTTCTGTGGGCTCGCAGATGTCAATTAAGTGATGCGGTACACAGGTGCGATCGACCGCCGTCGGTTTTGCGGTTCCGATGTCAAATTCGCGGTACACTTGACGGGAGTCCGCACTCAGGATCGAGGATTGCAGCCGCGAAGCCAAAGCCAAAGCCACTCCAGACTTCCCCGTCGCCGTCGCCCCGCAAATCGTAATTAATCTAGGCATAAGCTGTCGCACATTTCCCTATAAAAACTCTCAAATCCTCTCCTCTCCAAGCTTTCCCCTCTTTCCATCCACTGATTCACCGCGATCGGCCTGGGCAATCGCTAAGTAACCTCAAAACTATTTGCCTCCCTCCCCCCGATAAATTTCCCCTCAGAAAGCCCTAGCATCGCCTTTAACGGTTTTGTGCTATAATTTTAGGAGTTTTCCCATTTTAGAAGCTTTCGGGGCTTTAGGCCTCATTATTGGAGCTATTTTTGTATGACCAGCAGCTACAGCGCCGACCAGATTCAAGTTCTCGAAGGTCTCGAAGCAGTCCGTAAACGGCCGGGGATGTACATCGGTACCACCGGCCCGCGAGGACTCCACCATCTAGTTTACGAGGTTGTGGACAATTCCATTGATGAGGCGCTGGCTGGCCACTGCACTCACATCGAGATTGACATCAACGCCGACGGTTCAGTTACCGTGACAGACGACGGACGGGGCATTCCCACCGGCATCGTTGCCAAGACTGGCAAATCGGGAATAGAAACAGTAATGACTGTACTCCACGCCGGCGGTAAATTTGGCGGTGGTGGCTACAAGGTTTCTGGAGGATTGCACGGTGTAGGTATTTCTGTTGTTAACGCGCTGTCCGAGTGGGTAGAAGTGACAGTTTGGCGGGACCAAAAAGAACATTTACAGCGCTACGAAAGAGGCAATCCAGTTACCGAACTTAATGTCAAGCCCAACAAAGGCACTCGCACCGGCACTTCAGTTTCTTTCTTGCCAGATACTCAAATATTTAGCACTGGCATTGAATTTGATTACACTATACTCGCCGGGCGCTTGCGAGAATTGGGTTACTTGAATGCGGGCGTGAGAATTACGTTTAGCGACCACCGTTTGGAACTGCTTAAAAGTAGCGAACCTCGCATTGAGACATACTGTTATGAGGGCGGAATCAAGGAATATATCGCCTACATGAACCGCGACAAGCAGCCTCTGCACGAAGAAGTGATCTACGTGCAAGGAGAACGCAACAACGTACAGATAGAAGTGGCTTTGCAGTGGTGCGTTGATGCTTTTAGCGACAACGTTCTAGGTTTTGCTAACAACATTCGGACGATCGACGGTGGCACGCACTTAGAAGGTTTGAAGGCTGTTTTGACGCGGACGATGAATTCGATCGCCCGCAAGCGCAACAAAATCAAAGAAAACGAGCCCAACCTCGCCGGCGAAAACGTTCGCGAAGGTTTGACAGCAGTGATTTCTGTCAAAGTCCCAGATCCAGAATTTGAAGGTCAAACTAAAACCAAGCTAGGCAATACAGAAGTTCGGGGAATTGTCGATTCCTTGGTAGGCGAAGTATTGACAGAATATTTAGAGTTTCGCCCCCAAGTAGCGGACGCTATTTTGGAAAAAGCAATTCAGGCATTTAAGGCCGCTGAAGCCGCCCGCCGTGCCCGCGATTTAGTGCGCCGAAAATCCGTTTTAGAGTCCTCTCCTTTGCCTGGAAAACTAGCAGACTGTAGTTCCAGAGACCCTGCCCTATCTGAGATCTACCTGGTGGAGGGGGATTCTGCAGGCGGATCGGCAAAACAAGGGCGCGATCGGCAATTCCAAGCAATCCTGCCTTTGCGCGGTAAAATTCTCAATATTGAGAAAACAGACGATGCCAAAATCTACAAAAATAACGAAATTCAATCGTTAATTACAGCCTTGGGTTTGGGCATCAAAGGCGAAGAATTCGATCCGGGTCAATTGCGGTATCACCACATCGTAATTATGACTGACGCTGACGTAGATGGTGCTCACATCCGCACGCTGTTGCTGACTTTCTTCTACCGCTATCAGCGCGCACTTGTAGACCAAGGTTACATCTATATTGCTTGTCCTCCTCTCTATAAAGTCGAACGGGGACGGAATCATTATTACTGTTACAGCGATCGCGAAATGAACAATCTCATCCGCAATGAATTTCCGGCGAATGCTAATTACACCATTCAGCGGTTCAAAGGTTTGGGTGAAATGATGCCGACACAGTTGTGGGATACGACGATGAACCCAGAAACTCGGACGCTGAAACGGGTGGAGATTGAAGACGCTGCTGAGGCCGATCGCATCTTTACAATCTTAATGGGCGATCGTGTCGCCCCCCGCCGCGAATTCATCGAAACCTACGGCCCCAAACTCAACCTCCTCGACTTGGACATCTAAATTAATCATTAGTCATTTGTCGTTAGCTAACAGCTAATAGCTGAGGACTAATGACTAAACTTTTGCGGCCCAGATGCCTTCTGCCCTTTCGGGCCGGGCATCTGGGCCATTTGATTTCTCTAGGTTTTGTTATCTTTTTGAGGGGGGTTTGGGGGCAGCTCTAAGTCCTACGTCGCACCTGTACCCAGGTCGGCGTTGGGAGACATGGACTTCCCCAGTTAAGTTTACGGGACTCGATGTCCCTAAACTTAACATTTAATGTTGCGGTACTTGCCAGTAAATTCAGTAGACTAAGGGAATGCTGACACTTACCCATCGCTACCGAATCTATCCAGATACTACTCAAGAGCAGCAGCTTATTGAGTGGATGGAAATCTACCGAGGAGCGTATAACTACGCCCTTCGGGAGATAAAAGATTGGTGCGATAGTCGTAAGTGTTTGGTTGATAGATGCTCATTGGAAAAGGAAGACATCCTCCCTGCGGAAGTAAAGTTTCCGGGCGAAATTCAACAACTTAATAACTTGCCACGAGCCAAGAAGGAATTCCCCAGACTGGGTGAGGTTCCTTCCCAAGGTCTTCAGCAAGCTATTAAGCAGTTGCACAAAGGTTGGGAATACTTTCAGAAACGAGGATTTGGTTTTCCACGCTTCAAGAAGTACGGGCAGTTCAAGTCGTTGCTTTTTCCTCAATTCAAGGAGAATCCAGTAACGAACTTGCACATTAAATTGCCCAAAATTGGAGCAATTCCAATTAACCTGCATCGCCCTATCTCTTCTGGGTTTGTGGTCAAGCAGGTCAGAATATTGAGGAAAGCCAACTATTGGTATGCGTCTATCTCCTTGCAGTGTGATGTTAGCGTCCCTGACCCAACTCCTCATGGTCATCCCATTGGGGTGGATATTGGGTTGGAGAAGTTTTTGGCAACCAGTGACGGTGTTCTCGTAAAACCTCCCAAGTTCTTTAAAAAGCTGCAAAGCGAGTTGAAATTGCTGCAACGCAGGCTTTCCAGGAAACAGAAGAGGTCTAAGAACTACGAGAAACCACGTCTTAAAGTTGCTCGTCTTCACCACCAAATCGACAACACGAGGAAGGATTTTCACTACAAACAAGCTCATATGCTCTGTGATGCAGGTGATATGGTTTTCATGGAAGACTTGGATTACCGCGTCAGTGCCAAAGGGATGTTTGGTAAGCATATGCTTGATGCTGCTTTTGGACAGTTTAGAACCATTGTCAAGTATGTGTGCTGGAAGCGTGGAAAGTTCTTCTCCGAAGTCGATGCAAGGGGGACTTCTCAACAGTGTCCCGAATGTGGTGGGGAAGTCAAAAAAGACCTGAGTGTGAGAATCCATGATTGTCCTCATTGTGGATACAAGACGGATAGGGATGTAGCAGCAGGTCAGAATATCAGAAACCGAGGAATCAAACTAATTAATACCGTTGGACAGACGGGAATGAAAACTGCCTGTGCAGACTCACTACCGGGGATTGAGGCAACTGAGTCTAGGCAAGTGTCGAAATCCCGCAAGGGAAAAACCAGGAAATCTCAAAAGTGATTTTGGGAAGCCCCCACCATAATCTTTGATTTGGTGGGGGAGGATGTCACAAAAATTAATACAATCTCTCATCAAATCGATCTAAGGTAAACACTTAGGTAATTTTTAGATTTTTGGCGCATCCATCAGCTACCACAAAAATAGAAGGTTGGACAGTATAGCATGAGCATCAATTTAGCGACCAAATTGCGTGAGGGAACGAAAAAGTCCCACACAATGGCAGAAAACGTCGGTTTTGTCAAGTGTTTTTTAAAAGGCGTTGTAGAAAAAACTTCTTACCGGAAGTTAGTAGGAAACCTCTACTTTGTCTACTCGGCAATGGAAGAGGAAATGGAACGCCAAAAGCAGCATCCGGTTGTTTCAAAAATTTACTTTTCTGAGTTGAATCGCAAACAAAGCTTAGAGCAAGATTTATTTTACTACTACGGTGCCAATTGGCGGGAACAAGTAGCCCCGTCAGCCGCAGCTAAAGCTTATGTGCAGCGCATTCACGAGATTTCGGCGACCGCACCGGAACTGTTAGTAGCTCACTCTTACACTCGCTACCTTGGCGATTTATCTGGCGGACAAATCCTGAAGGGAATTGCCCAGCGCGGGATGAATCTTTCCGAGGGAGAAGGCACTGCTTTCTATGAATTCCAGGATATTCCTGATGAAAAAGAATTCAAGGCTAACTACCGTCAGGCAATGAATGAACTGCCGATTGACGAAGCAACAGCCGAGCGAATTGTTGACGAAGCTAATGCAGCTTTTGGCATGAACATGAAGATGTTCATGGAGTTAGAAGGCAATTTGATTAAAGCAGTCGGTCAGATGCTTTTCAATACCCTGACGCGGAAGCGCGGCGGCGGCAGTACCGAATTGGCTACTGCTGATTGAGTTAAAGCTCACTGGGGATAATTTGAGCCTCGTTTAAGAGGAAAACTTTAAATCCTGGGGGTTTGATGGCTGCTTTTACAGTCACCAAATCTCCGGGATTTTGCATGGCGGGCGATCGACTTTTTCACTCATATCAAATCCGTTAGCATGGGAATAGTAAATTCGAGTTCACTGTTGACGGTTGACAGTTGACAGTGAACAGTGAACAGTCAACCGTCAACCGTCAACCGTCAACATCATTCCGGTGTAACCGGAAAGGATATCACAACTCAACACTATCACCTTCCCACGCCGCGATCGGGAGGCTGCTCGGCCGGGACAGGCAAAGAAGTGGGCCTTACTTGCCGCTCCAAATACTTGCTCAAAGCGTAAGCCATATCCCAGCGAGTCATCGGCTTCAAAGGATTAATCTTATTAGTTGCGAGATCGACATTAACAAACCCTTCATAAAGTGCAGTAGCCATAGACTTTCTAGCCCAACTAGGAATGTCGCCTGCATCTGGATACTTAGCTAAAATTTCGGAAATGCTGGGTTCGGGAAACTGAAAAACCCCGTAAGCTTGAGCAAAAATTGCCAAAGCTTCAGCGCGAGTCACCCTTTGATTTGGGAAAAACATTCCGTCGCGATATCCACTCATCGTCCCCGTTTTCAAAGCAGTTTGAATCGCACTGTAAGCCCAGTAACTCTTCGGTACGTCCGGCAATTCCCTATCCGGTTTCTGAGCGGTTTTCCGGCGTTCCAAACCAAAAGTTTTCACTAAAATCATCGCCAAATCGGCGCGACTGACAAGGCCCTCAGCATTAAAATTGCCACTAGCATCTTTATTCATCAATCCTGCACTCACAACCCGGTCGATCCGGTCAATTATGTCTTGAGATTGAACCGCCATAGGCACTCCTTGCGCTAGCGCGATCGCCAAAAAAATACTCACTAACATTTTCACGATTTTAATCCTTTCTGTCGCTAAAACCATCATGAAAACAGCAGTAATATTTTTTATGGTTCCATCGGTATTATTCTGTGGTTTCGGCGGTGCGCTAGATTTGGGGATTATATATTAAAATCAAACATTTGCTTCCGGCAAAGCGCCCTGCATTTTACCCAGCCAATCAATCAAATTATCCAATTGCTTTTGGGCCGTCAAAACCGCCATACCTCGAATAGTAACCTTCCCCTTGCTGTAGACAAAACGAGAGCGCAAATGTTCCGGCAAATTAGCCTTGAGCAAATTCCAAGCAGGCTCTTCCATCGCAGTTTCCAAAACTATGTTCTGCTTATTCTCCGGTTTAATCCGAGAAAAACCGATTTTTTTAGCAATTTGTTTGAGTTCGACAACACGGATAAGTTGCTGGGCTGGAAGAGGAATTGGCCCATAACGATCGCACCAATCAGCCTGAATCTGCTGTAATTCTTCAGGGGTATTAGCAGAAGCCACAGACCGGTAAGCGCTCATCTTTTGATCCAAATCTGCGATGTAATCGGCAGGAATAAACGCCGTCAAAGTGAGGTCAATTTGCGCGTCCTCAACTTTCGGAATTTCCTGACCCTTAATTTCCCGAATAGCCTCCTCTAACATTTCAGCATACAAATCAAAACCGATCGCCTCCATTTGACCAGATTGTTCAGTACCCAAAACATCACCCGAACCGCGAATTTCCATATCTCGGACAGCCAACTGATAGCCCGAACCCAACTGGGCAAACTCTTGAATTGCCCGCAGCCGCTGCCTTGCAGCATCAGAAAGTTGGTTCTGCTTGGGATAAAACAGCCAAGCATGAGCTTGAATCCCCGCGCGTCCCACCCGTCCCCGCAACTGGTAAAGCTGACCCAAACCAAACTTCTGCGCGTCTTCAATTAAAATGGTATTGACTCGCGGAATATCCAAACCCGACTCAATAATCGTCGTACACACCAAAATATCAAACTCCGCCGCGCTGAAAGTCAGCATGATTGATTCTAGTTCCGACGCCTCCATTTGACCGTGGGCGATCGCAATTCTGGCAGACGGAACCATCTCCTGCAACTGAGCGGCCAACTCATCAATCCCCTCAATCCGCGGCACCACGTAAAAAACCTGACCGCCCCTGTCCAATTCTTGACGAATTGCCGATCGCACCACTTCCGGGTTATAGGGAGCCAAATGCGTCTGAATCGGGCGCCTGCTGGGAGGGGGAGTCGAAATCAAACTCATCTCGCGAATCCCCGACAGCGACATATACAAAGTCCGGGGAATCGGCGTTGCTGTCAGAGTCAGAACATCTACCTCTGTTTTGAGAGCTTTAATCGCTTCCTTTTGCTTAACTCCAAACCGCTGTTCTTCATCCACCACCAACAAGCCCAAATCCCGAAATTTAATCGCTTTGCTCAAAACAGCTTGAGTACCGACAATCACATCTAATTCCCCAGTCGCCAAACGCTTGTGAATCTCCCGGCGCTCGGTTTCAGTGCGAAAGCGATTGAGCAAACCAACTTCGATCGGATAAGGGGAAAAACGCTCCGAGAGCGTGTGATAGTGCTGTTGGGTCAAAATCGTCGTCGGCGCGAGCAAAGCCACCTGCTTGCCCGCCGTAACCGCCTTAAAAATTGCTCTCAGAGCAACTTCTGTCTTGCCAAAACCGACATCGCCGCAGACCAAGCGATCCATCGGTCGATCGCCCTCCATGTCGCGTTTCACATCCTGAGTTGCCTTCAACTGATCCGGCGTTGGCTGGTAAGGAAAAGAATCCTCCAACTCTTGTTGCCAAGGCATATCAGGAGGAAAAGCGTAACCTGTTTGTTTAGCTCTTTTAGCATAAAGATTCAGCAAATCCACTGCCAATTTTTTAACAGCTTTGCGAACCTTTGTTTTAGTTTTTTCCCAAGTTTGGCCTGTCAGCTTGTTTAGATCAGGTACTTTATCGGCTACAGTCCGAAACCGCGACAAAGCGCCCAATTGATCTGCCGCCACCCTCAGAGTACCGTCAGCGTATTGAATCAATAAATATTCGCGAGTTTCCCGATCGATCGTCAAACGTTCCAACTTGATAAATTTGCCCACTCCGTGCTGGCGGTGAACCACATAATCACCAGGGCTTAATTTATTCGGGTCTACTTGCTTAGAAGCAGCGCGGCGGCGCTTGCGGACGTAGCTAAAAGTAGCCAAAGAATGCTGGCCGTAAAATTCCCGATCGGTAATTAAAACAATCCGAAAAGTCGGCAGAATAAAACCTTCCAATTCTGCCAGCCCGCTGTACTTCAAAGCAACCGGAATGTGCTGCAATTGCAACTTGTCGATCGCCAAATAATCGCGCGGATTCACCACAAACTGAGCCGGACAGTCATGTTCCGAGAGCAAAGAAACAGAACGGCTCGGTTGAGCAGAAACCAGAAAAATGGTAAAACCTCGATCGCGCTCTTCCCTGAGCATTTGAGACAGCTTCGCAAATTGGTGAGGCATCACCGGCACAGGTCTAGAAGCCAAATTAATCGCAGACGGTAGCTGGTCACTCTCCGCAGAGCTTTGAAATTTTTTAGCCGTAGAATCTTCTGCCAATTCTGAAAGTTCTAGCCTGTCGAAAGCTGCGACATCTGCCATAGATTCAGCAAAACTGCGGTGAATTTTGGGAACTTTCAAATTAGCAATTGGCAATTTTTCGGTTTCCTCACCAGCAAATTCCGATTCCCGATTGCAATTATTCCACTGTTCCTGTGCATTCTCATACCAGCGGTCGCTGTGAGCTTCGCACCCTTGGGGTTCGTCAATAACAACTAAAGTATTTTCAGTCAAATAATCCAACAAAGATGCAGGTTGCTCGAAGGCTAAACCCAACAGCCGACGGACAAATTTTTCGGTTTCATTTTCGGCTTCATTTTCGGGATCGGAAGACCCTAGGTGGTTGATTGCGTCAAGCTTTTTTTCTGATAAAACTGCTTTAATAATTGTATTAAAATTAGTCGGAGTTAAAACTAACCGATCGACCTTATCGAGCGATCGCTGGGAAGACGGGTCAAACTCCCGAATTTGCTCCAAATCATCCCCAAACCACTCCAGGCGCACGGGCAACTCAGCCGCCACCGGAAACACATCGACAATATCGCCCCGGCGACTCCACTGGCCCTCCATTTCCACCAGAGTCACTCGCTCGTACCCCATCGACACCAGTTGGCGGTCAAGTATCTTCGAGTCTTGAACCGCACCTCGCTTGAGCGTCAGACAGTAGGGTTCAAAAGCAGCAGGCGGTGGCAAGTGAGACTGGAGAGCTCTTTCGGTAGCTACAATCGCGATCGGCTTAGAATTAGCGTTTGTTTCTTGTTTCTCGACCAAATCCGCCAGCACCTGCATTTGCCCCCAAGTCATTTCGTTCTCGTCGGAGTAAGATAGCTCGTAGGGCGAAGCCTCCGAAGTCGGGTAAAAATGCACAGTCTGCCAGCCCATAGCCTCCAGCCCTGCCACCCAGCGGCCCGCTTCTTCTAGAGTTGCCGTCACTACCAGTAAATTCCGCCCTTCTTGCTGTGCGAGGGCGGAAGCTACCAAACCTTTGGGCAAGCGGGCTACGCCGGACAGTTGCACGTAGCGATGGCGCTTGAGCTTGTTGAGGAGTTCTGTTGCTAGGGGCGATCGCCCCAGGGTACGAATTATTGAAGAGAAAGTCATGCGCTTTTAATTTTAATCCCCGATCGGCGAAGGCTCTTTCCCTTTGCCTGTTAAGGAGATTGTACGACAAACATCCATGATTGTGCCGCTCTGCTGTTGACGCCTTGGAACTTAACTGGAGATAGATTTCTGCTTTAATATGTCGATCCTGCGATCGGGATCGAGCCAGTTCCGTTAATCTAGTGACAGGTTTAGAAAAAATTTCGATTTTGCGATCGAGATTCGCAGCTTCCAGACCTCTCCTGTGACTGCACCCAAAGACGGATACAAGCCCCCGACTCAAGTTGTGAAGATCGAAAAATTTTAGACATTAGGGAAATCCCCCAGATACTGGCTGCGGAGTCAATCTAAAATCTAAAATCTAAAATCTAAAATCGACTAACCGGGCAGAGCGCTTCACCTTTACCACCGATAATTTTAGAAATGTCCTCAAATATAGACCTTCTGATTGTTCTCCTGCTGGTTTTCGTCAATGGCTTGTTTGTGATGTCAGAGATGGCCATCGTCTCAGTAAGGAAAGTAAGACTGCAACAGATGGCCAACCAAGGTTCAGCCAGTGCCCGTGTAGCCTTGGATCTGGCTAATGCCCCCAATCAGTTCTTACCGACGGTTCAAATCGGGATTACGCTGTTGGGTATCGTGTCGGGCGCTTTTGGGGAAACGACGGTGTCTAAAAGGATAGAGCCTTTGTTACGGTTGATTCCTGCCCTCGCGCCCTACTCTGGGACGATCGCCTCAGTAGTAGCAGTTTTAACGATCACTTATCTGACCCTAATTGTCGGCGAACTTGTGCCGAAGCGGCTAGCGCTCAACAACCCGGAGCCGATCGCCTCAAGCGTAGCAATTCCCATGCGAATGCTCTCAAAAATTGGCGCTCCTGCGGTTTATCTGTTAAGTTATTCCACTGACTTAGTGATGCGGATCATGGGGATTGTGCCTTCTACAGAACCGCAAGTTACAGAGGAAGAAATTAAAGTTTTAATTGAGCAAGGAACAGAAGCCGGAACCTTTGAAGAAGCCGAACAAGACATGGTAGAAAGAGTCTTTCGTTTGGGCGATCGGCGAGTCAGCGCCTTAATGACCCCGCGTCCCGATCTTACCTGGCTCGACCTCGACGACTCAGTAGAAGAAAACCGCCAAAAAATGCTCGGCAGTGGTCATTCTCGGTTTCCCGTGTGTCAGGGAGGACTCGACAACGTTGTCGGTTTAGTACACGTTACTGATATGCTGTCTCGGAATTTAACTGGTCAACCGCTAGATTTAAGCGCTTCTTTACGACGACCGTTATTTGTACCCGAAAGCACGCGGGGTTTAAAAGTATTAGAACTTTTCAAACAATCTAGCAATCAAATTGCCTTGGTAGTAGACGAATACGGCGTAATTCAAGGATTGGTTACAGTCAACGACATTTTAGTCGAACTCGTTGGCGAATTCCCCTCTATTGAAGATGCTGACGAGCCGGAAGCCGTGCAGCGCGAAGACGGTTCTTGGCTATTAGACGGAATGCTAGCAGTCGAAGATTTTTTTGAGCTGTTTGGAATCGAAGAGTCAGCCGAACACAAAGGAAGTTATCACACAATGGGCGGTTTTGTGATTACAAATTTGGGCAAAATTCCCACAGCAGCCGAGCATTTTGAGTGGAACGGTTTGCGCGTCGAAGTAGTCGATATGGACGGGAACCGAGTTGATAAAATCTTGGTAATGCCGATCGACTCAGCGGGCGATCGATCTAAAACCCAACCAAAAACCTAAAATTTAAACTCAGCGGTAAGGTGCGCTAGGCGCACCCTACATCAACCATTCAGCGGATATTTCAGACCTACTTCTTGGGAGCATCTCAATGAAAGCAGCCAAGCCCAAAATTGGAGTTAGGAGCCAGGAGTCAGGAGGAAAGAGGAAAGAGGAAGAAAAAAGGAGGAAGAAGAAGAAGTGTTTTTACAACTATGAGATGCTCCCTACTTCTTTTTGCTTCTAGCCTCATTTTTCCGCAAAGATTCCAGAATAGAACGGCCCACATAATTGCTGAAAACCACCTCTCCAGCTTGATTGTAGTGGCAGCAGCTATCTACATAAACAGCCTCTTTAGTTTTGTCAAAAACATTGACAGCATTCACTAGAGTGATATTATTTTTTTCTAAATTAGGGAACTTTTTGAAAAGAGCCGGATATCCAATTTGCACAGCTTTAGCATAAGGAGTATCCTTGTTAAAAGCAATCTGCTTTTCGGCTTCACCAAACACTCTTTTCGTCTGATAGTATTGATTAGGCTGAAGAACATGAAAATAAGGCACATTACTAGCCGACAGAACTTTTTGCATAAAAATTGAACTTTTCACCCAATTTTGTGCCATTTGTTCAAAAGCTAATGAATCTTGTAAAACTGACTTATTAGTATTGATATAAATAACGCTACCACTGTCATCTTTTTTTTGTTTAGTCCGTTCTTTTTCAAACTTAATGACATCGGTTTTATAGTTATTAACTAGATTTTGAATGTAAACCGAAGTCAAAGCATCACACGCAGCGAAAGAACAGTTTTGCAAACGTTCCAAACCCTGATTAATCCTAGCTTTATTTTCTTGGATTCGGATAGTTGCTTTCATCGCTTTGGTAGAAAGGCTATTATTCGCCAAGCTAGTCAGCGGCAAAATATGCTGAATGCTTGGCATCGCCAAATCGACTTGATTTTTATTGTTTAAGTTAGAAAGTGCTACTTCATTAAAACCATCTATATTGACAACCAGATCCAGTTCTTGCCCTAAAGCCAAAAAATAGTTTAAAAGCAATAATTGCTGGGGTTGTTTGTAGCCACCGGTAGCAAAAGACAAAATTACAAATTCTTTATCTTTCCAACCCGGAAGCTGCTTGAGGTATTGAGGTAAAATTTTATTTTGAACTTCAAATATTCCATAATTAGAAGCCACAGAACCGCCAAAAACTCCGATAATAAATTGATTGGGTTTAGTCTTTTTGAAAGGGTAATCATAAGGTGAGAGAAACCCATAGTTGTTATTTTTAAAACCGGGGCGAAAGTCAGGGCCTGGTTTCTGAATGAACCCAAAAAAAGGATGAAATCTTTCGACTATAGACTCATTGAGCCGCACTCCTTCTAAATTAATTCCCAAGGCTGATTTATCTTGCGTCTTTTCTCTAGTATAGAAAAATTGCTTGTGCTTGACAAAATACCATGCCAAGGAACCGAGTTCCAGGAAAACCAGTAAAAGCGCTAAGTTAATCAAAGCAATTTTTAGAAATTCTTGTCCTTTTTTGAGGGCTTTTAAATCTTTCATAAACCTCTATTTCGACTCTCTTACTACTTTAATAATGGAACTAGAAACATAGTTTGCCAATACTTCGTCTCCGACTGAATTATAGTGGCAGCAGGCATCTTTGTAAACCGTCTCTTTTGTATTGTCTAAAATATTCACTGCGCTAAAAACATTAACCCCAGCTTTTTGCAAATCACCGACTTTGGACAACAATACCGGATAACCTTTTTTCACACCTTCAATGTAAGGGCTCTTCTGGTCGATCGCAATTTCGTTTTCCTTGGCGGTAAACGAGCGCTTAGTGGGATAATACTGGTTGGGCTGGATAAAGTGAAAATACTTAATCTTTCTACTTGATAAAATTTGATTCATCCCGATCGACGATTGATACCACATCGATGCCATTTTGTCAAAAGCAGCGGCATCCTGCAAAACAAAGTCAGCTTTGGGAATGTATACTATACCGCTATTTGCGGTGTCTGGGTTGGATTGTTTGACTTGCGAATCGTACTTGACAACGGCTTGCTGGTAATTGTTGACTAATTGTTTCACCTGTAGCGAGGTAACAGCGTGACACAAAGCAAGTTGACAAGTTTGCAATTTGTCAATACCTGCTTTCAATTGTTTTTTGTTTTCGTTAATTTGCAGGATCGAACTCATCGCTTCCGGTGACAAGTTGTTGTTGGCTAAACCAGTCAGAGGCTGTATGTGCTGAACGCTAGGCATTCCTATTTCTACTTGGGCTTTGTTGTTTAAATTTGACAGTGCTACTTCGTTAAAACCGTCAATATTGATGACTAAATCTAACTCTTGACCCAAAGCCAAAAAGTAATTTAAAACTAATAATTGTTGGGGCTGTTTGTAGCCGCCATTCCCAAAATTTAAAACAAAAATTTCCTTGTTGGCAAATTCTGGATAAGTCTTCAATTTGTTAGACAATCTGCGATTTACGTATTCATCGACTGCAAAGTTATTCGCAACTGAACCGCCAAAAATTCCGATAATAACTTGATTGTTATTGGTTTTAATAAACGGATATTCGTAGAGTGAAAAAAAGCCGTGTTTGTTGACTTTTAACTTTAATTTTTCATTAGTGAAAGCACCTTGTTTGAGTACATAGCCAAAAAGTGGGTGCAGTCTTTCTACGATAGATTCATCAAGTCTAATGCCGATCCTTTCAATATCTTCTACTACTTTTTCTTTGGCTTTAGTTCGGGTATAAAAAAACTGCTTTTGGTTGATAAAATAAAAAGCTAGCGATAAAGCTTCCAGGCAAATAAAGGCGATCGCCAAATTAACTGCGATTATAATTAATATGTTTTGGCTTTTTTTTAGCGCCGTTGAATCTTTCATGGAATTTGACTGATTACGGTTGTTTGTTGGGGACTTGAGACTGCTTCAATGTTTCGCACAAATTTCGGTTAATCAGAATACTAGCCAGCCGATGTCCGAGTTCATTCCAGTGACCCCCACAGGGTACAGAATTCTCAAAACCGTGGGCGCAGACTTGATATTTTTCCGTGTAACCTTGGATCTGTTCGGATAAATTTAGTACCCGAAAACCCTCGCGCGCGCCCAAATTTTCTAGCCGCCTATCGGGATAAAACAAATCCTGAATGTTGTTCTTTCTCATAAAATTTTTTCGCCTCTCGGCCTCCGGTCTAACTTGCATCGGATCGCCGATCGTCACAACCAAGAAATCAGCATTTTTCTGCACAACTTCATTCCGCATCGTCACAATCAAACCCTCTGTCACCCTCCAAGCCTCTTGCCAAGCTGCATCTTGAGGTTCCTTGAGGTTCAGGGTACTTAAAGTGGTAAAGTGCCCCGATAACTCCCGCTTTTTCCGATCTAAGTCTACTTTTTTAATGACCTGCAAAATGCGCGAATTGTTGACTATCAAACTGGGCATTCGGTCTACGAAGGAAACTGCTCTTTCGTTGCGATCGATCGGCGCGAGATTGCGAAAAGACATATCCGGTACTAACTTGCCGCTAGCATCATAAGCAAAAAATGGTCGGTAGCGATCGTATTCCAATTGCGGCGAATTGTTAATTATATCATTGCCAATAAAAAAAGCAAGAATTACAATATCAGGACTGTAATCCCATACTTTTTTTCGCAGCATTATCAATTCTTGAGCAGTACCGTAGCCCTGCACCCCGAAATTCATTACCTCAACATTTTTGCGTCCCTTAACAGCTTCGCAGTTGCCTAACTTTCTTTCCAATTTTGACCAGAAAGTTTGTTCGACAGGTACGTGAATTGCTTCGGTGAAAGAATCGCCCAAAACCGCAACGCGCAAAGTATTTGGAGGTTTTGCTTTTGTATGTTCACGATCGCGCAAACCCTCGCTATTCACCTGCACAAAACTCGCACCTTCCTCATTCCACTCCCCCGACGCACCCGGTTTCAGTTTCCAGCCCAAATTTGGATCGGAAGTGTGAAAACGAGTTGGCGCCGACTCTACGAAATCTCCTATTTTTGGATAGCCCTCAACTCTAGCAACTCGCAACCCAACTTCACCAATTACCACCCCCATCAATAAACCGCCGAGTGTCAAACCTAAATTGACACCCAAATTTTTCAACTTGCTCATTATTTCAAAACAGCGTGTAAATAAACGGAGCAATCACAGAACCCTGACTCAATACAATCAAAGCTCCTAAAAAGACTAAAGTCACAATTAACGGCAACATCCAATACTTTTGGCGTTCTTTCATAAACGCCCACAAATCTTTGAGAAAATCTAAAGTTGCTTCAAACACTTAAAAAGGACGCTCCATACTAACTTTTGTTCTTGCTTTACTTGGGATGCGGTAAGTATCCATTTTCGGATTGAGTTTTCGCCGCATTGCATCTTCGCCGAAAATATTTTTGATTACTCCCATCGGCCAAACTATCAGGTAAAAAACTATCCCTAGGATGAGCGGCGTTTGGATTTTGTGGAGGAGCAGTCCAAAGCGCATCCATGCGTGATAAACGGGATTCAGCGATTTTGGCGCAACCAATCCTAGCACGATTAGGACTGCGCCGATTGCCCAGGGCAGCCAAGGTAGAGAATGCCGCCGCAGTAAAGGTACTGCTAAACCGAAGATAACTGCAATCAAGCCACCAATTAGCAGCCCGAAATCGCGCAAGCCTTTTTTGTCGAGTTTTTTAATTTCGTCGCTCATTAGAAATGGGGAATTGGGAATTGGGAATTGGGAATTGGGAATTAGTTATTAGTTACTCGTTCCAACAAATAACTAATAACTAATAACTAAGGACTAATCTAGTTCAAATTCATTTTTCCAAGCATCATCTTGTTTCCAAGGAATTTGTTCTGACTTGGGAAGCAAGTAATTTTCCAAAACCAGATAGTCCATTTCGGTTCGCATGAAACAGCGATAAGCATCTTCTGGAGTGCAAACAATGGGTTCGCCTCGGACGTTGAAAGAAGTATTTACCACAATTGAACAGCCCGATCGCTTTTCAAAATGGCTGATTAAGTCATAGTAGCGAGGATTGGTTTCTTTGTGAACCGTTTGAATGCGAGCCGAGTAATCGACGTGGGTGACAGCCGGAATCTCCGATCGCGGAATGTTGAGCTTTTCAATGCCAAACAACTGCTCTTGTTCGGGAGTCATCGGAATGCGGAGACTCTCTTTGACAGGTGCTACTAATAGCATATAAGGGCTAGAATGGTCAATCTCGAAATAATCCGCAACTCGTTCGGCTAAGATTGACGGAGCAAAAGGTCGAAATGATTCCCGATATTTAATTTTCAGGTTCATCACGGACTGCATTTTAGCACTGCGGGGATCGCCAATGATCGATCGACCGCCCAGAGCCCGCGGCCCAAATTCCATCCGCCCCTGGAACCATCCCACCACATTTCCCTGTTCCAAAATCTCAGCCAACTGCGGCATTAATTCGGCATCGTCCAATCGGTGATAGCTGGCTTTGACAGCATCCAAATATTCGAGAATTTCTGCGTCAGTAAACCTTGGGCCCAAATATGAGCCGCGCATTTGATCGTGACAAGTTAAATGAGCAACCGACTTCGCCACAGTTGCCACCGCTGGGTTTGCAGTGAGAACTTCAGTCCTCTCCTCAACCGCTGCATTTGCAGTGACAAGTTCAGTTTTGAGGGATTCTATACTATTTGCTGTCGAGTGGGCGCTCACAGTGCGAGTTTGTTCGCAATACTGATACCAAATCGCCAAAGCCGCGCCCAAAGCACCGCCAGCATCTCCCGCCGCCGGCTGAATCCAAATATCTTTGAAAATACCTTCCCGCAAGAGTCTGCCGTTAGCAACACAGTTGAGAGCAACGCCGCCGGCCATACAAAGATAATCGACATTCAATTCTTTTTTAACTGTTCTGCAAAGCCGCAAAACAACTTCTTCGGTAACAACTTGAATGGAAGCGGCAATATCCATTTCTCGCTGAGTCAATTTTCCTTCAGCTTGACGCGGCGGCCCTTCAAACAGTTCGTCAAACTTCTTATTTGTCATGGTTAAGCCAACTGTATAGTTGAAATAATCCATGTTCAAACGAAAAGTTCCGTCATCTTTGAGGTCGATTAAATAGTTGAGAATCTTGTCTACATACTTGGGTTCGCCATAAGGTGCTAAACCCATGAGTTTGTATTCACCAGAGTTGACTTTGAAGCCGGTGTAATAGGTGAAAGCTGAATAAAGCAAACCCAAGGAGTGGGGAAAATCTATTTCCCACTGAGGTGTAAGTTGGTTCCCGTCTCCCAACCAAACCGAGGTTGTGGCCCACTCGCCCACGCCGTCGAGGCACAAAACGGCTGCTTTTTCAAAGGGGCTGGGGAAAAATGCCGATGCTGCGTGCGATTGGTGGTGTTCGGTAAATAGCAGAGATGGCAGTTTATTCGTTTTGCAGTTTGCTATTGCTGCCAGATCTCTCTTGAGCATGGTTTTGAGGTAAAGCTTTTCTTTGAGCCATATCGGCATGGCTGTTAGGAAAGAGCGAAAACCTTGGGGTGCGTAGGCTAAATAGGTTTCGAGAAGGCGCTCGAATTTGACTAAAGGTTTGTCGTAAAAGACTATGTGATCGAGTTCCCGCAAATCTATTTTCGCTTCTTTCAAGCAATAAGCGATCGCATTCTTGGGAAATCTGGCGTCGTGTTTTTTGCGGGAAAATCTTTCTTCCTGCGCTGCCGCTATAATTTCTCCGTCGCGAATTAAGGCTGCGGCGCTGTCGTGATAGTACGCCGAGATTCCAAGTATGTTCATTCGTCTCCTCACAAATCGCAATGCGTTTGTATCTGACTATTTAGAATAGCTAACGATTATAGCTGCTTAAGTGCTGATTGGGAATTGAATTTTGCGATCGCCTCTAATTTTACCTGGATCGATGTCGGTGTGCCGTCCGAGGACGATCGGCTGTTAGACAGCATTTAAGCTAGCGCCGGCGTATCCTGCGCCCCCAAGCTCTGAAGTAAGTTACCACCGGGAATTGATAAAATTCACCTACCAACCACAGCACAATGCCTAAATGCGACAAAAAAGCTAAGCCTGTCCAAGCTACGGGCAGCCACGACAACCGGCTGCCGGGAACCGGGGGAAAATAGTAAGCTGAAAGTCCCAGCAAGGTAGTGGGAAGGAAAATTAGACCAATAGCCGCTGCAAAGTAGGGCCATCCGAATTCTACGCCTTCGAGGTGGGCTCCTATCCACTGTTTGCCGTTCCAGTGCCAAGTTACGGGCGGTTGGCGATCGGCCATTTGGAGCGATTGTCTTTCAACGCTTGCGGTATAAATGTGCTGGCAGAAGTTGCAAGCTAGGGCGTCCATGAGCGCTAGGGTGGAAATTTGACCGGTGCGGCACACGGGACAGGGATATGTATCTTGAGGGTTGAAAGGTCGGGTTGATTTTTTGGAAATCTGCATAGATCAGGCTGTCTGTCAAGAGATTGAGCGATCTTAACAAAGTACAGAGATTATGGGTTGGCTGAGGGCGGTTTTTGTATCTAGATTGTTGGTGATTTAACAGGTTTTTTCACGCCTACTCGCCCCTACAGGTTAATGCGGCTTGATATTAGACCTCTCCAATAATTATTATTGTGGAACAGGCATCTTGCCTGTTCAAGACTGGCAATTCTTGCGATGTCTATTGAATGATTCGGATTAATTGCGGTGATTGTTGCTGTAGCGAATTCTGGCTCCTGCCCAGTGAAGTTTTTCCCTCAAAGTGTTGAAATAAGAATAGTTTTCCCGCAAAATGATAAACTGGGCTTCGCAATCTGCCCTCCGCACGTCTACGCGCTGTCCTGGCCAAATTGCAGTACCCAAAATGCCGTCTGTCCACAGTTTGGTACTGAGTTCGTAATCTGCTAAAGGCCAAATGCTGACGACTGAACCGGGCGGCAGGACGATCGCCCGACTAGATAAACTCAAAGGGCAAATCGGAGTAACTGCGATCGCCTCCATTCCCGAGTGCATAATCGGCCCGTTGGCAGATGCAGTGTAGCAAGTCGAACCGGTGGGAGTTGCCACAATTAAACCATCGCCTTGATACTGATCTACTACTTCGCCGTCAACTTCCATTTCTAGAATACAGCTCGGCATTCGATCGGCTGAAGCAGGTTTGACACACATTTCATTTAGTGCCAAAAATCGATCGCTTTGGGGTTCGAGATTGCTTCTGTTTCCCTCAAAAACTGTTGCCTGCAACATCATCCGCTTCTGCACAGCATACCTATCTTCCGAAAGTCTGTCCCAAATTTCCTCAGTATTTTGGAAATCCTCAAAAGACTCGGTTAAAAAACCCAGATGTCCCCCCACATTCGCTGCCAAAATCGGGATGCCATCAGCCGCCAAATTCCGCGCAGCAGCTAGGGCAGTGCCGTCGCCGCCGAGCACCACCGCTAAATCAATTGGGCTGTTACTAGAAGCTAAAAACACTGGATACGGGTTATCTTTCGGGCCACTGGGCCCCATTAAAACCTGACAGCCGCGACTTTCTAATTGGCGGGCACATTGTTCAGCCCACCGCTGGCTGAGGGTATCTCTGGCTTTGTGGGCGATAATTACTTGTTTTAGTTGCACAACCTATCGATTTTAGATTTTAGATTTTGGATTGTTAGATTTTAGAGTGAGCTCACAATCTATCGATTTTGGATTTTGGATTTTGGATTTTGGATTGTTAGATTTTAGAGTGACCTCACAATTTATCGATTTTGGATTTTTGATTGTGAGATTTTAGGCTGAGTGAAATATCTTAAAATGTTCGCTCGCACACATTGGTTTTGGACATCAGGTTAGATTTTAAACTATTTTTGAGCATTGCGAGGCAGAGCCTGTGGAGCTGCGTTACCAGGATCTGCCTGGTAAAAAGAAAGCCGGGAATAAGAAATATTATTATGACTGCATTTCCACATCTTCCTTCTTCCTTCTTCCTGACATCCGTTACATCCGTTACATCCTCCGAAAGCGAATCCGTTGCCGAACTTCCTTCACCCGTCGCTGCGTCTGGATTTGGGCAGTGGCCAGATAATGCTGGAATCGGCCGCGAGTAGGCTAGAAACTGCGCTCGCCCCAAAGCGGTTGAGGTGGCTGGGGTCAACAAAATAGTCATTGCGGCCGGGCCACCGCTGCGAAAAGTCGCGGAAAGCGAAGCCTTTTTGCCGCGAGAGTTGCTGCATTCGCTGCCGGAACTGCTGTTCTGCCCGCAGGCGAGTTCCGTCTAAGTAGTCGTTGGTGAGGGGCAAATTGACGAAAATTAGGGGAATTTTGCGAGCTTTGGTAAATGCTACAACTGAGTTAAAGGCTGCTGCTTGTTTGCCGCCGAGGTTGAAGTTTTCGTAGTCGCGATCGTACTGGCCTGAAACGTAAGCGCGTTCTCGATAATAAGTGTTGGGATTGTACTTGCCCGACATAGCCATGAATCCGTTGGAGTCGATCGAATCTGCCAATTGGTTGACGTGTCTGAGGGCTACTGTTGTGCGTCGTGAGACTGGAATCAATTGTGCTTTTTGATTTGCTGCATCCGCTGCGATCGGTTTTAACTCATATCTTGCAGCATTTGAGGCAACGGGCAAGATGCCCGTTCCACTGGAGAGGAATTTGATTGGGGGGTGGGTGTCTTGCCCGCCTGCAGCATTCTCAGCAACGGGCAAGATGCCCGTTCCACTCCACGGTCGATCGATAGAGGTAAATGCTTTGCGGAAATTGTTGTTAGCGCAGGGCTGCGGGAATCTGTAACACAGCGGAATCTCGTTGGGTTCATCGGATAGCAGTTCGGGGCGAATGCCTGCTGCTAAAAGTTGGCTGCCTTCAGAATCGACGATCGAATTAAAAGTGCGATCGTCTCGGCCGCTGTTAAATGCCCGCACACCGTCTGCCCAGATAATCATTTGAGGCAAATGACCGGGCTTCAAAAGCCGCCGCAGTTGAAAGTCAACTACTTGTGCAGTTGCACCGTTGACTGAAAAGTTAAATACTTTTAAGCCCGGACGGCCCCTTTGGGCCAAAGATTGTTTTAGCTGTTTGGGATCGACGCCCTGCAATGCGCGGGAACTCCCGACAATCAAAACATCTGGTGGGCCGACTGCAGCAACGTAGGATAGGTAAAGTTGTAGTTGTTCGTTTAGCAAATCGCTGCTGAAGCTGACTGTACTGGCTTGCGCTCTGGTTGCGCTCGCTTGCTGCTGGGAATAAACCAGGTTTCTCATGTACTCGATTACTTTTTTCTCCGCAAACGCCCGTCTGGGACTGCCGGGGGGAACCGCTTGCATCCAGGCGACGGCCTGCACCCACAGGGCGGCTACTTCGTCCCAGTCTTGTTTTGAATTGGCTGATTGAGCCAAATTAGAAGCTTGGGTGGCAAAGTTAATTGACTCCGTGAAGGCATCGTTTTGCGGGCAAGAGGGAAGGCTGAGGGATTTTCTGGTTTTGTTGCGGTTTTGAGCTAACAGAGACGTTGGGGACTGCGCTAGGACTGCGGATTCGTCGATCGAACCCGATGGCGCTGCGGTGTTGGGCGGCTTCGTTGACGAACATCCCAAAGTTACGGCTAATACAGCGGCTGCGGCGCAGGTACGTTTGAGGATGCTGGTGCTGATGCTAGCAATGTAGCGACGAATCATAAAGCTTTCAGCGATCGCGAAACATTACTAGATATTACCGCAAGCGGCCATTCGTCGGCAGCCGCGATGGTGACGTTTTGAGTATTTATGTATGGGATTCAATGACTGCTTCGGCTTGCAGGGCGATCGACCTCAATTTATCCAATGTATCCGGGTTCGCACTCTGCCACAACCCCCGCTGACGAGCTTCTAGCAATCTTTCTGCCATATCTCGCAGTGCCCAAGGATTGTTTTCTTGAATAAATGTCTGCACTTTCTCATCAAAAATATAAGCCTCTGCGATTCCTTGATACATAAAATCCTCTACACAATTTGCCGTAGCATCGTAAGCAAACAAAAAATCAACAGTTGCTGCAATTTCAAAAGCACCTTTATAACCGTGTCGCATCGCACCTTCTATCCATTTGGGATTCACAGCCCTGCTGCGATAAACCCGCGCAATTTCTTCTCGCAGTTGCCGCACTTTCGGATTCTCAGGAATTGAATTATCTCCAAAATAAGTTTCAGGATTTTTGCCTCGCAAATTGCGGATTGCGGCCGTCATTCCCCCTTGAAATTGATAATAATCATCCGAGTCGAGGATGTCGTGTTCCCGGTTGTCTTGGTTTTGCAGAACTATTTGCATTTGGCCGAGGCGTTGTTCAAATGCTTCGGGTGCAGAACATCCCCATTCACTCTGTTTAACTCCTGCTACATCTCCCGGCAAATTTGAGGAACTAGAGGAGGTATAGGCGTAACTGCTCCAATTAATGTAAGCTTTTGCTAAATCGCTGTCGTCTGTCCAGTTTTGAGCTTCAATTATGCCTTGAAGTCCTGCGCCGTAAGCACCTGGTTTTGAGCCAAAGACTCGAAATTGCGATCGCCCTTGCGCCTCTTCTCGACTCAAACCTGTAGATTCCCAATACTGAATCTCGGCTTGAACTTGTGCGGCTAAGGGGTTATTTTCTGCCGATTCGTCTAAATCGGCCACAGCTTTTACCGCACTGTCAAACAAATCAATTAAATTAAAAAAAGCATCGCGGAAAAAGCCAGAAATTCGCAAAGTAACATCTACGCGCGGCCGTCCCAAAACAGAAACTGGCAAGATTTCAAAATCTACAACCCGGCGCGAAGGCCCATCCCAAACTGGTTGAACTCCTATCAGCGCCAAGGCTTCGGCGATATCGTCTCCCCCCGTCCGCATGGTGGATGTTCCCCACACTGACAAACCCAAAGTTTTTGGATATTCGCCGTTTTCTTGGGTGTATCTTTCGATTAAAGTTTCAGCAGCAACTCTGCCAACTCTCCAGGCGGTTTCTGTGGGAATGGCGCGGATATCTACTGAGTAAAAATTCCGACCGGTGGGCAATACATCTGGTCTGCCGCGGGTGGGCGCGCCGGATGCGCCGCTTGGTATGTGCCGCCCATCTAGCCCGCGCAAAAGGTTGGTAATTTCTTGGTTTGTTTGGAGGATTGAAGGTAAAAGATAGTTGTTTATCCAGTCTAGTTCTTGTTTTGTTGCTTCTCCTATTTGAATATTTTTAACCGCAGATGAACGCGGATTAACGCGGATGTTTTCGATTAAGTTATCTACTAATTCAGCGGCTTTGTCTTCGAGTTCTGCTGTTAAATCGCCTGCTGTGCGGTGGTGAATTATCGACGTTGGATCGCAGGTTAAGGGGTCGAAATCGTAGCCTGAGTCTTCTGCTAGGGCGCGGGTTAAGCCCGATCGCCCGTTGGTGGGATGGCGGGCGATCGCAATTATCAAATCTCTCAACTGTCTACCTTCGGGACACTGCCCGAAAATGTGCAGTCCGTCGCGGATTTGGGATTCTTTGAGTTCGCAAAGATAGCCGTCTGTGCGGGTGATAAATTCTGTAAATTCCGATTTATTTAGTTGTATTCCTAAGTCTTTGTCTAAGTTTTCTTTGTTGGTGAGGGCGAGAATGCGATCGCGAATCATGGGCAATCTGGACGGATCTAAACTTTGGGCTTCGCAATACTCATCAATTAAGGTTTCCAACTGCTGCAAAGGCCCGTAGAGTTCGGCGCGAGTCATCGGCGGTGTCAGGTGGTCGATAATCACAGCTTGCGATCGTCTTTTTGCTTGGGAACCTTCCCCCGGATCGTTGACAATGAAGGGATAAAAATTCGGCATCGCGCCTAATGCCACTTCTGGATAACATTTGTTAGACAATGCTATACTTTTACCGGGAAGCCATTCTAAATTGCCGTGTTTTCCGGCATGAATTATCGCATCAATTTCCAACTTTTCTCGCAACCAATAATAGTAAGCTAGATAATTGTGGGTAGGTTCTAAGTCTGGGGCGTGATAATTTAACGCGGGGTCAAGTTCGTATCCCCGCGATGGTTGAATTCCTACAAATACATTACCAAACTGAATTCCCGGAATCGGAAAAGACCTATTGTTACTTATAAAATCTTGTGCATAGCTTCCCGGAAGCCCCCATCTTTTACAAATCCCATCTTGCACTTCCTGCGGCAAATTAGCAAAATATTCTTCATATTCTGTCAAATCCAAAGATTGATGAACAGGGCGCAATTCGCGTCCTTCCGGGTCATTTGTTACGCCAGAAGTCAGGAGCTCAATTAACTCGTTGCCACTAGCGGGGATGTTTTCAATTTGATAGCCAGCTTGCTGCATAGCTTTGAGGATTTCGACACAGCTAGCGGGCGTATCTAAGCCGACGCCGTTGGCTAAGCGGGCGTTGCGAGTGGGGTAATTTGCTAGAATTATGGCGATGCGTCTGCTAGCGGCTGGGGTTTGTTTCATCTTCACCCAATTGGCGGTTAAATCTGCTACAAATGAAATGCGATCGCCCGCTGCTACATAGCCTACTACATCTGTTTCTAATTCGCTGTTCCAAGTCTGTACCGCTTTAAAAGAAACAGCCCTAGTAATGATTTTTCCGTCTACTTCCGGCAATGCTACATTCATCGCCACATCGCGGGGCGAAAGTCCCTGAAGTTCCGTTTCCCACTGGTCCAAACCGCCACCGCTGAAGATTGCTTGCAATACGGGAACGTCTAAGGATTTTAAGCTGTTTTGTTCCGGTTCTTGACTGCTGAAACCGGAGACGGCAAAACTTGTGGTGTTGAGCAATAATTGAATTGGTTCTGATTCTTTGGGCTGGAAATATTCCAGCAATTCTATTTGCAAATCGGCTTCCCGCAGAGAAGACACAAAGACGGGAACAGGGACTAAGTTTCGCTCTGCTAGAGCTTTACAAAGTGCATCAATTGGTGCTAAGTTTCCTGATAAGTAATGAGCACGATAAAATAAAATTCCGACTTTAGATTTAGAAGTAATGTCCCCCTGTCCGCAAGTTGGGGACGATTCAATTTGCTTTTTCCAATCATAAATTCCGACGCGGGAAACTGTTTGAGGTAGGGGCGGATTATAAGCAGTTTTTAGGCAAGTATCGGCGGCAAGTTTTAGTGCGTTAACAAAGTTTTGGACTCCGCCTTCTGTAAAGTAGCGCCACAGTTGATTGACTGCTGACAGCGATACATTTGAATGGCTGATTAAATCAGGATCGGGACTGTCTTCTCCCGGCATTACAATCAGTGATGCGTTAGTTTTCTGCACTGTTTCCCGCAGAATTTCTAACCCGTAAGACCAATAAGAACGCCCTCCTAACAGTCTTAAGATTATCACATCTGCGCGTTCTAAAACTTCCTCTGCATAAGTATCAATTGTTAGTTGTTGCTGCAACTGAAGCAGGTTTACTGCGCGCAGTTTGGGGAATTTTGCAGGCATTTTGGATGCGGCGGCGGCGAGTGTTTGAATGTCGGTGTCAGCAGCACTAATAAATACTATTGGTGCTGGGGTTTGCTGAATAAAAATTACTCCTTCTGCTTGAGGATTCCAACCTCCGGGTGTGGCAGCTATTTTGTGCATTAATTTTTTTTATCTTAATAAATAGTGAGAGAAAGTGCGATCGCCTTGAGTATAACATGACTTATACATCAATAGAGGCTAGGGCTTGTTTCCCACCCAGACATCCCCGCCCAACCGAGAGAGGGCGAGCACGGGGGCACCGCCCCTACATTCGGGCAGAGAACGAGCGTCAAAGTCCCCGAAATCTCAACCTATAAACTGATAAATAAAACTCCCAAAATCATGATCCCGGCCCCTAAGAATCTTTGTTGAATATCTTTTTCCTTAAAAATGAAATGACCGAACAATACACCCATTAACACGCTAGTACGCTTAATCGCTATCACTTGGACTACGAAAGCTAATGTCAAAGCTTGCATTTGAAAAATTATTCCAATAGCATTGATAAACCCCATAGCCGCTAGCATTGGTAATTGTTTGAAAATTTGTCGCCCTGGATTTGGGGTTTTGTGCAATAAAACTGGCAGTAGCAAAACACTCATGGTACCAAACAAAGAGAATACCCAAAAAATAGGGTGGGAATTTGTAACTCCTATTTTGTCAAAATTTGCGGCAATACTCCATAGTACTGCGACGATTAACATCAACTTGGGTCCGGGTTCATCCAGCAGTGCTTTGAATGGGGCTAAATATCCTTTAGATTTCTCTTTGATATTTAATAAATAAGAGCCTGCTACGATTAGTAAAATGCCAATATAATCAAAAAATTTGGGATATTCACCGACAATTAACGGTGAAGTTACCAACATGAATAATGGTGTCAAAGCTACCATCGGTAGTGTCAGGGATAAATCTGATAGTTTGATGGCTTTGATGTAGAGGAGGGCTGTGACAGCGTTGATGCTACCTCCGATTAATAGGGCGAGCCAAAATTGAGAGTTTAATGGCGGAATTCCTGTATATAATACCCAGGGAAGCAAACAGATGACTGAAAAAAATGAGAGAGACCAAGCGACGACATATTCGTCACTTTTTTTGAGGTTTTGTTTGCCAAAAACGTCTTTGACGGCTTCAAAGAAAGCGGTCAAGATTCCAAAAATTAACCAAGTCAACCTAAATATGCGCTCCTGACTCGCTCGTCGTTTAGCAAATCCGCTCCAATACCTGTGAGAGTAATATTACCAGCTTCTAGCACGTAACCCCGATCGGCAATTTGCAGTGCTAAACTGGCGTTTTGTTCCACTAAAAGGATTGTAACGCCCGTGGAGCGCAGATTTTGAATAATTGCAAAAATTTCTTTGACGATCGCAGGTGCTAAGCCTAAACTAGGCTCATCTAATAATAGCAGCTTCGGGCGACTCATCAGAGCGCGGGCGATCGCCAGCATTTGCTGTTCCCCGCCGCTGAGGGTTCCTGCTAGCTGGCGGCGCCTTTCTGCTAGGCGGGGAAATATCTCAAATTGGCGCTCTAAATCGGCTTTTACTGCCGCCGAGTCCGATCGAATATAGGCACCCAATTCCAAGTTAGTCAACACCGTTTGCTTGGCCAAAACCCGCCGCCCTTCTGGACTGTGGGCGATTCCCAATTTCACAACTTCGTGAGCTTGGCGGCGGCTAATATCGCGCCCGCTATAAATAATTTGTCCTTGTCGCAAATTAACTATTTTAGAAATCGCTCTCAGGGTGGTACTTTTGCCTGCACCGTTGGCACCGATGAGACTGATAACCTCCCCGGCATTAATTGTGAGATTAATATTTTGTATGGCTTGAATTCCGCCATAATTTACAGAAACATTTTTGAGTTCTAAGAGGATGTTTTGGGTGGTTTTGGGTGGACTCTGTTGCATTTTTTGTAACTTGATTTTTGATAACAAAACTGTCTCTTTTCCAGCAGCCAGGGGTTTCAACCCCTGGCTCATAGCTGAAGTCCTCCTAAGAGGACTAGAATATTCATTTAAGGCTAACTATTAATTTTACTCGTTCCCCGCCAGAGCAGGGAAACATTTACAATTTCTACGTTTCATCTCCCAAATAAGCCTCAATCACCGCCGGGTCATTCCTCACAACAGCAGGTTCTCCCAAAGCAATAAGCTGACCGAAATGCAAGACGGCAATTCGATCGCACAACCCCATAACTAGCGGTACATGATGCTCGATCAATATTACAGTTAAATTGAATTGTTGGCGTACTTCTCGGATAAATTCGCTTAATTTGTGCTTTTCACTGGGATTCATCCCTGCTGCAGGTTCATCTAACAAGAGTATTTGCGGTTCTAAGGCTAAAGCGCGGGCAATTTCTAAGCGCCTCTGGTCGCCGTAGGCCAAGTTTTTGGCTTGTTCGCCCGCGCGATCGCCCAATCCGACTAAATCCAACAATTCTAAGGCTTTTCGCTGGGTTTTGCGTTCCATTGCGTTAGATGCTGGCAAGCCGAAAATCCCCGCCAGCACCGATAAAACTGGATTGCCCGATCGACTGTGGATGTGTCGGGCGATCGCCACATTTTCCACAGCAGAAAGTTCCCCAAACAACCGGATATTTTGAAAAGTTCGGGCAATACCTTTATTAGCAATTTGATAAGGCTTCAATTGGGAAATATTTTCATTTTGATAAATCAGGTTGCCACTAGAAGCAGGTATCAGTCCAGTCATTAGATTAAATAGAGTTGTCTTGCCCGCGCCGTTAGGGCCGATCAATCCAAAGATTTCGTGTTTTTCAACTGTAAAAGATACGTTGTTTACAGCAATTAAACCACCAAAACGACGAGTTAATCCTTTGGCTGCTAAAACAGGATTGCTTGTTGAGAGGGTAAGGGGTTCGGAAATCATCAAATATGATAAAATAGTGATTATCTAATTATGCCTCAAATTATGGATGCTCAAAAACTCTTAGAACGAATCACAGTAAATCCCAAAATATTTAACGGAAAACCCATTATTCGGGGTCGCCGTCTTGCAGTTGAGCATATTCTAGGAATGTTAGCTGCAGGCGACACTCCTGAAACGATTCTCGAAGGCTATCCCTGGCTAGAAAGAGAAGATATTCAGGCTTGTCTAGTTTATGCTCACCGACTGGTTAGTCACGAGCGTATCGAACCTCTCTTGGCCGAAGCTGGCAAATGAAAATTCTTTTGGATACTTGTGTTTAGGGCGGCTCCCGCCAACAACTCGAAATCGCGGGACATGATGCAATATGGACGGGAGATTGGCCAGAAGATCCGGGCGACGAAGAGATTCTTTCTCGTGCATATAATGATGGTCGTATTCTAGTAACCTTAGACAAAGATTTTGGCGAACTTGCAATAGTCCGAGGCGTACCTCACTGCGGGATTATCCGTTTAGTTAATCTAGCGGCGAGACAGCAAGCAGAAGTTGGCTTGCAGGCGATCGCACTTCACGGACAAGAACTCCAATCAGGTGCTATTATCACTGCGGAATTAGGTCGATTGAGAATCCGAAATCCGGGATAATGAGGATAGACCCATGCGAGAAATCCGATGCAATACTTGCGGCAGCAACCGCTATGAGGAACGTAGAATCAATTACCTTTACAGCCATCAAGGTACAGGGTAAGCTCATCTAATTTGGTATAAATTGTACTTGACAAAAAGGGCAAGATATAAAAGAGCATCCTGTCAAGAGCGGTTCTTTGAACCCATTTGAGATATTGTGACGCTC
>NZ_JAMPLN010000030.1:0-66719 GCF_040004035.1 Microcoleus vaginatus FACHB-2002 | reverse complement strand
ACTACTCTTTTTCTCAAATCTAGACTGTATGCCATTTTTCGGCTCCGAGTTAACAATTTTTCTTGATTTTACATCATCTTGCATTTGTCTCACATTTATTTGAAATGACTATAAGTTATAGTCTGGGCTGTATTCGGGGAGAAATTCTAAATGAATATTAGGCATTTCTGTTTCAATTATTTTCAGGTACTCTTCTTTCTTATGAAAACTAGCATTATCAAGAACGATCACTATTTTCGCTCCTTTTTTAGCAAATTCTGAGGCTGGATTACCTGCTGATACCCATTCATTGATTAGCTCTTCATAAAAGAGTTTTAGAACCTGATAAAAATTATATGAATTGCCTTTCTTGATGAACTCTACCCACCGTTTTTTATCGGAATTTCTCACTCCTCCCATTACATTAACTCTGCCTTTTCTTCGGTCTCCTCTGACCTTTTTTCGGCTGCCTTTCTTACACCAGTTCTTTCTTCTGGTGACTCTTAAACTAAATCCACTCTCGTCCCAAAACCATACCTGTAAACGTTCTGGCGATTCTTTTTCTATTTTTAAACATTCGGCTATCTTTATTTTAAATGCTGTTCTTTTTTCGGGATTTCTCTTTGACTCCAAACTATACTTAGCCCAGATGTAAACATACTTTTTTTGCTTTAATATCCTCCGAACTTGTCCTCCACTTAATTTTATTCCTGTGGATTGCTCTAAGTATGTTGCTAATCTCTGCGCTGTCCATCTTCCAAATTCATATCCTAATTCTTGAGGGTCTTTTTCTATAGTTTCTAATAATATTTCTATATATTGGTCTGTGGCTTTTTTGTGATTTCCCTTCATTCTTTCATCGATTAGACTTTCTAGATTGTCGGGGTCTCCCTTCACACACCAATAAGATACTTTGTTTACTGAACAACCCAAAAAATCAGCAATTTTAGATTGCGTTTTCCCGTCATTAAGCAATAATAAAATCAGAATTCTTTCTCTAATATTGGCTTTTTCTTCTTCTCTTAAGGCTTTTTGTAGTTTCTCTATTTGTTTGGGATTGAGATGGTTTTTAGCTGGCATTTTTGTAGTGATTGAGTAAACTGAATTTTTATTATACCCTATTTAAAAGCACAACAGCTTAACAGAAGTGACTACAGTCTAATTCTAAACTATTAAAAGAGGTGACTGAGGTCTTTGTAGAAGCTGCTCAAACACGGATCAACGCCCAACCTTCAGTTCAATGCCTAATGTGACTTCACCATAACGCAAACATAAATCCATTCTATCCCGCTAGATCGCATATTCTCACATATAACGAAGTTCAAGTGCATTGCAAAAGCTATTTAGACGATTCAGCAAAGCATTGTAGTAGAGGTAGGCATCATCCTGTTCATCTTCAAGAAGAGCGTACAGGGTCAGTTCTGGCTCTGTGGCTAGACGATCTTTGGGAACATCTAAGCCCGCTTCGGCTAGGCGCGTTGCTGCGATCGCGACTAACAATGACCCAACTGTATTCGTCTTACCATGATGAAGCTCGTCCAATCCAGGTAGAATTAGCTCCGCTCCCGGCAACTCATTCAAGCTCATGACTGTTCCTCCTCTGAGTTACCTTCAAAACGTTCGATGAAGTTCTCAACTTTGCTTCTAAGCACTGAACCCTGAGCTTCTCTACCCAAGACTTGCATCAATCGTTCTATCTTCTGAGAGTCAACATTTGGACGCATATTCTGCACACATATTTAAACAGAAACAGATTTCCTCAGCCGTCGCAATGAAAAAAGCTATCTTTCTTATATTTGAAAAAATATCGCTCAAACGGTTCGGCAACTTGGGCGACAAATTTTCATCAAAAAGTAATTTCATGCGGATAAGGGATCGGTCATAAACCGACGCTCGCGGTCAGCAGCATAAGCAATGCAGGCTTTTAAATCTTGTCGCGTCATATCGGGGAAATCGTCCAGAATTTCTGCTTCGGTCATCTCGGAAACCCGGTAATCAAGCACTTCATAAACCGTAATTCGCAAGCCGCGTACACAAGGCTTACCACCGCGTTTATTTGGTTCGAGCGTGATTTGATTTCGGTAGTTCATAAAAAAGCTTGGTAAGATTGTGTTCTCGACCTTTGCAAAATCTTAGCCTATGGCTGTGGAGCTGGCAAGGTTGTCAGTTATTTTTAGCGCTGACGGTCAAATTTTATTAAGTGGCGGTCTCGATCGCTACTTGAGTCGCGAGCGGGGACGATCGCACTGATACGATCCAAATATATAATTATGATGGAACCGGAAACGATATAAATCCTAACCTAGTTAACAAAAGAGGGCTTGTCTTATGGTTCAGACAAAAACTAAACTAACATTTGCAGATTTTCTCGAAAAGTACCCAGACGGATCTGGCATCTACGAACTTGTAAATGGAGAGATTGTCAAAGTGGAAGCAACCAGAGCTCATAAAAATGTGGCACGATTTCTTGTTAAGTCTTTCGACAGAGAAAGCGATCGCTTGGGGCTTGACTATATCGTTGACAAAGATATAGTTTTGAGAACTGTAACAGCTTCAGGACAAGAACAAGGCAGAAATCCTGATGTTGGCGTGGTTAAGACATCTGTATGGAACAGCAATGTACGTGGCTACGGAGCCCTTACCGAACCTATCCAATTAGCAGTAGAAGTTACCTCAACTAACTGGGAAGACGACTATGTGGATAAACTAGATGAGTATCAACGCCTCGGCATTTGTGAGTATTGGATTGTGGACTATTTAGCGATCGCTTCTAGGGCTTATCTAGGAAATCCCAAAATTCCCACAGTTTTCGTTTACTCTTTGGAAAATGGCAGTTATGTAGTTCAAAGTTTTAGAGGTAATGAGCGCATTATCTCTAAAACTTTTCCCGAACTAGAAATCACAGTCGAGCAACTTGTACTCAGCAGCCAAATTCAAAACATTTAGAGAAACGAGATGAGATTACACCGATATTTTTTATCCTGGAAAAAGTGTTTTTATGCCTCCAGTCCATTACTCTTTACTATTTTCACCATTCTCAAAAACAGGCAAGATGCCTGTTCCACAAATACTAGATTTTATTGTGGGGAGTAGGGGTTGGGAATCTAGCCCGCCCGTAAGTTACTCCCTACTCTTTGCTTTCCTGTTGCTATTTCCCACTTCCGCGATCGCCCAAATCATTCCCGATAATACCCTGGGCCCGGAAAGTTCGCGCACAGTTCCCGATACAATCAATAACATACCCTCAGATAGAATCACTGGCGGCGCAACTCGTGGCGTTAACCTCTTTCACAGCTTGCGCGAATTTAACATCCGTGAAAGGCGGGGAGCATATTTTGACAATCCCAGCGGAATTACTAACATTTTCACCCGCGTTACGGGCGGAAAATCTTCAAATATTTTAGGAACTCTGGGAGTTTTAGGCAACGGCAATTTATTCTTAATTAATCCGAAAGGAATTATATTCGGGCCGAATGCGCGGTTAGATTTGCGCGGTTCCTTTATTGGTTCCACGGCTGACAGTATTGTGTTTAATAACGACTTTGAATTCAGCAGCACTAACCCGCAAACATCCCCGCTGTTAACTGTTAATATTCCCGTTGGTTTAAGATTTAGAGACAATCCCGGTGCAATTGTCAACCAATCGACGGCTATAGGAAAGGTAAACCTGCCAGCCTCTGCTGTGCCAATCCCAATTAGCGATCGAGTTGGTTTAGCAGTAGACCCCGGTCAAACTTTAGCACTGATTGGCGGCGACATCCAACTCCAAGGTGGCAATTTAACCGCCAGCGGCGGACAAATTTTACTCGGTAGCGTCGCCAGTCCCGGTTTAGTTAATTTTGCACTGACTCCTCCTCTTACTCAGCAGGGTAATTTAACTGTTAATTATGATAATATTCAGAACTTCGGCAATATTCAAATATCCAATGGAACACTGATTAACACTAGCGGAATCGGTGGCGGCAGAGTAGAGTTAAAAGGTGGAAATGTGACCCTCAGCGGTGGGCGAATTTATGCGCTGACACTGGGAAATATTGATGGTAGAGGTATCGATATCAGCGCCCAACAGTTGCGAGTGGAAAACGGCACACAATTTTCAACTCTGACTCTAGGAGATGGTGCAGGAGGAAATATCAACTTGCGTGCTGCTGATTCAGTAGAAATGATCGGGCTGGGAGTTGAGGGCTATCAACAGGTTGCAATTAAATATTTGGTATCGGGAACTACAGACCCCTTTGACCCGCTAATGATGCTGTTTAATGCTAGTGCTGGTGCTGGTTCGGGGGGGGATATTACGATCGACACCGGCCGCCTGCTCTTCAACAATGGGGTAGTAGGTAGCGGCATCACTTTTGGCGGTGGAAGGGGCGGAAATTTAATCATTCGCGCCAATACTTTTGAAATGGTGGGTTCTGGAATTAACAACGGGACAGCTAAAGAAAGTAGCGGTGCGGGAGGAAGCATTAGTGTTGATGTCGCCAGATTAATTATGCGCGACGGTTCTCTTCTGACTACGACGAGTTACAGCAGCGGCCCGTCGGGGAATATCAACATTAAAGCTGCTGAATCAGTAGAATTGTCTAACAGTGGCCCGCCAACAGTTGTGTCAACAGGAATTAGCACCCTGAGTATCGGCTCAAACGGAAGGGCGGGGAATATTAACGTCGATACCAAGCGGTTGAGTCTCTCAGGGGGTTCTGCGTTTACAGTAGGATCGGGTGTGTTAATTGGCAGGTTTTTGTTTTCTCAGGAGGGCGGGCCTGCTGGAAATTTAACAGTTACGGCTAGTGAATCAGTAGAAATTTCAGGTATTTCTCAACTTTTGAGCAGCGGAATTCAGAGTGCTAGTGCGCTGAGTTCTGGAACTTTGAGCTCTAGTCCGGGCGGGGATATTCGCATTGATACGCCAAGCCTAACCGTGCGGGATGGGGCGGTAGTTTCTACGAGTTCTTTGGGTGTAGGAGATGTGGGGAATATTACTGTTAATGCCGATCGCATTGAGGTCAGCGGCAGCGGAAATAATGGTCTGTTTATCAGTACAATTGATGCTTCGGTGGGCAAGATATTTGGTACTAACTCCCAGGCGACGGCAAATGCGGGTTCGTTGAATCTGAATGCCGATCGACTAATTGTCAGAGATGGAGCTACAGTGACAGTGCAGGCTACGGGAACCGGACGCGCTGGTAATATTAATGTTGTCGCAAATTCGATCGCTCTTGATAACAAAGCGATGATTGACGGCACGACTGTATCCGGTACAGGAGCAAATATTAACCTGCAAGCGCGAGATATCCAATTGCGCCGCAACAGCCGAATTACCACGGATGCAGGCACTTCTGACGGCGGCAATATCAACATCAACAGCGACATTCTTGTCGCCCTCCCGCAAGAAAACAGCGACATTACAGCCAACGCCCGCACAGCAGGCGGCGGCCGCGTAAATATCAATGTCCCCAATGTTTTTGGCTTTACAGCAGCGAGTCGCGAACAAGTCAGAGACAGGTTGGGGATCAGTGACGCCGAATTTGCAGGGTTGCAAGTAAGCCCTACTTCTCTGCTTCCAAGCAGCGACATCGCGGCTATTTCCCAAAGTGGGGGCGCGGCTTTGCAAGGGGCAGTAACATTTAGTTCTTTTGGAGTGAACCCCGCTCAAGGTTTAGTGGAACTGCCGCAAAATGTGGTGAATCCGGCTGCGTTAATTGCTGCAAATCCCTGCATAGAAGGGGCCGAGAACGAGTTTACTGTAACTGGTCGGGGGGGATTGCCACCGAGTCCTCACGAGGTTCTCAGCAGCGCTCCATCGCCGTTTCCGTGGGTGGAGCCAGCGGTAGGTGGAAGTCAGCAAGTAGAAAGCCCAAGAGCATCCATAGAAGTTCGGCCAACAGAAATTATTCCCGCTCAAGGTTGGGTAATGGACGATCGAGGACAAGTAACGCTGTTAGCCTATAATTCTGGTGGTGGTGCATCTCTTCGCAGTCCGAAATCGACGGGTGTTTGCGTACCTCGATAGGTACTCTTCAGGTTTTAGCTAATCCATCGCTATTTTTCTAAAATTAAATTAACCAGACTTCAAAGATGCGCTGCCAATCTTCCGCCCTATTTTTTGCATTCTTACTGCTGTTTCCTTTCCCTGCGATCGCCCAAATCATCCCCGATAATAGCTTGGGTGTAGAAAGTTCGCGGACAGTTCCCGACAGGATTAATAACTTACCATCGGACAGAATAGAAGGCGGTGCAACTCGTGGCGTTAACCTCTTTCACAGCTTGCGTGAATTTAACATCCGTGAAGGGCGGGGAGCCTATTTTGCCAATCCTAACGGGGTTGCGAATATTTTTACCCGCGTTACTGGTGGCAACCATTCTAATATTTTAGGAACTCTGGGAGTTTTGGGAAACAGTAACTTATTCTTAATTAACCCCAAAGGAATTGTCTTTGGCCCCAATGCGCGGTTAGATTTACGTGGTTCATTTTTAGCAAGTTCTGCTGATAGCGTAGTTTTCGATAATGGCGAGCAATTCAGCAGCAGCAATCCCCACTCATTACCGCTGTTAAATGTCAATATACCTATCGGTTTAAATTTTCGAGAAAATCCCGGAAAAATCATTAACAATTCAGCAGCACCAGCCTTGGCTTTACCACAATTACCCCCAGGAATTCCGCCGATTTTCAATAACATGGGCTTAGCAGTTGGGCCGGGAAAAACTCTCGCCCTAGTGGGAGGAGATATTGGATTAAATCAGGGAAGTGTCACTGCATCAACCGGACAAATTTTGCTCGGTAGCGTCGCTAGTCCGGGGATGGTTGGATTTGGGGCAACGCCATTTGGATTAAGTTTAAACTATGACAAGATTTCCAACTTTGGTAATATTGAAATGACCAACGGCTCACTGATCAACACCAGTGGAATCGGTGGCGGCAAAGTCGATATTCGAGGGGAAAATGTCAACCTCAACAATGGGCGAATTTATGCACTGACTTTGGGAAATATCGATGGTAGGGGCATCGACATTAACGCCCAAAATTTTCGAGTCCAAGGTGGAACGCAAATCTCCACGCTGACAGCAGGAAGTGGCGCGGGAGGCGCTGTCAATATCCGGGCTACCGACTCAGTAGAAATGCTCGGAATTGGATTAGATAACTATAGAGTGTTTGGTGGTAACTATACGGTATCTGGCTCTTTCGACCCTTTTGACCCACAACTTCTGCTGATAACTGGCACTAATAGCATGGGAGCCGCCGGAAACCTCACGATCGACACGGGACGATTGCTGATGGACAATGGAAGCGCATTGACTACCACCACGTTAGGTGCTGGCAACGCCGGAAATATTACCATCCGTGCCGGGGTTTTAGATATGCTCGCTTCTGCAATCCACAGCGGCCCACTTTTGGCGAGTACCGGTAGGGGAGGAAATATCACCTTTGAGGGAGAACGTTTAACCGTAAGCGATGGTGCTAGTGTGATCAGCCTCACCCGCGGTGAAGGAGGAGCGGGGAATATCAACATTAAAGCTTCGGAATCAGTAGAAGTGCTGCGGACTCCCACTGGAAGTCCCGTAGCAAGTTTAATTGGCTCAACTGCCAGCGGTGTGAATGGGGAAGCTGGGGACATTAATATCGACACGAAGCGGTTGAGGATTTCTGACGGAGGCGGAATTAGTTTATCTAGCGGAGCAGTTGTCGGCAACCAACCGTTGAATACAACTGGGGGGCCCGGAGGTAATTTGACAGTTAGGGCCACTGAGTCAGTAACAGTCGAGGGTTTTTCTGGAGTTTTGGCGAACGGGAGTCGGAATCCCAGTTTCATCTGCGCTGATGCCAATACTGCTAATCGGGGAGGGAGTATCAACATTTCTACACCTGTACTGACTCTCCGGGGTGGGGGAGTTATTAGCACTGCATCTTTAGGCAGCGGAGAAGCGGGAAGCATCACGATTGATGCGGGGCGTGTAGAAGTTATTGGGAATGGGGGTCAAGGTGAATTTAACAGTCAAATTCAGACTTCCGTTGGGATTGCCTCTGAGCTTATAGATCCTAATGCTACGGCTAACGGAGGTTCGTTGAATCTAAATGTCGGGGAATTGATTCTTCGCAATGAAGGAACACTCAATCTGCAAGCTTTGGGATCGGGACGGGCTGGTAACATTAACGTCAAAGCAGACTCAATTTTTCTTGACAACCAAAGCAGCATTGACGGTAGAACCGCATCCGGTCCAGGAGCAAATATTAACCTCGAAGCACGAGATATCCAGTTGCGCCGAGGCAGCAGAATTACAACGGATGCAAGTATTTCTGAGGGTGGTAATATCAACATTAAAAGCGATATTCTGGTCGCCCTCCCCAATGAAAATAGCGATATTACTGCTAATGCGCGATCGGCTCAAGGTGGTCGGGTTAATATTAATGTCCCCAATGTTTTCGGGTTTACCTCAGTGACTCGCGAACAGGTGCGAGCGACTTTGGGATTAACAGATGCTGAATTTGCAGCGTTGCAAGTAAGTCCGACATCTTTAATTCCTACCAGCGACATCGCCGCGATTTCCCAAAGTAGCGGCCCGGCTTTGCAAGGTACTGTTACATTTAGTGATTCTGGGGTGAATCCTGCTCAAGGTTTAGTGGAACTGCCGCAAAATGTGGTCAATCCGGCTGCGTTAATTGCTGCAAATCCCTGCACGCAAGGGGCGGATAGCGCATTTACCGCTACTGGAAAAGGAGGGGTGCCACCGAGTCCTAATGATGTTCTCAGCAGCAATTCTAGCCAATTTAATTGGGTGGAACCAGCGGTAGGTGGAAGTCAGCACATAGAAGGTCAAAGAACATCCATAGAAGTTCGGCCAACAGAAATTATTCCCGCTCAAGGTTGGGTAATGGATGAGCAAGGAAAAGTAACACTGGTAGCCTATAATTCTGGTGGTGGTGCATCTCTTCGCAGTCCGAAACCGACGGGTGTTTGCGTACCTCAATAGGTAATCTTCAGGTTTTAGCTACCCGATCGCTATTTTCCTAATATTAAATTAACAAGACTTAAAAGATGCGCTGCCAATCTTCCGCTCTATTTTTTGCATTCTTACTGCTGTGTCCTTTCCCGGCGATCGCCCAAATCATCCCCGATAATAGCTTGGGTGCAGAAAGTTCGCGGACAGTTCCCGACAGGATTAATAACTTACCATCGGACAGAATAGAAGGCGGTGCAACTCGTGGCGTTAACCTATTTCACAGCTTGCGCGAATTTAATATCCGTGAAGGGCAGGGAGCATATTTTGCCAATCCCAGCGGAATCACCAACATCTTCACCCGCGTTACGGGTGGCAATCCTTCTAATATTTTAGGTGTCTTGGGAGTTCAAGGAAATGCCAACTTGTTTTTACTTAATCCGAAAGGGATAGTATTTGGTTCCAACGCTCGGTTAGATTTGCGCGGCTCCTTTGTCGGCTCAACTGGTAGCGGAATTCTCTTTGATAATGGATTTGAATTTAGTGCAGCTAATTCTAATGCAGTGCCATTGTTAGCGATTAATATTCCTGTGGGTTTAAGATTTAGAGAAAATCCCGGCACAATTGTCAACTCTTCCCAAACAAAGGCTCCTACATCCGCCTTACCACCACTACCCATAGAAATTCCTGCTTTTGAAAAACTCGGTTTAGCCGTAGATCCCGGTCAAACTTTAGCATTAATTGGCGGTGACATTCAACTGCAAGGAGGAAATCTAACGGCTTATACCGGACAAATTCTTCTAGGTAGCGTCAAGAGTCCAGGTTTAGTGCAACTTGAACCAACAGCTTTAGGTCTGAATTTAAACTATCGCAATATTCAGAACTTCGGCAATATTGAAATGAACGGTGCATTTATAAATACCAGCGGATTAGGAGGTGGGAAAGTCGATATTCGAGGTGGAAATATTAATCTTAATGGTTCAGGAATTTATGGACTGACACTCGGAAATATAAATGGTAGAGGCATTGACATCAATTCCCAAAACTTGCGAGTAGAGGGGGGGTCGCAAATTTTCGCCTCCACACTGGGAGAGGGGAGGGGAAGCGATATCAACATCCGCGCTACTGACTCAGTAGAAATGATAGGGTTGGGAATTGAAGGCTATCAGCAGCTTACAGAAAATTTTCAGACATCTGGAACAGGCAACCCCTTTATTTCGCAAATTGTTCTGTTTACTAGCGCTATTGGCAGTGGAGCCGCCGGAGATATTAACATTGAAGCCGGACGGCTGTTGATGAGCAATGGGGTAGTGGGCGGTGCCCCCACCTTTGGTGCTGGGGATGGGGGAAATCTGACTATCCGCGCCAACACGGTCGAACTCGTCAGTTCAACGCTCTATAACGGAACAACAAACGAAAGCACTGGTCAAGGGGGAAACATCACTGTTGAAGCCCAACGGTTAATACTGCGCGAGGGCGGTGCGTTTGCCAGCTTCAGCCTTAGTGATGGAGCATCGGGGAATATCGCGATTAAAGCGAGTGAATCTGTGGAATTATCGGGTAGTCTTCCTGTAGGTCTAGGGCAAACTCGGCTCGGCACGAATACTTTTGATGGGAATGGAAAAGGTGGGGATATTACGATCGACACTAAGCGGTTGAGTGTTTCTAATGGAGCCACAATTAGTTTAACGACTGGTGCGATTTTTGGCGAAGTCGTGTTTTCTACAAGTGGGGGGACGGGAGGAAATTTAACTGTGAGAGCCTCCGAGTCTATAGAAGTGAGCGGTGAGTCACGATTTTTGGAGAATGCGGGCTATGTAGCAAGTTCTTTTGTTACTCAAACTGCAAGTTCTGGTAAAGGTGGAGATATCCGCCTGTCAACACCTAAACTAACTGTGCAGAATGGCGGCGTTATTTCTGCGGCTTCTTTGGGTATAGCAGATGCAGGAGATATTACAATTAATGCCGATCGCTTAGAAGTGCAAGGTATTGGGAGCAACAGTCGGTTGAGGAGTGGAATTGAAGCCTCTGCTGGTAGGGCGTTTAATGCTGTCAATTCCAATGCTAGCGGAAATGCAGGCTCGTTGAATTTGAATGCTAATCAATTGATTCTTCGGGATAGTGCAGTGGTTAATGTTCAATCTTCAGGAACAGGTAGGGCTGGCAATATTAACGTTGTAGCGAACTCCATTGCCCTGGACAATAAAAGTATAATTGATGGCACAACGGTCACTGGTTCCGGTGCTAATATTAACCTGCAAGCGCAAGATATTCAGTTACGGCGCGGTAGCCGAATTACCACCGATGCAGGTGTTTCTGAGGGTGGTAATATCAGAATTAATAGCGATATTTTGGTAGCTTTACCGCGAGAAAATAGTGATATTACAGCTAATGCTCGCACAGCTAGGGGCGGACAAGTTACGGTCAATGTACCAAATATATTTGGCTTTACAAGCCTTAACCGCGAACAAGCCAGGAGTAGTTTAGGATTAACAGATGCTGAATTTGCAGCGTTGCAAGTAAGTCCGACATCTTTAATTCCTACCAGCGACATCGCCGCGATTTCCCAAAGTAGCGGCCCGGCTTTGCAAGGTACTGTTACATTTAGTGATTCTGGGGTGAATCCTGCTCAAGGTTTAGTGGAACTGCCGCAAAATGTGGTCGATTCGGCTGCGTTAATTGCTGCAAATCCCTGCATCAGAGGGCAAGCAAGCGAGTTTACCGCTACTGGGAAAGGAGGAGTGCCACCGAGTCCTAATGATGCCCTCAGCAGTGCTGCAGCGCCGTTCCCGTGGGTGGAAGAGGCAGGAAGTTCAGCAACGAGCAATATAGAGGATTTAACCGATGTAGCCGATCGAGGGAATAAGGAAGAAGGGGAAATCCCCGATCGGGAAGTTGTTCCGGCGCAAGGTTGGGTGGTGAATGCGAAAGGGGAGGTAACTCTTGTTGGATATAATCCGGGTAATGCTGCTGACTCTCGCAATCCTCGGCAGAATTCTGGTTGTGTGCCGCGTTGAAATTGGTTTTTTTTTAACCGCAGATGTAGGCCGATTAACGCGGATTAACGCAGATAAAGAATAAGATTGATTAGGGTTAATTAGTGTGTGTCTGCGGCTGTAATTTTATTTCTTAAATATGAAGTTTTCCCGATCGCTCCGACAAGTAATTCTGTTATTTGTGATTTCCTGTCTGCTAGCAGTTGCGATTCCTCCCGGAGTTGCTCAGGTTAATCCACCACCAGCGGTGCAGCTTGTCCGTCAAGCTCGAACTCTGTACCAAGAGGAACGTTTTTCGGAAGCTGTACCGCTATTGCAGCAAGCGGCGACCCAGTTTGAGGCAAAAGGGGAAAATCTCGATCGCGCCACAGCTTTGAGCAATTTAGCTGCAACCTACGGCCAGTTGGCGCTTTGGGAAGAAGCAGAAAAAGCTGTAAATTCGAGTTTGTCGGTTGTGCGAACACAGGCAAAAACTCCCGAACAGCAGCGGATTTTGGCTGAAACTCTCAACATTCAAGGACAGTTGCAACTTGAACGGGGGCAGCCTCAAGATGCGATTGAGATTTGGACGCAAGCTGCTAAAATTTTTGAGCAAATTGATAGAAAAGCCCAACTTTTTCAAGTTCAAATTAATCAAAGTCGGGCTTGGGAAATTCTCGGACTTTACCCCAGAGCTTGCAAAATGCTGTTAGCTTCTTTCAAGCTGGAAAACCCAACTTGCGAAGTTTCGGCAGCGAGTTTGGAAAGTTTGAAAAATGGGTCGGTTTCTCTCGAACAAGTCCGGGGAATTCATGCTTTAGGGCGGGTGCTGCGGGTTTTGGGACAACTGGAACGATCGCAGGATGTGCTGTCGGTTGGACTCGAAGCAGCCCAAAAATTAGGTTCCCGCCCAGAGGAGGCTGCAATTTATCTCAATCTGGGCAATACGGTACGGGCTAAAAGCAATAAACCCGGTTTGACACCCGAACAGCGGGGTGATTGGGAACGCTTTGCCCTAGAGTATTATGCTCGATCGGCCCAGGCGATGCCGGAGCGATCGCTTTTACAAATTCAAGCAAAGTTAAACCAATTGAGTTTGTTGCTCGATCGCCAAGATTGGTCTGAAGCAGAGGCTTTGTGGCGTACTCTCGAACCTCAAACCGATCAATTTGGGTCGAACCGCGCCGGACTTTACGCTCAAATTAATCTAGCTCAAAGCTTGATTAAATTAGCTCAGTCGCCAGCGAAAACTTTGAGTTTAAGCGAAATTGACACAATGCTCGATCGCTCTCTCGAAAAAGCAAACAGTTTGGGCGATAAACGAATACAAGCTTATATTCTGGCAGCGAAAGGCAAACTATCGGAAATCCAACAGCAGTATCAGAAAGCGGAAAATCTCACAACTGAGGCTTTGAGTTTAGCACCGGCGTTTCAATCTCCCGATATTGCTTACCAATTGTTTTGGCAACTGGGACGGATTCGGAAAGCTCAGGGGAATACAGAAGGGGCGATCGTTCAATATAGTCAAGCTGTGAATGTACTGTCTTCTCTGCGGGGCGATTTGGTGACAGTCAATCCCGAAGTGCAATTTTCGTTTCGGGAAAGTGCCGAACCGGTTTATCGGGAATTAGTCGGGCTGCTTTTGCAAGAGGAATCTCCCAGTCAAGCTAAATTGAAACAGGCGCGCCAAACGGTGGAATCTTTGCAGTTGGCGGAATTGGACAACTTTTTTCGGGATGCTTGCGCTGATGCTAAACCAAAGTCGATCGAGGAAATTGATCCGACAGCGGCGGTGATTTATCCGATTATTTTGAGCGATCGTTTGGAGGTAATTTTGTCAATTCCCGGCAAACCTCTGCGCCGCTACGCTACTCAGAAGTCTCAAGCCGAGTTGGAAACTGCCTTCAGACAAGCCAAAAATACCATCAGGCCTGCTTCTTTCCCCCGCAACAGGAGGCAAGCGGTTGAACAGGTTTACGACTGGTTAATCCGCCCTGCAGAGGCGGATTTGACTGCCAGCGGGATTAAAACCCTGGTATTTGTGCTCGACGGTTACTTGCGGAATCTGCCGATGGCGGTGCTGCACGACGGTGAAAAGTTTTTGGTAGAAAAATACAGCATTGCTTTGGCGCCGGGATTGCAACTGCTGGCACCGAAACCGCTGAACAAAGTCAAGTTAAAAGTGCTTACCGCTGCCCTCTCCGAAGCGCGTCAAGGCTTCTCGGCTTTGCCGGGGGTGAAGCAGGAAATTCAACAAATTGCAGCCGAGATGCCGGCGAGTTCGCTGCTGAATGAAGATTTTCTCAGCGGGCGGTTGCACGATCGAATTAAAGCGGTGTCTTACCCGATCGTCCATTTGGCAACTCACGGTCAGTTTAGCTCGAATGCTGCGGATACTTTTATTGTGACTTGGGATCAGAAAGTGAATGTTAAGGAGTTCGATCAACTGCTGCGAGCCCGCACTGGTGAGAAACAACAGCCGATCGAACTTTTGGTTTTGAGTGCTTGCGAAACTGCTTCGGGCGATAACCGCGCGGCTTTGGGTTTGGCCGGGGCCGCAATTCGATCGGGTGCCCGCAGCACCGCCGCCACCCTTTGGCAAGTCAACGACGAATCTACAGCTATCTTTATGACTGAGTTTTACAAGCAACTGGCTTCTTCTAAAACCAGCAAAGCTGAAGCCCTCCGCAACGCTCAATTAACTCTGTTGCAAAACCAACAGTATCAGAATCCGTATTTCTGGGCACCTTTCGTGCTAGTGGGCAATTGGCAGTAATTTAAGATCGGAAATGGGGAATTGGGAATTGGGCATCGGCCAAACAGGGCATTGGGCATCGGGCATCGGCCAAACAGGGCATTGGGCATCGGGCATCGGGCTTGCAGTCAACAGTCAACAGTCAACAGCCAACAGTCAACAGTCAACAGACAACTGACTCAAATGCAGTTGGTTTTTTGTTAAAGTTTGTAAACTGTTAAGAGTGCTTTTTGCATCTAATATTTTTTCGAGGAGTCCCATGAAGCAACTTTTGATTGCTGAGCGCTTTTGCCTAATTGCCCACGTCTTCTCAATGGCTTTTGGATTGGCAGGGTTGCTGCTGATTTTACCCCGTCCCGAATTGGTGATGAGTTTGCCACCAGCAGGGCAAACGCTATTCCAGTGGGGGATGGCTGGGGGTGGAGTAGTTTATATCATCTTTGGTGCAGCAGCAGTTGCTCTCTATTCCTTGCGGACGTTGGGTTTGGGTGCAACTCTGGCCTTTTTTGTGCCTTCTGTGTTTTTGTCCTTGAGTAGCGAGTTGTTGGGAACGAGTACGGGTTTTCCCTTCGGCCACTACCACTATTTGAGCGGTTTGGGCTACAAAATTGCAGGGCTGGTTCCGTTTACAATTCCCCTCTCGTGGTTTTATCTGGGACTGGTTTCATACATAATTGCTCGCGCTGGAGTAGGTGGCGGTAAAGGTAAGCTCAACTGGGTGCGCCAAATAGGGGCGATCGCCCTTGGTGCTTTGCTGCTAACAGCTTGGGATTTTGTACTAGATCCGGCGATGAGTCAAACTTCTGTGCCTTTTTGGGAGTTTGAGGAACTTGGGGCTTTCTTTGGGATGCCTTACCGCAATTTGGCTGGCTGGATGGGTACGGGGGCGCTATTTATGTCTGTAGCAGCTTTCTTGTGGAGAAAAACACCGATTAAATTAGAGCGATCGGAATTGGGTTTGCCCTTAATTGTTTATTTGGTAAACTTTGCTTTCGGAGCAATTATCACTGTAGTTTCCTTGGATTCTCGGTTCTGGTTCCCGACATCGCTAGCGGTGCTTCTGGGTGTAGTTCCGGCGATCGCGTTAAGCTGGATCGCTAAACCCGCAACAGGTGACGTAACCGAAACAATGCCGTCTTTGGATACATCTGTTCTCACGGCTAAAATTCCACCTGAGCCCGTGGGCGTTTTGCGTAAGTGAGTTGCTAGTGAGCAACCCCGGCTGATTTAGCAAAAATTTACACTAAATTTTGAGCTAGTTTAAAAACCCGGTTTCTACAAGAAACCGGGTTTTTCAGTGGCTATTTTTTCATTCCCAATTCCTGTAATATGTTTGAGGTCAAAATTTTATTATCGCAGAAGGAAGAAGGAAGAAGGAAGAAGGAAGAAGGAAGAATCAGTAATAGCAATGGTTTCAGCGATTAAGAATGTCCTAACCGTCTTGGCAGTTGCTATAAATTTTTTAAATTGATACCAGTTACAAAAAAAATGAACTGTAAATAAGCTCCCAACCCATATCCAGTAAGTCATTCCCAATTATTCAATAGTATGGTTTTGCCGATCGCCCCTCACCTGTTCCCCCAATCGCTGACAAGTATCATCCCTGTCGCACTCTTGCTGCTGCAATTGCCCGCCGCAGCCATTCTGATGTCGCGTTTGATTAAAGGCCCATCGCGCATCCCGCCCTTGGAACCCGATTCGCCGACGCTGGATTTGTTGGGTGCTTGTACTGCGGTAGTACCGACTTTGAACGAAGCCGATCGAATTTCGCCTTGTTTGGAAGGATTGAGCCGCCAAAGTTACGAACTCCGTGAAGCGATCGTGGTTGACAGCTATTCGGTAGACGGAACCGGAGATTTAGTCAAAGCAGCAGCACAAAAAGACCCCCGGTTTCGCTTGATTAACGACGATCCGCTGCCGGCGGGTTGGGTAGGGCGTCCGTGGGCGCTGAATGCGGGTTTTTTGGCAAGTTCCGAGAAGTGCGAGTGGATTTTGGGGATAGATGCCGATACTGTGCCGCATCCGGGCTTGATTGCGAGTTTGCTGAAGACGGCGGCGGCTGGAAATTACGATTTGATTTCGCTGTCGCCGCAGTTTATCCTCAAGTATCCAGGGGAGTTGTGGCTGCAACCTGCTTTGTTAATGACTTTGGTTTATCGCTTCGGGCCGACGGGGACAGGCGGGGATGTGCCGGAACGGGTGATGGCGAACGGTCAGTGTTTCTTGTGTAAGCGCGAGGTTTTGGTGGCTTTGGGGGGCTATGAGGTCGCGAGGGGTTCTTTTTGCGATGATGTGACTTTGGCTCGCTATGCGGCTGCTAAGGGCTTTAAGGTGGGCTTTTTGGATGGGGCTAAGGTGTTGAAGGTGCGGATGTATGAGGGGGCGATCGAGACTTGGAATGAATGGGGTCGATCGCTGGATTTGAAAGATGCTGCTTCTGGCGCTCAAATCTGGGGCGATTTGTGGCTGTTGCTGGCGGTTCAAGGTTTGCCGGTGCCGATTGTGTTGTGCTATTTGCTGTTTGGTTCGCTGCCGCCGGTTGGTGTATTTGGGCACTTTTGGCTGTTGGGATTGAATGTATTTTTGGTTGCGGTGCGATCGGCTTTGTGTTTGGCGATCGCTCCTTCCTACGATACAACTGGGGCATCGGGTAAATGGCTGTTTTGGCTGTCACCTTTAGCCGATCCGTTGGCGTTTTTGCGAATTCTCATTTCTGCTTTAAATCAGCCTACTCAGTGGCGCGGCCGCAAGTATAATTAGGCTGGAGCAACCGGACATAATATAAGAACACAACAATGTTGTGTCCCTACAAATTTTTGACAAATATAGCAATTCTCAGTTTTTATCCTTCGATACGCTAAGGGCGTTTTCTTACCAGCGAATCATTGAACAGTAAGGAATCTGATTGATTCTGTTTCACTTTTTCAGCAGTTGTCCAACCACCGCTCTCATTAATGCGCTCTTTAAGTTTGTTAGGACATTCTTGACGAATTTCCGATAGTGTATCATACCATCTCGGTCGATTGATAAAAGTCGCACCATCTGGACTCCAAGCTGCTTCAAATACCATCTCGCTGTTGGGGGTTTTCTCTTGAATACCAAGGTCGTCATAGATGTCAATCGGAGTCCCTTCTCGTGTGTAGCCTTTGCCGTTTCCGCAGTAATCGGCCCGTGTCATGCGCGTGCAAGCTTGGTGATAGTCTCGGAGTGACTTTCTTTTGACATTTTTCCAAGGTTTGTAGCCGAAACGAACGCACTTAGCTAGAACTCCACTGGTACAGCCAAATGTCATGAGATCGCTCGATTCTGTGTGCTTTCCTGTCTCATCCCACGAACCCGTCAGCGGAATTGCCTTGGCGACCTTCTCGCCATCAGGAGTACACAAATTCTTCCATTGAGAATCAGCAGAATCTAGATAAAAGACTGTGTAAAGATAGGTTTCTTTTTCGGGGTCTTTTGGGTCTAGTTCCACATCTTTGATTTGAAAGTTCAGCTTTCTCCCCTGCTCGTCAACTGCGTTAAACTGTGCGCCTTTTAAGTCTTTGCCTTTAACAATTTCAGTCTTCGGGGGAGTCGCGCTGGTGTCTAGTTCGGTTTTATAAATGCTGTTTTGATTCTTTGCAAACACTCCACAGCTAACAAGCAACACCGGAAAAACAACAACAAAACTGTATATAAATGTCTTTTTCATAGTTTCAGTTTCTGCCAGGGGTTCAGATACCCGGCTTCTTTGAGAAGTCGGGTATCTGGCTTTCAGTTATCTTTAGCAACTATTCAGCAGCAACTCGCGTTACGCCTACAAGCTGTCCACCTTCGACTTTAAGGCTTTGCAATTCCATGCCTTGCTGTTTTGTGGCTTGCATACTCGTGCCCGGGAGCACGACAGCCTTCAATCTCACGCCGTTGAGCTGCCAGCCGTTCAGACTCCAGCCGTTCCACTGGATGCCCTGGATTACGATTCCTGGCCCTGCGTTAGCCGACCCAGAGAAAGCTAAAGAGAGTGCTGCTGTAGCGAGGGCGATCGTTAATACACTTTTCTTCATGGTGAAAATCCTCAACTGTGTTTTCAAGACGTTGCCTATTTGCTGCAATGTTGGAGCTACTAATTCTCGCAACCGATGGCTTGCAGCTTACTAGAGGTTGTTTTCCCTCTAATCCCATCTACAAATTCATCAAAACACGCAGATGACCGAGATCGAGACTGAGAATGTACTGACTTGTGACCGACTTTCGAGTAACTTGCTTTGAGACAATCTGCTTGGCTTATGTGAGAGGGGTCAAGCTCTCGAAATTCCATCAAAATAAAATACTGGCAAGAGTATTTTGCATGAATTACGTAAGAGCAATTTTGGAGCAAAAAGGCATGGTAAAAATTGCTCTTGACAATCGTCTAGTCAGAATTTGTCTCATTGCTAATCCGCAGGAGCCGCCACTTGACGTTGCTGCTCAGTTGGCTGATATATCTCCGTTACGATCTGGGGACATCGCATACACGCTGCCTTGCCTTCTTGCTGCCACCAACGACAGCTTGGGCGTATACTACAAGGTGACAGGACATCGACTACTTCAGGCAATAGTTGCACGGTTCGCTCTACCAAACGACAATTAGAGCCATCGAAGTGCTTGCAGCCACTGCCTGCACACGGCGCGGCCAACCTAAACACCTCGGTAGGTTTTACTGGGTCACAGAGCGCCAATATCTCATCGGTGACAAGCTGAGGTTCAGCGAGATAGCCCACCCGTGGTTCTTCAACTGTCCCATTTACAACGCCGAACACGAGGCTTTGTGCCATTTCTGGTTGGACACTCGGACACAGTGGTTGGGCGTTAGTAGTATTAGCTTTTTTCATTAACAACTCCTACTAAAATACGTGCTGCTTCCGTAGTTAGCCTATAGACTCAGTTGTTACCCTTAACAGTCAGGACTTACAAACTGGAAAAATGTGAATACCATATATAGACTTCTCACCAGCGTAAAATCTCAAATGTGGTATTCCAGTAATTGAGCTGCATAAGTCCTGACAGTCAACCTCACGGTACGTCGAGCCTATCAGAAATTAATTTCCAATCCACCTTCAATGTTACAATTTTGGGGATTCGCTGGCGGACATACTGCTTTGATAAAAAGCTTGAACTTAACCTTTCGAGCAGTTGATCCACCTTCAGACCCAGAAACTACCTCTTTTAAAATCTCGATCTGTGGTTGACTACCCTGCTTGAATGTTTCTGTGAGAAGTTGGGCAATTAGATCTACACCATCTGGGCGTTCTTGAGAGATGATATACACACTCTCTTGCTCGTCGGAAGTCAGTTCAAACAGTTGCTCCATTGTTCCAGAAAAGTCTTGCCGCAGGGAATTAGCAAACTTGATTCCCGTCTGGGGATTACCCGTTAGCTTACCTATTATTTTCCGAAGAGATTCATTGTTGAGGGAGCCACCGGACTTTAAAGAGCTTAGTTCATCCGTTGTTAGACCTTCCCTCAATCCTCGTGGCACTCCTATGGTTACTGTCTCCCCTGTTCGTTTCTCATCTACTGCCTCCCCTATTCGTTTCGGCGAGGGGTTATAGATAATTCCCAAAGTCCAAGGTCCAAGCTTATCTTTCTTGCCCACTGGGTGGACTTCGATCGCTCTTAGAACTGCCCTTACTGCGGCTTCAGAAAGTTCTTCCGGCTTAATGCTGGCAGCACGAGACGTACTGGATGTTGATTCTGGCATTGTGTTGTAATCCTCTTTGCTTCAAACGTTGAAATCTACTCAACCTTGCGAGCGCAACTTGCTACAGTTCAGTGGGAGTATTTACAAGCCTGGGAAGCCGCAAATTGATCCGTCACTAGACAAATCGCCATTGTGATTATTGCAAAGTGTCTTAAGTGAAGATTTACAACTATTACTGGCGCACCAGCAATAGAAACCTTCGACATCTGCACACCCATATGGCTTGGCTTGGACTCCGCCTGCTGTTGCTGCCAGAGTATCGAATCTGACTATAAGGTTCACACGCCCTGTTCGACGGGTCTGGTTGTCTCTATTAATCTGTGCAATCCCATTTGGCTGCTGTGCTTGCGCCTGGGCCGTCGCAATAGGCGGACTGCCCACTGCAACTGCTGCCCCCACGAAGACGACCAGGATCAGGGATATTACGATTCGTACTGATCGCTTGAGAGGGATAGATTTGATTGAGAGTATCATCATCCTTTTCCTTGTTTAGTTGACTTTTTTGCCAAGTAGTCTCAAGTTAACGCCTATGCTGATTCAGGATTTGATGCTTGGAACAAGAGCGATCGCACTAAGCTTGCTCGGCTAGGCGTCGTTAACCAACTTGACTTCTTAAGTTCGATCGAGAACCCGCATCGGACTTCTCATCTCTACTAAATTCATCAAAACTTGCCATTGACCGAGATCGAGACCGAGAATGTACTGACTTATTACCGACTTTCGAGTAACTTGCTAAAATGTGCATAACTTTCGGAGGATAGGCTATGTCACGATCGCTCAAAGTTCGCAGCGACTCCATTAAGCAAGCTAAATTAGCCATCCAGCACAATGGCTTTGGCAGCCAAAGAGCCCTTGCTGAAGAATTAGGACTTGCTTTATCAACTCTCAGCAGGTTCCTCACAGGAAAAACCGTTGATTATGCGACTTTTGTGGGAATTTGTGGAAAATTGGCGATCGATTGGCGAGAGATTTCTGACTTGGGCGATCGGGTTCCATCCCAGTCTGTAGAGGTGAAATTCTCAAATGTGTTATGGATGTTGACACTCACCTGTGGCAAGTGGGAAAGGGTAAACAACTTTTGACCTTTCATCGTCAAACAATAGTGAGCGGTAGTGGCGATCGCAAAGTAAAGTTTTGGCAGATCCGTTTTAACCGAAGCACAAAAAGCCACGCTCAAAGCTCTTGGCGCGATAGAAAATGCCGAATGAGCCGAATGTGGGCAACAAAGTATTAATTTTTCAAACCCAAGCCACAACTTACAGCACCCTGGGTACTTCCCTGCTTAGCCCATTGTTACAACGCGGCGAATTTCGTCGGTTTTAAAGCCAATGGCCATCGGGCGACGCACTCCAGGTAGCACCTGCACGTCGTACAATTCCTCTACCACTCCTTCAATCCGCAACGAGTGGACGATATCCCCATTTCTCAGGTCAATCACCACTAATCCGCAGCGGGGTTCGGCATCTTTGGCACGCAGGTTGTCATCTAAGGACAAGCCAGAAAACGTCTTGTTATGCCGGGGTTTGGATAGCCCGACGATCGCGAAGTCACCGCTGAAGGCACAGCCGCGCATATAGCCAGGGCAGAAAGCTACTGGCTCAAAGACACCCCGTTCGATGTCTGCATAGCCAAATTCCCCAGTGCCGGAGTTGAGCAGCCACAGCTTATCCCTGTACCAGCGGGGGGAGTGGGGCATGGAAAGTCCGGTCAGAATTATCTCATTGCTGCTGATATCAATAACGCAGCCACCATCGCGCCTTCTATCCCGCCAACCGTCCGCCACATCACTCTGGCTGACTGCTGTCACGTAACGGGGTAGCCCGTCTCGCAGTGCCAAGCCGTTCAGGTGACAGCGGTCTTCTGCCGCTAGCTTGGAGATGAAGGGGGGTTGCCACAGAGGGAGGAAGCTGTACTTTTCACTGACTGTGGCGAGACAGCTAAATAGGGTATTGACGAAGATGACCCCCCCTAACCCCCCCTTAGTAAGGGGGGGGACAAAATTCTGTTTTTCTTGCTCCCCCCTGGATAAGGGGGGCTGGGGGGGTACTTCTACCACCACGTCATGCACGTCCAAATCCCCCGTGATGTAACCTACCTGAGGCACGTATACGCCGTCATAGCCATTGTGAACTTGTCCCGCTGACAGAGCATTTTCAAACCGCCACAGTTGATACAGAGAACTCATGTAGAGAGTTGAACCCTCTGCATACAACCCCATGCAGCGCTCAAAGGTGCGCTCGAATACCGACAACTGTCCATTCGGTTGCAACCCAATAAAAAAAACTTTCCCCGCCTGATAGGTGGTGAAAGCAAGACTCAGGTTTTGCGAGGCTAACCAGGAGGTGAACTGGCGGGAGGCAGTGATTTCCAGGGAGGGGGCGCTAGTTGAGGGGGTAGCAGAATTGAGGAAATTTCCACTGTGCGCCCCTATGTCTGGTGCATCTTTGATTGTTAGGGGAACTTCCTTAGCCGCAAAGCCATTACGGTTTGATTGCATTGCATCTGTCATGATTAGTCTTTTGTTCGTAAGAAAATGTGCTAAAAAGTGCACAGAAGTACAAGAAAGAAAAGTTAGGGAAACCGAGCGGGATTCCCCTAACTTAGTGCGTTGTCGAAGAGTGAAACACTCTCAAAGCAGTTGGATCGCACTAAACATTGACGAAGCTACTAGAGCCGATACTGCTAGCTTGTACCCCATTCAAACGCGCCAAGTTTTCGCCAGTGTTGGCAAATTTGATTAGAGTATCATTCCCCGTTTGAGCGATCGCCAAGTTCTCAAACGTCAAGCCACCGGAGAGACCGAGTGTCGTCTGACCCACCTGGAAATTGTCGATTCTATCGACGCCATTGTTGATTTGCAGAACCACTATGTCCTTTCCGCCGCGCAAGAAAATCCGATCGTTGCCAGGGCCCCCCACAATCAGGTCATCGTCAGAACCGGAGTAGATAAAGTCGTTACCAGCACCGCCATAGCTCGTATTGTTACCCCCGCCCGCGTAAATCTCATCGTTCCCGTTGCCACCATTGATGTAATCAGTTTGGGAACCCCCGTTAATCTGGTCGTTGCCATCCTCACCCAAGAGAGTGTTGACGCCCTCACCGCCAACGATCGTATCGTTGCCGCCACGACCGTAGAGTGCATCGTCACCAGATGTACCGTTAAGCACATCCTTGCCTTCCGTGCCCTTGGTGGGGACTTTACCGAAGACGACATAGCTAGAGCCAGAGTTGGTCTTGCCGTTCGGGTCAGCATAAGTGGCACCGATAATCAGGTCATCGACGCCATCGCCGTTGATGTCTCCAGCACCGCTAACTGAGATGCCGGAGTAGTTATTTGGATTAACGCCGTTGAGAACAGAGCCGTTGATGCCGTCGAGGGAAGAGAGGTTAATGCTGGCCGAGAATCCTTCTTTTGAGCCGAACACTAGATAGCTTTCACCCGCAACGGTATCAGCACCAGGTGCGCTGATAATCAGGTCATCAATACCATCGCCGTTGAAGTCCCCGGCACTGCTGACACTAAAGCCTGAGAGGTCTCCCTCGGCAATACCGTTGATGGCAAAGCCCTTAGTGCCATTGAGTCCAGAGGGCTTAAAGTTGGCGGGGAACGCTTTAGATGAACCGAACACTACATAGCTGGTGCCTGCATAGTTGCCATTGGGGTCAGCCCCAAATGCCCCGATAATCAGGTCATCAAAGCCGTCACCGTTAACGTCTCCGGCGGCGCTGACTCTGCTTGAGAAGTCTCCCGCCGCCATGCCGTCGATGGCAAAGCCGTTAGTGCCGTTGAGGGCACTGACGTTGAGGCTGGGAGCGAATCCCTGGTTGGAGCCGAACACTACATAGCCCTGACCCGCAGTCTTTAGTCCGTTGGGGTCAGCCCCAAATGCCCCGACAATCAGGTCATCAAAGCCATCACCGTTAACGTCTCCGGCGGCGCTGACTGAGACGCCCAATTCGTCTCCCGCCGCCATGCCGTTGATGGTGAAGCCGTTATTGCCGTTGAGGGTAGCGACGTTGAGGCTGGTAGGGAATCCCTTGTTGGAGCCGTACACCACATAGCTTTGACCCGCATCCTCCAGTCCGTTGGGGTCAGCATAAGGTGCGCCGATACTCAAGTCAGCGAAGCCATCACCGTTGACATCTCCAGCACCGCTAACTGAGGATCCCAATTGGTCTCCCGCCGCCATGCCGTTGATGGTGAAGCCGTTAATGCCGTTGAGGGTAGCGAGGTCAATGCTGGGAGCGAATCCGTTGTTGGAGCCGAACAATACATAGCTGGAGCCTGCATTCTCTAGTCCGTTGGGGTCAGCCCCAATTGCTCCGACAATCAGGTCATCTTTGCCATCGCCGTTAACGTCCCCAGCACCGCTTACACTCAAGCCAGTCAAGTCATCTGCCGCAACGCCGTTGAGGGCGAAGCCGTTAGTGCCGTTGAGGGTACTGAGCTCTAAGTTAGCAGGGAATCCTGCTTGCGATCCGAACACTACGTAGCTAGTACCAGGAGTGGTGGTGGGGTCAGGAGTACCACTAAGATTAGTAGTATATCCAGGTGCGCCAATAACTATGTCAGCAATACCATCGTTGTTGATGTCGCCAGCATCGCTGACGCTATAACCTGATGTGTCAAAAGGGGCAACGCCGTTGATGGTAAAGCCGTTAGATCCGGTGAGATCTGAAAGATTGAAAGATGAAATTGCCATTGTAAAAATAATTATTGCGTTGAACTACTAAGAGGCACCCCTAATCAAGGGAAAGCCGGAAAAAAGCTTCCCCATGTATTACTGGTCGATCGAGTAAATTAAATTTCCTATGCGTCAAGATAGAGGGTGGGACGATCGCCAATTTCTCAAACATCAAGCCAGCGGAGAGACCGAGTGTTGTCTGCCACCTGGAAATTGTCGAACCAGCGGTCCTCCGCTTGTTTCTGTTTGAGAGGAAAAAGGTACCCCACTGGTTAGCTCGAAAGTGCTACCGAGAGCCCAGGCTCCATCGCTTGAACTGGCTCCACTTGAGTGTGCTGCCTCTCGAACTTTTTGAAGCGAAGGTAGGAGGAGGAGAGTGGCCTCAACTGAACTGACACCACTGAATTCTGTTAGGAAGTCGTCGCCATTGCCAGTATTAATAATTTCCAATGTAGAGCGGAACCCGTCGTTGCCATTGCCAGTGGGAATTGTATCGTAAGGGCTAGCCTCGGAGTAATCCTCCCCAGTTAGGTCATTACCCCCGCTCTCAGTTGATTCATTCTGTGAATCAGCAACGGCATCTCTCAAAGAGTCGAACTCAGAGTCATGGTTACTGCTCTGCAGCACAATAGTCCTCTTACTTTTTGGCGTCGGCATTGTTTATTTCTCCTAATTACTTGTAATTTTGTGTTTCAAGTGAGTTAAAGCGTCCCTGGGTCCAATAACATTTGTGTTGGTTCTGAGGTTCTAAGTGACCGCTTCTTACGTTCGATCGACAACCCGCATCGGACTTCTTATCTGTACTAAATTCATCAAAACTTGCCATTGACCGAGATCGAGACTGAGAACGTACTGATTTGTGACCGACTTTCGAGTAACTTGCTAAAATCTGCATAACTTTCGGGGGAATAGGGTATGTCACGATCGCTCAAAGTTCGCAGTGACTGCATTCAGATCGCCAAATTAGCCCTCAAGCGCAATGGCTTTCCCAGCCAAAGAGCGTTTGCTGAAGAATTAGGAATTGCTTTATCCACTCTCAGCAGGTTCCTCACAGGAAAAACCGTTGATTATGCGACTTTTGTGGAAATTTGTGGAAAATTGGCGCTCGATTGGCGAGATATCTCTGACTTGGGCGATCGGGTTCCATCCCAGTCTGTAGACGTGAAATCCTCCCTCTTGATGGCCAACAGACACCAAGATTGGGGCGAAGCACCCGATGTCTCGGTTTTCTACGGTCGTAGTGACGAATTGACAACTCTAGAACAATGGATTGTGCAGGATAATTGCCGTTTAGTAGTGTTGCTGGGGATGGGAGGGATTGGTAAAACAGCTTTGGCTGCCAAGCTTGCCCAACAACTACAATCAGGATTTGAATTTGTGATTTGGCGAAGTCTCCGCAATGCCCCTCCCGTAGAAGAGATACTGGCAGAACTGATTCAATTTCTCTCGAACCAACAAGAAATAAACTTGCCAACCAACAAAGACGGCAGAATTTTGCGGTCGATCGATTATTTACGCTCCTCGCGCTGTCTGCTAGTTTTGGATAATGCTGAATCGGTTTTGCAAGCAGGCGATGAAGTGCGGCATAGCTTTGCTTCACGCACGGGATGCTTTCGAGAAGGATATGAAGGTTACGGTGAGTTACTCAAATGTGTTGGGGAAACTCACCACAACAGCAGCTTGATACTAACCAGTCGCGAGAAACCACAAGGATTAGCCGCCTTAGAGGGCGAAACACAACCGGTTCGCTGCTTGCAACTGACAGGTTTACCCGAAGTTCAAGGACGAAAAATTTTCTCTGCGAAGGGGTCTTTTACTGGGTCAGAAGATGAATGGACAAGCGTGATTTCACGCTATGGCGGGAATCCCTTAGCTTTAAAGATAGTAGCTTCAGGGGTTACAGATTTTTTTGATAGCAGTATTTCTCGCTTTTTAGAATTTTTAAAGCAAGGTTCGTTTATTTTTGATGATATCCGCGATTTGTTAGAGCGGCAGTTTCAGCGACTGAGCGATATAGAACAAGAGATTATGTACTGGTTAGCCATCAATCGCGAACCAGTGTTGTTAGAGGAATTGCAAGAGGATTTTGTCTACCCGATATTAACTAGCGAACTCCTACAGGCACTAGCCTCTTTGCAACGTCGGTCATTGATTGAAAAAATCGCCGATGGTTTTACACAACAACCTGTCGTTATGGAGTACGTGATTACTCGATTAACTGAGCAGATTTGTGAAGAAATTATTGGGTTAAAGGTTGAATGTTTAAAGGTTGAAAATCCTAATAAACTTGCTAACTTTCAACCCCATCACCTTCAATTCTTTAGAAGTTACGCTCTGGTTAAAGCTCAAGCCAAAGAATATGTAATTGAGACTCAAATCCGCCTCATTCTTCAACCAGTGATTGATGGATTAATTAGGAGTTTTAGCCACTCAAAAACTCTAGAAAATTGTCTAGCTCAAATTCTTGAGATGCTACGAGGGAAACCGCCCCTAAAGACCGGATATGTAAGTGGAAATATTATCAATGTACTTCGCCAATTACAGGTAGAGCTAAACGGTTATGACTTTTCAAATCTAACGGTTTGGCAAGCCAACCTCCAGGGGATAAACTTGTACAATGTCAATTTCGCCAATTCTGACCTGTGTCAATCGGTTTTTTCTGACTTATTGGGTAATGTTACGTCACTAGCACTGACACCAGATGGCAAATGTGCGGCGACGGCCGATCTACACAATAATATTCACCTGTGGGACGTGCAAAAAGGCAAACAACTTTTGACCTTTCAGGGACACACCCACTGGGTAAAATCAGTTGCTTGGAGTCCAGATAGTCAAACCCTAGCGAGTAGTAGTTATGACCACACGGTGAAGCTTTGGGATGTTCGTACTGGCATCTGTCTAAAAACTTATACCGGACATAGTAATATAGTCTACTCAGTCGCCTTCAGTCCGGATGGTCAAATTTTAGCGAGTGGTAGTGCTGATAACACAGTAATTTTGTGGAATGTCACGACTGATAGTTGCGTTAGAACGTTCACCGGACATACGAATGAAATCTATTCAGTCGCCTTTAGTCGGGATGGTCAAATTTTAGCGAGTGCTAGTGCTGACAGCACGGTAAAGTTTTGGGATGTACGCAAAGGCAAGTGCTTTAAGACGTTGTACGGACATACGAATTCGGTCTATGCAGTCGCCTTCAGTCCGGATTGTCAAACCCTAGCGAGTGGCAGTGCTGACTGCACAGTCAGGCTTTGGGATATCCGTGATGGTCAGTGCGTTAAAATTTGCACGGGACATAGCAGTGTAGTCACATCAGTCGCTTTTAGTCCCAATGGTCAAACCGTAGTGAGTGGTAGTTATGACAAAACGGTGAAGTTGTGGGATGTTACCACGGGTAGCTGTGCAAGAACCTTCATCGGACATAGCGATCGCGTAGAGTGCGTTACCTATGCGCGTAGCGCAGGCTACGCCAACAGTCCAGATGGTCAAATAGTAGTGAGTGGTAGTTTTGACCTTACAATTCGGTTTTGGGATTGTCAAACAGGCAAATGTTTCAAAACTCACACCGGATATAACAGTTGTGTATTAGCAGTTCCTTTTAGTCCCTGCGGTAAGCTCTTAGCTAGTGGCAACTCTGACACTACACTGAGGCTGTGGAATGTCAATACTGGCAGTTGCGTGAGAACGTTCACGGGACATACTAAACCAGTCATAGGAGTCGCATTTAGTCCCGATGGTAAAACAATCGCTAGTGGGGGTGCTGACAAAACGCTGAAGTTATGGAATGTCAATACGGGCAAGTGCATAAAAACGTTCGCGGGACATACTGATTGGGTATATGGAGTTGCCTTTAGTCCAGATGGCAAAACTTTAGCCAGTAGCGGTTGGGACCAGAGCATCAGGTTCTGGGATTGTCAAACGGGTCAATGTTTCCGAACTTGTACCGAACCTAGCAATTCCATATTTTTCCTCTCTATGTTTTTCGTCACTTTCAGTCCCAGCAGTAAAACCCTAGCCAGTAGCAGTTTTGACTGTGTAAAACTCTGGGATGTCAGCACTGGCAGTTGCTTAAAAACCTTCACTGGACATACAAATGAAGTACTTTGGGTTGCCTTTAGTCCGGATGGTCAAATCGTAGCTAGTGCTAGTGCCGATCAAACGTTGAAGTTGTGGGATGTCAATACGGGTAACTGCATCAAAACATTGACTGGGCATACCAATTGGGTATGGTCAGTTGCCTTTAGCCCAGACGGAAAAACCTTGGTTAGTGGTAGTTGCGATGGAACGGTGAGGCTATGGGATGTCAGCACTGGAAGATGTATCAGAACTCTCACCGGACATACCCGTGAAATCTACGCAGTCAGTTTTAGTCCGGATGGTCAAACTGTAGCAAGTGGCTGTGCTGATGAAACGGCAAGGCTGTGGGATGTCAATACGGGTGAGTGCCTAAAAATACTGAAACCACCCCGACTCTACGAAGGCATGAATATCACTGGGGTTACAAATTTAACTGAAGCACAGAAAGCGACGCTAAAAGCTCTGGGCGCGATCGCTCATGGGGAATGAGTGGGGGTCGATCGCTCGATTTGAAAGATGCTGCTTCGGGCGGTCAAATTTGGGGCGATTTGTGGCTGTTGCTGGCGGTTCAAGGTTTGCCCGTGCCGATTGTGTTGTGCTATTTGCTGTTTGGTTCGCTACCGGCGGTTGGTGTCTTTCCGCACTTTTGGCTGTTGGGATTGAATGTATTTTTGGTTGCAGTGCGATCGGCTTTGTGTTTGGCGATCGCACCTTCTTACGATACAACTGGGGCATCGGGTAAATGGCTGTTTTGGCTGTCACCTTTAGCCGATCCGTTGGCGTTTTTGCGAATTCTCATTTCTGCTTTAAATCAGCCTACTCAGTGGCGCGGCCGAAAATATGAATAATGATTAAATTTTGGCTATATATTTTAAAAAACGAAAATATGTGCGATCGCTTTGGAAACGAACAACCCAAGCCCTGAAAACATCCTCGCTCAGTTAACCTTAATCAGCGTGCAAATCAATAAGGTATTAATGTCATTGCTCGCAGGGATCGTTAGCTGGCCCGCCCTCTTAGAAAAGCAATCGCAGCATCTGTTTTTCATGGGTTCTGCGTCTAGGATTCTTAGATTGAGTTGACAAGCTGTACCGCATTTAAATTGTATATTTCAATGCCGTATCAAAATTCCTCCAATCCCCGCCTCCACTCAACGCGCCACCTGCCGCATATACTCCCCCCACAACTGAGCAGCATTTGCACTACCTCCGGCAGTCGGAGAATTATCATCATTTCCCAACCAAACTCCTGTCACCAGTTGCTGACTCGGAATATAACCGACAAACCACAAATCTCTATTATCATTAGTCGTGCCTGTTTTTCCAGCTTCTCCCAATCCCAAAGCAGCACTGCTGCCCGTACCTCCGCGCACCACGCCTTGCAGCATATCAGTCATCGTATCCGCTACTCCTTCAGAAACTAACTGCCGATTGGCAACGCCATCTTTTTGATAGTCATAAATCACGCGGCAACTTTTAAAATCATTTCTATCTTTGCAATCGCTGCTGTCAATAATTCGCTTAATTACGTGGGGACGATTTCCCAAACCCCGATTGGCAAAAACCCCGAAAGCACCCGTTAATTGCAACACATTAACTTCACTTTCACCTAATACTAAACCAGGGTTAGAACGCAGTTCAGATGTAATCCCTAAACGTCTGGCCATTTGCACCACATTGTCTAAACCAACATCCTGTGCTATTCTCAAAGCAATTGCATTTTCCGACAATGCTAAGCCGCGATACATATCAGCACTGCCGCTAGTTCTTTCGCAACCACTATAACTTTGTCCGCCCCAGGAAAGGGGGGCGCAAGAATAAGTTTTATCGGCTGAGATTCCCCGTTCTAGGGCGGCTGCATAGGTGAAAATCTTAAATGTAGAACCGGGCTGTCTCAAAGCTTGAGTAGCCCGATTAAACTGACTTTTTAAATAATCTACGCCCCCAACTAAAGCTAAGACTTCTCCGGTTGTACTATTGAGAGTAACCACGGCTCCTTGAGAAAAACCTGCACTAGCTCCCGCATTTTCAACAGCATTTCTGAGGGAACTTTCCGCCAACTTTTGCAGGCCGGGATTCAAACCTGTTTCTACAATAAAATTACCTTCTCTGGCTAACTGTTCCCCCAGCAAAAACTCCAATTCGTCAAATACATAACTGTAGAAATAAGGAGCGATCGTACTTTGGAGGTATTGGCGGGCTTTAGGATTGATCTCAATTCGCGATCGCCTCGCGCGATCGGCTTCTTCCTGAGAAACCGTCCCCAGTGCCCGCATCCGTTCGATTACCCGATCGCGATACTGCACCGCCAACTGATAATTTTGAATCGGATTAAAACTGTTTGGCGCCGGCAAAATGCCTGCCAAAGTTGCCGCCTCTGACAAAGTTAAATCCTTCGCCGACTTCCCAAAATAAAACCGAGCCGCATCCTCAAAACCGTAAAGGTCAATTCCCAAAAACACGCGATTTAAATAAGTCAGCAACAGCTCATCTTTGCTGTAATAATTCTCCAATTTCAAGGCAACTACAGCTTCCCGCAACTTGCGTCCTGCCGAATCTTGAGTTCCCACATAATCTCGAAACAAACTCCTCGCTAACTGCTGCGTCACAGTGCTGCCGCCTTCGCGTATTCCTCCCCCGCGAACATTGGTCAAAAGCGCGCGCAAAACTCCGATCGGATCTACCCCCAAATGCCAATTGTAGCGGCTGTCTTCCGAAGCAAGTACCGCCTTGGATAAATAAGGCGAAAAATCCTGCAATTGCTTTAATTCTAAGTGAGCGTTATTCTGAGGAGGACGCAGGGGAGTTTGCCCGTCGCGCGCGTAAACAATCACGGGGCCATTGATACTTCTCGGCAGAGGCCGCACTTGAAACTTTGTCGATTCCATACCTACCAACACGGCAATCAAAGCGGTGACTCCGCTGACGCCGTAAAAGCTGTAACGCACCAGTTCCAAATACCAAGGCGGCGGATATACGTACTGAATTCTAACAGCGGCGGCTAGTTCCGGCGGCCCTAAAGTGAACACGTCTCCGTGACGCAGGGACATACTTTTAACTCGCCTTTTGCCATTGTAAATGCCGTTTGTGGAGTCTTCATCTTTGATGACAAAAGGAGTCCGTCGCCGAGTATCGCGCGACAGGGATAAGTGCACGTGACTGACAACGGGATTGCGAACTACTATATCTGAAGATTTGGATGATCGACCTAACAAATATCGATCGCCCAACAGCGGATAAACCTCAGCTTTAGCTGCACCCGCATCCTGTACCCACAGTTCGGGTACTTTGGCGTTTGGTTTCAGCGCTAGCTGGTTAAAATTAACCTTGGCAATAGTCTGGACTGCTTGGGTAATTGCACCCAAGACGGTTTGAGGTTTGCGGGGCGGCGGCGGTGGGGTCATATTTCGCTGTGCACTACGATCGAGCGATCGGCTCTTGCACCATTCTACTCGCAACTTTTGGCTAATTTCAGGATCTGCCCCATAGAAGGAGGCGATCGTCGGCTAGTGGCGATCGATTTTGGGGTTATTGGTGAACCTGCTGGGCGAGCAGTTTCTTGAGCAAATCTCCACTCAACCACAAAAAATCCCGCTATCACGAGAGAATTAAAATATCATAAACTTGCCCATAAATCAACAGTTTAGAGCCGATTTCTCCCTAATTTATCAACACAATTCGCATAATTAAAACCCCCCTTTTTCAAGGGGGGTTAAAAGCCGAAAATCAGTTTGATTCTCCTTACATCGAAGAACCCAAACCGGCATAAGCACCGTAGAAGAAAAGGCTCACAATGCTCAGAACACCGAGACCTGCGACAGTAGCTACCAGCCACAAAGGAATTCTGCCACTTTCACTAAACATAGCTATCACCTCACTAATTCACAGCTAAACACATTCGATCGAACTAACTATTGAAAGCAAACTCAAACACCAGTTAATTAAAGAAATAACTGGAAAACAAAATACCCAAAACAAAAATCAGCAACAAACCCAGATACAAAGAAGTCCGGTTTAACTCAACAGGCTGCTCGTTGGGATTAGGAACGCGCTCAGGCATTGTAAACTCCTATCGTTGAATAAATTGCATTGCTGCGATCGCGCCCAAAAAGAAAATTGTTGGGACACCTAAAGTATGAACTGCCAACCAGCGCACCGTAAAAATCGGATACGAAATTGGCTCATTATTTGGGGTTCTGCTCGTCATTTTTCCAAATCCTTGTTAAATTACTTGGCAATGAACTGATCTACTTGTTTCTTAGCTTCAAAGCGATCCGAGATAATCGGCACTTCTTCCCGCTGCGGTGTGAAATACTGGTTAGGGCGAGGAGTTCCGAAAGCATCGTAAGCCAAACCCGTTTGCACAAACAGCCATCCAGCAATAAACAAAGCCGGAATGGTGATGCTGTGAATTACCCAATAACGGATACTTGTAATAATGTCCCCAAACGGACGTTCTCCAGTTGTACCAGCCATTTAGAATCCTCCTTTCAACAACAAATTGACAGACAATCTCTATTACTATTCTACTATCAAGCAGCTTGCGCTGAACCTTGATATTTAAGTAGAGTACCGCTCGCGCCGATCACAAATCCGCGATCGGGCCCCATAAAGACAATCCTGTAAAAATTAGCGGGAACATCTTCTACTTCGCGGTCTTTTAGCCAAGTTTTCCCGCCGTCCAAACTGCACAGCAAATTGCCGCCGCCGCCAGCTACCCAAACTTCATTATCAGTCCGGTAAGCCATGTCCAGCAAACCCCAACTCGCCTTGCGATCGGGAAAAAACGGTTTTCCCCAACCTTCAGGATTGGACGGGTCGCTAAACTGAATCTGACCGCCGCGGGCAAGCATCCACAAACGCCCGTCCTTGGTAAAACCCATATTTTGCAGGCGGCGAGAACTATTGCGGTTGTGAGGTTCCCAAGCTTGTTGTCCGGGTTTCCACACCGAGTAGAAATTGCCCTTCGAGGAAACCGCAACATACTGCCCGTCTTCAGAACGGTTGATATTGCGAACTACCCCAAAAGAATCCTGCACGACAGCTTTCCAATTTTTGCCACCGTCGGAAGTCCGGTAAATCGCCCCGACATCAGTCGTCATCTCGGCGGAATTCGGGCCCAAAGCTGCGATCGTACTCGGAGAACCAGGCAACTGACTGCTTAAAGCAATCCGCGTCCAAGACTTGCCCTCATCGTTCGTGTGGAGCAAAACTGAAGGCTGGCCGACAATCCAGCCTTCGGAACCCGAAAAACTCACCGACGCAAAACGCGACCTAGGATCATCGATATCCAGTGCTATAGGCTTCCAGCTAGTGCCACCGTCAAGGGTTTCGAGCAGAGTCGCCTCAGAACCCACAACCCAGCCGTGCTGAGGATTGCCCGTAAAGGCAATATCCTGCAAATTAGCTTCCGTCGGCAAGGAAATAACTTGCCAGGGGTTGTAACTCACAGAACCTATGGTGCTGCAACTCGTACAGATGAGGGCAGCGGCCAATAACATTACAATTCGTTGCCAAAATCTCACAATCGTTTTACTGCAAACCATACATACTAAGTAACAACAAGAAACCAACGACCAAGCCGCCAAAAATCAGCAAACTTTTCTGACCTTCGGTCATGCCGTTGACACCGACACCGTAGCGCTGATTTGCCTTAAATCCCGATACCCCTTCCATCTGACCGAGATTTTGAAACACCGATTTGCGTGCCCCGCAAACGGGACAGACCCAAGTTTGGGGCAAATCTTCAAAAGCCGTGCCCGGGGCAATGTCATTTTTAGGATTCCCCTTTTTCGGATCGTAGACGTAGCCGCAGGCGCGGCACTCGTGCCGATCGAGGGTCTTACTCTCAGTGGCTCGATCGCTCATAAATCCAAAATCATGGGTCAGCTAATCTTAAAATATACAGTGAAGTACCTCAACTAAACTTCGTTATAGGTGGGGCTTCCAACTAAAACTCATATTAGGACGGTCTTATTCGTCTTCGAGGTTTCCCGTCTCAACCGCCGATGCCACGTTAGGGACACCACAAGGGTGTTCGACACTTAAGTCGATGATGGTCTTACTTAGCGTCCACAGGCAGCCGCCCGTCTTCCACAGGCAGTTACAATATTAGAATATACATTAAAAATTATTGCAGAAGATGGACGATTAATCTCAACCAACCCGTAATTTTAGCTACCCAAAATCTATATAATGTAACAGACAAGTTACAGAACCCTTTCACCTAGGCAGTAATTATTCACCGTGTTTGCACTCAGCGGCTACGAGTATTTCTTAGGCTTCCTGTTAATTTCCAGCCTAGTCCCTATCCTCGCCCTCACGGCGTCTAAGGTACTGCGCCCGAAAAGTCGTCCCTACGACCGACGCACTACCTACGAATCCGGCGTCGAGCCGATCGGCGGAGCCTGGATTCAGTTCAACATCCGATATTATATGTTCGCCCTGGTCTTCGTCATCTTCGACGTAGAGACGGTCTTCCTCTATCCTTGGGCGGTTGCTTTCAACCAGCTAGGGCTGTTGGCTTTCATCGAAGCCTTGTTTTTTATCACGATCCTCGTTATTGCTCTTGTCTATGCATGGCGCAAAGGAGCCTTGGAATGGTCTTAAGTTCTGACAAATCACAAAAAGCGCTGATCAACCCAGTCGAGCGCCCCGAAGTCACATCGCAACTCTCAGAGAACGTCATCCTGACAACAGTGGATGACCTCTACAATTGGGCGAGACTTTCGAGCCTGTGGCCGCTGCTTTTCGGCACGGCCTGCTGCTTCATTGAATTTGCAGCTTTGATCGGATCGCGCTTTGACTTCGACAGATTCGGCTTAGTACCGCGATCGAGCCCCCGGCAAGCCGACCTGATCATCACCGCCGGCACAATTACCATGAAGTACGCCCCCATCTTGGTGCGGCTGTACGAACAAATGCCGGAACCCAAATACGTCATCGCGATGGGCGCTTGCACCATCACCGGCGGAATGTTCAGCATGGACTCCACCACAGCAGTCAGAGGCGTTGACAAACTGATTCCTGTAGACGTGTACATCCCCGGCTGTCCCCCCCGTCCAGAAGCGATTATTGACGCTATTATCAAACTGCGGAAAAAAATCGCCAACAATTCCATGCAAGAACGGGCCAATTTGCTGCCAACCCACCGCTACTACACCAGACCCCACAAAATGAAAGTAGTAGACGACATTTTGGACGGCAAATACTTGTCAGTTCCAGGCCGGATCGCGCCGCCGAAGGAATTGACAGAAGCAATGGGAATGCCAGTACCGCCGGCCCTGCTTGCAGGACAAAAACAGGAGGTAAACCGTGGCTGAGACAGAATCTGCAATTGTTGAAGCCGGGAAGGTTTCCCAGTGGTTGACTCAGAATGGGTTTGAACACGAAGCTTTAGCGGCCGATAATTTGGGCGTGGAGATATTAAAGGTCGATCGAGAATTCTTAATTCCGATGTCAACAGCACTGTATGCCTACGGGTTTAATTATATGCAGTGCCAGTGCGCCTACGACCAAGGGCCGGGACAAGATTTAGTCAGCGTCTACCACTTGGTCAAACTGACAGATAATGCTTCCAAGCCTGAAGAAGTCCGCGTCAAAGTATTCGTACCCCGCGAAGATCCCAGAGTGCCATCAGTCTACTGGATTTGGAAAGCAGCCGACTTTCAAGAGCGCGAATCCTACGATATGTACGGCATAGTCTATGAAGGACATCCGAATCTGAAACGGATTTTGATGAACGAAGATTGGGTAGGCTGGCCGCTGCGGAAAGATTACATTTCCCCTGATTTCTACGAATTGCAAGACGCTTATTAAGGAAATTTTGAGTTTTTAGCTCAAAATACAGTTGGTCGTTTTGCACCCACTTCTTTGAGGAGTGGGTGCAATTTTTTTGCTCCTTTCTGGAAAACCCTCGATTGCACGGTATTTCTGAAAAGGCACTCGCCCAAGACAAAACTATTTTAAATTGATGCCGGAAAACCCTGAGTAGATTTGTAAAAATGATTAATATTTGAGAGTCATTGAACACTAAGGAGTTAAAAATGCTAACCAAACCGACAACTCCACTCAGTAAAAGAGAACCCGACGGATTCCTCAAAATCAGTCTAAATCTCACAATGGGAATTGGAATTACTACCTTTATTGCAGCCTTAACTTTAATCGCTGTTCATTTTCATGACTCACAATCAAAATACCGAGACACTTTAAATTTTGCGGTAACTACATTAGCTACTGCCGCAGGAATATCTAGTGCCGTATATGCTTTGCGGGGAATCGAAATCAATTTAGAGGACAAAAAAATCGATCGAACCTTACGTTACATACAAATATGGAACGATCCTAGCTATTTTAGTGTTCGACAAATTGCAGCAAAAATTCATAAAGATCTCAAACCGCTAGCTAATGATGATACCAAAAGTAATGAGTACATGAATCAGATATATGCAGATGCAGAGAAAAAGCAGGAAATAGTCAATATTCTTAATTTTTTAGAAGAAATGTCTATGTGTGTCCATTTCGGTCTCGTTGACGAAAAATCTTTGAAAGAGTTTTATAGATATATAGTTTGTACTTATTACGATACCTTCACGCTCTTTATTCACCGATCTCGAAAAGAAAGAAATAACCCGAAGCTTTACATCCACTTAACAGAGCTATCTGAGCAATGGGAAGATTAATTACCAGACTTTTTATTGTTGGTAAAAGGTTGTACCTAGCGGATTCAGGATCGAACTCACTCAAACGAAGAAAACAATCGGGAAATATTTCCGGATTGTTTCTCGACAAATAGAATAGTCAATTAAATGAAGTGTAAACTGAGCCATAAAAGGTGCATCCGTCTCCTGGAAGGTCTTTACTACTCTGGAGACAAGGACATAGTTGTGCTTTTTGTGTAATAAAAGGAGAAATGATGAAACGATTTACTTGTTACTCAATCGACTTACTTTTTGAAGGTGATACAGGCTTCTAAAACCTGTTGGCTTTTGTCTGTCATTAATGATTATTAGTGTAGCAGATGCGATAGAAAGTCACCTATCTTTAAAATCGCATCCAACCGTGACACTTGTCACGAAAGCTAACATTTTCATACTCGACAGAACCGCTAATTTTTGCAGAGAGTGAGGGGCAACTCACTTTCTGCACTTGACTGTTACCTAATTCCCTAGAACTCATCAACCTAATTTCCATCTAGAGAGTTAGGTTGATGAGTATCTCTATATTTCTCCACCCTCACATATCCAAGTTTATAGATCTCCCTCAAAATATGAAGGCGCTCCCATTTGTTGATTCTCAGCATTACTTAACAGGGAAATCAAGGAAACCGATGCCACTCGATCGTTATCTTTCTTGTTAAAGTTCTTCATTTTCTGCTTTCTCCAGAGTGTAGATGAGAAAATCGGTGTTGCTGATTTACGGTATGAATCAACTTTTCGCTTGATGTTACAAAACTCACCCGACTTGTCTTATAGCAATTGGGAAATCTGAATTCCTACCTGTATTCAGCAACGCCAGAAAATCTAGCTTGAGAATGGGGGAAACACTTTTATCCCAATACCTTTGGGTTGGGAAATCATCTAAGCCTTTGAATACTCTGAGAGTTAGCCACACCAGAATAATTCCAGGTAAACTCAATCTGCCAAACACCAAACATAGATTGGTGCAACACCCTAAGACTTATTATTTTTTCCTAATTCAGCTAAGTTATAATGCCTGATAAACTAACTCAAACATGGAGAAGTCCCGATTTACTTTGCGACAAATCATAGACTGAACTCTATTTTTAAGAGTTTAGGCAATCATACTGGCTTAAAAAAATAATACACCAAAGAGCTTCTCTCTGTCAACTTTTTCGTTAACGAGTTCTAGAGAGGTGTTCGGATTATACAAGACTGAGCGCATTGAGCTATCAGCCTATGAGTTGTCGCACCTACAAAGATAAAGCAAGTAGCAATAAAAGTCAAGCTTGTCGATGATATATGACATGAATTTTAATGATCTTTATCTCCAATCCTTAGTGATATCGATCACTGGAAGAGCCGATTAAAATCCTTTCCGGTATCTACAATAAACCGTGTACCGATAATTAACATCAGTTATCTTACTGAAAAAAACCAACTCGATATTTCAGAACCGGATTAACTCTACTATTTAACTGGTTCCCACGCACAGCCGGGGAACCGATGTCTAGAGGCTTTGCCTCACTTGCTTGGGAACATTGGAGGTAGAGTCTCCGGATCTGCGTTACCAGGCTTCAGCCTGGTAACAAGTAGAATTGAGCGTGCCGGACAACAAGACGGCGTTATCGCAGTTTATAAATCTAACCGATGAGTTCCAACGATCGCAAAACCAAACTAGAATACGGGGATTTTCAGACACCGCTGGAATTAGCCGAGATGGTGTGTCGGAAATTGATAGAACTTGATGTTAACCCCAAAGTCATCATTGAGCCAACTTGCGGGATAGGTAATTTCATTAAAGCTGCTGCAAATTCGTTTCCATCCGCCAGCAAGATTATCGGCGTTGAAATCAATCAAAGTTATTTAATAGAATTAAGAGCTAAGCATGAATTGTTACAGGATGAAAGATGTGAGGTTAAGCACGGAGATTTTTTTGAGTTTGACTGGACATCATTAATCAACCAATTTAATCATAGGGTGCTGGTACTTTGCAACTTTCCTTGGGTAACAAACTCACAACAAGGAACCATTGGCAGTGAAAACTTGCCGAAAAAAAGTAATTTTCAAAAGCACCCTGGCTTAGACGCACTAACAGGTAAAAGTAACTTCGATATCTCAGAATGGATGCTGATCCATGCGATACAATGGTTGCAAAATCGTGACGCCACTCTGGCAATGCTTTGCAAGACTTCCGTGGCCAGAAAGTTATTGAGTTACATTCATTCAAAAAAACTTAATCTCGCTAGCTGTGCAATTTACAAAATAGATGCTAAAAAATATTTTGATGCAAATGTTGATGCCTGTCTGTTATTCTGCAAGTTTGACTTAAGTTCACAAAACTACTTCTGCGATGTATTTAGCAGTTTAGAAAGTTCGGATGGTCATCGAATTGGATATCACAACAATCTCCTGGTTAAAGATATAGATTCTTTCAATAAATTGAGTAATTTATATGCTGTAAATTCAGGAACGAAATGGCGATCGGGTGTAAAGCACGACTGTTCTGGCGTTATGGAGTTTCGGAAAATTGATAATTTGTTTGTCAATGGATTTGGGGAAGCTGTCGATATTGAGGAAACTTATCTATTTCCGCTATTTAAAGGATCTGATGTTGCTCAAAATCGCATTAATGCTACCGATCGATATATCCTAGTTACTCAAAAATTCATCGGTGAATCAACCGAAAATATCAAAACTATAGCTCCTAAAACCGGACGTTATCTAGAGAAGTGCGGGCAATATCTAGATAATCGCAAAAGCAAAATTTATCAAAATAACCCTCGATTTTCGATTTTTGGAGTAGGTGATTATAGCTTCCAGCCTTGGAAAATTGCGATTTGCGGGCTTTATAAAAAATTGGAGTTTAGGTTGATCGGTGAAATAGCTAATAAACCTGCAATCTTCGATGATACTGTTTACTTTCTCAGCTTTGACAGCGAGAGAGTTGCACGTCAAACTTTTGAGCTTTTGAATTCACCGGTGGCAATTAACTTTTATTCAGCGATCGTATTTTGGGATGAAAAGCGCCCGATTAAATCCAGCATTTTAAATTGTCTGAATCTAGCCATGCTGGCAGATTCGGAATTTGTAACCGCAGATGCACACAGATAAACGCAGATAGATAAGCTGTTAAGCATTTAAACTGGTATGAGCCAAACACCCAACGCTTACACCTGAACCTTGACAGTAAATTGAAATAAATGATTTAAATTCTCAACAGCTTATTACTAATCGGCACAGTCGATCAATATCAACCTTCATCACACTTTTAGCTGCTGCCATAACCATTAATTCAACTTGTTGCGTTATTAATTTATTATTTCTGCCAACCTTATTGAGGTCACTATTAATAACTTTTTCCGTAATACTTTGGGCGTACCTTTGAGTGAATTTTTTGCGAATTTCCACAAAATCCAAGATTTAGGTAAAAGGTTTTTTACAGCCTTCACACTTAAACTGTCGGCTATTTACTTTGAGAATTACTTCTGTGTTAGTGATTGGTAAGTCTCTAACTAGATACGTTGTATTTTAATGAATACCGTGGCTTGTGTGTCCGCATCGTGGGCAAACTGGTGTTTTATTTTTGACGATAATAGATAAAATAATTGTTTCTTTTGTCTAAGCTATCCTCTACTATTACACCAGGTAGATTCAGTATTTTTGTCATTAATCTTTTCACATTTAACTTAAATGCTGGCTGTCTTCATAACATTTTAGGATACTAAGTACGCAAAAACCATAAAGCTTAACTATTTTCTCACGCAACTCGCTCGAAGAAGGTTTCAAGGTTTCATTTTTTTCGCTTATGTACTAAATATAGCAATCCTAAATCATTTGTGAATTTCTTACTCCCTCCCCGCGAGATCGGGGAGGGTTGGGGTGGGGTAAAAAAATTACGACTCATGTAGGATTGCTATAGAGTTTATCCTATATACATGGAATCTGCTGTATAATAAGTTTCTCACTCCAGGAGTGATTGTCCTCAATTTAGAAACCCTGAACGGAAACAATCCTGCTTTGAAGTTGATTTGGGGTTACATCGTCTACAAAACCTAAAATCGCGTTAGAATTCCTGACTCTGATTAGAGTTCCTGAATAAACTCCGCTAATTCCACCTCTGAGTTGAGTTCCTGAAGCAGATCCGCTAAATGCGTCTGCCGGACCTGGAGGAAGTAATGGTTGTAAAGCTTGCGGCAGATCGAAAGTATATGTTAATGCCACATTCTGTACCCGCTCCAACACTATATCATTGACCGTTAAGTCACTCGCTAATCCAATGCGCTCCAAATCAGGATCAAAACTTTCGATTATATCACTAGAATTGATATCTGTAGTGGCAGAATCTATTCCCAGAACGCATAAATTATTCCCCAACCCACACTCTAAGAAGTCTCTGCCCAAGCCGCCAACTAGAGTATTATTTCCCTCTCCGCCGGATAATAAATCATTGCCTCTCCCCGCAAATAAAATATCATCGCCAGCCTCTCCAAGAAGAAAATCAGCATCTAGACCACCACTGAGGGAGTTATTCCCCTCCTGTCCAAACAAAGCATCTCTTCCCTTTCCCCCAAATAAAGAATCGTTGCCTGCAAAACCTGTGAGAATATCTTCCCCTTCATTTCCCAGGATTAACTCGCTAGCCCCTGAGCCATTTACTGTATCGTCGCCATCGAGCGCCCAAGCTCCTAAAGGAAAATTTGTTAGCTCTCCAGGAAAAAGTTGAATCAATTCCGAGGTGTTGTCGCCAATTAAACGCAATGTCCCTGACGCATCCGGTTTTAAAGCCATAGCTAAAATGTTTGTGTGTCCGTAGATTACTTACCCTACTAATTGAGCCAATACTGGCTCACAAGTGGGTCATAATTCAATTAGAACCGTATTCAATATAACTCGAAACGGTATTTTCCAAAAGCATAGCAACAGTCATCGGCCCGATGCCTCCCGGCACCGGCGTGATAAATTCGGCTACTGTTTTAACAGCATCAAAGTTCACATCTCCGGCCAAACGGCTCGTACCGTCTGGATTGACAACGCGGTTAATACCGACATCAATTACTACTGCCCCAGGTTTGACCATATTAGCTGTAATCATTTCTGTGCGGCCGACTGCGGCTATTAAAATATCGGCTTGATTGGTAATAGATTCTAAGTTTTGCGATCGCGAATGAGCTACAGTAACAGTGCAGTCGGCTTCTAATAGCATCAGCGCCATCGGTTTACCCACCAAAATACTCCGTCCCAAAACTACAGCATTTTTTCCTTTCAAATCAATCTGGTATTCTTGCAATAACCGCATCACTCCGGCGGGAGTACAACTCCGCAAACCTTGCTCCCCGCGCACGAGACGGCCTAAATTTACAGGGTGAAGTCCGTCAGCATCCTTGTCGGGGGCAATTTGGTACAGCAGCGAAATTGCGTCTAAGTGATCTGGTAGCGGTAATTGAACTAAAATGCCATCTACTCGATCGTCCTCGTTGAGTGCACGAATTGCAAGTTCTAGTTCGGCTTGAGTAGCGTTTGCGGGGTAATGCTTGCCGAAGGAAGCTATACCAACTTTAGCGCAGGCTCGCTCTTTGTTGCGGACATAGGCTGCGCTAGCTGGGTTGTCGCCCACCATCAGCACCGCAAGTCCCGGAGGACGACCTTTTTGGGGTTGTAGGGCGCGGACTCGATCGCTCAGCTCGGTTTGAATCTTTTGGGCTAAAGCTTTACCATCTAGTATTTGAGCAGTTTTGGCATCCATTGTAGACTCGGGGTTAGGGGCTGACGATTTTAGATTTTAGCTTAATCCCCGCCAAGGACTACACTAGAGAAATTTCTTACTTGCGATCGATTCTGGGGATTCTGTTAAAGTAAGTCGTATCTCACATCTCAAATCAGTTGACCAATGACTACTGCAATTAAGCAAGTTTGGGTTCAAAGATTCTGCACTAGCTCTTTGTCGCTAATCCTCGCCAGCGGTTTTTTCAGTTGCGGCAATTTACCCATGTCTCAACTTAATCTTGGTTTTAATGTTGCTAGCATTGGCGACGTTCAACAAAAGCGGCAAGTGGATGCTGAAGTTTATCTTCGGGGAAAGGTAGAAAATCGCGCTCCGTTTGTAGGGAAGGCGGCTTATCAACTTGAGGATGGTACTGGCAGTATTTGGATTTTAACCAAGCAAGATTTGCCCCAGCTTGGCGATGAGGTGTTACTCAAGGGAGAAGTCCGTTACAAGAGTATTACTCTGAAGGAATTGGCTGGAAAAGATTTAGGTGAAGTTTATGTTGAGGAAATGGAACAATTAAAGCGCACTCCAGCGGCAAATAAATAAAAATATGAAGATACTAATTTCGTTCAATAATTAAGTACCTCAATTTCATAAAAATCAAAGGTTTGTAGTGGCGCCCAAACGCTGTGGGTAGGTTTATTTATGCTGAAAGTCGCTCGACTATAATAGCTTCGTCGGAGCGAGTTTATCAGCTCTTTTGTTTATATTACAGATTACGGTTAACCTGCCCCTATACCAACTTCTTCCGTATCTCCTAAATAACTTATTCCCTCTTCCTTCTCTCCTCAATATCCCTCTGTTAAATCCGTTAATCCCGTACATGGCTCGTTGTAGAACTTTCTTATGACTAAAATTCACGTTGCGATCGCAATTTTGTACCAAGACGGCAAGTTTCTCTGTCAGTTGCGGGACGATATTCCTCATATCAGGTATCCCGGACAATGGGCTTTGTTTGGCGGACACTTGGAACCGGGGGAAACGCCGGAAGTTGCTGTAGTGCGGGAATTATCAGAGGAAATTGGCTATGCTCCTGCAAGTGTTTCTTTTTTCTGTTGTGATGTCGAAAAAGATGTCGTTCGCCACGTTTTTCATGCACCACTTAGTGCGGATGTCAAGGATTTAGTTTTGCTTGAGGGGTGGGATATGAAGTTGTTGACACCGGAGCAGATTCGGGCGGGAAAATGCTTTTCTGAGCAGTCAGGAGATGTGCGACCTTTTGGCATTGCTCACCAGCGTATTTTATTGAATTTTATTGAGTCGATTTGAAAAAATTTCTCCGCACCCTAGATGGGAGCGGTTTGAGCTACGAGATAAGCTGAGGCGCATCTAAATTTGACAATCAAATTCGAGGAAATTCTTTTGGGGTGGGCGTCCCGCCCGCCCCAAAATACAATTTAGATGCGTAACAGCTTATTCGTAAGGTGCGCCCGGTGGTACACCCTACATTACAGGGGTTTTAAAAGTTAAGAGCGAGCCGCAATCATTCCCGTTTGGCGCGCGTAGTCAAACAGCCCTCCGGCATCTATTACAGGCCCTACTTCTCCTAAAGGTTTGAGCGAGAAAGTTCGATCGAGAGTGTGGTTGACAATTACCTCTGCTGTAAAATCGATCGTCGCTTCTTGACCGGTTACAAACAAGTCGCAGAGCCGATCGACTGATTCGATTGGGTACAATTCGCCAGTAGCCGAGCAATTGCGAAAGAAAATGCGGGCGTAAGACAAAGCCACCACTGCTGTGACACCGGCGGCCCCCAGAGCTATCGGAGCGTGCTCCCGCGAAGAACCGCAGCCAAAATTTTCGCCAGCTATGATAATCGGATACCGGGTTTTCTGTTCACCGGATTCGATAAACTTACCGTAGCGATCGGGCAAGCCAATCATAGCGTAACTGCCTAGTTTCTCGTACTCATCCGGCTTCGAGGGAACCAGGGTCAGGTATTCGGCCGGGATAATTTGATCTGTATCAATGTTGTCGTCTACAACAAAAATTTGACCGCTAATTACTTTACCCATAGTTTATTTCCTGTTAGCCTCGCTCGATGCTGTGGTGATAATTTTAAGTGGATCGGTATGCAAGATTTGCATCTGTTTATTTTAACCTGGCAGTGTCAGTGATAACCTGTATGAGTAAAAATTAGATCCGAGACTTTGGGTTAACAATTAACAGATTGCTAAGCGTCAAGATAGTTTTATGGCAAATCCAATAGATGACATTGCTCGACAAGCTCGCGAGGGCTCGGTTGCATCGATTATTCAAATCCTTAATGACGAACTGGCACAGGTAGGGGTCAGGGCTCGAGCTGTGTTTGCAGACGGGGTGCTGCAACTGCTGTGCGAAGCTGCAACGCCCCAACTCCTCGAAGAGTCTAGTTTGGTCGATAGAGTCCGAGAAATTTTGGAACGCATTTCGCCCCGCAATATTCGCCGAGTCAACATCAACAGCCGCCTTGTCCGAGAACACCAACTGCTGTGGCTCGAAGAAATTAGTCGCGATCCCGATAATCAACTGTTGTGGTCTCAAGAAATTAAACTCCGAAAGCCCAATTTGTTCAAGCGTTTAGCCACCGCCCATCACGAACGACAAGCTGTGGCAGGCAAGCGGGCTTTGCCGAGAATTGCTATACCTCGATCGATGCAGCAACCGCGGCAATTTCAGCGCGGTATCGTCGGCGGCATCAGCTTGACCGTGCTGTTGCTTGCAGCAGCGGCCGCCATCCACAAAGGACTTAATTCCCAAGTGCCAAACAGCACACAAGCCACCACCCAAGCCGTAGCAACTGCCCCTTCCTCGGAGGCAAAACCTGCTTTGAAAATTTCTAAGGAGACTGTTAATTCTGCTGTTGACTCTTTTGCCCAAGCAGTGCGAGTAGCCGAACAAGCAGCCACCCAGGGCAAAACCGCTCAATCTCGCCAGGATTGGTTAGTCGTAGCTGCTAAGTGGCAGCAAGCTTCCGATTTGATGGCCGCCGTGCCTTCCAAGCATCCCCGCTACACAACGGCTCAGAACCGGACGGCACTTTACCGCCAAAATAGCGATAAAGCCCAACAGGAAGCACAAAATAAGTAAGCAGGTAAGTCGGATAAATTTAAGCCTAGAGTTCGCTGCGCTGCTCTAGGTGTGGTGAAAAATGAGTTTTTGAGCAAAAACTCGAAAACTCTTAGCTATGTTATGAGTGATAATTTGGGGATTTTGAATTTTTGCGATCGGCGTTACTCGATCGGCGGATTTGTATCACAATAAAAATTTGTTAGGATCACAAACTTAAATAGGAAACATCACACAGTAAGAAGAGGGGTGTCACTAAGCGGTCTCTAGAAAACCTTCATACTACTAATAGCCGTCAAAATTAGCGGGAATGGGATTGATAATCATCCGGTAAAGGATGGTAAAGTTCCTCCCGTACAGATAGAAGGGTAGAAAACAGGAAAATAGAACTCGGTCAGATCTGGGTATATTTTTACATATCGAGCGACCCGCCGACCGGCTGCACAAACACAGAAAGCAGGCTCATAACTGTCAAGCCGACAGTTATGGAAAGGTTCTAGATTGGCAGCAGGAGCCGGCTCAAACATCTTAGAATAAAGGCTTGGTTGCCATGATCGATCGCCAGGGAAATCAAGACTTTACTTCGATCGACCGATCGCCGTCAGAGTCTTGCACTTTGTATTTTCCGCAAATCGCAGAACCAGTATCAGTCCAAAAATTTCTGGATCGTCTTATGCAGTTCCAGGTCGATCCTGCCCTTCTTGGGCGACAAATTTGCCAAATTCTCGCCACCAGCTTTGATCGAGAACTCCTGCTGCTGCAAATAGCCAATACTTTGGGGGTTGCATGGGGGGCAGATTTCTGTTTAGTTACTGCTGTGGTTGACCACAAAGCAGTAAATCCGAATGCTTGCTGGCAAAATAGCAGCGATTTCCCCTATGTTGCCGGTGTTGCCGATTCCACTGAAACACCGGAACACCCCCAAACCACAAGATTAAAACCCCCTAGCATATCACTCGAACATCCCGTTTGGGCAAACGTCCTAGCAGACGGCGAGATAGTGGCGATATCCGACTATCTTGATATTCCGGCAGCTTCATCGCCCAATTCCCCTGTGACTGCGCTGCCTTTTCGGGCAATTTTGGCAGGGCCTGCGCGATTTGGAGGGGCTGTAAATGGCATGATGATTGTTAGTAAGTCGCAACCTCACGAGTGGTCGGTAGCCGATCGGCAGCGCCTTGAAGCAGCATCAGACGCGATCGGCAGCGCGATTTCTCACATTCAAAAAACTGAAGAAATTGCCAGCTTAAACGAACAGTTACAGCGACAAGCTAAATACAAAAATCTACTCATGTCAGTTGGTGCATCGATCGACACAAATTCAGAAGTCGATAGAATATTGCAGCAAGTTATTGAAAATACCGTCGATACCCTAGAAGTAGAGAGAGGCCAAATCCTGCTATTGAAATATACAGATACTCTATTTACAACTCGCTCCCCCAATCAAACTCCCAAAGCGAAAGTCGAATTAGTTTGCGAATCACTGGTAAAAAAAGAGGCAAACAAACAGGAAATAGCACAAAGCGGGGCAGGAAAAAAAAGCTCAACATCTAAAACAAAAAATAAGGAAAAAATTGCTAATTCCCAATCCAAAATCCCCAACTCAAAACCAAATAACTCTCCCGCTTTTTGGCTGTCAGAATCTAATTTGTGCCACCAAGCATTCCACAGCGCACCCAAACCCTTAGCCCTCGCTGACGCAGGCGCATTAATCGGCAAAGAACAAGAAGCAGCCACAGAAATTTTGAAACTCCAAGGCATTCGCGGCTTGCTGCTGGTTCCCCTCACGGGCGGTAGCGGGCAGGAAACAGTTTTGGGTTTCTTGGTTTTGCAGCACTCGAAGGCGCGCACTTGGAACCCGGAAGAATTAGAAGTTCTCGAATCGGTCAGCGCTCAAGTGAGCAAGATGATGATCCAAACTCAAACGCTTAAGGAATTGCAAACCGTAGTTTTAGAAAGAACCTCTCAGTTGCAGCAAAGTCTCGACGTGCAGGGGAAACTGTACGAACAATCTGCCAATCAGCTAGAGCAAATGCGGAAATTGAAGCTGGTTAAAGACGAGTTTCTCAGCACTCTGAGTCACGAGTTGCGTACCCCTTTAACAATCATGAAACTGGCGATTCTGATGCTCAAACAAGCTGAACTGCCGTCAGCGAGTCGGACTAAGTATCTCGAAATTCTAGAACAGCAGTGTTCTAAGGAAACTGCTCTGGTTAGCGATTTGCTGGCCCTCAAGCAGTTTGAGCCTCAGCAATTCCCGATTTCTCTAATCAAAATCGATCTCAACCGTTTATTTCAAGATTTAGTTAGGGATTTTGAAAAACAGTGGGTGGATAAGCAATTGACTCTTAAGGTGGATTTGCCCAAGTTGACCCCTTGCTGGGAAACTGACCCGGACATTCTCAATCGGGTACTGCTGGAACTGCTGACGAATGCTGGAAAATACTCTGCTTCTGGAACGGCGGTAGTTTTGGAGGCGTCTGAGGCAGCAGGCTATATTGTCCTGAGCATTTCTAATTTCGGGCGCGGCATTTCTGTGGCTGATTTGCCCCACATCTTTGACAAGTTCCGGCGTGGCACTGGCATTACTGACCAAGCTATCGCCGGTACGGGTTTGGGTCTGGCTCTGGTAAAGTCTTTAGTGCAGCACTTGAATGGTACTATTGATGTATCTAGCTGTCCGGCCGAAAGTTCAGAACCTGACGAGTTGTGGCGCACATCTTTTACTCTGACTCTGCCGCAATTTCCAGCGGAACTCTGTAATTTAGAAGAATAGTTCGGTTGAGAAGCTGCTGGGAATTGGCAGCGAACAGGCGAAACTAGAAGACTTGCCAGAAGAGGGAGATGGGGAAATGTCGTAAATTCTACCAACTCCTCTGTTTTGAATGGTTTGTCTGGTTGCCTGTCTAAATTGCCGGTTCTCCATTCGCCAATATTATGCTCACAAAAGCTGCACCTAAAACCCTGCGTTGGCAACGTTCTAAATATTCGCCACTGGCACGGCAAATAGACATTTTTGCAGCGGCAGGAAAGTTTATGTTTTTTTTGTGGTGGGACGCACTGCTGCAAAATAATTCGCCTCAAACTAGAAGAATTCGCGCTCATTGGTTGGTCAATACTTTGCTAAATTTAGGCCCGACTTTTATTAAAATCGGGCAGTCTCTCTCGACTCGGGCGGATTTGCTGCCGCTTGAGTATGTGAAGGAACTAGAACAGTTGCAGGATCGGGTTCCTCCGTTTAGTTCCGAAGAGGCGATCGCTCTTGTAGAATCAGAGTTAGGGAAGGATATTTATGCTTTGTACCGCGATTTTGACCAGTCGCCAATTGCTGCTGCGAGTCTGGGACAGGTGCACAAAGCAAGGCTGCACACCGGAGAAGATGTGATTGTAAAGGTGCAGCGTCCGGGTTTGGAAAGTTTATTTGATTTGGATGTGAAGGCGGTGCGCCAAGTGATGCGTTTTTGCGATCGCTATTTGCCTGGGACGCGCAAATATGACCTGGAATCTATTTATCACGAGTTTTTTAAGATTTTATATCAAGAAATAGACTACGTGCAAGAAGGTAAAAATTCCGATCGCTTTAGCCATAATTTTCGAGAATATCCTCAAGTTATTGTCCCGAAAGTCTACTGGCAATACACGACTAAAAAAGTCCTGACTCTCGAATACGCACCAGGCATTAAGGTGGACGACCGCATTAGTTTAGAGGCGATTGGAGTGGATATTGTGAAGCTCAATCAACTCGGAATTTGCTGTTATTTAAAACAGTTGTTAATAGACGGTTTTTTTCAAGCTGACCCGCATCCGGGAAATTTGGCGGTGACAGAAGATGGTAGCTTGATTTTTTACGATTTTGGGATGATGGCTGAGATAAAGTCTCTGGCTAAAGACCAAATGGTCAAGACTTTTTTTGCTGTGATGAGAAAGGATACTGACGAGGTACTCAATACTTTAATTTCGATCGGCTTGATTGAGCCGATGCCGGATATGATGCCGGTACGTCGGCTGATTGCTTTTCTCTTGGATAAGTTTATTGATAAGCCGATCGACCTTCAAGCTTTTAATGAAATTAAGAACGAACTTTACATCATGTTCGAGCAGCAACCGTTTCGCTTGCCTGCAGAAATGATGTTTATTGTCAAGTCGGTAACCACTCTCGACGGCATAGCTAGAACTCTCGACCCTAACTACAATTTCATAGCATCCGCTCAGCCTTTTGTCAAGAGTATTGCGGTGAGCAAGGGACGGGGAAATGCGATCGGAGAATTGGCAAGGCAAGCGCGAAGTTTTATTACGTATAAGTTACGGCAGCCAAACAAATCGCAAGTTTTTCTCAAGCGTTTGGAGCAGCGAATTGAAGAGGGCGAACTGCAAATTAGAGTGCGAAATATCGAGAGCGAAAGAGCCTTGAAACGCATTAATTTAGCCCTGAAAACTCTAATTTTCGCTTGTTTGACTGGTTTTGTGTTTTTGTCGGGTGCAGTGCTGCTAGTGGGCGGATATCAAACCGGGGCGATCGCAGCTTTTGCGGTTTCGGGATTCGGTGGCTTGTTTGTGTTGCGATCGTTGTTAGACTTGTTGGTTAAGGAAAAGCTCGATCGAATGGTCGATCGATAAATATACTGGGTAGTTGGGAATTGCGATCGTAAGCTGCTACGCATTTAAATTGAATCCAGATCCTGGCTCTCCGGCCGGTTCGACAATAGCACACGGTAGGCTGACATTGGTACTGCAAACTAAACTTGTTAACATAATTTGCGACTTTAGATAGGGGCGGATTCTCCAAGCACGAAGTTATACTCCTAACATATATTAAACGCGATCGCCCGCCCCTACAAAAAATGCACTCCCAAAAATTGCTAAAACCAGACGGCCGCCCACTCACACTGTACAGTCGCTATCCAATCCCAGAAGGTATCGCGGCCGTAAGTCCCAGCAATGAACCCGTAGAGGCAAACCCCCACTTTCGCTGGCATCCTTTGCGCGGGGAATGGGTAGCATACGCCAGCCACCGTCAGGGAAGAACTTTCATGCCACCGCCGGAATACAACCCGCTGGCAGCTACAATTAACCCTAAGTTTCCGACAGAATTGCCGCCGGGAGATTACGATGTAGCAGTTTTTGACAACCGCTTTCCCTCGTTGACTTTGCAAGCAAAAAACGCACCTGCAAATATTGTAGAAACTTTGCCTGCTAAGGGCATTTGCGAAGTCGTTGTTTTCACTCAAGATCCGCTGGCTTCCCTCGGTTCTTTGGAGTTATCTCACTTGGAATTATTGTTAGAAGTATGGGCAGATCGCACTTCAGTTATTGGCAGCAATCCAGAAATTGAATACGTCTTGCCCTTTGAAAATCGCGGCGTCGAAGTCGGAGTAACTTTGCACCATCCCCACGGTCAAATTTACGCTTATCCGTTCGTGCCACCGGTGCCGGCACGGATGTTAGAATGTCAATCGGTTTACTATCAAAAAAACAGTAGCGGTTTGCTGCAAGATTTGATTCAAAAAGAGATTTCCGACAAACAGCGAATTATTTATTTAGACGAAGAGGCGATCGCCTTTGTCCCCGCTTGTGCCCGCTACCCTTACGAAGTGTGGATTGCCCCGATCGCCCCCGCTGCTACATTTATCGATTTGACCCAAAAACAGCGGCAATCACTCGCTAAGGCTTTAAAAACAGTCACCCTCAAATATGACGGTTTGTGGCATCGCCCATTCCCTTATTTGATGGCTTGGTTTCAAGGACCCACAGATGGGAAACCCCATCCAGAAGCGCATTTGCACGCCCAATTTTATCCGCCCTATCGATCGAGCGATCGGCTAAAATACCTAGCAGGAACCGAACTCGCCGCCGGAATGTTTGCCAACGACGCTTTACCCGAAGAAAAAGCTAAAGAACTGCAAGCCGTATCTGTCAATATAAGCTGAAACCCATTTAAATTTTCAAGTAAAGTTTGATTCAATTATTGTGGGGTGGGCCTCCCGCCCGCCCAAAAAATACAATTTATATGCAAGAAAGCTAATGATAAACTCATTAAATCAAGAAGTAGATCTCAAACTCGAATTCATCCGCAAAGCCTTAACCGAAACAAAAGCGATCGCCCTTCGCTTGCGAGGCACTGATTGGTTTGCCTGGGCCACAGCCGGCGGTTCTCATACAGTATTGCTAACGGCAGAAACCGGAGTGGCAGAACTTTTAATCACTGCCGAAACAGCTTGGGTTCTTACCGATGAAATCGAAGCCCAACGCTTGCAAGATGAAGAATTGCCAGCCAACTTTCAAATGCACATCTATCCTTGGGCTGATGTTGCACAGCGCGAAGCTTTCGTCAAAGAAATTACTGGTGGCGGTAACGTCATGAGCGATCGGCCAACTTCCCAAGAAATGCCAATAATCGCATCTTTACAATCCCGCAAACAGACAATGATGTCAAGTGAATTAGAGCGATACCGGCGAGTCGGGCGTTTAGCCAGCGAAGCGATGACAGAGGTACTTTCCGCAGCAAAACCAACATGGACAGAATATCAGCTAGCGGGAGCCGGTGCAGAGGCTTTGTGGGCGAGAGGTTTGCATCCAGCACTTACCTTAGTTGCTGGAGAAAGACGTTTGCCGCTGTACCGCCACGCCACAGCAACCGCCGAACAAATTGGACGACAAGCAATGTTAGTATTTTGCGCGAGGGGATGGGGTTTGTATGCAAATTTAACTAGATTTGTCTGTTTCGATTTTCTGGGCGAAAAGCATTCAGAGTTGCACCGACAAGTCAGAGAAATTGAAGCAGTGGCGCTAAATTTTTGCCGACCGGGAGTAACGCTGAATGCGGTTTATGATACGCTTAAAACTGCTTACGAAGAGCACGGATATCCTCAAGCAATTGCGGAACACCATCAAGGCGGAACTACCGGATATTTGGCGCGCGAAATTGTGGCGAATCCGGCTACTTCAGATATTTTGGCGGAAAATATGGCTGTGGCTTGGAATCCGAGTTTGTCGGGAGCAAAAATTGAGGATACGTTTTTAATTCACAGCGATGGAACGTTGGAAAATTTGACTTTTGATCCGAATTGGCCGAGTGTAGAAGTAGCGGGAAGGTTGCGCCCTGTGCCATTGGAAATATGGGACGATCGACCGTAGTCATATTTAACTTATCGCTTTAGAGAAAAAAAGTACACTACCCTACAAAACGCATTAAATTGAGTTCGGAACGCCGTACTTAATGTTTTGTTACATACTGAGGATTTTTGCCATTGACTTAGTTAAGCAAAAACGCTGCTACATAAAGGTTTCCAGGACTTGTAGTCATGTAAAAGATTTTTCACAACCGGGAAAGTCTCACTCCGTATTGGTTTGAATCGGAACGATAGCAGCAGGTGGCGGAAGTTCCGCTCACTCTACCTCACAGCCCTGTCTTTTAGTCTGCAGTTTCTAATTCCTCTAATTCTTGCGTAGACTGCCATCCAGCTTGCCAGAGCGATCGGTCTTTGAGCTGTGCGGCGTTCAGCCAAAAACGCACATTTGGATCGCAAGCCGCCACCATTTCTGCAAATACCCATTTACCTTCGTTTTTTCGGTTGACCACTTGAAAGTGTCGCCACCCCCAAGTTTTTTGGTGTGAAGTCCACCGGGAACCAACTAAATAAGGAAATTTTTGTTTTTTGCTCACAGTATTTTTGTAGAAAAATATATTAGAAAGCAAGTGAATTGTAATAACTCGTTCTGTTTGACGATATTAATTCCCTATCAAAGCTCGTCAAATCCTCTCCCCATCTCCCCTTCTCTCGAACATAACAGATAATATAGAGCCGCGGCAGCTTACAGGAGAGTTCACCTAAACTCTATCTGGAAGTAGATGCGTTTATTGTAACTTGCAGCAGTTTCGCATGGGGACTCAAAAGTAGGAAGCATCTCAATGAAAGCAGCCAAGCCCAAAATTAAAGTTAGGAGCCAGGAGCCAGGAGGAAAGAGTCAGAAGGAAGAAGGAAAAAGCCAGAAGAAGTGTTTTTACAAATATGAGATGCTCCCCAAAAGTAAGGGCAGTTCAATGACTGCCCCTGTAATTAGTTATACCTATTGAATAGGATAATTTTTCAGGCGATCCACAAATAGCCTATTTATCCAATACGAGCTAAATCGTGAATCTCAAATCTAAAAGCAAATAACCCAGGTTATAGTTGTGCACAATAATCCGTTCTGTGAAACTTAGTCAAATCTACTTTTAGAGCAGGTTTGACGTTCACTTCCTGCTTCTACCAAGGCGGTCGGCCGCTTCTTGTCCACAGGCGTGTTTTTGAGCCCAACTTTCCCTACAAACATTTTTTCAATCTTGATCGTGTTTCATTGATCCTGTACAGCTCAATAAAAACGCACTTTTAGGTAAGATTGACTAATTTCTTTGATTCTGTCGCTACCTCTTGATTACTTCCCTGTTAAGGCTTTTGGCCGGATAAGTCCAGAGGAAGTTGAGGAAGCCGGAGGCGAACAGCATTTGTTTGCAGCCAAAGAGTGATGGCGTGCTTCCGTTGGGGAGTCACGTACTCTCCGGGTCGGATCACGCCAGCACAGACGCCGATGTTTTTAATAAGGGTTTCTCGCTCCGATGAACTTGCACCCTGTAGCAACCTGACTTGGGCTTTGATAAAATCCACGTTCATAGCTGAAAGTAAAAGTAAGTAAAGAACTCAGTTAAATAGCGATGCTTTGGTTCTGATTGTAACTCTAAAACCAGTTGGTATGAATCAAATTGATTCAACATCCCCATCCTGGGGATCGGGGCGTCTAGAGTTAGCCAACTTTATTTACTTTATCTGTTTTTGCTAGCAAAAGTGTCACTATGCTAGCAGTTTTGGCAGAATTATTTATAGTTAAGAACTGTTACAAATTTGGCTCAATTTCCACAATACGGCAGAGTTTAGTGCTAACGCTACTTTCCTGAACTCAAAAAGTTCAGCATTGTCTCCAACTCCTTCCCTTCTTAGGTTTTAGACTCTCCGATTGGGAAGCGATCGCTCAAGGAACATTCCTGTTCGATCGCCCCTCTTAACAGCCGGACACTGCCACATCACCCTATTGATTTAGATCGTCCCGTAGACTTGGCTGTGGACTATAACTTCAGGCATACGTGTTGTTACCGGGGCTACAATAAGCGAGCAAGTTTTTATTCTTCTTTCTCAAGGAAATATTTTTTGGATTTTCTTGCAAAGCCCTTATTTGTGTTAATTAAGGCAGGTTTGTGATCTCCGAGCCAACGAAGACTCGCAGCTTGCGAATCCAGATATTTTGTGCTGTGTGGCGGTGACTCTGTTTCCTGAATTCATTGGGCGCGATCGCTCCTCCGCGAGAATTGCCAGTAACCGTTAATTTTGTATAATTCATAACAGATCTGTCACTGCTAATAATTTAAAAACAGCCCAAGTTTAAACTCTCTTCTATCCGTCGATCGCTCCTAATCGCCCACAAAGAGGGATAAAAAAAATTAACTTGGCCTACCCGCTTTTTTAAGGCGATTTTGCCTTAGCCATTGCCTTATATTTTGATATAGCCCTATTTGGTGGACACTCAGTTTGTTGAAATCAAATATAGATTAAGCTGACAATTATACTTGATTAAATACCAAATTTAACTTTCTTAATTTGCCAATTTAATTATTAATTACTTCATAAAACTTTAATTATAAATAAATATATATTGACAGCAATTATTCTTGTTAAAAAAAATGTTTTTGAAGGTGGAGGCTTCGGTTTAGGGAACTCTGAACGTTAATTAAAGATATTAATGAATCAGCGTTGCACAATATGAGGATTATTGTGGTGAGTAGGGTTAGGCGTCCCGCAGGCTTTGAGAATACACGCCTTTGGTCTCATGGGCTCATCCCCAAAAACAATCAAAATTATCCGACTATTATGCAGCCCCAATTAACCAGATCCTACGATGTATTTCACTCTACAAAAACAAACCGACCAGGGAGCATATAAAATCCCCTCGCGCAGAAGCTGGGGAGGGGAAATGGTGAATAAAATTATTGGTTTTAAATTATCGATGTGTAGAGCTGTTTTTGCAGTATCAAGAGGTATCGAGCGACCTATCGACCTCTTTCGGCCAGTCGCTAAGATAATTTCCCGGTGGGAAACCGAGAAATTATCAACTAAATCAATCTTTTTTCGGCTGGCGTTGGAGCTTAGTTTTCCAATTGGCGATCTCCTTCTGAGCCGGCTGATAACTCTTAGTACCCGACGGCACCAGCGAAGCAGCTTCAACTGCCTCTTTCAGCTTTCCTTGAGAGCCGCGCAACTGAGCAATTTTGAGAATACTTTCGCTCCACTCTCCAATTAACTGTTGAGCTTCTTCATACTTCGGCTGACCGGGTTCAATTTTATTAGCTTGCTGGATGCCTCTACTGTAAGAAGAGGCAACCCCCCGCTTAATTTGACCCTTAGCAGCCGATAGCAAAGCAGCATTTACATCCTGGTCTTTGGATAGCTCCTCCCACTGAGCGATCGCCTGTTTCGACTGATTGTAAACAGGCTGATTGACATCCGGCATCAATTTAGCCGCGCCGATCGCCCCCTGGAAATCGCCCCGAGCAGCCCGCCCGTTAGCTATATCCAAAATTGTCAAACTCCAGCGCTCAATATCCTGCTGAGCCTGCGGGTAGAGCGGATCGCTAGGCGGAATCGTTCGAGCCTTAACCACTGCTTTATTAAAACTAGAAGCCGAACCATCCTTGAGGAAAGTTTTCGCCTCAGCCCACACCTGCTGGCTCGATGGTGGCTGCTTGGTTCCAGTCCCCGCTTGCACCGCCCGCGGTTGGTTCTGCGATCCCCCAGTACCAGTAAATTTTTGAGATCCAGAGTTTTCGGCATTTTTAGCAGGCGATCGAGGATCTCCTTCCTGCTGACCAATAAAAATTGATTTGTTCGTCACAAAAACACCCAACAGCAACACCAAAGCCGTAGCTGAACTCCACAAAATTAGCTGCTGCAAAAATGACTTATCCGAGCCCCCGTTATGCTCATCCTCCGGCTTTTGCAAGTTCGGTCGATCGCCACCCCGATCGGCAGGGGCCACAGCATTTGGCTGCGACACTGGCGGCATCTCAACCGGCGAATCCTGAGCATTGCGAACTGCCGGAGGCAGATCCATTCGAGCCGTACCCGTAGCCATGTGCGGGCGATCGAACCCATCACCCGTACTAACCGTCATATTGCCGTTGCGTCCGGCCAACGCAGCAGTTGGTACCCCTGAAGCATCCGGCAAAATCACCAAATTAGCCTTTCCCGGAGGATTCACCACCATCAAAGGTTCTTGTTTCGGACGCAAATGGTGGTCACACAGCTCCGGCAGTCGATCGCTCAAAAAACGGTCTAAACCCTTAATCGTCATGCACTGTCCCGATCGCAGCCCCTCCAAAAGCGCCGTCGTAAAAAACCCCTGACGCAAAGCCGAAGTTTCCCGCGAAACTTGATTCGGGCGGCAAGAAAGCACTGTTGGGATTTCCAGTTCCCGCGCCAGCTCGACCGTTTGAGAGCCGATCGTTTCCCCCGCTTTCACAATCTGGCTGCGGTTCATATCAACCAGCACCAACACCGTTTCGGTAGGAGCGTTTTTGAGAGTATTCAACAGCAACTCTACCGGAATCCCCGTCCCCTGAATGTCAGCCGGATTGCCGTCAACCGGCATCAAATAATCCTTACCTTCATAGCTGACACCGTAGCCGCTAAAAAAACACCAGAGTAAATCTCCCTGTTGCACATGTTCGGCGCAGAGGCTTTGGGTCAATCTCAGAATATTTTCCCGATTTGGATATGTAGATTGACCCCACAGCGACGGCGAGCTATCGGTCATCAGCAGACATCCATCCGGCGCAAAACCCGCCTCCTCAGTCAAAAAACCGTACAGGGCCTCTGCATCCTCTTGGGCATAACTCAAAGGCTGGAGTAACTGATATTGATTGATGCCTATTGCAATACAAGCGTGATTTTTCATCCCCATATGCCCTATATATATAGTGGACAGCTTGCACAAAACGATAACACATAGCCGTTTAAGGTTATACCCACTTTCGTCAGCACTCAGAGAGCAGTTGTCCGAAGGCAGAACTCCCAACAAGCCCCCAAATTTAGCATCCTAGAATTTTTAATTCTTATATTGCAGTGAAAAATTATACCCTGTGCCTGCCTTTAGAAAAATAAAGTTAAATTGGATACATAGGCCAGTCTATTTGACTCTAATTTTCACCAAACTACACCAAAAAGGAATAACCCGCCAATGGTCTCTACCGCTAAAAAAGAAATCTCCACCCACAGCGAATCGCTACTGAAGCAAAATCATCCTAAAACTCACAGCCACTATAGGTTTCAGGATTTTTTTGCCTTCGATCGCCAGATGGGTACAATTGACGACTGGAATCAGTCGCGCAACATTTTTACCAGCGAAGACTTCATTATCGGTTTGGTGGAGGGGCTCGAAGAAGAAGTCGGCCCCGCGTCCTCTGTCATCATGTATACTATTGGTTGCCAGTGGGGACTTCAAGATTCCGAATTTTTTCAAAAATGGTTTAGTGCCGAATACAGCCAGAACATTCGCCAGTCAAATCTCATGTTTCTGCTAGAAACTTGGTGGTGGCCTTTCACAGCTCAAGGTTGGGGTCGCTGGGAAGTGGACATGAGCGATCGCAAACACGGCTGCATCTTCATCAACCTCTTTGACTCAGCAGTTGCTCGCACTTTGGGCGACGTAGGCAAACCTGTTTGTCACCTATACGCAGGTTTGTTCGCCGGTTTCTTCGGCTCTCTAGTCAAAAAGCCTCTGAGCTGCATAGAACTCCAATGTTACTCAATGGGAGAAACCTATTGCAAGTTCCTGCTTGGCAACCCAGATAAAATTGATGCAGCAGCATTCTGGCTCAACGAAGGTGCCAACGCCCGCGATATTCAAAATCGACTGCAACACGGTGAAATATTGCGGTAAACAACCTGGAAAGGCACATCCCCTGCCCTGCCTTTCCTCCCACCAATTTCGCGATCGAAAGTGCGATGGTGGATTTCTCCAGGCAGGAAGTAAAGATGAAAAGTCAAACTTCATGGTTGGACCAATCTGTCCAAGAATTCTTTGGTCACTATAATTGGCTGGGAAAATCTTTAGAAACCCCAAATGGCTCGACCCCCGGTCAACTTCTGAGTTTAACCCAGCCAGTAGCAGACTTTTTTCAAGCTATTTCTTGGGAAGGAATTCCGGAAGTAGGTGCCCTACCCCTACCGCCACCCTTGCCAGTAATTTCTATTTCTGAACAAGCCGAAGTCACCATTGATGACCTATTCGATCTGTTTTAATCTGTGTAGGGAATAGAAAATGAAAAATAGGGCAATCCCTCATCCCTCTTCCCTCACCCCTCTTTCCTCATCCTTCAAAATCCATTAGTTAAATCCGTTAAATCCCGTGCATTGCTCGTTGCCGAACTTCCTTCCTTTTATCAATTACCGATTACCACTTAATTAAAATCATGCACCCTGAGATTGAGGCGCTGCTGGATCAGGCAGAAAACCGCTTTTTAAAAGGCGAAGAACTGATAGCTTTTAAGCGTCAAGCTGTAACCCTTGTCCAGCGCTTAAAAATTTACGAATTTTTGCGAGAGAAGGAAGCAAGCATCTTCCAACCAGTAGCCAACAAGCTACAAGAAACGTTCCCCGACGAAAAACAAGAAACCTTAGAAAGATCGCTCAAACATTGGGTGTTAGTCTTGCGGTACTGCGCTATGGCTATGCTGCTAAACGATCAAAATTTTCTCGAACAGCGCCTTGTAGACTGGCTTTCCGGCATAGTCGAAGCCCACCAAACTCAAAAGATCGAAGCAACTGTTTGCAATCTGCTGCAAACTCGTTTAAAAGAATTGCTTTCCGAGCAAGCCCGGACTATATTGCAACCATTTTTTGACCAAGCACAGTCAATTATTATTGACCAAGATAATAAATAATCTGCTTTCTTTCCAATTTCCAATTTCCAATTTCCAAATCCCGATTCCCAATTCCCAATTTCCGATGATTAATATTGCCGACTTACTCAAACAGCCCCGACTCCCTGGAAACTACTTTGCCAGCGATGCCTACGTCCGAGGCGACCTCGAACTCGGTCTCCTCGAAAACCGCCGGGGCGATCGGCTTTTAGCACTCCCAGAAACACTGATTCAAGCCATTTATATTGGCTTAGAACAAGAAACAGGTCAAGCCTCCCGCCTCGTGCTTTTCAACTGCGGTCGCTGGTGGGGGAAAAACTTCTACGTGCGTTTTTGCGAAGAAGTCAGCGAATACTACGGTCAGCCAGTTTCTGAAATGGAAATGGTAGAATTTCTTCAGTCCTTGCAGCAGTGTTGGAAAACTCATGGATGGGGAACATTTGAGCTTGACCCCAGCTATTCCGAACAGGGATTTTTAATAGTAAAAATTGCTAACTCTCTTTTTGCTAAAACAGCCCCCAAGTCTAAGCGACCAGCCTGTTTTTTAGAAGCAGGTATTTTAAGTGCGTTCTTTAGTCAGCTTACGGGTCGAGAACTTCACTGCCTGCAAACATCCTGCGAATCATTGGGCTCGGACTGCAACCGCTTTATTTTAGGGCTGCGCGAGCGCCTCCAACCAGCAGATTCTATGGTCGAAGAAGGAAAAGACCATGAAGCTATTCTCAGTCAACTTTTTCAAAAAAACTGACTTATTTAACAGCTATTAGTTTGTTGCTAATAGCTGTTAAATCGATTTTTGGGCAGCCATATTATCGACCGTATCATCAAAACTGTGAGTTAAATTATAAAAAAGCTCGTGAGTTAAAAAATAAGGTTTTAGCAATTCAAATAAAACCTGATGAGAACTAGCAGCTAGAAACTTCATAACTTACTCTAGAAACTCATAAAATTTAAAAGCCATCAAAACCTCAAACATTTTGCTAGAACTTAATGGACGCCAATGAACTTCTAACTCGATATGCAGCCGGCGAAAGAGATTTTAGACTGGCAAATCTGCGCGGCATTGTGTTGAGTCCGATCGATTTATACCGTTCCAGCGATGCCCCAACTCTAATTTTGGCAAACCTCAACCAACACCAGCAACGACCCTACTTAATCGGTGCGAACCTCAGCGGGGCCGACCTCACCAAAGCCCATCTGAGCCGAGCCAATCTCAGCAAAGCTGACCTCAGCGGCGCCAATCTCACCGGCGCCAACCTCATGGCAGCCAGTCTGAGCGGCGCCAATCTCATCGGCGCCAATCTCACCGGCGCCAACCTAGCCGGCTCTCATCTGAATTGGGCAAACCTGACCGGAGCAAATCTTCCCAATGCTAATCTCATAGGTGCAGATATGAGCGCTGCTAACCTCACCAAAGCCGTTCTCACCGAGGCTAATCTCAGTAAAGCATATCTGATTAAAGCCAATCTCAACGGGGCAAACTTCAAAGATGCTTACTTAAGTCTAGCGAGTTTGAAAGAGGCAGACTTGACCGAAGCACAGCTCACCGGAGCCGAATTATCCAAAGCCAACCTAGCCGGAGCCAACTTGACCCGTGCTAACCTCAGCAAAGCCAACCTTTTGAAAGCTAATCTCAGGCGAGCTAACCTCACTCAAGCCTATTTAAACGGTGCGTGCTTGATTGGATCAGACCTTAGCGAAGCTTGCTTGGATAGAGCCAATTTGTGCAAAGCAGACCTCAGCAAAACCTACCTGAGAAACATTACTTTGAATGGCAGCCACTTAAGCGGTATTAACCTCAGCGGGGCCGACCTCAGCGGTGTAGACTTGAGCCGCAAACTTTTAACTGGAATTAATATGGCAGAGGCATTGTTGAACGAAGCCAACTTGAGCGGTGCTTATCTGATGGAAGCTAACTTGAGCGGGGCAAACCTCAGCAAAGCCAACTTGAGTCTAGCCTACCTGATCAATGCCGACCTGTCTAATTCTTGTCTGCATGAAATTAACTTGAGCAAAGCTAACCTAAGTCAAGCCAACTTGCAGAAAGCTGACTTGACAGGAGCCAACCTCCGGGGAGCGATTCTCACTGAGGCGGATTTGACGGGAGCGAAGTTGATTGGAGCCACTCTTCCTAACGGCACAGTTTATCGGCGTTAAGTTGTCAACCCCCTTGATTATTTGCCTAGTAAAGTGCGGTTGATGTCCAGAATCGGAAAAAATAGGTTCCTTTCTTCCACCGTGAGATATTGTTTAAGGACCTTTTTCATCACATCGTAAGTCACGGTTGCACTATTTCTAACTTGAACAGCGCCTAAAATAGTTTGCAACCAAAGTAGTAGCCGATCGCGCAACCGTTCAGTATCATTAATCAACAGTGCTGCCGCTGAATGCCTCAACACCCGCACAATATCTCCACGGCACTTTTCAGTCATATCGTTAGCCCCGCGCCGAAATAAACTAGGGTCTAGAGACAGCATTTGTGCTTCCACCTGCCGCATAATTTCTGTTTCAGAGGCTTGAAGTTTTTTATAAGCACTCATCCGGTGATTCAAAGACTGAAAGTAGTCTTTCAAAAATTGGAGTTCTTCTGCACTGGCGTAGCGTCCGTCTGCTTCCGTGCTCAAACGCGCAAGTTGGCTCAACATAGATTTTTCTCTACTACTAAAATACAAAGATATCAGTTTTAAGCTTCTTTAGTCCGAACTAAATACTGTCCTACTTGAAAGCGCGTTTCATTAAGCTGTGTAACGATAGAACGAGTAATTAACTTTCCCGATTCTACAACTACTTGACCCGTAATTGGGTGTAATAAATCTTGCTGGGCCCGGCGACCGATCAGAGCTTCGACATTTTCAATAGCATTAATGTACATCCCCGCAGGCAACTGTACAACCACACCCTCGCCCATAATTTGAGCCTGACAAGCAAGTCGCGAATTGGCTTTAGCCGTAGTAATGACTTCCAAAGTTCTTCTCTCGCGGCGGTTCATGTCCGACAAGCCTTCCATGCCTTCTTTAATGTAAACATGGCAGGTAGCGCACATTCCCCGCCCCCCGCATTCCTTGAGAACGTCTAAGTCTTTGGAAAGTAAGGCAGACAGGATATTTGATCGGGTTTCGACTGCTATTTCCTCCGCAATTGGATCTAGTTTAATAATTTTAACCATATTGATGTTTGCTCCTGTCAAGTTCAGTATTTAGCAAGTTACGATCAACTTATTCAAAGCGCAAAAAAATTTGGCTAACACTCAAAAAGGTTAAGATGCCTTGACGACAGCATCGGCTTCTGGCTCTCTAACCCCTATGGCATAACCGCACTTCTGTTTTGGTCATCGCTGTTCCCTCGCCCCGATTCCCCAGCTTAGCCTTGAAAAGCTAAAACCTTAGATACTTTCTAGATGGCATTGAAAAAACTGTAATAGTCGCGATCGACTAAAATAGCAGCCACAGGTAGTTCCACATCGGGTACCGGCATTCGGCAAGATTGATAGTGATTCCGAAGCTCAACGATGATTTTAGTAGGTGCGAGTGTGCGATCGCTCTCAAGGAGGCTGAGAATGAACCTGAGATAACATAGGCTGTACCTGGCGAGCGATTCAAAAATTTGAATTTTTGTCAGAATTATTTACATATTTTAATACTAGCTCAAGCTTTTTCTATAATTAGACCGATGCAACATTCTAAGTACCGCATTTTAGGGCTAGTCGGACAAGGACAATTTGGTCGAGTCTTTTGTGCCAGCGTTCGAGAAGCTCCCGCCCAGGACTCCCGCCTCACCAGCCAACTGGTTGCTCTCAAAGAACTTAGTCATCAGAAAGCCCCAACTAGCGAATTCTTGCGAGAGCTGTGGTTTCTGATCACCTTGCAGCACCCCAATATTGTTACCTGCCGAGCTCTAGAACACACAGCTACAGGCAGGTACTTGGTTATGGATTACTGCGAGGGAGGAACCCTCCGCAACCTGCTCAAACAAGACCGCCCCTTGCGTCTGCTCGAAGGTTTACAGCTAGTCATGGAAGTTTTAGCCGGCTTAGACTACGCCCACCGCCGAGGCGTAGTTCACTGCGACATCAAACCCGAAAATATCCTCCTAACTTTAGGGGCCAAAGGTTGGTCGCCCCGGTTGTCTGACTTTGGCATCGCGCGTCGGCTGCCAGAAATAGGTACCACTCGCCTCCACCAAGAAATTTCTCCCGACGCTACCGTAGGTTCCCCCGCTTACATGGCCCCTGAGCGGTTTTACGGTCTTTTTTCCCCGATGTCAGATATATATGCAGTAGGAATTCTGCTGTTTGAATTGCTAATGGGCTACCGCCCTTTCGGGGGAACCCCCGGAGACTTGAGGTGGGCACACCTGAATCAACGCTTGCAATTTCCCGACGCCATCCCCGAACCTTTGCAAGCAATAGTCAAAAAATCTTTAGAAAAGCTGCCAGCCCGCCGTTTTGCCAGTGCTTCCCAAATGGCTCAAGCTCTGCGGCTGATCATGTACGACCCCGCTGTCAGGCAATTGGGCGACTGCATTATTCCCTGGGAAAGCCCCACAACCAGTGGTGATAAAAGTCTGAAGTCTGAAACTGAGTCTTTGTTAGAAGTTGAAGAGGAAAAAGCCTCACTGTCGGCAATTAATTTACTTGGGACTGTCCGCTATGCGCTTTCGCAGCCCAAGCCAGTGATACTTCCAGCACCGTTGACAGCTTTAATTGCCACTGAAACGTATCTCTATGCTGCTGTAGGTACAGAGGTGAAGGTTTGGTCTCAGCCGGGAAAACAGCTAGTTACAGGAGAAATGTCTACTTCTATTTCATTAATGCCGGAAATCGTGCGGGGCATTTTACCTGTTTCCCACGGCTGCTGCGTTCTCACTCCGCAAAAACTTTACTGGCTCAATGAGCGCTCTTGGGAGCCTCAATGTTTGCTGGATATGGGTTTGAGGCAAGGTCCAGATGCTTTTAAAGCTGCTGTAGACTCTCACGGCAACTGGTTGACAGTAGCGGTGCCCGGCGAACTGCGTTTTTATTCTTTAGCTGGAAACAGCACTGCTGGCGATCAGAAAAAAGCCTTGAAGCTGATCGCTACTGTGCCGTTACCAGAACACTATTTACCAGAATTAATGTTTTTGGATCGGCGACACGTCTTAGCAGTTTGGCCGGACAACGAACCAAAAAATCCCCAAACTATTTTTAGAGTTTACACTCGCCGCGGCACGCCGGTGGGTTCTGTGCGGTTGTCTGCCAGCGTCGGACAGATGCTGTTGACACCTGAGCCTTATACTTTGCTGGGAATTCCCCAAGGTGGTAAAGCGGCGGTGCTGTTGATGAAATTGTGGCCGCTCAAGGTAGCGCGAATTCCCCTTGAAAGTTTGCCCGTGTCTGCTTGTGTGGCTAATTGGGGATGGGTGTTGGCAGATGTTGGGGGGCATATAGAAGTGTTAAACAGTCAAGGGATTCAAGTAGGAAATTTTAGCAGCCCCGCCTCACCCCGGGCGATCGCTTCTTGGGGGAATAGAGGTTTGGTGATTGCTGTCAATACTGAGGAAGAGAGTCACTTGCACTTTTTAGATGTAGATGTTGAGGAGACCAACTCGCCCTCGATCATCAAAGGCTGATAACTGGGGTAACTGAAGGAGTTTCGGGGTGTAATTCAGAAGAGTGTATTTGCCGGCGATCGACTTCTGGGAGTTTGATCTGGGTTAGAGTACCGTGTCGTGTGAACTTCTGGATTTAGAATCAGAGGAATTGTTAAGGGCGATCGGCTCAATCTGAGACCCAAACGTCCCTCAGTAAAGTCCAAGAAATCCAGACACGACTTAGATATATATGACTCATCCACCAGCCTGCTTCTGTCATCCTAACCCCAGGATGCAGCGTCACAACGATGCATCCTCACAAGGATGCAGCGTCACAAGGATGCAGCCTCACACCTTACACTATAACCTTGCCTTACCTATACTCGAAGTAAGCCCCATCATCATGTTGAACCACGGAGTTCTTCTACCCAGGCGCGGGAATTGTCAGGGCAAAAGCCGTATTTTGGTCCTAAAAAAGACCCCATAGTTAAAAGAGGAGTCAGCCAGCGGAGGTCGGAGCCGTGAACGACAGCCGAAACCCTTGGTGTGTATAGGTTAAAAAAAAAGTCAAAAATATTTTCGCA
>NZ_JAMPLN010000029.1:0-69146 GCF_040004035.1 Microcoleus vaginatus FACHB-2002 | reverse complement strand
TCTTCAAGATTAGCTATTTAATCTGAGCCCTCTTGAGTTTTTGAGTAACAGCTTGCCTTCTATCCAAAGGCAACTACTTTTAGATGCGATCGTTTTTTAGTCTAAACTCCAGTTAAGTAAATTCCGCAGTTATTATCCACTTTATATTGAGCGATGGTGGTCGCCGCTACACACACAAAGCCCCCCTTGGCAGGCTTTAAGATTAAAGTTGAAAAAAAAATTCTGACTGTACAGATCCAAAATTATAGAGTCAGCGTATATTACTAATGAACGCAGTACAAAATTTCATAGGTTCGCACCGCTAAAAATTTCAGCTTGCCTGTTTGCAGTTGAGCTGCGATCGCCCTTGGCTACACAGCCAACTATAAAATACGGCTAAGTGATCTGTATTTAGGAGTGGGTTTATTTGAATCCGGGGGGGGTTTATATATCATTTGCTCTGCCTGTAATACTTGTATGGCAAGCCACCCCTACAGCCGAAAATAAGAAAAACTATCCTAAAAGTGCCAATTTGTGATATTTTGACTGAGAATACCACCGCCGTTAGGCAACAGAAGTATCAAATTTAGAGGGTGATTAGAGGATGGCAGAAATTAGAGGCACCGCCCAAGCAGACTTGCTAGCAGGAACTCCAGAAGATGACCTGATTTTTGGTTTGATGGGCAATGACACCATTGCCGGTAATTCCGGTAATGACAGCATTTATGGAGGTAAGCAAAGCGATTTAATAGAGGGCAATTCGGGTCAAGACTCGCTTTTTGGAGATTTAGAGAACGACACTATTAACGGCGGAGAAGGTAACGATTTTTTAGTGGGCGGAAAAGGCAGCGATTCCATATCGGGAAACTCCGGCAATGATGTTTTGTCGGGCGATCGAGATACTGACATCCTGATAGGCGGAGACGGGGCCGACGTATTTGTTTTGAGGCGCTACGCTGAGGCTGACCCTTTCCGTACCAGCGGCGGTGTTAGTTTGGCAAATGCGGACGCGATCGCCGATTTTGTACCAGGTACAGATTTAATCGGTTTGGGCGAAGGTGTCAGTTTTAGCGACTTAAATATTCTGGAAGCTGGAAACGATACTGTTATTCAAGACCGCGTAACAGGAGAATTTTTCGCTACTCTCAGAGGGGTGAGACAAAGTGCGATTAACCAGGCAAGTTTCACTAATAATATTGGCAGCGTTGTTCCCAATCCCCCGCCTCCAGCGCGGACAACGGCTTATGCTTTAACTCCTGCTAATCGGATTGTCGGTTTTAGTCTTTCCAATCCGGGAAGTGTGATCTCAGATTTGCCCGTGACTGGATTGCAAGCGGGAGAAAGTTTGCTGGGAATTGATTATCGCCCCGCTAACGGTTTGCTTTACGGTGTGGGTTCTAGCAATCGCTTGTATACTGTCAATCCGATGACTGGGGAAGCAAGTCCAGTCGGTAACGGGGAGTTTGCTGTTCCCCTAACTCCGGGGGCTGTGGGTTTTGATTTCAATCCGACAGTCGATCGAATTCGGTTTGTCAATGAAGCCGATCAAAACGCCCGCCTCAACCCGGATACCGGGGCACTTGTGGATTTTGACACGCTGGCGGGGGGAATTCAACTCGACGGGAATTTAGCTTATGTTGCGGGCGATCGCAATTTTGGGTCAAATCCAGCGGCTGCTGGGGCTGCGTATGTGAACAACTTTGCAGGGGCAACTTCGACAACGCTGTTTGTAATTGACAGCGATTTGGATGTTTTGGTGCGACAAGATCCGCCGAATAATGGAGGGTTGAATACGATCGGATCTTTGGGAGTTGATGCTACTAGCGTTCTCGGCTTTGATGTCAGGAGTATTGGCGGCCGCGAGGTGGCAGTGGCGGCGCTGGAAGTTGGTGGCGTTTCCGGCTTGTACAATATCAATTTAAGTAGCGGTCAAGCTTCCTTTGTCGGTCAAATTGCCGACGGGAGACAGATTAACGGTTTGGCTTTGCCTTTGCCTACAGCTTACGCCTTAACTGTCAGAAATGGCGCTGAAACAATTGTTGGTTTTAACGAGGCGGCACCGCGGGCGATTCTCAGCGACGTGGCAGTTACAGGGTTGCAGCCGGGAGAAAGTTTGCTGGGAATTGATTTTCGCCCCGCTAACGGTGTGCTATACGGTGTGGGTTCTAGCAATCGCTTGTACGCGATCAATCCCGTTACTGGGCAAGCAAGTCCAGTCGGTAGCGGACAGTTTGCTGTTCCCCTAACTCCGGGGGCTGCGGGTTTTGATTTCAATCCGACAGTCGATCGAATTCGGTTTGTCAATCAAGCCGGTCAAAACGCCCGCCTCAACCCGGATACGGGGGCAATTGTCGATGTTGACACGTTGACGGGGGGAGTTCAACTCGACGGGAATTTGGCTTATGCTGCGGGCGATCGCAATTTTGGCAATCCCGGCGCGGCTGCTGCTGCTGCCTATGTGAATAACCTTGCAGGGGCAGCTTCGACAACGCTATTTGCAATTGACACCAATTTAGACATTTTGGTGCGACAAGATCCACCGAATAATGGGGTGTTGAATACGATCGGATCTTTGGGAATTGATGCTGGTACTGTTCTCGGCTTTGATGTCAGGAGTGTTGGCGGTAACGAGACGGCTTTGGCTGCGATCGAGGTTGGCGGAGTTTCGAGTCTATACAATATCAATTTGACGACTGGTCAAGCTTCGATTGTCGGTCAAATTGGTGACGGGCGAGGGATTAAAGGTTTAGCACTGACTTTGATTTAACTGCTAGATTCCCAGCGATTTTAGGCATCAATTATGTACTTTTGAGGTAGAAAGTTGAAAAAAACTCAACTTTTATACAATCTGAAATTGTCAGTCTAAAATCGTTTGGGCAATTCCTAATTACCAATTTGAGGTAACATATTATTTTGCTAACCAAGATAATATGTTATCTCAAGTTTTTTACTTGCTACGTTCCCGCAGTGACGGCAAATATCTCTGTGCCAATCCCAATCCCGATGCGGCAGTGAGTTACCTGCTGATGTTTCGCGAAGACTATGACGCTTTGAGCTATCTGAATGCCCACGCTGCTGATGTTGCCGATCGATTCGGAGTAGAATCGATTTCCGGTTCTCAGGTGAAAAAGCTACTCGAACGTTGGGGCTTTAACGGTGTGGGGGTTGTTCAAGACCCGCTGTTACCCAATATTGAGTTTTTATTGACAAAGGATTGACAATTGACAAGATTTGCTATTCACCCGGTTTCAGGAAGAAATCGGGTTTTTTTGTCAAGTTTTGAGGATCTCGCCCGATCGAGCTTGTACAGTTCTGTGCCCCATATCTAGTGCAAATTGTCAAATATATTAACCTTTTACCCTAAATCTGAATCCTGTTGTATATTCGTAGTCTGTTGATTTATTCCGACACGTCAGTACACAACCTATGGTTCGAGAATTAGAGCGATCGAGTGCCAGCGAGAAACGCAACCCGTCCGATTTCCCCGAAACAGCACCCGCAGCCAATCCAGTATTTTTTAGGACTTACAGCCGCCGCACCGAGACGGGAAGGGAGACTTGGGCCCAAGTGTGCGATCGAACTGTCAAGGGGTTGCAAAAGCTGGGAAACCTCACCCCCGAAGAAACACAACTGCTGCACCGGATGCAAAACCAGCTCAAAACCCTCGCTTCAGGCCGCTGGCTGTGGGTAGGTGGCAGCAAATGGATCGAACAACCAGAGAATTTTTCCGGTGCATATAATTGCTCCTCAACAAATATTCTCGACTGGCGTTCCTTTGGTTTGTTGATGGATTTGGCAATGATGGGCTGCGGCACTGGGGCAGTCTTGGAACCACAATATATCAACCAACTGCCGCCGATTTGCAACCGTTTAACCCTAACCATGCAAGGCGAAATCGGCTCTACACCCGCCCAGTTGCGCCGTCAAGCAACCGAAATAAAAATAGCAGAAAAAACCGCAACTATTTATGTCGGAGATTCTCGCCAAGGTTGGGTAAAATCCTATCAAACTTTGCTGGAATTATCCACAGATGAAAGATTTGCAGGAGAAGTTCAAGTATTCATCGATTTGAGCGACGTTCGCCCGGTGGGAGAACCTTTAAAAGGTTTTGGCGGAGTAGCAAATCCGGTGAAATTGCCCGACCTTTATCAGCGCTGCGCCGCAATTTTGAATAAAGCTTTAGGGCGGCAGTTAAATTCAGTTGAATGCTGCGTGTTGATTGATGAAGCGGCGGTGACAATTGTTGCTGGTAATATTCGCCGCTGTTTGCCCGAAGATGCCCTAGTTCATACTTCTAAAGGACTCGTTCCCATTTGCGACGTGCAAGTGGGTGACTTAGTGCAGACTCCTCTAGGATTCAGGCGAGTGGTTGATAAATTCGACCAAGGATTTCAAGATGTCTACGAAATAGAAACTAATGGCACTTATCCTAGAGCAACTTTAAACCACTCTCAAGCAGTGCTGGCAGATGCTAGAGGCACAATTGTGTGGAAATCAGTTGCTAATTTAGCTGAGGGCGATCGCCTCCTGCACAACACACAAGTTTTACCTGGGACAATTACCCATTTGCCTGCTGACTTTACAATGTCTAGGCCCTCAAAAAGCGGAACAGCTAAGGCGTTTGTAATTCCTGAACTGACAAGTGAAGTGGCTTGGCTGATTGGGTTTACTCACGGTGATGGCTATGTAGCTATTGGTCGCAATAAATACGGTAAACCCTATGGCCGTGTTGAATGGGCAATGAACGCCTTAGATACAGAACTGACACCTAAAATTCAAGCTAAAATCAATGCTGGTTTAGCTTTGTTTGGCTTGACTGCTACTCATGGCAACATCAAGGGTGAAAATACCGCTAAATCCATCTGTTCCTCTATACGATTAGCTGAATATTTCCATCGCTACATCAAGCAGCCAAATCTTCCCTTAGCAATTCCTAGTTTTATTTTGCAGGGATCAGTAGATATCCGAGCAGCTTATCTAGCCGGATTAATGGACAGTGACGGATCTATTAATAGCCGACCACCTCATCTAGTAACCTCAGTATATCGGTCATTTGTGAGACAAATAAGTGCAGTTTTATCCAGCTTGGGTATTGCTGGCAGAATTCTCACCAATTATCCCCAGCAACAAGGATGGCAAATTAAGTACAGCATCACGATTCCAGCATTTAAACAGCGTTATAACGCTTTGATTTCACCTTACTCTGTTAAGGGAGAACTGCGCCAAGGGCTGAAAATGTATGGTTTTACCGTTCCCGGTGTGATAATGCGGGAAGCTTACACATACAGCGAGATGCGAGAAATGGGGTTCCAAGGTTCCCGCACCGTTGATGCTAATTATGAACGCTATATCGTTGAGACTGATATCTCATTAGATATTCCAGTCACAGTCAAAGGAATAGGCAGTTACGATCATGTCAAAACCTACGATATTGAAGTTGAAGAAGCTCATTGTTTCTACTGCGATGGTTATCTGACGCATAACAGTGCCGGAATGCGTCAGTTTTCTTTTGATGACGAACTGGGGGCAAATGCTAAAAACAATCTGTGGCAACAAGATGAAAGCGGCAACTGGAGAATAGATCCAGAACGCGATGCCCTTCGGATGGCAAATCATACGCGAGTTTTCCATACCAAACCTACGCTAGAAGAATGTATTGATGCTGTCCGCAAACAGTATTACAGCGGCGAAGGCGCGATTCAATGGGCGGGGGAAGCTGTAGCTAGATCTAACGTTGATTTACTTTCAACACCGAGTCTTAGAAGTGAGTTTTTGAAAGCTTACGACGAAGGAAAAGCTAAAGAGTGGTTGCAGGAACGCCATCCTAATATGACTGCTGGCGAGTTAGAGCATCGGTTAGTCCGTGTGGGCTTAAACCCGTGTGGTAAGTAATTTTGCCTCACGTAAAAAACCTCGCAAAATCGGAGAAGACTGAGATGTTGACTCCGAGGTAAGTAAGGGAATTAAAAATCCTTTACCACCGTAGAGCGTACCGGGTGAACCTTCTTTATTGAAGAATATAATCCTGGCAAGAGTGCGGGGCATTTACAACTAAAGTAAATGAAAAAGTACGCCGAGCTACAGGGAAAATCGAATCTGTAGAACTAAAGGATAAAAAGCCTTTAGGGTAACAAAACTGGAAATCATCGGCTCTAACTTCCACTGTAATCTTTCTGAGGTTCACCTCAATCAAATTGACCCTTACAATTTCAAAGAACAGGAGGAAGCTTTCAAGGCGGCGGCTCTATCTGTCGCGGTACTTCTCAATCACAAATTTCTTGAACCCCGCTATCAATACAGCCGCGAATTAGACCCGATTGTCGGCGTCTCTTTCACGGGATTGTTCGATTTCTTCGTTCATGCTTTTGGCGTTGAGTGGCTGCGCTGGTGGGGGGAAGGCCGCCCGCAAACTCCGCAAGGAATCGCTTTTAAACAGCGGGAAGAAGAGTATTTGAGTGGTTGGCGCGAGATTGTGAATCGGGTAGTATGGGATTATTGCGATCGCCATTCCTTAAAACGCCCAAATCGCTGCACAACGGTTCAACCATCGGGTACTAAATCTCTGCTGACAGGTGCTTCCCCCGGCTGGCATCCGCCGAAAGCCCAGCGTTTCATTCGCCGAATCACTTTCGGCAAAAACGACCCCGTAGCCCTCGCCTGCATCGACTACGGATACAATGTGATTCCGTCTCAATCTGACAAGGATGAAAACGGCAATTTGCTGAACAATCCCTTCGATGAACGCTGTACAGAATGGCTGGTAGAAATACCTGTTGCGGTAAGTTGGGCTGACTTGCCGGGAGCTGATGAAATTGACATTAACAAGTTCTCAGCGGCGGCACAAATGGACTTTTATATGCAAGTGCAAAAGTTCTATGTCAGACATAACACTTCGGCGACGATTGAACTGCGCGAAAATGAAGTGGAAAGTTTGGGTACGCGGATTTATGAAGCGATTCGCGATGATGAAGGCTACATTTCCGCAGCGCTTTTAGCTCGGTTTGATGCTCTTGAAACTTTCCCGCGTCTGCCCTTTGAACCAATAAACAAGGAAACTTACACCAAGATGGTGGAAGAGACTTTAGCGCGCCGCGAAATTGATGTTTTTCACGCGGCTTTGAGTCGCTATGACTTAGGTGAAATGATGGATTCGGGGCCGGCGGGCTGCGATTCTGATAAGTGTCTGATGCCGGAGACTAAGGCTATGTAATAGCCTTGAAGGAAATCCCCCATTTGGGGGATTTTTTTTATGTTTAATTGCAGATAAACATAAAATCGTAGATACTGTCTTGGTCTGTCAAGGGGTAGCGTTCAAATAATTGGGATCGAAAGGCTTTTGGGATTTTAAAATCCCAAAAGCCAAATGCACTAACTTCCGATATCAGGGAAAAAACGTACATTGAGTGGGGGCGGGTTGCTCAGATTATTAATTTTTGGCGATTATGGTTGGTAAAAGTCTGCCATAGAGGAATTGGGGTTTAATGTTCCGCTGTCAAAAGATTGAATTGCTCGGTATCAATGCGATTGGCTCGATACAAAACTTCAGCTATTTCCGACAGCGCTAACACAGAATGGGCGCGATAACCGTTGGCCTGCATCTTATCTTTGACTCCCTGTTCGTGGTCGATCAATACCACGATATCTTCCACATTCAAGCCAGCAGATTTTAACTTAGCCGCGCCTTCCATCACGCTTTTGCCACTAATCAAAATATCATCGACTACGACAATCGTTTCTCCTGGATGAAAATGCCCCTCAATCAATTTGCCGGCACCGTAAGTTTTCACCTCCTTGCGCGGGAAAATCATCGGGCGTTCCATCCGCAATGCTAAACCGGTTGCTGTGGGTAAAGAACCGTAGGGAATTCCCGCAATGCGATCGAATTTTAAATCCTTGAGAATCTCTGCATAAGCGCTGACAATTTGGTGGAAAATCTGCGGAATAGAAATTATTTTCCGCAAGTCGATGTAATATGGAAATACGGCGCCCGATGCTTGTACGTGGTCGCCAAAAACTACGCAGCCGATGTCATAAAGTTGCAAGATTAAATCGCGGTGAGGTTCCGGTTGCAAAAAGCAAACATCGGGCAGCCACAGTTCGCAAGTGGGACTACCTTCGATCGCCTTTAGCCTCTGTTGATTAATATTATCCCGCAATTTCTCAATTGCTCGGCGCTGCTCTTTCTCCGCTAATAAACTGGGGGGGACTGGCAGCAATAAACCTTCACCATTCTTGCTTAAACCAGCCGCCAGCAGTTGTGCGAGGTCGTTTTCTTCTGTCAGGTCATTTTCTTCGGCGATGTCTCCTTCGACTAAAATTAGGCGTTCAGGAGCAGCTTGGCGGATGCGCGCTAACATATCCGGCATTACTCCTACTTCTAAACCGACTTTTTCGGGAGTTCCCCAAGTTTGAGAGAGTCGGACTAATTGCAAGTACAAAGGATTTTCTGGCGTCGGGTATTCTTGCACAGCCTCGGCTGAGGGGTTGGCGGTGGCACAGAGTACAAAAACAGTTTTTCCGGCGTATAACAAAAAAGGCGCTACTTGGTCGAATCCGGCATAGGGACTTAAGGTAATAGCGTCAACTCGCCAGTCTTGAAATACAATTTTGGCAAACACTGTGCTGGTATTTAAATCGCAGTGTTTGGCATCTAAAATTACTGGCAGGTGAGGGGGAATAATTGTTAAAATTTCTTGCAGCAATGCCCAACCGGGAATACCGAGAGATTGGTAAAAACCGAGGGTGATTTTGCAGGCACAGATTAAATCGGCTGTTTGGTCGATCGCACTTTTTAGCTTTGACAACAAATCAGTTACAAAAGTTTGAGTCTCTTCCCCAGTCATGGAAACCAGGGGGGGCAAGGTTTCTGGGTCGGGGTCGAGGGCTAAATACAGCAAACTTTGATTGGTTTCAACAGCCGCTAACAGTTTATCGAAAAAGTTGGTGCGATCCGTCATAATTTGTTAGGAAGGTAAGGGAAATTAAAAAAAATGCAGCTCAAAGTGAGAGGGGTGTTGTGCCGGAAGAAACCGATCCCCGTTGAAATTGAAATTAAGAATCTTTTAAGATTGTAGAATGTAAAGAGCAGGAAATCTGTAACTTTGGGAGCAGTTTCATGAGGAATGATTTTCGGGTTGGCTACACCGGTGATTGCACCTAACCCGCAGCAAGTCAATTAGTTGTGGTACGCTAACCAGTGTCCGGGCGGCGATTTTATCGGCATTCCCCTGCCGCAGGCGAGTTTAGCAAATGCGAATTTGCAAGGGGCAGATTTGAGAGAAGCAAATTTTAGGGAAGCTAATTTATCCGGGGCAAATTTGAGCGGGGCTTCTTTGTGGCAAGCTAATTTACAAGGTACTAATTTTACTCAAGTGAATTTAACCAGAGCCCGTTTGATGGGTCTAATCTAAAAAATCCTACCGTTGGAGGTATTATTTTGGTTGACGGTAGTATTAAATAGAAGCAGAAGCTAAAGCAATGCCCGCCTTATATTATGGATAGTAATAAATGATCGCTACGATCGACTTTACGATTTGGGACGAGTTGCTGCAACGCTACGTTGACGATTTCGGCCGCGTCAATTATCGGGGCTGGAAAGCTGAGGGGGCGGATGTTTTGAGGGGGTGGCTGGAAAGTTTGGCGGATGTGGATTTGACGGATGGTACTGATGCGGATGCGCGGCTGGCGTTGTGGCTGAATGCGTATAATGCGATCGCAATTTCTCAAGTTCTGGAAGTATATCCGATCGCGTCCATCCGTCCCAAAATTTTGGGAATTCCCAACTGGCTGAGTTTTTTGGATTTTTTCACTCGTTCAAATACGATTATTGGCGGCAAAAAGTACAGTCTCAATCAAATCGAACACGCAATTTTGCGGCCGGAATTTGCCGAACCGCGCATCCATTTTGCATTAGTTTGCGCTTCAGTCGGGTGCCCGCTGCTGCGCCGGGGGGCTTATTTCCCGGAGTCGGTACGGACTCAACTAGAAGCGGATGCGAGCCGTTTTATTCACAATCCTGATAAGGTGCGATATGATGCCGAGAAAAAGACGCTTTATTTGAGCAAGATTTTTAAGTGGTACGGGGAGGATTTTGTAAAGGCGGCGGGTTCGGTGGCTGATTATGTGGGCGGTTATTTGGGGCCGGAGGCGGCTGTGGGCGATGGATGGGCGATCGTTTTTTTGCCCTATGACTGGAATTTGAATCGGGTTGAGGGTTGAGTTTTGCGTCTATGGGTAGGTGTTTTTTTGAGGGGGTAATTTTTTTCGGCTGTATCAGTTGCGTAGTATGGGTTTAAGACATTTTAGGAAAAATTAGACAGACGCAAATGCGGTATTGCTTGCTGTGAAAGGTTTTGAGGCTTGTTGAAAATTTTGCCTCTTGACAGGTCGATCTTGAAATGGTACTTTTAATATGTACAGACGCAAACGAACCTTGAAAACTAAATACAGTAATGGTTTCAGAAACCAACAGTTGCAATCAACCTAAATCCCTATCAGGGATTGAAACGGATTCCGGCTCCTTACCGTGCCTCGAAATTTAGTTGCAATCAACCTAAATCCCTATCAGGGATTGAAACTAATTGGAAAACCTCAGGCGCCCGAAATTTTTTAAGTTGCAATCAACCTAAATCCCTATCAGGGATTGAAACGAGCAGAATTAACTGCTAAATTATTATTTTTCGTTGCAATCAACCTAAATCCCTATCAGGGATTGAAACCGATTCAACTTCAGAGGCCGAATCTGACTACCCTGGTTGCAATCAACCTAAATCCCTATCAGGGATTGAAACACAATGGAATTATCCTTTATTACGAACTGCAAGTGAAGTTGCAATCAACCTAAATCCCTATCAGGGATTGAAACGGAGATTGTACACCCACTGTACTTATCCAACAATACTGTTGCAATCAACCTAAATCCCTATCAGGGATTGAAACGCTTAATAGCACTTACCTGCTCTGGCAAAAACTGTTGCAATCAACCTAAATCCCTATCAGGGATTGAAACTTACAAGTAGGACAATCCCAGCGAGTCCCTATATGAGGGTTGCAATCAACCTAAATCCCTATCAGGGATTGAAACATTAATGATAGAGTTAATAGTTCTATCACTAATACGTTGCAATCAACCTAAATCCCTATCAGGGATTGAAACAATTGATAAGTAATAGCAGTGAACGATAGAATCGTTGCAATCAACCTAAATCCCTATCAGGGATTGAAACATATGTACTGCGCTTCCAACCCTTTCCCTGAAGGTTGCAATCAACCTAAATCCCTATCAGGGATTGAAACAGTGAGTATCAGGCTTGATACGGCCACATTAGCGAGTTGCAATCAACCTAAATCCCTATCAGGGATTGAAACCCACTGCTTGTACTGGGGCCAAATTAAAGCCGAGTTGCAATCAACCTAAATCCCTATCAGGGATTGAAACATTACTGGTCGGGAAACCCCGGCAACCGCCCAACAGAGTTGCAATCAACCTAAATCCCTATCAGGGATTGAAACTCCCAAACTTCGGACTTCTCATCGTGCAAATCCGGTGTTGCAATCAACCTAAATCCCTATCAGGGATTGAAACATGCTTAAAGGCATGGACTTGAACGATCGCACCCGCGTTGCAATCAACCTAAATCCCTATCAGGGATTGAAACGGCGTTGTTCTTTCTACGACTTCTTTGGTATGACCGCAGGTTGCAATCAACCTAAATCCCTATCAGGGATTGAAACATTAATGTATATGGAACTTGGCTAACAATTCCAAGTTGCAATCAACCTAAATCCCTATCAGGGATTGAAACTCAGAATCATCTATTTCGCTTAGATCGTCTAAAGTTGCAATCAACCTAAATCCCTATCAGGGATTGAAACTAGCAACAAATTCAAGCAATCGTTGCAGCCGCACTTGTTGCAATCAACCTAAATCCCTATCAGGGATTGAAACAAGGAGATTCCAGCCTTTGAACTGGAAAAGCTCAATGTTGCAATCAACCTAAATCCCTATCAGGGATTGAAACAAGCAATCCCCCGCGTGTCGGTGGTGGAGTTTCGGTTGCAATCAACCTAAATCCCTATCAGGGATTGAAACTTGTGGTCGGTAGGAGTCGATTGCTCCATCAGCTGCAAGCTGGCGTACAGTTGCAATCAACCTAAATCCCTATCAGGGATTGAAACAACACCTTCTCCCCTATGCCTGAAGAACTTAAGGTTGCAATCAACCTAAATCCCTATCAGGGATTGAAACGCGCGATTGCTGCGGTGTTCATGCCTGTCGTTCCGTTGTTGCAATCAACCTAAATCCCTATCAGGGATTGAAACATATCTTGTCGCAGGGAAGTATGGCATTGTAGGGTTGCAATCAACCTAAATCCCTATCAGGGATTGAAACCAGTATTCTGGGTTTGTTTCGTCAAAGTCTTGTGGTTGCAATCAACCTAAATCCCTATCAGGGATTGAAACACTAAATATATGGTTGATCCTACTTGGGTTGAGCGTTGCAATCAACCTAAATCCCTATCAGGGATTGAAACTTATGAACACGAACAGGGAGCCGGAGTGCGATCGGCGGTTGCAATCAACCTAAATCCCTATCAGGGATTGAAACTCATAGTTTAGGCTTCCACAGAAAAACCGCTAGTTGTTGCAATCAACCTAAATCCCTATCAGGGATTGAAACCTGAAAAAAGGTAGCGATAGGGGTATCACTATTTTCGTTGCAATCAACCTAAATCCCTATCAGGGATTGAAACTGACCCCTCCGGTTGTAGAACCCGAAGAATTCGATCCGGGTTGCAATCAACCTAAATCCCTATCAGGGATTGAAACTTAGCAATTAGCCTTTTTAAGATAAAGGGAATGCGGTTGCAATCAACCTAAATCCCTATCAGGGATTGAAACTTGGCGCCGGCGCCTGCGCCGGCCGGCCGAGGCACGAGGCCGTTGCAATCAACCTAAATCCCTATCAGGGATTGAAACATCGACATCCGACGCTTTCACGCTTGCCATGACTGCAGTTGCAATCAACCTAAATCCCTATCAGGGATTGAAACCCTGGGTATATCGCCACAAACAGTATCAGCTAGCGTTGCAATCAACCTAAATCCCTCTCAGGGATTGAAACAAGTAAGGAGAAAGGCAAACATTATTAAGACCTGTTGCAATCAACCTAAATCCCTATCAGGGATTGAAACGATCGCCTACGTAAAGCATTTCATCGAAATTATAGAAACGTTGCAATCAACCTAAATCCCTATCAGGGATTGAAACGCTCTCGTAAAACTTCTATCTGTTTCTCTATATTGGGTTGCAATCAACCTAAATCCCTATCAGGGATTGAAACAAAGGGGTACAAGTTGAAACAGTCTCACCCATAAAGAGTTGCAATCAACCTAAATCCCTATCAGGGATTGAAACCCGAATCGCTATTTGTAATGAGTTTGTACATTCAAGTTGCAATCAACCTAAATCCCTATCAGGGATTGAAACGCTTGTTTGTATCGAGAACGGCATTTAACTCAAGTTGCAATCAACCTAAATCCCTATCAGGGATTGAAACTATGAGTTTGGAAGAAATAAACGCTCAGGGAAAACCTAGTTGCAATCAACCTAAATCCCTATCAGGGATTGAAACGCTGCTGTGCAAAGTTCGGCCTCGGTTTGGGTTTGGTGGAAGAAGTGACACGGAACCAGACAACGGGATCAACTACTTATGATTCTAAGGGTAGAGAAAGGGTGAATACAGCCCCTTGACCGGGTTTACTACTGGCTGTAATGCTGCCTCCATGCGCTTCAATAATGCGTCTGGCAATCGCTAGACCCAGACCAACCCCATTCTTACTAGAGCGGCTCGTGGTGTAAAACTGTTCAAAAATGCGAGGTAAATCGGTTTCAGGAATGCCGCTTCCCTGGTCTCGAATTGAAATCAGAGCCTGTTGCTTGTTGCCAGAGGCAGCAATGAAAATACGAGCATTGGGGGTAGAGTATTTAATCGCATTGTCTAAGAGATTCAAAAAAGCCTGTAATAAGCGTTCCGAATCGCCCATAATCCGAAGGTCAGCAACATCAACTTCTACAGTCACGTTTTTAGCCTGCATACGAACTTCCATTGCTCTAATCGCACGGCTGATGACACTTTCTAAGGGAATGGCTTGGATTTCTAATAGCGTGACACCCGCTTCTAAGCGTCCTAAATCGAGCAAATCGTGAATCAAGCCCGAAAGCCGCTTCGTCTCCTCTTTGATGGTTTGAAAGAAGCGATCGCGCAACTCCAGCTCATCCACAGCGCCACGCTCCAGCGCATCAATGGTGACCTGAACATTACTCACAGGGGTCCGCAGTTCATGGGAAACATTCGCTAGGAAGACTCTGCGTTCGTTGTCCAATGATTTCAACCGTTCACTCATACGATTCAGTTCCGTTGCGAGTTGGTCTAGTTCATTACTTTGACGAATCACGAGTTTGTCATCAAACTGTCCTCTACCCACGCGAATCGCAAAGTTTCGCATCACCTCAATGGGTTTAGAGAGACTCCGGGCTAATCGCTCGCTGACCAAGGTACAGAGAAGAATGGTAATGCCAAGGGCCACTAAAATTGTCCAGATCACCCTTACAAACTGTTTCTGAAACTGTTCTAAAGTAATCGAGATGCGTAATATCCCCAACATCTGACCGTTGCGAGTCATCGGTTTGACAATATAGAGGCGATCGTCCGTTGATAAAACCCCTTTAGCCATGCCCTGCACCGAATGACCGTGTAGTGCTTCTGAAACGCCAGGTATCAGCAGCCAATTGGTGATTTGTCGATCTGTTTGAGGGTTAGAGGTGGCTAGCAGCGAACCTTGGGCATCAAAGACACGGAGTGTGATATTGGCGGGTGCCCCATAGCGCCGAACAGTGGTCTGCACCCGTTGCGTATCTTTTTCTTCGAGGGCATCTGCAACGCTCTCGCTCAGTGCTGTTGCCCAGTTTTCTAAATCTGTCTGACGAGACTGCATGAAAAAGGCATAAAACGTCCATAGGATGTAACCAGACATAAGCGAGGTTCCTAAGACGATCAGGAGTAGATAGGTAAACAAGAGCTTCGTGTGGATTGAATTCCACCGAAAAGATGCTAACCATCTGCTCGTGAAGGAGTCTTGGGCAAAAAGTTTCATCCGCTCAAACATGGCTGGTATAAATGGTGTATCCGTTGCAAGTGATCCTAACCTAGCGCCATTGGTCACGGATTGAGCCAACCGAGCTATCAAACCCTTGAAGGATGCCTTAACCGCTTTTAAGTAGATTCCGCATGATGGCGGCGCAGCAAAGCTTTAATCCGTGCGAGCAATTCCTGCGTATTGAAGGGTTTGGTCACATAATCATCTGCCCCTGCCTCTAAGCCCAACACTTTATCCATATCTTGGTCTTTAGCCGTTAGCATCAGTATAGGCACATTAGAAAAAGCCCGGATACGCCAACACACTTCCATCCCATCAACTTCTGGCATCATCAGATCGAGCAGAATGATATCGGGTACTTGCTTGTGGAATTGTTTGATCGCGCTGTGTCCATCAGGTGCTGTAGTGACCTCATAGCCTTCCTTTCTCAGTGAGTAAGCAAGGCTTTCACAGAGTGGGGCTTCGTCGTCTACCAACAAAAGATGCGGCATTAGTATAAATAGTTATATTTCATATCGAGCATCTCAAAGACACGATTCACCGACATCTACCTTGAGAGGTAAATCGTCTTGGTTCCGCTCAGGTTTTGCTGCTTACAAATACTAGGCAGCAAAACGATGGACAGTTACGAGCGGTTATAGCTGGTAAAAGTATAGTCATTTATTGCATGACATGGGAGGCGTTAAGTCCCTCCCCCTTCCCTTTCACTTTGAGCGGATCGACCCGCCTCGGCTGAACTACGCAGCTCCCTATCCCATTGCGGAACGCATTTGGGATTGCTTTTCTGAGGATATTGTACGCTGCATTCACATCGGAATTAATTAGCTGACCAGTCGATGTTTTGTACAAACCCCGCTTAATCCGCTTACCAGTAAACACAGGCTCTTTTTCGGTTTTTCCATAAACAGGAATTGGGTCTAAACCTAAAAAACTGGAGCGGGATGTGTAGGATTCTTCCTGCACAATTACTGTGATTCCCGCCAACCGAGCTTGGTACTCCAACATTTCAATTAATCGAGAGTGAGGAATACTAACAAAATTTTGATTGTTTTTCTTCCCTAACTCGATTTCTGTTTTCCACTGCGCGTTCTTGCCAATTACTAGGGTCCCAATCTGCTTGGTGAGCAAAAGGTTAATAATTAGACGGCTAGCATGATGTAAGTAATTGTCAACTTTTTGATGGCGACAGCGAGTTAAGCGCTGAATGCGGGGCGAAGTTTTGCGATTCCCTTTTAACTGGGATTGCAATCGTGCTTTCCGCTTGTTGTAAAACTGGTTAATCGATTTCAATGGTCGCCCGTTAATCAACAAAGGGATAAATCCCGGTTGATTTGAAGTTAGCGCTACTAAATTATCCAGTCCCAAATCAATACTAGCTACAGAGTTGGCATTGTCAAGGGTGGACTCCGCTTCACTTCGACTACGCTCAGTACAAGCATCATAAATGACCTCAATTATATATGAATCACATTTCGGAACCAGTCGAACTTGACAAATTTGGTTGGGATTGAGTTGGGTTTTAATTGAAAGTTCAGTGCCGGAAAGTTTAATGATTCCTTTCTTCAACTGTTTGCTGCTAATTGCTTGAATCGTGTAGATGAGAAGGTTTCGCCCTTTGACCTTATCTTTGTACTTTGGTAGTTTTGGGCGACCTGTGAATTTGGAATGATCGACTTTGTAAGCTTTAACGGCTTCAAAAAACGATTTCCAATTTTTGTCTAGCACCATCAAGATTTGCTGACTTACTTTAGCAGGCAAAGCCTTATATGCTTCGTGAGACTTCATCAATCGGTTCATTTCGTTATAACTGACATAACCCCATCCATAAATAAAGCTCTGACGAATGACGTAATTGGCGGCATTGTAGAGGTTTTTGGACTTGAAAGCTAGTTCGTCTATTTGGGCGAAACGGTGTTCCGTTGATTTAATGATGTGCCTCTGTGTTAGTTGCATTTGAGACTTGCGTTTTTTGGGCTATGCGTATTCCTTGTTCAACACTCACAACAATATAATACCATTATTGTTTATAATTGCTTATAAACTCAAGGAAGTTTTACAATACCAATTTAATGTGAAGTTGCACATATCTCGATCCCCCTCGCATCTCCCTGATAGTAGGGGGACGAAAGATCGGACTCTTGTCCCCCCCCGGACGCGGGGGGCTAGGGGGGATCGGATTCTACGGGGCCTCATAAAAAATTGGTATTAGGGATTGAAACGGGTTACTCCAAATTGCATCTCGACGCAAATCGAGCGCTGCCGCAATCAAACTAAAACTCTATTAGGGATTGAAACATAGCCTTAATCAGGTTGAGAGTGGAGATTTTCACTAATAGCTAATTGGTTATATGAATGCTAACCAATTAGCTATTGATCCGCCCTTAAACCTCTCCACTCAAAATCTGTTGAACCGTCAAACTTAGCTGTGGAAACATCGGAGATACTATCGCCTCTCCATCCCGAAATACCCCAACCTCAACATATTGCCCCTCCTCAAGCCGCAAAACCGTCACCACTTGTTCTATTGGATCGATAACCCAATACTCTGCGATGCCCCGCGCTGCGTACTGAGCTCGTTTGCGTTGGCGAAGCCCTCGAAGAGGATCGTAATCCCGATCCCTGCCCACTCTACCCGGACTCACTACCTCCACAACAAACCGAGGAGGCAGCATATCGAAAGTGATAGTTAGCCTGATTCCTGTCAGCGGAATATGTTCAGGTTCCAGAATTATCAAATCGGGGTAGCGGTTGGCCGCATCTCCCGATCGCAAAACGGCAACTTGAACCTCGCAATTATGCGTTTTAATCAGCCTGAGTGGCACTAGCCCGCTGCTAGCCAGATAGAAAAATAGATAGTTAGCAATGAAATTATTAGGTTCAGATTCTGGTGGCAAAGCTATTAACTCCCCATCAATTAACTCATAGCGTTGACCCGTATCATTTGAGTAATTAAGGTACTCGTCAAAAGTTAATTTTTTAGAGTGAGCTTGTACCATAATATTACATTCCTTGATTTATTCGTTCCTTTCTGCTGGTAGTTTGTTTATGTAGAAACGGTTTCAACAGCCGAAGGATATCAATCAAAACTGCTGTGCAAGTTCAGCAGGTGTCCCAGCCTCCATCGACAATCGACCCACAAGTGACATATTAAAAACTATCACAGTTCAAATCCAATACGCTTGGGTTAAAACTGTTTATTCCTCGGAGATCCCCCTAAATCCCCCTTAAAAAGGGGGACTTTGAGTAGGTTCTTGTCCCCCCCTTAAAAAGAGGGACTTTGAGTAAGTTCTTGTCCCCCCCTTCTTAAGGGGGGCTAGGGGGGATCGGCCTTAACTAAACCGTATTGAGTTCAAATCCTCTGGAATATAAACAATGATTTCAGATAAATTTCGGCGCGAGTTGCGAGATCAAGCCAAACTCTGGCAAGCAGAAGGACTCATCGACACTTCATTCTACCAACAACTTTCCGAACGCTACCAATTCAACACACTCGAAACCGCCTCCCGCAACCGATTCCTCAGCATTCTCATCAGTCTCGGCGGCATTCTCCTCGGTATAGGAGTCATCACCTTTGTAGCCGCAAACTGGCAAGTTTGGTCGCGCGAAGTGAGAGTTGCACTGCTGCTAAGTCTTTTCGTAGCAGTCAATGCGGGGGGTTTCTATCTGTGGCGAATTCCCCCATCCCGAAGCCAAAACTCCCATCCCAATATGCCCGCAACAAAAGGGCGAAACACACTCCTAGGTGAAGGATTGTTGCTGTTAGGTGCTCTGATTTTAGGAGCAAATATGGCATTGATGGCGCAAATGTTCCACATTGGCGGTTCTTCCTACGGACTTTTCCTTGCTTGGGGAATCGGCGTGCTCGGAATGGCTTACAGTTTGCGGTTGACTTCCTTGGGCGTTTTGTCCGCACTTTTAATCGGTTGGGGCTATTGGTTTGCCGTGTTAGATTGGTCTTCCAAAGTCGAGTTTTCTTGGCTGGAAGTTTTGGTGCGGCAAATGCCGATCGCAGCCAGTATAATGTTTGTGCCCCTGGCTTATTGGTGTCGATCGCGTGCTATTTTTACCCTAGGTGCGATCGCGATAATTTTTTCCCTACAAGTTTCTATAGTCCAAGGGTTAAATCAAACCTGGGGTACAGCAATTTTTTGTGCTTTACCGCCCGCTTTGCTATGGGGATACGACGATGCAATCTGGCCCAAGGTACGCAACAAGCTGTTTCAACCTACCGCCCGCAGTTTAGCACTGCTGTTTCTCGCCGGTTTGTTTTATTTTCTTTCTTTCCACTGGTTTTGGCAAGATTCGCCGAATCCTGCGCCAACTAAGCCCGATTGGGTTTTGCTGGCAAATGTGGTTGTTTTGGGGGGTTTCACGGTGTTTGAATGGCTGCGTCTGGGACGTTTGGAACTCCGGCGGCCCAAACAAAATGGTGTGGATTTGACCACAAGTGCGATCGGCATTTTAATCCTCGCCAGCGCCTTTATACCGTTTTTTCACCTCAGTTTTACTCCCATTCCTCAATTAGCGACTTTTCTGTTCAATGTTTTCTTATTTTTGCTCGCTGTCGGCTTAATCCGAGAAGGTTTAGCTTTAGGAAACCGCCGGACTTTTTGGGGAGGCATGGTATTAATCACCCTGCAAATTATCAGCAGAGTGTTTGAATATAACACAGGATTGTTGCTCAAATCTTTTGTATTTGTTTTGTGCGGAATAGGCGTAATTGCTGCGGGTTTGTGGTTCGAGCGCCACTTCGCAAAAATTCCCGATGAATAGAAATTATTCACCTCTCTCTTCTCTCACTCATCGCCCTCTGCGTTCTCTGTGGTTTAATCATTCCGAAACCACCGTAAACAATATAACCCATACATAACATGAACACAAACAACATTGACTTATTAGTTAACAATCCAGATACAACAAATCTGTTTCAGCTTCCCCCGGAAGCAAAACGCCTTCCCGCGTGGCGAATGTGGGTTCCTTTACTCTTGCAAATCGGACTAATTGCCGCCGTACCCGCCACCGCCGTTTACACTTTTATTACTGGCAAAACAGTTGTCCTGCAAACAGCACCAGTAGACCCTTACGACTTTTTGCGCGGATATTACCAAGTTTTGAGCTATGATATTTCCGATCGCACAAATCTCCAAAAACTCCCCGGCTGGAAAGATTTACCCACGGAAAAAATATATTGTCCGCCCGGAGTTGTTTGTCCACAAAATACGAACACTGTCAAGGCAAAAACCAGTTTTTATGTAATCTTAGAAGCGCCAAAAGCGGCGACTAATCCCGGCCGCCCCCAAGCTTGGAAACCCGTCCGCGTCAGTCTAGAAAATCCTACCAATTTGCCCGCCAACCAAATCGCAATTAAGGGCAAATATAACGGTTGGCAGATGGAATACGGCTTAGAAACTTATTATATGCCAGAGGATGAAAGGGAAAAAGTCAATCAGGAGATTAGCGAAGCTCAAAGGAACCAGCGACAATCTTTTTTAGTAGAAGTAAAGGTTGACAAAACAGGCCATGCTGTGCCTGTGAGTTTGTGGGTGCGCGATCGCAATTATCGATTTTAGCCAATAAGGGCAAAAGGTCGATCGGGCTTTTGGTCTAGCTTTGAGTATTTTAGCTTAGGGATGGGGCTGCTGGTGGGCGATTCCCTACCGCAACGGGCACACACGCGCGATCGGGATAGCTTCGCTGGCGCAGACATTTCAATTGCCGACAACCCAAGAGAATCTATTAAGATATATAAGACTTGTGCAAATCTTGCCAATTCAAGGGCGCAAGTCATGACTCTACTGGAGCTTCTCATGTTAGCCGAGCTAATCTCAGCCAGACGCATACTCAAGACCAAACTCCTCGACTTCTTAGGACTTCCCGAAAATTGCCAAGACCAAACCGATCATCTCGTCAACCGAATTGTATCCCTGCTGGAAGAAAATCCAGCCGAACAAGAAAGATTTTGGGAGACATTCAAAAGTGAATTAGCCGTCGATCCGGTAGAATTAGAAACAATACTCAAGTGTTCGCCAGCAGAACGCCAGCAGTGGATTGAACAAGACAAACTCCCTATTTTAGAATACCGCTCTTTCCGTAAATCAGGAATCCATTTAGAATATCCCGTTCACGACAGAAGATTCATCTTAAGTCTAACGCCAACCGATATTAATAATTGGCGCAAAGAACCCAAAGGGCTGATTAAAAATAATCGCGAAATCCCCCCCCCAATCAATACAGAAAAGCCTGAAGAAAACGAACAATCACGAGTAGCTTTTAGTTCAGCTTGGGAAAAAATTATTGCCGACTGGAAAGAACAAGGTTCGGCGGAAATTTCAGCAACCTTCCAGCTAGCTTACTGGACAGTTTGGGCGTCGCGCTGGGCCAAAGAAAATCAGCTCAACAGCTTTAAAGCAATTAAATATAAGGAAGTCTACGAAACTCACCAACAAGAATGGTACCAGCGAAAAAATCAAGCAGTCAAGTTACTGATTGAAATGCCCTACGCCATGCTTTATTTCTACCGTCCGGCGGATTCTGACAAATTATATCTCGAACTGTGCGACGACCACCAGGAAATGATGAAAGATGGCTACTATTGGGACAAGTGGGATTTTTTCTATCAGAACCGCAAACTTGTAAATAAGTGCCGCGAATGTGTGTACTGCGAAACCAAAGATTATTACTCGCTTTACTATCTCGAAATCAAGAGCGACAAGTTTCCCGATTTTAGCTTTTCTTTCCACACGCCGTACCCAATCGGCAGAAAATTTTTGCCGCATCCAGAAACGCTGCCTTATGTAGACCACGTAGAACAAGACGGCATTTTTCGCTTTGGCCGCCCGCTGCTGGAACAAGAGAAAGCTATTCACACAGAAAAGGATGTGTTGCTCAAGTTTGAGGCGGCTTTGGCAGCAGCGAAAAAGTTTGTTTAGTTATGAGTCATGAGTCATTAGTAGACTTATTGCAAATTTTTTTGAGTGCTAGGGAAACCGCAGATAAACGCAGATAAACGCCGATGCTTTTCCAGATTGTTTGCAAGGAAAGGCAATCTTGTCTCCTAATGACTTTTGACGAATGACTTTTGAACTTGGATTATATCAAATCCGTTAGCATCGGAAGAGTAAATTCGAGTTCACTGTTGACGGTTGACTGTTGACGCCGTGAACAGTCAACCGTCAACATCATTCCGGTGTAACCGGAAATGATATTACTTGAATGCTGCCGCCAGCATAAATTTTGGGTTGTTGAGCTTCTTTGGAATTGTACGATCGCCATCCCACCTCTGCCAACAAACTTTCCAAGTCTGTTTCGCTCAACTTCCCTGCAGTTTCAGTCTCAAACAACCACAAAAATACAGCCAACCCTGGCAAAAGTACCGGATTTATGGTCAGATGAAAATCTACCAAAATGAATAGACCACCGGACTTGATCGCGCGGTATACTTCCTGAAAGATTGTCGCAATTGCGCCCGTTGCATTTCGTGCATCGCAACGCTGCTGTGTACTCCTGTCAAACTGACAGTCGGGAAAAGGCATCGACTCGGCAAAAGCTTCTAAATAATAATTGGCTGATGGTACATTTTTCCTTGCCCCTTGCAGAGATAATGGCGCAGCGTCAAGTCCTGTGACATCCGGGAAATATTGCACCAGAAATTGCTTAGTTTGACCGCTACCGCAGCAACGGTCTAAAACTTTAGTTTCGGCGCTGACGGTCAAATTTTCCCAGGCTAGTTGACCCAAACGAGCAGTGCCGCCTACGCTCACTCGCAGCCAGACGCGCGATCACATCGTAGAGTCACTGAGAGAAACTGATACCGATAACTTAAATCTCTAAAAAGTGTTGCCACAGTCAAAATTATGTATACCTTGCTATCGACTTAAGATATTATTAAGTTATATGATAAAGATAAGTAACAGAACTGAGACGATGGGAGAGCTGTAACCGCTATGGGTCGTGTGGGAGTATTGCTATTAAACTTGGGCGGGCCAGATCAAATCGAGGATGTCCGTCCTTTCCTGTTCAACTTGTTTGCTGACCCGGAAATCATTCGCATCCCGTTTCCGTGGATGCAAAAACCGCTCGCCTGGTTGATTTCGACCCTGCGCTTTCAAAAATCCCAGGAAAACTACCGCCAAATCGGGGGCGGCTCTCCTTTGCGGCGAATTACCGAGGAACAAGCCGTAGCCCTGCAAGAACGATTGCAGTCCAAGGGACAAGATGCTCGAGTATACGTGGGGATGCGCTACTGGCATCCTTTTACTGAAGAGGCACTCGCCAAAATTAAGCGCGATCGCATCGAACATTTGACAATCTTGCCGCTATATCCTCAATTTTCCATCAGCACCAGCGGTTCTAGCTTCCGACAGCTAGAAGAAATGTGGGGCAAAGATCCAGCTCTCAAGGATATCGAATATACCGCGATTCCTTCTTGGTATAAGCGGCCAGGCTACATTCAGGCAATGTCGGAACTGATAGCCCAACAACTAGACCACAATCCCGATCCCGATCGCGTTCACATCTTTTTCAGCGCCCACGGCGTCCCCCTCAGCTACGTAGAAGAGGCTGGAGACCCCTATCAGCGCGAGATAGAAGATTGCACTCGTCTGATTATGGAACATTTGAACCGACCGAACGAACACACTCTAGCTTATCAAAGTCGGGTTGGCCCGGTGGAATGGCTCAAGCCTTACACCGAAGACGCCATTACCGAATTGGCAGAAAATGGAGTCCAAGATTTGTTGGTAGTTCCGATTAGTTTTGTTTCCGAACACATCGAGACTCTGCAAGAAATTGACATGGAGTATCGAGAATTAGCAGAAGAATCGGGGATTAAAAATTTCTACCGAGTGCCCGCCCTGAATACTCATCCGGTGTTTATTGAAGCTTTGGCCGATTTAGTCATCGAGTCGATCGAATCTCCCAACGTTAAATTCTCTGATGTGATACGCCCTTCCAAGAGAGTGAAAATGTACCCTCAAGAGCAGTGGGAGTGGGGTTTGACCACGGGGGCAGAAGTCTGGAACGGTCGTGTGGCGATGATTGGTTTTGTGGCACTATTGCTGGAGTTAATTACGGGTCAAGGCCCGCTACACTCGATCGGATTGCTTTAAATTGACAGTTGACAGTTGGCAGTTGACAGTTGACTGTTGACTGTTGACTGTTGTTACACATGACTAATGAGATCAAATCCGTTGGTATCAGAATTATTCATCTCTCTCTTCTGGAGACTCAGCGCCCTCTGCGGTTTCTGCGGTTAAATCATTCCGTAACAAGCGTAAGCGATATGATTAATCACCAATAGCTAATCACCCATAAGTAATCACTAATAACTAATCAATAATTAATCAGGATCGCGCTTGCGGCGGCGGGGATTTCCCTTATCGCCCGGTATTCCCTGACTTTTGTACCAGCGATACCACTCTTTAGAACTGCGAATTGCCAGCCACAGCAGTATCATCGCAACTAACCCTCCCTGCCGTGGTGCGTCAAAGGCAAACAAAACCAAGGAAATGCACAGAACATCTTGGAGGAAAATCACCCAAATCGGCAAACCCCGCAGTCGATAAAACCATCCTGCTTGTACCAGTTGCAGCACTAAAGCCAACAAACCTCCGACAATACCAATTATCCACAGCATCCAAGGGTGAGCAATAATTTCATCGATCGAACTTACCTGAGCGATCGCAATTCCCATAATTGCTCCTACAATGGGGCTGAAAATAATTTGCACAATTTGCAGTACCCGCTGCCCTACAAAGGTTTTAGAAGCAAATAATTCTAACAGCGACCAACTCACCAAGATGGTGATAGCCACCTGGGGGGGAACCCCCGACAATAGAGGTATTTCCGACCAAAGTTTGTCAATCCGCAACAAACCAATTAACAGCAGGGGCAGGGCAATTCTCATACCCCCTGCCGCAGACGCAGAGAGTGCGGCTAGGAGTCCAACCATAATAATAATTCAGTTTCTAACGTCAGCTAAAGCCTCGATCTATTTCAGAATTTAATTCCCCTGATGGCTGGCACTGATTTGAGCGATCGAACTCAAAGTGCGGCTTGAGCTTTAATATCACCTTCTATTGTAAGTGTATCTGCTTAATGGCTGCTTGGCACTGCTCGAAAAGTCGATCGACACAAGGTAGTTGACTGTTGTCAGAAGAAAGGAGGCAGCATTCAACCAGGATTGTGATTAAATTAGCTTAAGAACCCGAATCCTTCTTCTCTCTGACAACACTCAACTAACAACAGTCAACAGTCAACTAACTTCTTATGTCTGATTCATTATTTGCCGATGCCAGCCGCAGATTAGAACGAGCCTTAAAATATGTGTCGCTTTCCGAGGATACGATTGAAAGGCTGAAACACCCCAAATCCAGTTTAATTGTATCGATTCCCGTGCGGATGGACGACGGTTCCCTGCGAATTTTTCAAGGTTATCGGGTGCGCTACGACAATACTAGAGGCCCCTCTAAAGGAGGAGTTCGCTATCATCCGGGAGTATCCCTTGATGAAGTGCAATCCTTAGCATTTTGGATGACGTTTAAATGTGCAGTTTTGAACTTGCCTTTTGGAGGAGCCAAGGGCGGAATTACTCTCAATCCCAAGGAATTGTCTAAACTGGAATTGGAACGGTTGAGCCGGGGCTATGTCGATGCGATCGCAGATTTCATCGGTCCCGATGTCGATATTCCCGCACCGGATGTCTACACCAACCCCATGATTATGGGTTGGATGATGGATCAGTATAATATTATTAAGCGGCAGCTTTCTCCGGCGGTTGTGACTGGAAAACCAGTGACAATTGGTGGCAGTCTGGGCAGAGATACGGCAACAGCAATGGGTGCTTTTTTTGTAGTAGAAACTATCTTACCCAAATTTGAACTCAATCCTCAAGATACCACTGTAGCAGTACAAGGTTTTGGTAATGCAGGTGCCGAAATAGCTGAACTGCTCTGGAAAGCAGGTTACAAAGTTGTGGCTGTCAGCGATTCCCAAGGCGGAATTTATGCAAAACAAGGGCTGGATATCCCCAGTATTCGAGGCTTTAAAGACTCTAACAAAGGTATCAAAGCTGTTTACTGCGAAGGTTCAGTTTGCAATATTATAGAACACGAAATCTTGACAAATGAACAGCTTTTAGCATTAGATGTAGACGTGCTGGTTCCAGCAGCTTTGGAGAATCAAATAACGGAAGCGAATGTTAATGATGTTAAGGCTAAGTTTATTTTTGAAGTAGCTAACGGCCCGATTGATTCTGCTGCAGATTTGATTTTAGAAGCGAGGGGAATTCAAGTAATCCCTGATATTTTAGTCAATGCCGGAGGCGTAACGGTTAGTTATTTTGAGTGGGTGCAAAACCGCAGCGGGCTTTATTGGACGCTGGAGGAAGTCAACCAACGGTTGAAGCATAAAATGGTCGAAGAAACAGAAGCAATTTGGAAAAAATCTCAGGAATTGTCAGTTTCCATGAGAACTGCTGCTTACGTGTACGGGTTAAATCGACTCGGAGAAGCGATGAATGCGAAGGGAACGCGGGATTATTACATAAACGGTTGAGGGAAATGCGGTAAGATTGTGCGATCGCACAATCTTACCGCATTTATTCGAGAAGAGTGCAGTCTACGAACCGACTTGGCAAAACTTGGCTTTGAATTATTGGCGAATTTTAAGCATCCACGCAGCAGTTTACTTGACAGCCACTTTGGTGCTACCAAAGACGAAAGATGTTTTTAAATAGAGATTTTAAATAGAGAGAAATGTGTTAAGTTTTACGAACTACCTATTGTACAATACCCGCAGTTATGAGGTAGGGGCAACCACCGGAGGAGTGGCCCACACCATATCGGGAGCTCATGCCTAAGTCCGGATCTTGCACTTTTCTCAATCAATCGCCGCGGCACAATACTGGCATTCTTTTTTAAGGGGGCAAGAAAAGAGACGATCGCACTTTTTGATTAGATATGGAATAGGTGCGATCGCTGTTACTTTTGCTATTGCTTAGCTTGCTTTTTTAATCTACCCAATCGCCTACGGAAAGCTTCAGGATCTCGCACAAAACTTTCGTTTCTTCTAGATAGAGTTTTGGAATATGTCTACCCGCTTCCCAATTTTTCACAGTGGTTACACTCACGTCCAATTCATCCGCAACTTGCTGCTGCGTCAATTAGCAGCCTATGCTGGTCTAACTCAAGGGCGATCGCACTTCTGGAACTTCAGTTAAAGGCAAAACTCGTTTGTTTTGTACCGGAAACGTCCGACGAAAAAAAGCGTTGTATCTGCAGGAGGTAGTCGCGATGCCCTGCAACCCGTTACTCCAAGCGACTCGCTGTGCGATTATGGGGTCGTGGAAAGGTCAAAATGCAGGTGATTGATGCAATGATATCGGAAGTTGCTGCATTTGGCTTTTGGGATTTTAAAATCCCAAAAGCCTTTCGATCTCAATTATTTGAACGCTACCCCTTGACAGGTCAAGACACTATCTACAAAATAAATAGATCAACCTTGCAAAACTTCAATTAAAGCATCGCCCATTGCCCGACAGCCAACGAGTTTCATGCCTTCCGACATGATATCACCAGTGCGATAACCTCGATCCAAAACTTCGACAACTGCTTGCTCGATTTTATTAGCAGCTTCCGGCTGATTTAAGGCGTAACGTAACATCATTGCCGCACTCAAAACTTGGGCGATGGGATTTGCTTTATCTTGTCCGGCGATGTCTGGTGCGGAACCGTGCACGGGTTCAAAAACTCCAGGCCCCGTTGCTCCCAAACTAGCAGAAGGCAGCATCCCAATACTACCAGTTAGCATCGCCGCCGCATCGGAAAGAATGTCGCCGAATAAATTGCCGGTGACAATTGTATCGAACTGTTTCGGCCAGCGAATTAACTGCATGGCTGCGTTGTCAACGTAGAGGTGAGAAAGTTCGACATCAGGGTATTCTGAAGAAAGGGCAATAATACGATCGCGCCACAGTTGCGAAACATCCAAAACATTCGCTTTATCAACGGAACACAGCCTTTTTCCCCGCTTCCTAGCCGTCTCAAAAGCGACTCGCCCGATGCGGTCAATTTCCGACTCGGTGTAAGCCATCGTATTAACACCGCGTTTTTCGCCTGTTTCCGTCTCAAAAATACCTTTCGGTTTGCCGAAGTAAATGCCGCCTGTGAGTTCGCGGATGACCATAATATCCACGCCTTCGACAACTTCCCGTTTCAAACTAGAAGCATCAACCAATTGCGGTAAAATAGTCGCCGGACGCAAATTTGCAAACAATCCCAATCCGGCGCGCAGTCCTAATAATCCAGTTTCAGGGCGCTGTTCGCGGGGTAAATTATCCCACTTGTAACCGCCAATTGCTGCTAACAATACTGCATCGCAGTCGCGGCATTTTAAGAGTGTTTCTTCTGGCAGCGGATTGCCTGTTGCATCAATAGCAGCGCCGCCCATTAAAGCTTCTTGAAATTCAAAGCCGATGTCCAATTGTTGACCGACAAGTTTCAGGACATCTACCGCCACAGCGATAATTTCAGGGCCGATGCCGTCTCCTGGTAAAAGAGTGATGCGGTAGTTTTGAGTCATATCGATTTTGGAGTTTTGATTTGAGATTTGAGATTGAGAGTTAATGGGAATTCTTTGGAAATGCAAGACATTCTCACAAGGCTATAATCATATCAGGATAAGCAACCTCAGAATTCATTATGACATTCCCGACTTACCCGCCTGCTCAAGCTGAACCGCCTCTAGACCCCCGACAGAGTTTGCCAACAATGTATGATTTACCTAGCGAAGACCCAAAGGAGCCCGGTTTGCCAGATACATTTCATTTAGATCAGCCGCAACTCTTGGAATTCACGTTTTTGCCGCCGGGATGGGATGCGGAACAAGTCTTTACAGCGAGTGACCTAAATTTGTATTACGATGCAACACAACCGCGCTGGCATAAACGCCCGGATTGGTTTGCTGCGGTGGGTGTGCCAAGGCTTTATCAAGGGCGCGATATGCGTTTGAGTTATGTAGTTTGGCAAGAACGGGTAAATCCTTTTGTGGTGGTGGAATTGCTATCGCCGGGAACTGAAGATGAAGATTTAGGGCGGACTGTTCAGCAAGCTGGGGAACCGCCGACTAAGTGGCAAGTTTATGAACAAATTTTGCGGATTCCTTACTATTTTGTGTTCAGTCGCTATACGGATGAATTGCGAGCTTTTCATCTTGTAGGAGGCCACTATGAACCTGCAGAATTAATTGATGGGCGGTTATTTATTCCTGAGTTGCAGTTGAGTTTAGGTTGGTGGCAAGGCACTTATAAGAGTATGAATCGGTTGTGGTTGCGGTGGTTTACGGCCCAAGGAGGGTTGATTTTGAGTCCGGGTGAAAGAGCAACGGCGGCGGAACGGCAACTGATAGAATCTCAACAGCAAGTAATTGAAGCTCAACAGCAACTGACAGAATCTCAACAGCGAGAGGAAAGACTAGCGGCGCGGTTGCGGGAGTTAGGCATCGATCCTGAACAGTTGGTTTAATAGTTTTCGCACCCAGGCCTGGTGAAACCCCTTTTCAACTCCTCGAATCCGCGCAACACGAGTGAAATAAGATAAAAACAGTTCGATCGCACGCACATACAAAAAAATCGGCAAGGAGTCGCACCAGTGGCAGAGGGCGAAGGCATACCAACATCAGCACAGATTGATTCTAGGGACTATTCTTGGGCCTTTTGGCCAGTCGTCCCCCTCTATCCCTACAGCAAGCGGCGCACCATCCGCAAGGAAATAGTTAAAGATACAATCTGGACTTTTGACCAACTACAAGGCATTTTTTACGTTGTCGTTCCGATTCGGATGACTGTAATTAAACTAGAACCCGAAGGCCTTCTCGTCTACGCCCCCGTTGCACCGACTCCTGAGTGCATCCGCTTGGTAAAAGAGTTAGTAGCGGAGCACGGCGAGGTTAAGTACATCCTGCTGACAACGGTTTCGGGCATCGAGCACAAAGTTTTTGTCGGCCCCTTTGCGAGGTGTTTTCCCGAAGCGCAGGTGTTTGTCGCCCCGCAGCAGTGGAGTTTCCCCGTGAATTTGCCGCTGAGTTGGCTGGGTTTGCCCGCCAAACGCACCTCTGTACTCCCCTTTGACAGCAGCAACACGCCGTTAGCCGATCAATTTGACTGGGCAATTCTCGGCCCCCTCGACCTCGGTTTGGGGAGATTTGCGGAAGTTGCGTTATTTCACAGGCGATCGCACACGCTGATGTTAACAGATTCCATAGTTTCCATTCCTGAAAATCCGCCGGCGATCGTCCAACTCGACTCGTACCCGCTGCTGTTTCACGCCAAAGACAGCGCCTCGGACACCGTGGCAGACACCCACGAAAATCGGCGCAAAGGCTGGCAGAGAATCGCCTTATTTGCCATGTATTTTAGCCCCAGCGTGCTGGAAGTGCCGTCGTGGTCGGAGGTATTTGCCAGCGCACGCCAAGCGCCAGAACGCTCTAGGAAAGCTTATTTCGGGTTGTATCCGTTCAAGTGGAAAACAGATTGGGTGCGATCGTTTGAGGCTTTGCGGGGAGGAGGGCGGTTGTTTGTCGCGCCGATTTTGCAGACTTTGATTCTCAACCGCGCGCCGAGGGAAACTCTCGATTGGGTGGATAAAGTGGCGACTTGGGACTTTCAAAGGATTGTACCTTGTCACTTTGATAGTGCGATCGACTCCCGGCCCCGTGAATTTCGCCAAGCATTCTCGTTTCTGGAAAAACACTCGCCTGTTAATTCTTTACCCGAAGACGATTTTAAATTGCTCAGGCAGATTGATGCGGGTTTGAATAAAACTGGTTTGGTTCCGCCTGCGAAAGAGAAAGTTTAATCTGAAATTTTGCACTTTTGTTAAGAACAGGCAAGATGCCTGTTCCACAATAAAATTGAGTTTTGTGGAACGGGCATCTTGCCCGTTCCTAAACAGGTAATTAAAAAGGGTGCAACATCTCAGTTTAATCTTATACCAAGTTGCGTTCAGACGTACAATCATGAGTGATACCAAGTTGGGGTATAAACCGTAATTCCATGAATAAGAAAAACTTTTTGCTGGTACTCTGTCTGTTGCTACCAAGCCTAGTCATAGGCTGCAAGCCACCAGAAACTTCTCAACAACACGCATCAAGTCCGTTTGTCGCCACACAAACCACCACCATCCCAGGTTGGAAAAAATTTGAGGGACGTGGTGCACAATTACAATTACCGGAGAGTTATAGCGGCGGAGATCTCAGCCAAAATCTGGACGTGGTGGTTCAAAAGCTGGAATCTTTGGGGCCCTACTATCAGCAGATAGCTCAGTCTCTTAAACAGAATCCATCCGCATTCGTCATTTGGGCTTTTGACTCGAAGGTTGGTAAACCCGGTTTTCTGAGTAATGTCGCTATTGCTAGAGAGTCAGTTGGATCTACAGTGACAATAGATACATACTTGGATATCATTACCAAACAATTACCCAGCGAATTTCGTGTCGTGGAGCAGAAGAAGGTGTCGCTTGACCGCTATCAGGCAGGTCAGATTGTGACAGAAGCAACAATTTCGGGTGTAACTGCCAAACAGATAATCTACACGATTAAGCAGGGGAGCAATATGTGGATTGTTGCATTCTCTACCAGTGCTGAGGAATTTGAACAGCGCAGGCCCACGTTTGAACAAAGTATTAACACGTTTTCAGTGAGCGATTAGCTCGACTTTTTTTCCAGCTAACATTGTATGCCTGTTGTATAAGCTGATACTAAGTTGCTTTCAAAGAGCTTATTCTAAAATGTGGGAAATAAGTCATTGAGCGCAAGCGTTCCGGATTAGATGGTAGATTGACAAGCCCTTGACAAAGTTTATCGACTAGCTTAGACATTGACTTGAATATTCGGTTATTAAAGTAGTTTTCTCGTAAATCTTCCCACAGATGTTCAACTGGCATTAATTCGGGGCTATAAGACGGTTGAGTCAACAGCCCAATATTGTTGGGAATTTCCAAATTATTTGACATTTATCACCCTCAACTAGATTCTACATCAGAATGCAACTTGGTATTACATCTTGCACCATTGTTAAGAACAGGCAAGATGCCTGTTCCACAAAACTCAATTTTCTTGTGGAACGGGCTCTCCGGCCCGTTCCTAAACAGCTAATTGAGAATAGTGCAACATCTGAGTTGACTCAGATATCTGTAGGGACACAGCAATGCCGTGCCCTTATCTTTCGCACTTAAACTCATCAAACTTCACCACTTGCGACTCCGGTTTCCGCGTATCAAAATAGTAGCTGCTAACCGTACCCTCCCCCGTATCAAAAATAGTAAAAGCCGTAATATCATTGCTATCAATATACGGCAGCGGCCGCCCGTCTTCTCCCAACAAAGGCGCAACAGTTGGCACCACAGGTTCCAATCCGTTCGGGTTTCCAATAGCGCTGTAATCTTCCCGATATGCCGGCGGCACAAATCGGCGCTTTTCCCCCACAAAAGCACCGTAACTGTTGCCCACATTAGAAGTCTCCAAAAAGTGCATTCCGCTGGAACTTACAAACCGATTCCACAAGTGCGAATGTCCGTAAAATACCAAGTGCACCCCCGCTGTTTCTAGTAGTGGCACTACATCCCGAATCAGATAATCTTGCTGTTTCGGATACTCGTAACGCACCATTTTAATCTCGCCATCGAGAGCGCGATCGACTATTTGCACTGGATCGGTATAAGCAGGTACAATATTGTCACCCAGAGAATGCGGCGGGTGGTGAAACATCACAATTTTATATTTGGCCTGCTGGAACTCCGAACTCTTTAACTCTTGTTGCAGCCAAGTATATTGAGCGCTGCCCTTGACAATAGGCTCAAAAATATGCTGTCCGTATCCCCATTTTTCGGGATTATTAAAATCTTCGTCCCGTTCCCGATACCTGCCTCTCGCACCCGGATCTAAATTCGGAGTCCGCCAGATATTCGTAACATACAAAGTCACTAACCGCACGTCGCCAAAAGTCACAGCATAGTATTTTTTGCCTCCCGGTAAATTGAAAATCTCGTCATAGGTATCGCTATTAAAACTATTGTTTTTTAGCCATATTTCCCGCACTGAAGAGTCATTCTTGGGATTCAAAGAGGCAGCACGTTGAGCGTATATTTTCTCGGCAGCGGCGCGGGGAAAAGGATCGTTAAATTGGTCGCCGAGTGTGCTGTTGGTTGCAAAGCGACCCATGATTTCATGATTGCCAATGGCGGTAAATAAAGGCGCGTGTTGGATCATTTCGCCGCCGCTGTAAACGGTTTTGATGCCGTTTTTGTCCAGTTCGGAAAATGCGCGCCCTTGCAGCGCGGGAAAGAAGGCGCGGCCTCGGTAGTCGTCAAACCATTCAGAAGCGCGATCGGGTATATTAACTAAATCCCCAGCCATAAAAACCGCGTCAACTCTCCCCATTTTTTCGGCTACTTTCTGGAGATTTGCTGCTGTCATAGGCATCAATTGATGGTCGGAAGTGAGGAGAATTTTGAGCGCAATTCCTGCTGCTGGTGTGGGAGAAAGAGTGAATATTTTGCTGCTGACAGATGCGCCGTCTTTCCTTTCGCTAGTGACTCGATAAGGAATGCGAACACCGGGCATTAAATTGGGGACTTCTGCTTCGTGGCGCCAGATGTCGCGGACAATTGGATTGCTGTCAATTATGCTTTGTTTGATTTCATCGGAAATGCGCGAGTCTTTGTCTTCGCGAGTGCGGCTTAGCTTCGTAGTATTTGCAGCCGCAATTTCATTCAGATTTTCGCCGTAAGCAACCGTGTTGCGAGTACCGGCAAACTCGGTAAACCAGACAACTCGCACCGAGTTTGCTGTTGGGACTTGCAAAAACGGATCGGTTAAAAGCTGAGGTTCGTTGAGGTTAGATGGCATCATAAAACCTAGCAATAGGACAATCAAAATCAAAACCGCAAAAAACCAGGGATTGCGAGAATAACCTTGAGAAGTTTCTAGTTTATTAGGCAAAGGCGTTAACATAAGTCATTAGTCATTAGTTGTAGGGGGGGTTTCACCAGCCAAACAGAACTCCCCACCCCAATAGATATAAACCCGCCCCGCTAACTTTAAATTTTAAACTACCAACGTTATCAAAAAGTTAAGAAATTAGTAAAATATCTCACATCAAACAAACCTCAACCATTTTTTGACCTCTTCTTATCTCTGAATTCTCTTTCTCTGCGCCCTCTGCGCCCTCTGCGGTTCATTTAAAAAAAAATTCTCAAAAATGATTAAGACTTGCGATATAACATTCTTAACACCCTTCCTTCAATCTAAAATCTAAAATCTAAAATCTAAAATCCCATGACTCGCCACCTTCTCAAGGCTAACTGCAAAACCGTACACTTAGGCGGTTTTTCTCCGAACATCGAACCTGCTTTAATCGTCGATTCGGGCGATCGCATCGATATCGAAACCTATTCAGGATATTATGTTGCTGACAAAGCGCCGCCGGAATTTCTCACCCCCGAATTTTTAGATATTTGTCAGAATTTGCCTCCCAACCGCAAAGTTGGGCCGGGGCCCCACTTGCTAACAGGCCCGATTTATGTTAACAATGCCGAACCGGGAGACGTTTTAGAAATTCACATTGAGGATGTTTACCCAAGTTTACCAGTAGGATTTAATGCAATTCGGCCCGGATGGGGAGCTTTACCGGAGTATTTCTCCGAACCTAAATTGCGGTTTATTTCGCTAGATTTAGAGCAAAAAATTGCTGAATTTCCCGCAGGTAGCGGCATTCGGATTCCCCTGCATCCTTTTTTTGGCATTATCGGCGTTGCCAATGCAGAAATTAACCGTTCTTCTATTCCTCCAGAGCGCTACGGCGGCAATATGGACAATCAGGAACTCCAACCAGGAACGCGGTTATTTTTACCTGTTTTTATGCGCGGCGGTTTACTGTCCATCGGCGACGGACATTCGGCACAAGGAGACGGTGAAGTTGACGGTACTGCCATTGAAACTTCCATGAACGGGACTATTCAAATCATCTTACGCAAGGATTTATTTCTGATATTTCCGTTTGCTGAAACGCCCACTCATATTGTGATTATGGGATTCGGTATAACATTAGATGAAGCGTTTGAGATGGCGGTAAAACAGACGGTTTATTGGCTACAAAAGTTTGCAGGTTTCAAAGAAGAAGATGCTTATGTTTTGTGTTCCCTCGCGGTTAATTTTCGGATTACGCAGGCTGTCAACAATCCTCAAAAAGGAGTTCACGGAATGATTCCCAAGTCTATTCTGCTCGATGTGAACATTATTGACCACCGAGTTTGAGGTAAAATGATAACACGCGATTGACCAAAAAATTAGGATCGCGATCGCACACAATACACAAATTTGTCACTGCTGTGGTCGATCAGGATCGCGATCCTGTTGACAATTAAGCTTAGAATGGATAAGTTACCAGTTCTACCTAAATCGAACTCAACATGAAAAACCAGACTGACGATGTTGCCAAAAAAGATTTAGTCGATCGAGCTTTTGGGAGTGCAGAAATACCCGATCCGACAGCGTGGGTGCACGAACATTATTTTCTGGCTAATTTCGCCCATACTCTGGCCCATATCCAAGAACATATGTCTGAAGACAGTTGCGAAATCGGCGAGAATGGTGAGTCGGGCGAGGGGATATTATCGATCGATGCCAAAATTAGAGATATGTTGAGAGCTACTTTTAGCGACGACGGCTGGCAGTATGTCGAAAGTTTATTGTGAGTTTGGTACAATCCCTAAGTATTTGTACCTTCATAACTTGAGCTCGTAAATGATACCAGTTTCACAAAAGAATGCAACTGTAGCCGGGTGATCTAAACCCTTAGATCATTCGTTATCCCCAATTTTTTAATCTCAAATATCAAATCTCAAATAATATCACTTTCCTCCCCCAAGACAGACTCGCAATTCAGACTGCCTGCGTACATTTCCACCCCAATTTGAAGTAAATTTGACTGTTGTGATGTAGGATACTTTAGATGGGGGGGAAATTACTGTGGCTAGGAATTTCGATCGATCGCAAAAACGCCGCACTTTCTTCGGGCAAAGCAGTATTTATAAACATCCCGCTGCCCAACTCAAACCCAGCTTGCTTGGTGACTCTGGGAATAATTGCGATATACCAGTGAAAGTATTTTGTTGCCCGTTGGGCGATCGGCACCGATCGAATATTATAGTTGTAATCGGGATTGTTCAATCCGTAATAAAGCTTAGCCAGTACAATTTTCAAAGTATCAGCAAGATCCGCAATTTCCGCATCAGTAATTTCATCAAACGAAGAGGAATGCCGGCGCGGAAAAATCCAAGTGTGAAACGGTGAAAGTGCAGCGTAAGGGATAAAAGCCACAAAATGTTCACTCTCACAAATCACTCTTTCCTTCGCCGCTAATTCATCTTCCAAAGTCCGGCAAAAGAGGCATTCTCCCGTGTCGTCAAAATATCTAATAGCTTCGTCGATGCGGCTGCGAAATTGGCTGGGTACAACGGGCGTCGCTGCTATCTGCGAGTGGGGGTGTTCGAGAGAAGTTCCGGCAGTTTCGCCGTGATTTTTGAAGATAATAATTGTTTCAATGTGGGGATTTTTTCTAATTTCTACATAGCGCTGGCGGTATACTAAAAGTATGTTTTCAACTTCTTCAACGCTCAACAAAGCTGTGGTCAAATCGTGTCGCGGGTGTTCGACAATTACTTCGTGAACGCCGATTCCCGCCATCGTGCGGTGAATTCCCGATGATATCCTCATCCATTCTGCTGTCGGGGAGAGGGCGGGATATTTGTTGCGAATTGCCCTGACTTTCCAGCCAGTGCGATCGCCCAAACGGCAAGTTTCTAAGGTTCCGTCTTCCTCATTTCCCACGCAAAACGGGCAATCGGCACGGTGCGGTGGGACTAATATTTCGCACTTTTTTTTGTTAGCGAATTGATCCGGTCTTGTCGCCCGTTCGGTGGCGATGATTACCCAATCTCTGGTAATTAGATTTTGTCTAAGTTCAGACATTTTCTTACCTTCAGTTTCCGGGTCAAATTGTCTCTTATTTTAAAGAACGACTTGTATTTTGTCACTCAGGAGAGCAAATTTTTAACAAATCTTAATTTCTAATTGAATCGGCAGTTTCTAAACAGAAGTTAACAACATTTGGAACCAGCGATAGAGGGCGATTAGCGACTAAAGGTGTTTCCCCCGATGTTACAAAATATTTGTCTAGGCAGTAGGGATAAGCACAGATTTTCACCTGAGAGATTAAGCCAACTGCAACTGCACATTCTGCAACTTGCAAATAGCTTTCAACACTTGCGCCAACAAGAGCGATCGCTCTGGGTCAATCAAATTCAATTCCGGTAAAATCTGATAAGTACAAGGATTGCCCCGCGTCACCCGCACAAACCGATAACTTTCGCCATTCGTCGTCAATCCCCAAACAGACGATTGCTGCTGCAAACTTTTATAAGTATAAGTTAGGAGTTGCGGCAAACCAGTCAAAGGTGCGATCGCACTATTTTTCGCCTCCACTACCAAAATCCAAAACTGTGCCGCCACGAGCTCTGCATCCGGCTGATTTACGGCTAAGATATCCAAGCGCCCTTTAATTAAAGTATCCCCATCCTCCACCTCGATCGGGATGCTATCTTCCATTGTCAGCACAATCGGAATATCAAAAAATCCTCCTAATCTCATTAACGGTGAAAGCACTAAAAATTTAACAAGTTCTTCTGAAACTTTTCCGGCGGATAAGTAGCGTCGAAAGTCTGTTCTAATTTTTAATATTTCCTGCTGTTCTAATTCAGACAGCGGTTCCAAAGAGAAAAAATCGGTGAAGGCGTCTCCTTCTCGCTCTTCCAGTTTGAGAAGGCGGCGAACGTCATTTAGCGAAAGTTGGCTTGCTTCTAAATTTTGGGTCATGCTTTCCCCTCTCATTCAGGTTGAATAATTCTTTTCAAGCAGCTTCACATCATTATACTATTAAACTAAAACTTCTACAATATTTTATATAAAATATTTTCACTAAACGAAGCTCGATCGAACTTTATTTAGCCTCCAAATTCGATGAAATTATAATTTTCAAATAAACAGCCACAGCCCCAACATTTACACAATAACCAAAATTCTTAACGAAACTCAAGATATTTTTGCGCTCAATTGCGTACAAAATAGTTTAAAGAAGTAGATGCAGTTACAGAAAAAGCAATGTCACAAGATACCATCGAATCAATTCTTCAGGAAAAACGCCTATTTCACCCGCCCGCTGAATTCTCCGAAAAAGCTCACATCAAAAGCTTAGAAGAGTACCAAGCCCTCTACGATAAAGCCAAAGCTGACCCCCAAGCATTCTGGGCAGAACTTGCCGCCCAAGAATTGCACTGGTTCCAAAACTGGGATACCGTGCTCGACTGGCAACCGCCTGTTGCCAAATGGTTTGTCAACGGCAAAATAAACATTTCTTACAATTGTCTCGATCGCCACTTAACCACTTGGCGCAAAAATAAAGCCGCCCTGATTTGGGAAGGCGAACCCGGAGACTCGCGCACCCTCACCTACGCGCAACTCCACCGCGAAGTCTGCCAAATGGCGAACGTCATCAAACAATTGGGAGTCCAAAAGGGCGATCGCGTGGGCATTTATATGCCCATGATTCCCGAAGCTGCGATCGCCATGCTAGCCTGCGCCAGAATCGGTGCAGTACACAGCGTTGTTTTTGGCGGTTTTAGTGCAGAAGCTTTGCGCGATCGGCTCAACGACGGCCAAGCAAAACTCGTCATCACCGCTGACGGTGGCTTCCGCAAAGATGCAGCAGTTGGCCTCAAAGCACAAGTAGACAAAGCCCTCGCCAACAACGCCACACCCAGCGTTACCAACGTTCTCGTAGTTCAGCGCACCAAACAGCAAATTGACATGGAACCGGGGCGCGATCTTTGGTGGCACGACTTGCAAAAAGACGCCTCCGCCGACTGCCCCGCCGAACCGATGGACAGCGAAGATATGCTGTTCGTACTCTACACTTCGGGAAGTACCGGCAAACCGAAAGGTGTCGTCCATACAACGGGCGGTTATAACCTTTATACCCACATGACAACCAAGTGGATATTCGACCTCCAAGATACCGATGTTTACTGGTGTACTGCTGATGTCGGCTGGATTACTGGGCACAGTTATATTGTCTACGGGCCGCTATCCAACGGTGCGACAACTTTAATGTATGAAGGTGCTCCTCGCCCTTCAAATCCTGGCTGTTTTTGGGATGTAATTGAAAAATACGGCGTCACCGTTTTCTACACTGCACCCACGGCAATTCGCACCTTTATGAAAATGGGCGAACACTTGCCAAATGCCAGAAATTTGTCATCTTTACGGTTGTTAGGAACTGTCGGCGAACCGATCAATCCCGAAGCTTGGATGTGGTATCAGCGCGTAATTGGCAACTCGAATTGTCCGATCGTCGATACTTGGTGGCAAACAGAAACCGGGGGAATTATGATTACCGCTTTGCCCGGTGCAATTCCTACAAAACCTGGTTCTGCAACCCTACCGTTCCCTGGAATTGTGGTCGATGTTGTTGACCAAGATGGCGAACCAGTAACTAACGAAAGTGGCGGTTATTTAGTGGTGAAACATCCTTGGCCGGGAATGATGCGTACACTTTACAACGATCCCGATCGCTTCCGCCGCACTTATTGGGAATATTTGCACCCGAAAGATGGCGAATTCGTGTACTTTGCAGGGGACGGCGCGCACAAGGACAAAGACGGTTATTTCTGGGTAATGGGCCGCGTTGACGATGTAATTAATGTGGCCGGACACCGACTCGGCACAATGGAAGTCGAGTCAGCTTTGGTATCGCATCCAGCGGTGGCGGAAGCTGCGGTTGTTGGTAAACCGGATGAGATTAAAGGTGAGGATATTGTGGCTTTTGTCACGCTGGACAACTCGCAGCAACCTAGCGATGAATTGGCGTCTGAGTTGAAGCAGCACGTTGTTAAGGAAATTGGGGCGATCGCCCGTCCCGGCGAAATTCGATTTACCGATGCTTTGCCGAAGACTCGAAGCGGGAAGATTATGCGGCGTTTGCTGCGTTCTTTAGCTGCGGGAGAAGAGGTTTCTGGAGATACTTCGACTTTGGAAGACCGGACGGTTTTGGATAAGTTGCGGGGAGGTTCGTAGGGGTATGCAACCGCAGATTTTAGCTGATTAACGCGGATGAACGCAGATGAAATTCCCATCAGCTCATCTGCGTTTATCTGCGTTTATCTGCGGTTTAATTGTTAATTGGTTTATTTACCGCGCCACAAATGAACCGCATCGGGGTTAATTTCCGATCTTACTTGCAGCCACTCGTCTAACAAGTAGTCATCATCGACTGCTTCTGAATGCTGTTCGTTTTTGAGAATTGCCAAGACGTGAACTCCAGACGGATAGTTGACATGACGAATTTCTGGGTCATATCCCAAGTCTTGAATTTTTGCCAGAACGCGATCGACAGCACCGGCAACAGTAAGATCGACGGCAAGAATAATTTGACCGAGTTTAGCACCCGGTTTTACACATTCTAGAACAGCCATTACTCTTTCTCCTTGTAGTTGCAACGGTAGACTTGAGGGCGATTTTCAACTTTTCGGGGTTGAGTCACAGATTCTAATTCAACCCGGTAGCGACTCGTTTTTGGCAATCCTGTTTCGCTTGCCTGGGATTATCCGCTAAAATCGGCTCGTCCCAGCATTCTGGTTCTTTTTCTGGATCTTGAATCATAATTAAATTGCTCCTTTGTTGGACGTTCAACTTCGGGGAAGTCGTCTTGGCATGGTGCGGCAACATTCTGCCAAGGCGCATTTATCTGCTATAATTGTACTGCATTTTTCAGTATAATTGCAGTATGAGTAACAATGTTAAAGTTCTAACCATTCGACTGCCTGAAGTAGAAATGCTTCGGCTAGAAGCTTATTGCGCGAACAGTGGTAGAACAAAAACCGATGTGATTCGCGAACAGATTAGGAGTTTAAAAGTTGAAGATAAGTTGCGAGGTGGTTCTTAGGGGGATTCTTTAACCCCAGATGAACCCAGATAAACGCGGATAGTAGTCTGGTTTATCTGCGGTTTTAGACAATTTCTATTGTCAATAAACAAGCTATTTTGGGTTTGGCAAAATTTGATTGAACGTCAAAAATATGAGCTACAATCAAGATAACTTCTGGACTGGATCTGAGCGCGATGCCTCCATTACTTAGCAAAACCACAGATCAGCGAATTGTTCATCATGGAATGTGGGAACGGTTTAAATTTATCCAAAAAGGCTTTGAAGGCTCCCCTAGAGTGCGACTATTTTACTATGATGGGACGATCGAGATTCTGATGCCTGGAGAAGACCACGAAACTTTTGCTCATGTTATCGGTTACTTAGTGACTACCTTTCTCGTCGAACAGGGAATTTTCTTCAAGCCCACAGGGGCAATGACGCAGGAAAGATCGGGAGTTGTCTCTGTGCAAGCAGACGAATCCTACTATATTGGGAGTGTAAAACCAATTCCAGATTTGTCGATCGAAGTTGTCTTTACCAGTGGAGGAATCAGTAAGTTAGAGCGCTATAAAGCTTTAGGTGTTCCAGAGGTTTGGTTTTGGGAAGATGGATTACTGAAGATATATCATCTCCAAGATGGTAGCTATGAAAATAGCGATCGCAGTCAGCTACCCGGACTCAACAACCTCGATATCGATTTGATGAAACGCTGTATTTTGATGGCGGAAACTGATGCTGGGGAAGCTATTAGAGCGTTTAGGCAGTCAATAGTTTGATGCGATCAGTTTGGTTTACAAAGATTTAAGCTTCTCTTGTGAAACGATCGAGCATCAGTCAATCGATCGCAAGCAATATTTGAGCGTGGGTGCAGCGATCGCCTGTATACTACAGTTAGGCGATCGCTCTTTTGTTATCCAAGATTCATCGACGGCAAAAATAATTTGACCGAGTTTAGCACCCGGTTTTACACATTCCAGAAGAGCCATTATTCTTTCTCCTTATGCTATGTTAGATATTTTTACTGTAGCAATGAATTATTTGGCTCATCTATTCTTATCAAAAGGCACGCCAGAATCCCTGATTGGCAACCTCTTAGGAGATTTTGTCAAAGGAACGGCCGTCAACCTTTATCCCGATGAAATTAGAAAAGGCATCGATTTGCACCGCAAAGTAGATAGCTACACGGACTCTCACGCCATAGTGCGAGCGAGTAAAAGCCTTGTTTCTTCCGAGAGACGCAGGTTTGCTGGAGTTTTGATTGACGTGTTTTACGACCACTTCTTGGCTAAAAATTGGCTGGAATATTCAGAAATTCCGCTTCCCGATTTTTCTTGCCATGTCTATAAAGTCCTGCAAGACAATCGCGATATATTGCCTGAATCTCTCCAGCGGGTGCTGCCAACAATAATTGCCCGCGACTTGCTTTCATCTTATCAGGAAATTGCCGAAATCGGCATCACTCTTACAAGAATGTCCGCCCGAATCAAGCGGACAAATAACTTGGCAAGCGGCATAGAAGATTTGACAGCTAACTATCAGCGCTTAGAATCTGATTTTCGGGATTTTTTCCCCGATTTGATAAAATACGCGACAGTTGACAAATATTAATACAAACAACAAAAATTACAGTTGCTATTGATAGCGAACTCGTGTATGATTCAACCGATACCTGCATGAAATCTCAAGTGCAACAGGGTTGAAAATATGGCAACCAGAATTCCGAACCTGCAAATAACTAAAGTAGTTGATGGCGACAGCATCAAAATTTCTCTTAACGGCAAAACCGAGTCTCTCCGGCTGATTTGCGTCGATACAGAAGAAAGTCATCCGGGAGGCTCCAAACCTGTAACTGCGGCGGGGAAAGCAGGTACGGAAATGGCTAAAAAATACTTCGCGACAGCAGATGATGGACTTGCTCAAATTGACATAGAATTTGATACCGACGATTCGGTTGAAGTGGCTCTACAAAAACACCGCGACAACTACGGGCGTCTCCTTTGTTACGTACATAAAGATGGAGAAAATTACAATCTTAAACTGATTGAAGAAGGCTGGAGTCCCTACTTCGTCAAATACGGGCGCTCCAGATTGTATCACCGACAAATGACTGAGGCAGAATCGGCGGCAAAAGCTTACAATCTGATGATTTGGAATCCGATTGTCAATGCCAAAATTCCCTCTCGCAACTATGCTAATTTACTGCCTTGGTGGTCGATGCGAGGCTCGATTGTTGAAGAGTTTCGGTTGTCGGAAGCAACGGCAGGAGCGGTTTCTTTGAGGTTGCACTACCCGAAAATATTAGCTGCTTCTGAGAGAGCTAAATCTATTACTATTTTCTGCGATTTGCAGGCGGGAATTACTAAATGGATCGGCGGCAGCGCTCTAATGTATGCTGGTTCGGTGTATCATAAATTAGATTTGTGGATACCAGATGCTGAAACTGATGAAATGGCTCCCTTGAAGCGGCTAATTGAGAAACGTTATGCGGGTCTGGGACGGGGATATGTGTATGTCAGTGGGAAGGTAGAACAGTACAAAGGGAAGCCTCAAATAGTTTTGAAGGATATCAAACAACTTTCAGATTTTCCCCCATAAAATTGAATCTTACATAAATTTAATAAAAAAAATTGCAGGACAAATGGAACGATGAAGACTGTTCTGCGGGGAACGCGATTGAATTCTGGGCGATTCCCTACCGCAACGCGCTCGCACGCGCGTTCGGGATAGCTTGGCTTCACGCATTTTTTTAAATTTAAGTAGCATTATGGTTGACAATCCAAAATTATTGTGTTTTTTTTATAAGGCTAAATCAATTCATACTATAATAGTATAATCGCAAGTCTGTAGCTGCCAATAGCTGCGACATCCATTCAAACTCCAGAGATTTAAAAGCTATGTGCCAATTACTGGGAATGAACTGCAATGTTCCAACAGATATTTGCTTTTCTTTTGAGGGTTTTTCTGCAAGGGGGGGCAAAACGGACGTTCATCAAGACGGTTGGGGAATTGCTTTCTTTGAAGGTTTGGGATGTCGCCTTTTTATAGACTCTAAACCTGCGATTGCTTCTCCGGTTGCTGAAGTAGTGCGCCGCTATCCCATTCATTCAACTAACGTCATTGCTCACATCCGCAAAGCTACGCAAGGCGCAATTGCTCTGGAAAACTGCCACCCTTTTATTCGGGAACTTTGGGGACGTTATTGGGTGTTTGCTCACAACGGAAATCTCGAAAACTTTTATCCAGAATGTGCCGGAGTTTACAAACCGGTTGGCAAAACTGACAGCGAAAAAGCATTCTGTTTGATATTAGAAAAGCTGCGCTCCACTTTTCCTCAAAGTAAGCCTGCTGTAGCGGAAATTTACCCGGTACTGGAGGAAATTACTAAAATTTTGGCAGAACACGGAATTTTTAATTATTTACTTTCCGATGGAGAACACTTGTTCACCCACTGTTCTACTAATCTGCATTATATTGTGCGACAAGCACCTTTTGCTAGCGCTCACTCGATCGACGAAGATGTAACTGTCGATTTTCGGGAATTGACAAAGGAGGACGATCGCGTGGCTGTTATTGCGACTTTTCCGCTGACAGATAACGAAGTTTGGACGCAAATTCAGCCGGGAGAATTGCTGGTATTTCAGGATGGTTTGCCGCTCTCTTCTGGGCTGCTGGAGTTAAGTTAACTAGATTTAAACAAATTTAAAGCCTAAACAGAGCATCGAACCTGCTAAATGACCAGCTTTCCAGCTTGATTGATGAAGCCAGATTTGCCATTGCGCTTGACAGCGACTAAGCCTTCCGAAAAACTGCCCGCCGCCGAAAATTGCGGGGCGATCGCCCACTGGCCTGTTTGATTGATGTATCCGCACCCTTTTGAAGCCCTAACTGCTGCTAAACCTTGATTAAATGAGCGAGCATTGCACAATTAGAGGATGATTATTGTGGCGTGTCCCGCCTTCAGTGAAAATACACCTGACTGGCTACGATATCCCATCCCACAAAACAATCAAAATCATCCCCCAATTATCCAACGGCTTCTACTGTCCCCGAACTGACAACAGAGGGATTAATTCGGTTGAACAGCCGCTAGAATTTGTCCGGCTGTCACCGTTTGCCCCTTTTCACAAAACAACTCGGCAACAGTGCCCGCACCATCAGCAGTAATAGCAATTTCCATTTTCATCGCTTCCAAAATTAACAGGCGATCGCCCTCTGCAACCACATCTCCCACATTAACCAGCACCTGCCAAACATTGGCCGAAACGTGAGCGACAACTGCTTCACAACCGATCGGCAAAGTAATCTCCGCCGCTGTTTCAGAAGCCACATCTGGGGCTTCTGCGGCAGATTCAGCTTCAAATTCCCCGGATGCGGCCCAGCGATCGCGCTCTGCATTAAATGCGGCCTGCTGCTGCGCTTTAAACTCAGCCGCACTGTTAGCAATAGAATGCAAAAACTCATTGTATTCTCTCAAATTAAAAGTAATTTCCTCAACCTTTAATTTAAACTTCCCTTCGATAAATGCTTCCCGACAGCGGTGCAATTCCTCATGAGAAACCGGATAAAATCGGATTTGGTCAAAAAAGCGCAACAGCCAAGGTTTACCAGACTGGAAATCCGCCGTTTGTTTGAACCGATTCCACATTTGCACCGTGCGGCCGACAAATTGATAACCTCCGGGCCCTTCCATCCCGTAAACGCACAAATACGCGCCGCCAATGCCCACTGCATTTTCAGGAGTCCAAGTGCGGGCGGGATTGTATTTAGTAGTAACCAAACGGTGGCGCGGATCGAGGGGAGTTGCGACGGGCGCGCCTAAATAAACGTCTCCCAAACCCATCACTAAATAGCTAGCATTAAATACAATTTCTCTGACTTGTTCGATGCTTTCAAGCCCGTTTATGCGGCGAATAAACTCAATATTGCTCGGACACCAAGGTGCATCCGATCGCACAGACTGCATATATTTTTCAATGGCCAACAGCGTCGATTCATCTTCCCAAGATAAAGGCAAGTGCACAATTCGCGCCGGCACTTCCAAATCCTCGATCGCCGGAAGTTCCGCCTCCGCCGCAATCAGCGCCTGCATTAGCTGCTGTTGCGAAATCTGGCGGCTGTCAAAGTGAATTTGGAGCGATCGCATTCCCGGCACTAATTCGATAACACCAGGCAACGGATTTGCTTTCAACTGTTCCATCAATGCGTGCGCCCGAAAACGCAAATTTAAATCCAGCACCAACGGACCGTATTCAACTAGAATATATTTATCCCCAGCTTGACGGTAAGTAACAGCAACCTGTCCCGGAGATTCGGGAATTTCGTGCAAAATTGGAGAAGCGGGAACGGCGGGAAATTCCTCTGCATTTTCCCCAAAAACAGGCAAACAAAAAGTAGCAATTTGCCTATTTTGTGCTAATTCCCGCTGCAAAGCTTCAGCAAAACTCAAACAGTGAAAGCGAATGCTGTCCCCCGGTTTTAGTTGTCCGATTTTCCACAATTCCGACTGCACAATAGTAGCAGGACAGACAAAACCTCCTAAACTCGGACCGTCAAGACCGAGAATTACAGGCATATCGCCCGTAAAATCGATCGTGCCGATCGCGTAAGCATTATCGTGAATGTTAGACGGGTGCAAACCCGCTTCTCCGCCGTCTTGACGCGCCCAAGTCGGCTTCGGCCCTATCAGCCGAATTCCCGTCCGTGTCGAGTTGTAATGCACCTGCCATTCTGTTGAGAAAAACATTTCAATGTCTGACTCAGTAAAGAAATCCGGCGCGCCGTGAGGCCCGTACAAAACGCCGATTTCCCAATTATTGCTATAGGTGGGAATTAGTTCCGGAGGCAAAGATATTTCCGCTTCCAGAGTTGCAGTTTGGTTGAGTTTTAAGACATCTCCCGGACGCAGCGTGCGGCCCGCGTGTCCGCCAAATTTGCCCAGTACAAAAGTTGATTTGCTGCCCAAATAATCGGGGACATTAAAGCCGTGTTTGACTGCTAAATAAGTGCGGTAGCCGCCGCCTTGAATGGCTTTTAACTTGAGAATGCTGCCAGCTTTTACGGAAATTGCCGTCCAAAACGGCACCGATTCGCCGTTTAGCGTTCCCTTCATAATTGCGCCAGTCAAACTAATAACTGTATCGGCATTAAAGCGCAGAGTTGGGCCTGTCGCTGTGAATTCCAATCCTGCTGTCGATTCGGGATTTCCTACTAAACGATTTGCCGAGCGAAATGCCAGATGATCCATCGGCCCAGAAGGCGGCACGCCAACATCCCAATAGCCAATCCGCCCCGGATAATCTTGAATGCTGCTGTAGGTTCCCCCATCCAATACATCGATCGTTAAAGGTGCGTATTCAAAAGAGTTTAAAAAGCGCGTGCTCAGTTCGCCCCGGTTGAATCGGGAATCGTCCAAAATCTGGCGGAGGTAATCTAAATTAGTTTCAATTCCCGCTATTTCACTGGCATCTAAAGCAGCTTTTAGTTTTACGATCGCCTGGGTTCGATTATCCCCGCAAACGATTACTTTGGCTAGCAGCGGATCGTAAAAAGGAGTAACCTCCGTGCCGGTTTCTATCCAACTGTCGCAGCGGACGTTTTCTGGAAACGCAACTTTATTCAGCAACCCGGAACTCGGCTGAAAATTCTTGCCGGCATCTTCCGCATAAATTCGCACCTCAATTGAGTGTCCCTGCGGTTGATAGCGGTACTCTTCCAGGGGGAACAAATCTCCAGAAGCCTGTTTTATCATCCACTCAACGAGGTCGATGTTGTTGACAGCTTCAGTAACGCCGTGTTCAACTTGCAAGCGCGTGTTGACTTCCAAAAAATAAAACTGTTTCGCATCGACATCAAAGACAAATTCAACAGTACCCGCTGACTGGTAATTTACGGCTTTTCCCAGCCGCACTGCTGCACCGTACAACTGATTTCGCTGTTCGTCGGTAATAGCAGGGGCGGGGGTTTCTTCTATTACTTTTTGATTGCGCCGCTGTACCGAACAATCTCGCTCACCCAAGGCTATGACATTTCCTTTGCCATCTCCAAAGATTTGGACTTCAATGTGCCTAGCTGTTTGAATATATTTCTCTAAAAAAACGCCGCTTTGTTTAAAATTGCTTTGACTCAAACGCTGTACTTTTTCAAATGCTTCTGCCAAATCTCGATCGCCAAAACAAGCCTGCAAACCGATGCCGCCGCCGCCTGCGGTACTTTTGAGCATCACCGGATAGCCGATCGCCCCAGCCGCTTTTTGGGCATCCTCCAAACTTGCTAAAAGTTCGCTTCCGGGAGTTAGCGGCACTTGATTTGCAGCGGCTATTTCCCGCGCGGTGTGTTTTAATCCAAAGCAGCGCAACTGACTCGGAGTCGGGCCGATAAATGCAATATTTTCGCTTGCACAAGCTTCGGCAAATTCAGCATTTTCGCTCAAAAAGCCGTAACCCGGATGAATAGCTTGAGCTTTAGTTTTGCGCGCAACTTCGAGAATGCGATCGAACCGCAAATAACTCTCGGCTGCGGCGGCTGCACCGATACAAACGGCTTCGCTGGCGGCGAAAACGTGCTTGGCGCGGGCGTCGGCTTCAGAATATACTGCTACCGAAGCAATGCCTAGGCGATCGAGCGTGCGGATAATTCGGCAGGCAATTTCACCGCGATTTGCAATCAAAACTTTGTTAAACATTTGGGTAATTGTATAAATCTTTGATTGATAAGTCAACCGCAGATGTAAGGGAGATGAACGCAGATAAACGCAGATAATTTCCAGATAGGAAAGCTTGGGAATGCTATGCAAGTCTTTTCGGGCAATAGGGAAGGGCGCTAACAATAGTGCCAGCGTCCCCCTCTCGGCGGGCATATTAGATTACACGGAATCCCAAATAATCAACTGAATCGGCGTAGGATTGTAAGCATTGCAAGGATTGTTCATTTGCGGGCAGTTAGAAATAGCAACTAGCGCGTTCATTTCGGCTCGCAAATCAACTGTGCTTCCCGGATCGGAGATGCCGTCAACAATTTCAAGAGTGCCATCTTCGCTAACCGGAACATTCATAAAGAAGTTGATATTGCTGACTAAATCTCGCTTGCCCAAACCGTGGGGAAGAATTGCGGCGAGGAAATTTTCAACACAGGCGTGCTGGTATTTTTTATCTAGCCCAAACCGCACGGAATTGCTCTCGCAGCTACAGGCGCCGCCGGAGGTATCGTGCCGCCCGCAGGAGTCAGCAATTATGGTCATAATGGCTCGCCCTTCGTTGGAAATGAGTTGGCTGTTTGTAGTGACAAAGATATTGCCTTGATTGACGATCGTATCGGGGGCGCTGTAACGTTCGGAAGGGTCATCGGCATTGTAAACTAAAAAATCTACTGCTTGATTTCCGCCTAAATCTACAATACGAAGAATCTGTCCTTTTTTGATGACACGAGACCAGGGATGTCTGGCTGGTAAGACTTCGTTATAAATTGCAGTTTTTGGATCGAGGATTTGTTGGGTAGTTGCAATCATGGTTCACTTTTTATGATGGAAGTGCAGAGTTTTTTACCGCAGATTGATGCGGACAAGATTAAGTGCTGGAATCGGGTCTATTGCACGAACAAAGCATCGGTGTTGGTGAAGCCGCGCACGGCTTCCGGGTTGGCGGTGCGGCACAAGTCGTCTGGTACGGGTGCGGGGGATTTCACAATCTGAATTTGAATGGGTTTTGGATCGTAAATTGAACCGGGATGCAGGATGTGGGGGCAGTTAGAGATAATTGTCAATACGTTCATTTCTGCTCGCAAATCGATAAAACTACCCGGTTTTTCGCAGCCTTCGCGAAACTCCATCGTGCCATCGGGTTTGACGGCAATGCGAGTAAATAAGTTGAGGTTGGGCATGATGTCTTTTTTGCTCAATCCCCATCGAGTTAGGGCTTTGAGGAAGTTGTCGCGGGAGTTTTTCCAGTCTCCTTCGCCGTATTTTTTGGCATTGCTAATGGCGTTGCTGCATCCTCCTAACAAATCGTGACAGCCGGAGGTGTCTTGGGTGATAGAAAATAGGATGCGTCCCATGTCTGTGTAGATCACCATGCCTTCTTTGAGAAAGGCGTTGAATTGAATTTTGGCGGTGTCTGCTGCGTTGAAACGTTCGATCGCATTGTCGGCGTTGTAGCACAGCATGGAAACGCCGCGAGAGCCTTCTAAATCGGTGATTCGCAGGGTGTTTCCCCGCTTGATGACCCCCGACCAGTACGCGCCGCCCGGTACGGTTTCTTCGATTAATACGAGGTCAGAATCAATTTGTGAGTTTGTGTCGATCGATGATAGTTGCACCATAAGTTCCTCTTGATGTATTTGGGTAGGTCTGCGAAACCAAACAATAGTATTCTGTAGCGGCAAAACCCGCCCTCTCCCAAAGTAATATTTATTTCCACTGATATCTTGCACCATTCTTAAGAACGGGCAAGATGCCCGTTCCACAAAACTCAATTTTATTGTGGAACGGGCATCTTGCCCGTTCCTAAATAGGTAATTGACAAGGGTACAAGATGTTAAGTTTCCACTTACTTAGGTTTGCCGTTGTACGGTTGGCGCGGGTGCAAAAAGTGCAACTACAAACCTATTTCTATTTAAGCAGCCATTGCAACTGCTTCCTGTCCGTGTTTCCGCATCAAATCCATGAGTTCGTCGCGGTAATCGTGGAATTTGGCGTGGCGTTTAACGCTGGGAGTGCGATCGGGCAAATTAATCGACATTTCCTTTCTCACTGTACCGGGACGGGCGCCCAAAGCATAAATCCGATTGGAAAGAAACACCGCTTCTTCGACATCGTGGGTAATCATAAAGATTGTAATCTGAGTGCGGCGCCACAAATCGAGCATAAATTCGTGCATCGATTCTTTAGTGTGGATATCCAAGGCGCCGAAAGGTTCATCCATTAATAACACTTTAGGTTCAGAAGCGAGGGCGCGGGCGATCGCCACCCGCTGTTTCATCCCGCCCGACAATTCCTTCGGCAGCGACGAAGCAAACTGCGTCAATCCTACCACATTCAAATAATAGCTCGCTTGTTCGCGCCGCTTTTTCTTCGACACGCCTTGAAGTTTGAGGCCAAACTCGGCATTTTCCTGCACGTTCATCCAAGGATAAAGAGTGTAATGCTGAAATACCATACCTCTATCCGGCCCAGGCGCAACAACTTCCTTGCCGTCAATTTTCACTTCCCCTATTGTCGGCTTGTCCAATCCCGCAATCTGCCTCAAAAGAGTAGATTTGCCCGAACCGGATGCGCCTACCGCGCAGATAAATTCGCCTTGCTTGATGCTCATATTGATGTCCTTGAGGACAACTAATTTACCGTTTTTCGTTTCAAAGTTTTTGTGCAGGTTGTTGATTTGCAGAAACATGAGTTTATCCTCTGTATTGTAAGTAAAAAATGGATTTTTTCATTCCCAAAATCTGTAAATTTTAGGACTAACAACGATATCTAGCGTGGGTTTGAATTTTATTTTACACCACTGCCTTCTTCCTTCTTCCTTCAAAATCTGCTTACTGTTTCTGACTTGACCATTTACAAGAAACCCGCAGCAGATATTGAAAAAGCAAGTCAAAAGTCAGTCCGATCGCCCCAATGACAATCAGCCCCACAAAAATTTCCTCGGTTCGGAGAAATCGACCTGCGACGCTGATCCGACGACCTAAGCCTTCGGTTGCCGCAATCAATTCCGAGACGATTACCAATTGCCAAGCCGCAGCTAGGTTGATGCGGCTAGCATCAAGAATTCCCGGCAAAACGTGGGGAAAAATAACTTGAGTTAGGATTTCCCAGCGATTCCCACCCAACATATAAGTAGATTCGATCAAGTCTTTGGGAACAAACTTGACTGTATCCATCACCATCAGCGAATTGAAGAAAAAGACGCCGATAAATATCAGCATTATTTTGGGTTCTTCGCCGATTCCCAAGTAGAGAATTAGCAGGGGAATGAATGCTGGTGCGGGCATATATCGCATCAAGCCGAACATGGGTTCCAGCAAGGCGCGAATACTGGGAAAACTGCCCATCAGCACGCCAATTGGTATGGAAAAAACCAAGGCGAACAGAAAGCCCACTCCTACCCGCCACAAACTCGCTACCGTGTCTTTCAAAAGTTCGCGAGTGTTCCAAAGCCGACCAAATGCCTCTAAAACTTTGCCGGGGGAAGGCAAAAATTTGGGGTCTACGTTGGCGAAGGTTGTTACTAGCCACCACAGCAGCAGCGGAAGTGCGATCGATGTTACCGTTAACCCAATATTGAGGGGTTGTGGTATCTCTTCCGCAATCCGCCAGAAAACGGTGGGATTTAGGCTTTTTTGCTTGAGGTGGGATTGGATCGATCGGCGTTCGGGATTTGATGGCATGATTTAATTGCGGAATGGTTTGTCGAGTAATTGGAGTAGATGTTGGGGATTATAAAAAGTATTTTTTTTAAGTTTTTTTTGGTCTGCCAAATCGTAACTTCTGCCTTTTAGCTTTTACCTTCCGCATAAGCTTTGATAAAACGATCGTCAAATAATGTGCTGAGATCTGGTTGGGTTTTTGCTAAATTTACATCTACGAGAAATTTACTCATTTCGGCAGCCGCAAACTGCAATGATGTCATATCATTTCCCGGTTGAAAGGCTTTCAAGTTTTCCTCGATCGTAAATATCTTAGTCCCGTTTTCATATTCTTTGTATTCCTCAACGCTAACTCCGGCGCGGTTGGCTAGAATCTCGTAAGATTTCTCTTTATTTGCTTTCATGTATTCCAATGTTGCAAACCATGAATTGACCAGGGCTTGCACTCGATCGGGGTGTTCGTCGATAAACTTTCGCGTGAATACCAAATGGTCGGAAATCGCCCCCGGAAAATCTTTTGAACTAAACAGTTCCTTGCTGTTAGCTCGTTTTAATGCCTGCGTGGTAAACGGCGCAAATACTGCCACCGCATCGACTTGCCCTCCGACGAAAGCCGCCGCAGCTTTGCCGGTTTCCAGCGGTACAAATTGAATATCTTGCACTGATAAACCTGCTTTTCTCAGCCCTAACAGCAATAAAAAGTGATCGACTGTACCTTCCTCTGCTGCTACTTTTTTCCCTTTTAAGTCGGCAACGGAATTGATACCTTCAGCGACAATCACTTTGTCATTTCCCGTCGAGTTGTCGTTGACTAAAACAATTACTTGGTCGGCGCCGCCTGATATGGAGTTTACGGTATCGCCGAGGGTTTGGCTGTTAGCATTTATCTGTCCTGCTGTGAGGGTGCTGATCGATTCTAAGTAGCCGTCAAACCATTTTAAGTCTACAGCAACATTGTTGGCTTCAAATATCTTTTGCTCTTTGGCAATTTGCCAAGGAAACCAGCCGGGCCACGCGCTGAATCCGAGGCTAACTGCATCAGCACTTACTGAAGAAGCTGCTTCGCTTTCTGTCGTGGTTTTGATATAAATTGCCGGGTTGACGCAGCCGACAGCGAAAAACAATGTGATGAAAAATAGGGCGCAGTAGGATAAGGGCGATCGCGTTATTTTTGGGGAGCAATATCGGATATTCATACTATATTCTGGTTGCTGGTTAGAGGTGAATATGTCGATCGAGCTTTTGCACCTTCTTTGGCTTCCTTAGCTGCCGCAAACCCCCTTGATATACAAGGATAAAGCCCGAGAGCTAACGAACCGAGTCTTGATGACCGATCGCGTTTCTCCCGGGCTTTTATCCCGCCGTGTAACTGGCTAGTGTTTCCCTAAAATTAAATTTGGGGAGAACCAGTCTGCTTCTCTCGGACCAGCACTTGAACTTTCTAAGCTGAGTTAGAAAATGATTCAAATCGGAACCCTAGAAGCGGTTAAATTTTTTCGGTTTTTGTCTGTATAAGTCCTGTTTGCAACCCAAGGAGTTATTCGAGACTGTTAGTAACAGCAATGCACTTAGCTTTTTGAAAGGTAGGCATACTGTAGTTTGCAATCTTACTAGATTGCTACGTTTCAAACGGTAACAGCAAACTTAATGCGAAAATGTGTAAAATGTTACAAAAAACGGTTTTTCTCGAATTTGTAAAATTAAATGTTTGGGAAGATTAAACCGGGCGATGAGACGGGGCTATGGGAAATCGCGAAGTTTACCAACACACAAAGACGAAACCCGCAAGGCCTGGCTTGAAGATTTCTTGAGAAATACTTCGAGCCCGCTGACTCGATGCGAGTACGATCGACAATGCGGTAAACTAACCGTCTATTTGTAATAACGATCGCCAAACACAGCCTGTGAAGTCAACTCTTCAATCTAAAATCTAAAATCTAAAATCTAAAATCGACTGACGGTGCACTATGGAAAAATTTAACTACAGCAACAGTCTCGACATTCATTCGCTGCTCGATCGCTACCGCACCGGCTCAATCGCGCCTGCAGATGCGATCGCCAGCGTGTACGATCGGATCGAACGCTATGCAGATCCGGCAGTATGGATTTATTTAGCACCGCTGGCGGAAACCCTCGATCGCGCCAAAGCATTGGAAAACCTAGACCCGCAACAATTGCCGCTCTACGGGATACCTTTTGCGATCAAAGATAATCTCGATTGGGCGGGCGTTCCGACTACGGCGGGATGTCCTCCGTTTGCTCACACTCCAGCGCGATCGTCCGCAGTCGTAGAGCGCCTGTGCGCGGCAGGTGCGATCGCGATCGGCAAAACAAACATGGATCAGTTTGCCACAGGATTAGTGGGAACCCGCACGCCTTATGGAGTTTGTCGCAATCCGTTCGATTCGCGCTACATTCCGGGCGGATCGAGTTCCGGTTCCGCAGCAGCAGTCTCGGCCGGATTGGTGAGTTTTGCTCTGGGTACCGATACCGCAGGATCGGGGCGGGTTCCCGCTGCTTTTACCAACATTGTCGGGCTGAAGCCAAGTTGCGGCTCGATCGGCACTCGCGGCCTGCTGCCGGCGGTGCGATCGCTCGATTGCGTTTCTGTGTTCGCTCTCACCTGTGCGGATGCAGCCTCTGTGCTGCAAGTAGCCAGCGGTTTTGACGCTGAGGATGCGTTTTCTCGTCACCCTGAAACGAAAGTTTTGCCGGATTTATCCCGCTTGCGGGTGGGAGTTCCCGGAGACGGCGAACTCGAATTTTTTGGGAATGCAGAAGCCGAACAGCGCTACCGGGAGGCGATCGCGCGCTTGCAATCATTGGGCTGCACGATCGCACCTATTGACTTCAAACCCTTTGCGGATGCTGCCGAACTCCTCTACGGCGGGCCTTGGGTAGCAGAAAGGTTGGCCGCGATCGGCGATTTCCTCGACGCGCACCCAGAGGATATCGATCCGATCGTCTACGAAATTATCAGCGGCGGCAAACGCTACGATGCCGTCGCCGCTTACCGCGCGTCGTACCGGTTGGCCGAACTCCGCAAGCTTGCAGAAATTCAGTGGCAGTCAATGGATGTGTTGGCGGTGCCGACGACAGGTACGATTTATACTGTCGCAGAAGTTGCAGCCGAGCCGATCGCGCTCAACACCAATCTCGGGCGCTACACGAACTTTGCGAATTTGCTCGATTTGTGCGCGATCGCAGTTCCCAGCGGGTTTCAAAGCAGCGGATTGCCCGCAGGATTGACACTGATGGCTCCTGCGTGGCACGATTTATCGCTCTGCCGGCTGGGATCTGCTTTCCACGCTAGTTTGGGGGGAACTATGGGCGCAACCAACCTACCGCTGCCAACCGTCCCGGAACCCGCCAGCGCAGCAAAATCTTCCTCAGAAGAACGAGTCAAAATAGCCGTAGTTGGGGCTCATTTGAGCGGTGAGCCGCTGAATTATCAACTAATCGAGGGGGGAGGCATTTTGGTTCGCGCCTGCCGTACCAGCCCGATTTACAAGCTGTACGCTTTGACGGGTACTGCTCTGGGCAAGCCGGGATTGGTGCGTCAGATAGAGGGCGGTAGCGCGATCGAGGTGGAAGTTTGGGAGTTGTCGATCGCGGCTTTCGGCGGATTTGTCGCTAAAATTCCCCCGCCGCTGGGAATTGGTACGTTGGTGTTGGAGGACGGCTCCACGGTGCAGGGCTTTTTGTGCGAACCTTATGCTGTGGCGGATGCGATCGATATTTCCGATCTGGGTGGTTGGCGAGCATATAACTTCCGCTTTTAAGCTAAGTTAGAATGGCAAATTTCTACCATCTTGAGAATCATGCCATCAGCAGTGCCACTTGTACCAATTCCCGTCACAACCCCAACCCCCACCAACGGTACCAGTCCCGGAGGATCACCTGGTGGCACTCGCGGCACCAGCGGCCCCGACTCCCTCAGAGGTACTGCGGGCGCTAACTTGATATTTGGTTTGGGTGGCCCTGACAGCATTTTGGGCTTAGGCGCAGACGATTCCCTCTACGGCGGCGACGGCGATGACTCACTGCTGGGCGACGTTGGCAATGATTTGCTGTTCGGCGGTGCCGGCCGCGACAGCGTTTTGGGCGGCGCCGGCGGCGATACTTTCTACGGCGGCAAAGGTTCTGACTCAATGCTGGGCGACGAGGGTAATGATTTGCTGTTTGGCAACCAAGACACCGATACTTTGTTGGGAGGCGCGGGCGATGACTCGCTTTTTGGGGGTGCCGGCGATGACTCGCTGTTTGGTGGCATCGGCAATGACTGTTTATCGGGCGATCGCGGCGCAGATACTTTAACTGGCGGCACCGGAAACGATACTTTTGCGATCGGGCGATCGGCAGATGGTGATGTGATTACAGACTTTACTGATGGTACCGATCGAATTCGCTTGACTGCCGGCCTCACCTTTGGCGAACTCACCATTGCCGCTGGGGCGGGAACTTCGCCGAGTACAATTATTCAGCTTACAAGCACCAAGGAAACTCTGGCTACTTTATTCGGAGTTGCCCGCACTTCTATCAGTCAGGCGGACTTTATTCTTTAATGGGTAATTGGGAATTGGGAATTGATAATTGGGCGGGCGGGTACTTTGTAGTTTTAAGTTTTCAATGTTGAACTTTTTAACTCAAAACCGCTTTCGCGTTGCAAGTAACGTTAGCTTTCGCAATGCGAAGGCAAGCAATCTCAACACTTTTCATCTTCCTTTTTCCTGCTTCCTTCTCTCCATTAAATCCCGTACACTTCTTCCCTCTTCCCTCTTCCCTCTTCCCTCTTCCTGACATCCGTTATATCCGTTACATCCGTTACAAAATCCGTTGCCGAACTTCCTAATGACTACTGACGGTTTTCTCAATCTCAACAAACCTGCGGGCATGACATCTCACGACTGCGTGGGGCGAGTGCGTCGGCTATTGAAACTCAAGCGAGTCGGACACGGAGGAACCCTCGATCCTGCTGTGACTGGCGTTTTGCCCATCGCCCTGGGCAAAGCAACCAGACTGCTGCAATATCTCCAACACAATAAAGCTTACCGAGGCACGATTCGGTTTGGCTTAACTACTGCTACTGACGATTTAGAAGGAGAAATTATCCATTCTCGACCGGTGCCAGAGTTGAGTTTGGAACAAGTACAAGCTGCACTGCCAAAATTCCTAGGAAAAATCGAGCAATTTCCGCCGAGTTTTAGTGCGGTTCAGGTGGGAGGAAAACGCCTTTATGAGTTAGCAAGAAAAGGCGAAACTGTGGAAGTTGCTGCTAGAAATGTTGAGGTTTTTCGACTGGAAATCTTGGATTGGCGGCCGGGGGATTTTCCTGAATTGGATTTGTCGATCGCCTGCGGGGCGGGTACTTACATTCGGGCGATCGCGCGGGATCTGGGTGCTGTGTTGAATGCAGGCGGTACTTTGGCTTGTTTGACTCGCACCGAAAGTAGCGGTTTTTCGATCGAGGAAAGTCTCAGTTTTGAACAATTGGAACTGCAATTGCAGGAAAATAAATTCTGCCCGATTTTGCCATCGGCGGTTTTGGGACATTTAGGCGCGATCGTCCTTTCCCCTCAATATACCAAACGCTGGTTTCAAGGACAGCGCCTCCCGATTCCCGAAACGCCGATCGGGCCTGAGGAGGAAAGTACGAACAATCCCCCCGACAACCCAATACCCCAACCTCCCTATCCGTTGCAGGTTTACGATCGAGACGGTAATTTTTTAGGTATCGGTCAAGTAGCGAACTCAGAGACAAGTACCATATTATCTCCTCAAATTGTGCTGTAGCTATCTAAAATAAAAATGAAAATAGGTATAATTGGTACTGTAAAAGTTGGCGTAACTCTAACTGCTGGGAATGCCCTAGATTCACCTAGCTTACAGCGGTACGGGACGATATTTTGCTATTAATCTAATCAATCGCTGAGGTAAAAATTGTGAAAATATTGCTGATCGGATTAATCCGAGGCTACAAAATGGGGATTTCTCCTTACCTGCCTAACGCCTGTAGATTTCAGCCAACTTGTTCCCAATACGCGATCGAAGCAATAGAAAGATTTGGGCCGGCCCGTGGCAGCTCGATGGCGGTTAAGCGGATTTTGCGCTGTCATCCTTTTCATCCAGGGGGTTACGATCCTGTACCTCCCAAAGATAGCGAGGGCAATTAGTTATTAGTTACAAACAGTATTTTAGTTATTAGTTAATAGTGCAAATAGGCGTTGCATCCTCATGGCTAAAACTACCGAGGGGAATCACTCCCTAAGACGGTTAAATTCGCACAATTAGTGGTGTTTTTTAACCTAAATTCAGTAATATTACTGTTATCTTTCAAAACTCAGCAGCTATATAATGGTACAAACAGAGTACAGGGGATGCGAGTTGATATGTCTGCTACCGCAATCGGATACAAAATGTTGTCCCATACTCTGGCTGTACTCAGCCAGAAACAAGCAACGGGGAAACTGCTGTTAGAGCAAGGGGAGCAACAATGGCAACTTTACTTTTTTCAGGGTAGTTTGGTGTATGCCACGGGAGGAGCGCACAGATCGAGGCGCTGGTACAGAGCGATCGGGCAACACTGTCGAAACTTTCAAGTGGATCTCAGAAACCTCGATGCTGGAGAACTGTGGGAATATCAACTGCTTCAGCGAGGGATAGCAGCCAGCGAAATGAGTCTCGAACAAGCTAGGGCGATCGTCCACACCAGCCTTTCCGAAGTGTTATTTGCTCTGATCGGTCAATCGGGTTTGCGCCGGGAGTGGCGTCCGTCCCAGAAATATTTTTCTACAATTACCTCTTCTTTGCTGCTGTCTTTAACAGAAGTAGAGAAAGTTCTGTGTTGTACAGAAGAAATTTGGCAGAAGTGGAAAGGAATGGGTTTGTGGTTGGTAGATCCAGAACAAGCACCGCTTTTAAAACCGTCGGCCCAGTTGCAGCAAAATCGATTTAGTTCTAATTCTTTGATCGCTTTGGGTAACGTATTCAACGGCGAGAATACTCTTTGGGATATTGCATTTAAGAAAAAGCAGTGCGTGACAGTGGCCACTCGCGGTTTAGTTAATTACATCAAGCAGGGTTTAGTAAATTTCCGAACAGTACCAGACTTGCCGTCGCCTATAGAACAGTGGCGCCTTGCCGCGGCTATTGCAGGGCCGGGTCGCCCTTTGATTGCTTGTATCGATGACAGTCCGACAGTATGCGAATTTTTAGAGCAAATTTTGTTGCCGGAGGGGTATCGAGTCCTAAAAATTCAAGACCCCATGCAGGGAGTGGGCCTCCTCGCCAAACAAAAGCCTGCTTTAATTTTTATGGACGTGGTGATGCCGAAGACAAGTGGCTTTGCTTTGTGCAATTTTTTGCGAAAGACACCCGCTTTTCGGGAAACTCCGATCGTGTTTTTGACCGGTCAAGATAGTATAATTGACCGCACGCGGGCGAAATTTACAGGTGCTTCCGATTTTTTGAGCAAGCCGGCCAATCCCGAACAGGTTTTGGAAATAGTTGACAAGTATTTGAAGGTAAAAGGCGATCGCTACCCTTTCGCAATTCGCCCCAATGATTTACTGAACTCGCACCAACTTACCTTGGCAAATTCTTGACCCCAAATTAATGAACACAAGAACCCCTTGCTGGGTGCGTCAGTTCCTGACGCACCCTACGCTCATTGTAAAATAAAGACGCAATCGAATTTAAGATAATTAATTATGAGTAATGTTACGATCGATCGCACCCCGCAGGTGAGCGTAGTAATTCCGGCTTACAACTGCGCTGCTTACGTCGGCCAAGCCGTAGATAGCGTTCTGCACCAAACCTATACTAACTGGGAAATTATTGTCGTAGACGACGGCTCCAGAGACGATACCAAGTTAGTTTTAGAGAAATATGGCGATCGAATTCGCTACATTTACCAACAAAATCAAGGAGTTTCGATTGCCAGAAATCACGGCATAAAGCTATCGCGAGGAGAATTCATCGCTTTTCTTGATGCTGACGACTACTTTTTCCCCGACAAATTAGCAGCACAAATGGCTGTATTTGCAGCGAAACCAAATCTAGGAATAGTCCACAGTGGCTGGCGTCTAGTTAATAGTATAGGCGAACCCCTAAAAGATGTCAAACCCTGGCAAAACGTCCCTAAATTAGACTTAGAAATGTGGCTGCGGTGGAAACCAGTATTACCCAGCGCGATGGTATTTCGCCGTCAGTGGTTAGAGCGCGCCGGCGGATTTGATCCTCGATTTCCCCCGGCGGAAGATACAGATTTAGTGTTGCGTTTAGCCTTAATGGGATGTGAAGCAGAGTGGTTGCAGCAAGTAACTGTTTGCTACCGCCAGCACGAACAAAGCGCCATGTACAAAGGTTTACCGCAAGCTAAATCCCTCGCCGCAGTCATGGACAATTTTTTTGCCCGTCCCGAGTTGCCGGATAAAATACGTTTGTTGGAAAAGCAAATCAAGTACAGTACCTTAGTTTGGATTGCTTGGTATTTGTACCGCACCGGTCATTCTGTTGAGATGGTAGAGTTTTTGCAGCGTTCTTGGAATTATACGCCTTATTTGCCTGTGGAAACAGTAATTAATTGGGCGGAAGCTTTCGCCGAGTTTTCGCAGGATGCGGGAAATGAATTCGATGCAGATTTATTAGCTCAATCTCCCGAGTGGCAGCAGTTAATGCAGTGGACTATTCTCGGTACGCCAGCTTGATTGAAAGCTTTTCGATGGCACTCATATCGTTTACGGTTGCATAGGAATGATTTAACCGCAGAGAGCGCAGAGGGCACAGAGGAAGAGAAGAGAGGCTTTTCGCATTTCTGGCTATGTAAAACCTGCATAAACTTTATTAGGCTTCAGTTTGAGTTTCTGCTTCAGTAAAAATTGGCGGCCACAGTTCAGCAATTGGCAATTGCCAACCAGGGAAAAGTTCGGGGACAGTCAAAATATCTTCATTTCCCAACACAATCGGTTCACCTTCCTGACGATAAACTGTTACAGTTTCTTCATCTGGATCGATCAAAATTCCTACTTGCGCTCCGAGTTCTATAAAATTATTAATCTTTTTTTCTAGCGGTTTAATGCGATCGCTCTGTGATTTAATTTCTACTACCAAGTCTGGGACTAATTCTCCGAAATAACGGGGACTTTGCCTGAGACGTGCGGCTCGGACAAAAGAAACATCAGGTGCTGTAAGGTTAGCATCAGGTAAAATAAAGCCGCCTGCGGAGTCAAAAACTCGACCCAAACGGCGGGGATTCACCCAAACGAAGAGAAAGGCACTCAAGCGAATGCCAATTTCACTAGATACAATGTCTGACGGGCCCACAATGATAATCTTCCCGCTTTCTAGTTCAACTTGGTAGTCTTGACCGGCTTCTTTGAAGGTTTTTTGGACTTTTTCTAAGTCTTTGACTGTCATCATATTGATTATTCCTTTGCGGAAAAGGAGTTGCCGCAGCTACAGCTTTGGGCGGCATTGGGATTGTGAAATCGGAAACCTCCGCCCATCAAGTCTTCAGAATAATCCAAGGTGAGCTCATTGAGATATTTTAAGTGCTGGGGGTCGATCGCAACGGAAATTCCCTCGGACTCGCATACAGCATCTTCTGGGGCTGGCGCATCGTCAAATGCCATTGTATAAGACAAACCGGAGCAGCCGCTCGATTCCACGCCCAGACGAAATAAAGCATTGGGATTCGGATGCTTCGACTTGAGGCGCGTTACTTCTGTTGCTGCTGTTTTGCTCAGATGAATCATTATTGGTAATTGGTAATTGGTAATTGGTAATTGGTAATTGGTAATTGGTAATTGGTAATTTGGGAAGTAATGTTGAGTTTTGAAAATGTAGAGTGTGCCTCGGCGTGTACCTTACCCGGAGAATGTAGGGTGCGCCGCAGCGCACCTTACCCCTATATTTTTAGCAACTTGAGTTACTTAGCCTTTTCATTACGAGCATAATCGTCTTGAAAGCGGATAATATCATCTTCTCCCAGATATTCGCCATTCTGCACCTCAATTAAAACCAGGGGGATAACTCCCGGATTTTCCAGGCGGTGAGAAGTGCACTGAGGAACGTAGGTAGACTGATTTGTAAACAGAACTTGTTCAGTTTCGCCACAAGTAACTTTTGCAGTACCAGAAACCACAATCCAGTGTTCGCTGCGGTGGTGGTGCATTTGCAGGCTGAGGCGGTGTCCCGACTTAACTTCGATCCGCTTAATTTTATATCCTGGGCCTTCTTCTAGAGTCGTAAAGGAGCCCCAAGGCCGCAATTCTGTAGCGGCTATTGCGTTGGGTGCTGCAGGTGCGTGCAGGGTAGATACTTGAGAAATTTCTTGAATCTGAACCATGATTTTTACTCCTTGAGGATTGCTTGCTGAATCCTGTGGTAAACGACGTTGTTTTTTGAGATTAACTAATCTATAGTTAAAACCGAAGCCCACCTGCGGGGACTGGTTAGCCGACTGTAGAGTTTTGCAAGAGTTGTGCTCAGCCCGATCGACCTGCCTTAACAACCATAGCAAAACCAACATAGCTGTTGTCACCTGTTATTAGCTCGATCGCCCCAATCTACATCAAATCTTCATAGAAAGGGCGCTGGTTCTTGAATATTGATTAAAGGTGAATCCTAATCCAGCTCTTGAGACTGCTGCTGCAAAAATTCTAGCATCTGGTTAGAGACCCTCTGGGATGAAACCTGGTTGAATAGTTAGACTTGAATAAGTTTGGCTAAGTTCTGTGAAGCAGTGATAAGTAACCCGAACGTCATAGAGTTTTTTCAATTCTGCAATCAGGTTGGGAGAAAGCGGCCGAAAGCTATCTAACCAGGCTTGGAGTCGATCGACTTTTTGCAATTTTTCAGAAAGGTTCATCGCGGATGAGAAGGCAAAATGTTGGTGGAGAATGTCACCCAGACGCTGAGGATACAGTCGCATTAAAAATGCTATAAACTCCTTTCTCAATAACAGGCAAGATGCCTGTTCCACAGAGAGTAAATTTTGTGGAACAGGCATCTTGCCCGCCCTTGAAAAGCTTATTAACAAGGGTGCAAGATGTGAGTTGGTATCGGAATTACTCATCTCTCTTCTCTTCCTCTGCGCTCTCTGCGGCCTCTGCGGTTTAATAATTCACATAATTGAAGAGTCTTTAAGCATAAATCTTGAACCTCCGGGTTCCATAGTTAATTTATCGGCTTTAACTATTTTTTTCCTCGGATCGAATAAGCTTCGATTTTTTGGTGCATCTACCCAATTGAGTAGATCCACATATAATACATGATACTAGAGCGATCGGCATCCCACCATCTACTCTAGATCAACATCTTTTCGCCACTTTGACAGGAGCATCAAAATGAACAGCAACGGACTGCCACAAAAGCAAGGTCTGTACGATCCGCAGTTCGAGCACGACGCTTGCGGAGTCGGATTCATCGTACACATGAAGGGTAACAAATCCCACGAAATTGTCGAGCAGGCACTGACAATCCTCTTGAACCTCGACCACCGAGGCGCGTGCGGCTGCGAACCCAACACCGGAGACGGGGCGGGGATTTTGATGCAGGTGCCCCACAAGTTTCTCAAGAAAGTAACGGCGGGCCTAAACATCGAACTTCCCGAAGCCGGCGAGTACGGAGTTGGCGCGATTTACTCGTCGCCAAATCGAACTGAACGCGAAAACGGCAAACGCATTTTTGAGGAAATCGCCGCCGAAGAAGGCCAGGAAGTGCTCGGCTGGCGCGATGTTCCCACCGACAACTCGTCCCTCGGCGACACCGCCAAATCTAGCGAACCCTTCATGCAGCAAGTGTTCCTCCGGCGGGCCGCAGGTATTGACGAGGCGGCTTTCGAGCGGAAACTGTACGTCATCCGCAAACGGGCTCACAATGCCATCCGCAGGACTAATACAGACCCCTACTGGTACAATTCCACTCTCTCGTGCCGGACGATCGTCTACAAGGGTATGTTAATGCCGGTGCAAGTCGGCGATTACTATCCCGAACTGCACGACCCCGACATGGAAAGCGCTCTAGCCCTGGTTCACTCGCGCTTCAGCACGAATACTTTTCCGAGCTGGGAACGATCGCACCCTTACCGCTACATCGCTCACAACGGCGAAATTAACACGATGCGCGGCAACATTAACTGGATGCACGCGCGGCAATCGCTGTTCGAGTCGGAACTATTCGGCGATGACTTAAAGAAAATCCCCAATTTAATCAATATCGAAGGCAGCGACTCGACAATTTTTGACAATGCTTTGGAATTGCTGACTTTGGCTGGGCGTTCTTTGCCGCACGCTGTAATGATGATGATTCCCGAACCTTGGACAGCCCACGAGTCGATGAGTGACGAGAAAAAAGCTTTCTACGAATACCATTCTTGCTTGATGGAACCTTGGGACGGCCCAGCTTCGATCGCCTTTACCGATGGTACATCGATCGGGGCAGTGCTCGATCGCAACGGTTTGCGCCCTTCCCGCTACTGCGTTACCAAAGACGACTTGGTAATTATGGCATCGGAAGCCGGAGTTTTGCCGATCGCCCCAGAACGAATTGTATCAAAAGGTCGCTTGCAACCGGGGCGGATGTTCCTAGTAAATACCGAGGAAGGCCGCATCGTCTCTGACGAGGAAATTAAACATCAAATTGCCTCGGAACACCCGTACCGCGAGTGGCTCGACAAGCACATGGTCGAAATTGCCAAACTGAAAGATGCGCCTGCAGTAGCAGAATCTCATCCCGAAACATTATTGCAGCGGCAAATGGCCTTTGGCTACACCTTTGAAGAACTGCGGTTGCTGTTAGCACCGATGGCGAAAGATGGCGTGGAAGCTGTCGGCGCGATGGGTGCGGATACGCCGCTGGCGGTGCTTTCCAATCGGCCAAAACTGCTTTATGAATACTTCCAGCAGTTGTTTGCTCAAGTTACCAATCCGCCGATCGATTCTATCCGCGAAGAAATTGTAACTTCTGCCGAAACTACGATCGGCGCTGAACGCAATTTGCTCAAACCGGAACCGGAAAGCTGTCATTTGATTGAACTGAAAACGCCCATTCTCAGCAATGAAGAATTAGCTAAGCTCAAACACGTAAAAGAGGGCAATTTCCGGTCGATTACACTGCCGATTTTGTTTGACCCCAAAAGCGGTGTGAAAGGTCTTGAACAAGCCTTAGAAGAGGTTTTTGCAGCAGCAGACAGCGCGATCGCCTCCGGGGTGAATATCCTCATTTTGAGCGATCGGGGTATCAGTCCAGACAAAGCCCCAATTCCGGCGCTGCTGGCAGTTGCGGGCCTGCACCACCACTTGATCCGTAAAGGTACGCGCACGCGGGCGGGACTCGTGCTCGAATCCGGCGAACCGCGCGAAGTGCATCACTTTGCGACACTTATTGGATATGGTTGCGGCGCGATTAATCCGTATTTGGCCTTTGAGACGATCGCCGATTCGATCCGCGAAGGATTGCTGCTAAATGTCGAGTACAAAACAGCTTGCAAAAACTACATCAAAGCCGCAACTAAAGGGGTGACGAAAGTTGCCTCGAAAATTGGGATTTCGACAATTCAAAGTTATCGCGGCGCGCAGATTTTTGAGGCGATCGGCTTAAACAAATCCGTAGTCGATAAATACTTTGCTTGGACAGCCTCGCGGATTGAAGGGGTAGACCTCGAAGTCATCGCCCAAGAAGCAATTTTACGCCATAATCACGCATTCCCCGACCGCCCAGCCAGCGGACATACTCTCGATGTTGGCGGCGAATATCAGTGGCGGAAAGAAGGCGAGGCGCATTTGTTTAGCCCGCAGACAATTCATGCGCTGCAAAAGTCGGTGCGCGAGGGCAGTTATACGCTTTTCAAACAGTATTCTGGGCTGGTAAACGAACAAAACCAGCAGCATTTTACCTTGCGCGGTTTGTTGCAATTCAAGCAGCGGGAATCGATACCCCTTGAGGAAGTTGAGCCGATCGAATCTATTCTCAAACGCTTTAAAACTGGGGCGATGAGTTATGGTTCGATTTCCAAAGAAGCCCACGAATCGCTAGCAGTAGCGATGAACCGCATTGGTGGCAAATCGAACACCGGTGAAGGCGGCGAAGATCCCGATCGCTACACTTGGACGAACGATCGCGGCGACTCGAAAAACAGCGCGATCAAACAAGTTGCTTCCGGGCGTTTCGGCGTTACCAGCTTGTACCTTTCCCAAGCGCAGGAACTGCAAATCAAGATGGCGCAAGGCGCGAAACCCGGTGAAGGCGGACAGTTGCCCGGTAAAAAAGTATACCCGTGGATTGCGAAGGTGCGGAACTCGACTCCGGGTGTGGGTTTGATTTCGCCTCCTCCTCACCACGACATTTATTCGATCGAAGATTTGGCCGAATTGATTCACGACTTGAAAAATGCCAACCGGGAAGCGCGGATTAGCGTCAAACTCGTGTCGGAAGTTGGAGTCGGGACGATCGCGGCGGGTGTTGCTAAGGCCCACGCCGATGTTGTGCTAATTTCCGGCTACGACGGCGGTACCGGCGCGTCGCCGCAAACTTCGATCAAACACGCGGGATTACCTTGGGAATTAGGACTGGCTGAAACTCACCAAACTTTGGTGCTCAACAATCTCCGCAGCCGGATTGTGGTGGAAACTGACGGTCAAATGAAAACCGGCCGCGATGTAGTAATTGCTGCCTTGCTTGGCGCTGAGGAATTCGGTTTTGCGACGGCGCCGCTGGTGACATTGGGCTGCATCATGATGCGCGTTTGCCACCTGAACACTTGCCCGGTGGGCGTGGCGACGCAAGACCCGCTGCTGCGGAAAAACTTTACCGGCGACCCCGAGCACACGGTAAACTTTATGACCTTCGTCGCGCAGGAAGTCCGGGAAATTATGGCGCAGTTGGGCTTCCGCACGCTGAATGAAATGGTGGGGCGGACTGATGTTTTGGAAGCGAAACAAGCGGTGGAACACTGGAAGGCTAAGGGTTTGGATTTCTCGAAAATCCTTTATCAGCCGGAAGTTGGGGCGGATGTCGGGCGCTATTGCCAGATGGCGCAGGATCACGGGTTGGAAAAGTCGATCGACATGACTGTGTTGTTGGATTTGTGCAAAGGTGCGATCGAAAATGGCGAAAAAGTCCACGCCAAACTGCCGATTACCAATGTCAACCGCGTTGTCGGCACAATTCTGGGCAACGAAATCACCAAACGCCACTGGGAAGGTTTGCCGGATGACACGGTGCACCTGCACTTCCAAGGCAGCGCTGGGCAAAGCTTTGGCGCATTCGTGCCCAAGGGAGTCACCCTGGAGCTCGAAGGCGAAGCTAACGACTATTTGGGCAAAGGGCTCAGCGGCGGCAAGATTATCCTGTATCCGTCGCAGGCTTCCACCTTTGTCGCGGAAGAAAACGTGATTGTCGGTAACGTAGTGCTTTACGGCGCGACATCCGGCGAGGTTTTCATCCGAGGGATGGCGGGCGAACGTTTCGGGGTGCGTAACTCCGGCGTTAACGCAGTAGTTGAAGGTGTGGGCGATCACGGTTGCGAGTACATGACTGGCGGCAAAGTTGTAGTTTTGGGCGAAACCGGGCGCAATTTTGCAGCGGGTATGAGTGGCGGTGTTGCTTACATTTTGGATGAAGCGGGGGATTTTGCTACTCGCTGCAATATGTCGATGGTGGATTTGGAAAAATTGGAGGATGTTGAGGAAATTAGCGATTTGCGGCAGTTAATTCAGACTCACGTTGATTTGACTGGAAGTGCGAAGGCATCGAAGGTTTTGGCAAATTGGGACTCGATGGTGCCGGTGTTTGTGAAGGTGATGCCGAGGGATTATAAGCGGGTGTTGCAGGCTATTGAAAGGGCGATCGCATCGGGTTTAAGCGGTGATGATGCGCTGACGGCTGCATTTGAAGAAAACGCTCGCGATGTCGCTCGAATTGGCGGCAGCTAGTATTAGTATGGGTGCGTTACGGCTACGGCCTAACGCACCCTACAAAACTATAATTAACTCAAGCATGGGTTTCTCGAAGCGGGCGCGAAGCAAATTCATACGGCTCAAGTCAAATAATCTCATATTCAAAATATCTTAGGCGCTGACCATGAGTGATTTTCAATCTTTAAATTATGACAACCAATTTCTTAATCCAGCTTCAGAAAGCGGAGCTGATTACACTCAATTACGCAATTTTTTAGCAGAGGGCAAGTTTAAAGAAGCTGATTGCGAAACTAAACAAATTATACTTTGGGTAGCGTGCTGTGAAAAATTAGGCTATTTAGGGCATTCAGATTGGGTAAACTTTCCTTGTACAGACCTCCAAACAATTAACCAACTTTGGGTAAAATACTCAAATGAGCGTTTCGGATTTTCAGTACAAAGGTCTATTTGGCAAGAAGCGGGCAAAGATTATGACAAATTCTGCGAATACGTTAAATGGGATTCATTTAATAGTAGAATGACCTATGAACTCCGCGCTCCCCTTGGTCATCTTCCCCATACTTGTGTATATTGGTTAGGACATAGAAGACAGGGTAAGAGCATCTCAATCATGCTTGACAAAAGCACTTGAGAATTTGCATCATATAGTCATTGTTCATCGCAGCCCGTTTGATTTTTTGTCGCAGGCTACGCTGGAGAGTT
>NZ_JAMPLN010000028.1:0-84246 GCF_040004035.1 Microcoleus vaginatus FACHB-2002 | reverse complement strand
GGTGCGCTGATGAGGAAACTGGTGCATTTGGCTTTTGGGATTTTAAAATCCCAAAAGCCTTTCGACCCAAATTATTTACTCGCGACCCCTTGACAGTTCAAGACAGTATCTACATAAATATTTTTTCACCCGCAATTTATCATTGGTAATTGATAATTTTGTAGGGGCGGGTTTTACCAACCATCTATGTTTAAAACCAATAATCTCATAAACCCGCCCCCACCCAAGGACTCCTAAAATTAGAAAGAATGGCGATGGGCGATCGAATATATCGCTCATTGGGGTTCTAATTTTGCCAAATTTTTCTGGGCAAATTTGCGGAGTCTTTCGTCAGAATCGTTCTGAGCCCGATCGCGCACAAGTTCTAAAGTTTCAGGGCGATCGGGATATAGCTCAATCATAGCTGTAAGAGCTATTTGCCGGGGGTTGTCTTGCAAATCATACTCGCGAGCGAAGGGGTGATTGATACTAACATCGCACAATAATTCAAATATTCCAGGCTCATCTTTCCACCCCCGTGCTATTTCTTGGACTGCTGCACCTCGCACATTCCAATCATCGTCTGATTGAGCGCGTTGTTTGAGCCAAGGTAAGGTTTCCGGGTCATCTTTCCACCCCCGTGCTATTTCTTGGACTGCTGCATATCGCACATTCCAATCATCGTCTGATTGAGCGCGTTGTTTGAGGATAGGTAAGGTTTCCGGGTCATCTTTCCACCCCCGCGCTATTTCTTGGACTGCTGCACGTCGCACCTTTAAATCATCGTCTGATTGAGCGCGTTGTTTGAGGATAGGTAAGGTTTCCGGGTCATCTTTCCACCCCCGTGCTAATTCTTGGACTGCTGCACGTCGCACAGCCGAATCATCGTCTGATTGAGCGCGTTGTTTGAGGATAGGTAAGGTTTCCGGGTCATCTTTCCAAGTTTCTGCAACTGCTGCTACTGCTTGTCTGTGAATTTGATAAACTAGATTGTCATATTCTGAAGGTGTAAAATTAGTGATATTTCCGTATCGAGTTAACTCTTTGAGTCGCTCGCGCAAATTCCTAGCAATAGCAGCGCTCTCATTTCTATTCTTGACTTCGGAAACACACTCCGCCGCCAAAAATAGATTGCTAAACTTTTCTGCTTCCCCATTTTCACCAATCAGGTATTCCAGGACTTCACCGGTAAATTTAGCATCCACCATTCCTGCCATTAAACCTAACACTTCATGCCAAGACTCATCTCGCCAGTGTTCCCGGTAAACTTGAATCAAGTCATCTAATTCAATCGTTTTTTGTTTTTCAAATTCCCGCAAAAACTCCCAAGCATAAAGAGATAATCTCATATCCGGTTAATTCTCTATAATAAAAGTGGTTGGCAGTCGCAAAATTGAGTCCTGATTAGCTCAAAGCTATCAAAATAGGGAACAGCGGCGCTTCAAAGCTGCTTGCAAAAGAGTGTTGTACAGTTTTTCCTTAACAGTATAAGCGCCGAATCTTTCCAAGTGCGGATTGTTCATTTGAGCATCGAAAAGTAGATAAGATCGATCGCGCAATCTCTCCACCAACTTCACCATCGCCACCTTAGAACCCTCGGGAATTCGGTAAAACATCGACTCCCCAATAAACGCACCGCCGATCGACAATCCTAAAATACCGCCCGCCAATTCGTCCCCGCACCAAGTCTCGAAGCTGTAAGCCCAACCGGCCTCATACAAACCCCAGTAAATCTTCTTGAGCTCCTTAGAAATCCAAGTCGTTTCGCGATCGGCACAACCCTCAACCACCGCGCCAAAATCGCGGTTCACAGCCACGGAAAATCGATTTTGATTGATTTGGCGACGCAGGGATTTCGGATAGGTAAATCTTTCATCCAGGGGAATCAGCGCCCGCTGTCGGCTGGAATACCACCCCAAACTTTCCTCGCCGTCATTTGCCATCAAGAAATAGCCTTGCGCGTATCCTTGTATAATTGTCGGTATATCATATTGCATATATTTATCAGTTGTCATTTCTCAGTTAACTTTTCAAAGTCAACATTAGCAATTAGGAATAATCATGTCTGAAATCATTGAACCTATTACCTTACCGCCCGCCCAAAACCCCGAACAAGAAGGCCAATGGCTCCAACAAACGCTGCTGGCCTGGCTAGACTCCGAGTTTATCCCAGAAGCAGCCAACCAGCAAATAGCTAAAAGAGCTGCCCAAATCTATGTCCGCCAGCGCATGGAAGGGGAAAACGACTTGGGCAGCCTCGTAATTGCGATCGTCACCGAAATGCAGGCCTATGATTTTTCTAAAAGCTTCTACGGCGAATTTGCGATCGCCAACGCCGTCAGCGACTTGTTACTCGAAAGTCTCGGCATCGATAAATGCTGTGGCCAGTGAAGCAAGAAGGAGGAAAATTTAACTCATAAGTCTGAAACAAAAATCAACCCCAAACCTAATCCTGCCGATTAATTGTGAGTTTTTTTCTTCTTCCTTCCTTCCTTCTTCCTGACATCCGTTACATCTGTTACATCCGTTACATCCGTTACATCCGTTACAGAATCCGTTGCCGAACTTCCTTCTTCCTTCGTGCTACCAGCTAGACTTCACAACACCGGGCAAAAGACCTTCGTGGGCCATTTCTCGCATCATGTTGCGAGACAGTCCGAAGTCACGATAGTAACCTCTGGGGCGTCCAGTTGCCCAGCAGCGGTTCCGCAAGCGAGTCCGCGAACTGCTGCGGGGTAGCTGTTGCAGTTGGCGGTGAATCGCCATTTTGTCCATCTGATTGTTAGCTTGGTCAAACTGGTCTTTCAGGTCTTCCCGCTTGTCGGCGTACTTGTCTACGAGTCTCTGGCGCTTTTTCTCGCGCTCGACCATGCTCTTCTTAGCCATAATCTGTTGATATCCTTAGATTAATCACAATCTACTATTTTACTATATTTTTGTCTTTTTGGATAACTTTAGTTTTAAATATTTTTATTTACACACAACAACTTATCTTATTTGCAGGGTGCCTCAGCTAATATTGTGCGATCGACAGTTGCTCTAATTCGATCTGACGCACCCTAGGAACTACTCCTGGTTCTCGCCAAGAGTTTGTTGTGCAGCGTGTCGAATGTGGAGGATGCGAACTGCGGACACATTTTCACTTTCGGCAATAGTGAAAAGAATGCGGTATGAGTTGCGCCCTTTACCATAAAGTAACTGCCTAATTTCTTTACTGAAGTATTGATTTTCCCTGGCGATAGGACAACGTTTTGGCATCGCTGATAAAGACTCGATAGCCTTCAACAATCCCTCATACCACTCCCTTGCTTTCGCTGGTGATGTCATCTGAGATAATAGCAGGAATGCACTATCCGCTTGTGCTTCTGCAACGCTAGAAATTTCAATGAGATATCTCATCAGTTTGTTGGAAAACTGTACTTGGTGCGCTGTGATTTAGCAAATTCATCAAAAGAACGGAACCGTCCTACCTCAAAATCATTTAACCCCTCCTGAATACCCTCAATAGCTTCTTGAGAGTCTCGGGCTTCCCATTCTAATATCCGAGTTAGCAATTGGGCCGCAACAAGGCTAATATCTTGTCCTTCCCGATTCGCTTTTTCACGAAGCAGTGCCTCTATTTCTGGACTGAGGGAAATCGCAATACTCATATACTTACTTCCTTAGCATTAAGCTGTTGACAATAATTATAGCAAACTCAAAAAACGCTCAACTGACAAACTTTATTAACAAACTTTTCATCTCAGCAATTGTAAGGTGCGTCAGCTCCTATTGTTTAATGCTAGTTGCTAGCCTCCGCACTGACGCACCCGTGCGTAATATTAGCAGAAGGACACAAATCTGCAAGTTCGCAAATATTGCAAGCCGGATTTCTCGCATTACAAACTGCCCTGCCGTGATAAACCAACCGAATTGACCAATTTTCCCAATCCGGCTGCGGCAACAAGATCATCAAATCCCGCTCGATCCTTATAGGATCGGTATGTTCGGTCAATCCCAACCGCTGACTCAAACGTTTGACGTGAGTGTCTACCGTCACGCCCATATTAATACCAAAAGCGTGGGCGAGAACGACATTAGCCGTTTTGCGGGCGACTCCGGGCAATTCTAGCAGCAGTTCCATCCGCTGCGGCACTTGATTGTTAAATTTATTGACGATCGCCTGACAAGCACCTTTAATATTTTTAGACTTATTCCGGTAGAAACCAGTCGATCGCACCAGACTTTCCAATTCTTCTATATCAGCATTTGCCAAAGCAACCGCATCGGGGAAACGCTTAAACAAAGCCGGCGTTACCAAATTTACTCGATCGTCCGTACACTGAGCCGAGAGAATCGTCGCCACCAGCAACTGCACGGGAGTTTCGTAGTTGAGAGTGCAAGGAGCTTCTGGATAGAGGCGTTTGAGGCGAATCAGAATTTCGAGCGATCGTTGTTTTAAACTTAACTTTTTAGTCATTAGTCAGTAGTCATTAGTCAGTAGTCATTAGTCATTAGTCAGTAGTCATTAGTCATTTGTTATTTATTTTTAACTTCCAGGCACGACTGGGGAACCCATAACCAGAGGTTCTGCCTCGCTTGCGTCGGAAAAAAAGGAGAGGGGAAAATAGGAAAATAGGAAAACGGAAAACTAGACATAATTCTTCCTTCTTCCTTCTTCCTTCTTCCTTCTTCCTTCTTCCTTTACTATTGCATCAAAGATCGAAAATCTATCCCAGCCAAATTAGCTGTATCGCGAATAATCAAGAAAATTCCCAAACCCAGCAACAACACCAAACCAGTCTGCATGACATTTTCCTGAATGCGGTTGGGCAGAGGCTTGCCCCGCAGTCCTTCTATTAACAGAAAAGCTAGCTGACCGCCGTCCAAAGCAGGTAAAGGCAAGATATTAATCACAGCCAAATTGACGCTAATTAACACCGCATACTGAAACAAACTCGCAGCATCCGATTTGGCAATCCCTGCACCAATCGCCACAATCGCCACAGGCCCTGACAACTTGTCGGCAGTTTGGCTGAAATTGCTAAGTAACTGCCCAAAACCTTGAACCGTCAGCACCACAATCCGCTCAAATTCTTTGGCGGCCTTGCTAAACGCCTCTACAAATCGGGCCCTCTGCCGCACCACAGTGCCGTTAGAAGTTAGCTGCACGCCAATGCGACCTTTGCCGTCGGGCGACTCTTCAGGAGTTACTGTCACCACAAATTTTTGTTCTTGGCGCTGAATTTCCAACGCTAGGGGTTGGTTGGGATGATCTTGGATTTCAGTGACCAATAATTTGATTGCTTCGCGGGAAGCGCCCAATTCCTTGCCGTCAACAGACAGAACAACGTCGCCCGATCGAATTCCCGCTTGTTTGGCGGCCGAACTGACTTCCGCAGCGACTTCCGGGACTTTAACTCCCGGTAGGTAGTTCATTTCTGCCGCGCCGACAGTACCCAATTGCACCACCAACAGGAAGTAAGCAAAAATTAAGTTGGCAATTACCCCTGCGCTAATGACGATCGCCCGATCGAGCACGGGGCGATTTTTGAGCAAATTCGGGTCATTTGGGGGAATTGTACTGTCTGGATCGTCGTCCGGGAAACCCACGAAACCTCCCAGGGGAAAGGCGCGGAGGGCGTATTCAGTTTCCGGGCCTTGGTACTTCCAGAGGATGGGCCCGAAACCGATGGAGAAGCGGTTGACGTGGATGTGTTGAAGTCTCGCCGCCAGGAAGTGGCCGAGTTCGTGAACGACAATCAAGATACCTAAAACTGCGATCGCTGCCAAAACTGACATGAAGGATTCCACTAACACTTTTACTTGACTTTGATTTATTTTAATATCTTTTTAATATCGGTGGCTTGGGAGCGACATTTTTCAGTCAAACTGGAAAGTGGAGTTTTTGTCGGAAGTCGGGGGCGCGGAGCTCGACCCGACGCTGCCAAACCGATCGCGCGATCGTACCTGAGTTTACCTCTAAAACCAATTCCCTATTACAAATTATCCATTACCAATTCTCAGTTACCCATTCGCCATTATGAAAGACACTTCTTTGAATATTATCGCTATTTCTATCTTTGCCATCACCGTTTCCATATTGTTGGGGCCCCTATTCAACTTGCCAGAAGCCGTACCTGCGATCGCCACTTTTTGCCTGTTGGGGCTTGCTACCCTCGACAGTTTCCAGTGGCAAGGTCAAGGCGGTACTATTTTATTAGATTGGTTGGGGGGAACTTCCAAACAAAAGCGCGATCGAATCCTCCACCACGAAGCCGGACACTTCCTAGTCGCGTACCTGTTGGGAATTCCCGTAACCAGCTACGCCCTCAACGCTTGGGAAGCTTTCAAACAAGGTCAAACAGCCCAAGGCGGCGTCCGATTTGAAGACGAACAATTAGCATCTCAACTCCAAAGTGGCACTCTTTCCGCCCAACTTTTAGACCAATACTGCACCGTGTGGATGGCCGGAATAGTCGCAGAAAAATTTGTTTACGGCAGCGCACAAGGAGGAGCAGAAGACCGCACCAAAATTAGTGCAATTTTAACACAACTGCGCCGTCCAAGTGCCGAGATTCAACTTAAACAAAACTGGGGTTTGCTGCGAGCAAAAAACCTGATTGAAAGCCACCAATCTGCTTACGAAGCCCTAGTAGCAGCAATGGAAAAAAGAGCAACTGTTGCCGAATGCTGCGACATCATCCAGCAAAACTTATAGGAAAAAGATTACGCACTCTTGCCTTATAAACCCGGTCGATCTCTAGATTTCTTACTAAAACCAACAATTTGCGTAGAAACCGAGTTTAAGAGCGTATTATAGGGATTAAAAATTCATGTCAGAACCAAAAATTTTACCAACAACACTGCAAACAGCGAACCCAAATACAGAAAAATTGTTGTGGCTGTTCGGTTTTCGGATCGACCCCAGCACCGAAATACCAAATCTATATACTCTAATTGTCTATGGAGAACACGAGCCGCCCTTAGTAGCCGGCGGTCAACTTGTATTTTTTACTCGTCCAGAACTAGCGATTAACGCTCTCCAATTGTGCAATATCGATGTCAGCGAACTGGGAAAGCCACCCACACAAATAGACGCTATTTGCGACGTTGCAGAAACGCTGTACTTGCTCGATGCCGAAGATTTTGACGAGTCAGCTACTATCCTCAACTGTTTGAACGCCCTTTTCGATTTAGTGAAAGCTACTTTAATACCCATGCCAACTGAATACAAGCGCATACTTTATGATTTTGCCGACCATTTGAATATTGAGGAAGAGTTTGCAAGTTTTTTAGACGCAGAAGATATTCAGCGCTCGGAAATTGTCAATGCCATTTTGTGGTGTGTGGGAGCAATTACAGCTAAATCTAGATTGCTGACCTAGCAATTTTAGTTTGGAATTTTAGATTTGGGATTTGGGATTTAAAGTAGTCCGGTACTCTACCAAATAAACCGCATTTTTTACCATTGTTAAAGTCTCTTATCCAGTATTTTGATAAAAAAACGGTTTCGGCTTTTAGGATAATAGATAATATCGCAAAAGGAAATTGTGCCATGACTGTAACAGATTTACGCTTGTGGACTGTAGAGGAATATCGCCGCATGACCGAAACAGGCATTCTCAATCCCGATGAACGAGTCGAATTAATTGACGGGCAAATTATCTCAAGGAGTGCAAAAAATCCTCCCCACGCAGCCACTAACCTCTGTGCAGCCGACTATCTCAGAAATCTGCTGGCAGGACTTGCTTTAATTCGCATCCAAGACCCGATCGCTCTAAGTTATAATTCAGAACCAGAACCGGATATTGCTGTAGTGCAAATCGACCCTCGGCTGTACCAAGATTTTCATCCCGCACCCGCCAACATTTTCTTATTAGTAGAAATAGCTGATACCACCTTAGAAACAGACCGCAAGCGAAAAGCACCGGCTTATGCTAAGGCGGGAATTACTGATTATTGGATACTTGATGTTAACACGCGGCAAGTTTATGTTTTTCGCGAACCGGGCGAGGCAAACTACCGACAAGAAACAGTATTTAATGAAGATGATGTTTTGTCAATGCTGGCATTTCCAGAAATAGAAGTTCAGATTTCGCAACTGTTTCCTTAAGTAGGGGCAGGTTTTAGCCAGAATAATTGGCTAAGACAAATAATCTCGTAAACCTGCCCCCACCAACCTATCAATTACCAATTACCCAATTATAAATTACCAAATCTTCAAGCTTGTCCCGATCGCTACAAAAAACTTAGTATTAAGGCGTAGCATGAGTTATACTCCTACTGGAAAGACTGTGACTGCCAAAAAATCCCAAAATCAAAGTTTATGAGCAACACTTCCCCGCCTCAATCAGCCGCCAACAATCCTGCAACACAAAAACTCAGTTTCTCGACAAAATTAGCTTACGGTGCCGGCGACCTCGGCCCGGCAATTACCGCTAATGTTTTGGCATTTTACCTCCTAGTTTTCTTTACCAATGTCGCTGGTTTACCTGCCGGTTTAGCCAGTAATATTTTGGTAGTTGGCAAGGTTTGGGATGCCATAAATGACCCGATTGTGGGGGTTTTGAGCGATCGCACTTCTCACCCTTGGGGCCGCCGATATCCTTGGATAATATATGGTGGCATCCCCTTCGGCATATTCTTCTTATTGCAGTGGATTGTACCTAGCACGAATCACACAGTGTTATTTTGGTACTATGTTGCGATCAGCATTTTGTTCAACACCGCATACACGGCTGTGAATCTTCCCTACACTGCCCTGACTCCAGAACTTACTCAAGACTACAACGAACGCACTAGCCTTAATAGTTTTCGATTTGCTTTCTCCATTGGCGGCAGCATCTTTTCATTAATCTTAGCTCTAATTATCTTTGCTGTATTTGAAAAGAACCCCAATCAACAATATTTAGTATTAGGTGCAATCTGTGCAGTTATCTCTGTCTTGCCTTTGTACTGGTGCGTTTTGGGAACTCGCAAGCACGTCGCAGCCCAACTATTAGAAAACGCAGAACTAGATAATTCTACATCTTTGCCACTGAAAGAACAGTTGCAGATTGCATTTAGCAATCGCCCTTTTTTGTACGTCATTGGAATTTATCTTTTTTCTTGGCTGGGAGTGCAGTTGACGGCTACTATTATTCCCTACTTTGTTGTTAACTGGATGCAACAGCCACAGTACGTTTTTAGCTTGGTTGCGATCGCAGTTCAAGGCACCGCATTAATCATGCTATTTGTTTGGAGTAAAGTCAGCGAAAGATACGGCAAAAAAGCCGTATATTTTATGGGCATGAGTTTGTGGATTATTGCCCAAGCTGGACTGTTTTTCCTCCAACCAGGACAAGTATTGCAGATGTACCTATTAGCAGTCATGGCAGGTGTGGGAGTTTCCACGGCTTATCTAATACCTTGGTCGATGATACCGGATGTGATCGAACTCGACGAACTGCAAACAGGAGAAAGACGCGAAGGCGTTTTCTATTCATTTATGGTACTGCTGCAAAAAATCGGATTGGCAGGGGGTTTGTGGTTGGTAGGCCAAGCATTAGAAGGAGCTGGATTTCTCTCTACCGTTCCCGGACAGCCGGCCCCCGTACAGCCAGATTCTGCACTGTTTGCAATTCGAGTTGCGATCGGGCCGTTGCCCACAATTGCTTTAATTGCTGGCATGATTCTTACATATTTTTATCCTATAACCCGCGAAGTTCATGCAGAAATATTGTTGAAACTTAGAGAAAGAAGAGCACAAAATCAGTAAGCGCTAATAAAAAGTAGTTGGTAATTAGTAAAATCCAAAAACAACAACTACCTATAGCTACTCCCAGCGAGATCAATAGCAATCCTCCCATCCTGTGTGAACTCTTTTTTTCTTTGACAATCTGTCATCTTCTTATTGCATCGGTTAATTCAAAAAAAAGCCCGTTGCGCGTTTACCGAAAGGATTGCTATAACTTGCTGGGAGGGCGAATCAAAGCGATAGTTTTATTAATAGCCCCGGAACGCATAAAGCTAGTTTTTTTTACGAAAACACATAAATCGCGCAGCGCGATCCGCCCGGTAGAAAAACCCAGAAGGCTTGAGTTGTTCGAGATGTCGATCGAGCCTGAGAACACACATTATTAAATTTTATGTCGGTAGCGCACTACAGAGATGAGTTTGTGATATAACTGGCCCGGTTAGTTAAGTCTATAAACTTAGTCAGTCATCCAGCTCCTCAAAAAGTTTATAATTAAAAGAAGAAACAGATTTTTCTAGGAAATTGATTCGATTAGTTGCCGTTCCCAAAAATCTGCTGAATGTGGCTAATTATATCTACATGAGAAATGCAAAACTTTTTAGCCGGTCAGTTAGCCCGTAAGTTAACAAGTGCTTCTGCCGTGGACTGCGAACCGAAAAATGGCAGAGACTATAAACCAATACCAGCGCAAGCGGCGGCTGAGGTGTTACGGTCAATTGTAAAAGTTTGGTAAAGTTATTGAACCCCCTGTCGCGAAGCTGAGCGACACCTGAAAAATTTCGCTTCGTCGCCCGGAAACCCTAAATACAAGCACAACGCAGCAGACCCAAATGCAGTCTGATATAACTCTCCAGCAGTTGTAAAAGAACTTTTGCCACCGGCATAGCATAGGGATTTAGTTATTTTTGTATACTAGGTGAAAGTAGTGAGAACTATTAGAAGGAAGTGGGCTCGACCAACCAATAATTTCGTGTGATATCCTTAAGCCAATGCTCAAAGTATCAACCCGAAGGCTCGCAGAAGAAAGCTGATTTTACCCACAAAATATCCAAGAGGTCAACATGGAAAGAGAACAGGACGCTCATATCGTACCCATTAGCAGCCAGAGCAGACAGGTGCAGCAATTTTCCGTTGACGAGGGAGAAGAGTTAAGCGCGCAGCCTCAGAAAGGATTGAATCTAAAGCCGTTGTTGAGGACTTTTCAGCGACAAGCCCTAATCATTATTGGGATTATAGCTCTAGTAGGCGGTGGAGTTGTTTATCAGATCAAGGGAGGCAAGAAAACATATCAAGGCGATTTTCGGATGCTAGTGGAACCCGTGACAACGGAGGCAAGAATTGCTGACCCCGCTGCTCTAGCCAATCGCAGCGAGGGGGGAGGAGTACCTAATCGAGATTTTTTTAGTTTGGACTACGCAACTCAACTTGAAATTCTCAAGAGTCCTCAGATGCTTTCTGCTATTGCCAAACAAGTCCAAAAACGATATCCAAAAGTTACCGAAAAAATTCTTGAAAAAGAATTAGTCGTTTTGCGGATGGGAGAAGATCTGATGACGATGACTAAAATTTTGCAAGTTCGCTTCATGGGGGATGACCCTAAATTAGTTGAGTTCGTTTTACAAGAAACTAAAAAGAAATATTTAAAGTACAGTCTTGAGGAACGCAAGACTCGGATTGGTGAAGGTGTTAAATTTATTGAAGACCAGCTTCCGGGACTCAATAACCGCGTAAACAAGCTGAAATCAGAGTTACAGCTGATACAGCAGGAGCAACAGATTACCGATCCTAAAGAACAAGGCGCGCAATTAATCGAGCAAGTTCGGGCAGTAGAAACTTTAGAGTTAGAAACTCAAAGGCTACTGCAAGAACAGAAAACGCTGTACGCTAACTTGCAAAAACAATTAGATTTTACACCAAATGAAGCTATTGCCGCTTCAGCTTTAAGCGAAGAACCTCAATATAAAGAGTTGCTGACCAAGGTTAAGGAAGTAGAAGGTCAGATTGCTGTAGAAACAGCTCGTTTTAAATCTGCTAACCCTATAGTGGAAGCTTTAGAGCGCAAGCGGGCAAATTTAGTAGCTTTGCTCAACCAGCAAACTGCTCGAATTTTGGGGCAAAATTTAGTAGGCACCCAAGCTAATTCTAAAGTTCAGAATTTTCAAAATTCTATTCGCATAGGCTTGATTAAACAATTGGTTGATACTGCTAACCAAGTTGAAGTCTTAGAAGCTCGCCTTCAAGCAATCACCCAAACTAAAAACAATTTAAACAGGCAAGCAACAGAATTCCCCACCATAGCCCGCCGCTACAACGAACTGCAACAGCAATTAGAAGTAGCCGCCCGCACCCGCGATCAACTTTTAAGTCAGCGGGAAACTCTGCGCGTCCAAGCAGCTCAAAGCCAAGTACCTTGGGAAATAATTTCTGAACCAGCCATACCGCGAGATGAGAAGGGCAAGCTGATGACAGTTCCATCGAAAGCTAAAAACAAATTGATCATGGCAGTTGTTGGAGCGCTAGTTTTGGGTCTGGGATCTGCTATCCTCATTGAAAAGTTCCGCAATATTTTCTACTGTGCTGATGACGTTAAAGATGCGGTTGAAGCACCTTTATTGGGAGCAATTCCTCTTGACAAAAATGCTAGAAAATTGGCGCCTTCTATTGCTAATGCCTATGCTTATCTTGAAGGAAAAGAGGGTAATAAGAAAAATGCTGCGGAATTTATAGAAGCTTTTGACTCTCTTTATACTAATATTCGCTTTCTTTCTTCAAATCGAACGATTAGCTCTTTGGCAGTTGGTTCGGCTACAGTTGGCGAAGGCAAATCTACCGTTGCTTTAAACTTAGCTCACGTGGCAGCGCTGGCGGGTCAGCGAGTGCTGTTAGTAGACGCGAATTTGCATTCGCCCAGCCTGCACTTGCTGTTGGAACTGCCTAATGTCAAGGGATTGAGCAACTTGCTCGATAATAAAAACGAACCCCATGAAATTATCCAACGATCGCATCTAGCAGATAATCTTTTTGTATTAACTGCTGGTCTCCCGGATGCTGGTACTGCCAGACGGCTGGCATCATCTCAGATGCAGTATTTAATGGAAGAACTTCAGGCAAAATTTGACTTAGTTATCTACGATACGCCGCCGCTCGTTGACAGTAAAGATACGAATTTTTTAGCGGCGCGCACCGATGGCATACTGATGGTTGTAGCAATTCAGCAGGTTCCCTTTTCAGTAGTTCAAAAAGTTTTCAGTCAATTAGAAAATTTTGGCATACCATGCTTGGGTACAGTTGCGAATCATGCCCCTAAACGCAAGAAGTATCCAGCATCTAGAGCCTCAGTTGTTGAAGATAAAAATGAATATTTGAATTTGGCACCAGCACCGTCTCGTATCCGCAAACTAGCTCCTAAAAAAGAGTGACACCCAACAAAGTTGAGCGAGCATCTCAAGGAAAGCACCCAAGCCCAAAATAGGAGGCAGGAGGCAGGAGTCAGAAGGAAGGAGTCAGAAGGAAGGAGTCAGAAGAACTGTTTTTACAAGTATGAGATGCTCCCAAAGCTGACCCCCAAAGAAAGGATACAAGCCCCCGACAGGAGTCATAGAACTGCCAAAATTTTAGACTCTTGTTCAATCTCCCAGATTCATCTGTGGAGTAAATCGAAAAGCTAAAATCGTTCGACTGAGCGCGACTTGAGGCTCGCGCTCGCCGAACCTCTTAGGCCGAAATCTAAAATGTAAAATCTAAAATCTAAAATTGATTGATGGCCGACTAATTTCCATCTGGGTTGGTAGGAAATGTGACGATAAAATGAGTCCAGCCATTCCTGCTTTCAACCTCAATTTTTCCCTGCAACTGTTCCACAAGTTTTTGAACCAAAGCTAAACCCAAACCTGTACCTCCTTGTTTCCAAGGATCGGCGTTGGGAACTCGATAAAATTTCTCAAAAATTCGAGGCAATTCCTCTATGGAAATCGATGATTGATTGCTGAGTGTAAATTGGATTTCTGAAGCCACAGCACTTGCTTGTCGCAAATTTGTCCTTTGTCCTCTTTGTTCGCAGTCTCCGTTTTTGCACTCAACTTTCAGAGAAATTTCGCCGTCATTAGCCGTATATTTGCAGGCATTGTTGAGGAGTTCTGCTAAAATTCGTCCCAAACTAGCGCGGTTGGAACTGATCGTGGGGAGGTGGCGATCGCACTCTACTCGCAAATCCTGGTGGCGGTCGTGGGCCCGGCTGTAAAACGGGTCGATAATAGTAGGCAGCCAGACTTCTAAGTTTACTGGTTCGAGGTCGATCGGGCAAGTTGCAGCTTCGAGCCGCTGCAAATCTAGCAAAGCATTAATCAAATCTGTTTCTCTAGTACATTCTGTTTCTAAAATTTCTAGATAAATCTGGCGTCGATCTAGTGTGGGAGAAATTCTTAACATATGAATAGCCATTTTTATATTAGCTAAAGGCGTCCGCAGTTCGTGAGAAACGGTGCTGAGAAACTCATCTTTGAGGACATTTAAATGCTGGAGTTCGTGAACTTTTTGCTGCAATTCGGCCGTGCGTTCTTGGACTTGGCGTTCGAGGTCGGTGTTGAGATTTTGGACTTGCTGATAGAGTTGGGCTTGCTGAATGGCGATCGCGATTTGAGTTGCCAGTTGCAGGAGCAAATCCACTTCCGAAGGTTGCCACTGACGGGATTGGGAACACTGATGGACACACATCATCCCCCACAAATTGCCGTCTTGCAAAATTGGTACAATCAAATAAGCTTTGATTTGCGCTTGCTGGAACCGGGCATATTTTTCGGCGCTCAAACAGGCTTGGTCGAGGTCTGGAACCGCATAAATTTCCTGTTCGATCACGGAAGCAGATTCTTGCCAAATATTATCCGGCATGATTTCTCCCAATATTGAAGGCCAATTTTCGGCAACGGATTCTGCCACTACAATGCCGTAATTGCTGGACTCTAAATGCAGGATTGCTACTCGGTCAGCTTGCAAAACTTGGCGGACTTCATCGACGCTGGCGTTGAGAATTTCTTCGAGGTTTAAGGATTGGTGAATCCGCAAGGAAATGTGAGTTAACAGCCGATCGCGCTGCAATTGTTCGTGGAGTTTTGCAGTCCGTTCCCGCACCTGCTGTTCTAGTTTGGCGTTGCGGCTTTGCAGCAGTTCCACTTTTTCGGCTTGGAGTTGATAAACCGACTGCTGCAACTGTTTGACAACTCGGTACATTTCGGTGGGATCGAGGACTCTGAGCAAGCTGGTCTGAGTAATAATTCCCAACAGTTCTCCGCGTCCCCCGCACACGACCAACCGCTGCACTTGTTGCTGCTCCATTTCTTTGTGCGCCGTCCATAGGGAATCGGAGGGTTGAAGAAATTGCAGGGGAGTTCTCATGACTTTTTGAGCAGGGGTTTGCTCGAAATTTAGTTCGAGAAACTGTGCCTGCACAAGGTCATATTCAGTAATAATTCCCAGGGGTTGGTGAAAGGAATAGTGAAAAATGGAGGTATAGTCATCTTTGGGCTTCTCCATTGTTAATTCTTTGTTTTTTGTAATCACTACGCAACTGACTTGATGCTCTGACATCAGTTCGGCTATGCTCAGCAGCGAGGCGGTGTGGGGCGCTGTAATTGGCGTAGTCATTAATTCTGCTACCCGCCGCAATTTAAGAATGTTTGAAGGCTGCAATACTTGGCGAATTCTTTCCCGTGTCAGCACTCCTACCAAGTGGCGAAATTGATTGACGATCGGCAAATAGCGAATCTTGTGCTGGCGAAATAAGGATAAAGCGGTAAACACGTCTTGGTCATCGGATTCTGTGAGGGAGACCGACACCGGGGACATCACTTCGGAAATTGGTATTTTGTGCAGGGCTACTTTTTGCTGGCTGTCTATTGTGCCAGAAGCTATCAGCCTCACTAGGTCGGCGGGAGTTAATATGCCGATTAACAGTCCGCGGCTGGGGTTGTCAGATAAGTTGCCTGTGGTAATAGTCTGCTGGTTCTGCACGACGAACACGCAGCGGGCCCGCACCTTTTCCGGCGCGGATGTTTCGGTTATCGCCCCCCGGTCTGAGGGTACAGGTGTTTTGACTAGAGGACAACTGTTTTGCAACTGACTCATCAGGGCGATCGCCACTGCTAAGGAAGTTTCTGGCCCGGCAGTGAGGGGGTAGCGATCGATCGCTTGTTCTAAGGCTGAGGAGTAAAAGGGCGGGTGGTAGAACGGCATAGTTGATTGCAGGTTGTCAGAGGGCGGCTAACTATCGGGCAAAGCCTTAGGGAACGGCAGAAACACCTCGCCTGTGCTTGGGATTTAAATAATAAACTTTCTCTTTGATTATTTCCACGCAATCTGAACTTTAGATTAATCGTGCCACTAATTCGCAATCTCACTGATCTCAAATTCTTGGGCGGTTTTTACTGCCTGCTTTTCTCCTGAGACTCCCCTATAATCAAAATAACCCGAATGTAAAGTTTTACTACAAGATTTATCCATAATGACAACTTTAAGCTTAGAGCAAATTGCAGCCAAGTTAGAAAGCCAAAATTCAGCCGATCGAATGGTGGCTTTGGCCAACTTGCGGAATGTGCCTGCTGCTGAGGCGGTGCCTTTGATTAAAAAGGTGTTGAACGACGAAAGTTTGCAGGTGCGATCGATGGCTGTGTTTGCTCTCGGGGTCAAACCGACAGCAGAGTGCTATCCTATTCTAGTCAAATTGCTAGAAACTGACCCGGATTACGGCATTCGCGCTGACGCTGCGGGTGCTTTGGGCTATCTGGAAGATATCAGAGCTTTTGATGCTTTGGTGCGGGCTTTTTACGAAGATACTGAATGGCTGGTGCGCTTCAGTGCTGCTGTTTCTCTGGGAAATCTCAAAGATCCCCGGGCTCGCGATGTGCTGCTGAAAGCTCTCGACAGTGAGCAAGTGGTGATCCAGCAGGCCGCAATTTCGGCTTTGGGGGAAATTAAGGAAATTGGGGCGATCGATCGCATCCTCAATTTTGCTCAGTCGGAAGATTGGCTGATCCGCCAGAGGCTGGCTGAAGCTTTGGGCAATTTGCCGAGTGTTAAGAGCGTTTCGGCTTTGAAATACTTAGAAAAAGATAGGAATTCTCAAGTATCTCAAGCAGCAACAATTTCTCTCGATCGTTTGTCAAAAACAGAAGTGTAAAAATTTGTAGAGGCGGGTTCATTAAAATCTGTAATTTAAGTAGTAGAATCAGATCAACCCGCCCCGGCTGCGATGTTTGAAAAAATTATTGTTTTGATAGAGGGAGTTAAATGCCCTACAGTCAATTTAGCATAGAACAAATTAAGGCAACTTTCGGCATCGCCTTTTCGAGCAAGATGGGCTTGTTTGCTGACATTCCCGAAATAGAACCAAGCAGTTTTTTGCAAGAAACTTTGCAATTCAATCTGCCTTTAGCACTAGAAATTAATTCCGAGAAAGCTCGCTCCGAGCTAATTGTCGCGCCAATATTAGTTGAAATAAAAAAACGGCTGCCGCAACGGATAAGTTTATTTTCCGGTCGAGAATTCAATGTAGACGCTGCTAGGGGTTTGAGCGGTTATTGCGATTTTATAATTAGCAGATCGCCGGAACAGCTAGTCATTGAATCCCCAGTTATCGCCTTGGTTGAAGCCAAAAATGACAACATCCAATCCGGCTTAGGACAGTGCATGGCAGAAACGATCGCAGCACAAATATTTAACCAGCGTCAAGAAAATGACATTCAGACAATTTATGGAGTGATCACCACTGGAAGTATTTGGAAATTTTTCAAACTAGAAGGAATTGCGATCGAGATTGACACCAGCGAATATTTTATTAATAATGTTGGTAAAATTCTCGGTATCTTAATAAATTTTATAGAGTCTTGAGTGAAACCAGAATGTATTATTTAAGCTGCTGCGTGCAAATCGCAAGTTAAAATAGTTGTGGATATCGTTTAACCAAAGCCAGCCATGAATCAAGCGCCCAACCCCTTTAACTCAAATCCCTCCAATCCGCTAGACCCCTTGGAGCAAGAAGTTGACGAGCAAGGTGAAGAATTGCCGAGACAGTACCACCCGGCAACTAAAAAAACTCTGCAAAAAGTCTTTATCATCCTGGTAGTTGTTGGGGCAATTATTGGGGGAATTCTATCTATAGGGGTGATTTCGCTGATGCAGAAAGCCGGACTCACTGATGTGCCGGCGCGGGTACAGAATCCGAAGTAATCAAGTCCGAAGGATCGGCCGATGCTGAATGCACTGATTTTCTGGGATGAAGCTTGAGAAACTATGATGTTTTGTATGGATGTTTTCTAAATAATTGATGCTTAAAAATTCTACGGCAGCGCCCGATCGCCTCCCACAGCCGCCAATTTCGGAAAAACTTGTCTCCGCAGGCTTTCACGCTCTTTCTGACCCCCTGCGGATTCAGATTTTGGAGTTGCTGCGAGAACAGGAGTTGTGCGTTTGCGAATTGTGCGATCGACTTTCTGTCCCTCAGCCTAAACTCTCTTTCCACCTCAAAACCTTGAAGGATGCAGCTTTAGTCCGCAGCCGCCAAGAAGGTCGCTGGATTTACTACAGCCTCAATTTAGCTCAGTTTGTCGCCCTCGAACAATACCTGTCGGAGTACCGCCGCTTCAGCCAGATCCTGCCGGCGCGCCCTTGTTCCGACGCGGGTTAACCCATCAACATTTCTTAATGTGTTTATTGCCTGTTTGTCTTCCCTCATACTTGACATATCAAATTTTATTGATATGATTCCAGTGTATCCCTTAGTTATGGCATTGGGTGAGGTCAATGAAGCCAGCAGAAAAGCCCAAGGTTTCCGCACTAAGTATAATTGCTTTGACCATAGGTGCGATCGGGCTTCTCAACTCCTGCGGACAAGTCCAGTCGCAAGAATCGCAAAGCATTAAAATTGACGGTTCCAGCACTGTGTATCCAATTACGGATGCGATCGCCAAAGAATATCAAAATACCAATCCCAAAAAAGCATCAATTACTGTTGAATTCTCCGGTACTGGTGGAGGATTTAGAAAGTTTTGTGCTGGCGAAACTGACATCAGCAACGCCTCGCGACCCATCAGCCCAGGGGAAATGGAAGCCTGCAACAAAGCTGGCATCCGCTACTACGAATTACCTGTCGCATTTGACGCGCTCACAGTAGTAGTCAATCCCAAAAACGACTGGATAAAAGACATTACTGTAGAGGAATTGAAAAAAATTTGGGAACCCGCCGCCCAAGGAAAAATTACCCGATGGAATCAGATCCGACCTAATTGGCCGAATCGACCTCTAACCCTCTACGGTGCAGGCAAAGATTCCGGTACATTTGACTACTTCACAGAGGCAACAGTAGGTACTGCGAAAGCGAGCCGTACCGACTATACAGCTAGTGAAGACGACACAGTTTTAGTGCAAGGAGTTATTAAAGACGAAAATGCTTTAGGTTACTTTGGATTGTCCTATTACGAAGGCAACCAAAGTCAATTGAAAGCTGTAGGTATTGACAGAGGCAAAGGAGCAGTGTTGCCCTCCCGCGAAACTGTAGAAAAAGCTCAGTATCAGCCCCTGGCACGACCTCTATTTATCTATGTCAACTACAACTCGGCTCAAAATAAACTAGAACTACGCAACTTTGTAGAATTCTACATGAAGAAAGCTCCGACCTTCGTTAGTTCGGTGGGTTATATTCCTTTACCAAAAGAAGGCTATCAACTAATTTATCAGCACTTTTACAATGGCAAGGTAGGGACTGTTTTTGGTGGCAAAGCTCAGCTTGACTCGACAATTGGAGAGTTATTGCGACACCAGGCAACTTTTTAGGTATCAGTGGTCATCTGTCAACTGTTGTAGCTTGTTAGCTGTAAATTTAGATTGGTAACTAAAATCTCACAAGAGAGGTAAATTTATCACGGATCGACTCAATGTTCAAGTCAGTTTATAAGACAGCAAGCACCTTGTTCTCACCCGAGTGCAGGAGAGAAGCAATTGCAGAATTCCTCGGTACGTTTATTCTGGTATTTGCAGGCACGGGCGCCGTGATGGTTAACAAAATTAGCCAGGGTGCAATTACTCATTTAGGCATTAGTTTTGTCTTTGGAGCCGTTGTCGCCGCAATGATTTATGCTACCGGTCATATTAGCAGCGCCCACTTGAATCCGGCTGTAACGTTAGCTTTCTGGGCGAGCGGTTTTTTTCCAAGCCAGCGTATTTTGCCTTATATTTTAGCGCAGTGTGCGGGTGCAATCGCAGCTTCTCAATTGCTGCTAATTACCCTAGGAAAAGTAGCAAATCTCGGTGCAACTCTTCCTCTCAACGGTAACTGGTTACAGTCTCTAATCCTAGAAACAGTATTGACTTTTATCCTGATGTTTGTTATCTTAGGTTCGGGATTAGATAGGCGCGCTCCCATCGGTTTTGCGGGGATAGCAATTGGGTTAACTGTAGGGTTAGAAGCTGCATTTATGGGGCCAATTACCGGAGCGAGTATGAATCCGGCACGCTCTCTCGGCCCGGCTTTAGTTGGCGGCATTTGGGAACACCACTGGGTTTACTGGGTGGCTCCTATTTGGGGAGCACAATTAGCAGTCGCAGTTTATCGGGAAATATCTAACGGATTTCGGGATTTTAATTGAAAGTAGCATGACAAGTTTTACGCACAAACCGAGAATTTTGTTTTTATACGGCTCGTTAAGAGAGCGTTCTTACAGCCGCTTATTGGCTGAAGAATCGGCTCGAATTATTGAGGGCTTCGGTGCCGAAGTTAGGTTTTTTAATCCTCTAGAATTGCCGATTTATGGTAGCGTTCCCGATACGCATCCGAAGGTTCAAGAATTACGGGAATTGAGCCTGTGGTCGGAGGGTCAGGTGTGGTCTAGTCCAGAAATGCACGGCAATATTACCGGCATTATAAAAAATCAAATTGACTGGATTCCTTTAAGCATTGGGGCTGTCAGACCGACTCAAGGCCGAACTTTGGCGGTGATGCAAGTTAGCGGCGGTTCGCAGTCTTTTAATGCTGTCAATACTTTGAGAATTTTGGGTCGCTGGATGCGGATGTTTACGATTCCGAATCAGTCTTCGGTGGCGAAGGCTTATCAGGAATTTAATGAAGATGGGACGATGAAGGATTCGCCTTATCGCGATCGCGCGATCGACGTGATGGAGGAACTGTACAAGTTTACCTTGCTGTTGCGGGAGCAAGCGGACTATTTGACCGATCGCTACAGCGAACGCAAGGAACAAGCAGCTAAAGAGGCGATCGCCCTAGCAAATCGCGCCCTTGAATTACCGGGCGCTTAGACACTGCCGGAACCCCGACAGCAACCGATAACCAACAACTCACAAAAACCATGAAAAAAGTAATGTTTGTTTGCAAAAGAAACTCCTGCAGATCGCAAATGGCAGAAGGATTCGCTAAAACCATCGGAGCCGGCAAGATTGGAGTCACCAGTTCCGGGTTAGAATCAAGCAGAGTTCATCCGACAGCAATTCAAGTCATGTCAGAAATCGGCATTGACATCACCGATCAAACATCCAATCCATTAAACGAATTCAATGCAGAAGACTACGATGCAGTAATTTCTCTCTGCGGCTGCGGCGTGAATTTACCCGAAGCGTGGGTATTGCGAGAAGTGTTTGAAGATTGGCAACTCGACGATCCCGACGGACAACCCATCGAAACTTTTCACCGCGTTCGAGATGAAATTAAAGCACGAGTTGAAACATTAGTTGACTCTCTAAAGTAAGATTAATAGTCCTACACGCACGGGTGGTCAGAAACCGGGTTTTTTTCTGAGAAGACGCTTTACAACCCGCAAAAACGGCAAAAAACCCGGTTTCTTAGGTTTTGATGCGTCCAGAACTATTAGAATTAGTGCTAAATTATGAGAGGCGTTCCGTCGGAACGCCTCTACATTCGTTGCGAGCAGAGACCAAAAGGTTAGCACATGATTCAGACAGCAGTCACGCCTTTCAAAAACAAAATTCACTCAGCTTTAACTAAAAAGCAGATTACAGTTTTACAAATTAATCTCGGCAAACGCTGCAACCTCGCTTGCACTCACTGCCACGTAGAAGCTAGCCCGAAACGAACAGAAGAACTTTCCCCGGAAATTTGCGACCAATTAATTGAAATCATTCGCCGCTTTCCTCAAATTCAAACTGTTGACCTCACTGGCGGTGCTCCCGAAATGCTTTACGGTTTTAAACCGCTAGCGGAAGCGGCCAGGGCGGCAGGTAAAGAGGTAATTGTTCGTTCTAATTTGACAATTTACTTTGAAAAAGGTTTTGAAGATATTCCCGAATATTGCGCGCAGAACCAACTCAGAATTGTGGCGTCGCTTCCCTGCTACGAAGCTGACAATGTGGACAAAATGCGCGGCAACGGTGTTTTTGACAGTTCGATTCTGGCGCTGCAAAAGCTAAATGAGTTGGGATACGGGAAAAACCCAAATTTAATTCTGGATTTGGTGTACAATCCACAAGTGCCGGCAACAGACAAGTTTTCGCTAACACCGGAACAAGGAAAGTTAGAGCAAGATTACAAGGTTTATTTAGCCGAACATTTTGGGATTTGTTTTAATCAATTGTTCGCGATTACTAATTTGCCGGTGGGACGGACTAAGTTTCATTTGGAACATAAGAAACTTCACAAGCCTTATCTGGGGTTTTTGGAGGATAATTTTAATCCCGGTACTCTGGAAAATTTAATGTGCCGCAACGAATTGTCGATCGACTATTTGGGCAATGTCTACGACTGCGATTTTAACCAAATGGAAAATCTGCCGGCGAAAACTGGGACCGGGGAAAAGATAACTGCTGCTAAATTGCTGGAATCTGGGAGTTTAGATTTGATTCAAGAGGTGCAAACTGCTGCTTATTGTTATGGATGTACGGCAGGTTGCGGTTCTAGCTGCGGCGGTAGTTTGATTTAATTTAAGGGAAAAGTTGCGCTTTATTACAGAGTATTGCAGCGCTAAAGCGCAACTGGCAAGCTTAGGGTGTATGCAATTTAGACTGGGGAGTTTAGGTAATGAATGATTCGCGATCGCCCGGTGAAAACCCGCCAGCATCAAACAGGTGGAAGCTGATTTTAGGGATTGGTTTAGCTGTGGCTTTAATTGCTGCGACCAGGTTTTTCAACTTCCAAGGAATTCTGAAAAATGCGCTGGAGTCGATCGCGAGTCTCGGCCCGTGGGGCCCGGCAGCTTTTATTCTAATTTACATTGTCGCAACGGTTCTATTTATCCCCGGTTCCTTGCTGACTCTTGGTTCTGGCGTTTTGTTCGGAGTCGTTGGCGGTTCGGTTTGTGTTTCCATCGGCTCGGTTTTAGGCGCAACTTGCGCTTTTTTGGTAGGGCGGTATTTAACTCGCGACTGGGTTTCCAAACAGATAGAGGGCAATCAAAAATTTAAGGCGATCGACTCCGCAGTTGCTTCTGAAGGATGGAAAATTGTGCTGCTGACGCGACTTTCTCCCATTTTTCCGTTTAATTTGCTTAACTATGCTTTTGGAGTCACGCAGGTATCTTTAAAAGATTATTTTTTGGCATCTTGGATCGGCATGATTCCTGGAACTGTCATGTATGTTTATATCGGTTCCCTGGCCGGGAGTTTGGCCGCACTTGGATCTAGCGGGCGATCGCGCACTGCCGCTGAGTGGGCTCTCTACGGCATTGGTTTGCTAGCAACGATCGCCCTCACCGTTTATGCAACCCGCTCGGCTAAAAAAGCTTTAGACGAAAAAATTTCTCATTGAACCCACAGCGCAAATTGGTAAAATTGTCAAGAGGGTTTTGCCCATACATTATAATACATTGCTAATTTAAAAAACTCCGTGTTTTCTCTGTGTTATTTACAATTATTTTGTTATACAAACGAGAGAGATATTAAAGATATCGTAAAGCAGTTACCTCAATTAGGTAAACCGAAGGTCGAAATATAAAATTGATGCCAAAATAGAAGGCGAGCGCCCAACCATAAGAAAAATTGTTTGCAGTCAGGAATGTAAGTCCTACCATTTTAAATTGTAGATTTTAGATTGTTTAGATTGCGAATGACTGATGACTACCAGGGTTTGAATCTTGGCTACAGTTGCATTCTTTTCTTAAACGGGTCTCACTACTTGCCTGATATTAATTCTGCGGAATGACGAAGACCGTTTGATGAAGTTGACTCTGAGGGAACATTTGATGATGCAAAACCCAGCAAATCAAGCCGGATCTGTGTCTGCGCCGTCGCCACAAACAAAAAAGCTGCGCCGCTTTTGGCAAAACATCAGCACTTCTGCTCAATCGCGGTGGCAGCAAGTGCATAGTCTTTGGCAGCACAGACGGCAGCGCCGCCATTTGCTGACACTGCTAATTCTGGGCACCACGGCTTTAACCATTAGCACAACTGCTTGCATCAGCTATTTTTTTGTGCGCGGGCTAATCCTCGACAATTTAAAGCAAATAGCACTATTAAAACTAGAAAAAGGCACTGACGAAATCGACCGCTGGCTCAGCAGCCGCAAAGCAGAAATAGAAACCATTGCTTACGATCCTACGGTTAGCACTCTCAATTGGAAATTAGTCGAACCCAGGTTGCAAGGAGAAATATACAGGTTAAAAGAGTATTTCATCCTGTCATTAACTCAACCAGACGGCTCGTTTATCAACACTCTAGGCAACCGCGCAAACAACAAAGACCGCCAACACTTTAAAAAAGCAATGGCAGGGCAGCTCAACGTTTCCGACCCGCTGATCGGCCGCAGTACAAAAGTTCCTACGATCATCATTTCAGCTCCTATTTGGGCCTTGCCTCCCGCTCCTAATAAAGTAATTGGAGTCCTATCGGGTAGCATTAAATTAGACCGAGTAACATCTGTCGCTAACAGCTTGCAGTACGGTTCCGATAGTTATGCTTTTGCGCTCAATTCACAAGGAGTGCCAATTGTTCATCCCAACAATAACTTAATCGGAAATATCGACTGGCCGGCCCCAAGCTTTTTAAAGTCACAAGACCCCGCACTCTCCACAATTGCGCGGCAGATGATCGACCGCCAGAAGAACATCGAACTGGTAAAAATAGATAACAAATGGGTGTATGTGGCCTATGCTCCCCTCAAGGAAGTTAACTGGTCGATGGCTTTAGTAATTCCCCGCGAAAATATTGAATCCCAACTCCAAGCATTAAATTTGCTGACATCCGTAGTCGCCGGACTGCTCGTCCCGGCAATGCTAGCAGCAATTTGGCTAATTTACTCCTCCGAAAACAATCGCGCTCAAGCGGAGCGAGAAGCAATGCTCAACCGGATTGCCGGACGCATTCGCGCTTCCCTGGAATTAGACAAGATTGTGCAAAGTACAGTCGAAGAAATAGTAAGTTTGCTGCACCTAGAACGGGCGGCTTTTGGTTGGTATAAACCGCAGGAAAAAAAGTTACAAATCCTGTGGGAATGTTGCCCATCTGATTCTCCGACACAAGGCATAAAGTTTGAGTCTTACTTTCTGGAAAATGTGTTAGTACGGAGTGGTCAAGGCGAACCAATTATTCTTTCGAGCGACACTTGGGCGCAGGGTGTAACTCAACCGCCGGAACTTAAAGCTAATAGCTATTTAGCCGTTCCTGTCCAGACTCAAAACCAGCCGCAGGGTTATTTAATTTGCAGCCACGTTACTCATTGGCTTTGGAGCAAGGAGGAAATCCAACTCTTAAAAGCGGTAGCAGACCAATTGGCGATCGCCATTACTCAAGCTCACCTTTACAGTCAAACCCAAGACCAAGTAAAACTGCTTAATAGCGCCTTAAATGAACTGAAAAAAACTCAAACTCATTTAGTGCAGAGCGAAAAAATGTCATCCCTAGGTCAAATGGTAGCCGGGATAGCGCACGAAATCAACAATCCCGTTAACTTCATTTCGGCTAATTTGCCTCACACCAGCAAATATACTAAAGATTTATTAGAATTGGTGAGTTTATACAAAGAAGCCTTCCCAGAGGTTCCCCAGGAAATCGCAGATTTTACCGAAGAAATCGAGTTAGAATTTATCGAGGAAGATTTGCCGCATATATTGGATTCTATGAAAATAGGAACCGAACGCATTCGCAGCATCGTTCTTTCTTTGCGTAACTTTTCTCGCCTTGATGAATCTGACAAAAAGCAGGCGGATATTCACGAAGGTATAGAAAATACCTTGCTGTTGCTCTCCAACCGCATTAAAAATAGAATTTATATAGTCAAGAAATACGGAAAAGTGCCTTCAGTTGAGTGCTATCCCTCTCAGCTCAATCAGGTGTTTATGAACTTGCTGAGTAATGCGATCGATGCCTTGAACGAGATCGATCGCCTGGATAAAATTATTACTATTTCCACGGGAGTAGTTCGCGAACATGGCGCTAAATTTCTGAAAGTGGCGATCGCCGACAACGGCCCCGGCATTCCCGACAGCGTTAAAGACCAAATTTTTAACCCATTTTTTACTACTAAAGAGGTGGGCAAAGGCACGGGTTTGGGGTTAGCAATTAGCTACAAAATTGTCGTGGATGGACACGGCGGCAGCATCACAATTTCTCAACCTCCGGGCGGAGGCACGGAGTGTTTGATAAAAATTCCTATTACTAACGGAAAGTAAGACCATTTTAGATTTTAGATTTTAGATTTTAGATTTTAAATTTGGGAATGACTGATGAAATAAGAGTTTATAGCTTGTCTATAGTTGCATTTTTTAAACTCGTATAAGCAGGACGTGGGAAAGGAAGCCCACGGAGTTTTTAACGGAGGTAAGGGATAGAGGGAAGAGGGAAGAGGGACTAAACAGTTTTAATTAATGCTAAGTTGACGGCCGTTGGCTAAAATTAGAAGAGTTTTTGGTAAAGGTGTTTTATGGCTGTTGGCAAGGATACAATTTTCGAGCGCTTTTTGTCGCCCCTGATGCGACTGGCGATCGACGAACAAGCACTGAAACGACTCTACGAAGGTATCGACTGGGAAACAGCGGGCGATCGCTACCGACAACCCGACTTAGTTTATCCCGAATATTACAGCAGCCAAAACTTTCACGGCATTAAACGCGGCTACCTCAACCCCAGTGCCGCCGTTTCCTACGATCCAATCACGCAATATGTTTTGCCTCCCCACGAAACAGTCGTCAGGCAAGGCTTAATTGACGCTGTGCGGGTGAAACCGCGCCGAATCATCGATTTGGGATGCGGCACCGGTTCGACAACGCTCATGCTCAAGCAAGCCTTTCCACAAGCGGAAGTTGTCGGCTTGGACTTGTCGCCTTATATGCTGGTAGTTGCCGACATGAAAGCGCAAAAAGCCGGCTTAAATATCCAGTGGTTGCACGGAAATGCCGAAAGCGTTGCCTTTGGCGATGGCAGCTTCGATTTAGTCGCAGCTTCCTTGCTGTTTCACGAGACGCCGCCTGCTGTATCGCGGGCAATTTTGCGAGAAAGCTTCCGACTGCTGAAGGTTGGGGGACAAGTGGCAATTTTGGATGGAAATCAAAAAACTTTGCGGCAGACAGAGTGGCTGACTGATATCTTTGAGGAGCCTTATATTAAGTCTTACGCCGCGGGCAGCCTCGATGCTTGGGCGGGGGCGGCTGGATTCGCGGCGGTGCAAACTCACGAACACTGGTGGACAAATCAGGTGACGCAGGGCGTGAAACCTTTGCCGGGGGAAGATTTGGAACAGATGCGAGTGGCAAGGGGGTGGAATGTGGACGATCGAACTCCTGATTTTGATGGCGATTTACCGGGCATTCCAGCTCCTGCTTGATCTATTAACTGTTGCCTGTTAATGGTTAACTGTTAGCAAACTAATGACTAATGACTCATGACTAATGACTCTAAAAGCAGTTTTATTTGATTTTAATGGCGTGATTGTTAATGACGAGCCAATTCACGAGAAAATAATCGATCAATTGATGCTCGATGAAAATCTCCAGCTCAAACGTGGGGAGGTTCGAGAAGTTTGTTTGGGAAAAAGCAATCGCGCTTGCATTACCGCACTGCTAGAGCGCCGGGGACGATTTCTGACAGAAACATACCTCGATCGACTGCTGCAGCGCAAGGCAGAAGCTTACAAAGCTCAAATAGATACTTTGGAGAAACTGCCGATTTATCCCGGTTTGGCAGAATTTATTGATAAAATTCGGGTCGCCGGACTGAAAATGGCCGTAGTTAGCGGGGCAATGCGATCGGATATAGAATTGGTGTTAGATCGGGCCGGTTTGGCAGCAAACTTTGAGTTAATTGTCGCAGGCGACGACTTGACGGCGAGCAAACCAGCACCGGATTGCTATTTATTGGCTGTGGAACTTCTCAACCAGAAATATCCCGACTTTAACCTGCAACCGATCGAGTGTTTGGCGCTAGAAGATACTTTTGCGGGGATTGAAGCAGCGAAAAAAGCGGGGATTCAGGTAGCGGGTGTGACTCACACTTACCCGTTTCACATGATTCAGCGCCAAGCTAATTGGACGGTGGACTATTTTGCTGATGTAGAGTTGGACAGAGTGGCCGCACTTTGCTCGATCGCCCCCACTGAGCCGGCTGCGGAAAACACTTGACCTTTTTAGCAGTTACGTGCTAGTGTAAGTGACGGTCTGCGAACGTGAGAGCAAGCAAGACCTGTAAGCCTTTTAGATTCGGCAATCCGGCATCTAAAATGCTAAATTAAAACTCAATCAGGGGAATTAGCTCAGTTGGTAGAGCGCTGCGATCGCACCGCAGAGGCCAGCGGTTCGAGTCCGCTATTCTCCATATGTCGAATATATGTAAAATAAGAAATTATTTGTCGTTATAGACAATATCTAGCTTCAAGTTTGAGAGGAGGCCGGAAGTGCGATCGCAAACTCTGCTCCCGCTCCCAAAGATGAAATTACCTCTATTTTCCCCCGATGTTTTTCCACAATCTGGTAGCAAATTGCCAGGCCAATACCAGTGCCTTTTCCTGGTTCTTTAGTTGTGAAAAATGGGTCAAATAACTTACTTTGAATTGCGGGTGAAATGCCAGGGCCGTTATCGCAAATTCGCACCAAAATTTGGCTCCCGTCTAACTTTTGCGTCTGAATTAAAATCTGAGGAATTTTACTTTTTTTATAGTTATCCCCTGACTCTTCGAGTGCATCTATCGCATTTACTATAATATTCATAAATACTTGATTGAGCTGCGCTGGATAACACTCTATTTCGGGCAATTGCCCATACTTTTTGACAACTTCAATTCCAGGCTTGAGGCGACTGTTCAAAATTAATAGTGTATTGTCAATGCCTTCATGGATATCAACTAATTTCATCTGAGCTTCATCTAAGCGAGAGAAGTTTCGCAAAGACAAAACTATTTGCCGGATGCGTTCTGAACCTATTTTCATAGATTCAAGCAGTTTTAGTAAATCCTCTGTGAGAAAGTCTAGTTCTATCTCTGCGATTTCTTCTGCGATCGCCTCTGTCGGTTGCGGGTATTCCTGCTGATAGAGACGAATTAACTTTAGCAAATCTATAATATACTGGTTGGCGTATTCTAGGTTGCCGTGAATAAAGTTAACAGGGTTGTTTATTTCATGGGCTACCCCTGCCACCATCTGCCCTAAACTTGACATTTTTTCGGTTTGAATTAACTGGGTTTGGGTGTGCTTAAGTTGGTAAAGTGCTGCTGTAAGTTCTTCTGTTCTTTCTTCTACTCGCTCTTCCAAGCTTTGGCGAGCTAGCTCTAATTCATGGGTGTATTCTGCTACCCATTGAACTAATTGATTAATGGATTTAGCTAAGGTGCCCACTTCATCTTCTGTGGTGACAGGTACTTGCAAATCAAAATTTGCTTGTTGAGTAATAGTTTTAGCTACGGTGGTTACTGCTTGGAGAGGAAGGGCGATCGCGCGGCTGGTACAGATGGCTAGAAAAATAGCGATCGCGGCTGACACTAACATACTCACTACGATGATTTGCACTCGCAATTCCTCAGCTCTATTAAAATTAATGTAAGCTTGTCCCTGCTGTGCTTTAGCTACTTGTGTCATCAAGCTCAAACTCTCTGACAGCCGCTCAAACTTCACATCGAGCTTAACTGCTTTCTCCCCTCTAATTAAATCCAATACTTGCTGCTGTGCATCTTTAACTTCCTCTGGTTTTAGTGAGGAGGGAGCTATTTCTTGCCAAAAAGATTTGAGCAATTGAGAATACGAATCTGTCGCAGTTGTGTAACCGTTTAACAGTTCCTTTAATTCAGAAGAATTAACTGCTAATTCTGTGGAATATTCTTCCGTAAAAAAAGCTAGTTCTGCAATATGTTTTTTGACTACATCCACATCTTTCAAGAACTTAGCAGTTTCATATTCAAACCAGATTGAATCTCCCAAAACTGAGATTAAGCGTTTGGGATGTGACTGCACTGCTTGCACGGAATATTCTAAATCCCTGAGCAAATGTTGTTGCTCATCAGCGAAGGTTAGAGCTTGGAAAGCTTGTTTTTGGTAATAGTCTCCACAGAGCATTCCCCCTGTGGTTCCTAGTACGGCTATTCCAATTGCTAGCGAGTAGCCATAAGCAATTTTTTTGGCAATGCTTAAGCCAGAAATGAAGCGGTTAATGGCAGTCAAGGGAGTTTTTTTGATATAATTTTTGAGGTCGCGATCGCCTTCCGTATCGCCTTCTGTGACAGCGGCTTTATTTTGCCGTCTATTTAGGGTAAGATTGGGGAATTTTACCGCGCCATTTTCTCCCTGTTCAAATTTTTGCATACTAGCAACCTGAGCTAAATTTTAAGAATTTTATTAGTAAATGCACATAAATAAAGTCTCTTATTCGTAGTAGGGGCTATATTCCCTATAGTTTAGGGATTAAGGACTAAAGCTGTACTACAAATTCGGTATTACATAAAAAATTTAACCTTAAAATACATTACCCTGACCAATGGCTTTATAAGCTTCACGAATCATGTTATAATCACTGTCGTTTGCTGGCACCAGTTTAGCTCCTTGATACTTATCATTAGCTTTCCCAAGTAAAATGGCTTCAATTAGCTTGTCTTGATTTTCTACCAAGCGATCGCGGATTTTTTCAACAAGAGTATTAGGTAGATTGCTGCTAGCAACAAACAAGTCACTAGGTAAGGGTTGTCCTGTGGCAATACTCCGAAAATCCTTGGTCGCTAAACCGTCTATTTTGAGCAAATCTTTGTATCTATTTAAACCAATAGCTAAGGCATCAACTTGGTCTTTTTTAAGAGCCTGCAAGCCCTTTTTTCCCAACATTAAGATTTTGATGTCTGTTTGGGGATTTAAGCCAGCATCCAGGAGAATTTTAATCGGCCCTAGATGACCACCAGTTGCACCTATTTCCCACATAGCTATTGTTTTACCTTTCAACTGTGCTGCTGACTTAATCTCGCTATTGGCACGAACAAGAATAAGTGAGTGATAGTCGGGGCGGGTGATCGCAATGATGGGAACAGCATTTGTCCGAGCCCGCATAATCACATATTCAGATGGCCCTGTTAGAGCTAATTTTAGCTGACCAGACTGGAGAGCTACGGCTGCGGCTATATAGTTATCTACTGGGAACAATTCAATTTTTTTCTTTAAAACTTCTCCAAGAACAGTCCCAAATGCTTGATAATTTTGCTGCAAATCTTTTGCTCCTTTAACATCAGTTACGGCAAATTCAAGGGTTTCTGGTTCACTTACAGTCAAATTGGAAGAACTGCGAGTAGATTGATTTACTGTTGTAGAACAGCTTCCTACAAACAATAGGGAGAATCCAACAAAATGCCGCCGCTTCATAATTTTTAGGAGTTTTAGTGGCACTTGAAAACAGCATAACTATTATAAGCTATTTGGCAGAAGCTTTCATTAAAATAGATTATCGATGGGTTAAACTTCAGTGTGGCAAAATTTTTCAGAAAATTTTTATTGATCGGTGTTTGGGTTGGGAGCGTAAGGCAGCGGATCTTGTAAACCTAACTCCTTAAACGCTGCCCGTGGTAACTGACATGAATCGCAAACGCCACAAGTAACTTCACCGTCGGCGTCACAAGACTAAGTTTTTTCCGAAGGCACTCTCCAATTATTGCCTAATTTAATGATTTCTGTCTTGTTTAGCTCAATCAGCGGTGTTGAGATAGAAATTGCTTCGCCTTCTCTCCCTTGTTTTGTCCCTAACCGCAATACTTCTTGCATGGCTTGAATATAATCGGGGCGACAGTCTCGATAGACCGAATAGTCTAAAGCGTTGACGCCAATGTAAACGCGATCGGCGTTGAGAGTTGCAGCCCTGGCGACGCCAAAACTTAGGAGTATTCTACGGTGGGAGGTAGGTTATCGGGATGCTTTCGGAGATTTGATCGAGGGTACTCGCGCCAAAAAGCGTCTGGCTTTCCTGCAATGGCTTTGAAGGGAGCGATCGCCTCAACGGAACTCGATCGAGTACAATCTCCTATTACCAGCACGCATGAAAAGGAGTTTGATTGTCTAATCAACATTTTAAGCTGTTTTTTCAAACAATCAAGCTTAATTTGTTAGACGCTGCCGTAATTTTTGCAAGTCTCGTTTTTTAAGAAGCGACACAGAAGTTGTCCAAAGTTTAAATAGCGACAACGAGCCTGTTCAAGTGAGTGCTGTAATTTCGGTGTGAGAAAAGCTGCTCTAATCCTTAGATAGCAAGGACTTCAGCTCATCGTAGTCAGACGGCATTAATTTGTTAAAGCCACAAATAAGTTGTTATTCGACAATCAGGGTGATTTACACAAGTCCGATCGTACTCAAAGCGCAGTGCGATCGCCACCATTTTGAGAGGCTGTACTGTAAATTGTTGAAAATTCTCCTTAAACTTTAATTTACTTAATAATAAATTTTGTATCCAAAAATACAACTATCTTATTAAGAGAGTCTTAATATCAAGTCGCTATGTGTTATTATTCTCAATCATCTGACTCATCTATTCAAGAGTAACAAGAAAAAATGACAAAGCGATTCAATCGGCGGAAATTTATTTTATACAGTTCTGCTACCCTAACATCAAGTTTATTTCTCAAAGCTTGTAGAACTCCAACTCCAACAGCAACTCCCGCCGCTTCTCCCACATCAACAGGAACTACACCAGCAGCAGCCGGGGGCGGAAACACGATCAAAGTAGGAATTTTGCATTCCTTGAGCGGCACGATGTCAATCAGTGAAAAAAGCGTTGTCGATGCCGAACAATTAGCGATCGAAGAAATTAATAAAGCTGGGGGTGTCCTCGGAAAACAAATCGAAGCAGTAATAGAAGATGGCAACTCAGACTGGCCGACTTTTGCCGAAAAAGCCAAAAAATTGATCGACCAAGATAAAGTTGTCGCCGTCTTCGGCTGTTGGACATCCGCCAGCCGCAAAGCAGTATTGCCAGTATTTGAAGAAAAAAATCATATGCTCTGGTATCCCGTACAATACGAGGGTCAAGAGTGTTCCAAGAATATCTTTTATACTGGGGCTGCCCCGAACCAACAAATCGAACCAGCAGTGGACTGGCTGCTAGAAAATAAAGGGAAAAAATTCTTCTTAGTCGGGTCTGACTACGTTTTCCCCCGCACGGCAAATACCATTATCAAGGCACAGCTAGCAGCCAAAGGCGGCGAATTAGTTGGGGAAGATTACATTCCTTTGGGCGGGACAGAAGTCACGCCAATTATTACTAAAATTAAGGCAGCTTTGCCAGACGGTGGCGTCATTTTCAATTCTCTCAACGGCGACAGCAACGTAGCATTTTTCAAACAGTTGCAGGGTGCAGGTTTGGGGCCGGACAAATATCCGTCAATGTCTGTCAGTATTGCCGAAGAAGAAGTAAAGGCGATCGGCGTAGAATATCTTAAAGGTCATTACGCCGCCTGGAATTACTTCATGACTGTGGAATCTCCTGCTAATACAAAATTTGTGCAAGCTTTCAAAGCAAAATACGGCAACGATAGAGTGACTAACGACCCGATGGAAGCAGCTTACATCATGGTTTACCTGTGGAAGCAAGCCGTCGAAAAAGCTGGGACAGCCGACGATTTGGAAAAAGTGCGGGCAGCAGCTTTGGGTCAAACTTTTGACGCGCCAGGGGGCACAGTAACGATGGATGTTAACCATCACCTTTCTAAATTTGTGCGGTTGGGCGAAGTGAGAGAAGACGGTTTGTTTAACATCGCTTTTGCTACACCAGCAGCAGTGAAACCCGTGCCTTGGAATCAATTTGTCGCTGAAACAAAAGGCTTTTCTTGCGATTGGTCAGACCCCGCAAAAGGTGGCAAATTCCAAGCTTGATAAGTAGGTAATACCAATTTTGTTAACGTTGGCAGCGTATCTTCGATTGCCCCTAGGGCGTGTCTTTAAACCCGGAGATCCCCCCCGGCCCCCCTTAATAAGGGGGGAGTAAGAGCATTCTTTCGTCAATCCTTACTCCCTTAATCAGGGGGAACTGGACTCTTCAAAGTCCCCCTTATTAAGGGGGATTTAGGGGGATCGAGACTCGGCTACAAGCGAAATATACAGAGGGTTTTAGTTCTAAGTTGACACCAAGGGGGTAATATCCGCCCCGAATTATCGGCGAACAAAGTTAACCCACTTGATGCAGGAGTAACAAAAGTGGCGATATTAGATGGTTTATTTAACGGCATTAGCATCGGCGCAGTTTTACTAATTGCAGCCCTGGGACTAGCGATTATTTTCGGGCTGATGGGCGTGATTAATATGGCTCATGGTGAGTTGATGATGCTGGGGGCTTATACAACTTTCGTGGTGCAAAATGTCTTCAAAGGTATGGGAGGGTTTGCTTTTGAAACCTATATTTTATTTGCGATTCCCTTAGCTTTTTTAGTAGCTGCATTGGTAGGATTAATTCTCGAACGCGGAGTGATTCGCTATCTTTACGGGCGGCCGCTAGAAACTTTGCTAGCAACTTGGGGCGTAAGTTTAATTTTGCAGCAGTTTGTCCGCAGCGTCAGTTGGGTGCTGGTAATTGGGATTGCGGTGTTTTGTTTGCTGTTTTTTGGCGGTTTGCGGGTGCTGAAATCTCGCAGGGATTTCGATCGCATTCGCAGCAAAATTATCGCCCTAATTTTGCCTTTATCTTTGGGTATTTCCTGGGCGGTGAGCGCCTTTTTAGGGCAAACTTACAAACTGGCCGTAACTCAACCTTGGTTTGGTGCTCAAAATGTGGACGTAACTGCACCGAAATGGTTGCGGGGCGGGATACCGCTGGGCAATTTTCAGTTGCCCTACGCCCGAATTTTTATTATTTTCTTGACCGGAATTTGTTTGGCGGGAATTTACCTATTTTTGCAAAAGTCTGTGTGGGGATTGCGGATTAGATCCGTGACCCAAAATCGCAGCATGAGTGCGTGTTTGGGAATTCCTACCGAACAAGTAGACGCGCTGACTTTTGCTTTGGGTTCGGGGTTGGCAGGTGTCGCTGGGTGCGCGATTAGTTTGATCGGTTCGGTAGGGTCAAATACCGGACAAAATTATATAGTCGATACGTTTATGGTGGTGGTTGTGGGCGGTGTCGGCAAGATTGTGGGGAGTGTAGTTGCTGCGATCGCGATCGGCACTGCAAATTACCTGATCGGTTCGGGAACCTTAGCATTAATGTTCGCTCCTATCAAGCCTTTAGCCGACTTCTTCACATTTTTCGCCACAACCAGCATGGCAAAAGTAATGGTATTCGCCTTAATTATGGCTTTTCTGCAAGTGAAGCCGGGAGGGATTTTCCCGCAAAAAGGGCGGACGGTAGAAAATTAAAAATTACAACTGCGAGTGTAGCGAAAAATGCAGAAAACACATCAAAAACCCTGGCTAAAAGAAGCGGCAATTGTCAGCGCGATCGCCCTTACATTCATATTACTCATCCCAGGAATACTCCCCGACGTTCGGCTCAATCAATTGGGGCGATTTTTAGCACTAGCAATTGCAGCCCTCGGCATAGACTTGATTTGGGGATACACCGGTTTACTTAGTTTAGGGCATGGGGTGTTTTTTGCGATCGGCGGCTACGCCTTCGCCATGCACCTAAAACTGCAAATTCCCCCAACCGCCAGCAGTCAATTGCCAGAATTTATGAACCTCTACGGCGTTACCGAACTCCCCTGGTTTTGGCAACCATTTTATTCATTTCCCTTCTCAGCATTAGCAGTAGTTCTCATCCCCGCCCTCTTGGGTGCACTTTTAGGTTATTTAGTATTCCGCAATCGAATTCGAGGCGTTTACTTTTCAATTCTTACCCAAGCAGCAACCATTGTATTTTTCAACTTCTTTAACGGTCAGCAAAAACTGATTAACGGCACTAATGGACTCACCGACTTTAAAACCCTGTTCGGAGCCACAGTCAATGACCGAGATACTCAATATATTTTCTACATTCTCACCATACTATTTCTAGCAGCAACTTACGCCCTCTGCCGATGGCTGACCAGCGGGCGTTTCGGCCGCCTGCTAGTAGCCATTCGCGACGACGAAGTGCGCCTGCGTTTCTCAGGTTACAATCCCACAGGCTACAAAGTTTTAGTCTTTGCAATTTCCGCCGGTTTAGCCGGGATTGCAGGCGCATTATTTACCGTACAAACCGGAATTATTTCGCCAAAAGCAATGGATATTGCCTTTTCAATTGAAATGGTAATCTGGGTCGCAGTGGGAGGTCGCGCCACATTATCTGGAGCAATATTAGGAGCGCTGCTAGTCAACTTTGGCAAGAGTTTCTTGAGCGAGCAATTTCCCGAAGTGTGGCTATTTTTCCAAGGTGCGCTATTCTTAATAGTAGTAACAGTCCTGCCCGACGGCATAGTCGGATGGCTGCAAGATCAAAGTTTCGACCAAATCCGCAGCTTGTTCAGAAAACCGAAGTACGTATCTACTTACCCCAGCCTGGAACAAGACCCCCAAGTGCAGCTCGAAAAAGAAGAACTTGAACATTGAGTGCAAAAATATCGTGTAATTTAGAAGGATGCTGACATAAATAAATGTCACCTACAACAGACAAACAAAGCAATCGCAATCGACTTGGCAAACGCTGCATTTATCTCGGTCTGAGGAGACGCAATATATATGTCCACCTACTTAGATATCCGTAGCAAGTAGCTTCGTTCTTTAACTTGAGGGGCAACATATGGCAGATATTATTGACTACAAAATCTACGGCGACGATTTGCAACTCATCGAGATTGAACTCGACCCCAGAGAAGGCGTCAGGGCTGAAGCTGGAACCATGACATACATGGAAGGCGACATCCAAATGCAAACATCCACAGGCGGGGGCTTATTTCAAGGTTTCAAACGGATGCTCACAGGAGCGGGTTTTTTCATTACCACCTTTGTCAACGCCGGAAATCGTAAGGCCCGCGTCGCTTTTGCCGCCCCCTATCCGGGTAAAGTAATTCCCCTAGATTTAGGCCAACTTGGCGGTAAGTTTTTGTGTCAAAAAGACTCATTTCTCTGTGCGGCCAACGGCATTGAAATTGAGGTAGCTTTCACCAAGCGGCTGGGTGCAGGTTTCTTTGGCGGAGAAGGCTTTATTCTGCAAAAGTTGCAGGGTGACGGGCTAGCTTTTGTTCATGCGGGAGGAACAATAGTTGAGAAAAATTTGGGAGTTGGCGAAGTGTTGCGAGCGGACACTGGTTGTTTGGTAGCTTTTGCGCCGACTGTAGATTACGATATTCAGTTTGTGGGCGGCTTTAAAAATGCTCTATTTGGCGGCGAAGGCTTGTTTTTAGTCAAGCTAACCGGGCCTGGAAAAGTGTATTTGCAAAGTCTGCCGCTATCGAAGTTAGCTGAGCGAATTATGGCTGCAGCTCCATCTCCAGTGTCGAGCAGTTCTAGCAGTTTTACTTGAGAGTAAACTGCCAGCAAAAAGTAGTAAGTATGGTGTCAGGGAAGGAGAGAAAGTCTCCTTAATAAGGGAGGATATTTGCCTTCCGCACCTACAAAAGGTATGGGTTGTTGTCCCTTAGTGTAGTGAGTTAATTGCTAATTATGAATGTAAAAGTATTAGAAATAGAAAACTTGACTGTTAGTTTTGATGGTTTTAAAGCCATAAACGGTTTAAATTTTAGTATGGATGCGGGCGAACTGCGAGTTATTATTGGCCCCAATGGTGCGGGGAAAACAACTTTTCTCGATTCAATTACCGGGAAGGTGCAGCCGACAGAGGGCAGGGTGTTATTTAAGGGACAAAATTTACGCAAGTTGTCGGAAGATAGGATTTCGCGCTTGGGAATTGGTCGAAAGTTTCAGACGCCACGAGTTTACTTGAATTTAACGCCACGCGAAAATTTGGAATTGTCTTGCAGCCGCCATAAAAATGTTTTTTCGACTTTGTTCCAGCCTGCTTCGGCTGCTGAAAAACGCACGGTTGCGGGTTTGTTAGAAACAATTGGTTTAGTTGCTAAGGCTGATATTTCGGCGGGTTTGCTTTCTCACGGGGAAAAGCAATGGTTGGAAATTGGAATGTTGGTGGCTCAATCTCCTGATTTGTTGTTGGTAGATGAACCTGTGGCGGGTTTGACGGATGAGGAAACGATGTTAACTGGTGAGTTGCTGATTTCGTTGGCCGAAAGTCATTCGGTGTTGGTAATTGAACACGATATGGAGTTTGTGCGGCAAATTGCGCGGCAGGTGACGGTGTTGCATCAGGGTTCGGTTTTGTGTGAGGGGACTATGGATGAGGTGCAAAATGACGATCGGGTAATTGAGGTATATTTGGGAAAACCGGAAGAGTAAGAGGAAGGAAGAAGGAAGACGGAAGACGGAAGAAGGAAGAAGGAAGACGGAAGACGGAAGGCGGAAGAAGTTATTTGTTAGTTGCTACTAATTTCCCGGTCCAATTACCAATTAAAAACTATGCTACAAGTTTCTAATTTGAATGTTTATTACGGCGAAAGTCACATTTTGCGCGATGTCGATTTAAGCGTCATGGCGGGGCAAATGGTTTGCTTAATCGGCCGCAATGGTGTTGGCAAAACTACTATGCTAAAAACGATTATGGGGTTGCTGCAACCACGCAGTGGCACTATTGCTTTTGGAGGAGAATCGATTGTTTCTAAGTTGACTCACCAGCGGGCTAGATTAGGAATTGGTTATGTGCCTCAAGGGCGTGAAATTATTCCACGTTTGACGGTTAAAGAAAATTTATTGTTAGGTTTGGAAGCGAAACCAACCAAAATCAAAAATCCTGAAGTTCCTGATGAAATTTTTGATTTATTTCCTGTTTTGAAAACTATGCTCGATCGCCTCGGAGGTGATTTGAGCGGGGGACAGCAGCAGCAGTTAGCTATTGCTAGGGCTTTGATGGGTGAGCCGCAGTTGCTGGTTTTGGATGAACCTACGGAGGGGATTCAGCCGTCGATTATTTTAGATATTGAAGCTGCGGTGCGCCGTGTGGTTGCGACTAGGGGAATTTCTGTTTTGTTGGTGGAGCAACATTTGCATTTTGTGCGGCAAGCTGACTGGTATTATGCTATGCAAAAAGGCGGGATTGTGGCTTCTGGAAGCACTAGCGAGTTAAGTGATGAGGTGATTCAGAGGTTTTTGGCTGTTTGATTCAGAAGGAAGAGGGAAGAAGGAAGAGGGAAGAAGGAAGAGGGAAGAGGGAAGAGGGAAGAGGGAAACGAGGAAACGAGGAAACGAGGCAGAGTCTCTAGATATTTATTCCCAGGCACAGCCTGGGAACAAGGAATCAAAAAACTTGTAGTCAGTCCCCGTAGGCGGACAAAAGTTTGACAATAAGCGATTTCAATCGCCCAGGAAACGAGGCATTTTCCTTCTTCCTTCTTCCTTCTTCCGACGGACATCGGACTGACATCCGTTACATCCGTTACATCCGTCGAGCGAATCCGTTGCCGAACTTCCTTCTGCTATATTATTGATTTTTCCTGCCGTCTGGCATTGTGGTGCCGGCCATGCTTGCTCGATCGATAGTAGCGCCATCTATATTAGCATTGCGGAGGTTGGCATCGGAAAGATTGGCATCTCTCAAGTCGGAAAATCGCAGGTCTGCACCGTCTAGATTTGTCTTTGTCAAGTTAGCTTTTCTGAGGTTAGCGTTGCTGATTCTCGCTCCTACTAATTCGGCTCCGCTTAAGTTTGTGCGAGCTAGATTGGTGTTGACAAAATCTGAGATCTCGAAGCGACTACCGCTGAGGTTGGCATCTGATAAATCTGATCCTGTAAGGATGGGATTTTTTAAGTTAAGGTTAACTAATTTTACGGCTCGGAGGTCGCAGCGGGAGCAGCTTTGAGTTAGCAGCAGCATTTCGACGTTGGCGTTGATTTGGTCGATTTGTTGCTGGGAGAAATTTTCGGCAAATTCTGGGGAGACGTAGCCGAGGTTTTTGGGGTCGGCTGGTTTTGGTTGGGGTGTTTGTATTGGGGGTGTTTGGATTTGTTGGGGTGTTTGGATTTGTTGGGGTGTTTGTGGTTGGGGTGTTGGGATGGGTTGGGGTGTTGGGATTGTTTGGGGTGTTGGGATGGGTTGGGGTGTTGGGAGGGGTTGGGGTGTTTGGATGGGTTGGGGTGTTTCTATTTGCCCGATCGCACTTAGTTGCAGCCCCACCTTCGGCAGTTCGAGAGTTGCTGCAAAAATTAGTAGGGCGATCGACATTATTGTGAGTTTTTTCATAAATCTATAACTTTTTGTTTGCAAAAATACCATTTATATGGTATAATACCTCGAAAAGTCAACCCCCTACATTTCGCTAAATAGATCAAAATTCAGATAAAAAACTTCAGAACCATCAGGTGCGCGAATTAACTTTTCTATTACCGGAGGCAGTTGCTGTTGACGGTACAATTCGGGAATCTCGCAGAAGCTTTCTTCGGTAATTTCCAAAATTTTTGGCATATCAGGAAGAGGAATCCCCAACCTATCGCTTTTATTTAAGGTACAAATAATCAGGTATTTGCACTCAGCAATGCTCGGACTGCTGGGAAATATTTTGGATAAATTAATTATGGTAATCAGTTCTTCTTGATGCCTCAGTAAACTATTACCGTTAGGTAAAATGCCGTAGGTCTTAAAGTTTTTAACAATGCGCTCCACTCGTTCAATAGGAACAGCATAGTAAATATTTCCTAGTTCAAAGGAAACAAATTTATGAGGAGCAATTCTAACAGTGGCTTGTTTTTTGCTCCGAAATCGGCGATTGTAATTGGCGTGAGTCATGCGATTTTAGATTTTAGATTTTAGATTGAAGATTATTGGATTTTAGGTTTTAGATTGAAAATTATTGGATTTTAGTAGGTGAGTCGGCTGCGTAGCTTCCCACTATTATTCGCGCGTTCAATTACTTTTGGCCTAAGTTTTGTTTGAAATTAGGGATTATTTGATGGCAAATTTGAGAGTGTGGATTAAATTATTGATTGGTGGATTAATTTGGGGATAGCTTGTAAAAGTTGGGCTTCGCTGTAAGGTTTGGTGAAGTATTGATTTGCACCTAATTCCATTGCCATTTGCCGATGTTTTTCCCCGCTACGGGATGTCAGCATGGCTACGGGAATCTTAGCAAAGCGTTCGGTCGATCTGATCGATCGCAACAATTCAAATCCATCCATCCGAGGCATTTCAATATCCACGATCGCCAAACTGCAATCAAGACCATTTTGCAACTTTTCCAGGGCATCCACGCCGTCTTTAGCCTGTACCACCCGGTAGCGAGCACGAGTCAGCGTCAGAGACAGCAACTGGCGAATTGTATAGGAATCATCCACTATTAAAATCTGCGGTGACTGACTCGAACTCGGCGGTATCTCCTGCACTTTACCGGACACAGCGGCGATCGAACTATTTACCACAGGTTGGCGCACCAAATCATCCACATCCAGAATATTCACCACGCGCCCGTCCCCCAAAATCGTAGTCCCCAAAACGCCGCGAGGCTTGGATAGAGGCGGTGGCAAAGGTTTAACCACAATTTCCTGCTGACCGATCAGCCGTTCCACGGCCACCGCCAGCATTCCTTCGGTAGAAGCTAAAACCAGGACAGGAATTTCCTCTTGGGTCAAAGGGTCAGGAGAGGGGGCATCCGGCGGGAGGACGCTGTATTCGAGCAAATCTTGCATCCTCACCAAACGAATAAATTCCTCCCGCCACCACAGCATCGGCTGATTGCCGGCAAGGTGAACTTCCGAGGCTTTAATGTGCAGAATTTCCTCGACTGCATCCAGGGGCACTGCTATTTTATTGTGATCGGTCTTCACCATCAAAGCATCAGTAATCGACAGCAGCAGTGGCAGTTTAATGATAAAACTCGTACCTTTTCCCAGGCGAGAGTCTACCTTCACAGTCCCCCGCACAGTCCGCAAATTTGTTCGCACCACGTCGAGCCCGACTCCCCGCCCCGAAAGGTCGCTGACCCCTTCTGTAGTGCTGAAACCCGGCCAAAACAGAAAATCGTAGAGTTCGGCAATGGAAAATTCTTGAGCTTGTTCCTCCGTAGCCAAACCCTTTGTGACAATTTTACGGCGAATGATTTCCGGGTCAATGCCTTTGCCGTCATCGGCGACAGTAATAATAGTTTGGCCGCCTTGGTGGCGGGCTTCTATTTCTATTTGACCGCTGGCCGGCTTGCCTGTTGCTTGCCGAACTTCGGGCATTTCGATGCCGTGGTCGAAAGCGTTTCTCACTAAGTGTATTAAGGGGTCGCGCAAAGCGTCGAGCAAACTTTCGTCAATTTTGGTATCTCTTCCCAATAGCAGCAGGTTGACCTCTTTATCGTATGTGAGACACATCTCCCGGATCGCTCTGGGCAAGTGATCGACGGCACGACTGAAACTCACGACTCGCAACTGCATGACGCGGCTGCGTAGTTGTTCGGTAATGCGGCGCAGTTGGTCGGTACTGCGCTCGAATTTGATGGCTAAGGTGTCTAATTTGGTGGCGGATTGAGAAATTGCTTGGGCAGTTTCGATCACTTCTGTGGCTGTCGAGTGGAACTCTGTATAACGATCCATCTCTAAGATATCGAAGTGAGCATGGGCCGGAGAGGATTTGCTGTTAGCAATCATTGGGAATTCTGTTTCTGCTGCTGCAACTTTTCCCAATCCAGAGTTCCCGTTTCCCCCTCTCCACTCTGCAAAGCTCAGTCTGTCGTATTCTTCTCGCAACTGACCGCCGAATTGGTTTAAATCTACGATATTGCGGCGGATGCGCTTGACTTCGCCGCGCAGTTCGGATTCTTGAAGTTCTAAATTTGTACGGTTGATGACTAATTCTCCGACTAGATTCACCAATTCAGTTAAGCGTTCTAAGTCTACCCGGATTGTCGGTCTTTGCGGGTTGGGGACTGGGATAGTCGGGGAGGGGGAGATTTCGGGGGGAGTGGGAGAGGGGGAGTGGGAGAGAGTGGGAGAGGGGGAGTCGGGGAGAGGGGGAGTCGGGGAGGGGGAGATTTCGGGGATGTCGATCGCCCTTCCTTCCAATATTTGTTGGCGTGCGGTTTGCAAGTTTTGGGCGATCGCCCAACCCTCGGATTGCAACCGTTGTAGAGTCAAGTCGGGAGAGTCGATCAAAGCGCTCAGGGCTGCGGCGATTTTCCCAAAATCCGGCAATAGCAGCATTCCAGCCAAACCCGAGAGTTGGTAGTAAACCTGGTTGAGGGCGGTGACGCTTTTTGCCAAATCTGCCTCGGAAGCTTGGGAAAGCTCGGTTTCTAGACGATTGAAGAGTGCCGGCACTTGCTGTTCAAAAATCAGTTTTAGGGTGTCGGGGGCGGGCGATTGGCTGGCTGCGGGGACTGGCGGCTGTTCTGACTCGCCGTACTTGGCCTGGAACTGATCGAAAATGTGGGCGATCGCCTCCAAGTTTTCCGTTTGATCCGGAGTTGTGACATCGGAGTGTTGAACTGATTCGATCGTAATCTTTTTGAGAGCATCCACCCCCTCCAGCAAAACACTCACAGTAGTCGGTTCCAGGGCTGACAAGTCTGTGCGATCGCGCAAAATGACAAAACAGTCCTCCAGCGTGTGAGCCGCCGCCGACACGTTTTGAAAGCCCAACATCGAACCCGCACCTTTAATCGAGTGAGCCGCCCGAAACATTTCTTTAACTGCCGCTTGTCGCTCTTTCAAACCCGCAGCTTCCATCGCCAGCAGATTCGCCTCCATTGACTGGAGAAACTCTTCGCATTCTGCGGTAAAAGCATCTATTAATTCGTTTAAATCGTCATCATTCATATTAGTTTGTTGTCTGTTGTCTGTTGACAGTTAACTGTTGTCTGTTGACAGTTAACTGTTGTTTGTTGTCTCTTGGCAGTTTATATATAATATGTGCCGTTATTTAACTGTAATTGTTGTCAGGGTTGGTTCACGATTATCTATAAATTCGCCTTCAGGATATTTGTCAACCCGCCCCGACAACAACGATAGTTATTAGTGATTCGTATAACAGTCAACTGTTAACTGTCAACTGTCAACTGTTAACTGTCAACTGTTAACAGTCAACTGTCAACTGTCAACTGTCAACTGAACTAACTGCGGAAATTCGCCACCGACTTTTGCAATTGGCCCAGAGAACCTGACAACTCGTCCAAAGATGCTTTGACATCCGCACCTTTTTGTGCAGTCGTATTAGCAATCTCGTTGACTTGCTGCATACTGTTAGCAATTCCCTCAGCCGAAACAGTTTGCTTGGCAGATGCGATAGTAATATTCTGCACCAAAGCATTCATTTCTCGACTAACTTCGATGATGGCATTGAGGTGAGTTTTAGCTTCGCTTGCCAGCTTAGTGCCTTCCACTACCTCCAGCGTCCCCGATTCCATTGCCTTCATCACGCGGCTGATTTCTTCTTGAATTGTACCGACAATTTCCGAGATTTCCTCAGTAGCGCCGGCGGATCTTTCTGCTAATTTCCGCACTTCTTCGGCAACAACTGCAAAGCCTAAACCTTGTTCGCCGGCTCGCGCCGCCTCAATAGTAGCATTCAGAGCTAATAAATTAGTTTGCGAAGCAAGTTGAGAAATCGAAGTCACAATTTTGCCAATTTGCTGCGAAGATTCGCCCAACCGCTTCATCATTTTCGAGGTAGAGGCGATCGTCAACCGGAGCCCGTTAATGCCTTCGACAGCTCGATCGACCGCCATACCGCCGACTTCAGCCGTTTGAGAAGACTGCTGAGCCACTGTTTCCGCCCGCACCGAAACATCTCGCACGTCGCGGATCGAATTCACAATCCGCTCGATTTCGCGCATGATGGCAGATATTTTTGCTGCTTGAATTTCTGCCTGTTGGGTGAGTTGACTGGTATTGTTAATTGACTCGTCGGTGGCACACGTTACCTGTTCGGCTAAAGTTTGAATTCCCGTTACCACTTTCCGCAGAGAACCGATTAAGAAGTTGAAAGAGTCGGCGACAGCACCTAAAACGTCGTTAGTCACTTCCGCCCTGACTGTCAAGTCACCTTGAGCCGCGCCTTTAATTTCTCCCAACAATTTAAGGACTTGCTGCGTCAGAGAATCAGCTTCAGCTTTGCGTTCTGCTGCCAATTTTTCTAGTCGTTCTTCTGCTTCTTTGCGCTCGGTGATGTCAAAGCGAATGGCGATATATTTAACTATTGTGCCGGTGGTATCAAAAATGGGAGAGATTGTCGAATCTACCCAATAAAACGAGCCATCTTTGCGCCGGTTTTTGACTTCCCCTTTCCACACCAAACCGCGAGAAATTGTCACCCACATTTCTTCAAAAAATGATTTGGGATGGTAGCCGGAATTGACGAGGCGGTGGTTGCGGTGCAGAAGTTCTCCTATGCTGTAACCGGAGATTTCAATGAATCCGTCGTTAACGTAGGTAATCACGCCTTGGAGATCGGTTTCGCTGACGATCGCCGATTCGTCTAGGGCATTCTGCCGAGTTTTGAGTTCTTGCAGCAAGCGTTCCTGTGCCTCAGCCAACTGCTGCATTTGCTGCTGGGATGCTCTTTCCTGGGTGACGTTGCGGCAAACCACTACGCCGCCTTTGAGTGCCCCCGTTTCGTCTTTGAGCGGCCGGCCGTTAATTTTCACCCACAGGCCTTCTGGTTTCCCTCGGTGGCGGGTGAAAAGCTCTACTTCGTCAGAGGCTTCTCCTCGAACCGCGCGCGATAAAGGTATGTCCGCTGGGGGATAGGGAGTTACGGTATCGGGCAAGAATAAACCGTATCTTGCCGACCATTCGTCGGGAAGAGTATCTGTCGCACCCATGCCAAAAATATCTTCGGCGGCGGGGTTGAACAAAACAAAATTGCCTTTTTCGTCGGCAGCAATTATGCCGTCGCCAATGCTGTCTATTAGCAGTTGCAACAGATTGCTTTGCTGCCGAAATTGGTCTTCGGAACTGGCTAATTGGGCTGTTGTTTTTTCCAGTTGCACCATCGCCTGTTTGCTTTCGGTAACATCGCGAGCCACTGCATACATGAGCTTTTGTTCGGTTTCAGGTCGCACTTTCCACGACAGCCACCTGTAGGAACCGTCTTTGCAGCGGTAGCGATTTTCAAAGAACTTTATTTCGCTGCCCTCGTTTACTCTTTTTGCTACGGCTATGCTTGCTTCGCGATCGTCTGGATGGAGGAAGTTGAGAAAATGTTGGTCTTCCACTTCTTCTAGGGTGTAGCCGAGGGTTGTTACCCAAGCCGGATTGAGCCGCTTGAATCTGCCTTCAAAATCTAAAATACAAACTAAGTCTAGGGAAAGGGTAAAAAATCGATCGCGCTCTACTTCTGCTTTTTTGCGATCGGTAATTTCGATCACCACACCCCCGACACCGATGGGTTTGCCGTCAGCTCCCGGCAAAGGAAAGTATGATGCTAGCCAATCTCGCACGACGCCCGGTTGGTTTAAGGTTGAGCCAGACACCTCAACGTTTAACAACGGTTGGTTGGTGACAAGAACTTGCTGCAACATCGGCTCTAGGGTATCGAGCATTTCGGGTACCACTTCCCTCACCGTCTTGCCGAGGTGTTCGGCAACTGAGGGGCCGGTGGTTTCGGCTAATTTTTCGTTGACTTGCACGAAGCGCAACTGCTCGTCAAAAATAAACATTGAGGCCGGGGCGGCTTTGAAAAATGCGTCAAAGCGGGTTTGACGCACAACTAATTCTCGTTCTAGGGCTTTGCGATCGCTGATGTCGCGGCCTTCTGGAATTAGCATCAAGACTTTACCGCTCTCGTCTGTAATGGGTTTGATGGAGAAGTCAACGGTCGCCACTGCACCGTTGGCAACTAGCACATCCACTTCGTAACGGACTACCTCGCCGGCTGCGGCTGCGGCGATCGCTTCTCGTATCTGTTGCTTGGTTTCTGGGGAAATCTGCCACCACAGGGTTTCGGAAAACGGAGTGCCTATTATTTCTTCGATCCGCAAACCTGCGGCGGCGAGGGCTGTTTGGTTGGCTTCCAAAACGGTGCCGTCCGGTTTGAGCAGACCTATGAATTGGAACGATTGGTCGAAAATGGCTCGGAATAGTCTTTCGCGCTCGCGCAGCATCTCTTCTGCGCGTTTGCGATCGCTGATGTCGCGAGTAACTGTTGCGAACCCCATAGGCTCGCCGGTTTCTGGGTTTTTGACTGTAAATAGGGTAAAGTCAACCGGAAAGTCTTGGCCGGTTTGAAAGTTCCTCAAGCGGAATTCACCCTGCCAAAAACCGTCTAGCATAGTAGCAGCCACGATTTTTTCTTTGAAGATTTTAGCATCTTCTGCTGAGAAGAATTCATATATAGTTTTGCTTTTTACTTCTTCAAGATTTTGCAATCCTGCTAGTTTAATACCCGCCGCATTCAGGTATGTTGCCTCTCCCTCAAGGGTGGCTGTACCGATAAAATCAGAGCTGTTTTCTACGATCGAAATCAATCTTTGCTTTTCGATTTCGGCTTGCTTGCGCTCTGTGATGTCGTTGTTAGTTTCTAAAATTGCTTTGGGTTTTCCCTGTTCGTCTCGCTGCAAATTCCAGCGGCTGAATACGGTGATTTTAGTGCCATAATTGGTGGTGTGAATTATTTCTCCTTCCCAATAATCCTGCTCTTCTAACTGTGCCACTATAGATGCTAAAGGCTGGGGAAAAATGCTGTGCAATAGAATATGGGTGAGTTTCCCCAAGGCTTCTTTTTTTGTCCAGCCGTACATCCGTTCGGCTCCCTGATTCCAATAATTAATCGTGCCGTCCATATCCCGAACGATCAAGGCGTCGCTTGCCAGGTCAAGCATTTGCAAGTTCTGCTGCAAGGCTTCTTCTGTGCGCTTGCTTTCTGTAATGTTGCGGGCGATCGTTGACAGAAATTCAATTTCTCCCTTCTCGGATTTGTGAGCAATAATTACTTGAGAAACTGGTATTTCTTGGCCGTCTAAAGTTCGCCACGTTGCCTCGCCGCTCCAGGTCCCCTCCCGGCAAGCTGCGGGGATACCGACGTTGATAAGAGTGTCGATACTTTTGGGCGATGTCAGGTCGGAAATGCTGAATCCGGCTAAATCTGCGTTTTCGCCAACTCTCAACATTTCTCTGGCTGCGCGGTTGAGATAAATGGTGCGCTGTTGGGAGTCGGCGATGCCTACCCAGTCTGTTGTGGTTTCTAAAATTGCTTTGAACCGCAATAGTTCTTGTTCGGATTTGCGGCGCTGTGTGATGTCGCGCGCCAAGCCGAGCATTCCTAAAATGTTGCCTTCTGCGTCTGTGAGGGGCAATTTCAGGGTGTCGAAGCTGTGTACTTTGCCGTCGGCTAAGGTGGCTGAGCCGTTGGAGTTCGGGGCGAGATGGTTGTCTGCCCGGAAGTCTTGAATTTGGTTCTGGGAATCGGTTTGGGCCTGGAAGCTGCCAAAGATTCGATCGACCGATATGCCGATTTCTGCGTCGTCTTTGCCGATAATTTCTGCTTGAGTTTTGCCGAAGGCGGTGGCGAAACTTGCATTGACTAGGGTATAGCGCGAGTTTCTATCTTTGACGAAGATGCAGTCTGGGGTAGCGTCAATGACTGTCCGCAGCAAGTTTTGGGAGCTTTCTACTTCAGCGAGCGTCTGCCGCATTTGTTCTTCCATTTGCACGCGCTTGGTGATATCTCTCATCGCGGAAACGAGAAATTTCCTGCCGTCGGTATCTACAAATGTAGATTTTTTGGCGGAGAGAAAGCGGGTGTTTCCTGCTAAGTCTGTGAGGGTTTTTTGGATTTCGCTGCTGGTATTTGTCAATAAAACTAATTCGTCTTTTTCTCGATATCTCTGTGCTTCCTCTTTGGGCAAAAACTGGTCGTAGGATTTGCCAATTAGTTCTTCTCTGCTGTGACCTATGTATTGACAAAAGGCATCATTTAATATAATCCAGCGGTGCTGTTGGTCTTTGACATAAATCGGGTCGGGGATGCTGTTGAGGATGTTGTTTAAGAATAGTTCTGAGGTTTTTAATTGCTCTTGGGCTGCGGTGCGATCGAGAATTTCCTGTTCCAATTGTGCGTTAGTTTGCAGGATCTGCTCGGTTCTTTCATTCACTCGCTGCTCTAGTTCTGCGCTTAGCTTCTGCAATGCGGCTTCTGCCTGTTTGCGCTTGGTAATCTCCCGGCCTTCTGCGAGGATTTGAAATACTTCTCCTGTTGCATTTAACAGCGGCTTAAACGACAAGTCAATTACTGTTATCTGGTTGTTAGCCCCGGTGATTTCGTATTCTTCCCGGACAAAATTTCCGGCAGAAACTTGTTGAATGTTCGTTTTTAGGCGCTGCTGGTTGGTTGGGGATGATGCCCACCCTGGTGTCAGCCAAAATTTCAGCCCCTGCACTTCTGATGCTGGGAAATCGCCCAATTTTAGCGCTGTCTGATTGGCTTCGATCAGAGTACCGTCTGCCTCCAATAATGCGATCGCTTGAAAAGCTTGGTCGAAGATTGCGTGAAATCGCTGGGTTGTTTCGCTCAGCGCTTGTTCTGTTTGTTTTTTAGCGTTAAGGATGCGGGTGGAACCTACTAAGAAGCCGTAGCGGTTGGACAAACTCAAAAAAGCGATCGCCGCAATTACAGTGATCCAATCGAACACAGTTTGCACTAACGCAGAGTGCGGCAGTCCTAGGTATTCGGCAGCGTGGCCGCTGTGGCCGAAAGCGCAGGTCCAAAATATGCCTGCTGTGACTGTGGCGAAGATGTCGAACCCGAATTGACGGTTTCGCCACATAGCTAAGCTGATTAGCCAAGCGATGGCAAAGTAACATCCAGAAATGATGACATTAGCAGCCCCAGCTAGCAGCGATGGGGAGAAGTCAGGCAACGTCAGGGTTAAAGTCGTTGCGATCCAGGTATAGAGAATTTCGATCATAAAATTAAGGATGGGCAAATCGGATGCGGGCGATCGTTAGTTAAATGTATTGATGCAAAGCAGTTGCAGACTTACGTTTATGGTGAAGTTTTACCAGCGTTCGGAATGGGCGATCGCTTCTACATCGACAATCATTAGCAAGCGTCCTTCGGAATTGTACAGACCTTTTAAGAATGGAGCTAGGTCGGGACTCACATCTAGTGCTGAGACAATGCGATCGGGATTGAGAGGTAAAACTCCTTCGACGCGGGAAACGGCTAATCCCAGGCTGATTCTCGACAACAATCTCACGTCTCGTGGATCGGGGGCTTCTACAACTAAGATGCGGCTGTTTGGGTGGTGGATGTCAACCGACTCAATACCGACGAACTGTCCGAAGTCTGCTGCTGCTAAGATTTCACCCCGCAAGTTGGTTAATCCCAGCAAAAATGGCAGGGTGTTGGGAACCAGGGAAATCGGTTGTTCCTTGAGGGAAAGGACTTCCCGCACTGCCTCTAAGTCTATGGCGAACAGACTGCCTCCTTGACCGAACAGGAGAAATTGCTTTGTTCCACTTGTTTGATTCCCCCCAGCGGGGGAAGCAGTTATTTTCATGGCTTATTTTTAGTTTATAGTGTAGCTTACAAATTAGAATTTTGCTTTGACCCTAAAGTCGATCGCCGATCGAGTTTTTCAGAATAACTTTGGGTGTCTCAAATGTTTCCGTTAAATAAATCGCCGGTTGGCCAATAAGCAGGTTTTTATCATTAAATATAAACTTTTATGGAATTCAAAAACCCAGTTTATTAGAAAAAAACGGGGTTTGTCGGTATAATATTTTTGGGAAAGCTGCCGAGCACTTTATATTCGGATTAGGCGGAAAGCAGACGCTGCACTATGTGGACGAGTTGCTGAGGTTCAAAGGGTTTGCTAACGTAAGCGTCGGCGCCTAAATCAGTTCCCCAAGCTTTATCAATCTCGGTGTTTTTATGAGTACAAAATACTACGGGCAATTTGGCAGTTGCGCGATCGCCCCGCAATTCTCTGATCACTTCAAACCCGTTCATTCGTGGCATCACTACATCTAAAACGACCAAAGCCGGACGGGTTGTGCGGATCATGGCGATCGCTTCTTCGCCGTCGCCTGCCCGGATCACATCCATTCCGGCATCTTGAAGAATGCGGCAAATGATTTCTAGTTCGCTCTTAACGTCGTCCACGACTAAAATTTTTGACATATTCCACACTTCCTTGCTGTTATTGACAGCGGACTACGTTTATTCAGAAGCTGGCGCGACCGGCGGCGATGAGACTAGACCGCTTTGCGGACAAATTAATGTACTTCCAAATACAATATAGCCGATCGTATGGCTGAAGGTTGGCGGTCAGCGATAAAAAGAATAAAAATTTACTTTGCTAACGGAATCACTTTGAATAAATTAATCGGCAATTAGTAATGGATCGTTGGTAATTTGCAGTGGGGAAACCCACAGGTCTTAGTAGAAGGATCGATCGGAAGACCAAAGCCGGATTTTCTATGATATTGTTTTAGCTTTATTCCCACTCACCTAGTTTAGAGCATTGCTTAAATAAGGCAGTCTAATTTTTTTTATTAGCGCCATTAACAGCAACTTAAAAGTAGTTATACCTATGTCATTACTGGTGGTAAAATATTTTTTTAGTTAAAATACAGCACAATATCGCTTAGTGAACGCTATTATTTTATTAATGAGACAAGTCAAATTTGAGGAGGATAACAAAAACATTTAAAGAATTTTATTGTGTGCGATTTATAATTGGGGGGCAAATTCAATGGATCGCGCGGCAGTCCCATTTTACCCAGCAGAGGAGTGTTGCGTTCACCAAAACTACTACCAGCAGGCGATCGCCATCCTTGAGTTCGATCGTGGGCCCAGCAGCAAAGACTGCTGCAAGATGCGGTCAATCGATTTTAGATTTTAGATTTTAGATTTTAGAATTGAAGAAAGCGCTCCCACTGATAAATCCGGGGGCTGGTGATGAGCATTCGGAGCTTTTTTCTCGTTTCACGGATGAATCCGGGGCCCCCGGATGACATTGCTTGATTGTCAAATTAGTCGGTGAGGGAGAGACGGCGATCGGCTATAATAAAGGGCTAGAGGAAAAGAACACCGAAAACCCGAAAATATGGTTGCCATCCAAAGAAATCTCAACATTGCCGCGCTAGAAGCAGAATACAGTCAAAAAACACCGCGAGACATTCTCAAATTTGCCCTAGAAAATTTTGACAATATCTCCATTTCTTTCAGCGGGGCTGAAGATGTAGTTCTGATTGATATTGCCTCAAAAATCACCAAGAATTTCCGCGTTTTCACCCTAGACACCGGACGACTGCACTCAGAAACTTATCAGTTTTTGGATCAAGTCAGAAAACATTACGGCATTAAATTAGAAGTAATGTTTCCCGATGCAGCAGAAGTACAAGCCCTAGTAGAAGAAAAGGGATTGTTTAGTTTTTATCAAGACGGCCACAAAGAATGCTGTGGCGTGCGGAAAGTCAAGCCGCTGCGCCGCAAATTGAATACTCTCGATGCTTGGATTACTGGTCAGCGGAAAGACCAAAGTCCCAGTACCCGCAATGGTATTCCGGTTATTGAAGTTGACACTGCATTCTCAACTCCTGACCATGAATTAATTAAATTCAATCCCTTAGCAAACTGGTCTTCGGCAGAGGTTTGGGAATACATTCGCGCTTTGGATGTGCCTTACAACAAGTTGCACGAACGCGGTTTTGTAAGTATTGGGTGCGAACCTTGTACGAAGCCGGTATTGCCGAACCAACACGAACGCGAAGGTCGCTGGTGGTGGGAAGAAGCGACCGTAAAAGAATGCGGTTTGCACGCTGGTAACGCACAAACCTAGTGAATCACTCAAGGAGTAAGGTGCGCTAGGCTCACCAAACAAATAGTAGGGTGCGCTAGGCGCACCTTACCCAAGAATAAATGCACTTCACATAAATCGTAGCCGAAGAATTCGCAATTAAAATAAACATAAACTAAGCTGAGCTTACCCTGAAACTTTGATAGAATGATCGACATTCAGAATAAATGCTAGCGGAAGAATTCGCAATTAAAATAAACACAAATTAAGCTGAGCTTGCCCTAAAACTTTGATAGAATGATCAACATTCAGAAAAGTTTTTAAAGTAGGTACTATATGCTCGCATCAACTAGCGAATTGCTGAACACGGCTTTGAGAAATGGTTATGCGATCGGCGCTTTTAACGTCTACAACCTCGAAGGAGTAACAGCCGTCATCAATGCGGCCGAAGCGCTGCACAGCCCTGCTATACTGCAACTTCACCCCAGCGCCCTCCAATACGGACAATCGCCTTTAGTCGCGCTGTGCATCAAAGCGGCCCGCAAATCTTTAGTGCCGATCGCAGTACACTTAGATCACAGCACTTCAGAAAAAGACATTCACCTCGGCTTAGGCGCCGGCATCAAATCAATTATGGCAGACGGTTCTTTTTTGCCATACGAACAAAACTTAATATTTAGCCGGGAAATGACTAAATTAGCCCACGCTAACGGTGCGGCAGTTGAAGCAGAAATAGGCAGAATCAGTGGCAGGGAAGACGGTTTGACAAGCGATGAGAAAGCTGCAAGGATGACCGATCCCGTAGCAGCAGTAGAGTTTATCAAAGAAACTAAGGTGGATTTTTTAGCCGTAACAATTGGTAACGTTCACGGCAAATATTTGAGCGAACCGAAACTCGATTTTCCGCGTCTGGCAAAAATCCGCGCTGCTGTTTCAGTGCCGTTAGTGATGCACGGGGCTAGCGGTTTGCCAGAGTCAATGATTCATGAATGTATTAAATTCGGAGTATCGAAATTTAATGTGAATACAGAAGTTCGCGAAGCTTATATGGGCGTGTTAAAAAGTAGCATTTCTGAGGCAGATCCGGATTTGTTGGAAATAATGGAAAAAGCTATCGATGCCATGCGATGGGTCATTTCTGACAAACTGCAACTTTTCGGTTCTGTCGGTAAAGCTTATTTGCATCACTCTCTTAACGCGGATGACTTGACCGCAAAGAGTACCAGCAACAAACACACAAGCCGCAACCAATCAAGTTTTGATCAAATGTTAAAGCCTGTGTATAGTGAGGCCTTCAGTCTTATGGTGAAGTAAAAAAAAACTAAAGTCCTGACTGCGAACCAGTTTTTATATCATGTCCGATCCAGTGACCGCGATTAAAAGGGCGGGTTTTTGAGATTGTCAATTATTGGTAGATATTTTTCGTGAACCCGCCTCTACCTTATTAGGGGTAATCAACCGGACATAATATTAGTCAGGACTTCAGTCCTCTCTAACTGTTTAAAAATCGATCTGGATCGATGCCAGATTCCCGCAGCCGCAGAATTAAAGACTGCAATTGAGCTTCCGCTGACTCGGCCCGCTGCCGTTGCTGTTCCGCTTCAGTGAGAATCCAATTGCCATCAACATCATACCAGCGCAACCACAGTCGATCGATTCCCTGAAACTCCCCTTGCCACAAACCCAAGCCCAAACTTAGGTCAGGAATCCACACTCGCGACTCGGGCAATTCTAATTCTTGATAGTGTCCGCCCTTCAATTCAAATACTCGCAATTTGTTAGTATAGCGGCTGAAAACGGCATAAATAGGAACCCGCAAAATTTGTTCGTAAACATCCCATTGTCTAGGGGTTTCCTTCTTCGTCTCCGCCTCCAAAACTTGCCCGTTACCCGCAGCATTTCCCGACTGAGGTGGCAACTTTTCTTCATCGGTATTGTCGCCTAAATCTTCTTTTTCCGTCCCCGGCGAAAGCAGTTCTACAATTACAAAAGGATTCACGCCTTCCTGCCAAGTAACATAACTCATCCGCAGTTCGGATCGATCGTAAAGTCGGGGAACTCCCACAACTCCAAACCAATCCGGCCGCTTGTGCCACAGAGTGTGCTGCACGTCATAATAAAGGTTCATGTCGGTGCCGCTAAATATCTCAGAAGCCGGGTAATTCCGAGGTCTAAACGTCAGGCTCAACAACTGCGGCTGTAAATCGTGAAATTCGTCAGGCAAACCAGGTTCCTCCGGGTCTTCGCTGGGTAAATCGTACATCGTCGGCAGCGTTTCTCTGGGCGATCGCGGCGGATCGGTTTGCGGCACAGGATATTTAAAAGGCAACATATAATATTGAGAAATGACTGCATTTATGCTAACATCACGGGAGCATCCCAATGAGGCTTTCACAGGAGTGCAAGCCCTAGATCTAGAAGCGAGATATATCGGCTTTGCTGTGCGGGACGATCGCACTCCTAGAAAGCGATTTTAACAAAAATGGGATGATTCCCTTTTCTTCGTCTCTTCTGTGAAGTTAATCTAAAATCTAAAATCTAAAATCTAAAATCGACTGATCCGAACTTCTGCACTATGATCGACATTCCTCAACTGATTGCTCAAGAACTTTCCATTAATCTGTCTCAAGTCAATAATGCTCTGGAACTTTTCGCCGAGGGAGCAACTATTCCGTTTATTGCCCGCTACCGCAAAGAACGCACGGATTTGCTGAATGAAATTCAGTTGCGGGATATCTCCGATCGCTTCACCTATTTGACGGAAATTGAAGAGCGCAAAAAGTCGATTTTAGAGACGATTAGCTCTCAGGGAAAACTCACTGAAGAACTGCAAGCCAAAATCGAATCGTGTTTGCAAAAAAACGAACTTGAAGACCTTTATCTGCCTTACAAACCCAAGCGGCGGACGCGAGCCACAATTGCTAGGGAAAAAGGTTTGGAACCGCTGGCAAATTTTATCAAGTCTCTGAACTTACCGACGGCTAAACCAGCAGATTTTGAGGCAGAAGCAGCTAAATATATTTCGGAAGAAAAGGGAGTTAAAACCGCAGAAGAAGCTCTAAAAGGTGCTGCGGATATTTTGGCCGAAGCGGTTTCGGAAAAAGCGGAATTGCGGGCTTATTTGCGAGATTTTTTAATGAAAACAGGAGTTTTTGTCTCGAAAATTAAAGAGGATTTCCCGGAAGGAAGCACTAAATTTGAAATGTACCGCAATTATCAAGTTGCAGCGAGAAGCGTTCAGTCGCACAATATGTTAGCACTGTTTCGCGGGGAAACGGAAGGGGTTTTAGATTTGGAACTAACTTTTGATGAATCCGCAGTGATGGCTTATTTGGAAGGTCAGGAAATTAGAACTAGGATACCGGAAGTTAAAGAGTTTTATCGATCGACCTTGAAGGATGCCTTCAACCGACTGATGAAGACTTCGTTAATTACTGAAGTGCGATCGCACAACAAAGCCGTCGCTGATATCGAGTCGATCGCCACTTTTGAAACCAACCTCCGCGAGTTGCTGCTGTCGGCGCCGGCGGGGATGAAACCCACATTGGCGATCGATCCGGGATTTCGCACGGGGTGTAAAGTTTCCGCCCTCGATGAAACCGGGCAATTTTTAGAATATCAAGCAATTTTTCCCCACCAAGCGGCCGCTCAGCGGCAGCAAGCTGGTAAAATTGTCAAGCATTTGATTGAAAAATATAAAATTGAATTAATCGCGATCGGCAACGGTACAGCTTCCCGGGAAACAGACGAATTTGTTTCGGAAGTTTTGGCAGAAATGGAGAGGAAACCGATTAAAGTCATGGTGAATGAATCCGGTGCATCGATTTATTCCGCAAGCGAAGTGGCGATCGCCGAATTTCCCGACCTCGACATCACCGTTCGCGGCGCAGTCAGCATTGGACGGCGCTTGCAAGACCCCCTCGCCGAGCTCGTGAAAATCGACCCGAAATCAATAGGAGTCGGTCAATACCAGCACGATGTTGACCAAAAACTGCTCAAAAAGAAACTCGACGAAACAGTCGAAAGCTGCGTTAATTATGTAGGAGTTGACTTAAACACAGCGTCCAAAGAACTGCTGACATTTGTGTCAGGAATGACGGCAACTGTTGCCAAAAATATCGTTAATTACCGCAACGAAAACGGCGCCTTTAAAAATCGCCGCCAACTCCTGAAAGTTCCCAAACTCGGGCCAAAAGCTTTTGAACAAGCAGCCGGGTTTCTCCGCATTCGCGGCGGCGAAAACCCCCTGGACAATACAGCAGTTCATCCAGAAAGTTATCCTGTCGTGCAGGCGATCGCCAAGGATTTAGACTTGCCGCTGACAGGAATAACACAAATATCTGAAAAAATCAAGACGGTAAATATCAAGAAATATGTCACAGAGAAAGTCGGAGAACCAACACTCCGAGACATTATTTCCGAACTAGAAAAACCGGGAAGAGATCCGCGAGCCGAGTTTAAATATGCCACTTTCCAAGCAGGAATCAAAGAAATCTCCGATTTACAAGTTGGGATGGAATTAGAAGGGATAATCACGAATGTAGCTAACTTTGGAGCCTTTGTTGATGTGGGAGTGCACCAAGATGGTTTGGTTCACATTTCTCAATTAGCCGATCGCTTCGTAGATGACCCCAAACAGATTGTTAAAGTCGGACAAGTTGTGAAAGTGCGGGTTTTGGAGGTGAATGAGAAGTTAAAGCGGGTTAGTTTGACGATGAAGCTGCAAGAAAAACCGCAACCGCAAAATGGCAATAGTGCGAGGCTTCCGGCCCCGCGCCGACGTTAAAACTTTGGGGGAAAGCTGAAATACTCACCGCGCCTTCAGGCCGGTGAGTATTTCAAAAGTCTGGAACTCTCATAAATGCGTGAAATGAAATTCGTCTGAAAGCGCTAACCCAAGCGTATTGCTCTATAGATGGTCTACAACAGAACATTATTGATGTAGGCAACATTGCTTTGGGCAACAGTCCCTAACCCCGTAATCGAGAGGGGACTTCCTGCCAGAATAGTGGGACTGCAATCAAACCAGTTATCAACTGAATGCCACCAAAGATAGCGAGAGAAGGCCCAAATCCAAAGCGCAGTAGCTCTCCAAATATGAGACTGCCTACACCAAATCCAGTAAACAGAGTAAATACCTTCAGTCCCATCGTTTGCCCCAAATTGTTGTCATCTCCGAGATCCGTCACAATTCCGACAAATAACGGTTGAGTCAGGTCATACCCTAAAGACAAAATAAGAACTGCGATCGTCGTTCCCATTGGCGGAATCTCAAAAATCATTGCAATCCCAGCCACAGCAGCCATTACCAACCCTGCTGGAACGAGCCAACGCCGTCCCCACCGATCGACGGCTTGACCAATGAAAGAACTCAGCAATAAACCGGGAATGCCGTACCCAAGAATGTTTAAACCAATGCTCAAGGCATCCATACCGTACCGTTGCGATAAATACAACCCTAGCCATGTATAGACCCCTGAGTGGTAGATACCATTCCACAGAACATAAGCATATGTACGCTTTCCCCGAAAGGTTGCTAATATCTGGCTGTATCCCCTAAAGATTTGGCGAATAGGCGGTAATTTGGTGACTTTTGGTGTATCAAATAAAGAGCCGTAAGGATGAAGCCGCCAAAGCACAACAGCAGCAAGCACAGCAGTACCTAGAAAGAGCGATCGCCAACCTACAAATGGCTCAAGAATCGCTCCCCCCGCAGAGCCTGCTGCCATTCCCCCTTCCATTGCTGCAAACACCAATCCTAGCTTGGCACCTCGCTGATCGAACGGGAATAAATCGCCAATTAAGGCGAAGGTAAGGGGAATCACACCACTGGCTCCAATCCCGGTTAATAGCCGCCAGGTTGCCATCTGCGAAGCATTTTGAGCAGTGGCAGTTAAAGCGGTGAAAATGACAAAAAGAGCAAGCGAGATGCGAATAATAGACCATCGACCAAAGCGATCGGACAGGAGGCCGAAGAATAATGCCATCAGTGCATAGGACAGCATATAGGCTGGAACGATAAAGCCGATTTCCTGAACCGGAACATTAAAAACTTCAGCCAAACGTGGAATCAGGGGAGCAATCATGTACCCCTGTAGAAAAATTAGCCCCGCAGCGATCGAAAGCCACGAAAACAAATCTTTATGCTGCTTTAGGCGAATCGCGGAATCGGCTGGTTCGGTATGGGGGGGATTAAAAGATTCTTTGAGTTTCGGCATGGATTTAAGAGATTTCAACTCATATCACATTTCACAGACGACTAAAATCTGAGAACTTAACTGGAGTGCCAACGCCAACAACCAAAGCCCCTAGCCTGGTAAAAGCTTGGAGTACCTTCTCAACTCTGGAGGTTACAAATTTTGTAGCTAAGCTGTGGAATATAGCCCTTAATGTCAGGATAACTTGACAAATGTCACGATTTATACAAAAAGTGTATATTTAGATACAGAATTTCTTATAAGACTTATTAGTTCAGGTTATCAACAAAGCTAGGATTTACGCATTGACAGAAATCTTTTAATCCCACAAAGTTGTTTGTTTGATGGCTGTGCGATCGCATTCAATTTCCCCATAAATAGAATGTGTTGCGAGAAAACGTACACATTAAACAGTACGGTTCAGATAAGAATAATCTGATTTCCTTTCACAAGTCGGGAACTCTCATAAATGCGTGAAATGAAATTCGTCTGAAAGCGCTAACCCAAGCGTATTGGGCTATAATTGTGTAATCCTCACCAACCTCAAATTTAGATGACTGCAAGTAAAAGCTGCACCTCTATCTCCCCCGAAGACTATTTAGAAGCCGAGAAAGTCCGCCCCATAAAACACGAGTACAGGCAAGGAAAAATCTCTGCAAAAGCAGGGGAAAGCAAACCTCATGTCATTATTATGGGGAACGTATCTGTACTTTTGAGAAACCATCTTCGGGGAAGTGGTTGTATGCCTTACATGGCAGATATGAAAGTTCGGAATGAGACATCAAATTTTTATTATTATCCCGATGTCGCGGTGACTTGTGATGAACGAGACAAAAATGCTGATGAAGATTTCATTCGCTACCCGCGCTTAATTGTGGAAGTTTTATCGACGACAACAGCGGCTTTTGACAGAGGCGATAAACTTGCTGATTACCGCACTTCTGAAAGTTTGCAAGAGTATGTGTTAATCAATCAAGAAAGAGTTAGTGTAGAGTGTTTTCGCCGGAATGCAGAGGGTTTGTGGGCGCCTTATCCTTACAGTCAAGGGCAAGACGTTCAGTTTGCTAGCGTTAATTTTAGGTGTGCGATAGAGACATTGTATGAAGATGCGATCGAGATTGGTTGATTTTAATTACTCCTGAATCACTGATATTGATATGATTGAACCGCGAAGACGCTAAGGACACGAAGGAAGAGAAAAGAAGAAGAAGCTGGTAATTGCTATTTTTTCTTGCTGGCTTTCCAAGTGCCGCCGTAGAAGTAAAAAGGATTGTTTTTACTTACCGATTCCCAACATTTAAGACATAAAAAAAACCACTGCCCCGACTCGTCATACCGGGCGCGGTAGAGAGTCGGGGCAGATTGGGAACAACGATCGCAATATTTGATTCTGATTGGCCTGGCCATTTTTACTCAGTTTCAAACAATAACGGATTCTTGAGGACGGGCGAATATCATGCGACCGGCGCTTGTTTGCAGGGCGCTGGTGACTACGACTCTGGCTTCGCCGCCGACATAGCTGCTTCCTGCTTCTACTACAACCATTGTGCCGTCATCCAAGTAACCGATTCCCTGAGAGGGTTCTTTGCCTTCTTTGCGGATTTTGAGTTCGATCGTATCTCCCGGCAAATAAGTCGGGCGCACCGCATGAGTCAAATCGTTGATATTCAAAACCGGCAGTTTTTGGACGGTAGCTACTTTCGATAAGTTGTAATCGTTGGTAAGTAAAATGCCGTCGATATCCAAGGCGAAGCGGACTAATTTCGCATCGACTGTGGCAATATCTTCGTAGTCAGCCGAGTGAATTTGAATCCGTTCTGGATATGTTTCTTTGATGCGGTTGAGTACATCTAAGCCGCGGCGCCCGCGCACTCGCTTTTGGTCGTTGGCGGAATCAGCTATCAGTTGCAGTTCTTGGAGTATGAATTGCGGGATAATAATTTGACCTTCGAGGAAACCTGTTTCTAACAGGTTTTCAATCCGGCCGTCAATAATGCAGCTAGTATCGACAACTTTGGCAGAGGCTGGTTTAAATGTTCCTTCGGCTACCAACACCGTGTCAAAGCTTTTGGGGTTGATCAGCCGCAAGAAAGCGCGGCCGTGGGTGTCGGTCAAACTGACGCCTGTAAAGCCAAACATGACGCTACCCAAGACTGCGACTAGAGGTTTGATGAAACCGAACTCGCGGGGAATTGGCAGGAGGAACAGCGGAGCCAGCATTAAGTTTGCTACTAGCAGTCCGATGATTAAGCCGATCGCCCGCGTCAGCAGCATCTCCACTGGCATATCGCGGACTTGTTTTTCCAAGCGTCGATAGGTTGTTTGAGCCACTAATCCCATCACGAAGCCGATTAATGCTCCAAACGAGCCTAGTACAGAACTTAAACCTTGTATATTTGTAACTTGCTCCAGCAGCTCGGTCGGCAGGAGTTCGACTCCGTAATAGCCGATGCCTCCGCCTGCGATTATGAATGAGATTATTATGATTGCGTCTAGCATTAGTTCTAGGTTAATGAATTTATTCCTATTATATCTTTCTAGTGCTGATACTTGTTTTCATGCTTTGGTGGGATATCGCTATATATACTCAAGGATTCTCATAAACTTATATTTCGCGGTTGTACCCTCTGGGGGATGTGCGATCGAGCAGATCACGATTTACCACGCCGGGCCGAAAGCAGGCACGAGGTGCGAATAAACCGCCCTGCGGGCTGTTCGGCAATTGTGACGGATTGAAACTGGTACGAGGTTAAATTACAAGAGCCGATCGTTCGCAGCGCATTTTTACTAACAAACTGTCATAATATACATAATTATTCATGACAGTTTAATTAAAACTTTAGATTTGAAGTTGCGCTTTTGGCTTGAGTTGTAATGAACCCTACCACTAATTATTTAACATTGGAATTAAAAAAAAGTGTGCCAGTGACAAATTCCGGGATTCCTAGTTCGGCTTACCTCCACATACCTTTTTGTCGCCGTCGCTGTTACTACTGCGATTTTCCGGTTTTTGTGGTCGGCGATCGCAAAAATGGCGATAATTCCGGCACTATCATGCAATATGTTGCTGTACTGTGTCAAGAAATTCAAGAAACTAAAAATTTAGGCGCATCTCTGAAAACAGTTTTTTTTGGGGGCGGCACGCCTTCGCTGCTTTCTGTGAGTCAGTTGAGCAATATTTTGGAAACTCTCGACGGCAAATTTGGGATTGCGGCTGAGGCGGAAATTTCTATAGAAATAGATCCGGGTACGTTTACTTTAGAACAATTGCGGGGATATGCAGCGGCGGGAGTAAATCGAGTTAGTTTGGGAGTGCAAGCTTTTCAGGATGAATTGCTGCAAGCTTGCGGGCGATCGCACTCTGTCGCTGATATTTTTGAAGCAGTAGAAATAGTGCGATCGGCTGGGATTGTCAATTTTAGTTTAGACCTAATTTCGGGACTGCCACACCAAACTTTAGAAAACTGGGAAGCTTCCCTGAAAGTGGCAGTGGAAATTTCCCCGACTCACCTGTCGAGTTACGACTTAATTGTTGAGCAGGGAACTGCTTTCGGGCGCTACTTTGAAGCAGGCGCGCAGCCGCTACCAGCAGATGAAACCGCTGCTCAAATGTACCGTTTAGCGCGGGAAATTCTGACAGGGGCTGGATACGAACATTACGAAATTTCTAATTACGCTCGCGATGGCTATCAGTGCCGCCACAACCGCGTTTATTGGGAAAATCGCCCTTATTACGGCTTCGGAATGGGGGCGGCGAGTTACGTGGAAGGCCGCAGGTTGACTAGACCTCGCAAAACTCAAGAATATTATCAGTGGGTGCGATCGATCTCTGGCCTCAATTCCCCAGCTACTCCTCAAATTGGGGGGGAAACCCAGCAGGATATTTACCCAGCAATTGAGCCAAATTTTCAAGTCTCAGAAAATGACGTTTTGTTAGAAACGCTGATGCTAGGGTTGCGTTTAGCAGAAGGAGTTAGCCTGTCGGCGCTGACAGAAAAGTTTACTCAGCAAACGGTTGATAAAATTTGGCATTGTTTGCAGCCCTACTGGCGGCAAGGATGGGTGGAAATTATGACGGAGGATAGGGCGCTGGCAACTTTAGGCGAGGGGGCGAAACTGCCGCTTTCGGGCAATTTGAGGTTGAGCGATCCCGAAGGTTTTTTATTTTCTAATACAATTTTAGCCGATTTGTTCAGCAAGTTAGGCGAGGATCATTAGCTCTGTCTGAGGAAGTATACCCCCCGGCAAGCGCGATCGCCAGTAAAGCCGGGGCCGCCAATGCGATCGGAAGCAAATTCAATTGCTCCCTAGCTTGATCCTCTCAAAAATAATATATTTTCTATCGATCCCTAAACAAAACTTAAAGGCGAACTAAGCCTTGAGATAGACGCCACGACTGCACTTCAGCCGTCATACTTAAGACTGAACATTTAAAAAGTAATTTAATGAACACTTTAACTATCGATCGCAACCAAACCCAAAACCAGCCCTGCCTTGTAATTAGCGATCGCGGGTGCAATCCGGCTTCCAAGTGTAATTTTTGCGGTCACTACCAACAGGCAAGAGGTTCAGTCGGTCACTGTCAATTGTTGAACGCACCTGTTAAGGGAGGATGGAAATCTTGCACTTTAGCAATGCCAGCTTTTGCACCTTCTTGGGAATACGTGGAAGGCGCTGATGTTTCCGCGGCAAAATTTATTAATTAACCCAAACAATGTAAAAAAAATGTATAAAAAATTGTGTTTTAACTGGGAATCTGCTATATTAAGTTTAGGCCTGTCGCCGATCGCTCGCACAATTGCACAAACAAGTTAAAAAGATGAATTTGACACTAAATCAGGTAATTTCCGAAGGTCATACGCGCATTTTGTGTTGGTATCTTAATAATACTAGCAAAGTGCAAATCGCTCGCATTACAAATATTCCTAATTGGTATTTTGAGCGGACGGTGTTTCCGGGGGAACGTTTTTTGTTTGAAGCGCTGCCGGAAGCTCAGTTAGAAGTTTGCAGGAGTGCGGAGACGGGTGCGATTGTGTGCGAGCGAATTTTGTGCGATCGGCTGCGAGTTGAAGAGTTAAGCACGGCTGATTGAAGATAATTCCTTAGACTTACCAACCAGAGGTAGAAACCCGGTTTTTTTTCAGAAACCGGGTTTCTCTGTATGATTATAAAAGCTCCGTTGGCGATCGCACTCCCAACCTCATAAACCCGGTTGATTCGTAGATTTCTCGTTACTAAGCCCAAAATTCGTATAAACCGGGTTTCTCGCCACTCCATGCGTCAGCCCTGAAACTGTCGCAAATGTTAATCTAAGCTAAATTATAAAAAATCCACCACTGTTCAATACTAAAACCCGATGTCCCTCACCGAACAAATCCTCTCCCAACTGCCAGCAAACGCCCTGGGAGGCCTGAGAAAAGTCGATCGACTCTGGGAAAACCTCAAACAAAACACCGCACCAGCACCCCAAGCAGTCAAACACAGCCAACAACCCCTCGAAACCCTCGACTTCGACATAGTTATTGGCGGCGGAACCCTAGGAATATTAATCGGTACAGCCTTAGCCGTGCGGGGTTGGCGAGTAGCCTTGCTCGAACGCGGCACCCTGCGAGGCCGCGATCAAGAATGGAACATTTCTCGCAAAGAATTAGACGCATTCTTAGAACTAAATTTGCTATCTGTTGAAGAGATAGAAAAGGCCATAGCCACCGAATATAACCCAGCCCGCATTAGCTTGGCCAACAGCCCAGACATTTGGGTGCGCGACGTACTCAACATCGGAATAGACCCAGTTTACCTCCTAGAAACCTTGAAACAGCGATTTCTCCAAGCCGGAGGCGAACTATTTGAAAATACACCATTTAAAACAGCCACAATTCACCCAGATGGAGTCCTTGTAGAATCGGAAAATACCGACTTACAACCTGCTAAAAATTTATTTAAAACCCGATTATTATTAGACGCAATGGGACATTTTTCGCCCATTGTCCGCCAAGCAAGACAAGGGAAAAAACCCGACGCCGTATGTTTAGTAGTCGGCAGTTGCGCTCAAGGATTTCCCAAAAACGACACCGGCGACATATTTGCATCCTTCACCCCAATGCAAAATCAGTGCCAATATTTTTGGGAAGCATTTCCAGCCAGAGACGGCCGCACCACCTACTTATTTACCTACATAGACGCCGACACAGAAAGATTCAGTTTAGAAACATTATTTGAAGAGTATTTGCGCTTGCTTCCTCAATATCAAAACGTTGAACTCGAACAGTTAAAATTCCAAAGAGCACTCTACGGATTCTTCCCCTGCTATCGTCAAAGTCCTCTAAAAACCCCTTGGGATCGCATACTGCCAGTCGGAGACAGCAGCGGTAGCCAATCTCCCCTCAGCTTTGGCGGTTTCGGCGCAATGGTGCGCCACCTCAAACGCTTGACTCTAGGAATTGAGGAAGCTTTGACAAGCGATAGTCTCAACAAAAATTCCCTCGCACTTTTGCAACCTTACCAGCCGAATCTATCAGTTACCTGGTTGTTTCAACGTTCTATGAGTGCTGCGATGAATCAAAAAATAGATCCTAATCAAATCAATCAACTTTTGGCTGCCGTGTTTCAGGTAATGGAAGAGTTGGGAGAACCGGTTCTCAAACCGTTTCTTCAAGATATCGTGCTGTTTCCGGCTTTGTCACAAACTCTATTTAAAACAGCAATTAGCCATCCCGGATTAGTTATGAAAATTATCCCGCAGGTAGGAATAGCTAACTTGCTCGATTGGATGGTTCATTATGTGAATTTAGGAATTTATACGGGATTGCAGCCTTTGGGAAAAGCCGTAGAACCGCAGGTAAAAAATTTAGCGCCGGAGCAGCAATACTATTTTCACCGATTAGTTGAAGCGTGGCAATATGGCGCTGGAGGCGATTATTAATTAATTAATTGTGGCACGGGCATCTTGGCCGTGGCGAATATAGGAACAGGCAAGATGCCTGTTCCACAACACAAGATAATTTATTGATTAATTGTGGCACGGGCATCTTGGTAGTGGCTAATATAGGAACAGGCAAGATGCCTGTTCCACAACACAAGATAATTTATTGATTAATTGTGGCACGGGCATCTTGGTAGTGGCTAATATAGGAACAGGCAAGATGCCTGTTCCACAACACAAGATAATTTATTGATTAATTGTGGCACGGGCATCTTGGTAGTGGCTAATATAGGAACAGGCAAGATGCCTGTTCCACAACATAATTATCTTAGTTGTGAGTTATGAAGGAGCTATAATTGCTAACGCTTGGGGAATCACTCGGAATTTTGCAGGCGTGTAAGTTTTGATTTCACCGTCGGTATTAATCGGACGGCGTTTGCTAGTATTAACCTCAAATTCTTGAGCTTGCAATGTGCGAACGTTAGGCCGACTGGTATGATTGCCTTGCTTCATAGCCGGCAGCAAAGCAATGATTTCCCACCAGTTTTTTGTTTCCAAACTGTACAAATCCAGTCGCCTGTCGTCGATTGTGGCATCCTCGGCCACTGTCATGCCACCTCCGTAATAGCGGCCGTTGCCAATGGCAATTTGAATAGTTTTAACATAAAAAGATTGGTTTTTTACCTTAATTTCTGCTCGAAACGGTCGCGCTGACAAAATTGTCTGCAAAGCAGTAAAAGCATAAGCTAAAACTCCCCAGCGCTGCTTGACGTTTTTAGTCAGCCGCTGGGTAATTTGCACGCTCAATCCCAAACTCGCAACATTAAAAAAATGTTGGCCGTTAACCCAACCCAAGTCTATTAGCCGAACTTTACCGCTGGCAATTACTTGACAAGCTGCTGATAAATCTGTAGGAATTCCCAGAGTGCGGGCTAGGTCGTTAGCCGTTCCCATCGGCAAAATACCCAAGGGTAACTTGGTGTCTATCAAACCTTCTATGGCGGCGTTGAGAGTGCCGTCGCCACCGCCGATTATTACTAATTCGACTTGATTTTGGTAGTGCCGAATTGTTTCGGGAAGTTCGTGGGCGTGGTCAGTAGATTCTACCATTAACTCAAAACCGAGTGCTTCTAATTCTACAGTGGCTTGAGATAATAGCTTTTGTCCTTTTCGGGAGTGCTGGTTTACTAAAAGTAGAGCTTTCTTCATTTGTTAATTTTTAATTAGGAATATTGCGTCTTTTAAATTACAAAAAGTATAGCTTGATGCCTTAACTGCATGAAATTAATGCTTTACTTCCATTTTACCAGTTATGATGGATTGACAAAAATGTTAAAAAATGGATAATTGTACCAAAAGATTCCTAAAAAGTAGCTCCCTCCCGCTCTGACCTAGCAGCAAAAAACCTCGCTTCTCGATCGAACTTAATTTAAAATCATGTATAATCTTTTACAAAAAGCCCAAGTCGCTGCCGATCGCCAAAACTGGCCTGGGCTAGTCGAATGCTTGCAGGAAGTGACAGCCAAGGGCAGTAAGCCGCAGGAACAGCACATTTTAGAACAAGCTGTCAGTTTAGCAATACAAGCCTTGGAATGGGGCGATTTTCAAGACCGTTGGGAAATTGCTAAAGTATTGCCCAATCTGGGAAATTGCGCGATCGCACCTTTAATTGCCGTGCTCGAAGACGAAGACGCAGACACGGAACCCCGGTGGTTCGCCGCCCGCATCCTCGGAAAGTTCGATCGTCCAGAAGTGATTCAAGCTTTAGTAGAATTGGTCAAAAATTCCGACGAAGAATTGAGCCAAATCGCCGCCGAAACCCTAGGGAATTTGGGCCAAACAGCCATAGAATCCCTAGCAACTCTCTTGCAGCAAAAAGACTCGCGACAGTTTGCAACAGCAGCACTCGCCCAAATTCGGCGCACCGAAACCATCGCACCGCTGTTGAGCGTAGCCGCAGACTCTCAAGTTGCGGTGCGGGCAGCCGCAATCGAGGCCCTGAGCAGCTTTCACGACTCCCGCATCCCGCCGGTACTGGTAGCAGCGCTCAAAGATCCGGCGACAGCAGTCAGAAAAGAAGCCGTGCGAGCTCTCGGGGTGCGCGCCTATTTAGATGCAGAATTAGATTTAGTTAACTTGCTCAAACCTTTGCTTTCGGACATTCGATTAGAAGTTTGTCAGCAAGCGGCGATCGCGATCGGGCGAGTGAAAACCGATGCTGCTGCTGCTGCTTTATTTGAATTGCTGCGATCGCCCACAACTCCAGTTGAACTGCAAATCGAAACTGTACGTGCCCTAATCTGGATGGAAACTGCCACCGCTTTAGCATATTTGCATCAGACCTTAATAACCCAAATTACTAACATAAACTCTCCTATTTATCAAGAGATAGTCACTGTTTTAGGGCGAGTAGAAAAGCCGGAATTAAAAGCTGCTGCTGCCGAAATTCTGATAGATTTGCTGAAAACAAATCATCCGGCAGTGCAGGAGGCAGTTAGCAAAAAATCTTTAGCTTTAGGTTTAGGAAAATTAGGAGATATGAGAGGGCTAGATGCTCTGATTTCAATGTTGGCCGACGCAGACAGCAGCGTCAGGCTGCACTGCATGGCAGCGCTCAAACAGCTAGGTGCTGCCGAGGTCAGGCAGAAATTAGAAAACTTAGTGAAACAAGAGAGTCTCGAACCGAGATTGAAACAAGGAATTGCGATCGCCCTGCAAGAATGGCAATAAAATCAAGAGCGAGCGGATTTACGGAGAACCCTTAAATATAAGGTGCGCCATCAACACCTTACGTAGAACTTAAATATTGAATTGTGAAATCGATAACTGAAAAATCAAAACTTTAGCTCTGCTCAATTGGCAGCCGCACTCCGAAAGTCGAGCCGAGTCCTTCCCCAGGACTGTCGGCCCAGACACTGCCGCCGTGGAGTTCCACGAGATGGCGGACGATCGCCAATCCCAGTCCCAGGCCGCCGTAATTGCGCGTAGAAGTGCTGTCCGCTTGGCGGAAGCGATCGAACACAAAGGGCAAAAACTCCTTGCTGATGCCAATTCCCGTATCTCTGACAACGATCGAAACAGAGTGAACCGGAGACGGCCCAGACAAAATGGCGCCACCTGCAGCTCCCGGTTCCCCATCCTCCGAGAGTGTGATTTCCACGCGACCCGACGGCGGCGTAAACTTAATAGCATTCGAGAGCAAATTAGACACCACCTGCTGCAAACGAGTAGCATCGCCCCTCATCACGCTCACCCCTTCGTCACAAAAACTCACCAATTCAATACCCCGAGCTTCAGCATCAGGGCTCAGTGCCTTCACTGCCGTTTCTACAATCCGCACCAAATCCACCGGGAACAGCTTCAAACACACTTTGCCGCTGACAATCCGGGAAACGTCCAGCAAATCCTCAATCATCTGAGTCTGCAATCGCGCGTTTCGCTCAATAGTCTCCAAACCCACAGCCGTTTTTTCGGCACTCATCTGGCGCTGCCGCAGCATCTGGGCCCAGCCCAAAATGGCGTTCAGAGGCGTCCGCAACTCGTGAGAAAGCGTTCCCAAAAACTCGTCTTTAATCCGATTGGCCTCGGCTGCTTCCCGGTAAAGCCGCGCATTGTCGATCGCCACCGCCGCATCTCGCGCCAAATCCTCCAGCAAAATTAAATCCTCCTGCCCGCAGCGGCGGCCCGACTCCCCGCACAGCAACGAAATCGCTCCCAGCGTCCGCCCGCGAGCGATTAGCGGCACGCAGATTGCCGACAGCACCTGAGATTGGGATCGCAGCACCAACTGCAGTTCCCTGTCCGGCACAACCGCCTCGATCACCCATTCCGGTATTTCTGGGTAGAGCTTCGACTCACCAGTCCGCAGCACCTTTGCTACTCCGTGCCGTCCCTGGGGGTCTAGTGGCATACGCTGATCGATTTGCCACAGCAGAGCGACTTTGCTCGGATCTGAGTGAGCAACTGCTTGCAAGCGGATCGAGCCGTCGACATCAAGCAAATGCACACAGCACCAATCCCCCAGCCCCGGTACTGTTAAATCTGCCAAACCTTGCAGCGCCTTCTCGTAATCCAGGGAAGCCGACGACAGCAAAGCCAAAGCTTGAGCGCTAAAATAGGCTGTTTGGGCCAATCGCTGGCGATCGTCAATATCGGTACAAGTCCCGAACCATTTGAGAATTTTCCCCTCAGCGTCCCGCACGGGCAATGCCCTGCCCAGATGCCAGCGGTAAGCTCCGTCAGATGCCCGTTTAAAGCGGTATTCCACCTCGTAAGTCTTCCCTGTCTCCACCGAGGTCTTCCAGCTTTCTACAGCATCTTCCACGTCATCTGGATGCAGGGCTAGCTGCCACCCCCAGCCTTGAGTTTCCTCCAGCGTCAAGCCAGTATATTCAAACCAGCGCTGGTTGTAGTAGTCGAGCCAGCCGTCGGCTCTGGCAGTCCAAACTATTTGCGGGATGGCTTCAGCGAGGACGCGGTACAACTGTTCGCTGGCTTCTGCTTGGCGACGGGCGGCCTGTTCCCGCGCCAATGCCCAATTCCGCTGTTCTTCAGCCTCTTTGCGAGCGGTGATGTCGCTAATCACGCCGATCCATTTGCAGGGATTGCCTTGTTTGTCAAGCACTGCTTTGCCTCGATCGATCCAGTGGAGCAAGCGGCCCCGCTGGCACTGAACGCGGTATTCCTGAAAAAATGGGGCGGCAGAACTGTCTGGCGCACTCAAATACCGATCGACCGCGGCCAAAACTCGATCGCGGTCGCTTGGATGCAAGATACTGTTCCAAGCGGCTCTTGTCCTCGGAAATCCGCCTTTTGCGTACTCCAAATGTTCGTCTACGTGACCGAACCACAGCACGATCCCGGTTTCGATATTCCATTCATAAATTAAATCACTGGCACTTTCGGCAGCAATCCGAAACCGCTCTTCAGACTGTCGCAGCACTTCCATAAATTTAAAGCGTTCCGTCACGTCCAAAACCAGAGACAGCACCGATACCAACTGTCCAGAATCGCTGTAAAAAGCCGAATTGTACCATTCGCAATGCACCAACGAACCACCCTTATGATAATTGCTGTTGCGAACTACATTGCAGCGACGACCGGGTTTTTTTAAACCATAAACTGCCGATTTTACCTCTTCAAAATCACCCTGATCAATAAATTTCCATTCGCTAAAATGCTTCCCTAAAACTTCTGTTTCCTTCCACCCAAAAATCTTCTCTGCTGCCGGCGACCAGCCGCTAACCCTAAAATTTTCATCCCACTCAATCACCGCTAGGGGAGTATTTTCAAAATGAGAAGTTAGTTTTTGCAGCGCCTCGCGCAGGGATGCTTCTACTTGCTTGCGCTTAGTAATATCGCCAAAAGAAATAGCAATGCCGTCGCCCAATTTAACGGTCATCATCCGAAACCAGCCGACAATGCCTTCCCTGTTGTAATAAATCTCGGTATCGAGGGGAATTCCTGTTTGTACAACTTGCACGTAACGGTCGAACAAACCGTTATCTTTATGACCGGGCAAGACTTGCAGCAATCGCTTGCCGATTAATTCTTCAGGTGTACGTTGTTGAAGTTTTGCCGCTGCGGGATTGACGTATTCCCATTCAAAATCCACAATTGTGGATTCGTCACGAATGCTGCGGAACACGTTAAATCCGTCTAGAGATAATTCCTGAAAAACGCGGAAGCGTTCTTCACTTTCTTGCAGCTTTCCTAAAGCGTCAAGCAGTAGTTCTTCGACTCGCTCGCGCTGGGTTATTTCTGCGAGCAATTGCTCGTTAATTTGCTGGAGTTCGGTTGTGGGGAATGATCCGGAATTTTTAATGGCAGAGTCGGCTTGCCGTCGATCGACCTTTTGGGCTAAGAGCGCCGTATGTGCTGGAAAAGAGGCCGCCCCAGCCAAAGACAAGACTTGAGAAATCCAGGGTATCAGGGACGCTACAGCCCACAAAGAGATGATAGCGGTCAAGGCGGCGATCGAACTTGACACCCAGTAGTTGGGATGCACCAGCATCCAAACTTGCATCAAGTGAGTTGTCCCGCCACAGAAAAACAAGGCTCCCAATAGGAGAAACCCCTTGCTCAAAGGCACGTTCCGCTGCTTCCGGGCATAGTATGTCAGAAGTGCTGGAATTGAATAATAAGCCAAGGCAATTAACAAATCGCTGACCGCGTGCAGTCCCATCAACTGGGGTTGCCACTGGCAACAGCCATCTTGGGGAATAAAATTGTGGTTAAATGACATAATCTTAATAAATGGCAGCATTTCGGCTTTCCTGTGCGATCGATCCTAGTTGCACTTGTGTTGCTGACCCGCTAGTTTCTAGTTTATACACAAAAAAACATAAAACAAAAGTGACTTTAGTCCAGGGAGGAAAGTTCACAGCAGGCTTTAACCTGCCTGCAATATTCGTACATTTATTGAGAGGTTTAGGGAGAGTGAGGTACTATAATTCCCAAGGAGGTACGAAATTCACTGCTATCTTTTGAAGTCACAACTTACGGAAAAACAGAGCAATTGAGCGCACTTGATGAAGGGATTACGAGAGTGCCGTTCATTGAAACGGTTTAGCTAGAAGCTGGCAATATTCGATAAATTCATCTTTATTGAATCTATTTTTTGATAAATTTGCAGATTCAGAAATCCCTTCAACATAGGAGAATCGACCTCTAATTGGAGGCTCAGAAATCCTGCCGGAGCAGATTGATGCTTGGAGCGTAGCATCCCCGCATCTCGCCCCGGAATCAAAACTAATCTGTACCTGTATCAAAGTCTACTAAATTCTGCTACTAAATCGGTTAATGTCACAGATTATATTCCAGTAAAATTTCTGAAACCATCTCGAATTAAACCTCCATGCGCTTAGAGCAGCTTCAAGCATTTCTTTCAGTTGCTGAAACTGGTAGCTTTCAGCAAGCGGCCCGGAAGTGTGGCGTTACCCAATCGACTATTAGCCGCCAAGTGCAGGGATTAGAAGCGGAAGTGGGTTTGTCGCTGTTTCACCGCACGGCCCACGCGAAACTGACTGTGGGAGGGGAATGCCTGCTGCCTCACGCTCGCAAAATCTGTCAGACTTGGCGAAATGCTGCTGAAGAATTGGGAGACTTACGGGCGGGAAAGCAGCCGGAACTCTGCGTGGCTGCGATTCATTCGGTTTGCGCTGCTTATTTGCCGCCTGTGCTGCAAAAGTTTTGTCGCGACTATCCAGACGTGCAGTTGCGGGTGACTTCCCTCGGGAGCGATCGAGCCCTGAAAGTCCTCAAAGACGGTTTGGTGGATATAGCGGTGGTGATGAACAACCGCCATTTTACCCAAGCCCCGGAAATGTTGGTTGAGGTGCTCTACAATGAGCCGGTCGAGGTGTTGATGGCGGCGGGTCATCCCCTGGCCCAGTACGATCGAGTACCTTGGCCGGAATTGATTTGTTACCCGCAAGTGGTGTTTAAGGACGGGTACGGAATGCAGCGGATGGTGCAAGAACAATTTGGACGCATGGGTGCTAAACTTCATGCTGTTTTGGAACTCAACACTCTTGATGCTTTTCGGGGTGTGGTGCGACAGGGAGAATTGATTGCTTTGCTGCCGCATTCAGCTTTGGTGGACGCCAAGGGCGATCGCACTTTAGCCGTTCGGTCGATCGCCCAAGAGCGGTCAAATTCCAAGGTTTCGACGATCGGTCAATTGGCAGCCGATCCGACTTGGACTCGCGAAGTGGTGTTGGTGACAACTCACGATCGAATGCAAATTCCGCCGATCGCCCATTTCTGGAATCTGGTACGCGAATTTGTGCCGCCATTTGATGTAATCAAGCTAGAAAAATCAGGGAGTTAATTCGATAATTTTGAATTGAATTTTGGGAAGTTTAAATTTAAACGGATTCAAATATTACCAATTACTAACTACCAATTACTAACTACCAACTACCCATTACTAACTTCAAAAGTTATGAGTGACGCATTTAGAGAATTGCTGCGAAAAATTGGCAGCGGAGTACACACAGGAGAAAACTTAACTCGCTCCGAAGCAGCAGCAGCTACGCGGATGATGCTGCTGGGGGAAGCAACACCAGCTCAAATCGGAGCTTTTATGATTTCCCACCGCATTAAACGGCCCACCGGCGAAGAATTAGCCGGAATGCTTGATGCTTATGAAGAATTGGGCCCTATGCTTGCCCCCCCAAACCGAGAAAAAGGTTTTTCCGTCTCTACCGTGGCCGTGTTTGGCGTTGCTTACGACGGGCGATCGCGCACGGCTCCACTTAGCCCTTTAACCGCCCTAATTTTAGCCGCCTCTGGCGTCCCAACCATCATGCACGGGGGGGATACCATGCCAACGAAGGAAGGCATTCCCCTGATTGAAATTTGGCGGGGTTTGGGAGTAGACTGGAGAAAACTGAGTTTAGAAAAAGTCCAGCAAGTTTTTGACAATACGGGTTTGGGTTTTGTTTACCTTCCCAAGCATTTTCCTCAAGCCACCGCTTTAGTTCCCTACCGCCGCGAAATCGGCAAACGGCCACCTTTTTCGACAATGGAGTTGATGTGGTGTCCCTGTGCCGGGGACGTTAACGTCATCTCCGGCTACGTCCACCCGCCGACAGAAGGTATGTTTCAAAAAGCCTTTGAGTTGCGGGGAATCAAAAATTATACCACAGTCAAAGGATTGGAAGGAAGCTGCGATTTGCCGCGCGATCGCACTGCGATTATCGGCATTGCTAAGCCGGATGCCGAGTTCGAGCGAGTGCTTTTAGCTCACGGAGATTACGGTTTTAGCAACACAAATCCTGCCTTTGAATCAGCCCCAGAGTTATTAAAACAAATGCAGGAAGTGTTGCTGGGAAAACCCTCGGAATTGATGCAGTCCGCTATCTGGAACGGCGGATTTTATCTGTGGCGCAGCGGAGTTTGTTTGGATGTAAACTCGGGTTTGATTCAGGCAGAAACTTTATTGAGTAGCGGTCAAGTGGTGCAAAAACTGGAGGAAGTTAGCCAAGCCGTTAGTGTTTTGAGTTGAGAATGATTAATCAGGTTTTGTGTGCAGTGGGCACGCTACATTGAGCAGCTTTTATACACAGCACCCTACATGAAGAAATTTTTCTTCCTTCTTCGCTCTTCCCTCTTGGCTCTTCCCTCTTCCTGACATCCGTTACATCCGTTACATAATCCGTTGCCGAACTTCCCTCTTCCTTCTTCCCAATGACTAATCATCAAATTGCTGTAATTGTGCTTGCAGGCGGTCAAAGTTCGCGGATGGGTAGGGATAAAGCTCTGCTGGAAATTGAGGGCAAATCCCTATTGCAGCGGGCGTTGGAAGTTGCCGCAGTTGTAACGCCAGCAGTTTATGTTCTGACTGCTTGGCCCGATCGCTATCGATCGACCTTAACCGAAACATCCCAATTTCTGGTAGAGTACAATCCGGGCTCCGGGCCCTTGGTTGCATTGACTCAGGGATTGACAGAAATTGCCGCCGAGTGGATTTTACTGTTAGCTTGCGATTTGCCTTTGTTGGATGCCCAGATTATTCAGAATTGGGCAAATCAGTTAACAGAATTTCCCCCATCTACTTTAGCAGTTGTGCCTTATCAAAATTCGCGCTGGGAGCCTTTGTGCGGCTTCTACCGCCAACAATCTCTGCCCAGCTTGCAAAGTTTTATTGACAAAGGGGGACGTTCCTTTCAAGTGTGGTTAAATCAAATTCCCGCAATCCCTTTACCTGTAGGGGAACGAGAAGCAGTAATGTTATCCAATTGCAATACATTAGAAGAGTTTGAGCAATTAAAAGGTAAAATGGGTAACGGTTGACGGTTGACGGTTGACCGTTGAGTGACTAACTACTAATTACTAATTACTAATGATTAACCAATATTGGTTGCTCGATCGCGATATAACTTTCCTCAATCACGGCTCTTTTGGGGCTTGTCCGATTCCCGTACTGGAAGCACAAACCATTTTTCGAGAACAACTGGAAAGAGAACCATTGCGCTTTTTACTGCGGGAATTTGAACCCTTGTTGGATAATGCGAGAAATCAGTTAGCAGCATTTCTCGGTGCGGCTGAGGATGACTTGGCGTTTGTGCCGAATGCCACGACGGGAGTAAATGCTGTTTTGCGATCGCTCTGTTTTTCTCCGGGCGACGAATTGCTAACTACAAATCAGGAATACAACGCTTGCCGCAACACACTTAATTTTGTAGCCGAGCGTACAGGCGCTAAAGTAATAGTAGCAGAAGTCCCCTTTCCCATTGAGTCACCAGACCAAATTATTGAAACAATAATTAAGTCCGTTTCACCGCAAACAAAGTTAGCTTTATTAGACCATGTTGTCAGCCAAACAGGTTTAATCTTTCCCATCAAACAGTTAGTCGGTGAGTTAGCTAACCGTGGCGTAGATGTATTAGTAGACGGAGCTCACGCGCCGGGAATGGTAGCGCTGAATTTAGATGAAATTGGGGCGGCTTACTATACGGGAAATTGCCACAAGTGGCTGTGCGCGCCGAAAGGTGCGGGCTTTTTATACGTGCGGCGCGACAAGCAAAATGCCATTCGCCCAACTACTATTAGTCACGGTGCTAACTCGCCCCGCGCTGATAAATCGCGCTTTCAGTTAGAATTTGATTGGATGGGAACTGTCGATCCGAGTCCCTATTTGTGCGTGCCTGTAGCTATTGATTTTATGGGTTCTTTATTGAGCGGCGGCTGGCCGGAATTGAGGGCAAAAAATCATGCTTTAGCATTGGGGGGGAGAAAAATATTGGCGGACAAATTAGGTTTGCCACTGCCTTGTCCTGATGAAATGGTTGGTTCAATGGCTGTTGTGCCACTGGCCGACTCCCAGTCTGATGTGGTTGCAAAGGGAGGAATTCCCCCTTTGCAAGAGGCGCTATGGGAGATTTTTAAAATTGAAGTTCCCGTGATTCCTTGGCCGGATGCTAGTAAGCAGTTGGTGAGGATTTCGGCTCAGTTGTACAATACTTTGCCACAGTATCAATATTTAGCTAAGGCGCTGGTTGAGCTGACGAAAATTTGAGCTGAAGCTTCCCGAAAAGAAACATAACACCCAGCTACAAACAGTTATAGGTTTCTAGTTAGGGTGGAGTTTCCATACTTTTGGTGAATACAGAGTATTCGTCCTTACTACCAACATAATAACTGTTAGAAAAAAAGGCATAATTAGAGGTAAAAATCTGGCACTTAATAACCTTTAACCTTTTTTAAATTTGCCACTCTTTACCTCAAATAAAAAAAATAAAAAAACTGCTCTCAAGCCCGATAGCCCTAGATTTCTCCAATCCGTCCCAGCCTAATAAAGTTTGTAAATAACTCGCGAAATTTCTTAAGTTAAAACAGGGTTGTCAAATCGGATAGCACACAACTTCCGCGCCACAGAATATAATGTATCCACATTTGCATTTTCGCAGACAAAACAAAGGAAGGGAAAAGAGGAGAATACCATGTCCAATGCCATGATGGTAATTTACCCCTATCGCGAACAGTACACCTGGGTTTTTGACGACGAGCGAGTCGGACTTGTCCGAGAACCATTTGTTCAGGGCGTCCCCGAAATGATTAACGCGCTTGTCGCAGACATTCCCAATGCCGCTCAAGGTTTCCGACTTTTATTTTCAGCGAATCCATTTCCCGGATATCAAGCAGAAATGCTGTGGTTGAAAGCAGAATACGGCGGTAACTGGTATCGGTGGGAATCGAAAAATCTCGAAGGCTGGCTGTGTCCGGCTATGTTCAAATACTTTCCAGAAGCACCGCCCAAGTTTTACTGCAAAGCTGAAAAACTGCAATAACCAACAGCAAGTCCATGAAAAACTTGTCAATTTTTAAAAGAAACTTTGTTCAACCAGTCGATCAAATATCTCGAAAAAAGCCTAAATTTTTCGTGTATATAGTGGGGCTATTTTTCCTAGTCTTCACCGCCGCCATCTCGGCCACAATGGGGGCAATTACTGCCCTGTTAGCTCCCGTGGAACCGCCAATTATCAATAGAGTATTAGAGGCGACTGGCTTTGACTATCTATCCTCCAACCGCTCTGGATACCGCCTGTCGCGGTCAGTTAATATCTTGATATTGGGAATTGACCGCGTGCCGGAAGCGGCGGCTAATTCCCCTAAGATTTTTGAGGGTCGCAGCGATACCATACTCTTATTTCACCTCGAACCTAGAGATAAATCTATTAGTTTGCTTTCAGTTCCACGAGATACTAAAGTCGAAGAGCCCGGAATTAGCTTCAGCAAAATTAGCGAAGCTAATGCTAGGGGAGGAGCAGCTTTGGCGACGCAATTAGTTAGCAGTATGCTGAACAATACGAAAATTGAAAGATACGTGCGAGTCAGCAGCAATGCGTTTCAGGAATTAGTCGATTTGTTGGGCGGAGTTGAGGTATTTGTACCTCGCGCGATGTCCTATACAGATACCGCCCAAAAGTTAAAAATAAACTTAGGCCAGGGATGGCAAACTCTCAACGGAGAACAAGCAGAACAATTTGCTCGATTTCGCAACGACGGTTTAGGAGATATTGGCCGCATTCAACGGCAGCAATCTTTAATTCAAGCTATTCGGGACCGCCTCGCAAGTCCATCAGCATTGGTGCGCTTGCCACAAATTGTTCGATTGATGCAAAAATATGTGGATACAAACCTAAGTTATGAGGAAATATTGACGCTAGCCAATTTCGGTTTGCAATTGGAGCGAGAGAATTTTAAAATGGTAATGTTGCCGGGAAGTTCTAGTTCAGAAACAGGGGATTTGAGGAGTTATTGGATTGTAGATGCGATCGGGCGCGATCGCATTATGACACAATACTTGAACCTCGGCGTGCCGGATTTTGAACAAGGACGAATTCGCAATCCCAGCGAGTCCCTGTTGCCCAAAAACCTCAAAATATCTGTCCAAAACGCTTCTAGCAAACCGACAACCGCCAAAAACGTTGCTGACTTTCTCACAAAAAAGGGGTTTTTTAATGTATCTGTAGTGCAGGATGCGCCCCTGAAGCAGCGTCAAAGTCAAATTATTGTTCAGCAAGGCGATTTAGAGGCAGCCAATCTACTGCAAAAAGAATTAGGAGGCGGTAAAATTGAAGCATCTTCTACGGGTGAAATCAATTCTGACTTGACACTTCGCGTTGGCGAAGATTGGGTAAAGCGATTTTAATTAGTTATTAGTCATTAGTCAGCAGTCAACAGTCAACAGTCAACAGTCAACAATGCCCAATTCCCCCTTCCCATCATGAAAAGTGTTTTGAGAATTTTCCTGAGCCTGTTTGTAAGTTTAGTGTTGGCTTTTGGGTGGGTGCTGCTGAGTGCTACTCCGGCATTTGCCCTGCCCAAAACAAGTATTAATTACACAAATATTAATTTGTCCGATCGCGATTTTTCCAACTCTGATTTAGCGGGGGGAACATTTGTCGCCGCTGAAATGCGGGGAACAAATTTTCAAGGTGCTGATTTAACTAATGCGATTTTGACTAAGGGAGTTTTGCTGAATGCCAACTTGTCAGGTGCCAACCTCTCCGGTGCTTTGGCAGATAGAGTTACATTCGACGGCGCTAATTTGACAAATGCTAATTTTTCCGGGGCAATTATGACTCGAACTCGGTTTTTTGATGCTGCCATTTCCGGCGCTGATTTTACTGACGCGATTATCGACGCTTATCAAGTGAGTATCCTGTGCGAGAAAGCAGATGGTGTCAATCCCGTGACGGGAGTTTCTACCCGCGAAAGTTTGGGATGTCCGTAGAAACTCACAATTTTAAAAATTCCTGATTAATTGTTTGGTTAGATGCACCTGTAAGCTGTTCTGCCTTTAAATTGTATGTCAAAAAAAATCAAAGTCTTGTGGGGAGTAGGGGTTGGGCGTCCCGCCCGCCCTGAATATACAATTTAAATGCGCGACAGCTTAGCGAGGTAAAATACACAAATTAAAGCCCCTCTCCTGTAAGGCGAGGGGTTTGAGGAAATTTCCAAGTATCGGCTCTATCGAGCGCTACAAATGCCTGTGCTGGCAGTACCAACTACCAAATCGGAATTCAAAAGCAAATCTAAATCGGTGTCAGGATTAACAGCATACAAATCGACTTTATCTCGACCCAAAAACACCCCGATCAAAGTCCCGATTCCCGCACCGCCGAGCACCTCTTCAGTCGCGATCGCCCGATCGCCCGTAACCCCTGCAATCGCCGCCGCTGCTGCTGCACCCAACGCCGTATTCTTAACCAGATTACCAACATTAACGCCCTTGGTAACAGTTTCTTTCCTAGTAATCAGTTGCGAAGTGGCATTGAGAGGCACTCTGCTGCCGTTGAGTATACTTAATTCTTGAGCCACAAACTGAACACCGGAAGCAGTCGATCGCAATTCGCCACTAATTTTCGAGCCTTCCGGTATCAGCACTTGGCCATTATTGCCCGTGATATCCGCAGCTACAGTCAGCGTAATCGGAGACTTGTCATTAGGGGCGAGCAAAATCTTGCCTTTTGTGTACTCGATGGGGATAGTCACCCCCCTGGGAATTTGCACAGCAACAGATTCGCTAACATCAATCTTAGCAATGTAAGGAGAATTAATTGGTCTTGCTTGATTGGTACTCACTAATGTTTGATAGATAAAAGCCGCTACTTCAGCTCGCGTTGCTGACTTGTTCGGTTTGAGAGATTTAGGATTGGGATAGCTGACAACTAACTGTTTTTCAGTAGCAGCAGCAACGCTTTTGGCAGCATAACTTTGAATCTCACCCGCATCATTATAGTAGCTGAGAACATCTTGAAAATCGCACGTAGGCTCATAGCCCATTCCGTTATTTAAAGCGACTACAACTTGAACGCGAGGAATCTGCTGTGTCGGTCTGAAAACATTGCCGGGATAGCCAGACATCCATCCCATTTCGTAAGCTTCTGCGATCGCCCCGCTTGCCCAAAAATTAGACGGAACATCGGCAAACCTTACAGCAGCGCGGGTTTTTGGCTTTTTCACAGAACGCACCATTGCCGCGAATTCAGCCCGCGTTACCGGTGCATCCGGGCGAAAACTACCATCGGGAAATCCTTTGATAATGCCTCTTTCTGACAAATCTTGAATAAAGTCTTTTGCCCAGTAGTTATTATTAACATCCGAAAAAGCTGTCTGAGCAAAAGAAGGCGCGGGAGCTAGCATCGGCGCTGCGGTTCCGGCAACTGTTCCCAAGGTTAATAAAACAGATGTACCAGATTTAATGCGATGTAATACAGACATTTTTGATTCTCCAATTTACACATTTTTTTATTGAGGATAACTAAGCTTTTGATAGGCTGATTGATTCCTGCCCAAGTTGCTCTTTCCCTCAGTTATGTAATCATTATTGAATTGTTTTATTTTTCGTGCGGGGAAGATACGGTCTTTTAAAATAAATGTTTTTATTCTTGGTGTGGAATTGTAAAATGCTTAAATTCCTTAAAATCCTTATGTTGCTTATCTCCCTTATCTACCTGGTCTCTGCAATTAACAGGATTTAGGGACAAAACCGAAAGCCGTTGGAGATTAGTTAACTATATTAACTAAAAGTGAATATAATTGAGTCGATCGAGAAATACCTGTTTGTTGCTTATGAGTAGCCTGACGTTTGCCTCTGCCCATCAGCTAGCGCGAATGATTCGCGATCGCCAAGTCTCTGCCGTCGAAGTTCTCGACGCTTACCTTACTCAAATCGCAAAGCACAACTCGCAATTAAACGCCATTTGTACGCTGGATGAAGACAATGCTCGTACTAGAGCAAGACTTGCCGATGAAGCCCTAGCCAGAGGAGAAAACTGGGGTGCTTTACATGGGGTTCCCATCACGATTAAAGACATTTTTGAAACAGCCGGACTCCGCACCACAGCAGGCTATATTCCCCTCAAAGATTATGTGCCTCAACATGATGCAACTGCGGTTGCGAGATTGCGGGCAGCAGGTGCTGTCATCATGGGAAAAACCAACATGGCGGAACTGGCTGCCGATTATCAAAGCACAAATTCTCTGTTTCCACGGGTGAATAATCCTTGGCATCTTGACTACACACCTGGGGGCAGTTCTGGAGGGAGTGCCGCTGCTGTCGCCGCCGGACTTTCACCGTTAGATTTGGGCAACGATTTCGGGGGTTCGGTGCGTCAGCCTGCTCATTTCTGCGGCATATATGGTTTAAAGCCGACAGATCGCCGTATTTCTACAGCAGGGCAGATTCCTGAAGTGCCGGGAATGCCACTGTCTATTCGGCAAATGATGACCGTTGGGTGTTTTGCTCGATCGCTCGAAGATATCCGGCTATGTTTTTCATTAATTGCAGGCGCGGATCTGCGACGCCCTGATGTCCCGCCGGTTCCGCTCGATCGACCCTCGGGCAAGCCTTTGCAGCATCTCAAAATCGCTTGGACTGCTGAATGGGCCCAAGTTCCCGTTGCTTCTGAAATTCGAGCAGCTATGGAGTCGATCGTGCAGACACTCTCTGACGCAGGTGTCCAAACCGAACGCTGGCTTCCCAAAGACTTTGACCTTTCCAAAATATTGAATCTCTACGGACGGATCTCAATGTACCTCACTATCTACGCTCAACCGCAGGATAGATATAACCTGCGTCGCAGTTTAGAGTTAATTTTCCGCACCGCAACCCAAGGCGACAAGGAACTCCGAAAATTGGGAGATTTCAGCAGATTGCTACCTGAGATATTGAATCCAAGTTTGAAAAGATATTTCGAGGCACTCACACAGCGCGATCGCTTCACTGCCCATATAGATGAGGCATTAGAACCGTGGGATGTCTGGCTTTGTCCCGTTGCTGCAACCGCTGCGTTTACTCACCGTCCCGCTTGGAGTGCAGTTGACATTGATGGCAGATCCTATCCTTATTCAGTGGCAAACGGAGCTTACACCATGCCTTTTAATCTTAGCGGACATCCTGCCGTGGTAATTCCAATTGGACAAACTCAAAATGGTTTACCGATTGGAATGCAAATTGTTGGTAAGCGGTGGCGTGAAATGGAGTTGTTGGCGATCACAGAAGCGATCGACAAAGTGGTTGGTAGCTTGCAACACCCACCTGGTTACTGAGCATTTTATCAAGTTTCACTTGATGGTCAAGAATACAATCAGTGGTAGGGTTCGTCAGGTTTGAGATTTTTAATTTACACGGAAAGTATGAATCTGACGCACCGTTTTTTGCCGGCGTGCGTCAGTTGTGAGATTGTTAGTTTATAGCGAAAATAATGCTAGCTGACGCACCCTACTTGATTGTTACTGCTGTCTAATGACTACCTTGTCTCTAGAATTAACAGGATTTACGGACAAAGCGGTTTGAGAAGAACTGCGAGTTCCCTTGACATTAGCGCGCCCACATGAGAATATTAGCTCTAGAGACACATCGCATCAACTAGAAAACAAAAATATGAGTGCAGACGAACAGATCTTGCAATTACCTCATATAAGTTTAAAGAGCAGAACACTACTGCCCGAAGAATCTGGAATATATTACGTTGTAGATGAAAACTCCATAATTTGGTACATCGGAAAAGCAAAGAATCTTCGTACCCGGTGGACAGGTGATAGTCACCACAGACTAGATCAACTACAAAAGCAACGAAAAAAACAGTTTACTATCTACTACGAATTATTGCCTGAATCGCTACTTGATATTATCGAACAGCAGCGGATTGAGCATTACAGCCCGCAGTTGAATGGAACTCAAGTCAAGGCTAAGAAATTAGCTCCCACAGAGAGATTATTACGGGAAACGTTATTTAGCCTAGCCCCTTACAGTTTTGTATTAGGTGTAGAATCCGCCCGAAAAGAAGACCTTAAATTTATCGAAACTTCTATCTATTGGCAAGATAATTGGAGAGTAAAAAAGGCTGTTTTGCCTCTGACTTTAATACATATTTGCATAAATCTAAGTGAATTAGGCTACAACTGGAACTCAGAAATGCGTTTCCTGAGAAGGATTTTTAGAAAGCGCAGTAATTATTATACTAATTGGGAATTTGCTTATACTTATAAAGGTAAACCCATTTATGAATTAGCCGTGAGAAGATTGTTGGTTAATGGGTTAGTTATAGAAGTATATGGAATCGATCGAGAAGCATTACAATACATTCAAGGGTACGATTTGACTCAAGTGGCAAATGTAGAGGTTAGGGCTGTTGATGAAGCTTCTTTAGCCATCTTAAAAAATAAGTGTTTGCTTGGGATTGGAGGGATATCTTTGGCTAAAGATAACCAAGATGGTAATTGCTCAACTAGGGGAAAAAAGGGAGCCATCAATAGAGAGAGCTTCTTGAATGGATTGATAAGCAGTTAAACCCTGTCGCTTCCCAGTATTGACAACTGAACGAACGGC
>NZ_JAMPLN010000027.1:0-85218 GCF_040004035.1 Microcoleus vaginatus FACHB-2002 | reverse complement strand
ACTCTCAAGGTCGTGTGATCAATACTTGGGCTGATGTCATCAACCGCGCTAACTTGGGTATGGAAGTAATGCACGAGCGCAATGCTCACAACTTCCCGCTTGATTTGGCTGCTGGTGAGACAACTCCTGTAGCTTTGGTTGCTCCTTCTATCAATGGCTAAGTTTTAGCTATCGATTAACAAAAAGCGCTCCTAGTAATAGGGGCGCTTTTTGTTTGGAGAAAAAAGATTTTTAAAGTTCTCCTTCTATTAAAAAACTAAGTGATATCAAATCGGCTTGAGTAGTTATCATTCAGAGTCCTGAAGGAACTGAAGAATCTCGCCCTTTCGGCAACGCGCTTACTTCGTTGCGCTTGACTCATGACAAGTAAGCGTTTTGAGTCAAGCGCTCGCCCGGACATGATATTAGCAACAGCTAATCCAAAAACAGAATATCCAGAACCCGGCAGCAGTTAAAGTGTTGCGTGGCTCTAACGCGCGATCGCATTTTAGGTTGAGTTAAGTTGATTTACTTAATAGCTGATCGCCCAATCTAAAAATAAAAGGTGAAAAATTAATTTTTCACCTTTTAACTCTCGATTTCGGATTACCCGCTACTGAACAAACTTCTTGAATGCCAGAGTCACGTTGTGGCCGCCAAATCCAAAGGAATTCGACAGCGCCACATCAACTTTTAGATCGCGGCTTGTATGAGGAACATAGTCCAAATCGCACTCTGGATCGGGATTTTCCAGGTTAATTGTCGGCGGGATTTTGTCATTGGCGATCGACATTACCGTCGCCACCGCCTCAATGCCCCCAGAACCGCCCAAAAGATGGCCGGTCATCGACTTGGTAGAACTAATTGCTACTTTGTAAGCATGGTCTCCCAAAGTCTTTTTAATCGCCTTGGTTTCCGTAGAATCGTTGGGAAGCGTACTCGTGCCGTGAGCGTTGATATAGCTCACTTGATCCGGCGTCAAACCCCCATCCTTGAGCGCTAAAGCCATTGCCCGTGACGCACCTTCCCCCCCCGGTACCGGAGAAGTCATGTGATACGCATCGCAAGTTGAACCGTAGCCGACGATTTCTGCGTAAATCTTCGCGCCACGCGCCAGAGCGTGTTCCATTTCTTCTAGAATCAGAATGCCAGCACCTTCGCCGACGACAAAACCATCACGATCGCGATCGAACGGACGAGAAGCATGAGTCGGGTCATCGTTGCGAGTCGAAAGCGCTCTTGCGGCAGCAAAACCCGCCACGCACAAAGGTGTCACCGCAGCTTCTGTACCGCCACAAATCATTGCTTGGGCGTAACCCCCCTGAACTAGGCGAAACGCATCGCCCACGGCATTTGACCCGGCCGCACAGGCCGTCACCGTGCAAGAGTTCGGTCCCTTAGCACCCGTTTGAATCGCCGTCAGCCCCGCGGCCATATTCGCAATCATCATGGGAATCATAAACGGGCTGCATCGATCGGGGCCGCGAGTCAGATAGATCTCTTGCTGCTCTTCCAAAACCTTCAGGCCACCAATGCCAGTGCCAAGAATGACACCCACCTGTTCTGCGTTCAGGTCGTTAATCTCAAACTTCGCATCAGCAATAGCTTGTTTACTCGCTGACACCCCAAATTGAGCAAAGCGATCCATCCGCTTTGCTTCCTTGCGCTCTAAATAGTCGTGTGGGTCGAAACCCTTCACCTCTGCGGCAAAGCGGCAGTCGTGCCGCGACGGGTCGAATAAGGTGATCGGGCCTATACCATTCTTCCCGGCAAGCAACCCGTCCCAATATTCGGACAAGGTATTGCCGATCGGTGTAATCGCGCCGAGACCCGTGATAACAACGCGCTTACGCTCTAAATTTGTCATGATTTCAGTTTCAAAAAATTAAACACCCAGAACGCAGAACAAAAGAGGAGTTTCCAGTTTTCTAACTTCTCTCCTCTTAGGGGAAAAGACAGGTATTTTATGCTTTTGGAGCTGCAAGTTTGCTGCTGATGAAATCTACAGAAGCCTGAACCGTAGTAATTCCTTCGGCTGCTTCGTCGGGAATTTCAATATCAAACTCTTCTTCCAAGGCCATGACCAGCTCTACTGTATCTAAGGAATCTGCTCCTAAATCATTAGCAAAGTTGGCTTCGGGCTTGACTTCGCTCTTATCGACTTCCAGTTGCTCTGCCACAATTTTCTGGACTCTAGCAAAAATGTCGTCTTGGCTCATAACATCGTGTCCTCATTGGTTGCTGCGTATCTAATCTTATCCGAAAGGGGGATCTGCAGGACAAAGACCGGCCGCTTTTCTAACTGACCCTTTGTGTAGGGAGTGGGCCCTGGGCATTAGGCATTGGTGTCAAGTTAAGGACTGTTGCGGGCGTGCGATCGCTTTTATGAATAGTCCTGGACGCATAAACTCTATTTGACGGTGTACACCCCACCTTAACCGCTACAAATAGTGTTGGAAAGCAATTTTTGCGTCCAGGACTGCCCATAAAAACTGGGATTACTGATCGCCACATTCATTACCATCAAGTCTTTTGGCCATCGATCCGATAAGATTCGATCGCTCCTCTAAGAATCTCCAGAGGTCGAAGCTTGCTACCGTGTGATAGGCAGCGACCATTATCTAGTCAAGATAGCCGTTACATCAATGGGTCATTTGGAGCAAATCGAGATTATTAGAGCTGTGTCAACTCTACTCGATGTCCATCTGGGTCTGCCACAACTGCACGTCGTCCCCAAGCTGAATCTGCAGGAGGTGAAACAATTGAAGCACCATGCTTTTTGAGTTCACTGACAACAGCATCTACAGAAGACACTTGAAATCCCAGCCGAGTTGCCGTCGTTGGTACTGTTCCAGCAGTACACGGATAAATCTCAAAGGTGGCACAGCCTACCTCACTAGCAAAATGCTCTAAACCATTGCCATGCTGATGTTTGATGAAATACAGACCCAGCCTTTGATAGAAGACAGTAGCTTGTTCAATGTTACCTGAGCGAATGACAACAAGATTCAGTTGGACTTTACTCATTGCTTTTATCCATTTCTGGACATGATTCATCGTGACGCAAGACTCGAACCATTTCTGCACCAGGATGTTTGAAAAACACATCAAACTCACTATTGGGCATTCTCAATCTTTCAGGAACGAGATAAGTCTGTATGGGTTATATTACCACTAACCCATGGCCAGGGAGCAAGGTAACGGTAATTTCACCACCGCGAAGGCATCCTAAAACTCGTGCTTGAACACGCACATAAAAGGATGGATTGTCTTCTAAATTTTGCATTACAAGATGCTTAACGATTACCTATGTTTCGCGATCGCCAATAGCTTCTCTGGACTCAACAACGGAGCCAACCATCTTTGCTTGCTTAATCTCGGCTGAAAAACGACAAATTTAATAGGCGCCATCTGTTCTGTCTAACGGTGTGCTTGAGGGGTTGTCAAAACCATTGCATCTACACCAGTGACTTTCGCCAAGGAGGCTCCAAGGGAATTGTTACACAGCTTAACATCAACTCTACTTATAAGATCAGAGATTGCACTTTGTCCATCAATTGTGGATGATTCCCCTCATTTCATGAATTTTCAGGAAGAAGCGCCTCAATATATGGGGCAATATAATTGCGACCTTTTTCGATATAGTACGTTGTAAACAGAGATTCAAACTCCTGTTTTACTAATTGAAGTGCAGCATTCAAACGTGGGCGACCGTATACTAAGAACTGAGCCGTCGAATAGGCATAGTATTCTTTTTCTTGGCCGGGTATATTTTTCTTAAATGCCTCTTGGTAAAGCTCACGTCCCTCACTAATCAATTGTTGAGTGGATGAAGTAAAATGAATAGACTCTCCCCTTGGAAAATCGATTTTTTTATCTTGAATAAATCCAATCACCTTCTTCATGCATTCACGGGTCTGTTCAACTGATAAGCATCCCTCATCTTTTCTTCTAAATCCCCATTGAATGCAACCATTTGTAACTTCAATAACTCGTAAAATGGCGAGGTTGTCAAGCTCTTTAGATTCAATTTTCTGCAACTCATGAATATGATGCTCGATCCGTTTACTAAATCCGTCGAAATCAGTTTCAAAATAGTCTTTTAGTTCTTTGATATGGGCTAACTTTTGCCAGTCGAACCTTATTGAGTTTAACATTATTGAATTCCCTCCAAATCATTCATGTTTAGGCAGTATGGGTGGCTAAGAACTACCTCAATCCGCTCAAAATCGTCATTTTTCTCCTAGCGATACTCAAGCGTTTTGAAATCTCGATCGTAGCTTGCCCGATCATCACAACTTCAAGAACGCCTTCTTTAAGTTGTGATTGAACTCCTCGGCAATACTTTTGTCATTTGGACCAGCTAAGAAGTAGCAATTCCCATCAAGGTAGGGAGAATAGTAGGAGAAATGAGTGGGTTGAAACCCCTCCTCCAGTAACTTTTGCCCTTGATCTTTGTGAGGAGCTTTGTAAACTGTGACGGTTGGGGGAAATTGTGCTTGACCCGACGGCATGATTTGACATCTTGGCTGAGATGAAAAGCAGTATCATAAACTACCGCTATGTCTGGAACCAGATGATTTTGCAACTACCGACAGCATTGAAGTACAGTCCCACTGATAACCCAGCAAGCTAACGCTTTAGTTCAGCCACCTTGGCTTATTTACTCTTGAATCATAACACTCTAATGGGTCGGCTGTAACGATGTGTTATGCTCGATCGCCTAACAATTACTTATGCTAGTGCGCTCGCCCTTCGCCTTTCCCAACTGACAAACTTAGTACCTCACTTTTGCTTGCCCCGCAGCGATCACAGATACATAACTTTGACGGTGCGATCGCTTCCTGTGTTTAGACGAACCATCAGCGATGCAATGTTTCCAAAAGCGCCTTAAGCAGATTAGCGCGATCGCCCCGCCAGCAACCTAAAAAATGCTGCCTCAACGATAATAATTGTCTAAAACTAAGTAAGGATATGGAGAACGGCAACGAAGCAGGAAGCATCCCAACTTCGATCGCACTCCTGTCTTGTCCCTTGCCTTGTGTCCCCAGCAGAAACGACTATGCCATCCCAAACTCTCAGATATGCTTACTTTCCCGGTTGCGTTGCCCAGGGGGCTGCCCGTGAACTTTACCTGTCTACCCAAGCGCTAACTCAAGCGTTGGGGATTGAACTGGTGGAACTCAAAAAAGCTTCCTGCTGCGGTTCTGGCACTTTCAAAGAAGATTCGCAGTTACTCGAAGATACTGTCAACGCTCGCAATATTGCTTTGGCTGAGGAACTAAATTTGCCTTTGCTGACGCATTGCAGCACTTGTCAAGGGGTAATCGGTCATGTGGACGATCGCCTCAAGGATTGCCAAAAAACAGATCCCAACTACGTAGATCAAGTTAACGGTTTACTCAAAAAACAAGGTTGTTCGCCTTATCAAGGCAGTACCGAGGTGAAACATCTGTTGTGGGCGATCGTTGCAGATTACGGGCTCGACGAGGTGCACAAGCGAGTCACCCGCAAGCTTTCGGGCTTGAAGTGCGCGTCTTTTTACGGATGCTACCTGCTGCGAGCTCAGGATAAGCTGCTTTACGATGACCCGCACCAACCCGAATCGATGGAAAATGTATTTCGGGCGATCGGGGCAACTCCGGTTTACTATCGAGGGCGGACACAGTGCTGCGGCTGGCCGTTGGCGAGTTATGCCACTAACCAATCTTTTCAGATGGCAGGCAAACATATTCAAGATGCTCTTGACAATGAGGCTGATTGTATGGTAACGCCTTGTCCGCTTTGTCATTTAAATTTGGATTCGCGACAGCCGGAGGTGGAAAAAGTAATCGGGCGCAAGTTGGGTTTGCCCGTGTTGCATTTGTCGCAATTGGTGGCTTTGGCTTTGGGTGTGGAGCCGAAAAAACTAGGACTCGATCGACATATTGTGTCAACTAAGCCCGTGTTAGAAAAATTAGGCTTTTAGTCGATCGATTTGCACAGATTTGTAGTAAAGATGTCTGTCCTTGATAACTCCGCTCTAACCACAGACGTGCTCAGTAGCAACGTACTTTGATAAGACTCCCAGCGTGAATAACTGTGAAGTTTTGTCGCTTTTTCGCGAAGTGCTTCCAGGCACTGCGGTAGACTAACCTTTAATTCTCTGTGCAGGCTATAGCGGTGGCACCTCGCCGTCAAATCTGTTAATTCGCAGAGGCAGCAAATTTTTAGTGACTCGTTGGGAGCCTTTATTCAATGTCTCATTCAGTCAAAATTTACGATACTTGCATCGGCTGCACTCAATGCGTCCGCGCTTGTCCGACTGACGTTTTGGAGATGGTGCCCTGGGATGGCTGCAAAGCAGCTCAGATTGCCTCATCTCCCCGCACCGAAGACTGTGTAGGCTGCAAGCGGTGCGAAACTGCTTGCCCCACCGATTTTCTGAGCATCCGGGTTTACCTGGGAGCAGAAACCACTCGCAGTATGGGTCTAGCCTACTAAATATCGATCGACACGCCGATCGAATTACGGGCAAAAAAGAGGGGGCGATTAAATTGCCCCCTCTTTTTTTGTCGCGGAATCTGCATTGTGGGGCCCGAAGAAGGTAAAAATGATAAAACTTGAGTTTTATTGCGATCGCTAAGCAGGAGTAGTACGTTAAATGTGCGGAATCGTTGGCTATATTGGCACGCAAGCAGCAAGCGAGATTTTGCTAGCAGGATTGGAGAAACTAGAATACCGGGGCTACGATTCAGCGGGCCTCGCTACCATCTCCGAAGGAGAAATTACCTGCATCCGAGCAAAGGGGAAATTGCACAGCCTCCGGGAAAAGCTAGCAGAGATTGACTCTCTGGCTCCCATCGGCATCGGACACACCCGCTGGGCAACTCACGGCAAACCAGAAGAATATAACGCTCACCCTCACATGGATAATAGCGGGCGAATTGCGGTAGTTCAAAATGGAATTGTCGAAAATTATCGCGAGTTGCGGAAAGAATTGAAAGCGAAGGGACATAAATTTGTCTCGGATACGGATACAGAAGTTATTCCTCATTTAATAGCTGAATTTTTGAAAGAAGCAAGAAGGGAGAAGGAAGAAGAAAAAGATAAAAAAACCGAGAAAATAGCTGATTTATCGTTTTTGGAAACTGTTTTAAAGGCGGTAAATAAATTAGAAGGAGCTTTTGCGATCGCCGTTATCTGTGCAGATTTTCCCGAGGAAATAATTGTCGCCAGACAGCAAGCTCCTTTGGTAATTGGCTTTGGTGCAGGCGAATTTTTCTGCGCTTCCGACACGCCGGCCTTAGTATCTAACACCCGCACTGTTTTGTCCTTGGAAAATGGCGAATTGGCAAGGCTAACTCCGATGGGAGTCGAAGTTTACAGCTTTGCAGGAGAAAGGCTGAAAAAAAGCCCCCGCATCCTTGGTTGGAGTCCGGTTTTAGTCGAAAAACAAGGCTTCAAACACTTCATGCACAAGGAGATTTACGAACAGCCCGCCGTAGTCAGAGCGTGTTTGGAGGCTTATTTAGACAGCGAGTGGCAGCCCGGAAATCCGCGCTCTCCCATCAATCTCAACTTGCCCAAGGAACTTTGCGCCGATGTCGAACAAATTTCAATTTTTGCCTGCGGAACGAGCTGGCACGCTTCGCTAATTGGCAAATATTTGTTGGAACAATTAGCTAATATTCCCACTGCCGTGCAGTACGCTTCTGAATACCGCTACGCGCCCGCACCGCTGACAGCAAATACTTTAACTATTGGGGTAACACAGTCGGGAGAAACGGCGGACACACTGGCTGCTTTGGGGATGGAACAGCAGCGTCGCGCGGGTTTTACCGATAAATTTCGGGCGAGAATGTTAGGCATTACTAACAGAACCGAAAGTTCGATCGCCCACATGATGCCGCAGGTAATCAACACCCATGCTGGTATAGAAGTGGGCGTTGCTGCGACTAAAACTTTTGTCACTCAGTTGATGGCATTCTATTTCTTAGCTTTGGATTTGGCGCACCAGCGGCAAACAATCAGCACGGATAGATTGGCAGAAATTATTGCTGGTTTGCGCCAGTTGCCGGCAGAAATTGAGAAGTTTTTGGAGATTCAAGAACAGTATGTGGAGGAATTGTCTCACCAGTTTACAGACACCCAAGATTTTATCTTTTTGGGGCGGGGAATTAACTTTCCGATTGCTTTGGAAGGGGCGCTGAAACTGAAGGAAATTAGCTATATTCACGCCGAAGGATATCCCGCCGGAGAGATGAAACACGGCCCGATCGCCCTTTTGGATGCGAAAGTGCCTGTAGTGGCGATCGCCATGCCCGGTAGCGTCTACGAAAAGGTGCTTTCCAACGCTCAAGAAGCGAAGGCGCGTGACGCCCGTTTAATTGGCGTTACGCCGAAGCAAGGTGTGGCGGAAGCCGATATTTTTGACCACATTTTGCCGGTGCCTTTGGTGGATGAATTGTTGTCGCCGATTGTGACAGTAGTTCCGCTGCAATTATTGGCTTATCACATTGCGGCGCGTCGGGGTTTGGATGTGGATCAGCCACGAAATTTGGCGAAGTCGGTGACGGTAGAATAAAAGAATTCAGTTGGCAGTTGGCAGTTGTATTTTGAAAATAAAGTTGTACACTATCTTGAAAGCCTTGCCAAGTAAGGATTTCGATCACGGGTGTACAACTTTAAACTTAGAATGCTGTACGACACATCAATGCTTTCGAGCATTTTCAGTGTACAACTTTATTTTGCGTTCACAGCAGTTGGCAGTTGACTGCTGACTGTTGACTGTTAGGAGTTGTTATTGGTTATTGGTTATTTGTTATCAATAACCTTCCAGACTATGCCTCCAATGCGCGATCGCCTATTTCCTCTGGCTGACCCCGCAAATTGCGGCTAACAGCAACCAGCTTGTAGTATTGAGTCGGAAATCAAACAGCGTCACGTCTACAGTGTTAAAAAGCGTACAAGCGGCGAAGGCTAATAAATAACTGAAAAAAATTAGGCGCTCGCTCGCTCTTACATCTTGATAAGCAACCTGGTTTGTGATATGAACTAGAGATTTTTGAGGGAGAAATAAAGTATTTTTCGCTACTTCCTCTGTTGTTATTTTCTCATGTTTAATATCCCTAGGAAAAAGCTGCCAATTCGCCAGCAGCAAAACACCCCTAGCCAAAACCCAGCCAACTAAACCAAACAACAAAACCGTTGCGGGTATGCCCGTTTCCGCAGTCAACATCAGTATCAAACTGTGAGGATGACCGAGCCATTCTTGCATCTGAGCTTGATAGAGAGGCGTAAAATTTCGCAATCCCCAACCAGTCCAAGGACGCTGCTGAGTCATAGACCAAGCAAATTCCCACTGAGTTTTTCTCAAAGTAGCAGTCGGCCGATTTGGGAACATCTCGTCGGTGAGTCTAGCCCAAAAGAAAGCCGGAACAATTCTTCGTAAAGATTGCCGCAGTGGTGCCGGGCCAAAGGCAGACAAAAAAATTGTGCTAGCCACACTCACAACCGCAGCTAATAATTTTTTATAACCCGCATAAAATGCAAAAGCCAAAACTGCCAAAACTGCCAGCCCCCAAGCATTGCGAGAATTAGTAAAAATCAAAGCAACAGCATTTCCGATCACTGCACAACTTAAAAATAGGAATCGGAAATTGGGAATCGGAAATTGGGAATCGGGAATCAGCGGTTCATTAATAGTTTCCTTTTTTCCTATTTCCTCTTCCCTCCAAATCGAGCTGGTAAATCCGTTAAATCCCTTACCTTGCTTGTTGCCAAACCCTTCTTCCATCCACAGTCCCAGTGCTAAAATAAAAGCAATTGTCAGATAGCAAGCTAAAATATTAGCGTACATAAATACAGAAGCCATGCGGCCGGGGGGATTGCCTTTGGGTTCGAGTACCCAGCCAAAAACAGGCTGCAATTGATCTATTCCGCTCCAACCTAAAAATTGCTGTCCCAGGCCTAAAATTATCACTGGAATTGAACTAACTACAATCATCCAAGACAATTGCCGCAATTGAGGCAGAGTTTGAATTAAACTGCTGAAAGTGGCAAACAATATAAAGAACGGCAAGAAATTGTACAACCCTATAAAAGCCTCAATGCGGTTGTGGGCAAAAACGGCTGTGATGACTAGCAGCGCGCTCAGAATTGCGAATCCTCGATTCAACGGGCGGCGACTAATTTGACGGAACTTTTGCTTGCAAGTGCCGGCCAATCCCAGGAATAAACCTAAAGCTCCCAAAATCGGAATTAAGGGAAAAATCAGCATCCCTACTTGGACGAAATTCCAAGGGATTTGCAGGCGGGGATCTGGATGTTTTTGGAGGCGAGACTTGAGATTTGCGACGGTCTGTTTGGCAGCTAATTTCAACCGATTTTTGATATTCACCCACACTCCCAATCTCAAATCTAAAATCTACAATCTACCATCGTTAAGCTAGTTCCCAAACGCATTCCGATCGCGTCAGGCGTATTTGAGCTAAGGCAAAAATGGTCGGGATAATGCGGCCGTAGTTCGTGGAAATCGATCGCCAACCCAAATCCGCTAAAAACCAAGTCCACATCACCGGGCCGACCAACGAAAATACGCTCCGCGTTGCACCGTAACGAGCCGCACTCACCGCCATACCACGCCGCGCCGTCTGAATTGCGACATAATTTTGAAACTGGGTTGCTGCCGTTGCAGTGCCTGCAAGCACTCCTTGTTTTGCCATTTGATAGGTGGCAAAATGCAGCGCAAATTGATTGGCCATGAGTTTGAGCAGCATTGGTTTTAAGATGGAACTAACAGCTAAAGCGCTCCCACCTTTGAACAGCAAACCGAGCGGGTCTTTTTCAGCAGAAATTGGCAGGGGTTCTGAGAGTTTAGAATCAACGATCGCTCGCTGTACGCGCACTGTCAGCGCTTGCTGTTCATCTGCGGGTAAACGCTTCCACGCGCGGCCCATTAAGTGCAGAAATACTTCTGCCTCTAAGTCGGTGGTTGACAACTGTCTGGGATAAGGGATTTTGAGATAGCGACAAACTTGAATTAGTGCTTGTCTGTAAGTTACTTGTTGGGTGCGCCCTCTGAGTACCGTCAACCCGTCGGCTGCAAGATAGCGAAACCGCTGTTCTACGGCGTCGAGCCATGCTTCGCGATCGCGACTTTGTACATCTATCGGTGCGGGGGTTTGCACGTAATCTAAAGGGTTAAACTTGCGGCTGAACAGAAGTTCTGTTAGTTGCTGCAATTCTTCTTCTGTTGTCAATTCGAGTGCTGCTCTGAGTTCGTCCAAAATTTTGCCCTCCCCTATTCGATTTTAGATTTTAGATTTTAGATTTTAGATTGCTGCTGATTGACAACCATGAGGATTTAGGATTTACCTACAGTGGCATTTTTTTATCTGGTCTTAATCATGGATTCGTGCTGTCCTTTATTCTACTACTTGGTGCAGGGCGATGGCGTCGGGCCCGGCAAGCTACGGCTTTTTTGAGTCATCGGTAAGGTACAAATTCAGCTCGCAGCCTTTAAGCTGATGTTTAGATTCACAAGGCTGACTGATTGATTATGTTCGATGTTGCGGTGATTGGTGCGGGTATGGCGGGGCTGAGTTGCGCTCAACGGTTGCGTCAAGCTGGTTATTCTGTGGCTGTTGTTGAGAAATCTCGCGGCGCGGGGGGACGTGTTGCTACCCGCCGCGTACAGGGTACTAGGGCCGATCACGGGGCGCGGTATCTGGAACCGCAGGGGGATGCGGTGCAGGGGTTAATTGAGGCTTTGGTCGATCGGGATATCCTCAAACTCTGGACTGATACTGTCTGGGAATTCAGACAGGGAAAACTTTCTGCTATTGCTAGTTCTTGTTATGTCGCACCTGCGGGTATGAATGCGATCGGTAAGTATCTGGCGGAGGATGTAGAAATTTGGTTTGGCCGCCGCGTACAAGCTATTTCTACTACAGATAACCAAATGTGGCATCTTTCCCTAGAAGTCACTGACAGCAATTTAGAGATACCTCAAGAATTGATTGCTAAGGCTGTGGTTGTGGCAATTCCTGCACCTCAAGCTTTAATGTTTTTGGATGCGGAAATCGGTTTGAAATCTGATTTTATTGACAAATTGCGTTCTGTAGAGTACGACCCTTGCATTACCGTTATGGCTGGCTATCCTGCGGCCAAACAGCAAGATTTGAGCAATCTAAATCCGCAGTGGAAATCTGTTTCTTTCCCCGATAATTCTGATTTAGCTTGGGTTGGTTTGGACAGCAGCAAACGGATCGAGCCGCAGCAGCCGGTGTTTGTGGTTCACAGCAGCGCAAATTTTGCAGAACGCTATTTAGAAGCTGCTGATTTGGATACTGTCGGTCAAGAATTGCTCGATCGCGCTTCTGAATATTTAATCCCTTGGCTCAAAGAGCCGGAATGGTTGCAGGTTCACCGCTGGCGGTATGCTTTTTGTCGAAATCCTTTGCCTGTTTCTTGTTTGGCGGCTGGGGGGAATTTGCCGCTGGTTTGTGCGGGGGATTTGTGCGGGGAAGGTCAAATAGAGGGGGCTTTGCGATCGGGTTTGGCGGCGGCTAATTGGGTGAATTCTCAGTTGCAGGATTTGCCGTTAGATTCCAGCCTAAATTGGTAATATGGCTAAAATTAATGTATCGATTTTGCCTCTAACGCTATGATTGCCATCCCGTCTGGGTGTAGCCCCGAAGATTACCTTGCCCTCGAACGTGATAATACTGTCCGGCATGAATATCGGCGCGGTTTGCTGTAAACGATGGCGGGAGGTAGCGATGACCGCAGCCGTCTCTGTATTAATTTTATAACTGCGATTAACCTTCACCTGCGCTATATAGTTATGAAAAAGCAACCTAACGACTTACAAAAAAATGGAAAAATGGTGTAATATCCCACTTTTCCAAATTTTTATTTTTGTGCTGTTTCCTGGTGTTGTAAGTCTTGTTCTTGCATCTGCAATAACTCGGGAACTGTTACAAAACTGTACCCTTCCTTTCTCAATCGAGCAATAATATCAGGTAAAGCTTTGACAGTTCTTGCTCGATTGCCGCCGCCGTCGTGCATCAGCACAATGCCGCCGGAATTTGCCTGCCTCATCACGTTGTCTATCAAAGATTCCGTAAGGGTGCGCCAATCAAAAGAATCAGCAGACCACATCACAACTGCATAATTTTTCTTTTGAGCGTAAGCTGTCAATCCATTGTTTAAAATGCCTCCTGGCGGGCGGAACATCGATGTTTGGATGCCGGTCAAGTCCTCAATTAATGATGAAGTGCGATCGATCTCGCGAGCGGCACCGTCTTCGTTATACTGAAGGTATTCATGGTTCCAAGTGTGGTTGCCGATCGCGTGACCGGCTGCTGCGACCTGTTGGCCAATTTCGGGAGAATTTTTCAGGTATTTTCCTACCCAGAAGAATGTAGCCTTAATATTATTTTCCTTGAGAATATCTAGGATTTGTGTAGTTGTTTTCGGCCAGGGGCCGTCGTCAAATGTCAGGGCGATCGCCTTGTGCTGGGAGTCGAGTTTCGCGTGACTAATGGTTGTACCTTGAAACTGATCCGGTACGGCTGATTGAAATCGGATTGCCTGCACTTGGGCTAGAGCCTGTTGGGAAAATTCTACTCGATTGGCGATCGCCTTGGAGAACTTATTAATAGTGGACATCGGCTGTTGTTCTTGGGACTGGGATACGGCCAAGACTTGCGCCTGAATCGGTTGCAAGGGCTGATTTGCCCGGAAGTTAATTGGCCATGTCACACCCAGCAAAAAACTTCCTGTTGCTGCCATCAAAGCAACGATTAAAGTTTTTCGCCGCCTCCACAGCCGTTTCAATTTTGTCACGTCATTGTCTCCTTCACACCTTGCACAGTTAATTTGAGATTTTATGTTGATATCAAGTTAATCCACTTAAGAGGATAATCTTAAATTGGACTGTTCCTAAAAATGCTACTGGAAATAACCGATCGTGGGGAAGTCCGTCCGGATAAAAAAAAATTAAGATTTGTGTGCCACAAATCCCCTAACCGATAAAAACGTGGGATGGGTGAACTTTTTTCCCACCCAAGGGACGGCGCTCAAGTCGGATTCATGGCACGATATTCTTAGGGACTCAGCCCGCGTCCCTGCCTGACACTGCAAGATGTGAGTTTAACCTGAGATGTTGCACTATTGTTAATAAGCCTTTCAAGGGCGGGTTAGAAGATTCCACCCCACAATAAAATTTAGTCTTTGTGGGATAGAGCAGAAAGCCTATTAAGCGAAAATAGTGCAAGATGTGAGTTTAACTGGATTTGATATGAGGGCGATCGCGCGCCCCCAGGGTCGTAAAATTAACTTTTAGGGCCGATTCTCTCTCTGTACAAGCCGACAATCCGATCGATAACTTCAGCAACAGTCAGATTGTCTGTTTGAATTTCCACAGCATCCGCCGCTTTACGCAAAGGTGCAACCGCGCGGGTGCTGTCCTTTTCGTCCCGCAGGGCGATGTCTTGTTCCAATTGGGCCAAGCTAATATTAGCCCGATCGGTATCTTTAAGTTCTAACAGCCGCCTGCGCGATCGCTCTTGTACCGAAGCTGTCAAAAAAATCTTCAGTTCCGCATCGGGAAACACGTTAGTGCCGATATCGCGCCCTTCTGCTATAATTCCGCCTTTTGTGCCGCAGCGCCGCTGTTCCTCCACCAGAAACTGCCGCACGGCGGGAACTGCCGCCATTTCCGAGACGCGGGATGTCACTTCCAAACTGCGAATTGCCTCGGTTACGTCTTCGCCGTTAATCTTCAGCATCTTTGACGCGGGATCGAGGTTGTATTCCAAATAACTGGAACTGATTAATTCGGCGATCGCACATTCGTCGGAAATCGGCGTGTCTGTTTTCAATGCCAGCCAAGTCAGCGCCCGGTACATCGCGCCGGTATCCAGATAAAACAAGTTCAAAGCAGTTGCGGCAAGGCGAGTTACTGTAGATTTGCCTGCTCCCGCCGGGCCGTCGATCGCCACAATGGGTCGGCGATTCCTGAGAATTATATTGTCAATCAAACGAGTAGAGCCAACTCTGGCCGCCACGGCTAAAAGTCCCGCTGTTTCCACAGCCTGCAACGGCGTCAAAGTGTCGGGATCGACGAGTTCGGCGTATTCGAGCTTTACTGCGGGTTCTTCTGCGACTGCTGCGCGGGCGGCAGCGAGTGCGGCTGCTGCGGTGCGGTCGCCTGAAGAAAAAGTTTCCGAGGCTTGTTGCAGCGCGCGGTAGAGTACGGAGGCTTGCTGTTTTTGCTCTGCTGTTAAATACTGATTGCGAGAACTCATTGCCAGTCCCGACTCTTCGCGGACGATCGGACAAGCGACAATCTCTACAGGCAAGTTAAAATCAAAGACCAGCTTCCGAATAATTGCTAGCTGCTGGGCGTCTTTTTGACCGAAATAAGCTTTTGTCGGCTGCACCAAACTCAAGAGTTTAGTAACAATGGCCGCGACGCCCTGAAAATGACCCGGCCTTGCTTTGCCACACAAAACCGATGTCATCGCCGGTGGCGGCACTACTTGAGTTAAGGATGAAAGGTGAATCTCTATGTGTTTTTCGGCGGTTTGCTCTGTTTCTGTGCCGACTGCTTGAGGGCCGAACATTTCCGTTGCTGAGGGAGCAAATATGGCATCAACCCCAGCTTGTTCGCACAACAGTCGGTCTTGCTCGAAATTCCGAGGATAATCTTGAAAATCTTCTGTCGGTCCAAATTGCAGCGGGTTGACAAAAATGCTGACCAGGGCGATCGCATTTTCTTGCCTTGCCCGCTGGATCAAGCTCAGATGCCCTGCGTGCAAAGCTCCCATCGTCGGCACCAAACCGACTGTCAAATGAGGTGCAGCAGACTTTTGTAAATTTAAGTAGCAGCGAAGTGCTGCAATGGTAGTAAACAGGCGCACCGGTAGAATCTCCTGAAGGCATTCGGCAGAATGCAGAGTTTATTTGTGAGAATTTGTTCGACATGACATCTTGCATCATCCTCAAGAACAGGTAATATGCCTCTTCTACGAAGAATGGTGCAAGATGTCAGTTTTATTCTACTTTCTGCCTTCTACACTTCGGATAACTTTTGTATTCTGCCTTAGACTACCGTTCAGCGTTCAACTTTTGTTTGCTGCGGCGGTTCGATCACTTGGATTTCCACTCTCGCAACGCCACTGCTGATCATTCCCAGTACGCTGGCGGCGCCGGCGGACAAGTCAATGAGCCGATCGCCCACATAGGGGCCTCGGTCGTTAATGCGGACGACCACAGTGCGGCCGTTGTCGAGATTTCTCACCATGACTCTCGTTCCAAAAGGCAAATTTGGGTGGGCTGCGGTCATATCATTTTGGTTGAAACGCTCGCCGCTGGCGCTGAGGTTGCCGTTAAATCCTGGGCCGTACCAGGAAGCCCAGCCGCTGAGGCGCACTTGAACTGGGCCCATAGACAGCACGGAGCGTTCTGGTTGGGGTTTGCCTGCGACTTCTTCCAGGGGTGGGGCGTTGCCCATAAGCCGGCGGAGGCGATTGGTTGCTTGCAGGGCGTCTCGGCTAAAGTTGCTGGTGGTGTCGGGGAGGATGGTTTCGGCGTTGATGTTTACCAAGTCCTCGCCGTTTGCCTGGATAATGTAGCGATCGCCTTTTTCCCACTTAACGGTAATGCTGTTGGGATCGATGTTGTTGCGGGCTAGCTGATTGAGTCTTGCTGCTAAGCTTGATGCCCGCCAAACTGGATCGGGTTCTTGGTTGCTAGAGTTGCTGGCAATGTTTCCAACTTTGGGATTTTCTCTGGAGCCCGCTACTTTTGACGGACTGCTAGCACCGGCTTGGCTGTTGCCAGTTTCTCCCAAAGGCGTGTTTGTTTCCGGATTCGCGTTCAGAAAGGTGATGACTGGAATGTTTCGCACGTAGACTGTCGCTGCTTGTCGCCCGCCTAAGTCGTGGGGCTGAATTTTGGCGATCGAGTCTCGGGCAATTTCAGCTCTTGCTTGATACTGATACTGTCCGACTTTTTGCGCTTCGACCCGACTTGCGTTTAACTGCCGGGACGGTTGGGTGGCAATTACTTGCTCGGAAACCTGAGAGTTTTGGTTGTCGGCACCTGTTGCTTGTGCGTGACAAGAGGATGCCGTTCCTACCACAGGAACTAACAGGACAGCGAGTAGACCACCAACAAATTTTTCCTTCATACGTCCATTTTTGTGAATAGCCATTGCCAACCGAGATTGGAGGATTGGCCATTTGGCGGCGGGCGTCAAGGATTTCTCTCTTGCCCTTCGCCGTTCCCCCGCGAGTCAAAGCAAAGTATAGGGGTGCGTTTTTGCTTTAATGCTTCCACCACAAAAAAAATTGGCGGAAACTTCCCTGACACTTGACAACTCGTACTCGATCCGCAATTTGTGTTTTGTTCACGAACTGCAACAGACTACCACAAACTTTTGCGGTTGGGGATCGCTGCGATCGCGATTTTCACCAAATCTTCATCAAATTTTCTCAAAACCCTCTATCATAAAATCCTTTAGTTCCAGTGCTTACAGCCGTTTCAGTTATTCCAGAAAATTTTACAAAAATTAACAAAAATTTATTGTCTTTTGTGGGCTGCCGAATGGCTAGTGTGAAAAAAGCTGTTTGTCAACTGTTATGGGAATAAACTAAAAACTGGAAATCGATTTGGCGGACTTATGGATTATCGAGAAGCAGGCGTGGATGTTGAGGCGGGCAGAGCTTTTGTCTCGCGCATCGGGAGTATGGTCAAGAGCACGCACCGATCGGGAGTTTTGGGCGGATTCGGCGGGTTTAGCGGTTTTTTCAGCGTTCCAGAGGGTTTAAAAGAGCCGGTGATGGTTTCGGGTACTGACGGCGTTGGGACTAAGTTGAAATTGGCCCACAATCTCGATCGGCACGACACGGTAGGTATTGACTTGGTGGCGATGTGCGTCAACGACGTGCTGACATCCGGGGCAGAACCCCTCTTTTTTCTCGATTATTTAGCGACGGGAAAGTTAAATCCCGAACAATTAGCTGCGGTGGTGGCCGGCATTGCTGACGGTTGCAAGCAAGCGGGCTGTGCTTTGTTGGGCGGGGAAACGGCAGAAATGCCCGGTTTTTACCAACCGGGAGAGTACGATTTGGCTGGGTTTTGTGTGGGAATTGTCGAAAAGAGCAAATTGTTGGACGGTTCGCAGGTGCGGGTGGGAGATGTGGCTGTGGGGCTGGCGAGTTCGGGCGTTCACAGCAACGGTTTTAGTTTGGTGAGAAAAATTGCGGGCGATCGGGGTTTTGACTGGCATTCCCAACCCGAAAAGTTAGGTGGCAAAAGTTTAGGAGAAGTGCTGCTAACTCCGACTAAAATTTATGTGAAACCAGTCCTCGAAGCAATTAAGAGTGGTTTAGATATTCACGGCATGGCTCACATTACGGGCGGCGGTTTGCCGGAAAATTTGCCCCGCTGTTTGGGCGCAAATCAATCCGTAAAAGTTGACAGCAATAGCTGGCCAAATTTGCCAATTTTCCAGTGGATTGCTGAAGCGGGCCAAGTTGCCACAGCAGATATGTTCAATACTTTTAATATGGGGATTGGGTTTGTGTTGTTGCTCGATTCCAGGGAAGTAGAACAGGCTGTTAAATGGTTTGAATCTCAGGGAATTGGTGCGTTCGCGATCGGGGAAGTGATTGAGGGGAACAAAGAATTAATTATGGATAATGGGTAATGGGTAATTAGTAGGAAGCAATCGCAGGGGTGAAGATTGTTTCGCTTTGTTTTCTGCACTAACAGACAATCTAAACCTGCTTTCATCTGTGTAGATCTGCGGTTAAATTTATAATCTTGAAAGTAACCGCAGAGGACGCAGAGAAGATAGAGGAAGAAAGAGAAAAAGGAATTCACAACTAATGACTCGTTGCTTTAATTTTAAATGAAATTGAAATAAGTTCTTGTGCCTTTAAGTACGGTATAATTCAAGATTATTTCCGTCAATTAGTGCAAAAATAGCCGTTCAAAAGTATCGGAATCCCAAACAAATATAGCAACTGCAATAAGCCTTAAAATAAAACAAAGGAAATATTAGAGGAAAAATTATGATTTTGTTATTGCTAAATAACCGAAATAATCAATCAAAAATTGGTGATTTTTTGGGTTACATCGTAAATAATGTGTTTCATTGGTCTATTCAGGGATATCCATAGAATCTAGACAGTTACTACTATTTTATGTCCGAATAGAACCTAGTGAAGCAATCTCAAACCCTTGATTACGTAAGTCCTGAATATATTGCTAATGGACTGTTTAAAGTAATTGAAGAGCTAGAATATTTATTACATCGCCTTTCAGCGAACACGCTGATTATTGCGATCGCACTTCCTCTACTCCTTTGTTTGCAGCCTTCTGTGAATTATAATTATAGGGATAGAGTTTTTGAAATCCTATTTAACTCAATCCAAGAACATCCTCATACTAAGCAGAGATTGGACTGAGGACAGAAGTTGGCGCTACCAACTTGATGATTTTGAGGACAGAAGTCCTGACTTATTAATAGGCGGCCATTAGACTTTTTGCAAAAATAGATGATATCTGCGTTCATCTGCAGTTAAAAACAGAAAATCCAGAACTTTTGCAAAAAGTCTAACCACCAATCTTACTTAGTCTTGTCCAAACTCCGCGCTTCCAACCAAATAGGAATTGCAATCCAAGCAACTGCTAACAGCAAAGCAAGTACCGCAAATTGAGCAGCCCAAGCTACCAATTTCTCTAAAGACACAACTTGTCCCAAGAAGTAGGATAAACTCACCATTACAGATGCCCAGCTTGCAGCACCCAGAACATTGAACAGCGAAAATTTCCAAAAAGGCATTTCTGCAATACCTGCTAGGGGGCTAGCAAAAATTCGCAGTAGTGCGATGAAACGGCCCAAAAATACGGCTTTAGCTGCATTTTTGCTAAACTGTTCTTTTAAGTCAAACAGTTGTTCTTCTCGAAAGCGGAAAAATTGTCCCAGCTTCAGCAGCAGTGGCCAGCCACCGTACCTGCCGATCGCATAACCAAAATTTCCCCCCAATGTAGCGCCAGCGATCGCACTGCCGAGCACAAACCAGTAATTCAGTTCCCCGCTGCCAGCTAAAAACCCGCCAGCAATCGTAATTGTCTCGCCTGGAAGAGGAACTCCCAAATTTTCCAGCAGAATTCCCAGAAATACTGCCCAGTAGCCGTAATCACGCGCAAACTGCTGAATAGTCTCTAACGATAAAAACTCAAAAGACATTCGATACTGCCTTCGTAAACTTTTGCAAAGCTCAATACATTTATATATTGGCTCGATTCAGCCAATAGTGCAATCTTTCGCTGTGATGAAGAACACACTGTTGTCGCGATCGCTAATCCAACTAAAAATTAGCCTTTCAGGCATACTAGAGGAATAGAGAATTGTTGCGGTTGCGTTCCGCGCGATCGCGAGCCAATTTCCTACTAAATTTATAACAACGGCTCTCCCCACCGATTCCACAAGGGCGATCGCCCATCCTAAAACATACGCTGAAATCCTCTGAGTCTCTCAAGAGAGTCAGCAACTAAACTAACTTATTCATACTTTACGATCCTAGGATAACTGCTATGGAATTTCCCAACTTCAACCCACCCATCGTCCTTCAACCTCACAACTGCCTCGACTCCCAAGCCGGCAGCCTACTCCAGCAACAGCTAGCCGAGATTGGGCCCGATCGCCACAAACTCTGGGTAATAGACATGGCCGCCGTAGATTTCATAGACAGTTCCGGGATCTGCGCCTTAGTCGGCGGACTCAACGCCGCCCGCCACCGGGGGTGCCGCCTCGTCATCTGCAACCTCTCAGCCACAGTCAAGCTAATTTTTGAAATTACTCAACTCGACCAACTCTTTGAAATCTTCGACAGTTTCGACCAAATAGTCTCCCCTGAAACTCCGGCTTTAGTTGCTTGATTAAAATGAGATCCCGAGTTTAAATCTCAACTTTGCAAGAGACTTCAAGCAAGCGTAAAGCTAATTTGTATATCATAAATAGGTTTATTTGTCAAGCAATACCAATGACAAACAAATAAATCCGGCACTTGAACGCCGACAGAAGCGATCGCAGGTGCAGCCGGAAAAGGCCAAAGTCGATCAAAACAAATCCTTTCCTCTACAAACCCGAACTGCATCAAATAAGTCGCCGGCGGCGCATTTAAAAGATTCAGCAAGCGGTAAGCCAACTCATATAACTGCTGCCGCCAAACATCCGACAAATGCACCGGTTGAGAGTAACTCAACTCGCCAGACTGCTTGTCAGGTTCCCCACCGATCACCTCAGCATACAGTGGCCCCTTTGCAGTCAACACCACAGGCAGCCAAAAATTGCCATCGCCGACGGGAAAAAGCAACTCCTGGGACACTCGATCGCGCGCCGCCGAAACATTGCCACAAAATCGAAATACATCTTGAGCCGGAAAAACCAGATTTTCTGGTACATCCAGCGTCAAAGGACAAACGATCGCCCCATCCGGAGCGATCGCGCCAGAATTGAGTTCAGAAACCGCACAGATATTGACTTCAGTTAAAGGATGAGATTGAGCGATCGCCGCCTTGAGACTTGGGGCCGGATCATTCTCACCACCCGCCACAATCAAAACCTTAGACATTGCCAAAGCTCGGCATTTGAATTCCTCGATCGTCCGTTTCATCGACGCTCGGCAGATCCAGGCCCTTAGCCTTGCGGCTCCGCACAGCGAGACGGTAAGTTACGCTTTGCAACTCCGTGTGCAACTGGCGGTTTTCCTTTTGCAGTTGATCCAATTTTTCCTTAATTGGCTCTATCCGTTCGGCAAACTTCTGGCGGTAAACCCCCGGCAATTCCTGAACCACCTGTTCCAGCATCCGAGAGCGATCCGTCAATTCTTGCACCGACTGCCGCAGTTGGTAAACCTCAGCATCCCGCTCCGCGATTTGTTCCTGATAAAAACTCACCTGTTCTTCAACAGCTTGGAGTTGTTCCCGCATTGCCTGCATTTGAGCTTGGTGGCGATCGGAAACTTCCGGCGCCGGCACAAAATTAGAATTGCCCTTCACCAGCCTGAAAAGTTCTTGAGACAACTGCTGCACCAATTGGTCGCGCATTTGCAGCTCTTCGGTGAGACGAGATACCTCTGATTGCAATTCTTTGGAGCTTACAAGTTTAGTTTGATTCACGATGACTCTCAGCTTTTGTTATATAGTGTGTTTCTATTTAAAAATATCTTTCCCTTACCGCAGAGGCAAGAGGCATTTCAAAAGTTTTGAACCCATTAGGCTAAATCGAGCCAGCGGCCCGATATCAATGGTAAAGCTCAGTCTAACTCAAATCAGGCATCCACGTCATCACCTTAGTTTCTTGCTATAGAGACAGGTAAAGTCCTAGGTTTTTTGTCAATAAACCAGGTGTCTTAGCTTTTTCTGAGAATAGTGCAAGAGCTTAGGTGTAACCAGTCACAGCAGAAAGCACTTTGCCAGCTTCGTCCACGGTGCTGCCAAAACAGATAATGCCGTCCTCGTGACCGGCCATGGCCAGAATTTTGCGATCGGCCAAATTCTCCTCCTCAAAAAGTCTAAACATTTCTAAGGCCATCTGGGGAGTGCCGTAAGGTATTTCTTTTCTAGTAGTAGGAATTTTAAACAGCAGTTGCTGCCATAGCTTAGGATTATGGACGTGAATTATCCCGCCAACATCCTCTCTCTGAAGGTACAGGGCCCCGTGAGTCAGGGACTCCGACGAAGCTTGTACGGGGCCCCGGCAGCCGAGGAAATTTTGTTCTAAGTTAAATTCGGTAACAGTACAGTATGATTCTGGTCCCAGATTCCTCAAGTGTGCAGTCTGGGTTCCCGAAATCACGAATTGGCAAGAATTTCCGAGTCTGACGCTGACGTTGCCAAACCCTATGCCATTTTCGTAGACGCCAATTAATCCCCAAGCGTGGAGCCGATCGCGCCACTCCATCAAATCTGCTATGTTCCGGGCAGCTATAGGGTCTGCTTCTTCCCAGTCACAGCGGTACTTAACGACTCCTTCATCCATCCATTTTTTTGTCCGATCTCACACGACAGACATGACCCAAGCTGAGACTTAATCGAAGTTGTCAAGAAGTTGTCAAACAGCTTTTTTTGCCTGCTGCCTTATGTCTCGGTGCATAAGTGCCTTAACTAATCTACATTCCAGTGTCGCCGTAATTAGCGACCGACATTAGCAAAAAGTAAGCTAGGAAAGTTGAACCAATTATTCCAAAAATCATGGTTTAGCCTCTAGGTGATTACAAAAGTTCAATATGAAAATGTACGCTTTCAGTCGGGGAGTTTGATTCTAGGCTTTTGCCCGATCGAGTTTCTGATGTGAAACTACATAACCTCCCTGAATCGGTTATTGCTCTATGCTACAGCATTTCTACTGAGTTGACTTAGACCTTAAGAAATATTTAAGGATAAACTACCCCTTGATCCGGTAACTCAGGTAAAAAGCAACCGTACATTTACTTATTTTTTATGATTGTACATATATTTAAGCAAGAAGCAAGCAGAACACAAAAAAAATATTTTTTAGCCAGTCTGGGACGAACTGGCACAATCTTCGGGTGTTCTACGTTAGTCAACACCTATGTCGATCGAGCAATTTTTAGCTCCGGGGCATCCTACAAGCTAAGAAACCGAGTTGAGCGTAATATCATGTCGGGTAAAATCACCGCAACGCCAGCTCGCGTCGGCGGGTTCACCAAAATCTGTAAGTAGTAGTATAAGTTATAGAGCCCGTAAACCCGCGCCTACCTAGAGGGGGATAGTCGATCAACCGAACCTGATATAAGTCCTATTAAGAAAAAAACAAGCCGATCGATCACTCATGACTCGATCAGCTAAATTATTCTGTGAAGCGCGATCGCTCGCAGCTTTTTAAATGTGGAAGTGATACAAAATGCTGCCGTCGTCTTTTATTTCGCAATTGGCATTAAAAACTTCAGCTTGTTGGTTCAAAAAACGCTGAGCGACATCCGGCGACAGCCGCGTTTCCATCGCAAACCGCACCAGAGTTATTTCGCCGCGACCTTCTTTGATCAGTCGGTACAAAGCACTTTGGAGCCTTTCGCTCTCTTCTCGCTGAAAAGCTGCTTTGTACCTCCAATCCGCCACTGAAGGAATCAAACCGCGGCTGACCAAAATCGCCAACAGCAAGCCAATTCCCAAAATCAGAGGCACTGTCGGATCGCTCGTGGGCGTCGCCACAATTTGCGGCACTGTAGCGGCGGCCAAACTGCTAACCATTTCTTTTTCCGAAGCTTGCGTATCCGCCATTGCAAGCTGAGTTTTGTTGTAAAAGTCTTGCTGAAGCTTCATTTGCTGCAACAGGCGAGCGCGTTCTCTTTCGTATTGGTCGAGTTTTTGCTGAGCTTGTTTCAGGTCTTGAGTGACTTGTGCCAAGCGTTGGTTGAGCGACTGATTGACTGATTGCCACCGATATCTGTTAATCAGGCGGCTTTTTTCCACCATGCCCTTCATCAACATATCCACCGTTTGGATTGCTTGCTCCTGATCGAGCGAGCGATACCCAACAACAATTTCTAGGGGTTGTTCCGGCTTAGAAATCTTGACACTAGCATTTTGTCGCACTTGCTGGGGCGACAGCTTAACTGCATCTGCCACTGCTTTGACAACATTATCTGCCAGCAGAACCTCTGGGGTGAGTTGCTCTCCCTGCTTGAGAATTGTCGTGCCTGTACTCGAAAATTTGACTGGCGGATTATTAGAAGAGAGAGTGCCTTGAGCCATGAATCCGGGGGGCGGGGCAAGGCGGTAGGCCAGAGCGCCTGAAATACCCATAATTACAGCAAAACTGCCTAGGGCAATCCATCTGTATTGATGTGCTGAAGATCTAAAACGTAAATTTCCCATTTTGATAGTCAAGTCATAACATTCGCTTGCCGCAGCTCCTGCCAAACCCAAGAGCCATCGTTTCTTTTTGGTTAGTCCAATTGACTGCTGAAAATTTTCTCAGCTTCTACCTAAAAGCTATTAGCTTTTGAGAGTTGTCAATATTCATGATCCGAAAAAACCGATCGCGCTTTTATTTGATCCGAGCTATAACTTCAGTTTTTGTCCTTAATAATTAATCTGTAACAAGGCTTCTGGAAGTCTACTGGCATCAGCCTAGCACTCAGGCGTGCGAGATCCTCGCCTCCCCGTGTTTGTTGACATTCAAAACTGTCTCCTTTTCACCCTTGGCAATCCTCCAATTATCTTACGTCTTGGCGTCTTGCGGACGCGGTTGAAGAATAAAAAAAACCTTAAATAATCTGCCTAAAAACTTAACAAGCAAGAATTATACCATGCAGTTAAGAGTTTGCTGCAAATTAAAAAAAATTGTGGATCGGGGGGCAAGACCAGATCCACATATTCACATAACAATTATGGTTCGATCGGTTGATGGTTCGATCGAGCTCGCCTAGGCGAATGTTCAGAAGCCGATCGGCAAAATAAGACCCTCGCGGGCCATGACAGCCTTCGGAAAAGCAATTTGCACGTCTTCGGCGATGCGATCGAGAAAATCGTCAGTGTGAGCCGGATCGTGGTGAAAAATCACCACTCGTTTCACCCTAGCCTCCTTAGCCATTCTCACCGCTTCCTGCCAAGTCGAGTGTCCCCAACCCACCTTCGGAGACTTGGGGTTGTGATATTCCTCGTCTGTGTACATCGCATCGTAAATCAGCACATCAGCGTCGAGGGCTAAATTGTAGACATTCTCATCTAGGCGATCGGGAAAATGTTCAGTATCCGAACAATAAACAACAGATCGTCCCTGCCAAGTCACCCGATATCCCATAGCAGTATTCGGGTGATTCAGAGAACCCGTCCTAATCTCAATATCGTCCAGCATCATCGTCTGGTTGTGATTGAGTTCGTAGAAATTCAAATCTGCCTGCAAACCCATCAGCGGCACCGGCGAATTCGAGTGGAGCACCCGTTCGACGAAGTGCCTTTTCATGCAATCTCCATCCGGCGGAGTCGCCCCGTAAATATCAAAGCTATTGCCGCGGATGAAAGCTGGGGCGAACAGCGGGAAACCTTGAATGTGATCCCAGTGATAGTGAGTAAAAAACATATAAGCTTGCACGGGCATTTCTTGCACCAACTGGTCTCCCAGCATCCGCAAGCCAGTTCCGCCGTCAAAAATCAAGCGTTTGCCAGCGACTCGCATTTCCAAACAAGAAGTATTGCCGCCGTAGCGAACAGTTTCCTGTCCTGGTGTCGGAACACTGCCCCGCACGCCCCAGAACTGTACTACAAAATCATCTATACCTTTTATTGATTCGGAGGGTTGAGGGCAATCAACGGGAGTTGCCGCTACAGAGGACAAGCTGATTTCCATTTTAAAATTCAGGCTTTAAGGTTCCACATTGTCCGTGATGGCGCAGCAGATGATCGCACAACACTAAAGCTACCATCGCTTCCACCATTGGCACAGCTCTTGGCAAAACGCAAGGGTCGTGCCGTCCCTTGGCAGCCAGCAGCGTTTCTTCGCCTTCTCGGGTAACGGTGCGCTGCTGCTGGCGAATTGTCGCAGTCGGCTTGAATGCCGCCCGCAAAATGATATTTTCGCCGTTAGCAATGCCACCCTGAATTCCGCCAGAGCGATTCGTCACTGTACGAATTACACCCTTATCATCAGTATAGTATTCATCATTATGTTCGCTGCCCTTGAGCAGAGTCCCGGCAAAGCCCGAACCAATTTCAAAGCCTTTGCTGGCGGGCAAGGACATGACGGCTTTGGCCAAGTCGGCTTCGAGTTTGTCGAATACGGGCATTCCCAGCCCTTTGGGTACATTGCGGGCGACGCATTCGACTACACCGCCGATCGAATCTCCACTGTCGCGAACTTTTTCGATCAGTTCAATCATTCTTTCGGCACATTCGGCATCTGGACAGCGGACGATGTTGCTTTCTACTTGTTCTAAGGTAACAGTGTCCGGGTCGGCGACACATTCTAAGTCTTTGATGCGTTTGACGTAGCCGACTATTTCGACTCCTGCTGCTTGTTTGAGAATTTTTTTTGCGATCGCCCCTGCTGCTACTCTACCTATTGTCTCCCTCGCCGAACTGCGACCTCCGCCTTGCCAGTTACGAATTCCGTACTTGGCATCGTAGGTAGCGTCAGCGTGAGAAGGGCGGTAAGTTGTTGCCATTTCGCCGTAATCTTGGGGGCGAGTGTCTTGATTGCGGACTAAAATTGCGATCGGCGTTCCCAAAGTTTTGCCTTCAAACACCCCCGACAGAATTTCGCAGGTATCTGCTTCTTTGCGAGGTGTCGTAATTTTGCTTTGGCCAGGGCGGCGGCGATCGAGTTCGGCTTGAATTTCCGATGCGTCGATCGACACCAGGGGCGGGCAACCGTCAATTACTACTCCCACACCGCCGCCGTGAGATTCCCCAAATGTCGATATCCGAAATAAATGCCCAAAGGTATTGCCCATTATGCTTTGCCCTGAAACTTGATAATTTTTAGCTTAAATGGAATAGAGATTTACTGTATTTCTGAAAAATATACCATTGACGAGTAGGCGACAGGCGATCGCCCCACAGCATCACTCCCTTCCCACCCCTAGAAGAATATCTACCAGGGAGAGAGGGAGAGGGGAATGGGGAATTGGGCATGGGGCATGGGGCATAGTTTCTTTCTATTCCTTCTTCCTTCTTCCTTCTTCCTTCTTCCTGACATCCGTTACATCCGTTACAAAATCCGTTGCCGAACTTCCTTCTTCTTTAGTCTTCGTGTTCTTCAAAAGGATCTCTCAATTCCTTAGAAGGGGGACCGAAAGCCGTGTAGATCGAGAATCCGGTGATTGCCACCAGACACACGCCCAGTGAAATGCCTAGAACTGCTGCGGGTTCCATATTTTTGATCGATTATGAGTGCTCCACTCTATAATATTACAAAAAATAACAATCCGTCTCAAAGTCTAGTGATTTTAGGCGCTGTACGGTATGGCAGCCAACCCCCACTCCCCGTTTTGCGAGTCCCCCGGCAGCATTTCTGAGAAATTGCGATCGCAATTAGCGGTAGAAATATGTCAAACTTTTCTGTAGAGATTCATTGCAGGTGACTTATGGCACAACGGACTTGGTTAGGAGATATACTCAAACCCCTTAACTCGGAATACGGCAAGGTAGCCCCCGGCTGGGGAACCACGCTGTTGATGAGCGTGTTCATTGGACTGTTTTTCGTGTTCTTGTTGATTATTTTGCAAATCTACAACTCTTCTCTGATTCTGGAGAGTGTGGATATGGATTGGTCGAGTCTCGGCCGCTAAAAATTGATCACAAAACAGTAAGGCTAAAAGTAAAAGCTGAGGGTTGAGGAGAAAGGGCAAAAGCTAAGTTTTCCCGTTTTTCCTTACCCTTTCCGATTACTTTTGCCATAAATAAACAAAAAGTAACTAAACAAATTGCTGGAGAAAAACCATGAATATTTTTGGCATTGGTTTGCCCGAAATGGCCGTTATTTTTACGATCGCCCTATTGGTATTTGGCCCGAAAAAATTACCTGAAATCGGCCGGAGTATGGGGAAGGCAATTCGTGGCTTTCAAGATGCTTCGCGGGATTTTGAGTCGGAGTTCACGCGGGAAGCTAAGCAGTTAGAAGAAGCAGTAGCAACTAGCAGCAAACCGGAAACTGAAAAACTCGCGGCGGCTACTCCCAAGGAAGATAGCACAGACAGTTAAATGAACAACACTCAGAAGTCGGAAACACCAGCGGAGTTAGTGATTCCCCAGCTAATTGTTGGGTTGGGAAATCCCGAACCTAAATACGATCGCACCCGACACAACATAGGCTTTAATGCTGTCGATGCCTTGGCTAAATCGTGGCAGATTTCGCTGTCGGAAAATCGCAAATTTCAAGGCATATTTGGCGAGGGAAACCGGCCGCGGGGACAGAAAATCCGCTTGCTGAAACCGCTTACTTACATGAATCTCTCCGGCCAAGCGATTCGGGCGGCGACGGATTGGTACAAAATACCTGCGGAGTCGGTATTAATAGTATACGATGATATGGATTTGCCGATCGGGAAATTGAGAATGCGGCTTGCCGGTTCTGCCGGCGGACACAACGGCATGAAATCGACAATTTCTCATTTGGGCACAGACAAATTTCCCCGCTTGCGGATTGGCATCGGCAAACCTCAAAACGATGCTGCTAAAAATGAGAAAGATACCATTTCCTTCGTTTTAGGAAAATTTTCCTCAGAGGAAAGTCAGTTAGTAGAGAAAGTGCTTAAACTGGTTGTAGAAGCTGTGGAACTAAGTCTGCACCAAGGAGTAGAAAAAGCCATGAGTCTTTACAATAGTCGCACAATTGCAGAAACAAACGCGGAAACAAAAAGGTGAGTTCGAGACGTTTGCCTGAAACAACTGCATATGTCCGGGTTACTGGCCAATCTTGGCAAAAAGGCACGATTGAGGGTGAAGTGACTGCCGGCAATTTTGAGTGGCAGTTTCAGTGGCGTTTCACGTCAGAAAAAACACTGATACTTGAGCCTTCTCAGGGTAGGGCATTGATTCAGGAACCGCTGCACCGTTTTCTGGAAAAATGGGATTATCAGCTTGAACCTGGTGGCGATTATTCGTTTACGGTTCGGGCTCAGTTTTAAAATCTTAGTAATGGGAAATGTGGCAAAGGTAATCGGGAATAAAAACTTCTTTTAGTAGGATATCCCGCTTCCAGTAATTCTTTAATTAATCACGGGAAATGGCTCTAATGGAAAATTTGGAAACCGTGATCGGGAAGGCAAACTTTCTCTAGTAGGAGGTCCCGATTCCAGTGATTCTTTAATTAAAGCAGGTGGCGTCCCTTCTCGGTAAGCACCGCAATAATACATTGTCAAAACAGCTTTGTAAGCCCAGTGATTGGAAGGTACATCGGTAAAAGGATTTGGCAGGGTTTCAACCCGATTCTGGATGCAAGCATTGAGAACTTGTTCTTGCGTTTGTTGCACTTGAACTAAAAAATTATTTGGCTTGATTTGTGCTGTATTTTGTGCGTTTGCCGGAGCTAAAAAACCTGTATACATTAACAGTGTAGCAGTGCCAAAGATGCTGAGTTTCATAAGTTTATAAATTTCTCAAGAAGTTGGGTGGTAGTGAGGACTTTAGTCCTCAAAGTTGTGGCAAATAAGGACTCTTCGTCCTTACTCGAAACCTTTGGAATGTTCAGACATTTTTCGCATTCCCAAGGCCAAGACACTCAAAAACAACAGCCCGATCGCCCCAGCTAGCGGATTGCCGTTAACTCCTGTCACCCAGTCGGGAACAGATCCCGAATATCGCACTAACTGCCCGATGTTAATCATATAATATCCCCAGACTAAACCTGCATGAAGCCCGATCGACAAACCGAGGCGATTTTGGCGCGATCTTTTTCCCCAAACCAGAATCAAACCCAGCAACAACAACCCTGGAAACTGCGGCCAACTCTCCAGCATTGCCGCGACAGGTTTGATAAAATGAGATAGGGCAAACACCAGGCTATTCGCCCACAGAGATATTTTATAATTGTAATCCCGCTGCAACTCGTCCAGCAACCAACCACGGAATACCAACTCCTCCGCCAAACCGACTCCAAGGGCGCTTAACAGCCCTTCTGCGATGATTCTCGGCAAATTATCAGAATTTTGCCACGCGACTAAGCCGAACAGCCCTTGCACCGCAAATAAGCTAAAAGTGAGCAAAAGCCCGATCGCCAATCCGATTAAAAGCTCAAAACCGTTTTTTCGCGTATTGATTAAACCGTAACTTTTGAGTAATTGGGTTTGTCCGTAAACCTGTTTCCCCCAGCGCGGCACTAGGAACAGAAACTCAGTAAACAACAATCCCATTGTCAGAATAGTTGCTAGGTTACTATCTTTAACTAAAAGATAAATTGGTGCTGCTAGTGGCAGCCAAATTGTTAGCAATATTAATAGGAAAATTATCACACGTAAAGGAAATGGATAACAGGCGATTTTGATGGGGTTAATCATTGTTGTAAATTAAACAGGTTTTACATGATATCTGTAGGGACACAGCATTGCTGTCTCCCTACCCGGCTTCTAAACACACCATTGACCCCTAATGTACAAAGCAGACGGAAAAAGCTAGAATGGCATGGTATCTGTTGAAACTTTAAGTGAAGCAAAGCTATAACATAAGGTAACAATGACTGAAGCCTCGAATTTTTCAAATGTCGATCGAGAATTAGATGACACAATTTTAAGCTTCGCAGACATTCAGGCAGAACTCAACCTGCGCCACGCTAAAGATGCTCTGCGAGATATAGTAGAAAATCTCGACTTGACAGTTCAAGAGCGAACTGGACTGGAACCGGAAATTGGCGGGTTGGAGAAAATGCTCGACAAGCTAGAGCGCGCTTGCGTGCAAATAGCTGTGTTTGGGATGGTGGGAAGGGGAAAATCTTCGGTTTTGAACGCGCTGCTAGGTCAAAATGTGTTTGAAACTGGCCCGACTCACGGGGTGACTCGCACCACGACTATTGGCCAGTGGGATGTCGGAGAGGGAATTGATGAGAATTTGCCTGATCGACTTTCGCCAGTTATTTACCGTTTGTCGCAAGTTGAATTAATCGACACTCCGGGAATCGATGAAGTTGACGGCGAAACTCGCGAAATGTTGGCGCGCCGCGTTGCTCAACAAGCAGATTTGATTTTGTTTGTAGTTGCTGGCGACATTACAAAGGTGGAATACGCAGCACTTTCGCAGTTGCGGGAAGCCGGAAAACCGATGTTATTAGTGTTTAATAAAATTGACCAGTATCCCGATGCAGACAGGCTGGCAATTTATCATAAAATTCGAGACGATCGCGTAAGAGAATTGTTGTCTCCCGATGAAATTGTGATGGCGGCGGCTTCGCCTTTGACGGCGAGGGCGGTGCGCCGTCCCGACGGAAGTATGGGCGTGCAAATGACTCGCAGTTTGCCACAAGTGCAAGATTTAAAATTAAAGATTTTGGAGATTTTAGACCGGGAAGGCAAATCTTTGGTCGCGCTGAATACGATGCTCTGTGCGGGGGATATTAACGAGCAGTTGGTGCAGCGAAAAATGGAGATTCGAGATGAGGCGGCTAATCGAATTATCTGGAACGGGGTAATGACTAAAGCGGTGGCGATCGCACTTAATCCAATTACTGTAGTTGATATTCTTAGCGGTGCGGTAATTGATGTGGTGATGATATTAACTTTATCTAAAGTTTACGGCATTGCGATGACAGAAGCGGGCGCGGTGGAATTGCTGCAAAAGATTGCGATTAGTATGGGCGGGATTACGGCCGGCGAATTGTTGGCTAATTTTGGTTTGAGTTCTTTGAAAGGATTGTTGGGTTTGGCGACGCCAGCGACGGGGGGCTTGGCTTTAGGGCCTTATTTGTCTGTGGCAGTGACGCAAGCTGCGATCGCGGGGGTTTCTTCCTATGGTATCGGTCAAGTTACTAAGGCTTATTTGGCTAATGGTGCTTCTTGGGGAGATGATGGGCCAAAGGCTGTTGTGAGCAAGATTTTGTCTTCTTTGGATGAGGATTCTATTTTAAATCGGATTAAGGAAGAGTTGCGCGCTAAGTTGGATTTGGGAAGTGTGGATAAACAGCAATCTTAGCGATCGGCTGTTTTACGTTGACCCACCAATCCTGGCGCAGCCCTGCCGCAATCCGGCAGGGGTTTAAACCCCTACCTCAAAGCTAAATTTGTGTGAAGACAATTTAACAAATTATTAGGATAACAACCTGTTACCAATTACCAATTATTACTGTATCTTACTAACTCATGACTTAGGCAATTGGCAGAGGTTGGGCGATTGTGGCAAATAAGGTGTGCTGTGCACACCCTACTCTAATTCCGCGAAGGCGGACTTTGTTTGTGTAGCAGCCAATTCGATTCGGCGGGTTAAGATCGAATTGTTAATCCGAATTCGATTCGGTGGGCTAACATCGAGTTTTTAACCCTAATTCGCTCCTATTTATAACCTCTATTCTTCTCCGACCAAATGCGGGTTGGTAGTCCCCAAACATAGACAAATCCTTCGGCAGCTTTGTGATCGAATTCGTCCTCTGCGCCGTAGGTTGCTAAGTCGAAACTGTACAGAGAATTGTCAGATTTGCGGCCGACAATAGTCGCATTTCCTTTGAACAGTTTGAGCCGCACGGTTCCCGTTACTCGCTTTTGCGTGTCCTGAATAAATGCGTCTAAAGCTGTTTTCAAAGGATTGTACCAAAGACCGTTATAAATCATTTGGCTGTAGGTTTCTTCGATGCCTCGCTTGTACCGCGTCACATCTGCTGTCAGCGTCAAACTTTCTAAGTCTCGGTGCGCGTGCATCAAAACTAAAATCGCTGGTGTTTCGTAAATTTCCCGCGATTTAATCCCGACGAGGCGGTTTTCAATCATGTCTATGCGCCCGACTCCGTGGTTTCCCACTATTTCGTTGAGCTGGGAAATTAAGGCGACTGGTGATAAATTTTTGCCGTTTAAAGTGACAGGATTTCCGCAATCGAAACCGATTTCTATGTATTCGGGTGTGTCGGGAGTTTGTTCGATCGCCTTTGTCATCAAATAAACTTCCTCTGGCGGTTCCGCCCAAGGATCTTCGAGGATTCCGGCTTCAATTGCCATTCCCAATAAGTTGCGATCGATACTGTAAGGCGAAGACTTTTTCACAGGCGACGGAATGCCGCATTTCTCGCCGTATGCGATCGTTTCCTCGCGGCTCATTTTCCACTCCCGCGCTGGTGCTAAGATTTTAATCTTGGGGTTGAGCGCGCCGATCGACACATCAAACCGTACCTGATCGTTTCCTTTACCTGTGCAACCGTGGGCGATCGCATCTGCACCGTATTTTTCCGCAGCTTCTACTAACAATTTAGCAATCAGCGGGCGAGCGAGGGCAGTCGAAAGGGGATAACGGTTTTCGTAAAGTGCGTTAGCTTGAATCGCTGGAAACGCATAGTCTTTGACAAATTCTTCGGTAGCATCAATAACTAAAGATTCCGAAGCACCGGATGCTAAAGCTTTTTTGCGGATCGGTTCTAATTCGTCTCCCTGTCCCAAATCCGCAGCCAGAGTAATTACCTCTTCCACACCCCACTCGTTTTTGAGGTAAGGAATGCAGACGGAGGTATCGACTCCGCCCGAATATGCTAGCACAACTTTTTTAGCGCGACTCATTGCTATTTACATCCTGAATTTAACTGACATCTTGCACCATTGTCACTAAGCTTTTCAGGGCGGGCTCTCCGGCCCACCCCACAAAAAAATATCATTTTTGTGGAACAGGCCGGAAAGCCTGTTCTTGAGAATGGTGCAAGATATCCGATTTAACCGACTTTTCATTATGCACCTAATTGAGATCGATTCTTGTCAGAAATAGTACAGATTTATATATTCTTTTTTTGCTAAACTTGGCTATTTACCGGGGGAGTTGCTGCGGAAAATCTGCTACCGTGGGATACGGTAACTGTGGCGATGGGGAAAAACCGTGTTTTTTAGTGTTGTGATTCCGACGTACAATCGTAAACCGATTTTGGCAAAATGTCTACTGGCTTTGGAAAATCAGCAGTTCGGTGAGATTGTCAGAGAGTATGAAGTAATTGTCGTGGACGACGGATCGACGGACGGGACGCTGGAGTGGCTGGAGGCAAATGCTGACTTGTTGCCTCATGTGCGATCGATCTGTCAATCTCACCAGGGCCCGGCGGCTGCCCGAAATTTGGGCGTTGAAGATGCTAAGGGCGATACCATTATTTTTATTGACAGCGATTTGGTGGTAACAGAGAATTTTTTGCAAGCACACGCCGATGCTTTACTACAGGGTTACAAAGATACTGATGCGGTTTTTACTTACGGCAGCGTGATTAATACTTGCAATTTCGATAATCCTACTTCGGAACCTTACAAAATAACAGATTTTTCGGCGGCTTATTTTGCTACGGGAAATGTGGCGATCGCCCGCCACTGGCTGCTGGCTGCTGGACTTTTTGACACTCGCTTTCAACTGTACGGATGGGAAGATTTAGAGTTGGGAGTCAGGTTAAAAAATTTAGGTTTGAAACTAATTAAATGTCCGGCTGCAGTCGGCTATCACTGGCATCCACCTTTTAGTTTAGAGCAAATTCCGGGCATGATTGACCGCGAAATTCAGCGCGGGAGAATGGGAGTTTTGTTTTATCAAAAACACCCAAGTTGGGAAGTGCGGATGATGATTCAAATGACTTTTTTGCACCAAATACTGTGGGGAGTTTTATCATTAGGTGGAATGCTGAACGAGCGAACTATGACTCCTTTTTTGCAGTGGTTGATTGACCAAGGCAAGCCGCAATTAGCTCTAGAAATTGCTCGGATTTTTCTGAATTGGTATAACGTGAAAGCCGTGTACGCCGCTTGCGGGGAATTGCAGATCGAGACAAAGATACCATAAATCAGCCCGACAGCGCAAATAAAATATAAGATATTGTAGGAGTATTTCAGGGTTCATTGGTGTCAACTTAAGCTCAAATGTAGTAACGGCATACTGTTTGACAATTATGCCTACACTGCCCCTAGCGCTGCTAAAAAAGGGGGATTTAGGGAACTCAAGACTTGGATACAAACCAGAAAAACAAAAAATTTTAGTCTTAAGTTGACACCCATGTTCCGGCCTGTTTTAATTAACCTTTCCAGTGAGGATATCTACTGAAAAAAACACAAAAAAAGCCACCAGATAAAGGCAGGTAAAACCGGGTTATAGAAAGTGGACAAGCTTTACCTTTAATCAAAATCCCTTGCTTAGCCTGTGATTTGAGGCATCTAGGCTGTTTTCTCACTCGGCTCCGATAATTTGAGCCACCAAGATTTTCAAATGAGCATTATTTTTGATATAATGACAGATAATTTAGGAGTGTGCTAGAGAGCCAATAGTTGTGCTGGTTTATCTGAGAGTGTTAGCTACAAGCGGTTAATGACTTTAAAAATATTCCCACATATACAACTTGAATAGTTTGAGGGTCTGCTGTGAATACAACTGACAATAGAAATCCAAGACTAGAAACACTTAGACTTCAAAACACTGTCTTACAAGAAAATATTTTAATGGTGGACGACCATCCAGAAAGCTTGCGGCTTTTATCCCAGCTTTTGTCTAAGCGGGGATATAAAGTGCGGCCGACACGAGATGGTAAATTGGCTCTTAACTTTGCTCTGTCGAATCCACCAGATTTGATTTTGCTGGACATCATGATGCCCGGTATGGATGGCTATCAAGTCTGCGAACAGCTAAAAGCTTGTCCGCAAACCAAAGATATTCCTGTGATTTTTATTAGCTCTTTAAATGAAGTTTTTGATAAAGTCAAAGCTTTTTCTGTGGGGGGTGTAGACTACATTAGTAAACCATTTCAAACAGAAGAAGTGGTGAGCCGCGTCGAAAATCAACTACTTCTGAGCCGCCTTTATAAACAAATTTTAGCACAAAATGCGCGGCTTCAAGCAGAGATAGAAGAACGCAAGCGGATCGAAGCAGAGCTCCGAGACAGCCAACGCTGGCTGTCGGCAGTAATTCAAACACATCCTAATCTTTTGTACGTTTCCGATTTGATTGAACAGCGAACTCTGTATATCAACCGCGAAATCTATAGCGATATTGGCTATTCTTTTGAAGAAATCCCGCAGATGGCAGGAGGATTTCTTCCTAACTTAATACATCCTGAAGATTTGCCAGGATTCTCAGAACACATGAGGAGGATTGAGGCAGCAAAAGACGGTGAAAGCTTTGATTTTGAGTACCGAATTCAGCACAAAAATGGTGAATATCGCTGGTTTGTTAGCGTGGATACAGTGTTTGCCAGAACAGCCGACGACAAACCTTGGAAAATTTTGGGAACGGCTACTGAAATTAGCGATCGCAAACAAGCAGAACTAGAACTTAAAACAGCTTTAACTGCTTTGGAACGGCAAATAAAACAAAGATTTCTGCTAGAAACAATTACTCTCGAAATTCGATACAGCTTAAATCAAGAGCAAATTTTTCAAACAGCGACTGCTCAAATAGGTCGAATTTTTAATGCCGATTGCTGCTTGATTCACACCTATACAGAAGACCCAGTTCCCAGAATTTCTAATGTCGCTGAGTACAGAAAAACAGCCTCTCAATCGTTTTTAGATTTAGAAATTCCCATACAGGGCAATCCTCACGTTGAGTTTTTATTGTCCCAAGATCAAGCTGTAGCTTCTGACGATGTTTTTTCCGAACCCCTGCTAGAAAACGTCCGAGATTTGTGCTGTCAAATAGGTTTGAAGTCGATGATATCCATCCGCACTTCCTATCAGGGAAAAGCCAACGGAATGATATGCTTGCATCAGTACGATCGCCCCCGCCACTGGACGCAGGATGAGATCAGATTATTGAGCGCTGTGGCGGCACAGATGGGAATTGCGATCGCTCAAGCCAATCTTCTCGAACAAGATAAACAACAGCGACTTAAACTTCAACAAAGCGAAGCTAGTCTAGCAGCAGCCCAGAAAATTGCCCATATCGGCAGTTGGGAATTTGATTTAGTCACCAATAAAATTACTTGGTCAGAAGAAGTATTCCGCATTTTTGGTCTTGACTCAAGTGCAACTGAACCGACATCTGCCAAACTTTTAAAGATGTGTCATCCCGACGACAGAGAATTATTGCAACAAACAGTCAGCCTAACTATCTCACAAGGCATTGCCTACAAAAGAGAGTTTCGTTTTTTGCATCCTAGCGGTCAAATTATATACGTGGAAGGAAGGGGAGAAGCTGTTTTTAGCGAAACCGGGGAAGTATTAAAACTGTTGGGAACAGTGATGGATATTAGCGATCGAAAACAAGCTGAAGCAGCTTTGCAAATTAGCGAAGAACGTTTTTATCTGGCATTTGAAGGCAGTGCGATGGGATTGTGGGATTGGAATCTGGCCACGGGAGAAGTCTATTTTAATCCGCGCTGGAAAACGATGCTGGGATATGAAGTAGAAGAAATAGCCAATAGTTTTGCATCCTGGGAGAAACTGGTACATCCAGAGGATTTGTCTCCGGCTAAAGCAGCGCTAACTGCTCACCTAGAAGGCCAAAATCCTACTTACGAAGTGGAATTTAGGATGCTGACAAAATCCGGTGAGTGGAAGTGGATTTTAGCTCAAGCAAAGGTGATGGAACACGACGCTTCGGGAAATCCTTTACGGATGACGGGCACGCATATTGATATTAGCGATCGCAAACAAGCCGAAGTAGAGTTGCAATTTAGCGAACAGCGAGAACGAGAAAAAGCGCAACAGTTAGAACAAACTCTGGCAGACTTAAAAAAGGCTCAATCTCAGCTTATTCAAGCAGAAAAAATGTCAAGTATCGGGCAAATGGTAGCGGGAGTAGCCCATGAAATTAATAACCCGATCAGCTTCATCTACGGCAATATTATTCCCGCCGCACAGTACGCTCGCGAGTTGGTAAAATTGCTCCAGCTCTACCAGCAATACTATCCCGAACCAGTTCCTGAAATAGCCCAAGAATTGGCAGAAGTCGAGGTGGATTTTATCGCTGAAGATTTCCCAAAAATCCTGGCTTCAATGCAAGAAGGTGCTAACCGAATTAAGCAGATAGTGCTGTCTTTGCGAAACTTTTCGAGACTCGACGAAAAAGAGTGCAAAGTAATAGACATTCATGAAGGGATAGAGAGCACTTTGGTGATTTTGCAGCACCGATTCCAGTCACAGCCAAAACGTCGGGAAATTCAAGTTATTAAAAATTACGGGAACCTGCCCAAAGTCGAGTGTTATCCGGCTCAATTAAACCAAGTATTTATGAATTTGCTGGTGAATGCGATCGACGCTATGGAAGAGTCATCAACAAACTGTACTTGCAAAGTTCATCAGATTCGCATTGTTACTGAAGTCAGCAGCGAAAATCAAGTGTGTGTGCGGATTTCTGACAGCGGACCCGGTATCCGTCCCGAAGTTCAGTCAAGGATGTTTGACCCATTTTTTACTACCAAACCGATCGGCACCGGCACTGGTTTGGGGTTGTCGATTAGTTACCAAATTATTAAAGACACCCACGGTGGTAAGTTGGAGTGTCATTCAGAAGTTGGCCGGGGAACAGAATTTGCGATCGAACTGCCGATTTCGCAAAAGTTGAAACTTAAAAGTTAGGATAAGCTGTTAAATCATGGGGGGTAAATTAACCATAATTCTTGTAGGGGCCGGTTCACCAACCATCTATAATATAAGCCAGAGATGAGCCTAAACCCGGCCCGAACGTAAGACTGGGGGCAATTGCAACGAATATCATATTAATCGTTTATCAGAACCTATTTTAGAGTGCGTCATAACCTGACATTTTCTCCAGTATTTCCTGCGAACTGTCTGTCATTTAGTGTAATCTCATCTTAAACATGATATAGTAAAGAGTTAGCCTTTTGAGGCTCCAGACGTTGCGCTGCTAAAATTAGTAGTGAATATTACAGTTGCTATTATACAAACTCTGTCAACATACGTCTGCTGTAGCGTCTACCACATTTTAACTGAATTATGACTGACTCAATTCGCTTCCTCATGTGTGCTCCCGACCACTACGATGTGGATTACGTGATTAATCCGTGGATGGAGGGCAACGTACACAAATCATCGCGCGATCGCGCCGTCGAACAGTGGGAAAAACTTTACCACGTCCTCAAAGACAACGCTGTGGTAGACCTCGTACCGCCCGCAAAAGGTTGGCCTGATATGGTTTTCACCGCCAACGCAGGCTTACTTTTAGGCAATACCTTCGTCCTCAGCCGTTTCTATCACAAAGAACGCCAAGGCGAAGAACCCTATTTCAAAGCATGGTTTGAAAGCAAAGGTTTCACCGTGCACGAACTCCCGAAAGACTTGCCGTTTGAGGGCGCTGGCGATGCTTTGCTCGATCGCGAAGGACGCTGGTTGTGGGCCGGATACGGCTTCCGTTCCGAACTCGACTCGCACCCGTTACTAGCAAAATGGCTCAACATTGAAGTGCTTTCGCTGCGTTTAGTTGACGAACGTTTCTATCACCTAGACACCTGTTTTTGTCCTCTGACAGGCGGCTATTTGCTCTACTACCCAGCCGCATTTGATTCCTACTCAAACCGCTTAATTGAAATGCGGGTACCACCAGAAAAACGCATTGCCATTGAAGAAGCAGATGCCGCTAACTTTGCCTGCAATGCCGTCAATATTGACAAAATTGTGGTAATGAACAAGGTTAGCGAAGCCTTGAAAACTCGCATCACTAATGTCGGTTTTCAAGTAATTGAAACGCCGATGAGCGAATTTCTGAAAGCGGGCGGCGCCTGTAAGTGCTTGACACTACGGGTAACGGAACCTGTGCAAGAAGATGGAGCGCCAAACGTGATGGTAGAAAGCCGCACAATTCGCATGGAAGGTCACTTGCTCGATGCTGGTTTAATCAGCCGCGCTTTAGACTTAATTATCGAAAACGGCGGCAGTTTCCAAGTGCTCAATTTCAATTTAGGAGAGCAGCGGCAAAGCACATCATCTGCGGACGTTAAAGTTTCGGCTCCTTCCCATGATGTGATGGAAGAAATCATGGGACTGCTGATTGACTTGGGTGCAGTGCCCCCGCCGCAAGAGATTTGCGACGCTATTTTAGAACCGGTAGTGCAAGATGGCGTCGGCCCGGATGACTTTTATGTGAGTACGATTTATCCCACAGAAGTGCGGGTAAATAACCAGTGGGTGAAAGTGCAAAATCAGCGGATGGACGGTGCAGTTGCTATTACTGAAACTGCCGATGGTCCAGTGGCTAAATGCAAATTACTGCGAGATTTAAAAGTAGGTGAAAAAGTCGTTGTAGATGTAGTGGGTATCCGCACCATCCGCAAAACAGAATCGCGGGAACAGCGCAATTCTCAAGAATTCAGCTTTATGTCGGGCAGCGTTTCTAGCGAGCGCCGCGTAGAATTGGTGGTGGAACAAGTAGCGTGGGAATTGCGCCAAATTCGCGATCGCGGTGGCAAAGTTGTAGTTACGGCGGGGCCTGTTGTTATCCACACCGGCGGTGGCGAACATTTAGCGCATTTGATTCGCGAAGGTTACGTACAAGCGCTGTTAGGCGGAAATGCGATCGCGGTTCACGACATGGAACAATCGAATATGGGAACCTCTTTAGGGGTTGACATGAAACGCGGTATTGCTGTGCGCGGCGGACACCGACATCACTTGAAAATAATTAACAGTGTGCGACGTTACGGGAGTATTGCAAAAGCTGTAGAAGCAGGCTTGGTTACTAACGGTGTGATGTACGAGTGCGTGAAGAACAATATACCGTTTTCCCTAGCAGGTTCGATCCGGGATGACGGCCCGCTTCCTGACACGCAAATGGATTTAGTTAAAGCTCAAGAAGAATATACTGAGCTGTTACGCGGTGCGGATATGGTGTTAATGCTGTCGTCTATGCTGCACTCAATTGGTGTGGGAAATATGACGCCGGCGGGTGTGAAGATGGTCTGTGTGGACATTAATCCGGCGGTGGTGACGAAATTGAGCGATCGGGGTTCGATCGAGTCTATTGGAGTTGTTACGGATGTGGGATTGTTCCTGAGTTTGTTAGTGAATCAATTGGATAAGTTGACTAGCCGCCATCATGTAACTCAATCTGTTTAGATGTAGCGCGAAATCGGCGGTTGAAACCCGGCGGAAATCTCCCCTAGGGCGTGTTTTCTTGACCCGGAGATCCCCTAACCCCCCTTAATAAGGGGGGGCTGGAAGCAGTCAAAGTCCCCCTTTTTAAGGGGGATTTAGGGGGATTGAGACTAGGCTACAACCCTGAGTTAGAGTACGAAATTCCTATAAATGTTGAGGCTAACAGCAATGGTACAGGAATTAATAGACCTCAGAAATTGTATTTTAGAAGGCAGGAAGGAAGATGCTCTAGCAATTGTCGATGAATTAGAGGGCATGAGCAAACAAGCAACTCTGCGAAATATCGGGTCTTTTTTACTGATTCTGCTAATCCACCTAATTAAAAATCAAGTAGAACAGCGTTTAACAAATTCTTGGGCCGCTTCTATTGCAAATTCTGTCCGAGGTATTAAAAAGCTCAATCTCAAAGATAATAAAACATCCTACTATATCAATTCCTCGGAGTGGGAGCCTTTTATAGAAGATGAACTAGAAGCGGCTATTCGTGAGGCTAGCCGGGAAGTGTTGGAAGGAAAGTTAAGCCGTGCTCAACTCAATCAAAGAGTGGACAGAGAGCAAATTATGGCGATCGCAACTGGGCTACTGTCTTTGACCTACACTTATTCTAGAGGTGAATTCGAGGATGCGATCGACGAATATTTGTCCCAGTTGCCTGGGGGTGAAGAGTGGAGTTGAGAAAGTCAAAAATAGAAAAGGCATTGCTGTAGAAGAGTGAGGGTAATAAACGATTTGTGCGATCGCACCCTATAGAAAGCTATTCGTAAATCAAAGCGTGGCTGGGGTGGGTTTACTGGCTATTTCGCGCTGGTTTACGTATTTGGGGAATTCGCCCCTAAATCGGCTGCAACTTTAGATATTGCAATAAAAAACCTCAGACCCGCAAGCCTGAGGACCGGAGTTCCTGAAAATCGTCACTTCTTATTATTGTCGCCAACAAACAGCACAACATACAAGAGGGGTGTAACCCAGCACGGCAGCTTGTAGCAGACAAAAATTGCTTCGTGACTCGGAAGGCGAAAGCAATTTTTAATTCAACACTTCACGAAAGCAAAACAATTATTCTCGCTATTTTCCGATCGGGGTTGATCATGTTGCTTTAGGATGGGAGTCTGTCCTCGATCGCAATATAAGGCTCACCGTGAGTACCCGTATATATTTGAGTCGGGCGGTAAATGCGGTTTGCCTCTAGCTGTTCCTTCCAGTGGGCCAACCAGCCAGCAACACGGGCGATCGCAAAAACCGGTGTAAATAAGTCGATCGGAATTCCCATTTTTCGGTAAACCAGACCCGAATAGAAATCTACATTTGCATAAATTCCTTTGTGACCCAATTTCTCCTCAACCACTTCTTCCAACTCGACAGCTATGTCGTAATAATCGTCGTGACCGAAGTTCTCAAATAACTGTTCTGCTAACCCTTGGAGAATAGTTGCTCTCGGATCTTTCACCTTGTAAACTCGGTGACCGAAACCCATGATTTTGTCCTTATTTGCAACGCACTTCTCGACAAAAGGCCGCACGTTTTCTACCGAACCAATTTGCTCCAACATATCAATCACTTCTTCATTAGCTCCCCCGTGCAGCGGCCCCGCCAAAGTGCCAACTGCTGAAGCAATTACCCCGTAAGGGTCTGTCAGCGTCGAAGCTGTTACCATTGCCGAAAATGTAGAGGCATTAATTGTATGTTCAGCGTGGAGAGTCAGACAACTGTCAAAAATGCTAGCTAACAGCGGATCGGGTTCTTGCTCGTTGAGCATATAAAGAAAGTTAGCCGAGTAGTCCAAGTCATCCCTCGGCCGCACCGGGTCATTTCCCCGTCGCATTTGCTGGAACGCTGCTACCATTGTGGGAATTTTAGCTAGCAGCCGCACTACAGCTTCTCGAATGTATGCTGGGTTAGCCAGAGCTCTGCGGGAGTAGAACAAGCCCAGGGCGGCCGCTGAAGCTTGCAGGGCGTCCATGGGATGTCCTCTTTCTGGAAAGCATTTCATCATGTCCCGGATGCGATATTTGATCCGGCGGTGATAGCGAATTTCATGCTCGAAAGCTTCGAGTTCTTCCTTTGTCGGAAGTACCCCCCAGATTAATAAATACGAAGTTTCGAGAAAGGAACTTTTCAGTGCCAGTTCCTCGATGCTAATCCCGCGATATTCCAGCAACCCTTTTTGTCCATCGACGTAGCTAATGCTGGACAAGGTGGCGGGAACACCTTCTAAACCTGGTTTGAATTCGCCGACGACCATTGCGATACCGTTTTGTGTGAGTTCAATCTACTAAAAGTACATTACCAGAAACGAAGATAGTGTCACAGTCTTGACAGATAATCATTTAATTGGGGTTCAGAAACCGGGTTTTTCAACACGCCAGCCCGATCGCACCGCTGCGTATTGTCGCCCCTCAAACCCGGTTTCGCCGTCCCAGAATGCCGTTTTAAGACTGCTGGCGCGTCCTGTTAATGTCGGGGCAGTTCCCTGTTTCTAGTGCAGCAAAAACTTGGGCGCAGTTAGCCAAAACATTTGGCTGCGGCCCACTGGGGAGCCTGTTTCGGGGAGGATTAAGCCGATGATACCTGCTTTTTTGAGAATCAGGGCGTCTTGCGATCGAGCCCAAAGCAAAGTTTCTGCCCAGTGGCCTAAGTCTGGTTGGTGGCCCACCAGGGCCAAGCTGCGGCTACCTATTTCCTGCCACTGTTTGTACCACTCCAGCCAGTTCCCAATGTCTCCTGAAGGTGCAAGGGTGGCGGATTCTTCTATTTGGGAACTCAAACCGACTGTTTGCAGGATTTGGGCGGTTTGCTGCGCCCGCAGTAGGGGACTGGTGAGAATCAGGTCAAACTGAATTTCGAGTTCGTACAGGCGTTGGGCAATTTTCCTGGTTTTACGATCGCCCTCTTTAGTCAGCGGGCGTTCTGAGTCTGTATCATATTCTTCGGGTGCGGCTGCTATACCGTGGCGGATCAGATAAATAACCATATATCAATACTTCCAGGCATTTTATCCCGTTTTTATAGGAGCAATCTAGGATATACCTACTTTTTGCCTATTCTACAACTGTATTGAAATCTGGCGTTGTCATCGGGTTTGCGCTTCTGTAGCGATCGCGCCCTTGTCGTTTCGCATCATATAATGCTCGATCGGCGAGGGCAATGAGTTCATCCGGTGATGTTTCCGCAGTGGGAATCACAGTTGCAATTCCCATACTAACGGTCACGATCGCACTCACATCAGATTGCTCGTGAGGGATTGCCAAATTTCGGATTGCCTGACGCATCGACTCAGCAACCGCAAGCGCCCCCGCAGCATCCGTACTCGGCAGGATAGCAGCAAATTCTTCGCCCCCATAGCGCACAAACAAATCGCTAGAACGTTTAACCGAGCCAGCAGCAGCTTTCGCCACTTGCACCAAACAAGTATCTCCAGCTTGATGTCCGTAGCAATCGTTATATCGCTTGAAATAATCTACATCCAACATAATCAACGAAAGCTTTTGTTTCCCCTGCATCAGTCGGTGCCATTCCGACTGCAATCGCTCATCAAAACAGCGGCGGTTTGCTACTTGTGTTAACCCATCTGTCGTAGCAATTAATCTTTCTTGTTCCGCCCGGTGTCTTAACATCTCCTCGGCCCGCCTGCGTTCTGTAATATCAGCAAAAGTCGTCACTACTGCATAGGGTTGAGACTGATTGAGATGGAACAGCGGTTGAGAATTAATCGAAATCCAAGTCAGAGTTTGATCCGATTTGTGAATGCCCATCACCACATTTGATACGGGTTTTCCCGTCCGTAGGGTGATCATTGCCGGATGCTGTCCGCCAGGGAAGGGGGAGCCATCTTCCCGAACGGTTCGCCAGTCTAAATCTATGGATGTACGCCCCATCATTTGTTCGGGGGTCAGTCCGAGAATCCTTCCGGCACTAGCATTACAGGTAGTAATTTGTCCGTCTGCTAGCTGAAGTACGACGCCTTCAGTCATGGTTGTAATCACAGAACGATACCGTTCCTCGCTCTCCTGCAATTGACTCAGGAGAATGTTTTTAGCATCAAACTCTGAAGCCAGATGCAGGCTGCTTGCCAAAAACCCCGCCATCAGTTGTAAGGTATGAATATCTGACTCTGTAAAGGCACAGGGTGTAGCTGAAACAACTTTTAAGACGCCAACCCGATCGTCCTGATAGAACAAGGGAACAACCACCAGTGACCGGATACCAATGCGCTGACAGGCAGACTGCTCCACCCGTGCATCGGTTTGTGAATCATCGCAAAGCATGATTTGGCCTGTCGCAATACATTTTCCCGATAAACTTGTCTCTACTTTGATCCGTAATCCAACATAGGCACTGGCGATACCGCTCGCTGCCCGATACACCAACTCATCCCCTTCCAGCATTTCAATCACTGCTCCATCGGCACCGAGCGATTTTTGAGTTCGATCGGTAATCACCGCCATCACTGCATCCAGGTTAGGATTGGGGGTGGCAATTTCCTGTTGGGTGGCAATCACCACAGCCAGACGCTCGAACTCTAGTTGCAGTGCTGCTTCTGCTTGCTTGCGATCGGTGATATTTTTCATAAAGCAGTGATGCCCGATCAATCGCTCCTGCGAGTCGTAGGCTGCCAACATCACCCATTGGTGGTAAAAAATCGAGCCATCTTTCCGAATACCCCGCGCCTCAACCTCCACTCTGCCCTCGGCTAGCATTTTTTGATAAGCCGCCATCATGCTGTCGCAGTCTTCGGGATGAACTGTTTTCTGCCAATTCATACCAACCATTTCTTCAGGCTGATAACCTGCTATATTCGCGTAGGCTTGATTAACGGTGAGGTACCGTCCGAAAATATCCAGCCGCGAGATGCCCTCAACTGCATTAGCAAGAGCTGTACTCAATTCTCTGAGTTCTGTTTCTGCCTGAACAATATCCGTAATGTCTTGGGATGTACCAAACAACCGAATGACTTTTCCCTCTGCATTGAGTTGGACCTGTCCTCTGGCTTCGGTATGGCGGATAGAACCATTCGGGCGCACGATTCTGAGGCGCAATAGATAAGGCTGCCCATGAGTGAGCGCTCGTTGAACTACCAGGTGTAGCTGTTTGGCACTTTCGGGATGGTAAAGCCGCAGGTTTTCTTCATAAGTAGGTTCGCCTAGGGCGCGGTCGCGTCCCACAATCTCGAAGAGTTCGGGAGACCAGGTAATTTTACCCGTATTTACGTCCCATTCCCAGTTACCGATGTGGGCAACCCGCTGGGCTTCTGACAACCGGGTTTCACTCTTTTGCAGGGCTGTTTCTGTCTGCTGGCGGTCGGTAATGTCCTTTTCGTTCACGAGCAACATCGGGTTGCCTGTTACCGGGTCGTTGGTACACCGCACGTCCATCCCATGCCAGCGAATTCCCGCCAGAGTAATCACTTGAGCCTCCGTGCTAAATACCTCACCGGACTGAAGAACTGCCATTGCTCGCTCTGCTACCTGAGAGTCAACAAAGTGACTCACAAAAGCATTATCTGTCGCAGAGCCACGGTGCAGCGCCTCCCCGTAACAGCGCAAGGCCGCCGGGTTTTGCAGCAGCGGCACACCTTCGAGGGTGTATAGCGAAACCATCAGCGTGGTGTGTCGGATTGCCTCGATCGATCGCAGGGTTTCCGGTTCGATTTGAGGAGCGGTTTCGACCTTACCCTCGACCAGGATTGCCAAACGCCCGCTATCAATCCTGATGCCAGAGCACCGACACCCGACAGAAACAGGCTCACCGGCCGGGTAAAACGTCCACTGTTCGGACAAGGTTTGGCCTTGCTCAAACTGCTGGAGATAGCTCTGCAAGCGAATCCGAGTAGACTCTGATAACATATCCCTAAAGTTGTGGCTCGCGAGTTGCTGCCGCGTGGAAGCACCCCACAGGTACAAAGATGCTTGGTTTGCCCACCGCATTTGCCAATGCTCAATATCAAATATCCAGATCGGGTTTTGCAATAAGTCAAAGGCTTTGAGGTGGACAATATCGCCGCTCAGGGAAGAGGCAAACTCTGGTTGTAGACAATTTTGATGATTGACTCTGGGCGCGCTTTCTGTATTGGGATCAGTTTGATTCGGTTCTGTTTCGAGTTCCGGCCGTTGATTTGGCCCCAGCACCGGGCGATAAGATTCCAAGTGCCACATCTTCAACCCGATGTGCATTGCAACCTGTTGCAGGATCTGAACCTCGAGAGGTTCCCACTGACGCGGACTTCGGCAGTGATGAGCAATCAACAGTCCCCAAAGCTTCGGAGATTGCTGCTGTTGGCCATCTAGCAAGATTGGCGCAACTAAATTGGCCTGAACTTGGATGTGTGCGAGCAATTCGACATCACAAGCTTGAAAATCACCAGCGTGAATATCAGAAATGCTGCTCGTTTGTCCCTGGCTGTAACGATCTACCCAGGTGGCATCAAAGCAAGGATCATAAATCTGTTTTCCTAGGGTTGGCGGCCACTGGGCATCAACCGATTCTGCAAATACTACGCCATCTCTATGCGATAGGAAGCGATAAATAATTACGCGATCGGTTTGCAGCAGCACCCTGGTTTCTTCTAGCGCACATTGCAAAATTGTCTCCAGAGCCACGAACTCGTTGATTTTAAGTGCAATTTCTGAAACTTTTTCTATGCTTTTCTCTAACGACCAAGAGAAAGTCTGTTTTGTAGACATCTCCGTGTTCCTTGTTTTTTTTAGCTATTTTCTACTATCCTAACCCGCAGCAAATAAATATAATAATTTGTTTGAAATTGTAGGAATCGCTGCCTGGGCTTAGAAAAAAACCATTTTTATGTGACAAGCAAAACTTTTTTGAATGCTACCATTCCTTTTTTTATGTCATTTAGCCAAGGGTTTAGGTTGTTTGGTATCAATTTTGATTCTTTTCAAGCGTTTTTTTACTAATTATTATCTAAAGTTGCCTGCACCAACTATAACAAATTGTGCTTGATTTAGCGAAAAACACTAAAATATCAAAAAATAAACCTTGTATAATTGTTAAAAATCAAGAATTATTATGGATTTAGTAAACTACAATACTTCGGACAGTTTTATATCTAATCGAGTGTCCGAAACCCAGACTGGCTATATGGTGGACTATTATTTCAAGGTTTAAGTCCAGCCCTAAGTTTCCTAAAATGCGTTAAAAATGGCAGGGCTTTCTCTGTAAGGCTTACAGGGTCGTTAAAAAACTGTCCGAAGTATTGTAAACTAGATAAAACTAAATTTGCTCCGCCACCTGGTTTTTTTGAGCAAAATACTTCGTTGCCTCCCTTGACAATAGTTAAAATACCCAGTTTCTTGGGTGTGTATTTTGGGGAAATGGGGATAAAATTTATTAGTGTTAGTCCTGGAGAAGTCAACCGGGTTTTTTAACCTCCTTACTTCGTTAAAAGTGGCATCTTGCAGGATTTTTAATAAACTTTTTATGGGCGGATTCTCCTGCCCAACCCCTACTCCCCACAAGAAAATACAGTTGTTGTGGAACAGGCCGGAAAACCTGTTGATGGCAGAAGCGTACTAGGCGTGAGTTCAAACCCTCAATAAGACTTAAAAAAGCCGGTTGATGAGAGTTAAAGTGCGGGCAGGACTGATTATCAAGTTAAGATTTTGCCCGGACTGAGAAAAAAACACGGCAACACCTGGTAGCAACCGGAGGTCAAAAAGCGATCGCATTCCCAGGCTGTTGCTGGAATCAAGACCGCACCTAAAAACTCCAGAGTTAATGATCGTAAACAGGATTGTCTTTAGGACTAATTAAATTCAGCAATTTTTGCTTGATCTGAGCATCAAATACTTCCCATTTCAGCCTTGCATAATCGCTCTTCTCATTCCCGCCGGAAAGAAACCCCACGGGAATTTCAAAACCTCCGGCTTGACTTCTGCCACCCCCAAAAAAGCGTCCTTGAGCATCTTGACCGAAGGCTTCTTTAATGAATTCGTCGGGGTCGAGAGTAAGTTTATTAGTTCGCAGGGAGCCAATTACCACTTCAATTTCTTCGTCTTTGTCGTGAACAATTGCGTAGACAACGGCTGTGTGTACGTTCTCTTCTGTTACTAAAAAGTCCGCCGCTTGGGGAATAGAATCCCGATCGTCATAGCGGAGGTAGCCGATGCCGGCGATCGAAAAATTGTTCTGGACGGTGCGGTGTTTGAGCGATCGCTCGATCGCGTCCATCACCCACTTAGAACGAGACGACTGTAACACGGCATTCAGCAACTGCGGGTCGTAAAATCGGCTCAAATAAGCCGCAGCTAGAAAGTCTTCCTCCTGAGCTTGTCTGAGGGCGATCGTATCCGATCGTAAACCGTGCATCAAAGCTGTAGCACATTTGATATGCAGACTGACGCTGGCATCGAGAGTTAGAAGTCCAGCCTGTAAATACTCGGCAAAAATCGTGGCTGTAGCGCGGATTTGAGGGCGCAAATCGATAAATTCTGCGTTCATTTCCCCCTGCAAATTGTGATGATCGATGACGGCGGCGATCGGAACTCCAGCCGCTAAAATATACTCGGTTAAATTACAAGTCGTCCCTTGATTGTCGATGAAAGCGCAGCCCTGAAACACTGACAAATCCTTCGTTTTTAATGTTTCCACCGTCCACCGCTGCAACGGCAACCCTGTCAATTTAACTAAGGCAATGTTTTCTTGGTGGCTGAGGGCGCCGGCGTAGATAATCTCGCATTGGATATCGTACTGTTCGGCAATTAATTTGTAAGTCCAAGCGCTTGAAAGTGCGTCGGGGTCTGGAAAATCTTGCAGCAATATTAATTGGCGATTGCCTTTGTGCCGATCGAACATTTGGCGCAATTGCTCAACTTTGCGATCGTGTAATTCCTCGCGGAGACGGCCGCGATTCTCTTCGGAAGCAACTTCGGCTTTGCTGCGCCGTTTCCCCGGCGCACTCACTCCGGGTACAACCTCGCTGCTGGCCTCAAGTTCAGCTTCGCGGTTGCCGGATGTTTCATCGAAATTGTTAGGGGAATGGTCTTTCATCGTTGAAAATTAACTATTTAACTATTTCAGGATTTGCACGACATTCGATCTTAAACCCGGTTTCTTTGTAGATGCCTGTTTGTCCAAGCCCATACTTTTTACGACAAACCTGATTTAAGAGCGTAAATTCTCTCTTTAATTTTTTAATCCATGCAGAGAGTGTGTGTTGCCAGGAACGAAGCAATCTCAGAACTAATAACTCCCGCAAAAAACCCCCGCGCTTGCGCTGACAGGGGTTTTAAAGGCCTATTACATATTTTTGCCATTCTTTGTGCATACCGCTCTTAACGTGTTTAGTGACTTCAAAATAAAGACCGCTGTGAGGTTTCCTAGGCGGATAGCGCAGCGACATTCCCGCTTCTTTCGGCGTGCGACTGCCTTTATTGACATTGCAGCGCACGCAGGCGGTGACGAGGTTTTCCCAACTGTCGCCTCCTCCGCGCGATCGGGGAATTACATGATCGAGGGTTAAATCGTCCCCCGTATAACTACAGTATTGACAAGAGTGTGCATCCCGGTGCAAGATGTTCCGGCGGGTCAGCGGAATATCCTTATAGGGAACTCGGACATAATGCCGCAGTCGGATCACAGTTGGTAGCGGGAAGTTTGGCGCAATAAATTTCCCGTTGTGTTCTACCTGTTCTGCTTTTCCTTTCAGCAACAAAACTACCGCCCTTCGCCAATTGGTGATGTTAAGGGGTTCGTAGGAGGCGTTCAGCACCAGAACATTGCCCATTGTTGATTATTAAAGAGAATATTTTTTTCGATGTTAACACAGGTTCTCCTTTAGGTGGGACGGCATCAGGAACAGCGAGGCGAGCGCAAAAAACGCTGAAAAACCACTCCTTTACCCTATACCTTGGCGTCTGCGCCCCTACGGCTGCATCTATTTTCGGCCTTTGGTGTTTGTCAGCGAGCTTTTTTCCCGGAGTTTTGGCGTAGATGAGGCCAGTGTGTGCGATCGCCAAAATTTGCAGAATCAATTTTATTTTTTTCTCTAAATGCCTAATCTTCCCGGCAACAAACAGTTTAACTTTTTAGACTATTAGTAACCTTAAATGAAAAAGCTTATTACTGCTCATGAAATTTCGGCTCTTAAAGTCAGCTTTTAGCGCGTCAATTATTGCCCTTGCTGCTCAGATTTTAGCAAACAGTCCAGCCTTTGCCCAAGCGCCTTCATTCTTCTGCGGCGCTGCTGGCGGCCGCCCCGCTACAATTGCTGTCCAACAAGGCAAAAATATTCCCGTTATTTTGTGGCTAGCTGATAACTATTTCAATGAATCAGGAGAAGATGCGATTACTCGATGTACCAGAGTCTCAGGAATTCTCAACAACTCGCAACCCCAAGGAAGCTGGGATAATATTGTCACAGCAGGTGCATCGTCCACCGGTCAACTAATTATTTGTGCAGCTAATCCTCAAGACGGTTCCTGTAGATTATTATATCAAGTACCCAAAGGGCAAAATCCCGAACAAGCCCGACAAGAACTCTTAAAAAGAGTCACAAGTCCTAATGTAAGTGTTTCGCCTGTTAAAGTAAATTGATAGTCATAACTAATTAGCTACGGGTAGGACATGGCAATGCTGTGTCCTACGTGCTAAAGTCATGTAAACACCCTACTTGCAGATAGTTGAAACTCTGGTAAAATACTTCGGTTGAGTGGTGAAAAAATTGCAGCTTTGCTTCAGCAATTCTTCTAACACTTCAACCTGCCTCAGCCATACAGTGCCGTTGCTTCCAGCCACAGCAATTTGCTTTCCGTCTCGACTCCAACTGACACTAACAACATTCTCCTCGAACTCAAATTGAGCAACCTGCCGCCCCGCTAAATTCCACAGCCGTACAGTCTTGTCAATTCCCACTGTAGCCAGCCGTTCTCCGTCGGGACTAAAACTAATTGATTTCGCATCAAAATGCAAGGTTTGAAATTCCTTAACTAATTCTTTTTCGGACAGATTCCACAGCCCTACTTTGCCATTTAATGTTACTGTCGCAAAGCGATACTGGTGTTGAGCCGGAGTGAAACTGAGCCCAATTGCCTGAATAGGCAGTGTTTTTTTCAGCTTGCCCGACAAATTCCAAAGTCGCACTGTAGATTTGCCATCTAAAGTCGTTATGAAATCGCCGTTTGGGCTAAAATTTACGCTTCTCACTAAGCCGTTGTGACCTGGGAGTTTTAGGCTAGAGGATACTAATTGTGGCAGTTTAGACAAATCCCAAATTGCAGCATAGCTGTCTATCCCTGCCGCCGCTAATAACTTTCCTTCGGGACTAAAACTGATGCTGGTAACAGAGCCTTGAATTCCTTTTAAAGTAGAAATATTTTTACCTGATAAATTCCATATTTTAACAGTGCTATCCCTTCCGGCTGTCGCTAAAAAATTACCGTTTGGGCTAAAATTTACCATATTAACTGACCGCTGTAAAGCTTTCCATTCAGCAATTTTTTTCCCAGAAAAGTTCCACACCCTAACTGTATCGTCTATTCCGGCGGTTGCTAAAATTTGCCTATTTGGGCTAAAAGTGACGCTGGTAACTGCACCTTTATGAGCTTGCCACATGATCTTTCTTTGCGGACTTAATGAGGCTTTGACCTGCTGGGATTCACTAATTTTATCGAGAATTATTTGTAAGGCTAACAGCGGTCTAGTTGCCGGGTATTGTTCTAGCTTATGTGTGTTTTCAACCAAGGTTTTTAATTTTTTTCCGGAGGCGATCGCCCTCAGTAAAGCTTCTGATAAAGCTTCGCGATTTTCGGTCTTTTGAGAAACAGCTAACAATAAAGCATCGCTGCCATTTTGTTCGATTTCAATACTTGCTTGTGCTAGTTTAAACCGCTGGTAAGCGAGAGTTGAAAAGCCGATCGCTGTCACTAACGATGCTGCCAGTACCGCAGAACCGATGCCGATCCACTGTTTGGCTTTTTGTTTGGCAGAGTCAGCTTCACTCCAAGCTTTTTCGGCATCGCAGACAGCTTTTTTGGTTTCTAATGTAGCTGAATGCAGCAGTTGATTTTGGTCGCTCAAAATAACTTTCTGGCTGGCCGTCAAAAATTGAAAATCTTCGTTTCTCAAACTTTTTCCTGCCGCCCAAACTAATGCTGACTGCAAATCCTCCCCTCGCAACAGTTGGGAATCATCTTCACAGCTAGAATTTAGCCATAGTTTGATCGCTTCCGAGTAAGGCGAGAGTTTTTCTAATTTTTCTTCAATTAATTCTTTGTTAAATACAGCTTGATAAATAGGATTAGAAATTGTTAATCTTTCCCCGCGCTTAATGATTAATCCGCTTAATCGCAACTCCATTTGTTCGGCACTACCATCGGGGATCATTTCAGTTTGTTCTAAAATTTGTTGATACAATCCCAGTCTCCTGACAATGCGCTGGTTTTCTTTGAAAAGCCGATCGCGAATTGTGGACAAATGTTCGGGCACATCTTGAGTTTCCCAATTTTCCACGATTTTCAAGCGCACTACTTTCTCCACCCACTTTTTAGAAGTGTTAATTTTATCTTTTGCCTCCCCTTGGGAAGGGGGAACTGGGGTGGGTAAATTCGGGATTAATTCGGCATTTTCCAACAATAGTTTGCACAGCTTTTGAGTCAGGAACGGCTGCCCGCCCGTCCAATACAAAACCTCTCTCAAAACTTCATTAGGGCTGTCTGTCAGCTCTGCCAACCCCGCTGCTAGCGGTTGAGCTTCGGTTTCGTCAAAACCAGTTAATTCGATCGCCTTGCCAATATTAAAAGGGGTATTGCTGCTGGCATTTTGCTCGCGGCACAAATCCGTCGGCGATGCTACACCTAAGAGGGCCCAAGTTAGGCGATCGAACTCTGAATTGTTGGCGCGCTTGTTGTAGCACGAGCGAATTAAGGCTAAAAAATCGTCGGCGGGAAAATCTAGGGCGAGAATGCTGTCGATTTCGTCAATAAAAATGACAATATTGCTGGAAATGTTGGGTAACAGTACGGTTTCGATGAATTCGCTCAATCTTTGAACCGGGGTTAAAAAATTGCGATCGCGCCACCAAGTCCGCACGTTGACAATATCCGACAGGTTAAAGTTATTTTCGAGAATGCGTAGCAAACCAGCATACCACTGTTCGGGAGTGACGCCGCGGTTGCCAATTTCCGAAATGTCGATCGCAGCACAAGCAATTCCTTCATTTCTCAGCCTCTGAATTGTCCGCACCTGCAAGCTAGATTTGCCCATTTGCCTGGAATTCAAAACATAGCAAAATTCCCCGGCTTTCAATCCGTTATAAAGGTCGTCGTCGGCTTGCCGCTTCACATAATTGGGAGCGTTATTGGTGAGACTGCCGCCGACTTGATAGTAACTGGGCTTTGTGGTAAAATTCATATAAGTTATTCGGCGGTTGAAGCCGCTAGTACACAAACAAAATCCGCCTTTGCGGACTGAAGAAGTGAGGCGGTATTAAACCATAATTCTGTATGATAAATTGTAGCACAATACAGCATGAAAACTGATTGGAGTGGATATCACCAAGACAAAGACTACTTAAGATCTGAAATTTGGTCTTTGCTGAAGCACCAAGCCGCATCTATTGGCAATCCCTTCGGTCATATTCCCAACTTTGTCGGTGCTGAGTTGGCGGCCGAAAGATTGGCAACTTTAGCAATATGGCAACAAGCAAAAACGATTAAGTGCAATCCCGATTCGGCCCAAATTCCGGTGCGGATGCGAGCTTTGCAAGATGGAAAACGCCTGTATATGGCAGTACCGCGATTGACAAACGATCGCTGTTTTGTAGAGTTAACTGGTGAAGATTTGCAGCGGCAAAATATATCTATTGCCGAAAGTGCGATCGCCCGCAAAGCACTGACTTGCGGAAAATTGGTAAGTTTTGCAGAAATGGAGCCAATAGATTTAGTAATAGTCGGCTGCGTAGCAGCAGGGCCGGGCGGTGGAAGAACCGGGAAAGGTGCAGGTTTTGCCGATTTGGAATTGGCTATGTTGAAGGAATTCGGGTTAGTACAAATCGATACGCCAATTGTGACAACAGTGCATCCTTTGCAAATAGTCGAAGAGTCGCGTTTACCAATGCAGCCTCACGATTGGGCGCTGAATTGGATTGTTACTGCTGAGGAGGTAATTGAGACTAATACAAGTTATCCGCGTCCAATTGGGTTAAACTGGGATTGTATACGGTCGGAACAGTTGGAACAAATTCCGATTTTGCGAAAGTTGAGAGAGCAATTAACCAATAACCCATAGCTTTCAATCAAAATCAAGGCAAAAGAGCACCTACAGCGATCGCCCCAATTTCTATCCCTTCAATAATAATCGGTATAACACCCGATCGCCCGAAATCCAACCTTTGACTGTAATCTGCCTGCTCAACTTCAACAAGAGGTTGAGAGTACACCTCAACGAGTCCTTCAACAAGATTCACAATCCAATAAATCGCAATTCCAGCGCGGGCATAAATCTGTTTTTTTACAGTTCGATCGCGCTGAAGCGTCGTATCGGATACTTCAATAATCAGGGCAATATCTTCAGCCCCCGGATGCCGATCGAGATACTGTCGCGTATCCCCTCGAACAACCACTATATCAGGTTCAGGTTCGCTGTTGGATAGCGTGATCGGTTCTTGAGAATCGACATACCAACCACGGGGTAAAATATTCTCTAAAGCTGTTCTGACAAGACGAGTCGTGACTCGATGCGGTGGATTTTTTGGCATTTTGAAAACCAGCCAACCTTCCAGCAATTCTACAGAGTCATCATCCGTGAGAATGCCAGCTTGAATTATCGCATGATACTGCTCGATGCTCAAGCGCAAAATCAGATCGTTCGGAATTGCTGCAACACTTTCGACGGGCGACATAACTGTATGGGCGAGTTGATTGTTTTCTTATTTTACTATTTATTTAACGAACCGCGAAGGCGCGTTAGGCGAAGCCGCGCGTAAGCGCTAGGACGCGAAGTAAGAAGGAAGAAGAAGAGGCAGAAGGTAATTTCATAATATATCTACTTTGTGGTGAACACGCGCCATGCAATGAAAGCAGTAAAACCTAGATAACCAAACACGGTTATCCAATCTAGCCAATTATCGGATGTTATCAAAAAAATATCGTTCATCGGTATCATTCACCTAATTATTACTTACCGCACTTACGCACAAAATTTTACACGATCGCGCTCAAGTGCGATCGAAAATATTGTCGATACAGTTCGCACCTTGGCACGCACTCGTTCCCCTGCAATCTCACCAACCCCAAACTGTCCAACTTAAAAGCCTGCATCGCCTTTAATGGCACCGGACAATCCGCAGTCACAATCTCTCTCATCCCCTGCGCTAACTCAGGATATTCTTCCAAATTCCACAACTGCCGGCGCAAATGGTCGCTGTAAATTCCCGCATCTGCGATCGCACTTTCTTTTAATTCATCGAGTGTCAAACCTGAGCGCGAAATGTGATATAATGCAACTCGCACTAAATACGGATGTCCGCCGACAACTGCCATCAATTCCTCAACTTCTGCCTCCGACCAATTCAAGTTGTGCCGCGCTGCTAACTCTTGTACTTGCTGATGGTTGAATTCCGGTAAATCAACGGGCAATCCGACGTTGAAAGGCGATTGATTGATGTTCATCGGGATGTAAACTTCGGTGGAGTGAACTACAATTAATCGCAGTTTTTTCCAGATATCGCGCCGCTTCGATTCTTCGTGCCACGCCCGCAGCAGTCCTAAAAAGTCTTCGGCAATGTCGGGATATTGAAAAACGCGATCGATCTCGTCTAATCCTAAAATTAAAGGACTGTCGATTTGCGGCAAAATGTATTTTTCAAAGTAATCTTTGCAGTTGACTTTGCTGCCAAAAATTTCGTCCCAATAATCATCTAATTGATTGGGTAAGTGCAACTCGCGGCCGACGTAAGCGCAAAACCACTTTAAGAATTTATCTAAGTTGGCAAATACGGCTTTATCTACTAACTGAAAAGTTAGTGGCACGGTGCAATAGCCTTGACGGGCTCCGTGATGCAAAATTCTTGCCATCAAGGAAGTTTTGCCCATTTGTCGCGGTGCTTTGATTCTAATTAACGCGCTGGGCTGCACAATAGTTTGATAGCAGCGTTCTTCGATGGGCGGGCGTTCTACATAAAATTGAGAAGCGACATCGACTTGTCCTCCCGGTAATTCTGGTTCGGCGGCGGGTAGAGGTATTTCGTCGCTGCTAATTTCTAATAGCTGTTTTTGTGTTAAATCTTCCGTTTGTTCTGTGACGGGTGCGGGTTGTTCTGCTAGCAAATTCAGAACTTCTTCGATAATAATTGGAGTGTCGGCGGTGGTTTTCCATTCCCTCTGTTTGATGCGGTACAGATAGCCCCGCAAGTCGTGATTTAGAGGCGCGTTCAGGGGAAAGCCGACGCGGATGGGGAGAATTATTGGTTTTCTGTCAGGGCGGGAGTCTTGTAGTTCTTTTGCTTGCTGAACTTGATATGTTAGTAGTTCGCTTTGGTTTCCCGTGGGTGGCAACAGTAGCAGCAAATAATCGCATTCTTGGAGGAATAAATTAATGCGATCGAACCAATTATCTCCTAATCTAATGTTATTTTCTGCTGTGAAAACTGTATGACCGATCGCGCTTAAGGCTATTTCTAACTGTTTTCCTAACTCGCGATCGGGTTCGGCGCTGCGATAACTGACAAATACTTTAACAATTCTGCTGCTGGCTGTATCTTCCGCGGCAGGCGAATTGTCCAGCTCGTCTAAATTTTCCGGTTCCTCAAGTTTAGCCGATCGGTGGTCGCTAGCAGCCAGAGTCATTTCAAAAGCCGCGAACAACTGTCGAATTTTACTCAAATCCGCACCTTCTCTACCCTGCTTAATTTTGCTGACTGTATCGGCACCAACGCCAGATTCAGCCTCGATTTCAGTCAGAGTACCTCTAATGTTATTTCGGTCAGACCATTCTTGGAGCGCCTCGTTAAGTTTCTTTAAGCCAGAGGCAGTGAGAATGCGACCGCGATCGCGTTTTGACTTGAGCACTTCGCTTGCAGTGAAAGGGGAACGAATCTAGAAATTTTAACGCCTTAAGTTCCTATTTTGGGGGATTTTAAGGGAGATAGTCCGCGAGGCGGAATTTAAGAAATTTTACGGTCAGAGGTTTTTTGGGCGATCGACTCCTCAAACTCTGTCCTGATAACGGCTTCAACAGTTGAATATATTTGACGAGAAAAAGTTTTTCTTAACTCCCCAATCTCCGCCGCTAATCACCGCTTAACTTTTTAGAGTAGATACACCAAGCAAAAAAGGAGCAGCCAAATGAGTAAAATCTTACACAGACTGGCAATGGCCGCTTTGGGAACCGCCGCCATTTTCACAATTAATACACTTAACAATTTAACAGAAGCATCAGCCGCTGGTAAATTTGACCAACCCGAAATTTATCAAAACACAATTTTTCCACTTGGTGTACCGGGTCAGTCCCATAAATAGGGCAATTCATTGATTGATTGATTTAATTGAATTAAGGAGAAATTATGAAGTCTACACTGTGTTCGCCACAACCTATAGCTACCAAATCTGACTCCGTTGACGCTGATGCGATCGATGCCTGCACTGCACTTGCGTGGGTGGAATTGGTAGCATTAGATGCCAGCGCTCTCACGGGGGACGATTGGCTGGCTTTGTGCGATGATATAGATAGCGGGGAAATCTACCGCTGCTGGTTTTTGTGGCGCGATCGCGAAGTTAGCGGTAATTGGGAAGCTTACGATCCTTTGAGCGATCGCCGATTTGTTGCTAAAGGAAAAGTTTTTCTCAAAGCCGCGATCGACTCGCTCGAAGATGCTAGAAATCGGGAAGTCGCCTAACTTGAATTCATCTCAGGTGAATAAAATTTGGGTCTACAAAACAAGAATTCTGCCTAGAAAATCCACGACTGTACAAACTTTCGTCCGCCTGCGCGAGACAGGAAGAAAAAGGCGTAATAGAACCGGATTTGATATGAGTCCCGGAAACGGGATACTCTCAAAGAAAATAAAAAAAATACGGCTGGGAGCAAGAGTTGACTGTAGGATGCTATGTGCTTCGCCTCGAAAGCGGTTGAGAACGTTTTTCCAGCCGCTTTCTCGTTGCAGCCGTTAAACTCTTTCTCTTTAAACATGACTCTAAAACTGCGATGGCTGTTGCCGGCCGCCCTTAGTCTTTTCTCTATCGCCCTGCCCGCAAAAGCTGATACACTAACATCTTGGCACTTCGAGGCGAGCAAAAATCAGCTCAATTTAACAACAGATTCAGGAGTTCAGCCGGAAGTTAAACTAATTGCTAATCCCACCCGCTTAGTAATTGATTTACCGGGAATTGTTTTGGAATATCCCGAAACTCCTCAAAGCTACAACTCAGCTATTCAACAAATTAGAGTCGGGCAATTTGACACCGGAACTACCAGGTTAGTGATACAATTAACTCCCGGTTATAAGTTAGACCCGCAAAAAGTCCGAGTCATTAGAGAATCTGCCACGCGCTGGTCATTTCAGTTACCAAATCCCGAGCAAATAGCGGGGAACGAGTCTTTGATCCCAACAGCTATTACCCGCATAGAACAAGCAGCAGGTCAAGTTACGCCTACTGTTCCGCCGGGAAATCAGAGAAACTATTCCGCTGATTTGGGGATGTCAACAGGCTTGGAAATGACAGCCATCAAGCCTCAAATCGAAAGTGCGATCGCACAGTATAGATCCCTGAGCGCCGGAATGTTTTTTCTGGATTTAGATACAGGAAACTATTTGGATATCAAGGGCGATCGAGTATTTCCGGCCGCGAGTACCATCAAACTACCAATTCTGATTGCTTTTTATCAAGATGTAGACGCAGGCAAAGTTAGCCTAGACGAAACATTAGTTATGAAGTCCGACTTAGTAGCCAGCGGTTCTGGCACTATGCAAGACAGACCAAATGGCACTCGGTTTAGCATCAGAGAAACCGTAGATAAAATGATTACCATCAGCGACAATACAGCCACCAACATGATTATTGAACGTTTGGGGGGAATTGCTAAACTCAACGAGCGTTTTCGCACTTGGGGATTAACTGATACGAGAATTCGCAATTGGCTCGGCGATTTTCAAGGAACAAATACAACAAGTTCTGTGGATATGGTAAAGTTGCTGGCGATGCTGTCTCGCGATAAATTAGTTTCTGAATCGAGCCGGGAACAAGCTTTAGAATTACTGCGGCATACTACAACTAGAACGCTTTTGCCTTCCGGTTTGGGCCCAGGAGCCGTGATTGCTGACAAAACCGGAGATATCGGCTTTGTGGTTGGCGATGCGGGAATTATTGATATGCCCAACGGTAAGCGTTATTTAGCGGCAATCTTTGTCAAACGTCCTTACAATGACCCGATTGTGAGAGATTTTGTCCGTCGAATTTCGCGGATTGTTTACAATTATTTAGACCAACCTGCGGCGACAGTACCGGATAATTTGCGTTGATCAGACAATTCGGCGATTGAAATCGCTACTAAACAAACAAAGTCCGCCTTCGCGGACTTGAAGAGAAGATTTTTAATTACTAAGGACTATTCTTTGCGCTCGATTGCTACAGTCAAATGAGCCGCAACTGCCCCAACTGTAGCCAGTACAGCAGCAATTGGAAAGACTACTGAGCCTGCAACGCCACCTACCAATCCCGCCATCAGCGGAATGTCTGCCAAAGTCCGCCCTTGCGAGTTTTTGATGACGAGGCGGCGGAGTTTTCCTTGCTGAATTAGTTCTTTGACTTTGCCAATTAGGCTGTCGCCGCTAATCTTAAATTCTTCCACTCTGACTTTTTCCTCGGTTACAAATTCTGAGGCGAATACATGAGTTTCAACTGTTGGGTTGGCTGAATTCCCGGCCGCTGCTGTTTCGTCTTGTAGAATTGTTACTTGTTGTTCTATTTGTGAGTTCATTTTGTGTAAGGGCGGGTGAAAACCAGCCGTTTAATTTCTATACTCTTATCTTCGGCGATCGCACTTGGGAATGACAGGCAAGGAAACCCTACAATCTGCATTCGTACTTTCCACCCCCGTCTTTTTACTCACAACATTATTTTTGTGGCGTTAGATAGGGCGGGTTTATCTCTTCCTAAAGATAGAGAAAATATTGTTTAAACAACCCGTCTCTAGATACAAGTAAGGTGCGTATTGCCAGCTATGCCAAGGTGGCTGCTGTCTGTTGAATCTTTAAGTTGGACACCAAGCGAAGTAAAGTCAGGGAAAATTATTAAAATTAAAATTTTATATTTCTACAATGACTTCAAAAGTGATTGCTATCTAGGCACAATCAAGCTATGGCTTGCAATGCCAGTTCTCAAAAGCATCCCAGAGATAGCGATCGCACTGGCGAAGTACAATAAAATCAGAAACGCAAACCGAGTACATCAATGAACATCTGAATCAAGCTATTAAGCTTGCAGATTTAGCTCAATTGCTGGGCATGAGTCAATTTCATTTCAGCCATCTGTTGAAGCAGTCGAGCGGCACATCTCCCTAACCATATTCGATCGCCCAACGGGTAAAACGGGCAAAGCAATTGTTGAAACTTTCGAGAGCGATTATGTACATTGCCGTATTGGTGTGGGTTCAATAGCCACAGTCATTCGCAGCACACAGTTTCGGCAATTTACGGGCATGACACCGATAGCCTGCGCGATCGAATTGAGCGATCGAGGTTTTGTACAGTACGCAGTTTGTTATGTCGCTTTTCACTCGTCATAATCTTCGTCTTCCCAATCTGGAGCAATATCCCCCAAATCAATCCAGGCAGGTGTTTTCATCTCCACTTCAACCTCATCTACTTCGACCTGTGCACCAACCCTGTTAAAATCACCTACAAATGTAATTAAAACCTCCACCTCCAAATTGTCTTGAGTATTTACGCTACAGCCTCCTATTCCAACATTATCTTTGTCGATATGATCGTAGACATAAAATGAAAAACGGCACTCCACATTGACATCAACACTTAATTTTGATTCAACTATCAAGCTATTATCATCAAAATTAACTGGTCTAAATATTATGTTAGGAGACTCAAGCAATTCAAATTCAAATCCCGTGACGTTGATTTGTGTTACTTCGTGTTGATAATTAAAACAAGAGTTAGCCTCTGGATAAATATCCCTTTCAAAAATTTTATTTTTTAAAGCATTAAACACAGCTTGTTTTACATCTTCAAGAACGCCATTTTCATATTGTTGGGATAAATGTCTACATAGATCATCAGCATTTTGAAACAGTCCTAAAACCCCTGCCAAATCATCGCTATAGCAAAGTAGTTCAGAGCCTTTGCAGAAATTTTTCCAGTCATTGTCAGATGTAACAACAATAATTTTTGTTTGATTTTTATTAGCCCAGGCCTCAAGAGAAATTAAAGCAATTGCATCAGGAAACTCGTTTTTTTTCTTACCATTTTCAGAAAAAGGGGGTTGGGCTCTAAAATATTTTTGTATGAGTTCGCTGACTATTAAATAATCTTGAGCTTTGATAATCTCCAGAGATGTAGCCTCTATAAACTGACTAAATCGCTCAGATGCAACTTTTTGTGCTTCACGTCCACCGGAAACTAAGTTTTTTATATTTTCAATATCACTATCCTCAACTTGCAAATAATCCTTAGCGTCTTTGAGGGATTTATCAATGTTGCTTTGTGCCTCTTTGATTTTTTTAGTTAAGTGCGATAATACTTCCTCTTTAACCACCTCGGAGATAATCAACTGTGTAGAACTATCTAGAAATTGCTCTAATTGCTTAAGCAGCCCCGACTCTAGCTTTAACCCTTGAGCATCAAAAATTGATGTATCCAAACTAATTGCTCCAACCTCTCCCCTTCTGACAAGCTCCTTAAGTTCATTTAGTTCCATATATTTAAGTCACGCAGATATAAGATATTAATATAAATATTTTACAATATTCTTAACATTTATCAAGATTTATATAGCCATAAAAATCGAGTTCGCCCTTGTCTTGAAGAAGTTTCATCGGAACGACAGACCATATCCATGCAGCCGGACTCGATCGAACTTGCGTTAAACTAAGTCAGGTAAATGACTTTCTATACTCATGACTATTTTTACTCTGCGATCGATCAAAAAAGACTTCGGCATCAAGGAACTCTTGACAGATGCCAGTTTCAGCCTCGATGAAGGCGATAAAGTCGGACTCATCGGCACAAACGGTTCCGGCAAATCAACCCTGCTGAAAATGATTGCGGGTATGGAGTCGATCGACTCTGGCGATCGCTGGGTCAATCCAGGGTCTACAATTGTCTATCTCCCCCAACAGCCGGATTTAGACGAAAATCACACTGTCTTAGAGCAAGTATTTGCTGACAGCGGCGAACAAATGGCTTTGGTGCGAGAATACGAGGAAATTTCCGCACAAATGTCTCACGGCAAAGGCGATACAGACAAGTTGATGGCGCGTCTGTCTGCGGTGTCTGAACGCATTGATGAGGTGGATGCGTGGGATTTGGAAACGAAGGCGAAATTGATTTTGACCAAGTTGGGGATTGAGGATTTTGATGCGAAAATTGCCGACTTGTCGGGCGGCTACCGCAAGCGAATTGCCTTAGCAACGGCCTTGTTGTCCGAGCCCGATGTGTTGCTGATGGATGAACCGACAAACCACTTGGATGCGCTGTCTGTGGAGTGGTTGCAGAACTATTTGAACGGCTATCGCGGTGCTTTGCTACTGATTACCCACGATCGCTATTTTCTCGATCGCGTTACCAATCGCATCCTGGAGATCGATCGCGGCGACCTTTACAATTATGCTGGCAATTACGCTTATTACTTGGAGAAAAAAGCCTTAGCTGAAGAATCCGCCGCCAGCACAGTTCGCAAACACGCGGGTGTATTGCGGCGCGAATTGGAATGGCTCAAACGCGGGCCGAAGGCGCGGAGTACCAAGCAAAAAGCTCGGATCGATCGCATTAAAGATATGCGAGCCCAGGAGTTCAAAACAGCCAACGGCAAAGTCGAAATTGCGACAGCGGGCCGCCGGATTGGTAAGAAGGTGATTGAGTTACTGAATATCAGTAAAGCTTACGGCGATCGCACTTTAATTAAAGATTTTACCTACAATTTCACTCCCGAAGACCGGATTGGAATTATTGGCTGCAACGGTGCGGGAAAATCGACGCTGATGGATATCATCACCGGACGCATTCAGCCGGATTCGGGTACTGTCGAAATTGGCACAACCATTCATATCGGTTATTTTGACCAGCATTCAGAGGATTTGACGCCGAACGAAGACCAGCGAGTTATTGAATACTTGAAAAGTGTGGCGGAATTGGTGCAAACGGCGGATGGGGAAATCATTACCGCTTCTCAAATGTTGGAAAAGTTTCTGTTTCCACCGAACCAACAGTATGCACCAATTAACAAACTTTCGGGCGGGGAAAAGCGCCGCTTATTTCTGTTGAAAGTGCTGATGAGTGCGCCGAACGTGCTGATTTTGGACGAACCAACAAACGACCTAGACGTGCAGACTTTGGCGGTTTTGGAGGATTATCTCGAAGATTTTAACGGCTGCGTGATTGTGGTGTCCCACGATCGCTATTTTCTCGATCGCACGATCGACATGGTTTTCGCCTTGGAACCGGGCGGCAATTTGCGCTTGTATCCCGGCAATTATTCGGTGTATTTAGACTACAAGAAAGCCGAAGAAGCTAAGGAAATCAAAGGACAAAAAGACAAAGAAAAACTTACACGCACGGCTGAATCTAATAATTCAAAACCCCAAAACTCCACTCAAAAATCTACCAAAGTTTCCTTCAATGATAAGCGAGAATATGAACAATTAGAAAGTCAAATTCCGAAGATGGAAGCTGAGAAACAAGAGATTGAGAAGAGGTTGTCTAACAATGCTCCGAGCGGGTTTGCGGAGGTAAAGAAGTTATCGGATCGTTTAGCTCAGTTGACGCAGCAGATCGATCATGCGACTGAGCGCTGGTTGGAGTTAGCCGAACGGGTTGGTTAATTGGGCTATCCGAATGTGGTGTTTAGCTCCTGCTAACAATGGCAGGAGCTACAGGAATTATGGCGGAAAAAACCCCATGCTGAAACGAATATATATTGACAAATTTCAAGAGTTTTTTATTTTCATATTACAAATAGTCTTGCAAAAAAATATTAGGAATAATTCTTATTTAGCCGACGGTTTGGCAACCTTTGACAATTTATTACCTAAGTGTGATGAAGCTATGTTGGATTAAAGTTATAAAATAAGTCACCTGTTACTACTGTCAACCAAATTGACCAACAAACTTAAGACGGGTAAAACTCTGAAATCCTTGTCAAAGCTGCAAAGAGATCGGAAACAGCGACAAAAAACCCGCTTTTTTTGCGATCGCCTCAAGTAAAGCTGTGTGTCCAAAACTGCGAAGCCCCGGAGGGTGGGGTTGACAACAGCAGTAGAATATGCAGTAAAAGTCAGGGTAAGCAAATAAGACGGGCAGCAGAAAACAGGGGCGAAAAGGCACAAAACAGGTAAAACAAAAGTCGATCGGGCAAAGTTAAGTTGGCCGAGGACTAAAAATATGGTGATGGGTGAGATACAATTGACCTGTTCTTAACCAAGAATTGGTCAACATCACAACTATCCTGTAGAAGTCTGAAGTTGAGAATCTCAGGGTTGTCGAGGAGCGGGAGCAAACAGAAAACTATGCCTCAAAAAGTAATCGCCAAACAGATGTCTTTGGAATCAGCGTCAGAGCCGATCGCCGTGAGGGCGACGGTGGAAACAGTGCCAGCCGAAGCAGTGGCAGTAGAGTCCTACGCCGATCGGTTGATGGACGAACTGTTTGAAGGAGTCGATCGAGCATTCGACGGCAGTGGCGGACTGCCATCGGAACCAGTGCAGCCTGAATTCGTGGCGCTCAAGTCGATCTCGGTACCTCAAATAGTTTTGTCGCAGTTGGCGCCCCCCCAGCCGCAGGGGGGCGAAAAAGACGTAGAAGCGATCGCCCGCCAAGTCGCCCTAGAAACAGCCAAAAAACAGCAGTCCAAACAATCCTTCGACAGAATCCTGCTGGGAGCAGCATGTGGGTCGCTGCTGCTAGTCATGGGGTTATGGCTCGCAAGCAGGTCGGGACTCGTGCGCTTGCCCGCCGCCCCTGCACCAGAGACACCCGCAGCAAGTGGCAAAACAGCACCAGATACCCAGTTTGTCGAATATGTGCAGCGATCCCTAGAAGCGATCGAACAAAAAAAAGCACCCCAAGCTAACCCCCAACTTGCAGGAGTTCCCGCAGCCCCCACCGCAGGGACGCTGCCGAGCATTCCAATTTCCGGCGCGCCTCCGGCAACCGCAGGTCTGTCTTCAGCAGTCAACCGAATTGCTGATGCCCTAGAACAAGCCGGCGCGCAGCCGGGAGCACCTGCACCCCAAATCGTAGTCATCCCTCCCCCCGCTCAGGTGACTGTGGCTCCGCCTGCTCCGGTAGCTGCGGCTCCGGCTGCTCCTCAAACCAGCGCAGTTTCGCCCTCGCCGGCTGCTCCAGCCTCCGGTCGTGCGATCGCCGCTGCGGGTGATCGAGATACCCTCGCCGCTTCCCCTTCCCCCTCGGAGTCTCCCCAGCCAAAGATTTTGGCTCGCGAAACCGAACCGGCACCAGCGCCCTCAGCAGCAGCCCAGCAATCCGCGCCCGCGCCCGAGCAATCCGCACCGGCCGTCAGCAGCGCCCCGACTTCGGCCCACACGCTGGTAGGGATTTTGGAGTTGGGCGATCGATCGGCTGCTTTGTTTGAAGTAGACGGCGTAGCCCGCAGAATTTATGTCGGCGAAAGCATCGGCGCTAGCGGTTGGACGCTGGCAGAAATCAAAAATCAAGAAGCCGTTATCCGCAAGGGAGGAGATGTGCGATCGGTTTTTGTCGGCCAAAAATTCTAATCAGTTATCAGTTATCAGTCATTAGTCATCAGTCATTAGTTATGAGTGAGGTCATCGGTAATCAGTAATGGGCAGCGATCGGGCTGTATATCACGAGCAGTGAAAACAGTTATAATATAGGAACCGCCAAGACGTTCTTAATTGCTGAAACCATTGCTCTTATTACTTCTTGCTTCTATCCGTTAAATCGGTTCCCCAATTCGTTGCCGAACTTTCTTCTGCTATAACTAACAACTCAGGATCAATAATCGATCTCCCGTGACTAAGAACCAATGACTAATAACTAATGACCAATGACTAATGACCCAGGACTAATGACTGAGGAATTATAAAAAATGGGCTTATTTGATGATTTCAGCCGCTTTCTAGAAACCCGATTAGAAGAATTTTTGCGTAGCAATCCCCATCTGGAACTGCAGGCAATAGAAGAACAACTGAAGGAACAAGAAGAAGACACTCTGCGGCTGATTCTCGATATCCAAAAACAAGAGAAAAAACTGCAAGCCGAAATTCTCTCCGCCGCTCAAGAAATTCAGCGCTGGAACGATCGCATCAACAAAGCTAAAGCTGCTCAAAGGCTCGATTTAGCTCAAGCCGCCCAAGAGCGGCAAGCCGCTTTGTTGCGTCAGGGAAATCAGCGCTGGGGTCAAATGCAAGGCTGCAAAGAACGGATTGAAAAAGCAAAAGAACTGTATCGCCAAATTCAAGTACGGCGAAAAGAAGTCCGAGCAAAAGCCGCAGAAGCTGCAACTCGAACTACCACCACTAAAACAGAGCAGAATTGGGATACAAAGGGTTGGAATCAGAGTTCAAATTATAGCAGTTTTACGGCTGCCGACCCTTTAGAACAAAAGTTTCAACGCTGGGAAGCAGACGAAGAACTCGATCAAATGAAGCGGAATATAGGCCGATAGTTACGAAAGCATCCCAATCCTTTAGGAACGGGTTCATCCCGGAACTCGGATTCCTGGTGCAACTAATGGTATAAACAAAAGCTCTAATCAAGTAAAAAAACTTATGATTTGTCTCGGCAGTCAATCCACCAATCTGACGGGGTGACAACCCCGTCAGGTGAAAAAGACGAATTCTGAATCAAAAAACTGTTTTTTAATTTAAATCGCTGCGGTTATTCACAACGGTTGCTCTGCTTGAGAAGGTGGCTCTTCTGGCAGCGGAATAAACTCTGTCTCTTGAGGAACCTGACCAAACCGTCCCTCTCTCCAATCGAGTTTGGCTTGCTCAATGCGCGAGTGGCGACTCGAAACAAAATTCCACCACTTATGGCGCTCACCAACAGGTTCACCGCCAATCACAATACAGCGAGCCTTGCCTGAAGCAGAAATGTTTACTTCCGTGCCGGAAGTGAGAACAGCCAACCGATGTTGTTCTAAAGGCACTCCATCAATAACAAGCCCCTCTGTTACGCTGTAAACCGCCTGTTCGCTGTAATGACCCGGTAAGGTAAATTCTCTTCCAGCAGTCAGTTGCACGTCCAGATAAATCATGGGTGAAAATATTTGAACTGGGGAAGTGCGACCATAGGCCTCACCCGCAATTAGGGTGAAGGAAACTCCTGCATCCTCCCAAACAGGCAACTCAGAAGCCGGATGATGCCGAAACCAGGGGTCGGTTTCTTCGTATTCATCGGGAAGTGCTATCCATGTTTGAATGCCATGCAGGATGGCTTCTTTGCTGCGATCGTCGTCAGGCGTGCGTTCAGAGTGGACAATGCCTCGCCCTGCCGTCATCCAGTTCACCGCACCAGGACGGATTTCTTGAACGCTGCCGACACTATCACGATGCAGCAAAACACCTTCAAACAGGTAGGTGACGGTTGCTAAGTTTATGTGCGGATGCGGTCTGACATCCACGCCCCGGCCGGGTGGAAACACCGCAGGGCCGAGATGGTCAAAAAAGATGAACGGGCCTACCAATGCTAGAACGTCTGAGGGAAGCAAGCGGCGGGCTTGGAATCCACCCAAATCTTGAATGTGTGGCTCAATGAGATGCTGGATGGTATCCGTCATAATGTTTATGAAGTTGGGAACGCTAATCGTTTATGTCAAAAGTGCATTATACAAAAAGCTATCCTGGTAGGCGGCGATCGCAATATCAGTGACGGGTCTAAACTTTCCCAATCGAAAGCTGTTGTAGAGTGTCGAGTTCTCAACGAGCTTTCTGCTTACGAGACGATGGAGAGTTCATCACTGACTTGAATCCGACCTTTGACCAGCGAGCGAATCAGACGATCGAGCGAGCCACGTTCTTCTTCACTGATGGACTCATCAAGGATGGCGGCCATCATGCCGTAGCGGTCAGCTTTGGTAACGCGGTGAGTATCGGTGACAGTGGCAATTAATTCGTTGATAGCGCCGGGGAGAAGATTAACTGGAGACATGGGATGATTTTGAACTCGACACCTTAATCATCTCGTGGTTTCTTCTAAGAGCAAGTGATGGTGCTAGTTTTTTTCCGTGATAATACTGAAAATATTGGGTGAACCAAGTCCGTGTTACCAGTGATCGAAGTCACAACATTGAAACCAATGCAGCGGTGGAACAATTACAACCTACCTTCCGCTCTTTGACTATCACACCGTGATAATTTTCGTCTTTCACGAGTCTTAACTTCCTGCTGTGCAAAAGTTTCAGACCTTCATAGGAAGAAGTACCTCTTCTTCAAGCAATTCTCAACAAGTAACGACTGTTGACTTTTTATCCCAAATCAAAATAAGTAGACAGACAAAAAAATTAGTCCGCCTACTTAATCTCTAACTACAAATCACTCCCACTCGATCGTTCCCGGTGGCTTAGAAGTAATATCGTAAACCACCCGGTTCACCCCCTTAACTTCATTCACAATCCGGTTCGAGATCAGTTCCAACAAATCGTAAGGAACCCGCGCCCAGTCAGCCGTCATCCCGTCTTCACTCTTAATAAACCGGAGAACGATCGGGTAAGCATAAGTGCGCTGATCGCCCATCACCCCTACACTGCGAATCGGCAGCAAAACTGCAAAAGCTTGCCAAAGTTCACCGTACAATCCGTGGCGGTTAATTTCTTGGCGAACAATGAAGTCAGCATCCCGCAAAATATTTAGTCTCTCTGCGGTAACTTCTCCTATAATCCGAATCGCCAATCCCGGGCCGGGGAAAGGTTGCCGGTTCACGATTTCTTCGGGAAGCCCGATCGATCGGCCGACTTTTCGCACTTCATCCTTAAACAGTTTTCGCAGCGGTTCGATCAGCTTAAATCGCAAATCTTTCGGCAAACCGCCGACGTTGTGGTGGCTTTTAATTTTAACAGCAACTCGTTCGCCGCTTTTCGGGTCTGCATTAGTGTCAGCCGACTCAATCACATCAGGATAAAGAGTGCCTTGGGCGAGGTAGTCGAAGGGGCCCAGACGTTTCGATTCTTCTTCAAATACGTTGATAAATTCGTGACCGATCCGCTTGCGTTTTACTTCAGGATCGGTTATTCCTTCAAGTTGAGCTAAAAAGCGTTCGCGAGCATTAACATATTCAACGTCAATGTGGAATTGCTCTTTAAATAATTTTACCAACCGTTCTGGTTCATACTTCCGCATAAACCCTTGGTCGATAAACATACAGGTAAGTTGGTCGCCGATCGCCTTGTGCAGCAAGAAAGCCAAAGTAGAAGAATCTACACCACCGGATAGAGCCAGCAAAACTCGTTTATCTCCCACTTGCGCGCGAATTTCGCGAATCGATTCCTCCACAAAAGTAGCTGTCGTCCAAGTCGGTTCGCACTCGCAAATGTGGTAAACAAAATTGCGAATTAAAGCTATTCCCCCGATCGAGTGAACTACTTCTGGATGGAACTGAACCCCGTACAAATTTTTCTCGTGGTGAGCAACAGCAGCAGACGGAGTATTGTCCGTGTGAGCGAGGATCTCAAAACCCGTCGGCAGTTGAGTACAGGAGTCTCCGTGGCTCATCCACATCGTGCTGCCCTCTTCCACATTTGTCAGCAAATCCGTAGGATCGTCAATAAATAGCGATGCCTTGCCGTATTCCGCTAATTTCGATCGCTCAACCGTGCCTCCGAGCTGCTTTACCATCAACTGCATCCCGTAACACACTCCCAACACTGGTATTCCCAAATTCCAAATTTCTGGGTCGCAGTGGGGTGCTTTTTCATCGTATACAGAACTTGGACCTCCTGAAAGAATAATTCCTTTAGGATTCATAGCTTTTAACTGTTCTGCAGTAGTGCGGTAAGAAATAACTTCTGAATATACTTGAGTTTCGCGAATTCGACGAGCAATCAGTTCGGAATATTGCGAACCGAAGTCGAGAATCACGATGATCTGGCGATCAATCTGCTGCAGAAAAGAGTTTGTGAGAACGGATTCAGTTTCTATTTGAGTAGTCACGGTTATTGCGTAATTGCTAAGTGCTAATTGGGCAGAAAGTAGCGCAGGTATCTGTCGCGGTCTCAGTACAATTCTAAGGAAAGCGAGGAACCATTGGTCACTAGGAATAAATCTTATTTATACTAGATTGCAGTCAGCGATGTTAGTCGATTAATAGGGCACAGGGCAAGCATAGATTTACTTCAATCCTTACCCTAATTAATTGAATTCTTGCTTCAGAAATTGCTTACTGAAGCAACCTAGTATAATTAAGGTCTAGGGACAGAGAATTATTACTTGTTAAATATTATCCCTGACCGATGTTTTAAACAGAATTCAGGGATATTCACACTACATTAACAAATTTGGGTCAAAAATGTATCTCCTATATCACTTTTAACAATAATTTTGCGATCGCGCCCGAACATCACCGATCCCACGGGGATGTGCAAGTTAGTGTGAGTAAAAATGCAATCCGATGACCGCAAGTCTATTTGTCGGGCGATGTCGCCATAAATTCGATCGACCCAATTGCTCCCAAACTCCGCGTCTAAAGCCCGCAGTTGCCCGAGAGCCTCTTCGGCTGTCGCTGCGGCAAAAATTGCGGAACACGCATCAGCGGGCATTCCAGCTTTAGCACAGTAAGCTGTGAGAATTTCCCTGCGCCCGTCAGCGAGGTGGTGGTGAGTGTGAAAAATTCCCGCCGCCAATTTCATCAGTTTCCCGTGATAGCCAAACAGCAAAATTGACTGCACGCCCTGATATCCGGCTTCTACCAGCAGCGGGCCGAGCCAGTTAGCGGTTTTGACTAGCCTCTCAGGATTAATCCCCAGTTGTCGCGCCAAATCCAAACCGTTTTCGCCGATGCAGAAAACCAAACAGTCAAACAGTTCGGCTTTTTGTTGCAGTTGTTCGCGGTAAACTTCCAACTGTCCAGGGGCACTCAGCGGTTGAGAAATGCCAGTTGTACCCAGCAGCGAAAGTCCTTCTACCACGCCGAAAGCTTCGTTAGAAGTGCGGGTGGCTAGTTGCCGGCCAGACGGCAGAATCAGGGTGACAGTAATTTTTTCGGATGGTGCGAGTTCTCGGCTCAGATTCGATCGCAACAGCCGCATCGCATAATCATAGATTGCCGCTCCTCCACCTGCTTTATGATGTCCAATTCCCTCCCCGCCAACAATCTGTATTTGTTCCCCCTCTCCTTCTCTCTCCAATTCCACCATTGCCCAAACGGGGGTATTGCGAGTCAGATCGAGATTGTCCCCCGGATCGGAGCGAGTCACGCCTAAAGCGGTACCCGTTTTGAGTACAGACGCCTGTTCGATCGGAATTTCTGCCCTTATTTGCGGTTCCAGTAAATTTACTGATACGCTATCAGCCGACTGGATACCCTCACGCAAGCACCGCAAAGCTGCAAGTGCGGCCGCACAGGCAAATACTGGCAGTGTATACCCGGATAAAGGTTGAGTTTTTGTCACAATCTAATGCAAAAATACGTAAATTTACTGATGCTCGACATCAGGCTGCAGCAATAATACCCCTCAAACATTTAAGCTTAATTTTAGGGTTTGCTATTATCAGCAGTTAGGGTAATTTTTGTCAAGTAATAATTTTGTCCTCGCAGTTGCCGATCTCAGCCACAATTTTTTTGAGGTGCGTTAGCGGAGCCCTCGTAGAGGATCGTCAAAAACGCACTCCGAAGCCTTACGGGCAGGTGCGGGGGATTTCCATAAACAACCCGGAACCTCGATCGTGAGCGCTGGGACTGAACAAACCGATTCCAGGAATTAGGTACAAATCGTTAGCAGCTATACTCGGCAAGTCGATCTTACTTCCTTCTATAGATTTAGCTAGCCGTAAAGGTTTGAGAGCCGAGTCGAGGATCGGGCGCGAAATTTGCTTTGGCCCTTGGGGCGACTTGTTTGAGGCAGAATTCGAGCAATTTTTGGCAGGAGAAATGCTGCGATCGCTTCCTTGTTAAGCCCTAAAACCTACTTTTTGACAATTAGCAAACTTATATCTCCCAAGCGGTTGATGTCCCAGCGATCGCTTGCCATCTATATTAATAACCATTACCCGGAAGTGCCAGTCTAGCTTTCAAGCTCACATCTTGAAGGCGGGGCTGGTTTTATCTTAACAGGCTAGCTCAGCAATTTTTAGCAGAAAGATTAAATTTTATTGACACCGGCGCGTGAAAAATAATTTAATGGCCAGCCAGCCTCAAACCATTACCAAACCTGGGTTGGACAGTTTTTAATCTAAAATCTACAATCTCAAATCGATTGACTATGGTGGAACCAGTTGCAGAGTTACATGAACCTCTATCTCTTCCGACTCCAGAAATAGTAGAAATAGTAGACCCGAAAATATTTCAGCTCGTTCTCTCTGCAAAAACAGCTCTCAAATTTTCTAAAAAAGATGTTCGCTCAACCCTGAAAGCCTCAACTCTAGACGGCGTTTTTGCCACTATCTTCGAGTCGGCGACCACCGGCGTGCTGCTGAGCAATTTCTTGCTGCTACTCGGCGCGAGCAGCGTGGAAATAGGTATATTTTTTGCTATTCCGATGGTGGTAAATCTCCTGCAACCACTAGGAGCCTACATCGCAGACCGCACAACCAGCCGCCGGTGGTACAACCTATTTGTATTCGGCGTGTCGCGGCTGCTGTGGCTGGCGCTGGCGGTGGCAATTGTTTGGGGTTCCCAGCACGCAGACCCCCACCTACTGCTGCAATGGACCCTGGTAACAGTCGTAGCAGCTAGCATGCTGGCAGCTTTGGCCAATTCTAGCTGGTTCAGTTGGATGGCTGCTGTGGTTCCTCAGCGCTTGCGGGGACGCTATTTTGGCTTTCGCAACAGTGCTGTTAGCCTCATCACTTTGCTGGGAGTGCCGCTGATGGGATTGGGAGTGTCAACTTGGGAGGGCGGTCCAATTTTTGGCTATGGTATTGTTTTATTGGTGGGTGTTTTGGCGGGAATGATTAGTTTGGGGTGTCAATCCTTCATGGTAGATGTGAATCCCCAGGTATACAAAAAAAATGCACAGAGCGATCGCCTTACAGAGAAAAAAGAAAAGCAAATAACAGATTTTGTGCCTTCTGTGTTGAAAGATTCTAATTTTTTAATGTTTATTCTTTACTTCAGTGTGTGGACATTTGCTGTGAATCTCAGCGCGCCTTTTTTTAATATCTACTTGCTGAAAAATTTAAGCTTGGATGTGAGTTTGGTAACGATTTACACGAGCTTAAGTTCCGGCGCAAATCTACTGCTGCTGATGTTTTGGGGTAAGTTGGCCGATCGCTGGGGAAATCGCCCCCTGCTAATTGCGGTGGGGCTGGTGGTGGCGATAACGCCTTTGCTGTGGTTGGGTACGGGCAATTACCCTTTTGCTCTATGGGTGTGGCTGCCGCTGCTGCACTTGTTGGGGGGAACGACTTTAGGCGCGATCGCGCTGTGTACTAACAATATTCAAATGGAGATAGCGTCGATCGAGCAACCTTCGACTTATTTTGCGATCGCCGCAGCAGTTGCGGGATTAGCTGGGGCTTTGGGAACTACCGCCGGCGGCTTTCTTGCCGAACTTCCGGGCATGAGTTTGGGAGCAGTGTTTGCCCTCTCGGCTGGTGTTCGCTTGATTGCTCTTCTGCCTTTGGTTTTGGTGCGAGAACCTCGTAGCCAGTCGCTGCGGTCGATCGTCCCCACTTTGGGACGTTTCAAATTTAACCGGGGCTAGGAAATTTTCGCACAAATTTGCCGATCGAGAAACCAGAAAAGCTCACAAATTGTTAAAAACTTCAAGCACATCACACAAAACCTGAGAGTGCTTGAAACAAATTTTAATCCAAAACATAGTCAAAATCTGCTATTTGTTCTGCCAATACGTCACCATTATCTTGCAGCTAACTGACAAATCGATAAGATATAGCTGTTCTAAAAACTGACCAGGCAGAGCGTAAATGTGTTTAAATGTTTGTTAGCTATGGCGTCGGAGCGCTACTCCTGTTAGGAGAATCGAGCATTTTTCCATAACCAAAGCTACTATTTCACGCTCTACATTTTTTACGTTTTAAGAGAATCGAGCCTTTTCCCAGAACCAAAGCTACTATTTCAGGCTGTAAAGTTTTTAATTTAAGAAATATAAATAAAATTAACATTTTAATACAGTTAACTAGACTAGATGGTGTTTTGAGACTACTATCCTGAGAATCCAAATAACTCAAGATTGCCAAGCCAGATCATAATTTGGTCTACCAAGAAATTAGGAGGGATCGCGTGAGGCGACAGAAAAACGGGAAGTGGTAATTCTCAAGTAACCGATTAGCAATTACAGGTCGCTATCAAATTTTCAGATTCAAAGAGAGAATATAAAAATGACGAAACCAGGGAAACGTCTGATAGTTTGCTGTGATGGAACTTGGAACAAACTAGATACTCAGTGCCCAACTAATGTGGTTCGGCTTGCCCAGGCCGTGAAACGGACAGCCAGTGACGGGGTTCCGCAGATCGTGTTTTATGACGAGGGAATTGGAGTGGACAGTAACAAGATTGTGGGCGGAGTCACTGGGCTGGGAATCGATAAAAATATACAAGATGCCTATCGTTTTCTTTCTTTCAACTACGATCGGGGTGACGAAATCTATCTATTCGGGTTCAGTCGCGGTGCTTACACAGTCAGGAGTCTAGCGGGGATGATCTATTGCTCCGGTCTCCTATCCCGCCGTTATGTTACCAAGGCATCAGAAGCTTACGAGCTTTACCGTAACCGAAGCATTAAACCAAATGATGAGGAAGCAAAGAGGTTCCGCAAAGAAAACGGCAAAGATCGGGGCGAGCGCGTCCCGATTACCTTGCTTGGTTGTTTCGACACCGTTGGAGCCCTTGGTATTCCTCTTGTACCCGCCTTGAAGAAGTTTGAGGGACAGATCAAAACAAGGTACAAATTCCACGACACCACTTTAAATAAGGATATTGAGAATGCGTTGCACGCCGTTGCGATCGACGAAATTCGCGAAGTCTTTGATGTTACCCCGATGAAGAAAAATCCTGATGCCCCGAACCAGAAGCTTCGTCAAGTTTGGTTTCCAGGCGAGCATGGCTGCATCGGCGGCGGTACGCCAGCATCCCGCGGGTTATCAGATACTGTCTTGAAGTGGATGTTGGATCAAATCACTGACTTTGAATTGAAGCTTGAATTCGAGCCAGAGGCCATTAAGGATATCCAGCCTGATTATAAGGCTCCATTTAAAAACGATCCTGGGTTCTTCAAATTGGCAGGAATCAAGTGGCGCGAGGTGGGGGAGACCATTGAGGATCTTCATGAAAGCGTGATCGAGCGATTGGAAAAAAGCCAAGACTATCGGCCTAAGAATCTGCAAAAGATTCTCTCCAAAGTAATTGAAAATCGAGAAAAATGATAAAAATTTATCAAACTCTCAGAACCGAACATCAGAAAATTTTCTAATCTACCTAATCTACAACAATCGAAAGGAAAAGGAATCATGACAAGAGATACATCGAGAGATGGATTGAGCAACAAAGCTTTAGCATATACGTTGACTCATTTCAAACCAATTTGGAACTTAGTTCAAAGTTACGAGCCTCTGAAACGTAAACTAAACAAATTTTTTCTCAATAGCATCATTTACAAACTTCCGACTCGCCCGCTTCCCTATAGCTTAATGGGCTTAGATACCAAAATTCCAGGAACAGATATTCCCAAGAAAACTGATACCTACATCTCTTGGGATTCACTTACAGACAAGACTTATACTGGGCGACATTTACCTCCCGACCCGGAATTTAACAAAGAAGGAAATTTACCACCACTAGACAAAGTAAAGACCTTATTCCAAAAAAGAGACGGAAAAACCATTTATTCGGAAAAATCGACTCTGCTATTTCCCTATTGGGTGCAGTGGTTTACAGATAGTTTTCTCCGGATAGATCAGCAAAACCGCTTCAAAAATACCTCCAACCATCAGATTGATATGTGTAATGTTTACGGGTTGACCCGCAAACAAACAAATATGCTCAGAGCTTTCAAAGACGGTAAATTTAAAACCCAAAAACTCAAGCGAAAAGATGGCGTAGAAGAAGAGTATCCACTCTTTTATTATGCAGATCCTGAGCAGGGTATTATCGATCCTCAATTTGAAGGTCTTCATGCACCCCTTAATGATGAGAAAAGACAACCCCCCGAAAAGAAAGGCAAGCTATTTGCAATGGGAGTTGAACGGGCAAACGTCCAAATTGGCTATGTCATGCTCAACACTTTATGTATCAGGGAGCATAATCGAATTTGTGATGTTTTGTCCAAAAGCTATCCGGAATGGGACGATGAGAGGCTCTTCCAAACTGCGAGAAATATTCTCCTGGTGATTGTTCTCAATATCATTATGGAAGAGTACATTTTCCACATTACGCCCTATAATTTTAGGTTCTTTGCCGATCCTGAAGCTTTTACCAAGGAAAGTTGGTATCGAGAAAATTGGATGGCGATTGAGTTTAGTTTTGTCTATCGCTGGCATAGTGCGCTTCCGGAAACCTTTACCTATGACGGCAAAGAAACATCCATGTACGATTCCCTCTGGAATAATCAGATGTTAATCGATAAAGGGTTGGGTGCATTGATGGAAGAAAGTTGTTCCCAACCAGGCACTAGAATTGGTTTGTTTAACACACCTGATTTTAATATCGCAGGAACACCCTATACATTTATTGATGCTACCGAACTAGCATCTGTTAAACTCGGACGGCAGGCGCAGTTAGCCAGTTATAACGATTACCGCGAAATGTGTGGTTATCCCAGGGTGACTGATTTCAATCAAATTACGGGTGACGAATACGCTCAACAGAAATTAAAAGAGTTGTACGGTCATGTTGATAAGATTGAACTATTTGTCGGATTGTACGCTGAAGATGTCCGGAAAAATTCCGCAATTCCGCCTTTAGTAGCACGGATAATTGGCATTGATGCTTTCTCGCAAGCTTTAACTAATCCTTTGTTATCGCCTAAAGTCTTCAATAAGGAAACTTTTTCCGAGGTTGGTTGGGAAATTATCCAAAATACCAAAACAGTCTCTGATTTAGTGAATCGTAATGTTCCTCCAAGCGATCCCAAGTACAAAGTCTCCTTCGATCTTTAAGCTGTAGCTGACAACTAAGACTCAAATTAGTTGGGGTTGCAAAGACACCTGCGCCCTCAAAAATGAGGAATAAAAAGGCGATATTTTGGCAAGCGCTCGCCTACGGCAATTCGGGAGCAATTGCACCAGCAGCTATACTATTTAACAGAGGCAACGGTTTGTGTAGAACCTTTTTTAGCGATTAACCGAAGGTTATTTATGAGCAAGAAGTTATTTACCGAATATCCGGAACAGGACGAACGCAAATACTACGATCTTTTGGTTGAGCAGGCCAAGCTTCGGATGGATAATCTTTACGGCAATAAGGAGCGGGCGCTGCGAGATACTCACGCCAAAGCTCATGCCTGCGTTAAAGGAACTCTGGAAATTTTTGACTTTGATGAGGAAGCGATTAAACGGGAATTGGGCACACGCGCTTCGTTAACTTCTTCCCGACTCAATGCTATTTCCCTTAAGCAAGGTTTGCTAGCAAAACCCAAAGAATATCCTGTTTGGTTGCGATTTGCTAACGGGGCTACCAAAGTATACCCTGATTACCAAAAAGATTCGCGCTCAATATCACTGAAAGTGATGGGGGTGGAAGGGGAACGACTCGCGCAAAGCCACGAGTTAAAAACCCAGGATATCATTGTTCACAATTCAGAGCTATTTGTGAGCCAAACCATCAAAGACTACTACGGCTTTTTTTCTGCTCTGGTTGAATCACCAGAGGCATTGAAAAAGTGGCTAATACGACATCCCAGACACTTTCTAGCTGTCTCAACGCTTACGGGTAGCCGGACTCCGAAGAGTTTGCTAACAGCCAAATATTGGAGCGGTTCACCCTCTGCTTTGGGTCTCTATCCCGATTTCGATCCCTCCCAGCCTGGTCTAGTTCCTGTCGAATATCCCGCAGTAATTAAGTATGGGTTTACTCCGGTTTCATGCAAACCACCCCACGAGATAATTCCAGAACAATCTCGACCGGGAATTCCTAAAATTCCTTTTGTCGATCGCGCTAAAGCCTTGGGTTTAGATCCCAATAAACCAGACAATTATTACCGGGACGATCTAATTCAAGCCCTGGCGAAACCTGATGCCCAATACTGTTGGGATTTTGGCATTCAGTTCCAAACCAGCCTAAAAATGCCGATCGACGATGGCATCAATGTCTGGAAGGAAAAGGAATCACCCTTCTTGAGAGTAGGTCGTCTCACCGTGAAGCATCAGATTATTGATTATGAAAAACAATCGGATTTCAACGAAAACCTGAGATATTCTCCCTGGAACGGCTTAGCAGTTCATCGTCCAGTAGGTGCGATCAATCGGATACGCGGTGTTGTTTACCCCGTTGTAGCGAATTATCGCCTTCAAAAGCGAGGTCTTGTCCACCAAGAACCAACTGGAGAAGAAACATTTTAAGGGAATAGATGTCTTGCAAAAAGAACACCAAACTAATTCCCTTACTAACTGGTCTTGCTTTAATTACTTTGAGGGAATCCCTGGTCAACAAATTCCATTGCTAGAACGGTTTGATGGTGTTAAGTATAAGGAAGAATAAAGCAGGAAGAATGCTTGTAAAGCCAGCTTTTAGCCCTTCCGAGCTTAGGTTTAATTAGGTGGATTTACTTAGAGTATTTCCTAAAAGTAAAACCAAGAGTATATCAGCAAGTTGAACTCCCGACTCTTCTATCAACAAAGCGAAAAATTGGTTTGCCGATCGCACCTTCTCAAAAATCCCGTATGTGCGATCGCGAATTCGATTAAACCAGGTTTATTGCCGATCGCCAACGTCCGTCTAGGATAGTTCACATCCGTCGTTAGCGCTGCCCTCGAAGAGGATCGCACTCCTGAGTCAGTTGGGACGATCCTGTACGAGGGCTTCGCTAACGCACTCATCACCATGTGCCAGTTGCGTAAATCCTGAATCAATCATATTATATTGTTACAAAAATATGTTATGAAAAGGAGTTTATGCGAATAAAGTATTTTTTGTCAATTTTCCCAATATTACTTGTACTCACGTTTCAGGATACTACATTTGCCCAGTCTCTAGACTCATTACCATCAAGTGCGATCACCCCAACCGCACCTCAAAATATTGCCCCGACTCTCAAAGAGGAAGTTAAAGATGACTTTGTAAAAGTTCAAGGTCAGGTGACATCTGTTTCCCAACTGTCCGACGTACAGCCTCAGCAGGTTAAAGATGACTTTGTAAAAGTTCAAGGTCAGGAGACATCTGTTTCTCAAGTGTCCGACGTACAGCCTCAGCAGGTTAAAGATGACTTTGTAAAAGTTCAAGGTCAGGAGACATCTGTTTCTCAAGCGTCCGACGTACAGCCTCAGCAGGTTAAAGATGACTTTGTAAAAGTTCAAGGTCAGGAGACATCTGTTTCTCAAGCGTCCGACGTACAACATCAGGAGGTTAAAGATGACTTTGTAAAAGTTCAAGGTCAGGAGACATCTGTTTCTCAAGCGTCCGACGTACAACATCAGGAGGTTAAAGATGACTTTGTAAAAGTTCAAGGTCAGGTGACATCTGTTTCCCAACTGTCCGACGTACAGCCTACCGATTGGGCGTTTCAAGCCTTACAATCTTTAGTTGAACGCTACGGTTGTATTAGCGGATATCCCGATGGCACTTATAAAGGGAATCGAGCCATGACTCGTTACGAGTTTGCGGCGGGTTTGAATGCTTGCTTGCAACGAGTAAATGAACTGATTGGTGCATCTGCTGTCGATAAAATAACCCAGGAAGACTTAGCCGTTGTACAGCGACTGCAAGAAGAGTTTGCCGCAGAATTAGCTACCTTACGAGGTCGGGTTGATACTTTAGAAGCTCGTACTGCTGAACTCGAAGCTAACCGATTCTCCACAACTACAGTTTTGGGAGGAGAAGCCATTTTTGCGTTAGCCACAGCAACAGGAGGCGACCCCCCTGGAGACCAAAGTAATAACCAACCCGTTTTTAATAATTTGGTGCGTGTGGGAACCGTCTCATCTTTTAGTGGTTTAGATCGCTTAAGAATTGGCTTAGTTAGTGGAAACTCGCCCAATCGAGGCTATGCCGGAACAGTTGAGAAACCAGGATTTGGTGACATGGCCCTGCTATCTTCTCAGACTGATACCAATAACAGAATCGCCTTAGACCTATTAGAATACAGATTTCCTGCATTTAACAATCGCGTAGTCTTTACGGCTAGACCTGTCGGCTTCAGTCTTAGCAACGTACTTACCGCGAATTCTCCCTACTTTGATACGGGACGGGGAGCTATTTCTCGATTTGGTGAAGCCAGTCCTCTCTTTAAAATCGGTAGCTTAGATGCAGGAGCAGGTGCCGATTGGTTAGTAACAGATTGGCTGCGATTGCAAGTTGCCTATGGAACAAGAAACAGCAGCGATCCTAATCAAGGTATCAGTGGCTCCGATCACAGTACATTGGGAGTTCAGTTTTTAATTAAACCCTCTGGCAATACTTTAGCAGGTCTAACTTACATTAACGCCTACTCTGCCAATGGCAGCCTCGATACCTTTACAGGTAGCTTAAATGCCGATACTTCTGGCGGTTTGGAGAAACCCATACAGGTTAATGCTCTAGGTGCATCGTTTCAATGGCGGATTAATCGTCAAGTTACCTTGGGGGCATGGGGAGGTGTTACAATGGGGAACTTCCTTAATAGCAATGCCTATGCTAATACAACAACTTACGCGGCTTCTGTCGGGATTTCCGATCCCTTTGGTCGTGAGGGAGACTTATTGGCTTTCATCATTGGTCAACCCCCAAAATTAGTTGCAGGTCGGGATTTACCTAACGGAACCGATCGAAATACGTCTCTACACTTTGAGACATTTTATCGCTGGGGTGTATCTGATAATATTTTTGTTACTCCGGGTTTCTTTGTTATTACGGCTCCTGAACATAATGCTGATAATAACACAATTTTTATGGGTGTCCTCAGAACAACATTTCTGTTCTAAACAGTTTGTCCTCAATTGAACACAAGTTTTGGAGATTAAAATCGTGAATCAGTATTTACCCAACTCAAAATTTCTGAATCCCTTCCTGGCTATTGTGATTCTGAGCATAGGAGGAATAGGATTTTTTCCTTCACATAGCCAAGCAGAAAGTTTAAACTCGTCTCACTCCATTTCAGAAACTCAAACTATTGCTCAAGCTCGACGTATCCGACCTACTTTTTTTGAAGAAACACAAGATCCAGAAGCAAGAAGAAGAAGGGGATTCAGGGAGACATTTTTAAATGATGCTTTAGGGGGAACTGCCGATCCCCTGAGTGGGACAGGTGGAGTGGCTACAACGGTAGATTCTTTACAAAAAGTAGGGTTTAACGGACAAAATGCAGCAGGTCAGTTGCGCCCTGGACAACTAAATTTATCTCCCACGTTTGACCGAACAAATGTTATTATTCCCTCTCAAAGAGGACGTAATTAAGGGATTACGCATACACTCAAGGGGAACAGAGCGTTCCCCAAGTGAGTTTTCCAAGGATAAACAATAGAATGACTTTAGCCAAAAGTAATATCGCCGATCACCAGTTTATTAGGTTGGTTTCCTAGAATTACTGATTTGCCAATCCCTTGAAACAACAGATTTGATGAAGGATTGCTTTCTAAAATATAAGCACCGGGCGTTAAATTAGAGTCAGTTGTTCGAGGCAATTGTACTGAGGCTAAAACATTTCCTGTTCCATTCACTCCATCATAAATCGTTACTTGATGCTCGGCAAATGGAGAAGCATAACGGAAGCTGAATTTTTGATCAAATCCATTGGCTAAATTGATGATAATTGATTGTCCTTCATCGTAGGTAATCCCACGAGCAACCTGTCCGGGGTTAATCAAAGGATCGATAAAATTACCGCTTCCTCCTTGCTGTGCACTGACAATTGCCAAAGCATTTGCAGACAAGTCAAAACCCGATTCTCGAATTAAAGGATCTCTAGCAATACTTTGTAAATTACCCACATTATCTATATTTAAGGGGAGACCACTATCGCTACGATTAATTATTAAGGTTGCAGCAGTCTGTACACCTAAAGTGGCTCCGTTTGTGGGATTAACTAAGGAAAGATTAATAGTTTCATTGGGTTCAAAGAGAGAATCATTAATGATGGGAATTCGGATAGTTTTGGGTGTGGTATCCCCATCGATAAACGAAACAGTAATCGGTGTAGCATTATAATCTGTTCCTGCATTTGCAGTGCCGTCACTCGCTAATACAGTCACATCCACTGTTCCCAAACTACCTCCAGTTCTAGTCACCATCACTTCCAGACTGGTTGTACCATCTTCATTCACTGAATAGCTGGGGTTACTAAACTGCAAAATCCCAGGAATGCCAATGGGCGGCGTTGTTGGAGCATTTCCAAAATTGATATTTTCTGCATTGAAACCCCTACCAGGAGGAATTGTAACTGGATTAGGAACCTGAGTGGCTACAAAACCCGGTTGTTCGACTTCCCGAACTGTGTAAGTACCGGGTTGTAGGTTATTGAACTGATAGGAACCTGTGACATCTGTTATTGTTGATGGTTCACTGGTATCAAGGGTGCTGTTTCTGTTGAGATCAAGGTAAATGGTAGATCCTCCCAGTCCTGATTCTCCCGCATCAAGAATGCCGTTAGTATTGATATCAATAAATTTCCTGCCACTAATACTGCCAGTGACAGTTGGTGGTGGTACTCGAACATTAGCAATGTCAAAGTTAGTGGGCTGATTAGCAACGACAGTAACAGCTTGAACTGGAGTAACACGAGTGAACCCTGCGGGAACTATTTCTTGAACAGTATAGGTAGCGGGGGGTAAATTCGAGAAGGAATAACCACCTAAATTATCTGTTTGAGTTGGTGATTCTCCAATATCCAGTCGACCGTTGTTATTGATATCTAAAAATAGGGTGACATTCGGCTGAGGTTGATCGGTTCCCGGTGTAAAAGTCCTGTCATTGTTGACATCAATAAATTTCCTACCACTAATACTACCCGTGACATTTGGTGGTGGTACTCGAACATTAGCAATGTCAAAGTTAGTGGGCTGATTAGCAACGACAGTAACAGCTTGAACTGGAGTAACACGAGTGAACCCTGCGGGAACT
>NZ_JAMPLN010000026.1:0-88173 GCF_040004035.1 Microcoleus vaginatus FACHB-2002 | reverse complement strand
GTTAGTTTTTGGATTTTCTCCCATAGCTCTACTATCAAGGCTTCTTTTGCCTCGTTCGATAGCTGTTTTAGGTCGGGGAGTTTTTCCATTCCTTGATCTAATGTCTATCTTGTCTTCTTGTCAAGGGGGTTGAGCAATTACAAATTTTCGTTCCTCAGTAGAGGACTCCCGACTAATTATGTCAGCCAATACTCTGCCTGACCCAATAGGCCCTTCTTGGCTCTCTAAATCCTTATCAGAATTTTTGGAGTGACTAATAACATATTCTGTTAATCCCTCAAATATTTGTGAAGATATAGAATACATCTTGTAGTCGTCCAAATATATGAAAGATTTAACTTTCTTTTTTTCTTTTCCTTTGGATGTATTCTTCATAGTATTTCTGGCGTGTTATTTTCAAATCCAATTCACTATCACTATGTATCAAAGGATTGTTAGTAGTTTCACTTGATTCATCCCATAACTGCATAGATTTTGGGAAATACCTTCGAGCTATTTGTCGTCCTTCTTGAGATCTGAACAAGAACGCCTCAATGCTCCCACGATGAAAAACTTGAAATCCTTCACGCTTGTTTTCTGATAAACCTTCGAGTTTTTGGGTTAAACCAGAGCTAGCTATCGTTGAGTAAAAACCAATAAAACCATCGCATCTATTAGAGCTTAATCTATCTGCAACATTTATCTCGTCGTCGACACCCACCGCCTTGCCCTTTCCTGAATTTGAGTGGGAAAAATGCTTACAACTCACAAGCCAGAGAACCGTTGTTTCGCCACCAATACCCTTTCGAGATTCCTGGATTAGAAGATCCTTCCCTCCATCCTGTCCTCGATCTGGCTCAGAAATGATTTTGTAGCTTAAATATGCGAAAAAATCTCTTGCAAACAACTCGAACTCATCTTGTTTGCCGTTAGCTAAGTTGGCTTGAGGAATTTCCTTAAAATCGAGAGCTGACATTAAGTATTCTAATGATTATCGAAATTGTAGATTTCTTTGTATAAGTGTACTAGAGCTTTCAAGATTTGCCACTCAGCAGACGAACTTGAAGACCAGACCTCACGATAATTAAAGCAGCCTAACTTATAATTGTATCGCAGTTGCAGTACAATACTAAATGTAGTCGAATAATACCGCAGATCGAGGATGTATGTCAACCCCTTCTTACTCCCCATCAGAATCTCCTTTCCTCGATCGAGGTCGCCACACGATTCGACTCAATCACTGAAGCCGCCGCACTGAAAAAACCTATCTATATTAGATTTTAGATTAGAGAGCATTTAGAGTCGATCGCACACTAGGGCGATCGGTGCATTATGATAAAGCAAGCAGCGATAAATTCTCGTCTTCATAAAATAATTCGATCGCGTTAAAATTCCGACGTAGCAAATTTTCAACTTGCAATGTCGAACAGTTTCCAAGGCAAAGCCAAATAACTTTCGGTGGGTTCCCAAATACTAAGCTCAGGTCGTGCATATCCGCGTCTTTCGAGACAATCATCAAATTATTGTTTTTTGCATAATCCCAAACTATTGGGTCGATCGTTGCTTTCATTCCCACATCTCGAACGTGAAGCGAATTTGGGAAAATATCGCTCAAACGATTCGGCAACTTGGGCGACAAATTTTCATCAAAAAGTAATTTCATGCCGATAAGGTCGCGGTCATAAACCGACGCTCGCGGTCAGCAGCATAAGCAATGCAGGCTTTTAAATCTTCTCGCGTCAAATCGGGAAAATCGTCAAGAATTTCTGCTTCGGTCATCTCGGAAGCCAGGTACTCAAGCACTTCATAAACCGTAATTCGCAAGCCGCGTACACAAGGCTTACCACCGCGTTTATTTGCTTCGATCGTGATGTGGTTTCGGTAGTTCATAGTTGGAATTATCGTCCTTGTGTTCTCGACCTTTGCAAAAACTTAGCCTATGGCTGCGGAGCTGGCAAAGTTGTCAATCTTGTTTTTAATCTGCTTCTGAGCACATCAGGATTAAGAGAGGGAAACTGCCAACAGATAAAGTTTTATTCTTCTACCCGATAACCCAATTCCGCCAAACGAGTGCGCGACTGCCGCCACTTCGGCTGCACCTTGACAAATAACTCCAAATATACTTTGCCTTCAATTAACTTTTGAATCTGTTCGCGGGCCGCACTGCCGATCGACTTGAGCATACTGCCGCTTTTACCGATTAAAATGCCTTTTTGGGAATCCCGTTCGACGTGAATTGTCGCCAGAATGCGCGTAATTTTTGCTTCTTCTTGAACTATGTCGATCGCAATTGCTACAGAATGCGGCACTTCTTCCCGCGTCAGCAGCAAAATCTGTTCCCGAATCAATTCGCCCATAATAAAGCGTTCCGGCTGGTCAGTCACCAAATCTGGCGGATAATAATAAGGCCCAACCTCCAAATGTTCGATTAACAATTGTTGCAGCGGCTCGACACCCTCGCCCGTGAGAGCCGAAAATTTCACTACAGGCCACTCAGGATTGACAATTTGCTCGTAAGTTCGATCGATCAACACGCAATCCGACGGTTGTTCGTCCAACTTATTCATCCCCAAAATCACTGGAATGCCGATATTGCTGAGAATTTCGACAATATATCGATCGCCCCCTCCCGATTCCACGGAACCATCCACCACAAACAGCACCACATCCACCGACTGAATCGCGGTGCGGGCATTCTGCACCAAAACCTTGCCCAATTCGTGGTGCGGCTTGTGAATTCCGGGAGTATCTACAAAAATAATTTGTGCTTCCGGTGTCGTTAGGATTCCCCGTAGCCTGTTGCGCGTCGTCTGAGACACCGGCGAAGTAATAGCAATTTTCTGCCCCACCAACTGATTCATCAGCGTTGATTTTCCGACATTCGGGCGTCCGACAATACCCACAAAGCCCGATTTGTAACCCGCCGGAGCCGCGGGAACACCCATAATCCCCGATACGTCGATAAATTTACTATCTTCCACTAAAATCACCTATTTTCAAGCCCCTTCTCTGTCTATTGTCGCCTGAAAATACTCAAACGCCCATCGATGCACTCTAGCATCTTTCTCGCCCTGGTATAGCGCGCCACACTCAAACCTCGATCGAGCCGCAAACCAGTGTTAAAACGTGATACGCGATCGGCAAAACTTGATATCTGAGACAAAATTTGATAAAGTTCCAATGACATCGCTCAAAAATGAATCATTCTGGTAAAACCGACTCCCAAATGCTGTAACAACTTCAGATGTGTAAATATTTAACTCAACTGAAACTCTTCTACAGTTTGTCAGGCAAACCAGTTTTAACGTTTTTGAGAATGTTTGGTAATAAAGTAGGTAGGTTAAACTAAAACTCAAAAGCTCAATGTCATGAGGCGCTTTTTTCATAAAAGCAACTGTTTTTAGAGCCTACCTAATTAGTGCTAATTGTCATAAAGTTGAGGAGATGAATCAGATGAAATCGAAATTATTTTGGAGTGTCTGCACCGTTTTGGTAGCAAGCTTGCCTGTTTCCGCCTTGGCTCAAACAAGCCCTCCCACAAGCCCTGAAGCAGGTATTGACTACAAGGGTGGCTCGAAGAGATACCAGTTGCTACCGGGCAGAATCCAGGACAGAACCTTGCCCAGAGCCTTTGACTTTCCAATTATTACCAATGTTGCTACTGACACTAGCATCACCTCGGATTTTCTAATTACCGATCAGTTTCGCGCCCCAGCGGGTCGTACAGAATACACCGGAGCTCTCACCGCCTGGGCAGCATCAATCAGAGAATGTCTGGCCAAACAACCACTCTTGATTCGAGCCAGCACTAAGAACCCGATTCAGATTAATGGTAGAGTAGGCACGATTGTTAGAAACGCAAATAACCGTGCAGTTTGCAAATAAGCCAGCAATATCACAGGGGCTAAATTGACCGTAATTGCTGTAAGGGCGGGTTCACCAATATCTCCCATGCAAGCATCGATACAGTAAACCCGTCACCGCAGCGATATTGGGGTCAATCGAGGCCAGTTGATATAACTTCCGCTATCTTAAAGATAAAAACTAGAGAGTGTTTTTGAACAAAAAGAGCAATAGAAAACCTATTGCTCTTTTTGTTGGCGAAATTTCAATTAATATCTATTAGGACTTATATGAGATCCGCTGAAACGACATCATATAAGAGGTTTGTAGTGAGGAATGCAAGTCCTTATCAAGGTTTAAGGACTTGCATTCCTCACTGCAAACGACATAATTACGCAGAAACCAGCTTTTTTCCAAAAAATCCCGTGAAACCCGAGGGAGATAGATTTTAACACCTGGTTTATGAAAGTTTGTCTGCGTAATTCAGGATTTAGTAGCGCAAAATTCATGTGTACTCAGTAAAATTTCGCCATAATCAGGAATCCAAGCTAGCCACTGTTCTTCCGAACATTCACACAACAGCCACGCTTCGTCAAAGCTGAATGCGGTTGGCGGATTGAACAATTTAACCCACATAGAAGGAGTTAATTTGGGTGCAGGTACGGCGCAGCCAAATTTTTCCCAGTCGCGGACACTGGCGAAGCTTCCGGGCGTTGGTTGGGATTGCCAAGTACGAATATCTGTTTGCAGTTGCATAACTACTCCTGTCTAGCTAAGAGTCTGCACCAGGGCGCGGTTGAAACAACCCAGAGCGGAGGCGCAGAAAAATTCATTATGTAGTCTATGCTACGGAATTTCCCAGGCAAATGTGTAGCCTTGTAGCAAAAATTTACAATCGAGAGGAAAAAACTGGCTCAAAGCTGAAAAGGTCGATCGGCTATTGTTGCGCTCGTTAACAATCGGCTACCATAGCAAAAAATATCTAATTTATTCCAAAAATTCCGACATGAACCAAACTGCAAAATCCCAGTGGAAAACTCTAGACCGCTTTGTAGAAATCAACTCTCATTGGGTAAAACTAATCGCCGAACATCTCGAAACAACCGAAGGAAAAACAGTAGAATATTGGCGAGTAGAAAGAGCAGATTCAGTTGTAATCTTGACCATTCAAGCTGACAAATTGCTGTTTCCCCCACCGATGTATCGCCCCGGCGTGGCAGAAGCAACCCTCGATTTTCCCGGCGGTCGCGTACCAGCCGAAGCAACGCCAGCAGCGACAGTTCCAGCTATAATCAAGAAAGAATTAGGCGTGACAGAAAGTGCGATCGCCCGCATCGAACCGATCAACACCGTCGGCTGGGCAATAAACAGTTCCTTTTCCAATCAAAAACTCTACGGTTTTGTTGCAGAATTGCACCCTACAGCAACAGTAAACCCCGAACTTATCGGTGCTGCATATCCTGTCACCCCAGACGGAATTCGCGACTTGCTCAAAAAATTAACTTGCCTCCAATGTCGAGCCTTACTGCTAGAATGGCAAAATCAAGTCGATTTTAGATTTTAGATTTTAGATTTTAGAATTGGGAATTGTCCCCCGATGCTCGCTGAGGTGAATTTTAGGACTTACGCTCATAAACCCGGTTTCTCTGACAAATCTTGGGTTAAGCAGCAAATTATCTAAGAAAAAAACCGGGTTTCTAGCCCCTTGTCTGTAAGTTCTAAAATTCCTGAAAATCCAAATCACCGGAACTAATCATGCCTCTCAATAATGAAGTTGCTGTCGAATGCCTCGACGTGACATATCGCCTCAACCGCAGGCATTTAGTAGACAAACTCAATTTCAAAGTGCTGCAAGGAGAAGTTTTAGTATTGCTGGGACGCAGCGGGAGTGGCAAAACTACTACCATGAAATTGATTAACAATTTACTAACGCCCAGCAGCGGCGAAGTTCTTGTCATGGGAAAACCGACAACTCAGTGGAACCCAATTCAACTGCGCCGAAAAATTGGCTATGTGATTCAAGAAATTGGTTTGTTTCCCCATTTTACCGTCGAGCAAAACGTCGGTTTAGTGCCAAAATTAGAAGGTTGGGAGGGCGATCGTATTAAATCTCGCGTCCGGCAACTGTTAGAATTAGTCAACCTCGACCCGCAGCACTTCGCCAAACGCTATCCCCATCAGTTATCCGGCGGACAGCGGCAGCGGGTAGGCGTCGCTAGAGCACTGGCGGCTGACCCTCCGATATTGTTAATGGACGAACCGTTTGGTGCTTTAGACCCGATTACTCGTCTGGAATTGCAGCGGGAATTCGGTCAATTGCAGCAGCAACTTGGCAAAACTGTGATTTTTGTGACTCACGGCATTCAAGAAGCTTTTTTGTTAGCTTCTAGAATTGGTTTGATGCAAGACGGACGGTTGGTTGAATTGGCAACACCTGATGATTTTCTCAAATCTCAGCATCCCGAAGCTGGGGCATTTCTTGAATGTTTGCAAGTAGCTAAATTTGAATGATTTAGCCAATATTTGATAATATAGTTTTAGTAACTAAGCTGATAATCAAACGATGCACAGTCTTTACGAGACAGACTTCTATGCTTGGACGCAAGAACAAGCCAAGTTACTTCGCAAGTGTCAGTGGAGTCAACTTGACTTGCCAAATTTAATTGAGGAGATTGAATCTTTGGGCAAACAGGAACGTCAAGAACTTAGAAATCGTTTGAGCATTTTGCTGGGACATTTGCTGAAGTGGCAATATCAGCCCCAGCAGCGGAGTCGTAGCTGGTTGTCTACAATTCGAGTGCAGCGGCGGGACACTCAGAGACTGATACAAGATAACCCAAGTCTGAAACCTTACTTGCAAGAAGCTTTCCAAGAAGCTTATCAAAACGGGAGAGATTTGGCAGTAGGAGAAACCGATTTACCTCTCAAAACATTTCCTCAAAATTGCCTTTACAGCTTAGAGGAAATTCTGGACTCTCGCTTCTATCCTGGTGAACCAAGTCCTGAAATGGAAAATGATTTATAAGGTTGACAGCAATCAGCAATAACCAATTCCCCAATGATAATTTTTATCAACCGCTATGGCGCTGAGATAATTCAGCGCGCAACTGAACATTTATATTTAGTAACTGTGGCAATTTTTCTCGCTATTATTGTGGGGATGCCCCTGGGAATTTTAGCCACGAGAAAACCTAAATTGAAAAAGCCAATTTTGGGATTTGCTAATATTATGCAAACAATTCCCAGTTTAGCTTTGTTTGGCTTGCTAATCCCGGTGCCGGTATTGGGTGGAATAGGCGATCGCACTGCAATTATCGCCCTCACTCTGTATTCTTTACTGCCTATTATCCGCAATACTTATACTGGTATTGTCGGCGTCGATCCAGCGATTACGGAAGCCGGAAGAGGCATGGGGATGACTGATATGCAACTGTTATGGCAAGTGGAAATTCCCCTGGCGCTGGGCGTGATTCTGGCGGGCGTGCGAGTTGCTGCGGTAATTGCGATCGGACTCGCTACAATCGCCGCTGCAATTGGTGCCGGTGGCTTGGGGGTGTTTATTTTTCGGGGCGTTGCTACCGTCAACAATCAGTTACTTTTGGCGGGGGCAATTCCGGCCGCTTTAATGGCATTAGCTGCAGATTTTGGGCTGGGTTGGGTAGAAGCGCGCCTCTCGAAAAGTACCTTAAAAACTATTAATGAGGACTAAAATCCTGACTACCTTCCGTCAGAGTTGTCACTATCTGCTAACCAGAAGCATTCGCAGGATTTGCTATCAGATTGCGGATTTCATTTGAACGTTTAATGTACTCTCCATCGCTCAAAACAGCTTGGCTTCCCTCCAGCGAAATAGCATCTGCCAAATCGATCCAAGAACGGCAACCGCCGTATTCAGGAATGTAGGGAATTTCGCGAATTGCGGCAAGGCGATAAGCCCGCAGCAATAAAATATAAATTGGCTGATTTTGTTTCCATTTCAGGCGATCGCTGACAAAATTTTCATTCCAAATATGGTACGGAAATAGCGCAGTAATTGCCGGTTGCCAAGCTACCAAAAAAACATCAGTAATCTCCGCCCAACTGCCAATTGTAATAACTTCCGGATGCCAACCAGATTCGACAGTCTTGACGTGATGTGCAAACTCCGGCTTTAATAAACCCGGCTGTTGGTGTTCAAAAGTTGGATACAGCAAAACCTGTTTGTCAGTGACATTGAACTGTCCTGCTTGCTCGCGAATTCCCCCCTTCCGCAACAGCACAATCGTTTGACCTTGTTCCAAAGCATTAACTGCTACATTCCATTCTTTCAGCGCCCTAGTAGTTGATTTCATAAGAATTGAGTTGGGTTTTAACAATAGTAACAAAAATCGGTACTTTCAAGCAAGTACAGCCACTTTTTCCTGTTAAAATTGGCGTAGTCCTGCATAGTCAGGACTACGTTATTTTGATAAAGACAATAATTGGTTGGATCACATCGTGGGCCAACTGGTGTTTTCTTTATTACTCTAACCGATAAAATAATCGCCTCTTCTGTGTCCAAGCTATCCTCTACTATCACACCGGGGATATTCAGCAATTTTGTCGTTAATTTTTTCAGGAGTTTATTTAAATACTTAATGAAATTTAAAGATTCTCGCATATTAAGTACCGAACCAGCATATTTAGATTTGTTAAAATTTAAATATCACTCAAAAAGCTTAGATTATACTTATTTAGAGTGCATAGAAAATAGTTTTTTAATTCCGTTCTCTCATAAATATCAGTATACCTACGGAAATACCGCCTACTCTTCAATTTATTTTTAGTGAAATTACGCATATGAGCATTACTGTTTTCGGTTACAACCTAAGCGAAGCTATTTACGAAAGTGTCAGTACGATTATTTATCGCGGCACAAAAGACATTGATAGAACCTCAGCAATTATCAAAACCTTCAAAGCTGAGCATCCGACAATCGCAGAAATTTCCCGATTAAGACACGAACATAAAATACTTCGACATTTAGACAGTCCAGGAATAGTCAAACCCATAGCTTTAGAAAACTATCATAACGGCTTAGCGCTGATTGTAGAAAATTTTAGTGGTCAATCCTTGAAAGATTATCTTAACAATCAACCCTTGGTTATAGACGCCTTTCTAAAAATTGGAATTCAGTTGGCAACAACTCTTGGAGATATTCATCACAGTAATGTTATCCATAAAGACATTAAGCCCCAAAATATCTTAATTGACCCAGAGACAAAGGAAGTAAAAATTATTGATTTTAGCATTGCTTCTCTTTTAGAGCGAGAAAATCAAACCGTCACAAATCCCAACTTATTAGAAGGAACTCTCCCTTATATGTCGCCGGAACAAACCGGCAGAATGAACCGGTCAGTGGACTACCGTACCGACTTTTACTCCCTTGGGATTACATTTTATGAAATGCTGACGGGTAAGCTACCTTTTTCCGCAAAAGACCCCCTAGAAGTCGTTCATTGCCATATAGCTAAAGCACCAATACCACCTCAAAAGCTGAATCCCGAAATCCCGGATGCAGTTTCTGAAATTGTAATGAAATTATTATCTAAAACTGCTGAAGAGAGATATCAAAGTGCTTTCGGAATAAAAATTGACTTGGAAACCTGCCAGCAGATGCTTTCTGCGGGAGAGATTTTCCCCTTTATTATAGGTCAACTAGATTCCTACAGCCAATTTATGATTCCGCAAAAACTCTATGGACGGGAAAGAGAAGTTGCTAGTTTGCTAGAAGCCTTCGCTCGCGTCAGTGGTGGGACAACGGAAATGATGCTAGTTTCCGGTTATTCAGGTATCGGAAAATCTTCTTTGGTTAACGAAGTTGATAAGCCTATAGTGGGAGCACGAGGGTATTTTATTTCTGGTAAATTTGATCAATTTAAGCGGAATATTCCTTATGCTGCTTTAATTCAAGCATTTCAAGGATTGATGCGGCAACTGCTCACTGAAAATTCTGCTCAAATAGCAATTTGGAAAGCTAAAATTCTCGAAGCACTTGGTGCCAATGGGTCAATTATTATTGAGGTTATTCCCGAAGTAGAAAAGATTATTGATCCACAGCCTGCGGTTCCGACTTTGGGACCCACTGAATCTCAAAACCGATTTAATCGAGTGTTTCAAAAATTTATACAGGTGTTTAGTAAACCCGAACACCCCCTAGTGATATTTTTGGATGACTTGCAGTGGGCAGATTCTGCCTCTCTCAAGCTTATCCAGCTAATTATGACCGATCCAGATAGTAAATATCTGCTATTAATTGGCGCTTATCGGGATAATGAAGTCAGTGCCACTCATCCCTTAATTTATACATTAGAGCAAATTCAAAATACCAGCGCAACAATAAATAATATTATCCTCCAATCTTTGGATATCTCTCATGTCAACCAATTAGTGAGCGAAACTCTTCGCAGTCACATTTCCGAAGTTTTACCCCTGGCTGAGTTAGTTTTTAAGAAAACCCAGGGAAATCCCTTCTTCTTAACTCAACTGCTCAAATCCCTTTATCAAGACCAACTCCTCTCCTTTGATTTCAATCAAGTTTGTTGGCAGTGGGATATCCAACTGCTTCAAGGCATTGATATCAGCGATAATGTGGTCGAATTGATGGTCAGCCAAATTCAAAAACTATCGTCCCCGACGCAGAATGTCTTAAAATTAGCTGCCTGTATAGGAGATAAATTTAGTTTAGACGTTTTGGCAATTGCTAATAAAAAATCTCAATCAGAGACGGCAAGGGATTTATGGGAAGCGCTACAAGCTGGTTTCGTTCTGCCACTAAATAATTCCTACAAAATCCCCCTACTATTTGACTCGGAAACCTCTACAGAAAACTCAACCGAGCAGTTTAATGTTACTTACAAGTTTTTGCATGACCGAGTGCAACAGGCGTCTTATTCTCTGATACCCGACGAGCAGAAAAAAGAAACTCACCGAAAAATTGGTCAACTACTGCTGAATTCCACAACCCCTGAAGAACGAAAAGAAAATATCTTTGCACTGGTTAACCAACTAAATTATGGAACGGATTTAATCACTTTAGAGTTGGAAAGATATGAGTTGGCAGAACTGAATCTGATCGCCGCACAGAAAGCCAAAGCTGCCACAGCTTATGAGTCTGCTGTCAAATATTTGAATGTGGGTTTAGTATTACTTGCGGAGAATAGCTGGGAGAGTCAATATGAGCTGACGTTTAACCTGCATCTGGAAGCAGCAGAAACTGAATATATAAACACTAATTATGAGCGATCGCAACAGCTTTGTGAGACGAGCCTGACACAAGCGAAAACCCTTCTGGAAAAAGCCAAGTTCTACGAGCTGAAAATTCAATTAGAGATGTCTCAAAATAGGATGCAATCAGCTATAGATAATGGGATCGCCGTTCTAGAAAGGTTTGGAGTTCGCCTAGAGCAAGAACCCCCTCAAGAACTAATCTTTGATGATTTAGCTAACTTGCCGCCAATGACAGCTCCCGATAAGCTCGCAGCTATGCGGATATTAAATATCATGACAACGCCGGCTTTTGTTGTAAATCCAGCGATTTTTCCGCGGATTCTTTATACAAAAATAATCTTGTCTATTAAGTATGGAAATTCGCCTCAAGTCGCTGTTGCTTATGTGTGGTATGGAGTGTTACTCTGTGGAGGATTAGGAGACATAGATTCTGGATATCAATTTGGTAAACTAGCTATTTTGCTACTAGAAAGGTTTAACACGATTACCCTTAAATCGAAAATACTTTGTGTATTTAATTGTCTGATTAAATTTTGGAAAGAGCCGCTTAAAACTACCCTAGAACCTTTGATTGATGCCATTCAAAGTGGTGTGGAAACTGGAGACCTAGAATATGCTTGTCACAGTACCGTCAATTATTGCAATCAGTTATTTTTCAGCGGGCGGGAACTACAGAAAGTTGAGCAGGAACAGGCAAAGTATGTTGCCCTAACCATTAAACTAAAACAAGAATACGATACTTTATTTATTAAAATTTACCAGCAAATAGTTAACAATCTACTCGACAAAAACTCTGATAAATACTTTTTGCTAGGTGAAAGTTTTAATGAAGAAGAACTACTGCCAGGAATCGAGGCGTCTAACACTGGGACTTTGCTCTATGCTTACCATGTGGGCAAAATGATTCTCTCTTATCTATTTAAAGAGCCAAATAAAACAGTGTCGAGTGCAAACTTAGCATTAAAATATGCCGACACGGGGGCAGGATTAATGCACATGAGTATCTACAACGTTTACTATTCTCTTGCCCTTATAGCAGTTTATCCTGAAGCGGAACCAAACCAGAAAGAACAATACCTAAGTGAATTAACAGCGAATCAAAAAAAATTAAAGACATGGGCGTTTTATGCACCGTCTAACTTCCAGCACAAGTATGAGTTAGTAGAGGCAGAAAAAGCGCGGATTTTGGGACAACCTTTAGAAGCGAGCGATTATTACGATCGCGCCATAGCCGGAGCCAAAGAACAGGGATATATCCAAGAAGAAGCATTAGCCAACGAACTAGCAGCAGAGTTTTATTTGTCCCGCGCTAAAGATAAAATTGCTCGGCTTTATTTAACCGATGCTTACTACGGATATAGTCGCTGGGGAGCGAAAGCTATAGTCAAAGATTTAGAAGCCAGATATCCTCAAATACTTTCCCGGATAGCCAAGCCAGAAAGTCAAGGTAGCCCGGTCACGATGACCACTACCTCGACGAGTGGAGGAAGCGCAGGAGCTCTAGATTTAGCTACTGTGATCAAAGCATCCCAAGCTCTTTCTGGTGAAATTGTACTGAGTAAGCTGTTGGCAAAACTGATGAAAATTGCGATCGAGAATGCGGGCGCTCAAAGTGGCATTTTCATTTTAGAAAAAGCGGGAAGTTTACTAATAGAAGCCTATGGAACCGTAGATAGCGATGTAGAGGTGCTGCAAACAATACCAGTGGAAAATAGTCAGCAACTACCCATATCTTTGATTAACTATGTTGCCAGAACTCAGGAAAATGTTGTATTAAGCGATGCGACTTGTGAGGGAACCTTCACAGCGGATACTTATATCGTCAACCAAAAACCAAAGTCAGTATTATGTACTCCTATCGTTCATCAAGCAAAACTTACAGGTATCCTTTATTTAGAAAATAATCTCACAACTGGTGCTTTTACTCCCGATCGTTTAGAAGTTTTACAACTTTTATCTTCTCAAGCAGCTATTTCAATTGAAAATGCCCGTCTTTATAACGATTTGGAAGCCGCCAACGCTACTTTAGAAGCGAAGGTGGCAGAAAGAACGCAACAGTTACAAGAAAAAAATATCCATTTACAAAAAGCAGAAGAATTAGCGAAAGCAGCCAACTCTGCCAAGAGTGAGTTTCTTGCTAATATGAGCCACGAACTCCGAACGCCACTTAATGGCATTTTGGGTTACACGCAAATCCTCAAACGACAAAAAAACTTGGCTGACCAGCAAAAAGATGGTCTGAACGTCATTAGTCAGTGCGGCGATCACCTCTTAACCCTGATTAACGATATTTTAGACCTCTCTAAAATCGAAGCCCGAAAAATGGAAATCCACCTGAGTAATTTCCATTTATCAGAATTTTTGGAAGGCCTGGCTGAAATTTGCAATATTCGGGCAGAACAAAAGGGAATCTCCCTGATTTACGAGGCAATTACCCAACTACCTATTGCCGTCCAGGGTGATGAAAAAAGGTTGCGCCAAGTTTTAATCAACTTACTCGGCAATGCGATTAAGTTTACCGAAAAAGGTGGGGTGGCATTCAAAGTAGGATATCAGGATGGCAAAATCCGGTTTCAAGTGGAAGATACCGGAGTTGGTATGGCACCAGAGCAATTGCAAGATATATTTTTGCCTTTTCACCAAGTAGGGGATGCCAACCGTAAGGTTGAAGGAACCGGGTTGGGACTGGCAATTAGCCGCCAATTAGTCCAGATGATGGGCGGTGAAATAAAGGTGAAGAGTACATTAGGACAAGGGAGCGTTTTCTGGTTCGATTTAGATTTGCCAGAGGTATCCGAATGGGCGACTAATGCAGCCAAAGCAAATGCCCACACCATCGTTGGTTTCAAAGGCGGAAAGCGAAAAATTCTCATAGCTGACGATAAGTGGCAGAATCGTTCGATCATTGCGGGAATGCTTCAGCCGTTAGGATTTGAAGTTCTGGAAGCAACGGAGGGTCAGGACTGTTTAAACAAGGTGGCAGAGTTTAAACCAGACTGTATTTTAATGGACTTGATGATGCCAGTAATGAGTGGCTTAGAAGCAACGCGCCGAATTCGCAAATCACTAGGTCAGACTAAGTTAGTGGTGATTGCTACTTCGGCCAGCGTTTTTGATTTCGATCGACAACAAAGTGTCGAGGTAGGTTGCAATGATTTTATTCCCAAACCCATACGAATCGAGGAGCTTTTAGAAAAATTACGTACTCATTTAGGGTTAGAATGGATTTATGAAGAAAACCAGGAAGAGATTAGGAAAGCAGAAGGAGAAACAAAATCTCTAAGTTCTGAAATTGTAGCTCCTCCCGATGAGGAAATAGCCGTTCTATTCGATCTAGCGATGATGGGCGATCTCCGAGGGATTGCGGAGCGAGCTGCAAAACTCGAACAACTCAATGAGCAATGGGTTCCCTTTGCTACCCATCTGCGCCAGTTAGCAAAAGGATTTGAAGAACAACAAATTCTAGAGTTTATTAAACAATATAGGACGACAACTAATGAGTAGTGAACTTGCCGAACCAAGCACCATTTTAATCGTAGATGACACCCCGACTAATTTAGGTGTCCTGTTCGATTTTTTGGCTGATTTTGGCTTTAAAGTATTGGTAGCTAGGGATGGCCAAAGTGCTCTCCAGAAGGTCGCATATGCTGCGCCAGATCTGATCCTGTTGGATGTGCTTATGCCGGGAATAGATGGGTTTGAAACTTGTCGCCGTTTGAAAGCGAATGATTTAACGAGAGACATTCCCGTGATTTTTATGACGGCTCTTGCTGATACGGTGGATAAGGTTAAAGGTTTGAGTCTGGGTGCGGTGGATTATATCACTAAGCCTCTTCAGCATGAAGAGGTTTTAGCTCGTGTTAATGTCCACATGAAGCTCCGCAACCTGTCGAAAAAACTCCTAGAGCAAAATGTGTGCTTGCAAGCAGAAATCGAACAGCGTGTCAAAGCGGAATCTTCGCTCTTGAAGCTGGCATCGGAGTTGGAAAGGCGAGTTGACGAAAGGACGGCTGAACTTTTTCTATCCAATCAATTACTCAAACAGGAGATTCAAGAGCGTCTGCAAGCAGAGGCGGGATTGCAAGAATCGGAAGCTCAATTGCGAACCCAAGCTCAATGTTTAGAAAAGGCTTTTCGAGAATTGCAAATCACGCAGACTAAACTTGTTCAGAGCGAAAAAATGTCTTCTCTAGGTCAGCTTGTGGCAGGTGTGGCCCATGAAATAAATAATCCCGTCAATTTTATTTTTGGGAATCTTTCTTACGCCCATGATTATACCCAAAATCTGATTGATCTAGTCAATCTTTATCAGCAAGAATTCCCGGCGGCTGGACAAAAAGTTGAACAGAAAATACAGGAAATAGAACTAGATTTTTTGGTGGAAGACTTACCTAAATTGCTGAGTTCAATGAAGGTAGGTGTAGACCGGATTCGCGAAATTGTTCAGTCGCTGCGAATCTTCTCGCGCTTGGATGAATCTGAAATGAAACCGGTGGATATTCACCTGGGTATTGATAGCACTCTGTTAATTTTGCATAACCGCGTTAAAGGAAGGGGCGATCGACCTGCAATTGAGGTTGTTAAAGAATTCGGCAATCTGCCTCTGGTAGAGTGTTATGCGGGTCAGCTTAACCAGGTGTTTATGAATCTTGTTGCTAATGCTATTGATGCCATAGATGATTATAATACGACGCGATCGTTAAGTGAAATGAAAGCTAATCCTTCTAAGATTTTCATTCGCACGGAGGTCACGGAATCTAATCGGGTGTTAATTCATATTAAGGATAACGGCCCTGGGATGACCGAAGAAATTAGCCAACACCTATTTGAGCCATTTTTTACTACTAAGCCTATCGGGAAGGGTACTGGTATTGGGCTGTCAATTTCCCATCAGATTGTAGTGGATAAACACGGGGGCCAGCTCAATTGTATTTCAGCTCCTAATCAGGGGGCAATCTTTATTATTGATATTCCAATTCACCAGAAAGTTTTTGGTAATAATTTAATTACGATGTCTGAAACAGCTTTGGGTATTTCTTAGTTAATTTTAACTGAATGGATTTCAATAAATTTTAAGGGTTGCACAACTATAATCAAAATCTATCAGGCAGGGGGATATTCCCATACTTTAGGTAATAAAGTAAGAGACGGATAGAAGCCTGCGGGAGCATCTCACTTTTGCAGCCAAGCTAGAAATTGGAGTTTTGAGGCAGGAGAAAGAAGGAGAAGAAGTATTTTTACCAATATGAGATGCTCCCTTGCTATTGCTGATTGGGGCTGATTCACATTTAGGACACATTTAGGGGAGTTCATACTTCCATTATGCAACGCCCGAAAATACATGGGACGGGCGGGACGCCCATCCCACAAAAAAATCAAAAATAAGCCGGACGGGCGGGACGCCCATCCCACAAAAAAAATCAAAAATAAGCCGGACGGGCGGGACGCCCATCCCACAAAAAAATCAAAATCATCCCGCTATTATGCAGCGCGTAGTCTTGACTAACTTTATTACTAAATTCTCACTGCAAAAGATGCTGCTAATTCCCGTTCTGGTTCCATACCAACTGTAGGCGGCATGGAACGATTTGCTACTTGCTCGATCAGTTGTAGATGTTGCGGCAGCATTTTAGCTAAACTGTAGCGTTCTAGGGCGGTTTGACGGGCTTTGATGCGAATTTCTGCCATGCGGGTAGGATGGTCTAAAACTTCATCAATGCGATCGGCTACTTGTTTCGGTGAGAAGTAATCGACTAGCAAACCGTTTTCTCCGTCGCGGATAACTTCTCTGACTGGCCCTGTGTCGGAACCGATTACTAAACATCCGGTTGATAGAGATTCAATCATCGACCAAGATAGCACAAAAGGTCTGGTCAAATAAACGTGTACGTCGGATGCTTGAATTACTTTTAAATACAGTCCGTAAGGTAGGGGGCCGACAAAGTGAACTCGCGACAAATCGAGCGGCACTTTTTTGAGCATATAGTCTTTGTAAGACTCGCCGTTGGGTAAAGAACGACCGTAACAAACTCTTTCTGAACCAACGATTACGACGTGACAGTTGGGGCGGCGTTCTTGTACATAGGCGATCGACTCAATGAATTCGGGAAAACCCCGGTAAGGTTCCATTCCCCGCGATACGTAGGTGACAATTTCATCAACGCCAGACAAGTCTAAGTTAGGCAAAACCAGTTTAGCACCGGGGTCTGGTTTGAAGTAATCGGTATCTACGCCGTCGTGGAGTGTGGATAATTTTTGTTGTAATTCTGGCGGGAATTGCGATCGCTGCCAATAAGTGGGCGACAAACCCCAATCGCAAGAATATAAATCGATCAAAATCGGCGCATTTTTTATCCTAATTCTGGCCATATCGTCAACTGTTAAAGGTTCCGCTGGGTCGAAATCTGCGTCGGAACCAATAGCATGATAAAACCACTCGAAATAGCACAAAAGTGGCGTATTTGGAAAAGCTTCTTTGACAAACAATGTCGGCCCCCAACCGGAATGTCCGCAGATAATATCGGGTACGAAACCGTCTGCTTTGAGTTGTTCTGCCATTCTAAATACGGCTTGTCCGTAGATGACGGCACTTTCTAAAGGGCGGACGTATTGGTGAGTCTGCGCGTGGGGTTCCCGGCTGGGGGTAAATGCTGCTTTGCGAACGCCGGGAATGTTCCACTCTGGGCGCTCGTTTTTAGTGCCGAAAACAATTTGATTTTTCGGATCTGCGCCTAAAGCCGTGATAATGTGGCGGTATTGGGCGGGGAAGTTGGGATGGAGAAATAATGCTTTCATTGTCAGTTGTCTGTTGACTGTTGACTGTTGACTGTTGACTGTTGACTGTTGACTGTTGACTGTTGGAATAAAATATTTTGATTCTGCTAAAAAGCTTTGGTTTTATTCATTGGGGGTTGGTGCTTTGCAGATCCAGACGCAATCTCGCGGTACTGAAGATGTATTTTTCAGGATGATTTGATAGTTTAAATGGTTGAGAAATTTTTCCATAATTGTATCAGTCATAACTGAAAATGCTGTGCCGTCTCTGTGCCCTAGCAAGTTTTTGTCCCACTCGCTGGCGAATTTTTGCCACCCTAATTCGCTAAAAATATTTGTGTGGTGAAACACGCAAATTCGATCGCCCCGCAGCAGTTTGGGAATTCGAGTCAGATAGTTGAATATATCTACCGGCTCTACGTGTACCATTGTATCGTAACAAAAGCAGACATCGGCTGAACCTGGAGCGATGCCGTCTAATGTTAAACCGTCGAGTTTGACGTAAGAAACGCGATCGTCTCCCAAGCGCGATCGCGCCGCTTGCAGCATTTGACTGGAAATGTCGGCACAAATTAGTCGATCGCAATATTTCAGCAGCAGCGAACCGGTTTTTCCCCCGCCGATACCAATTTCTAAAACCGTATGTTCTTTTTTGATGTACGGTGCAATAAATTGCTGTTCTATCAGCGCTTCGTATTCGGCTAAGGAGTTAGCGGCACCGGCAGCTTTACCTATCCATTCGTCGCCAATATGGGCAAGTTCGGCATTAGTTTTTTGCCACTGTTGGGCGTAACTGTCCCAGGCCCTTTCATAATCTACTCTTGGGCGATCGGTCATTTTTTCATCGTTCATTTTTGATTATTTTATAGTATTGATGGCTCAATTTTCAATATGTTCCGCAATTATTGGCAAATTATATTAAATCCTGCCAAAAGTCTACGAGGTGAGTTACTGCCCTTCACTGGGGCGGAGGCTGGCACTGTAAGATGACTAATGACGGCTGAAATATGCTTCGCAGAAAATCTCTCCATAAGCTTGAGTCATTTCCTCAAAAGTATTAAGTGAATCCAAGACATATTTAGCGTTTTCAGCTAACTCCTGCCGCAAAAATTTATCCTCCAGTAAACTAATCAAAGCTGCAACTAATTCGTCCGGGCGATCTGGCGTATAAAACAAACCATTAATTCCAGGTCGCACTTGTTCTTTAATTCCAAAAACAGGCGTTGTAATAATTGGCAAGTCGCAAGCCATTGCCTCCAAAATCACTCTTGGAAAACTTTCAACGCGAGAAGTGCAAACAAAAATATCAGCCGATTTGTAATATTTTCCCGTCTCCCCAGTTTCCGGAACTACTGTCACCCTTTGCCGCAACTCTTCTGGCAATTCCCCCACCAAATCGGCTAATTTATTGCTGTAAATACTCGGGCGATCGCCCACAATAAAACACCTAATTTTATTGTGCCATTTGTCAGGTAAAAGTGAAAGCGCTTTAACTAAATCCTGCTGTCCTTTGCGTTCGCATACCGTTCCCAGCAGCAAAATTACCACATCTTCCGCTGCAACACCTAAACTTTTTCTAGCCAATTCAGAATTCTCCGAATTTTCCAGTTTGCTCAAATCTAAGCCGTTGTGAATCACTGTAAAATTGTGGTGACTGTTGAGAGGCAAATACCTGTCCCGCGTGGCATCTGCCACAAAAATAACTTTGTAAGGAAAGCGAAAACACTCTAAAGCTCTCGCCGCAATCTCCGAACCAAACCTGTTAAAATAAGTTTGCCAATGTTCACTTTCGTGCACGTTCCACACCACAGGAATTCCGATTTGGTGCGCGGCATCAACTACAAAAAAGTTTTCTAAAGTATTGGCATAAATTGCATCTACTTTTAAACTTGCAATTTCTGTGCTAAAACTGCGGATGGCTTCATCATAAGCATCGCGCTGATAGATGTGTTCGAGAGGATTGTCGCGCACAATTACTTCAATTCCCTGCTGTTCGTAAGCTTGACGCAGGGGCCCGTCTGTTGTGCAAAGTACGATCGGCTTAACCACACCCTCAGCCGCCAATTTCACGGCAATTTCGTACTGATGCAGCGGCGCACCAGTGAAATCCAGCGAATTGCTGCACATCAAAACTTTGACACGATTAACAAAACCATTGGCTGCTTCCAACCAACCAGAATCACTAAATTTGCGTTCTTCCTTCTCGGTTACATCCGTTACATCCGTTACATCCGTTACAAAATCCGTTGCCGAACCTTCTTCCTTCATAAAAACCCGTCGAGGTTGAATATGAAAATACTCATCTTCTAAAGACAAGTGAGGACTGTAAAAACTGTCCTTTTTCCCCGCATACTTGCGTCTAAAAGCCGCCACTTCTTGAGGATTGTCGGTAAAACCCCTAGAAGTTCCCTCTTTGTGCAACAACTCCGCATCAGGACAATATACGCACCGATAACCCCGTTCTAACAGTCGGTATCCGTAATCTGCATCATTGTAAGCAACAGCAAAATTTTCCTCATCAAAACCGCCCACTTCTAAGAACAATTGACGCGGAGTAATCATGCAAGCCGCTGTTACCGCAGAGTAATTTCGCGTTACCATCGCTTGAGAAAGATAGCCTCGATTTTCGCTGTTCATCAGCTTAAAAGCGTGACCAGCCAAACCGTGATGCAGCCCGTGAATTACGCCCGCGTGCTGAATTCTGCCATCTGGATATAACAGCCGCGCGCCGACTGCACCCACGCCCGCGATTTGAGCGTATCCCACCATTTGACTCAGCCAGCGCGGGTTAATTACTTCAGTATCGTTGTTCAAAAACAACACATATTCGCTGTCCACTTGTTCCGCAGCGCGGTTGTTAATGGCTGCAAAACTAAACTTGCCCCCAGGATTTTTTATCCGCAAAACTTGGCAACTTAATTCCTTTAAGTATTCCAGAGTTTTCGGGTCGTCGCTTTCGTTGTCGATGACGGCAACTTGATAATTTTTGTAGGTTGTAGTTTCTAGAGAATCCAGACAGGCTTTCAGTAATTTTAGCTGATTTTTAGTAGGAATAATTACCGTTACTGATGGGCCATTATCCGGGAAATCCTGGGCAAATATGCCCAGATTTTCTTTGATCGCCCATGCGTGCTGAGCAACATTGCCGTTAATTTTGCGGCGGTTTAGTGCGTCTTGAATGGCTTTTTGACCGGCGGAAAAACTGGCGGGTTTTGCCGCCCCAGATATGGCTGTAGAACCGGGTGCGGTTCGCCAGTGATACAGCACTAGCGGCAGGTGCGCGACGTGGCGAGAAATTTCGGTTGCTCTCAAGGCAAAATCGTAATCTTGCGAGCCTTCAAAACCTATCCGCAAACCGCCTATTTCTTCAAAAATGTGTCTTCTCACGGCGCACAAATGACCGAGATACATATAGGAAAGCAGCAGTTCCGGCGACCATTGCGGTTTGAATTGCGGGGCGAATCTGCGACCTTTAGTGTCGATTTTGTCGTCGTCGGAATAGAGAAAATCGGTGGCTGGATGTGAGGCAAAATATAAGGCGACTTCGCCTAATGCGTCGGGAGTGAGTTCGTCGTCGTTGTCTAAAAATAGGATGATGTCGCCTGTTGCGAGGGCGGCGGCGCTGTTGGTTGCTGCGCTGATGTTGCCGTTTTCTGTGCGAAATGTGATGCGGATACGATCGTCCTTTTGACCCCAGTTTTTCAATTTTTCAGCAATAGTAAGTTCCGTGCTGCAATCATCGGCAATGCAGAGTTCCCAGTTTGGATAAACTTGATTAATTACGCTGTCGATCGCACTTTCGAGAAAATCTATCTGCGGGTTGTAAACTGGCATTACTACCGAAATTTTTGGCAGGGGTTCCCGGCACGATTTTAACCGAGAAATCAAGTAATCGCGCGCGCGACCGTTCCACTGATTCACCTCCAGCCATGCGTCATATCTATCAATGGGTTGAGGCACCACAAAACCCGCAGGTGGCAGCAAATCTCCCGGCGCAGTAAACTGTTTTTGCTGCTGATAAATCTTCCCCAACTGGCGAATCACCTTCACAATTTCCCAAGGCATCGGCACAATTCTGCCGAGACGCTGTTTTCTTTCCCTCGCCCGCTGCTGAATTGCGGCTGTAAACCTTGATAACTCCTCAAACTTATCTGCACTTCGTTGCCAGATATGGTAGCGCCGCACAGTCAATTTTTTAGGCGCTTGAAAAGATAAAATTTCCCCGCTTTCTAACTCAGCTTGCAGAGAAACGTGCCATTCGCCAGGAGGCAAATCGACAAGGGCCTCGAAACCGCTTTCCGAACTGTTAACCCAGTCGGGAAACACTTCGCCGACATCTTTTCGCCGTAAACCGTAGGCGCATTCTACAGAAGTATCGCCGCACAACAAGCTTAATTTAGCAATTTTGCGATCGTGGTGGCAGCACCAACCTGCAAACAAAATTTGACCCTGACGCTGTTCCCACACCACCGGTACATCTAACGATGCTTGAATCGTTGAAACTAACAACGGATAAGCTGCCAACAAATGCCATTTACCTCGCTCATCTTGCGCTTCCAGTAGCACTTCGTGTCGTCCGGCAGGCGCTTCCAATTGAATTGTAAAACCTGATTTCTTCGCAGCCGGAATATGAGAGTGGGCTAGCGCTATATCACTTCTATCTATGCCGTAAACGCCTGCGAAACTCTGGTCTTTAATTCTGGCGCGGACTGCTGTAGTCTCTGTTTTTTGGTGAAAAACCCAGCCGACAATTAGCAGGTTGGAATCACAAACTTGCCAAGTAGTGGGTTGATCTAACGAAAAAATAAATTTAGGGAACAAGTCGCGGATTTTGCGCTGAATTTCCCACAGCTTTTCTCTCACTTGCCACCATATTGAAGACTTGATGATAGCAAGTTCTGCCCGAAAATTTTCATTTTCCTGGCGGGAGTGTTCTAATTTTTCCTGGGTATCCTTTAATCTTTCCTGATTTTGACTTTGTGCTTTTTCTAACTGAATTAACTCAGCTAACTTTTGCTGCAATATAAATTCAGTCTCTTCAAATTGTACCTGAGTTTGCCCTAATTCTGTTTCTAATTCTAATACTTTTGCTAAAGCTGTTTGAAATTGGGATTCTTTGCCTGCAAGCTGTACCTGAGTTTGTCCTAATTCTGTTTCTAATCCGAGGAGTTTCGCTAAAGCTTCTTGAAATTGCGATTCTTTGCCTGCAAGCTGTACCTGAGTTTGCCCTAATTCTGCTTCTAATTTTAAGACTTTTGTTAAAGCTTCTTGAAATTGCGATTCTTTGCCTGCAAGCTGTACCTGAGTTTGTCCTAATTCTGTTTCTAATCCGAGGAGTTTTGCTAAAGCTTCTTGAAAATTTGATTCTTTGCCTGCAAGCTGTACTTGAGTTACTCCTAATTCTGTCTCTAATCCCAACACTTTCGCCTGGGCCTGGTGAAATTGTTCTTGCCACTGTTTGAGTTCGGAAGAGCTAGTTTTTTGCTGTTTTTCCAGCAAGCGGATTTTTAGCCAATCTTCAAATGGCCAGACTGGAGATGCTGGGAAATGAATAACTTGCTCGATCGCACCTTTCGACTCGCTGCTGAGATTGCCAGCTTGGGTTTCCAAAAGTTCATATAGTTCTAATGCTTCGGGAAAATATTTTTCTATTAAACTCGGTCTGTGACTTTTGACAATATCGTTGACTAATAAAGATTCTTCAAAATTGTCGCCCGGTATGGCACCTAAGTTAACATTAAATTTTTCGTTGACTCGATCGAGGAAAAGTTCAGGAGTGTTGCCGATGGGGTAAACATTGGCTAGGAGACAGCGATCGGGGAAACGTTCGTAAAGTTCTAAAACTTTTTGATTGTAGTGAATCCACATTTTTACTGCCATTTTGGGATTTTGCAGCAAGCTGACATCGGTTCCCCGGCGGTAAAGGGAATCGACTACTTCCCAGGGCGATCGATAAACACAGATAAAATTAGCTTCGGGGAGCAAAGTCAGCCAAAAATCCCAAAAAAGGGCTGTTCGGGGGTCTTTCCAACCCCAATGTTTGTGAGGAAGTTGATTTTGGTCGATCGCCCTTTTGGCGATTTCCACGTATTCCGCTGCTACCGGAATCGTTTTTTCAAACGTACATCCGAGTTCATCAATACCGTGCGATCGCAAAACACTTTTGTGAAATTCCACAAAATCAACATTCTCGAAATGACCTTTCACATTTCCGTCGGCCGGACCCACTAACTTTTTACCAATATCAACCCCGACTTTCTGAAACAAAGAAGCTGTTAAAGACGTGCCGGAACGGTGCATTCCGGTAACAATAAAAACCGATGGTTTGCTGTCATTTGTACTCACAATTTATCTCCCTCGCCCTAACTCCCACACCAAATTTATTCGCTACTCTCCTGCTAAGCCCAAGGAGCGCCTGACTTGAAACCACGCGCTTCTGATCTTCCAGAACTTGCTGCTTTCCATTGCTAAAACTCGACACTTCGCTTGCTCTAGTTCTTGCTTAAGATTAATTAACTGATTTTCTGTTTTCTCCAACTGCATTTGCACAGATACTAACTGATTTTGAGTTTGCTCCAATTGCGTTTGAGCTGAAACTAATTTAGTTTGAGCTTCTTGCAAACTTGTTTGAGATTCTTCCAACTTTGTTTCAGTAATCATTAACTTACTTTGATTTTGCTCCGATTCTATCCTAGCCGACTCTAACTGAGTCTCGAGTAATTTGAGTTTTGTCTGAGTAGAACCCAACAAAGACTGCGATTGTCTTTGGTTAACCAGCGATTTAACAGTGCAAGTTTCCAGAATCCATTCCCAACCATAGTTATTGATTGCTTTGACTATTAACACATCCTGCAGCCCTACAGTGTTTTTGGGTAAATAACAGCTCCAACCCGACTGCAAAGCCCCATTAGTTTCAAAATATCCCGCTACATCTGGGCGATCGTAAAAAGGCTCGCACCTCTGTACAACCTCGCCGTTTACCAGCACTTGCAGCTCCTCAATTCGACCGTTGGGATTCACATCAGCTACCCATCCTTCTAGATACAAATTCTCCTTATTAGTAAAAGCAGCAACATCAATATATCCTTCCGGGTGATGATTGAATTTCAACTCCGAAAAATCTCTAACTAGCTCATTTGTGACAACATACAAATCCTGAAATCTGCAGATGCCTTTTTTGATGCGGTGAACAAAAGCTTTGCCTCCGCTAACTCGCGCGACACATTCTCTCACAAACTTTTCAGTTACATAAGTTGTGCCGTATTCCTCCTTATCTAAAGACTGGCTTTCGCTTTGAGGACTAAACAAAATACCATTAGCAGGCATTTCTATATTGGCTAGGCGCAAACACTCATCGTGAACGCTGAACATCAAAATGCCGTTAGGAGTCAACAAATCGTACAAATTTTGTAACCAACTTGTAAAAGTCCTTTCCGGCATATGGCTGAAAAAAGAATTAGCCAGAATGCAGTCAAACTTGCGGTCAATTAAATAATTTTCTGGTTTTCCAGTTGAGACAATACCGTTGACGCCCAAGTATTCAGTTTGAAACTTAACCGCGTTAGCATAAATATCAGAAACCCAAATTCGTTCCGGCGGTATTTCCTGAATCAAAAACCTGGTAAATCTACCGTAACCGCAGGCAAAATCTAGAAAAGAGGGTACTTTTTCAAAACTGCCAAAATGCCATTCCACAACTTGTTTAACTGTATCCAAGATGCGACGCCCGATTGAATAATATCGCACCAAAGCCCGATCGCGATCGTCTTTGACGTTGTTCAAGCTGAACAAATACATTTCATCGTCTTCGCAGATATTCAGTTTAAAAATTTCCGGAAACTTAGCTTGATCTTGAATAAATGCTGTGATTACGGGATTTTCGACTAAATCTAAATTGATATCGCTCATTGTTTTTTTTACAGAATTTTAGATAACCTCTGTTGACTGCTCTTTCACTAGAGAATCAGCATTAACAACAGTTAAACACGGTTCGATTAGCAAGTCAACGATGCCGTTACCGCAAGACTCCGTACAAGACTGAACTCTAAACATCGCCACATCAACACAGCGATCCAGATAAGTTAAATCTCCATCTACCGTTCCCACAACCCCAGCATTCAGAAAATAAACACCGGGATTCAGCAAACATTTAAAATGAAACTTCACTACAATTGTCGTTCCTGCTTCCACATACCTCACTGACTGAGTAGAAGCCTTCAAAGAAGCACCCGCCAACTCAAAACCGCTAATTGTTTTAATCAACATTCCAAACCTAACTTTGGAAGTTGACCGGGAGAAAGTGACAGAGTAAGTATAAATATAATCTTGACGACCGATCAAGTGATTTACCACATTTCCCTTCAGCGTCTCGATGTGGGGGTTGATAATTTCCGCTCCGCGAGACGGATACCTTACCGTATTCGACGGTATCATCCCCGGATCGTAAAATTCATCGTAATATTCCTGGGGTTTGGAGAGATGTTGCTCCGGTTTAACTTCCCTCTTTGTGCTTTCTAAATTAGCATCCTGAAGGTGGTCTGGACTTTCCTGTTTTGTGAGTTGGTTCAGAGCTCGAATATCTGACTTCAACCCCAAAACCTGATCCGGATCGGCATAAATCAGCTTTTGATACTTAGAAATTACCACCTTCGGCGTGTGAGCGAGCAGCAATTCACCGCTATCCATTAAAATCGCCGACGTACAAAGTTGCACCACAGAAGTAGCAGCGTGAGAAACAAATAAAATTGTTCCGCCACCTTCCTGAATGCTTTGTAAGCGGGCAAAACACTTGCGTTGAAAAGCTTCGTCGCCCACCGAAAGAGCTTCGTCAACCACCAAAATATCTGGCTCGACGCTCGTCGCAACGGCAAAAGCTAGCCTGACAAACATACCGCTAGAATAAGTCTTGACTGGCTGTTCGATGAAATCCCCAATATCAGCAAAAGCAGCTATATCGTCAAACTTTTCTTCAGTTTGTTTTTGATTGAATCCCAGTAACTGAGCGTTAAAAAACACATTTTGCCGCCCGGTAAATTCCGGGTTAAACCCGCTTCCGAGTTCCAACAAAGCGGAGACTCGCCCTTTAACCTCCACGCTTCCTGCGGTAGGCGTTAGCGTCCCCACAATTATTTGCAGGAGAGTGCTTTTCCCCGAACCGTTGCGACCGACGATTCCCAGAGTTTGTCCTTGAGGAATTTCCAGATTGATGTCGTGTAGGGCCCAAAATTCGTCAGCAAGTTTTTTGCTGGGGTAAATAATTTCCTTTAAGCGGTCTCCTGGATGATCGTACCGCTTAAAGCATTTGGAAACATTTTTTAGTGAAATTACATTTTCTGTCATTGGCGGCAGTCAATCGATTTTAGATTTTAGATTTTAGATTTTAGATTGACTTGAAATCTCAAACATATTTACAGCACAATCGATTTTAGATTTTAGATTTTAGATTTTAGATTTTAGATTGACTGTAGATATCACACAAATTTACAGCACGTCAGCAAAAGCGGGACGCAAACGCCGGTAAACCGCCAAACCTCCACAAAATATAACAGCAGAAATCAGCGTGGCGACACCCCATTCGCCCCAATGCTTCACTTCTCCAAGCAGTATGAGGTCTCGATAAACCTCCGAGATGGCGGCCATTGGATTTAGCCAAAATACCCACCCTCGCCACTCTTGGGGGATGATTGATGCTGGGTAGACGATCGGCGTCAAATAAAACCAAAAATTTAGAATAACACCTAATGTCTGAGGAATGTCTCGCAAAAATACAGTCAAGCCCGCTGTCAAATATCCCAAACCAGCAGTTATCAGCAACTGAGGCACCCATACCAGTGGCAGCAAGCATAAAGTAGCGTTGAGCTTTTGCGACGACACTGCTACTATCACAATCAAAGCTGCTAAACCCAGAGAACTTTCAAGAAAAGCTGTAAAAATCGGCACTAGGGGCAGCAAACCGAGAGGAAATACCACTTTTTTTACTAGATTCGGCTGCCCCACCACCGATACTCCCGACTTGATCAAACCGCTGGTGAAGGCAGTCCAAGGCAGCAAACCTGCAAACAACCAGACTCCAAATGTAATGTCGCTGTTTTCTGGGAAGCCTGCAAGGCTGAGCTTTACCTTGAGGACGATCGAAAATACGTATGTGTAAATCACCAATTGCGATAGCTGATTCAGCAGTGGCCACAAATTGCCCAGAATCGAGCCTTTGTATTGAGCTTCCAAGTCCCGGCGCACCAATGTTGCCAGCAGATTCAGCTTCGCCCACCGCCGGGGCGTACTTGCCTGCCGCCGCCGGCCCAGCCTTCTGGCCTTTTGGGCAACTCCTTTCACCGTTCTCAGCAATTTTTTCGCCCTCGTTCACTACCTTCACACCTAAATCAACTCAAGCTACAATGGTGCAGCTTTTGTTAAACCGCAATTATTCCACAGCCCCGCCGCTTTGATCAAGCATCTGCCACCCTAGCTTCGGCTTCTTCCTTCTTTCTTCTTTCCCCTTCCTTCGGAGGTTATTTTAGCCGATCGCCGATCGAACTGCCGAACCGATCGCTAGTTTTTGCTCGTCGTCGTAGCCCCACCGCTGGAAAAATTTTTGATACTCGCCGTTGGCACTCTGCAAACTTTCTAGCATTTGCGACGCTATAGTTTGACAGGCTGGCATTTGCAGCATTTGAATTAAATTGCGCGATCGCTCCTGCACTCTAGCAGAATCGGCCGCCATTTCCTCCTTTTGCTGGCGCGAATGATGTACAACCATTGCCGCCGACATCGCCAAATTTTTCACCAGCAGTTCTGCTACGATCTCAGGAGCCGATCGCAGCGCCTCGACTACTCCGGGTGACGGGTGATCTGCCTCCTGTCCATCGTCCGTTAGATAGGTGACAAAAAAACCCCTAGCACCGTTCTGTGTTTTCACCAGAGATGTAACAGCTTGCTGGATGTCGGCTTGTAAAAGTCGATCGGCCTCAATGAACGACAGTAAAGATTGAGTCAGCTCGATCGCCCCCTCAAAAGTTATGCTTTCCGATGCTAACAAAGAAGATGGAATACTCATAACGAACTCAATAATTTTAAAGATTCTGCTAACAAGTGTAAACAATTCCCGCTGCCCGAACGCAGATAAATATGGCTATTATATCCTCCAAACAACAGCCCCCCGACCCAAATCTACCTGAAGACATAGCCCCGGCCCGTCGCAAAAAAGCCGCCAAACCCCCGGCGGAATCTTTGCTAGAATCGCAAGAACTACCCGACGAAATCAACAGCAAACAAGACGACAAAATTCGACCCCAACGGCTAGCTGAATACATCGGGCAAAAAGACTTGAGAGAAGTTTTGGCGATCGCAATTGCAGCAGCTAAATCTCGCGGCGAACCTATGGATCACCTGTTACTCTACGGGCCTCCAGGGTTAGGAAAAACCACAATGTCGCTAATTCTAGCAGCAGAAATGGAAGTTGAATGCAAAATCACCACCGCCCCAGCTTTAGAAAAACCGCGAGATATTGTCGGATTGCTGATCAACCTCAAAGCAGGCGACGTGCTGTTTATAGATGAAATTCACCGTTTATCTAAAGTTACAGAAGAAATCCTCTATCCGGCGATGGAAGACTGTCGGTTAGATATTACGATCGGTCAAGGCAAAAGCGCCAAAATCCGCAGCATTCCCCTGAAACCATTTACCTTAGTAGGAGCAACCACAAAAGTCGGGTCGCTGACATCTCCATTGCGCGATCGCTTCGGCTTAATCCAAAGATTGCGCTACTACGAAATAGACGAACTTAGTCTAATTGTCCAAAGAAGTGCCCAAGTTCTCGACACTCAAATCACCCCAGAAGGAGCCACAGAAATTGCCCGCCGTGCTCGCGGAACCCCCCGGATCGCTAACCGCTTGCTGCGACGAGTTAGAGACTACAGCGAAGTCAAAAATTTAAAGCCAATTGATGCCGAAGTTGCCTCACTAGCCATGGAATTGTTTAACGTCGATCCGCTAGGTTTAGATTGGACTGATCGGCGGATTTTGACAGCAATGATTGAGAACTTTAACGGCGGCCCAGTGGGCTTAGAAACCCTCGCAGCTTCTACAGGAGAAGACACTCAAACCATTGAGGATGTATACGAACCTTATTTAATGCAAATTGGATTTTTGCAGCGAACCAATCGCGGGAGAATAGTAACGGTTGCTGCTAGAAAACACTTGGGCTTACTCAATGAAAAGGAGTAAAAAATGGTACAGATACAACCAACAAAAATACTAACTTTGTCAGAGTTTCTAAAACTGCCAGAAACAGAACCAGCTAGCGAATATATCAACGGTCAAATTATCCAAAAGCCTATGCCACAAGGCAAACATAGCCGGATTCAATGTGAATTAGTCCCAGCCATCAATGTCGCAGTTAAAACTCAGAAAATTGGCTTAGCTTTTCCTGAATTACGGTGTACTTTTGGCGGCAGATCAATCGTGCCCGATGTCACAGTATTTACTTGGGAAAGAATACCAGTTGAGGAAAATGGGGATGTTGCTAATGTATTTGAAACTTACCCAGATTGGACAATTGAAATTATGTCTCCAGGCCAGAGTCAAACTAAAGTAACTGGGAATATTTTACACTGTCTGAAAAACGGCACTAAAATGGGTTGGCTGATCGATCCGATGGTGCGATCGATATTAATTTATCCCCCTGGAAAGCAACCAGAAATTTTAGCAAAACCCGAAGAATTGTTGCCAGTTCCAGATTGGGCAGCAGAATTGCGGCTGACGGTAGGAGATTTGTTTGGGTGGTTGAAACCATAGCAGAACTCAGTTGACAGTTGACAGTTGACAGTTGACAGTTGACAGTTGTTATTGGGTATCAATAATTTTCCAGGCTCTCCCTCCAATTAGCAATTAGCAATTACCAATTACCAATTAACAATTAACAATTAACAATTCCCCATTCCTCATGTTGCTATACCTCCGAATAGAAAACTTTGCCTTAATTGACTGCCTAGATCTAGAATTTGGCCCGAGTTTGAACGTATTTACAGGGGAAACCGGCGCTGGTAAATCGATTATCCTAGATGCGATCGATGCAGTTTTGGGCGGGAAAGTCGATCGCCGATCGATTCGCACCGGAGCAGCGCGGGCAATATTGGAAGCTACCTTTGAATTGGACAAAGCCGCAGCTTTGTGGCTGGGCGAGCAAGAAATCGAACCCATAGACGGAAATTTAGCCGTTTGCAGCCGGGAAATTAACGCATCAAGCGGTGCTCTACGCACCAGATCCCGCTTGAACGGAATTCTCGTCAACCGCCAGTTAATGGACCAACTGCGCGATCGGCTGGTCGAAATTACCGCCCAAGGCCAAACCGTCCACCTCGGACAAGAAACCCTCCAGCGAGAATGGCTCGATTTATACGGCGGCAAAAAGCTCGCTGAAGCGCGATCGATCATCGCCTCCGCGTGGCTGGGAGCCAACAACGCCAAAACAGCCCTCAAACGCAGGCGTCAGTCGGAACAGCAGCGACTGCAAAGACTTGATTTGTTAGAATACCAAGTCCGAGAACTCGGCGAAGCCCACATCGAAGACGCCGACGAACTTGAACAGCTAGAACACGAATCAATCCGGCTGGGCCACGTCGTCGAATTGCAGCAGCAGAGTTACCAAGTCCACCAAGCCCTGTACCAAAACGAGGGCGACAGCGCCTCAGCCGCCGACTTGTTGAGCAAAGCCGAAGTAATTTTAAGCGACATGGCGGTTTACGATGTGCAGTTGCAACCAATCTTAGAAATGGTCAGCGATGCTTTAGCTCAAGCCACAGAAGCCAGCCGGCAAATTAGCAGCTACGGCGAACAATTAGAAGCAGATCCCGAAAGACTCGAAGAAGTAGAAGATCGGATTCGCGAACTCAAACAAATTTGTCGCAAATACGGGCCGCTCAAAGAAGCGATCGCCTACTACCAAAGCATTCAAAACGAACTAAATGAACTTTTAGAAGGAGGCGAGTCAATGGAAGCCTTAGAACTCGCATATCAGAACGCTTTAGAGCAATTAAAAGACGCTTGCAGCCACCTGACCACTCTGCGGCGCGAAGCCGCCCTCAAACTAGAAACGCACCTCGTAGGAGAACTTAAGCCGTTAGCAATGGAAAAAGTGCAATTTCAAGTCGAGATGTCGCCTTGTACCCCAACCGCGACCGGTGCCGACCAAATCGCCTTTTGTTTCAGCCCCAACCCGGGCGAACCCCTGCAACCTCTGGGCGCGATCGCCTCCGGGGGAGAAATGAGCCGCTTTCTACTCGCCATCAAAGCCTGTTTTTCCCAAATAGAAAGTGCTGGTACGCTGATTTTTGACGAAATCGACGCTGGAGTCTCCGGGAGAGTCGCCGGGGCGATCGCCAAAAAACTCTACCAACTTTCCGACAAACACCAAGTTCTCTGCGTCACCCACCAGCCGCTGATCGCCGCGATGGCTGATTTTCATTTTCGCGTCAACAAACAGACGATCGAAGCAGAACCAAGTATCGGCGAACCTGCAGCCGACTCAGAACCAGTCGAACGCACAGTAGTCAGAGTTGCCGCCCTCAACAGTGAGCAGCGGCGGGAAGAACTGGCCCAACTCGCCAGTGGCCGCTCAGCAACAGAAGCAATCGCCTTCGCCGAATCCCTGCTTGTCGAAGCCGCCGGATTGCGCCAAACTCAGTCTGCCCAACCCTAATCACACCCTCAAGCCGATTGGGGGGTTAAAAGGCGGAGTTTTTTCCGAGTCGGAGGTTACACTAAAAATATCAACCGCAAATTTTACAAAAAAAAGCTCAAAGCCCTGTGAATTTAGTGGGATGAATGCTAAGAGCAGCAAAATAGAGAGAAATTCTAGTTAAAAACCACAATTGTGTAGAGAAGGGCACACATCACTAGCAACTGGTAGTGTCACAATTGCGGCTAGTCCCACAAGGCCACCCCTCTTTCAGCAGTCCTCCCGCCAGTACGCATTCATGTTCGTGCGGGCGATCGGCTCAAAGATCGGCAGAACTTACTTAAACCAGGCACGCACAATGTCAAAATCACTTAATAAACCATTTAAACAAGATTCGCGATCTCTAAAAAGATTGCAGCACTCCCACCGCCTCGTTACTCTCCCACCCTCCGTTCAGCAGCAAGGCGAACTGAATTTCCCTTGCCTTGTGGCCGGAGTTCTGTAAACTGGGAAATACTTTCACACATACTTGAGTCTTGTGCGACAGGTGACTCACTAATCCACTTCCCCGCTCTCTTCGCTTAGAGACTAACCCTTACACTTAAGCTTCTGTAAAGGTCTATGAAATCTGCATCTTCCACCAATTACTCTTCTCTGGACAACGTGATTGATGTCGCTGTTGTCGGCGGTGAAAATCATCATCAGGAACATTATTCTCCCCCGGAAATTAGAAGCGGTGCAATTATCCCGCGCCAAGGAAACCTCTCCGGCATTCTCGACCTTCTAAATAAGCAAAGTTTCACAGTAGTAGTTAAGGAAGTAGAAGACAAACTTAAGGTTGTCAATCAAACCCTGGGAATGCTCGACAATATCCTGGAGAGCGAGGGATTTGATGCCATCCTCAACGAGATGTTGCAGTCGATTACCCTCAAAACAGGGGAATTGCTGAATGCCGCTCGCAGCACGATATTTTTATTAGACGAAGAAAAGAATGAACTCTGGGCGATCGTCGCTAAAGACGAAAATGGCAAAAGTCTAGAGATCCGAGTTCCCGCCCATGTGGGCATTGCCGGAGAAGTAGCCACGGAAAAAAAAGTGGTGAACATTCCTTATGATTTTTATAACGACCCTCGCTCTGCTAACGCCAAAAAAGTTGAGGAAACTACAGGATATCGCACTTATACAATGCTGGCGATGCCCCTGATCAACGAAGAAACAGGAGAGTTAGTAGCAGTAGTTCAACTGATTAATAAACTCAAACCCAACCACGAACATTATGGTACTTTAGAATCACAGATTGACAAGGCAGGATTTACTCAAGAAGACGAACAAGTTTTTCGAGAATTTGCCCCGTCGATTCGCCTAATTCTAGAGTCTTCTAAATCTTTCTACGCAGCAACTCAAAGACAACGGGCAGCGACAGCGCTGATGAATGCTGTCAACGCTCTTTCTCAGAGCAGTTTAGACTTAGAAGATACCCTAAAAAGGGTGATGGATCAGGCCCAAGAACTCATGAACGCCGATCGCAGCACCCTGTGGCTGATCGATGAAGATAAAGACGAACTGTGGACGAAAATCCCGTTCGCCGGCAGCCTGAAAGAACTTCGCATACCCAGAACAGCAGGTTTTGCAGGCATCGTCGCCGAATCCGGGGAACCGCTGCTAATTCCCTTTGACGTATACGATGACCCCCGCGCCGAAACAGCCAAACAAACAGACAAAAAAACTGGATACCGCACTTGCAGTATGCTTTGTATGCCAGTATTTAACTCGGACAAAAAATTGATTGGCGTCACCCAATTAGTCAACAAAAAAAAACAAGGAGAATTCCCCCCCTACAACCCCCAAGATTGGCCTCACGCCCCCGATCAGTGGAAAGCGAGTTTCAATCGCAACGATCTGGAATTTATGAAGGCGTTTAACATCCAAGCAGGAGTCGCCCTACAAAACGCCAAACTGTTTGCCGAAGTCAAACAGCAAGAACAAAGACAAAAAGATATGCTGCACGCCTTGACTAACGGCGTGATTTCTACAGATAAAAAAGGCAATATAGTAGCGACCAATCCCAGTGCCAAAAAATTACTGGGTGTCAGCGATGCAGAATTAGCCGAAGGTCAATCTTTGCGCGAGTTAATTAAGTTAGAAAAAGGCGATTTTGCCAAATGGTTTGATGCGTCTTTGTCTCCCGAAGACGATAAGGACCGCCAGCAGTATTACCCGGATCAAGTTTTGCTTTCCTTGGAAGGAGAAGGGCAGAGTATCAATCTCTCCATTAATTCAATGACTGACGCTACCGACCCCAACAAGGTCAACGGCGCGTTAGTCGTCATGGAAGATATTAGCAGCGCCAAGCAAATCAAAAACTTGATGTACCGTTACATGACTCCAGAAGTAGCCGAAGCTTTGTTAGCTTCAGGCGATACTGGATTGGGCGGTAAGCGCAAAAACGTTTCGGTGCTGTTCTCAGACATTCGCAGCTATACCACACTTACGGAAAAATTGCAAGCCGAAGAAGTGGTAGTGATGCTGAATAAATATTTTGAAGTGATGGTAGATGTCGTATTCGAGTACGGAGGGACTCTCGACAAATACATCGGTGACGCTCTGATGGCAGTTTTTGGCTCTCCAGCGCCCCTAGAGGATCATGCTTGGTGCGCCATGCAAACGGCGGTGAAAATGCGGGAAAAACTGGCGGAGTTTAATCGAGAGCGTATGGCACATGGGGAATTGCCGATCGGCATCGGTATGGGCGTGCATTCCGATGAAGTTGTCAGCGGCAACATCGGTAGTAGCAAACGCATGGAATTGACTTCGATCGGAGACGGCGTAAACCTCGCCTCTCGCTTAGAAGGCGCTAGCAAGCAGTACGGCACAGACTTGATCATCAGCGACAATACTTACCGAGATTATGCCGATCGCCTCTACGTGCGAGAACTCGACTTTATTACTGTCAAAGGCAAAAGCGAACCCGTAATCGTTTACGAACTCGTCGGCATCCGCGAGGGATACTCGCCAGTGGGCAAGTCACTAACCGAAACACAGCAACAAGTTATAGAACATTACACCAAGGGGCGCGAATATTACAAAACTCCAGTTAGCCAAAGACTCTCAGGAAGTGAGGTGAAAAACATCTTAAAGGATGTCGCCGAAATGCCAGAGGCAGAGATTAAGAAACTGTCCTACAATCTAGAGCAACAGTTGGAACACGAACTAAGGAAGCTGTTATATCAACTGCAAAAGCTGTCAGAGTACGACCCGAAAAACCTGTCCGAAGCAGACAAACTCATCGTACTGTTGCAGCCAGAAATCCAACTGCTGAAATTGGAAGGAATCAAAAACCTCTCGGAAGACGAAGCCAAAATGCTGCTGCAAGCAAAAATCAAGCCCTTATCAGCAGACGATATTAAATACTTGCAAGAAGGCGAAGTCAAAAAGCTCTTGGAAGCAGACATCTTAGAACCCTCAAATCCCCAAATCAAGAGGCTGAAACCCGCAGAGATCAGGCAGCTATTGCAGGCGAAAATTAAAAGTCGGGCTTGCGAGACAGTTGCAGAAATGTTAGATGAGGAATTTGAAAACCTGGGACTCGATCGGGTGAAAAAACTGCTGAGCGAGTTTAAGAAAGCCTTAGAACCAAAAGCCAAGCAAGCCTTTACAGACGCTAAACGCGAATTTAACGCCGTTCTGGAAGTTGACCCGAAAAACAAGGCAGCTAAATTGCACGTCGATCGCTGTATGTTATTTCAGCATCAGTTTTCAGATGTACTCAACTGGGATGGTGTGTGGAATCTCACAGAAAAATAGCAGTAGCCTACAGCAAATCCTCGCGGTGGCGCCAGGGTTCCGGGTGGGGGCGATCGCGATCGGGGGTGCGCCTCCCATCCCACCACCAATTAACCTTAATATCCTATTGAGGTAATTGTAAATAAGATCCAACAGGTAGTATGGTTATATAACCGGATTTGAACTTGCAAGCGAGATGCCGGGGTTTCGCCCTAGGTGTTTCCTTCGCACTACCTACCGCAACAAATTTAGCACTTCTATTATTTGAAGCGCTTAAAAATAGTTATGACTGGCGGCAGCGTTACCCGGTTTCTGAGAAAAATCTTGGAGAAAGGCGACGAAACATCCGCTCAAAAACCGGGTTTCTCACCCCGCCCGCGTAAGTCTTAATAGCGTTAGCAGCTCATAAAAAGAGCTTCCTTCGCAGATAGTCAATGTTCGAGTCTTAGATATAGAAAACCACTAGCGTCAGTTATGAATAATTGGAATTCGCAATCGGGAGATGTTGAGTGGGTAGATCAGGTTTACCAACTATTGCTGGAGATTGCTCGGAGCTCCCTGTCAGATATCCCCAGAATCCCGGAAAACATCACTGTTAAGGCTATCCCTCTGATCCAGAAGGTCCAAAGCATTCAGGAAAGACCTGACGGGCAAGTGTTCAAATCTGGTTCCTTTTCAGTAAACGATCACGAATGGGTCGATCGAGTCTGCCAACTATTGGTAGAACTAACCAGCGCGTCTTTGTCCGAACAGCCCAAAATGCCGGAAAACCTTGCAGGCAGATCTTTAGCCCTCGCCGATCGAGCACAAAAAATTAAAGAAGACATCGAAGAAAATGCAGCCCAAACCCCAGCAGATGAAGATGACAATTCTTTACAGCCTCCAGACGCGCTGCTTTCCCTCTTGCACCACAGTTTGAAAACTCAGCGCGCCAAAAGCTACAACCCCGATGCTCCCGAATGGCAGCAAGTCTTGAGCCTGCTCGACGTAGTGCAGTCAATTTACAAGCAAATCCAAAATTAAATTCAAGCTTAACTCAGGGGCGTCTTTATTGTGCACGATCGCTGGCTCTTAAAGGCAGTTGCTCTTTGACATAAAAATTTTTTTGCTGTAGCCCGAACATTTCCGATTATTGCACTTTTGTCAACTACACTAGGTTTAATCGGTTCTAGGGCAAGAGAACATGAGCGGAGAAAACATCGGCGATTTGTCAAAAGAAATATTAGCCGATCGCTATCAGTGCGATCGGCGGCTCGGCAAGCAAGCAGGAAGGCAAACTTTACTCGCCGGCGACTTAAAAACCCAACAGCAAGTAGTAGTCAAACTCCTCTCATTCAGCAGCGATTTTAACTGGGAAGACTTAAAACTGTTCGAGCGAGAAGTCGAAACCTTAAAATCCCTATCCCATCCCGCAATTCCCCGATATCTCGACTCCTTTGAAATCGACACGCCCCACCGCAAAGGATTCGCCCTAGTTCAGACTTACATCCCAGCCAAATCCCTACAAGAATATCTTTCAGACGGCCGCACCTTCAGCGAAAGGGAAGTCAAACAATTAGCCACAGCATTATTAGACATCCTCGCCTACCTGCACCAGCGACAGCCCCCGGTCATTCACCGCGACATTAAACCCAGCAATATTTTACTCAAGAATCGATCGGGTAACAGCGTCGGCGAAGTCTACCTAGTCGATTTCGGTGCAGTTCAAACCCTAGCCACCCAACAGGGAAAAACCGTCACCGTTGTCGGCACGTATGGCTATATGCCGCCGGAACAATTTGGCGGCAGGGCAGTTCCCGCTTCCGACTTGTACAGTTTGGGAGCAACCTTAATCGCCTTAATTACCAAGCAGCATCCTGCCGATTTGCCGCAGCAAGATTTGCAGATTGAATTCGAGCAATTCACCAAATTAAGTCCCGCTTTTACCAATTGGCTGAAGTGGATGACGCATCCCAGTTTAGATCGCCGTCCAGCCTCAGTCCAGAGCGCAAAAGAAGCTCTAGAAAAACCGCCGCAAATCAATAAATCTTCCCTGCCATTGAGGAAACAGCCCGTGTATCATCCCCTGGCCTTATTGCCTCGTGCGATCTGGTACAGTTTTGTTACCGGAGTTATAGCGGCAGGAGCTTGTGCACTTATTTACGGCTCCTTGTTTATGGGTTTGATGACAACGACGGGTTGGATCGGGATAACTTTAGGCGGGATAACGATGATAATTATGGCACTCTTTTTGAGTCTTCATTTCGGCTTGCTGCTGGGGTTGGGAAATGGAATAATCATAACGATCGTGACCCTATTCTGGTTTCATCCCCTCACTAACCCCAAACTTCACCGACAGGTTTTAAGTTCAATTAGTATGCTAATCTCCACCTTGATAACTATCTATTTCTTTAAAAATATGAATTTTAAACCTGAATGGGATTCCAATTATATTTTCTTTGCGATTGTACCCTCGCTAATTACAGCACTATCTCAGGGGGAAATTAGCAAGTTTATTGCCCGGGGGTATCAAAAAAACAGCGGACTGTAAACTTTAAAATAAGAGCGTGTATGGTTGATTATTTATCATTTTTAGCGGTAGTGAATAATCACAAACTACCGCCGAAATACCACACTTTTAGAATAAGTCAGGTATCTAATCTAATCAAAGCAAAGTGTTAAATTTAAAGTTAAAATAAAGGTCAACAACATGACTGGCAAAGTATTAGCAGAACGCTACGAAGTGCAGCGACTACTGGGAAAACAAACAGGTCGCCAAACGCTGCTGGCTCGTGATTTGCAAACTCAAAAATTAGTTGTCATCAAACAGCTATTTCTCGGTAGCGATTTTGAATGGCAAGATCTCAAGCTATTTGAACGAGAAGCGGAAACTTTAAAAGCACTTTCTCACCCAGCAATTCCCCGCTACCTCGACTATCTGGAAATTGACGAACCAGACAGTAAAGGATTTGCCTTGGTACAGACTTATGTAGAGGGAAAAACTTTGGAAGAGCATTTGCGATCGGGGCGTACTTTTAGCGTAAATGAACTGAAAGAATTAGTAAAAAAGTTGTTAGAAATTTTGAATTATTTGCACAAGCAAAATCCGCCTGTTATTCACCGCGATATTAAACCCAGCAATATTTTACTGCACAGCAGATCCGGTAACTCGATCGGAAAAATTTATTTAGTTGATTTCGGTTCGGTGCAGAACCAAGCTGCAAAATTTGGCGGTACAATTACAGTAGTAGGAACTTATGGATATATGGCACCGGAACAATTTGGCGGGCGCTCCGTTCCGGCTTCCGATCTCTACAGTTTAGGTGCAACTTTAATTTATTTGGTAACGGGTTTGCATCCCACGGAAATGTCGCAGAAGGATTTGAAAATTAAATTTGCCGATCAAGCCACGCACCTCAATCCTAGTTTAATTGATTGGCTGGAGTGGATGACAGAACCGAGTTTGTCAAAACGGTTATCTTCGGCCCAGGAAGCATGGCGCTCGCTCAAAAATCCCCGATCGATCGAGAAAACTCACAAAGATTATATAACATTGCAGCCACCTGGTAGCGAGATTAAACTCACAAAAAATTCGGAGTTTGTAGAAATTGTAATTCCGTCGCAGGAAGTGAGTTTGGGTTTAAGTGCCCTGCTTGTGACCGCGGTAGCTGCGAATATTGTCCCCTTCGGCTGTCTTTTAGTTTATATTTTAAATGCAATCAACGACGGCAGTAAAATCACTAATTTACCGATAGATAGTCAAGTTATTATTATGATAGCCGGCGGTTACTTAGCTCTGGTTGGAGTAATGTTAGCTAGGGTAGGAGTAATGTTTCTGTTGGCACTGTTTCGCCGAGAAATTCGCCTCAGAATCGATCGCAAGCAAATCTCCTATAGCAGCCATCTGCTGGGGTTGAGATGGAATCATGCCAAGCCAGCTCCCAGGAAGGAGATTTGCCAGTTGGAAATTCAACAACGTGAATATAGAAACAGCGGTATTGGTGTAAAAGTTATAAAAGTTATAAAATTTATGATTTTTGCTTTTTCAATCCCTAGAGAGTTATATCAAACGGCATCATTACTTATGCAGGAGGGCCACTCGGAACCGAAATTAGGGAAAGTCTATCAGATGATTGTTCAAGCCGGCAACCACAAATATCAGTTAGGACTGAAGGAGGGACTAAGTGAATCAGAAATCAAGTGGTTAGCAACAGAACTGAGCCAGTGGTTGAGATTGAAAATTCAAAGAACTTTGACAGACGGTCAAAAGAAGAGATCGATGTGAAAATATCTCCCTCGCCCAAACCAAGCATTCCCCTCTCAAACTGTGGGATGGGCGTCCCGCCCGTCCGTTCTCTCTTGTGTGGGATGGGCGTCTCGCCCGTCCAGGGTATTCCCCCAGCCGGCGACACACTCCCCCGCTTTCGGTCAATCTCATGCAGCCGAAAGGCCCGATCGCCCGTAAAATGCTATCAAAGGGATTTGGCAAGTAGCACTCATCCCAATCATCTGTTAACTTGGAGATATTGTTGTGGACTTATCGCTAATTCCGGCACAGCCGAAACCAGGACTGCTCAACGTCCTCATCGAAATTACTGCCGGTAGCAAAAACAAGTACGAATTTGATAAAGACTTGCAAGCCTTTGCTCTCGATCGGGTGCTTTCTTCCTCAGTCCAATATCCGTGCGACTACGGCTTCATACCCAACACCTTAGCCGATGATGGCGACCCCCTCGACGGCATGGTGATGATGGATGAGCCCACATTTCCAGGGTGCATAATCGCAGCCCGTCCGATCGGAATGCTGGAAATGATCGACGGAGGCGACAGGGACGAAAAACTTTTGTGCGTTCCCGACAAAGACCCCCGCTATGCTCACTATAAGTCCCTCAAAGACGTAGCCCCCCACCGCTTGGACGAAATAGCCGAATTTTTTAGAACCTACAAAAATTTGGAGAAAAAAGTCACGGAAATTCTGGGTTGGCAAGATGTCGATCAAGTAATGCCGTTAGTGGAAAAGTGCATCGCAGCCGATCGCAAATAAGCCCCTAGCCCGCACTCCTCGACTGCAACCCGACTAAAAACTCAGGGGGCCGAACTTAAGGCGATCGCTGCACGTCAGGGGATGCAGTCGAGGAACGGGTGGCTATAAGGTCAAATCAGTCGTCAATGCCGAGTCACCGGAACGGCATTCCTCAAAACCCCGCGCCGGCCCCAATCTTGAAAAAATACTACTCCTAGAGTAAGATGAAGCGCAAATTATACCCCTGGGGAATGCGTTCTACGTTTGAGGAAATTTTACCCTAACACTTAGATCGATCGGCGCTATCTTAATCTCAGAACACGGAACACGCCGGGCAGCCCGCATGATGCAAAAAATAATCTCTCAAGCGTGACATCTCCTACACCAACCCGTAAGGTTGAGAATTCTAACAGCCCAAGTGTTCGGCACTCGGATGGTTTCCCGATAAAGCGCTTGATTATAGTACAGATTGCTAAAAACTAAAAACTAAAAAGTAAAAACTAAGATTTCAACTCCCAAGTTCCTGCCGCCAAAACTAAAAAAAATGCCAGATTCCGCACCCTCTCTACCCAATCCACAGCCTTCCGATCGCAAAGCCACAATGGAAAATAGTCCTTTGACCGAGTTTGTCGTTCAGTTTTGGGGCGTGCGGGGCAGCATCGCCACCCCCGGCACCAAAACACTTCGCTACGGAGGGAACACCTCCTGTGTAGAAATGCGATTGGGCAAAAAACGCCTGATTTTTGACGGCGGCACCGGTCTGCGAGTTCTCGGCCTCAATCTGCTGCGGCAAATGCCGGTGGAAGCCCATATGTTTTTTAGTCATACTCACTGGGATCACATTCAAGGGTTTCCGTTTTTTACTCCAGCCTTTATCCCGGGGAACTGCTTTCACATTTACGGTGCGATCGCCCCCAACGGCACTACAATCAAACACCGTCTTGCTGACCAAATGGTGCACCCCAATTTTCCCGTCCCCATCCAAGTGATGCAATCAGACCTCAAATTCAACGATTTGACGCCTGGGGATATTATCGAACTCGACGATGTGAAAATAGAAACGGCACTGCTGAACCATCCCAACACCGCGATCGGATATCGAGTCACCTGGGAGGGACACACAGCCGTCTACTGCACCGATACAGAGCACTTTCCCGATCGCCTGGACGACAACGTGTTACACCTAGCTCGCAACGCCGACGTGCTGATTTACGACGCCAACTACACCAACGAAGAGTATTACGACTTCAAAACCCCAAAAGTCGGCTGGGGACACTCGACTTGGCAAGCAGGAGTAGAAATAGCGAAAGCTGCTGGAGTCAAAAAAATCGTGATGTTTCACCATGATCCGGGTCACGACGACAATTTTCTCGATCGTACAGAAGCAGAGGTGCAGGCAGCGTTCGCCAATAGCTGCTTAGCCCGCGAAGGCATGAGCATACCCGTGATTTAACCAAAAATAAATTCAGAATTATGAAACAGGAAAAACCCCGCAAACGTCGCAGAGTAGGCTTGCGGGGGCTTTACTCAACGTTGCTAGTGTTGATAATTGTCTGCTGTACCTGCGGCGGATGGGTTGCAGATCAGACTGCCTACTCTCGCACTCCCGCGCGACTTGCTCAGGTGTCTTCGATCGAGGATACTGGTACGGTCGATCGTATTCCCGATCGCTACCAACTCGGACAGCAACTGTACCTAGAAAACTGCGCCACCTGTCACATCGCTTTACCGCCGCAAGTATTACCTACAGAAACCTGGCGCCGGTTGCTGCAAGATCCCCAACACTACGGACAAACCATCAAACTGCTAGTAGACCCGCCCCGCCTGCTAGTGTGGAACTACCTGCAAACTTTTTCCCGTCCCCAAGCCAAAGACGAAGAACTCGCCTACCGAGTCGCCAGTTCTCGCTATTTCAAAGCACTGCACCCCAAAGTCAAAATGTCACAACCCGCCAATATCAGCAGTTGCGTTACTTGTCACCCCGGCGCATCTCAATACAATTTCCGCAAGCTTACCGCCGAGTGGCAAAACTCTCCGTAAGGAATGCAGGTACTTATCCACAAACTATTGAGTAGGGGGGTTATGCGCGCTGATTGGAGGGTGGGTTTATCGCCCGAAGGCAGATGAAGAGATATCAGACTTGGTGTTTGTAAATATTTCACGGATTGCTTTTAATTACTCGATAGAACGTAGTCTTACCAGGGTAATGGTCAAAAGCACCTTCAAAGCTCGCATCAGATAACCAATCAAATCGAGTGGTAAAAGGGGAGTTGGATAGAATGAGAGTACATTTATCGTTTGCACAAATTCCGATATGCCAAAGCCCTTTCTCATAGTCCGTACCATTAGCAACCGCGATGTTACCGCGTCTTGTATGACGTTGTTCTAACCGATGCCCGATTCCACCATCTAGAGCCTCAACAACGGATGGAACATAGAGAAGATTTTGGCCAATTTGATAGTTCAATGCTTTCTTCACAGCCATATTAACCATCCAAGCGCAGGCAAGTTTTCCATTACTGGTATGAGGTTCGTATTGACTACTTCTACCTAATAAATCAGGTGAGATCGCAGCCTGGAATATCTTCTCTGGAATGGCGAACTTTACAGGAATAGGTTGGTTTAAAGTCTGACCAGGTTGTTGAGATTGAATTATCGCAAGGAGACGACGATATTCTGTATCTGATGCTGTCAATATTGTTGTGTTTGCTTTGTAAGCATCATATGTAGCTTTAGCCCATCGCGCAGTTGGTTTTCCTACAATAGCTATGACTAATAGAACTCCGACAGTAACTAAAAACTCAACACTAGGCTTAATTTTTTTCTGGCTAATGCTCATATGGAATATGCTCTAAAATACCAACTAAACAGGCAAAAACAGTTCGGAAAAAATAATTTCCCTCTCAGGAAAAGCTAGCATTCTAATCGCCGCATTATCTGCAACAACTATCTCAGATTCATAGCCTCCCGGTGCAGGATTCCGGTAAATATATGCCTCCCGCGCCGCTACATCTAAAATCCAATATTCAGGGATATTTGCTCTAGAATAAATCGGGGCTTTTTCCCGGCGGTCAATTTGTAATGTCGCGTAAGAAACTTCAATTAACAGCAAGATTTCGCTAGGATTTGGGTGATGGTCGCTATAAGCACCCGGATCGATACAAACAACTGCTATATCTGGTTCCGGTTCCGAAGTTGCTAAAGTAATTGGCAACTGCACGCGAATTGCTGCTAAATCTCTTAGCAAATGTTGTAGATATCGATCGCTGCGTTGAGTTGTAGCAGCATGGATTGGTGTTTGGGGACTCATTTCAACAATTCTCCCATCTAGCAATTCAATCTTATCATCTTCATTGAGAATCCCAGCTTCAATCATGCGATGATATTCTTCGACTGTCCAGATTTTTTCTCTTGTTGCTGTCATAATCTGTGCCTGCAAAAGCTTACTTAATATTATATCTATTGTGAATTCACTCAAAAAAAACGGACGGATTGGGGGAAGGTCGAGATCCCTTTTGAAAGCGTTCCCAGGACTGTTTTAACTCAGCCGGCGCTGGATATTCACGATCGTAAACCACCAGCACATTCGTCAAATTCCGGCCCGGCGGCAATAAAATCTGCCCTTGATGAGCCAAACCCACCGAAGCGCCCCCGTCCAAATTCATCGCTTCAAAACAGCCGATCGCCTGCATAACTTTAGCTTCTACTTCCAAAGACAAACTATCAAGAAAAGTCACCAAAAATAACTTATCTCTCGAAGCCGGAAAGCCGATCGCCGTTCTCGAACCCACGCCCAAAACACCAGCATCTTTAAAACCTTCCGACAAAGGAGACAGCCAAACTTTCCCCGCTTTAACCAATCTCGGCCCGCAAGTCAGAGAAAACCAATGTTGACTCCAATCCGGCTTACCTTCAGTTCTAGCCGTCACCATTTCCAATTGATTTCCCGCTTTAATTCCCAAAGTCGTGCCGTAATTTTCCCATCGGCTATATTTCAGAAACTTACCCGCCGCCACCATATTTCCCAGCACAGATTTCTGCTCATCTTTACCAAAAAAAGTCCCATTAGCAACAACAGCAGCCCGGTAACGCGCCACCATATTTTCAAAAGGTTCGTCGCCCCGCGTTACTTTAGAAGTATTAGCAAAATCTGCATTATTAGCTAACCCAATTGTGATATAATTTTCTGGGTCGGCGAGGTCAATAGTTGTGAGATAAAAACTGACGCCAGCTACATTTTTGCTGCTGACTTGTACAGGTTTTGCTTCCTTAGCAGAACGTCTGATAATTTGAGGTTGAGACGGCTGCACGGCAGGAGAATTTTCGGGCAATTTTACAATAGGATTACTCGGCAGAGGTGGATTGTTTTTTCCCGATTTTACAACGGGATTGCTGGGCAGAGGTTGAGGAGTTTGATTTGATTGTATACTTGATAAAAAAGCGAGTGACTTTTGCCACAGTTGACCTGCGAGAGTCAAGAAACTATCTCGGTTTTGGGCGATCGCAAAATAGTCAGCCGCAACCCGCGCCAAAGCTATGCCCGTTAAAAATAAAAAAGTGCGCCGCAGCATCGGGCGACAACCTTCAGACTGTTTGCGTTTAGACATAAAAAAATCTCAGCTAGGATAGCGAACAGTTTCCTATGGCTGTGACTACAATGGGCGATCGCCTGAATTCTGAAAATACCAGTAGCAAGGTGCTCCATCGCGCACCTCACCACTAATTCACAACTCAAAACTATTTGCCTAGCCGGTATTCCGCATCCCCGCAGCAATACCATTAATCGTCAGCAGAGCTCCCCGCAACAATTCACCCTTGCTGTAACGCGAGTGAATCACCCCCGGAACCCCCCCACTACCATGCTGCCGCAAGCGTTTCAGCAGCGAAACCTGCAACAAACCCAAAGGCACAATCGTCGCATTTCGCAACTGCACCGAACGCTGCAGCGATGGATCTCCGTCCAACAAACGTTGGTGTCCGGTAATCGTTAAAACCAAATCGCGAATCAAGTGAAATTCCGCAGCAATTTGATCGAATAAAGCCTTAAAACGCTCCTTATCAGCAGGCAAAGCTAACTCCTGCACGTAGTGTTCGGCAATCTGCAAATCCACCTTAGATAAAGTCATTTCCACCTTAGAAATTACCATTCTAAAAAATGGCCATTTCAAGTAGAAATACTGCAAAAGTTTCATGTGTTCTTCCGGTTCCTCCAGCAAAAACTCTTGCAAAGCTGTGCCAACACCGTACCAAGAAGGCAGCAAAAAGCGGCTTTGAGTCCAGCTAAACACCCACGGAATTGCTCGCAAACCGCTGATGTCTTTTTTGCCACCGCGTCGCGCCGGACGAGAACTAATTTGCAACTGGCTGATTTCCTGAATCGGGGTAACTTGGTGGAAAAAATCGACTAAATCCGGCTGTTCGTAGATTAAATGGCGGTAGTGCGATCGCGATTTCACCGACAACTCCTCCATAATCTCATTCCAAGGGTCGATGCCATCAAAACCAGTGTGCAGCAAACTAGCTTGAATTACCGCCGCCGCCACAGTTTCCAAATTGTAAAGCGCCAACTCAGGCAAAGAATATTTAGAAGCCAAAACCTCGCCTTGTTCAGTAATCTTAATTCGCCCGCTAATACTTTTTCCAGGCTGAGCCAAAATTGCCTTGTAAGCAGGCCCGCCGCCGCGCCCTACAGAACCGCCTCGGCCGTGAAAAATTCGCAACTCCACACCGTGTTTTTCCGCAACCATTTGCAAAGCCTTTTGAGCTTTGTGTATTTCCCAATTGCTGCTGAGGAAACCAGAATCTTTATTGCTGTCCGAATAGCCCAGCATCACCTCTTGCAATTTGAGAGTTTCGATTGGACATTGGATATGTTCTTCGCTTTTTTCTGCTAGTTCCTGCGCGTATCCTCCTGCTAGCAAAGCTCGATAAAGAGGCAGTTCAAATATTTTTTGCATTACTTCCGGCGCTTTTTTCAAATCTTCCACCGTTTCAAAGAGCGGAACTACTTGAATGTTGCTAATTCCTGTCGCTGGATCGTAAAGTCCCGCTTCTTTTGCTAACAGCAAAACCGCCAGTAAATCGCTAACATCGTGGCTCATGCTGATGATGTAAGTTTGGCAAATTTCCTCGCCAAACTCCTGCTGCATTTGCCGCAATATTCGGAAGGTATTGATCGTCTCGCAAGTTTTGGGAGAAAACGGCAATTCTGCTGGAATTAAAGGGCGACGCGTTTGCAGTTCCGTTGCCAGCCAAATAATTCGATCGCATTCCGACATTTGATTGTAAGACTTGGGCAAAATTTGCAAGTATTCAGCAATTTCCCTCAAAGCGTCCGAGTGTACAGTTGACTCTTGGCGAATATCTAGGTAAGCCAAATTAAACCCGTAAATTTCTACTTGGCAGAGCAGATTTTCCAAGTCCCGACAGCTCAAACCTGTTTCCACTAAATTGTGCTCGATGAGCTTGAGTTCGGTCAAAAACTCAGCGCCCGATCGATAAAGGCCGGTCATTCCGGGATGTTCTGACAAAGCTTCGCGTTCCCGCTGCAACTCGTCTCCTTTGTAGAGCCGCCAATTACGATCGCGCGTATTTTCCAGCCGCTGGAGCACGTAGGCCAGCTTCAACCGATAAGGTTCTTGGCGGTAGCGGATTGCCCACTGCTCATAAACCTCCGGGAATTCCGATTTGTCGCGATCGAGAGATTCCAGCAATTCCGGCAGCACGTCGCTCCAGTGCAGCGACAAACTCAAAAGTTCGTTCAGCCGCTTCACTGCGCTGATGTACTTCTCTAGCACTAAGTGGCGCTGATAGCAAGCCGTTTGCCAAGTAACTTTCGGAGTCACAGAAGGATTGCCGTCCCTGTCCGAGCCCACCCAAGAACCGAACTTGCAAAAATTGTAACTCGGCGGTTTCAGATAAGGATAAGAAGCGTGGAGCGCTTGCTTTAAGCGCTGGTAGAGTTCGGGAATAGCATCAAACAGAACTTCCTCGAAGTAGTGGAGAGTGTACTCCACCTCGTCAAGTACAGTCGGCTTGAACTGGTGCAGTTCGTCAGTGCGCCACCAGAGGCGAATTTCTTCCATCAGTTGCTCTTGGAGAGCCGCCGCTTCCCAGCAAGACACCGGGTAGGGGCTTTGAGAGTCTGCCCCGATCACCTGAAATTTCTCGTCAACTTGGTCTAGCTGTTGCAGAATCTTCGCCATTCGTCGCTGCTTGGTGCGGATCGTGTGGCGAACAATTTCCGTCGGGTGAGCGGTGAATACCAAGCGGATGTCTAACTGATCGATCAAGCGCTGGATTTGCTGGCTCGGTACGTTCAAGCGCAGCAGCATCGGGAACAGTTGGTGAAAAGTGCCGGCATCTCGGGCGATCGTCTCGCTGCTGTCTGCCTTGCTCAGAGTCATTTGGGCGGGGCTAGGGCCTTCTCGGTGGCGGGGGCGATCGGGGGCATCCGTTGCTTGTCCGGGCAGCTTAGAAAACATCCGCCCACCAGCGTCGTTGCTGCTAGCGTAAGCTAGCTGTTGGTCTCGCTGTTCGTAGTGCTGTTCGACAATGTTGATCAACTGAAAATACAGTGCAAAAGCCCTAGCGGCGCGGATGGCGGCGTTGAGGTCGAGCTTTTCGATTAGCTGTACGACATTCGACTCGCGAAAGTGAGTGGCTTGTCCCTCGGCGGAATTGACCGATCGCATTTGTTGGAGCAAATCCACCAATTCCTGCCCGCACTCCTGTCGCAGCACCGATTCCCACAAGTCCTCTACAACTTTGAGGCGATTTCGCAGAAACAGGTCTGATTTTGAGTAAGCGGGAGAATGGGAAATAGATGTTGCATCAATAGCCTGTTCTGAAGACTGGAGGACTGAACTCATCGGGCTGTTCCTCAATAGCTGCGGGTGTCAAGAAAATTGTATGGTTTAGTTTCGCCTAAAACACTTTTGTTTGCAGTCAAATTTGAGACAACTTCTTGCAACGTAGAAAGTAGAAGGCACTTATGTACAAAGTATAAGGAAAGATTAATTCTTAGACCACAGATTGTACCTATTGTCAAGCTTTCATATCACTTTACTTGCGATTTTAGATTTTAGACGATCGGCGTGAGACGTTCTGCCAGGGGTCAGTTGAGTCGCGCCAAGTCGAACAATTTGAGATTTATTCCAAAGATGAATCTGGGGAGTTGAACTAGGGTCGAAAATTTTTATCTCTCCCCGACTCCTGTCGGGGGCTGGTATCCGTTTTTGGGCGGGGTAAAAAAAATTAACTTCTAGCTGCAGCATCCTTCCTTGGGCTTTCTAATCCTGTGATTGAGGAAAGTTGAGTACGGGAAGGCGCGAACCCCGAAAGACTTCTTCGCTTTCAACGCCGATCGACGAAACAAACTCAGCAGCAGCTTTAGCTACCACCAACCCGCCCAGCATTGGTAAGGCGACCAAGCTCAATAAAATGTCTGAGGGAACTGGCAATTTTGGACTGTTAGGTGTTTGAGTTTTGAGCAAGTCTTGGTTTTCCGACGGCATAAATTCCTCCTGTGTCAATCTGTAATCCTCAGTTTACAGGGCAAATAATCATCTTGACCGCTGCTTTCTGACTAATGACTTCTGAGCTCAAATCCGGTGACATCCGAATGATATCCTGCAAGCGATCGTCCCCGCGTAGCCAAGTCTATAAATATCTTCTCGCGAGATCTTAAGCGCGCACTCGGAAAAAAGGTTTTGTATAAAATCGGGATACTCCCCGAATGCGATCGATCGTGCGACTCTCTCCGCGGAGCATGACGAAACCACAGCACTACAGTCGGAAAATAATAGACATTTCCAGAAAAGCCAGTCTTGAACCGGCAGGATGCCTGTTCCACAAGAATTATGAGAGAGATCTAATTATTATTCGGATGCAAACGCAAACGATATGACTAATAACGAATAACTTGTTGCTTGGCTTAATTTGGGCCTATCTGTGCCAAAATGTCGAGGTATTATCAAAAAAATATTCCCCAACGGCTCGAAGCCGAGGGGATACAAGGCAAGACACTAAGTCCAGCATGGCTTAAACCAGACAAAACGGTTAGGCTCGGCAAATCAAATAATTGTCGGTAAAATCTGTAACTGTGCTATTTCTAGAAAACAAAACCAGCTTTGGCAAAATTTAGAGTTTCATGTTGAATGCGAACGGGAGCATATTGGCAGACAATCGATCGAGCGCCTCGCAGTGGGCGCAAGAAGCTTTAGGGCTTCCCGAAGTTCAAGTACAAGCGCGTTTGCGGGGAAATCACCTGCACATTTTGTGCGAAGCAGCGCAGTGTCCGTCTCAAGAATTGGTGACGGCGAGATTTACCAGCGCCCTCGAACACACTGATTTAACGCGACTGCTGCCCGATCGACCTAAAATTTACCAGTTGTTTCTGTGCGGCCGCAAAATCGGTTCCCGACAAAATGACTGGACAGTCCGGCTCGATTGCAGCAGTCCCAAGCGACAGCAACAGCCACAGCAACCGGAACCAAAAGTTGCCGAAGTGCCGCCGCCAGCGAGTTCCCCCGACGAACCGCCAGCAAACTCTAAAAGAGGCGGATTTTTCGGCAAATTTAAGAATGACAACCAAAAACTCAAACAGACACCAAAACCGGTAGAAACAGCAGCCCACCCGCCGCAAGTACGGGAAGAACTGGATTTTGACGCCGACAGCCTGCCCATCGCCTCCCGCATTCAATACCCAGAAGCTTTTGAAACTTCCCCCGTGACGATCGACACTTCGGCTGCTGCGGCGCGGGAAGCCGTCGGTTCCGCCGTTCCCCCGCAGCAGAAAGCGAACCGTGGCGCGGTGGCTTTGATTCAATCCCCTGAAGCTGACTCAGGCGAGGGCGATCCTGATGGAACATTGACGGTTTCGCCAGAAACGTTGGCGCGCCGGGGCTATCCAGATGCGATCGCCAGCTATCTCAGCGAAATCCTCGGCCCGATGGGAGTTTCGGTGAAAGTCAGCATTCGCGAAAAAGAACTCAAGAGCAGCCGAGAAACCCTGTCGGTGAATGGGCCGGAAAATATCAAACCCAAAGAACGCCGACTGCTGGTGCTGTGCGAGTCAGCTTACAGCCCCGACCCCTCATTGCTGGCCGAACCCATCGCCGGCAGGCTGCGGAAACTGCAACTAGAGGATTTCCGGGAAGCAGTGATCGCCAGCCAAGTCAGCGGCGAAGCGAAGCCGGACTGGCTGCTGCGGGTGGATTTGACTTCGCCGGACAAAATTCTTAAGGAATGGGCCAGGTGGGGAGACGTACAGTCGATCGCCAAACTGCTAAATCAACACTTGGCTGCATCGAGAGTCGAAGTGCGGGCAACCCTCAAAGAAGCAACCCTCCACCTGTTTTGCAGCAAAACTGCCAAAAAAGGACAAAAGCCTAAACGGCAAGAATACCCCGACAAGCAGCAAACCACCGACACGATCGCCCCTTTGTTAGCCTCCTTTGCGCCCCAAGGCATCCGCGCAGCTACTATCTACGGCGTAGAACCAGCCAAGGACTCTCAGGCGGCGCCGGAGTCCCCGGTGTGGATAGACTGGGTGGACTTGCCTGCCGCCCACCACCCCGACTTGGCGGCAAACGCTAGAACGCTGGCGATCGAGGGCGACCAATTGGCTTTGACTTTTTTATTGAACAGGTTGCTCAACCCCAATCTCAGACGCAAGCTGGAAACAGGAGGGATTCGGGCTGTCGTGCTGCAAAAAGCCAACGTGCTGCACGTCATGACAGAAGCTTTGACTTGCCCTTCTCAGTCGAAGATAGGCCCGCCGGTGGCGAAATTTTTGCGGCACTTACAAATTCCAGGAGTGGCAGGGGTGCGAGTCTACGGACGGCGCGCCGGCCAGAAACTGCCGCTGTGGCGCTACGCAATCGACCTCAGAACCGCTGTTGACGAAGAATCAGCGACGGCACCCGCACCGGCTCCCTCCCAAGGGGCTGTGTTGGAAAAGGAACCGGTGCCGGAGTTTGCGCCGGCGGAGGATGGGAGTTTTTCGGGTTTGGGCGACAATTTGGTGTTCGATGCTCCGGCGCCCAACTCCTGGCGGCCCCGCTTCAAAATCAGACTCCCCGGATACAATCTGGGCGAGCAGTTAGTTCAAGCTGCGGTGCAACCGCTTGTCGCTTCGGGTTTGTTTGTTCCCAACGATGGTTTGTCAACGAATGCTGCTGCGCCGGGGGGCGTGAGAGCCGATCGCGCGGCGGGAATGGCTTTGATTTGGGCGATCGCCGGCTGTCTGCTGACTTTCAATACCGATTGGCTCCTCGGTCTATTTCTGCAATCTGCGACGGTCAGTCAAGCTCCTAGCGCCTCCGAAGTTTGCAGCGGGCCAAATTGTCAGAATTCAGCTCCCAAGGCTTTAGGCGACGTTACAGCCAGACTTCCGAACGAAACCGCGAACCCCGTTCCCCCTTCTGGGGAGGTGAATTTGCCTCGAATTCCCTTGCAACCGTCGCCGGAAGCCAACCAGCAAGAGGCTTTTAATGGCTCTGGCTTTACGAAACCGGGAAATACTAGCGTTCCTGTAGCTGATGTTTCCGCTCCTCCGGTGTTCCCAACTTTGAGGAGCCAGCAACTTGATGAGCAGATAGCGCGCTATCAAGAGTACATCCACCTGCACAAAAAACCGCCGGATATTTTAATTGTCGGTAGTTCGAGGGCGCTGCGGGGCATCGACCCGGCGGTTTTGGAAACAGCTTTGGCAGCTTCGGGGTATCCGGGGCTGAGGGCTTACAATTTTGGGGTTAATGGAGCTACTCTCCAAGTTGTAGATTCGATCATCCGCCGGATTTTGCCGCCGCAACAACTGCCGAAATTGCTGGTGTTGGCTGACGGGGCGAGGGCTCTCAACAGCGGGCGGCCGGATTTGACTTTTAGCGCGATCGCCTCTTCGGAAGGTTACAGGCAATTGAGCCGGGGTAGTTTTCTGATCCGCACCAATCAATTAGAATCCGAAACATCGGACGAAACCGCCAACAATCCGGTGGCGACTGCCACTGAATTGGTGAACAATTTGGGACAAACTCAAGCTAACGTTCAGCAATTGGTGAGTCAAAAGTTGGTTGAGGGTTCTGCAATTTACAAAAAGCGCGATCGGCTCAAAGGGTTTTTGCGATCGATCGTTAATCCCTCAGCCCCTGTGACAACCGACAGCCCTCAAACCGCAGCCCAGGGTGAACAAACAACTGAAAATGCCCAGCCCACTGCTGTGAGTAAACCTGTCAGCGAGTATCAACCAAATGGCTTTTTGCCGATCGATATACGCTTCAATCCCGAAACTTACTTTCAGAAGCACCCGAAAGTATCTGGTTATTACGACTCCGACTATCAAAATTTTAAATTGGTAGGCGAACAAGCTCTAGCACTCAAAAATCTGATCGAATTTACCAAGGTTCGCAACATCAATCTCGTGTTTGTGAATATGCCTCTGACGGAAGATTATTTAGACCCGGTGCGGACAGGTTACGAACAAGAATTCCGGCAATATATGCAAGAATTAGCAGCTCAAAGCGGACTAATTTTCCTAGATAAGAGTTTATTGTGGCCCCAGGCGCGGGAATCTTTTTCCGACCCCAGCCACCTCAACCGTTACGGTGCTGTTGCAGTTTCTAAGCGGTTGGCTCAAGATCCCATGATTCCCTGGCCAGCGAAACAATAGTTTTGACAGTTGTGACTTTTGAGTTTTGAGTTATTTTAGAAGTTAAATGCTCCCAACGTTGCGAGTGCTGCGCGACTATCTCAAAACTATTCTTTCCTGTGGCTGGATACTGAAAATGAAAAGATTGATATTTCCTGAAAATAGCAAAAATCAACAGATCAAAAGTCCCAGAAAAAATTGGCCTTTGATATTTTTTATATTATCTGTAGCATTTTTCTGTTTCAGTTTGTATAAAGGTTTATTTTTACCTTTAGCTTTATCGTCTCCGCCACCCAGCAACGAACAAAGTAGCGAACAGCCAACTCTGGCACCCTTTGAACAGGTTGTTAAAGACACGCAAAAGTTAGAGGGATTATTTACCCTTTACCGCAATCAAGCAACTGATAAAGTATATCTGGAAATTAAACCAGAACAATTCAACAAAAAGTTCCTGTGCTTTGTGACATTGGCATCGGGTTTGGGGGAAGCGGGCATTTTGAGCGGAATGCCGATCGGCGATTTCTTGTTTCAACTGCGGCGCGTCCAAAATAACGTGCAGTTTGTGATACCAAATATAAATTTTCGCACCAGTCCGGGCGACCCGCAAGCAGGTTCGGTAGCACGGGGATTTAGCGAGTCGATTCTCTATTCTTTGCCTCTCAAAAGCATTCATCCGCAAAGACAAACTCTGCTGATCGATTTAGGCGATTTGCTGATGAGCGAAAAACGCGATTTACCAGGGGTAAAAGCGATTTTGCCGATGCTTTTGGGCGCTTCTTACTCGATCGATGCAGACAAGTCTTCTTTTAAAGATGTTAAAGCGTTTCCGCTGAATGTGGAGATTGCTTCTGTATATGGTTTTTCTAGCGATAATGACAGTGAACTTAACTATTTACCTTCGATTCCTGACAGTCGGGCTTTTAACCTCCGCATTCACTACAGTTTCTCGGAAGTGCCGCTAAATAACGGCTATCGGCCCAGACTTGCGGACGAGCGAGTGGGCTATTTTCTCACAGCATATAAGGACTTTTCTGACAAGAGTAGCCGGGAGCCTTTTGTGCGCTATATCAATCGCTGGCATTTGCAAAAGCAAATCCCGACAGCGCCGATGTCGCCTCCGGTGCAGCCGATCGTCTTTTGGATTGAAAATAATGTGCCTCCCGAATACCGAAACGCAATTCGCGAGGGCGTTTTGGAGTGGAACAAAGCTTTTGAAAAGGCAGGTTTTACTGAAGCAATTCAGGTCAAACAAATGCCGGACAATGCTAAATGGGACCCGGCTGACGTTCGCTACAATACTATCCGCTGGTCGAGTTCTTTTGAGCCTCAGTTTGCCGGCATCGGGCCCTCTCGCACTAACCCGCTGACGGGGGAAATTTTGGATGCTGACATTCTGCTGGATGCTAATGTTGTCCGGGAAATCAAACAGGGTTATCGGTCTTTGGTGGAACAAAATAGATCGCTATCTAAGAGTTTTCAAGGGCGAAACGGTTCTAATACCAATCCCTGTCAGTTCGGGATGTATTCTCGCTATTTGAATGTGCTAGAAAATGGGGATTTAGGAAAAAGCAGCGGGGAAAATGCTCAAGGTGGAATGGCTGATGATTTGCCGACTTTGGTAGAAAGATACCAAGAGCAAAAGCGCTCGCCTTTATCGCGGTTGATGTCGAGTTCGGATATGTGTTTTGGGTTGGAATCGAGCCGCCAGTTTGCGATGGGGGCAATGTCGATGGATCTGTTGCAAAATGCAGCGCCTAGCAGTGGGGCGATTGACAATTATGTTAATCAATATATCAGATATTTGGCGGCGCACGAAGTCGGTCACACTCTTGGTTTGAGGCACAATTTTCACGGGAGTACGATGCTGCAACCGGAGGATTTGAACAATACTCAGGTAACTCGCACGCAAGGTATGATTGCGTCGGTGATGGATTATGTACCGATTAATTTGGCACCTGCCGGAACTGTGCAGGGCGACTATTATCCAACGATTGTAGGGCCTTATGACGATTGGGCGATCGAGTACGGTTACAAGGTGATTGGCGGCGTAAACCCGAACAGCGACTTACCAGCGCTGCAACAAATTGCCAGCCGCGCTGCGGAACCCCAATTAGCTTACGCGCCGGATGAGGATTCTGTCGATCTCGATCCCGCTGCAAATACCTTCGATCTCAGCGCTAATATGCTGAGGTATTCGCAATGGCAATTGGATAATGCTAGGGCGATGTGGAAGCGTTTGGAAAAGCGAATTCCGGTTGGGGGAGATGGTTATAACGAACTGCGGGTGATGTTTGATTCGGTGTTCGGGTATTATCTCAACCAGGTGATGAATGCTACTTTGTACGTCGGGGGACAGTCGTTTAATCGGATTCGCCCCGGTGATGCTAATGCGAAGTTGCCGTTTGTGCCGATCGAACTTTCTCAGCAGCGTGAAGCTTTAGCAACATTAGAGAAGTACGTTTTTGCGCCGGATGCGTTTAGTTTTGCGCCGGAATTGCTGAATAAATTGGCGCCTTCGCGCTGGGAGCACTGGGGAAGTCCGGCTTTGGTGTTTCCTCTAGATTACCCGATCGGCGATCGAATTACTTTTTTGCAGCGGTTTGTATTGCGGGTTTTGCTATCTCCGATGCGCTTGGCGAGACTGCGGGATGCAGAGTTAAAATCCGCGCCGGAAACTGCTTTGAGGTTGCCGGAAGTGTTGAATACTGTGCAAAAGGATATCTGGCAAGAGGTTTTGCAGCCGGAAAAGAAGATGCAAATTTCAACTTTTCGCCGTTCTTTGCAGCGGGAACATTTAGCAATTTTGATCGGAATGGTGCTGCGAAAAACGAATGTTCCAGAGGATGCGCGGAGTTTGGCTTGGTACGAGTTGCGGCAGTTGCGGGAGGGTTTGAGCAAGAGTATTCGGAATTTGGATCGGAATGCTGATGCTTATACGCGGGCTCATTTGGAGGAAACGCGCGATCGAATTTCTAAGGTTTTGAATTCGCAAATTCAGTCGAATTAATTTGGGGGTTCAGAAACCGGGTTTTTTAGGAAGATATTTCGTTTCCGCCCGCAGATTTGGTCAAAAACCCGGTTTCGGAGAATCTTAGTCAAGTTAAAATAATTCTGAACTTGCGTCGTATACGATAGATAGACAGGGAAGCTAAAAAGAATAGCCCTTATGCCTGCCAAAGACCTTTATCACGATACTGTCTGCACTGCCCTCATCAAAGATGGCTGGACAATCACTCATGACCCACTGATTCTCAAAATTGGGGGCCGCTCGGTCTTTGTCGATTTGGGCGCCCAGAAACTAATTGCGGCGGAACGAGGGTCTGAAAAAATTGCGATCGAGATCAAAAGCTTTCTGGGCCCTTCGCCGATTAATGACCTCGAAAATGCTTGGGGGCAGTTCTTTATGTACGCCAGAACGCTGCAAAGACGAGAGCCAGAGCGTCGTCTATACCTAGCTGTTAATCGCAACACCTTTGAAACGTTGTTTAAAGAAGAAGCTGGGCAATTGCTGCTAGAAGAACCAGGTTTTCGCCTGATAGTTTTTGACCCAAACACGGAGGAGATTATCCAATGGCAACCGCAAATCAACCCGTAGACGAATGGCGTGAGACGTTGGAGAAAATTCTCCAATACTATGCGGATCTTCCTTATACTTATGGGGATGTGATTACCTATGTGGTGGTCAGCCGCGATCGCAACCATTTTATGCTGATACATGAAGGTTGGGAAAATCATCTGCGAGTTCATGGTACTGTGGTTCACGCCGAAATTCGCAATGACAAAATCTGGATTCATTATGATGGCATTGAAGACGGCATCACTGATGAACTCGTCGCCTCTGGCGTACCCAAAGACCACATTGTTCTTGCTTTCCATCCACCCGAAGTCCGACAGCATACTGGATATGCGATCGCATAGCTTCTCATCTTGACCGAGATTTTAGATAACATCAGCTTGGTAGCGTATATCGTACCTTAATAATTTTTTGGCAATACTGAGTACCTTACAGATAAGTTAGAAACACTAAACTTCTGTCATGGCAAGAATTTGAGCGATGGTTAATACCAACTGAGGAAAAGTTGGAGAAACAATAATGGCTTCTCCTTGATATCGCTGTGCCTGATATTCACCATCGATTAAGCGGTTGATAGTCACCGTAGACTGTTTTGGAGAACCAATATACTGAACGCCTCCCAACCCTGCATAATCAACGATCCAATACTCCAGGATTCCTAAAGTTTCATACTCATTCAATTTGATGCGGTAATCATCCCGCCAATTCGTACTGACAACTTCGATCACCAAGGGAGGTGGAATATAGGCAGCAGCAGAGGCAGAACTTTGACGCATTCTGACCCATTCTTCCTTGGCAAACACCACAATGTCGGCTTTACGACTCGATTCACTTTCGCCCGGGGCAGCGTTCAATCTGACTTGTTTACTTTGTCGAGGAACGTAGGGAAGGTTCAAGGATTGGCAATGATCCACCAAGAGACGACATAATCCATCGACGACATCCTCATGTTTGGCTGTGGGTTCACTCAGGGGCATGGCAACTCCATTGACTAGCTCGAATGACCTGCCGGAGTCGTCATCCCAGTTGAGAAATTCCTCGAAGGAAAGGGTTTTTTGGGCGATCGCAACCATTGATATTAACCTTTTGCGTAGGTTGGCTCTCTGTTGTCTGTTTCTAGCTTAACGCTTTCGATATCCATTTTAGTGTGCATCAAAGGGGTAGCTTAGCAATACGATCGACCCATTCCTCTGCACTAGATACTGCCCAAATCAAGAGTAGTTCTTCGATGACAACTTCCATCGGTATTTTTCGGGAAACAATAATGACTCCAGCACTCTGATTAGTAGTAATGAACTCAGCAAATTCCGATGGCATTGTTTTGCGATCGTGGCTGACAAGAACACGTCTTTGCTGTGCTGCAATTGCCAGCACTTCTAAATCTTTAACGCCTTCTAACCCAGCAGCAAAAGCAGTTTGAAAGTCGATTGTAGATTCTCGTCGCAGTAATCCTGTGACGATCGCCTGATTTAAGTCAGCATCAGCTTGATAGCGCACATTCACGATCGCACCTGCTGTCTTGCTGCCTTAGCTGCCATCAGTTTGTTGTACAAAGCTCGATCGCTGGTTTGTAGAGGTTGAGGCATGGCATCAAATGCAGCTTCTTCGGCGGCTAAGTAAGCGTCGATTTCAGCGCGGTTGCCTAGATAAAAGGCGATCGCGCCATAAACCTGTTCCAGTGTCAGTAGTGGGAAAGACTGAACAATAGTTTCGGGCGATAATCCTTGTTGGAAAGCATAGGCGATCGAGTCAAGAGAAATCCGAGTTCCTTCAACCCAATAGGCACCATTCCGATACTCTATGTAAGTTTTAACTGCTAAAACTGGCATACATTTTTTTGATTCTAACTACTTATTATCATAGACGGAAGAACCCGCAGGCAGCCGAGGGTTTGCATGAGCTCCGTCAGAGGTTGGTTGCGGAAAGTTGCGAGTTGAATTAAGGCTTGAATGCGGGCAACATTGAGTTTTTCAAGGCGATCGCTCATTTGGATCAGTTGCTTGTGTTCTTCGGGAGTCAGGGTTTCGGCATGACGCTTGGCGATGAGGGCATGGTATTCTTCCCAGGTTTGTGCACTAAAGCCGATGTTAATTTGTTGCAGCAAGTCGGCTTTAGTAGGTTGGGTGGTTGGAAGTCTAGGCTGGAGGCGTTCTTGCAGGGCGTTGAGGATGTAGCGATCGGGTTCAACGCCCTGTCGAGATGCTTCAGTGCGGATATGCTGTTCGAGTTCGGGAGAGAGGTTGAGGGTGATGGTGGTCATGGTTATCTTGGCAGCAACATCTATTCATCATTTTAGCGATCGGGCTTTCAGCTTTTTACTGCCCGCGTCCTGGTTTGCAATCTACAAAACCTAACGCTTCTGTGTCGAGAAAACTGGCGATCGCCATTTCGATCACCGCTGCGATCGGATATTCAATTTCCGCAGCACGGGCAATTAGAGCTGCTTTAATCAGAAACACAGTGTGTAATGGTTAGTCACATACTTGTTACGCTTGACTCTCCAATGTATCCCACAACTGTGAGAATGATTCTACCCGTCCACGAGCAATAAGCTTTTTATGAGATGCAATTACTTTATTCGTTAAGATACGCAACAAATTCGGAGCCTTATATGTTGCTTTGAAGTCAAAATTTTCTCCACCTGCCTCCTTAAATTCACCATTCAAATCAATGATTAAATCACCTAAGATTATATGAATACATTTGAGAAGATTCTCTTTCTGAACAGTGTCTTTATAAAAATCTTCTGGTTTTTTGTAGAAAGCTTTACCAACATCATCATCCGATAAAACCTCTGCAAGAAGATAAAGTAAGAAGAACTTAGTAATCTGATAACCGCCAAATAATGAAGGTTCAATCTTTGGTAAATCTTTCTCTATTTCTTTATACAGATCAAATAAAACGACAATCCTTCCACCACTAACTTCTGGACGAGCAAAGATCTCTTGATGTAAATCATCAAATATCTTGCTATATCTTTGAACAGCCCACGGTCGCTTTAAATCAAAGGCAAGTAAAATTTGTCCAGCAAGCGTATTTTCAATTACTATTCGCTGTTCAGGATCATCTCCACGCTTGATCTCATATAAATAATCTGGATAATATTGATTAATTTCTTCTTGAAGTCTAACCTGAGTTGGTGTGTTAGATCTGAAATCTCTAGCTTTAATTCCATTCTGATTATTACTGTTGTAAGTAATTCTTGAAATGAGATCTGATTTATTGGAGTTTACTTGAATAATTCGAGTTAGTATTCTTAGATCTTGAGTAACTTTAGCTTTATTTCTATAAAGACTTGATACTGTTTGACAACCATTTACTACGGAATATCCTTGAATTTTTATTTTTACTTTTTCTTCATCTGAGGTATCTAATCTGTCACAAATGATGGTTATTCCGTTATGGTAAAGCAGGAAATTACTATGCTCAGAAGCATTATTTACGCTCTTTCCAATATCCTTATTAACTTTCGTTTTTTCCAGATCTTTTCTTAAGTTCAAATCAAAAAGCTGTTGGTTTTCAATACCTTCCATCCGAACTAAGTCAACTGCTGATAGTGGAGCAATTACAACTTTTGCAGTATTGCCAACATTATATTCAATATAGTCATATCCAAAAACGTCAAAGGCAATTTCTGATGTTGCTGGTATTGCCTTCTCGCTAGGTACATACATTTGAATAATAAGAGGCTTATCCCACACCTTGAGCTGAGTTGTCTGAGAAGTAGCTTCTAGAAAACTATCGGCATTAGAATCTTTTACAGCATTCGTAACGAAAATTCCTCGAATCGTATATTTCGAGGATGTAAGAAGATCTTTGTACTCAATCAATAAATTCTTAAGCTGTGAGTTACCCGTTGTTGAAATCATTGACTGCACGCCTTCAAGCGTTTCTAGTTGCTCTAGGCTTCCTACAAATTCTTTAAGCTGAGTGTCTCCCAAGGTTTTACTGGGATTCTGTACAGTCTTAGATTGAAAAATGTCTATACACTCTTCACTTTCATTGACATAAATTCCATCAATTCCCTTATCCCCGCGCCCATCACAAACAATGTCTTGGACTTCAATAATATCCAATCTATATATGTTTACTAAAAACCAACTTAAAAAGGCACTTGCTTCTTCACGCCCTGGAACTTTGTAGGGCTGAGCAATCTGAACAAGACTTGCGTAATCTAGGTTAAGCATAAATTCTCATATAGAGCAACACTACTATTATACAGAGTTTGACACTCCATCGCCGTAGAATTGTCATGCGGCCAAAACAGGACGATCGAGCTTGCGGACTGCATACAGAAGCGCAGCTTTAATATCATCAAGTTCCAAGTCTGGCAATTCTTCGATAATTTGCTCAACACTTAAACCCGCAGCCAGCAACTCTAGGATATCGATGACTCGAATCCGCATTCCCCGGATACAGGGACGATCGCCACATTGTCTTGGGTTCACTGTGATTTGGTCAAACAGATCAGCAACGGATGCTGGCATTGGTTAAAATTGTTTGAAACCTTTGTCTCTAGCTTACTTCATTTATCGCCCCAAACTCACACCACGATATAATTCTGCGATCGCCACTTCCAACTCAACACTCTGTAAAGTATTATTCGTAGCTTAGGCGTAGGCAGGAAGCGGCTCATAAACGAGTTGCATGAGTTTTTCGGAGGGAATGGTTTCCATTGCATAGGTATTACCTTGAGCATCGGCAAAATCTACTAGATAAGCGCGATCCTCAAAGCTCATGAGAATAGTGCCAACTTGTCCCGGTCGGAGCAAAATTGGCTGAGAGGTTGCTTTATGGATTGCGTGAATTTCTTCGGTCAAGGCAACAACATCATACTCGTGTAACGTCATTATAGTATCCTCACTTATTGACAGGATAGGTATTAGTTAGCCGGGGAAAGTCTTCATCGGTGCGAATCATCCAACATGACAGCACCCAAGAGCTTCCTGTTTCCGTAGTTATGAAAAATTTGATATCATACTGGGTTCCATAGTTGTCTGTTTTATAAATTTCTGCCTCCTGATTGAGCGCACATTCTAATAAAGCGACTTCTAAAATAGCTTTGTTTTCTAGTGTAATTCCCAATCGATTTCTAAACAGGATGGCTTTATCTTTTCCTTTGGGATGCTGCATATTTAGTGAGTATCGCTCAAGCTTGTCGCCCAGCAGTGCCTTGTCTCCGTTGGGTAGTTTCATCTGTCCAAATGGTTAAATCACTGGGTGGAAAGTTTTCATTTGCTAGAAACCCCATTAACTTGCCTCAGCAAAGAGTAAATGTGTGTAAAATACGTCTTCTTTGAGGCACTCAGCCGCGAAAGCAAACACAGCTTGTAGAGATTCAGCATTAAGCGTTGGGTAGTTTTCTAGAATTTGTTGGTGCGTCCAACCTTCTGAAAATAGCCCTAGAACGAACTCCACTGATATTCGTGTCCCCTTAATTATAGGCTTGCCAAGCAGAATTTTAGGATTTGAGTGAATGTGTGCTTTCCAGTTCATAACCAGTTCGCCTCTCTATAGTTTTCATCTATTATGAGTATAATTAAGATTATAAAATTTATGACCGCAGCAATATCTATTGACATTGGTACGCTCATTACACGCCCTCCTGGACTGCATGATGGATGTCCCCACATCGTCGGTAAAGGCGTTACAGTTCGCCGGATCGTAACCTGATACAAGCGAGGATTGAATGCTGAAGAGATTTGCGATCGCATCCGACATCTCACCCTCGCCGAAGTCTACGCCGCACTCACCTAGTATCATGCCAACACCCAAGAAATTGAAACTTATTTGCTCCATCAAGCAGCAGAAGCCAAGCGTCTTGAAGCTTGGCACAGCAACTTTGGTAAATATGAAATGCTAAGATAATAAATAATACATCGCCCACCGAAAAATCTACTAGATAAGCACTATCCTCAAACTGGGAAAGAGAAACAGATTTTTACCGGATAAATTTAGGGAGTGTAGGAGGAATATCGGCAATGAAGTAAAGTTTGGTAACAAGACTCAACACTTGTGCTTCTTGAGTAAACTGTAAAGTTCGAGCTCTTCAAACTGCCCTCGGTGAAAAACACGCTCTTTGTGGCTACCTTCCTGCGTCATTCCCAGCTTTTGTAGCACCTTAGCCGAGGCTATATTCCGCCTGAGACAAGTTGCATAAATGCGATCGAGCTTTAATGTTTCAAATATTCAAGACTGATTTAATGTAATTGATTCGTTTTTTTCTCAAAAATTATGTCTGCTAACACTGCAAAAAATCATTACTTCCGATTGGCATTGTTCTGGGCGTTTCTGGGTAGTTTGGGAAGCTTGGCGGTGTTCCCTTATGCGCTGTCTCTCAATCCGGCAGTAAGTCAACTGCCTGCACCGCTACCTGTTTTGGCGATCGCCTCCGCCCTGCAAACCGGAATTTTTCTAATTCTCTTTTGTTGGATTGGGCTTCGCCTCGGTAACTCGATCGGACTTGATACGCCCATAGCTCGTGCTTTGGTATATCGACAGCCTTTGGCGCCAATATCTAAATCTGCCCTTAACACGGCGCTAATTGTAGGCTGCATCGGTGGAATCGTCCTGATTGGATTGAGTTTAGCTTTCCAACCTTGGATGCCGCCAATGGCAACTCCAACAACGCTCGAAATTGACCTCTGGAAACGCATATTAGCTTCCTTCTACGGAGGCATCACCGAAGAACTCTTGCTGCGACTGTTCGGTATGACATTGATGGCGTGGCTACTTTGGAAGATTTTTGAGCGAGACAAACCGCAACCCTCTACATTGATTTTTTGGCTGGCGATCGTGGCGGCTGCAATATTGTTTGGTGTGGGTCATTTGCCTGCGGCTGCGAATGTCTGGGCATTAACCCCGATCGTCGTTATCCGCACCATTACACTCAATGCCCTCTTAGGGATTCCCTTTGGTTTTCTTTACTGGCGTTGGGGATTAGAATACGCTATGTTATCTCATTTTTTGGCCGATTTGGTACTGCACGGAATTGGAGGAAGTTAGCAGGAGATGCAAACAATGCAATGGTACAACGAACCTTTACAATGGCATGAGGATAACGATGTTATCCACATTACCGCCGGCGCAAAAACTGACTTTTGGCGGCAAACTCATTACGGATTCATTCGCGATAACGGCAACTTTTACTACCGTCAAGTGTCAGGCGACTTTACAGCCGAAGTCAAAATTACTGGTTGCTATCGATCGCTCTACGATCAAGCAGGATTGATGATTCGAGAGAACGAAAATATCTGGCTCAAGTGCGGCATTGAGTTTGTTGAGGGAGTGCAAAACGTCAGTGCGGTTGTGACACGAGACTATTCCGATTGGTCTGTTATGCCGCTTGAAGTGCCGCCTGTTTCCCTGTGGCTGCGGGTAAAGCGCCGAGCTGAAACGGTGGAAGTGCAATACTCGTTGAATGGGGAAGACTATTCAATGATGCGACTGGCATATCTAACTGAGTCACCAATCGTTCAAGTTGGGTTAATGTGTGCAGCTCCCCAAGGTGAAGGCTTTGCAGTCGAATTTGAAGGGTTTAAGCATAGTAAGCTGATCTAATGTGGATGGTAAAAAAAACCCATTTCTGGGTCACTCCATATATAAAATTAAAATTAGGGGTGAGTGCTTTTCACTTACCCCTGCCATTTTGTTGGCGCTTTTTAACTTACTAGAAATTGTAGCAATAAATTACCACAAAAAAGCGACACAATTTCTCTTAAGAATACTTGTCGATGTTGAGGGTCAAAATCGTGAATACTCCCAGCAAATGACCTGCGCTCATGCAAGCCAGAAATGCCGGTACGCTAACATTGTTGAACAAAGACGGGAAGGGCAAAGGCATTTTCGGCCCGACGTGGGGATACCAAATTCGGCGGCTGAGAACTAGCAATGCTAAGATATTGCAAACAAACATCACCAGAGGCTTTTGCCAATTTCCTGATGCTGTGTCAGTCACAGTTGATGCTACTACTGCCAGTAAATTTGAGTTAATCATGGTTGATGCTCCTATTTTTCATAAACTATCAGAAATGCTCGATGAGATTTCTTGCTAAAAATACAGCAGGGGCGATCGCCTTTACGCAATAAATATCTGTTGCTGTCAATCTTCACCGCGCCAGCGACAGCGCCCCCACCCCTAATCATCGAATTACAGCAAGAAGTCTTTTAATGCCATTCAAAAGTAACGAAAGATACAAAGGTACAAAACCATACTCGCTGCCATTTGTAACTTTTAGCCTGTCTGGCAGTGGTGGCATTTACTCACGCTGCCAGACAGGAAATACCGCTACTCATTACTGAGCAATGTAGGTAGGCAGAAAGTGAAGTATGTCACGGAGAACGCTATATCCAGCGGCATCCCAAAGCAAATAAGCTAAGAAACCGATCATCGCTAAGCGACCGTTCCAAAGTTCTGCTTGCGGGTTGAAGCCAAACAAAAAGGCATTCCGATCTTTGCCGTTGTAAGCATTAGCTGTAGGAGGCAAGTTAGTAGGACGAGTTTCCATGTTTTTACATTCCTTAACAATGTTTCGCTTCTCATGGTAGCGGCCTAATTTCTGCTTTGCTATCTGCCTGTAGGCTCAAGATAAACACAAGTCTAAAGGAGGATTTTGAAACCGAAAAGAAAGTGTTAAGTTTTGTTGAGGGAGATTTTTTAAGAGATCGCCTGTATCTGTAGATACTAAATACAACTGCAAGTTGATATGGCCGCTGTGAAAGGCTCCATCGTCCCGTAGCGACAAACAACGGCGCTGGTGACTCGACAATACTGAATCCGCGACCTCCTAGACGCAAGAAAATTTAGTAAATTTCAACTCAAAAGCCGAACACATCGCGCGGGAGTTAATTAAAATAGGAGATAAACAGAGCGATCGGGAGAAACAGTTATCGAAACCATCTACGGCAATCTTCAAGGTTTAAAGTCCAGCCAGCTCAAGCAACTCGAAAAGCTTTACCACCAGCGACTACCGGGCGATCGCATCACCACTGCAGAATTTGCCCAGCGCGTCGCTGCCATCAGCACGGAAATAGACAAACCAATCTGCACCTACATCAACCGTCGCGGACAAGTAATTCGCGTCGGCGTCGGTTCACCCCGCCAAACGCAGATTGCGCCCCTAGAATTGCCCCGCTACGGGGGAGGTCGCCTCAGCGGCATTCGCTGCATCGCCACCCACCTAAAGCCAGAAACCCCAAGCGAAGCAGCCCTCACAGCAATGGCAATTCAGCGCCTAGACGCCCTCGTTTGGCTGACACTGACCGGCGGCGGATTTCAGCGTCGCGGGGGCGGTGCGACTGGTTACATCCAAGAAGCTTATCTCGCTCACCTGATACCCCAGGGAGACCAGCCCAATTTTGAGTTCTCTGTTTTGAGCGCTCAGTTAGAACCAGATTCAACTGATGAAATAGAAGAGCCTTCAATTCCAAAGTCACTAATTCAAACTCCACACTTTCCGTGGAAAATATCAGAACCGTTGAATTTGGACGAACTCGCCGACCAAGACTTTCTGGATTTGGTGGAAGGACTCGAAGCAGAGTTTCAAGCAGAGTTTGTCGCTAAGCAGGTCGATGCAGACCAAGACAAAGTGCTGTTGGTAGGTATCATGACTCAGCACATGACTCAGTTGGAGTTTGAGGACGGGCTGGCAGAAATCACGCGGCTGGTTGAAAGCGCCGGAGGTCAGGTGCTGCAAACAGTGCGCCAAAAACGATCGCGCCCCCATCCGCAAACCGTCGTCGGCGAAGGCAAAGTTCAGGAAATTTCCCTCACCGCTCAGACGATTAGCGCTAACCTCGTGGTATTCGATCGCGACCTGGCACCGGCACAAATACGGAACTTGGAAACTCAGATAGGTATCCGCGTCGTCGATCGAACAGAGGTAATTCTCGACATCTTTGCCCAAAGAGCTCGAACGAGCGAGGGTAAATTGCAAGTCGAACTCGCTCAGCTAGAGTATGCCCTGCCCCGGCTCAGAGGTCGCGGTCAGGCAATGTCGAGACAGGGTGGCGGCATCGGTACCAGAGGCCCTGGGGAAACCAAGCTAGAAACCGAACGGCGGACGATCGCCAAACGCATTTCTCGATTGCAGCAAGAAGTAAATCAACTGCTGGCGCACCGCTTCCGGCTGCGGCAGAACCGCCATCATCACGATGTACCCTCAGTGGCGATCGTCGGCTACACCAACGCCGGTAAATCGACTCTGCTTAACCTGCTCACAAATTCCGAAGTCTACGCCGCCGACCAGTTATTTGCCACCCTCGACCCCACAACTCGACGGTTGACCATTCCCAGCGTTACCGGGGAACCCCTGTCGATCGTCCTCACAGATACAGTGGGCTTTATTCGCGAACTGCCCCCCGCCTTGATCGACGCTTTCCGGGCTACCCTCGAAGAAGTCACTGACGCCGATGCTTTGCTGCATCTGGTCGATCTCTCCCATCCCGCGTGGCAGAGCCAAATTCGATCGGTCATGAATATTTTGACCGATATGCCCGTAACTCCCGGCCCAGCCCTTGTAGTTTTTAACAAAATCGATGCCGTAGATGGAGAGACTCTGGCCCTGGCCCGAGAAGAATTTCCTCAAGCAGTATTTATTTCGGCCGCCAAAGGTCTGGGGATGGAAACTCTCCGCGACAGACTTGCTCAGCTTATTCAATACGTCCTCTACCCTCGGTAAATACTTAAATATTCCTTTTGAATAGTTGACATCGGGGAATATACGTACATATACTGAGGACAGATCTAGTCGAACTATGAGATTATAAAAGAGTAGTCAGATTGTGCATGGCAAAGTACAATACAGCAACTCTATTTGGCGATCGGTTAAATTATTAATTTCCGGAGGTCGCGGTCAAGGTAAAAAGACTCTTTGTTAATGGCTGTAACGGCTATGGGTTCAGAGGTTACAAAAAGAGGGTTACAAAAAGAGGTTGCAAAAAGATGTTGCTTCACTCTCGCCCCACCACCTAGCCCAACCACGGTACGCGATGTCAAGACGCAAAGTCAAGGTGAAAGAGAAGGTGAAAGAGAATAATATTATTATTCAAGTGTTTGGGTACTCACCTCAAGCGCTATACTATCTTTTACAGACGTTCGCCAGAGAATACATCCATTGATTGTAAGAACTCTAAAATCCTTGCCCGTCGTACAGCGCTAATCTCTAGGACTATTTCTATTTTTCGATTTTACCACTGTTTAACTAAATAGTTATGTGTACGCCACTGGCAAAACTAGCAATTGGACTCTCTGCCACAATGGCAACAGCGTTTTACTACCTAGCTGTTGCCCCTCCGGCAGCAGCAGTAGATGTGTGCGGTCCGGGAAATTATTCTACTGCCTGTGCCCCGACCCCGGCATCGACACCAACGGCATCCGATCCACAGCCGACCCAGCCGAGTTTGTCCCAAAGATACACCACACCTTCGAGAGACTCAACTTCTATTCCTGAACCGGGTACTGCGATCGCAGTCCTACTGACAGGTGCAGGAATGATCTGTTCGTGCAGAAAGCGAAACAATCAGGTTGGTCCGCAGCGCTAGGCAGGCTGATGACCAACCTGTTTGCCTTCAAAATGTGTCAGTTTTTTGAAGGGTGGGTATTTGTTTACCTAACATATAAAAAATAAAAAATTGTATAAAAAATAACTTGACACCTAGCTTGTGCGCTGCAAAGAGAGCCGGATGTTGAAGAAAGAAAGCTATAGCGACTTCAGTGAGGGTAAAAACAATGAAGAAGGCAAAGGCACTTCCCGGCAAGGGTTTCAGCAATGAATAACCTCCGCTGCAAAAGATAAGGTTGCTATATGTTGCAAGATATTATAATAAAAATTAAAATATAAAAATTAAAATAAGATTGGTTAAGATCAATCCTTCGGACAGTTGTTGATAGCTAACCGTAGAATAAGGGTTTCAAGGCTCCAAGGGAAGTTGGCTACCAACGAAAAATCCAGGGTTTCAGCCTAGGAATTAAAAACAGTCCGCATTATGGTTAAGATTACAATTAAAAAATATTGTTATTATTTGAGCGCCCCATGACCCCTAAAGTAGAAATTTACACTTGGAGAACCTGCCCGTTTTGCGTTCGTGCCAAAGCACTACTAAAGCGAAAAGGGATTGATTTTACAGAGTACGCGATCGACGGAGATGAAGCAGCACGGGTTCAAATGAGCGATCGAGCCAACGGAGGCCGTACCCTGCCACAAATATTCATTAACGACCAACACATAGGTGGCTGCGACGACATCCACAAACTTGATGCTCTAGGCCAGCTAGACCCGCTGCTAGCAGCAAAATGAGGCATTCCCTGTCGAATTTTCAGTTAGCCCTAATTTTCCTGCGACCAATTCTTAATTTTAATTGACAATGAAATTTGCATTCATCATCGATCCCCTCGCGCGACTAATTCCAGGACACGATACCAGCGTAGCGCTGATGGAGGCAGCTCAAGAGTTGGGTCACGAAGTCTGGGCGACTCAAGCCAACGAACTAAGCGTCATCGGCGGAAAAACCTGGGCAATGCTGAGTCGGGTAGCCCTCACCCCAGTCAAACTGGTAGATGGACGCTGGGAGGCTGCTGAGGCTTGGTACCAGGTAGAACATCCTACTTTGCAGCCTCTGGAAGCAATGGACGCAGTATTTATGCGGACAGACCCGCCAGTCAACATTCCTTACCTCTACGCTACTTACCTTCTAGACGGCATCGATCCGGCTAAAACTTTGGTAGTTAACAGTCCCAAAGGATTGCGGGCGGCGAATGAAAAGATGTATGCTTTGCAATTTGAGGGAGCGATCCCAGAGACAATTGTTTCTCAAAACAAGCAGGTAATTCGGCAATTTGTTGAGAAAAAAGGAGCAGCAGTTCTTAAACCCTTGGGTGGCAAAGCTGGCGAGGGGATTTTGTTCTTGGAGGCGGGCGATCGCAATCTCAACTCCCTGGTCGAAATTAGCACTCAACAAGGGCAAATTCCAGTGATGGTTCAGACTTATCTGCCGGAAGCCAAAGAGGGAGATAAACGGATTATATTGTTGAACGGCAAGCCCATCGGTGCTATCAACCGCATTCCCACTGGCAATGAATTTCGCGGCAACATGGCCGTCGGCGGCCGAGTCGCAAAAACAGAAATTACCGATCGCGAACTGCAAATTTGTGCTCAGTTAGAACCAGTGCTGCAACGAGACGGACTGTACTTTGTCGGCATTGATATTATTGGCGGTTATCTCACAGAAGTTAATGTCACCAGCCCTACAGGGATCAGAGAAATTGACTTGTTTGACGGCGTTAATTTGGGCAAACAAGTAATTGAATGGGTGGAGAAGGAAGAAGGAAGAAGGAAGAAGGAAGAAGGATGAGGGAAGAAGGAAAGCACGACACAGATTAGGACACGGATACACGGATTAATTATCGAACGTCAGGCAGATGTTGAAGTCATTAGTTATTGGTTAGTTGCTACCAATGCCCAATGCCCAATGCCCAATGCCCCATTCCCCATTCCCCATTCCCAATTATTAAATTATGTCAAAAATTGGCGTTGCAGTAGTCGGTACAGGTTTCGGTCAAAAAGTGCACCTTCCCGGATTCCAGGCCCATCACCGGACAGAGGTTGTGGCTGTTTACCACCGGAATTTAGACAAAGCAAAGGATCTCGCCTCTACCCACAATATCCCCTTCGCTTGCGACTCGATCGCCGATATAGTAGCGATCCCCGAAGTGGCGGGCGTCAGCATTTCCACACCGCCATTTTTGCATTATGAAATGGCAAAAACCGTCTTGGAAGCAGGCAAGCATTTATTATTAGAAAAACCCACAGCCCTTACAGCAAATGAAGCCAGGGAACTTTACCGATTGGCAAACAACGAATCTCAAACCGATTTTAACAATGGTGGTTCCCGATCAATTGCCACAATGGACTTTGAGTTTCGCTTCATCCCCGCATGGCAAATGCTAGCAGAATTATTGGCAGCAGAATATGTGGGAGAAAAGCGTTTAATTAAGATAGATTGGCTGGTGTCGAGCCGCGCTGATGCGAGTCGCCCCTGGAATTGGTACGCGCAAAAAGAGCGAGGCGGCGGAGTTTTGGGCGCGACGGGTTCTCACGTTTTTGATTATATTAGTTGGCTGTTCGGCCCGCCCCAGAGGCTTTCTGGGCAATTGATTACAGGAATTTCGGCGCGACCTGATCCGAATGATTCGGGAAACTTAAAATTAGTTGATGCCGATGATTCGTGCACGTTGATGTTGGAATTAGCTGGGGGAACTCCTTGTCAAGTTTGTTTGAGTTCTGTTACTTATCAAGGGCGGGGACACTGGGTGGAAATATACGGGAGTAAGGGTACGTTGGTGTTGGGAAGCGACAACCAGCAAGATTACGTCCACGGATTTCGCTTGTGGGGTTCCCAAGGTGGAGAACCTTTAGCTGAAATCAAAATTCCTCAAAGATTGGAGTTTCCTCAAGTTTATCCAGACGGGAGAATTGCACCGTTTATTCGAGTAGTAGATAGGTGGGTAGAAGCAATAGATGCCGGTAAATCTTTGATACCGTCGCTCAGAGAAGGGGTTTACTCGCAGTTGTTGATGGATTTGACCCAAGAGTCGAATGCTACGGGAACTTGGGTAGATTTACCGAGTATAGATAAATTTTTGGGCACTAAGTAAAAGTAAAAACTGCCAAAGCAATCTCACGCACTCGATCGCACCCCAAAACCGATAAACTACAAATAGAGAAACTCAATCCAACCCTATATCCAGAGTCGGTAGTTGTGAATGGCGCGCCCTGAAAGTCCTTGCCTCAGTATAGCGATCGCTCGCCTGAGAACCGCTGGGGCAAACCATTTTGCCACTTGGGTTCTACAAGCTCCCTATCCCAGCGGGTACGTTCACCACGACTGTATGTGGCCCGATACCCTCTCCCAATCATGGAAAGCTTGGCAGGAAATGTTTTCGCCCTCCGGGACAATTCACGAATTGCCCCTAAATCCTGATGGCAGTTTCGTCTCGCCGGAAAACAACCAGAATATACTGGCAGAAACTGAACAACGAAGTCCGCATTCGCTAGACCTCGCTCCAGCGACGCCCTCTGTGCCGCTCCACCTCGGCCAGCGGGGGTGGGGCGACAAAGGGGATCAGCATCCGCCTCGGCCACCGGCAAGCTACAGCAGTCGCCTGATGCAGCATTTGGGGATTAATCTTTGGCAGTGGCTGTTTGAAGGGCCAATTCAGGGTAGTCTCCAGGAAAGTAAAGGTATTGCGATCGGGCAAAATCTACCCCTGCGAGTGCGCGTAGACTTGCGCGAACCGTATTTAATTGCTTTGCCTTGGGAAATTATGCAGCCTCAAGCCGGTCAACCGGCAATTTCTCTGTCGCAGCAACTGCTGTTCAGCCGCACTACCAGCAATGTTGAACCTTTGCCACCCCTGCAGCCTGCGGAGTCGCTCAACATTTTGCTAGTTTTGGGACAAGCAGAACCAGGCGGCGGTGCTAATTCTCAATTTTCCAACAGCAATAACGGTCATTTGCAGTTGGGAGAAGAAGCACTCGCCTTAGCGGGCGTTCTGGAAAGTGCTTTTCAAACCGACGACAGCGGCAAATATTTTGACATCAGCGTTCCGACTCGCGTCGATACTCTGATCGAACCTACTCCGGCGGAACTCATTTCTCGGCTGGAAACGCAAGCTTACAACATTCTGTTTTACGCCGGCCACGGGATACCGGGCCCCGATGGCGGTTTGCTGTTTTTGGGGCCGGAAACGGCGATTAATGGCACTGAACTGGCTCAGGTTTTAGTTCGGTGTCGCGTGACTCTGGCGGTGTTTAATGCCTGCTGGGGAGCTCAGCCGGCGGTGGAGAGACTGCACTCAACTAAGGGCCAGCAACAGGCGATCGCCCGCAGCAGTTTGGCTGAGGTACTGATCCATCACGGGGTGCCGGCGGTGTTGGGGATGCGGGACTCGATCGCCGATCGCGAGGCCCTGAGTTTTATCCAAACTTTTGCCCAAGCTTTGGCCGGACGGATGTCGATCGATCGGGCAGTCGCCGTCGCCAGACAGCAGTTACTAACGCTTTACAAGTTCAATCAACCGGCTTGGACGCTGCCTGTGCTGTATATGCACCCTGAGTTTGACGGTCAGCTAACTGAGCCGGTAGATGACCTCAAAACTGAATTGCCTTTAAATTCTTCTACTTGGCTGGGACGGTTGCCGTCTTGTGCTTATTTGCGGGGGCGCGATCGACCCAATGGCAAATCCACCGAGTCGACCAATCAGGTTTGGCCGATTCGCGCAGGTATGGTTCGAGTCGGACGCTGGGAAGAAAACGACGTAGTGATTCGAGAACAGTGGGTTTCTCAAAAACACGCCGAGATTTTCTGCCGAAACACGATCGGAGATAGCCGGGAAGAACCTAGCTACTTCCTGCGCGATTTTTCTCGTTACGGGACTCTAGTTTTGGGATCTGAGGGATGGCAGAGAGTTCACCACCAAGAATTGCTGCTACGCAGCGGGACTCAGCTAAAATTTGGCAGTTCTCAAGGTCAGATTTTTGAGTTCACTATTGAGGTTCCTAAAACTTCGGGCTACAGTGAGACTGATTGCGGAACGAATTAAGGTGCGGGTGTAGCTAATGAAGCCAAGCGGCGAGTAGCACAGCAAAGTTCTGGGCGTTGAGTCTCCAGTCTGAATTTAAAAGAGTTATTTACCACTGATAGCTCGCAACTAGCTCTTGGCACAGTCCCCCTTCTGTCTTTTCCTTTTCCCACTTAGGTATTACATCATGGCTACCCAATCTCCTGATTCTGAATATTTTCGCGACTCACAAACTCAAGCCCAGATGGAACTTCTCGCCACAATAGTTCAGACTGATGTTGTTTATCCCTGGAATCCTGCACAGCTTGAATCCGAATCTTATTTGGCTGCCCTAGAGCAGGAATTTGCGCTATCTGATTCCTTCAGCGACAGCGATATTGCCCTGAAGTCCCAAGTTTTATTTTCGCAATTAGAACAAGTTTGGCTGACGACTGCTCTGCAAAAGTCTTTGCGCGAGAAATTTGCTCGCGTTCCTCAAGATTTTCTCGCCAGCATCGCTCAAAGCGTTCAAAACGCCACTGTTAAGTATCAATCTTTAGCTGACCAAATGGTAGAGTGCGTCTTAGATATTTTGCCTCAGTGGGCTGAGGAAGATTTGCAGGTGTTGGCACGTCCTTTGGCTTATGCCATGCGAGATGTTGATTCGGAAGGGGGGGAATTGGTCATGGCGACTAAAAGACCTTGGGCCCAATTGTCGGAAATAGAACAAGCCCGAGTTAGTTTGGCTGTCGCCCGCTATGCAATCTCGCAATTAGAAATTGCTGATTAGTTTTTTGATGGCTGGGTTTTTGTGCTGCGATCGCAGTAATTTTTTTAATTAAAATAAAATTAATCTACCTTTAGTTAGATGTCGAATTCGTCTAATTGTTAAATCCTATGGATTGCTATAGTTTGATATAGAAATCCTATTTGATTTGTAGACAAGATAATTTTTTTTGAACTATAGCAAGCGCGCCCGACGGTTAGGATTCAGATGTGGCAGCATTTTCAATAAGCTTTTTATGGGCGGCGTCGCAGAAACGGCCCACAAAAAATATTTTTTATTGTGGAACAGGCCCGAAAGCCTTTTGCTGACATTGCTGCAAGATGTAAGTTAGGAGGTTCTTAATTGCTGAAATCCTTGCCCAAGATTGCTTCTGACCGAAAGCATCCAGGATACAAGCCCCCGAATTTATCCGTGGGGTCAATGCTTCAATCTAAAATCGTTCGACTGAGCGTCTGGGCCCTGAGCCTGTCGAAGGGTCACGCCGAAGTCTAAAATCTAAAATCTAAAATCGATTGACTTCTCTCCTAGGTAACTAAAGCGTTCTTCCTTCTTCCTTCAGCTATATTTTGCCAGGTTTGGACTCGTTAAGAAGTTTGGCAACAGCAAGCAGGATGAATTATCATACAATGGTCAGAATGTTAAAAAATGTAAATATAATAATTGGGGTGTGTCGGAATTTTCAACTGAATTAAAAAGTGGACAGCAGGAAACCGTTACTGTTGCATGCACGATCGGGACTTTAAAATTATTTTATGACAACTTCAAGATTTGATCTTCAAGACTTGAAACGCCGCTTTTGGCGGATTTCGCGGGTGCCGATGGCAACGCTAGTCGTGTTGGGGGCAGTTGCTTTCGCAGGTGCGATCGCCGCAGCCTGGTTTGGCAGTGAAGGTACAGTCAGCGGTATTTTTGCCACAATCAACAGTTGGCAGCAAAACCCGCCTGTGTGGCTGCAAGTGCCTGCTACGAGCAAGATGTATTTGTTACTGCCGACTATCGCGCTTGTCTCCGTTGCTTTGGCTGCAATTAAAATTTCGCCTCAACCGCAGAAATGGTCGCGCGCTGTGGTAGTGGCAATAGTTCTGGCTTTAACCATTCGCTACGTTTTATGGCGATCGCTCGCTACTCTAAATTTAACCGATCCCCTCAACGGTATCTTTAGTTTGGGGCTGTTTTTCCTAGAAATGCTACTGGTTTTCAATACCAGTATTCAACTGTATTTAATGCTGAGAATGAAAGACCGGCGTCGAGAAGCCGATCGCATGGCCGTTGCAGTTGAAGCTGGAAACTTCACACCGCCCGTAGATATTTTTATCCCAACTTACAACGAACCGGCTTTTATTTTACGGCGCACTGTAATCGGCTGTCAAGCTTTAGATTATGCCAACAAAAAAGTATATTTGCTCGACGATACCAAGCGCCATGAAATCAAGTTGCTGGCAAAAGAACTGGGATGCGAGTATATAACCAGACCCGATAATATTCACGCCAAAGCTGGAAACATTAACCATGCCACAGCCCTAACTAATGGCGAACTAATTGTTGTTTTTGATGCAGATTTTATCCCCACTAAAAACTTTTTAACTCGAACAGTTGGATTTTTTCAAAATCCCGAAATCGCCCTCGTTCAAACACCGCAAAGCTTTTACAACCACGATCCTATCTCCCGTAATTTAGGTTTAGAAAATGTGCTCGCGCCGGAAGAAGAAATCTTTTACAGGCAAATTGAAATTATCAAAGATAGCGCCGACAGCGTGGTTTGTTGCGGTACATCTTTCGTAGTGAGGCGAAGTGCTTTAGAAGCAGCGGGAGGCTTGGTCACAGATTCAATTTGCGAAGATTATTTTACCGGAATTCGGCTGTCAGCAACCGGGTATCGCTTAGTTTATTTAGATGAAAAATTGAGTGCTGGTTTGGCGGCTGAAAATATAGAAGCTCATCTAAATCAAAGGCTACGCTGGGCGCGAGGCACGCTTCAGGCATTTTTTATTGATTCCAATCCTTTAACAATTCGCGGTCTCCGATTTGTACAAAGGCTGTCTCATTTGGAAGGATTGCTGCACTGGTTTACCAGTTTAACCAAGGTTTTATATCTGTTGATACCTTTAGCTTATTCGTTTCTCGGCATAATTCCTTTGCGGGCAAGTGCGCGGGAATTGCTGTACTTTTTCCTGCCTTACTATTTGGTGCAACTTACTGTGTTTTCTTGGCTGAACCGCAGATCGGGATCGGCTTTGCTTTCGGATATTTATTCGTTCGTCCAGTGTATTCCTTTAGCGGTGACGGTAGTGAGTTCCATGCTGAATCCCTTTGGGAAAGGGTTTCAGGTGACGCCAAAAGGAATGGCGAGCGATCGCTTTCGTTTTAACTGGAATTTGGGATGGCCTTTGATTGTCTTGTTTGCAGCTACAGCAGTCAGTTTGTGGCACAATTTAAACATTAATTTAGTTAAAAATGTTGGCACCGTACAGTCAATATCAGAAAGTACAAATTTGTCAAAAGGAATGAGTTTGGGATGGATTTGGAGCGCTTACAACCTGCTGATGCTGGGGATTGCATTGCTGATTTTGGTGGATATTCCTAAGCCGGATATTTACGAATGGTTCAATTTACGCAGGGTTGTACAATTGAATATTGGCGGTAAAAGTTTTTGGGGTATAACCACTGTAATTTCGGAAAGTGGCGCGGAAGTTGCTCTGACGCAGTGGCCAAGTTTTCCGGTGAAAGGTAAAGGTAGTAAAGAAAGTTTGACCCCAGCAGAGATTTTGCCAAAATATGCCGTTCAGACAAGTTTATTGCAGGGTAAAATAAAAGCGCTTTCTCGCAGTGCGGCAGTCAAAGCAAGGAGAGCGCTAGCGCCGTCGGTTGTTGAGTTGGGCACTGAGCGTCGTTTAGCCAAAGGTTTGATTGATTGCGATTTGGCGACTCTGAAAATTATGGAAGAGAACTGTTTTATTCCTGTGGCTAAGATTGAGTTGGTGAGTGATAAATCTCAGTGGGAGTCGAGTTTTCGGGATGGAAAAGAGTGCAGTGTTGTGGAATTTCCCACTGTGCGAATTGCGTTCGATCGCCTGAACATTAGCCAGCACCGCTGTTTGATCGAAATGCTTTACTGTCGCCCGGGGCAGTGGCAGCGGCAGGAAACTCCCGGAGAATGGCGATCGCTGTGGCTGTTGCTGAGAATTGCTTTGAAACCGAGGGCTGTTTTTGAGAGGAATAGGTCAGTTAGACCGATCGCAGTTTCGCAGCTTTAGAGTGAATTTCTCCTAGTTGGGAATTTTTCACCCCAAATATCAGCAGATGAAGGCTGAGGGATTTTTAGAGAATCTTACCTCATCTCTTTTAAGTAATGGTGCAAAAATTTTTATACATTTTCAGTTAGCAAATAGAGATAATTTTCAAGATTTGGATAATTTCTTAGGGTGGTTCTACGAACGTCGGTTTGGGTTGGCAACTGGGAAATCAAATAGCAGAATTTGGGGAGTAGCTGTTTGGCATCCTGGTTAGCTGCAAGATGTACTTCCAGCAGTATTTGCTACTCTCAACAACCAAACTTTTAGTGTTAGCTTGAGGCGATATCGATCGCTTGTTTGCCTATCCCAATTTGACGATCGACTTTTGCGGAATTTTGCGAATTTGGCACGAGAAAGGAAAAAATCGGGGAATTGGGCGAAAACTCCGGTTAGTCGTGGTACACTCCACTAAGCTGTATATCCCGCGGAGTGTAAATAAATCGCCGTTTAATGTGAGGCTACGGCCCTTTAAAAGCGACCAAGTGCAGGATTTGGCGCAAGGGCAAGGACTGGATTGGTCAGCGGAAGATGCCCAGCAACTGACGGGTTTTGTAAACAGGAATACCTATTGAGTACGGGTAGGTCTTTATCATATCGGGCGTGGGGATGTCACTCCAGAGCAAGTGTTGCAAAACTCTCCCATCTGTGCCGGAATTTATGGCGATCGCCTACAACGACAACTTTAGCAGCTTTAATTATATAACTAGCAATTTGCGTTACTACCATAACTGAAACACATTTTGCGATCGCTGGGAGGAAGTTACATTTGAAAACGGGATCTTTAACTGTTGTCGGGACGGGAATTCAATTAGTTGGTCATCTGACCTTAGCAGCGAAGGCGTCGATCGAGCAAGCTGACAAAGTTCTGTTCGCCGTAGCTGACCCAGTTACTGCTAAATGGCTACAGACACTCAATCCCACCGCAGAAGCCTTACCTTACAATACTAACAATCAGCGGCGTAGAGAAACTTATCGAGAAATGGTCGATCGCATTTTGGCTGAAGTTCGTCAGGGGTTGAATGTCTGTGCGGTTTTTTACGGTCATCCCGGCGTTTTCGCTTACCCTACCCATGAAGCAATTAAACAGGCGCGTCGTGAAGGTTTTAGGGCGCAAATGTTACCAGGAATTTCAGCGGAAGATTGCTTATTTGCTGACCTTGGTATCGATCCAGGGCGCAACGGATGTCAAAGTTTTGAAGCCACTGATTTTCTGATTCGGCAGCGTAAATTTGACCCCACCAGTGCTTTAATTTTGTGGCAGATTGCGACGATCGGCAATCTGGGTTTTTATCAAGAAGAGATTCAATTGCGGGGTCTAAATGTGTTAACTGAAGTGTTAGAAACACACTATAGTTCTGACCACGAAGTAATTGTTTACGAAGCAGCGGTTTATTACCCGGTTTGCGAGCCAGTTATCCAGCATATACCTGTGTCCAAACTGGCTGAAAGTCGTGTTACTCTAGTTTCGACACTTTATGTTCCGCCTCAAGCGCCTGCACCTGTAGACAGTGAAATGATGGTAAGGTTGGGTATGTCTTTTGTTAAAGAAACTTAAGGTATTTTGCAAAGAGAATGTAGTAAAAACTACATTTTTTCCAGCAGATAAAAAGTGTATGTGTTAGAGGAGAAAAAATGTGGTAATGTCGCTTTATATAGAACAAAACCCTGACGATGCTAGGGCTCTAGCTCATCATGGTGAAAACCATCGGCTGACGGGACATTTTGAAGCAGCTTTAGACGATTTCAACCGATCGCTCGACTTGGAACCTAACAATGCTTGGGCGATCGCACACCGGGGCGAAACCTATTATTTGATGAAACGCTATCAGGAGGCTTTCGCAGATTTCAACCGCGCCATTGAACTGAACCCTGATTATAATTGGGCGATCGCTCACCGAGGCGTAACCTACCGCTTTCTGGGAGAAGCATATTACACAAAGGCACTGGCTGACTTGGATCGAGCAATTGAGCATCAGCCGGATTACGTTTGGGCGATCGCTTATCGCTGCCGCGTCTATGAGTTGATGAAGTGCTACAAGCAATCCCTGATTGACTTCGATCGAGCGATCGCCCTTGATGAAACAATATTTGCAGGGAAAAATCAGCACACAGAGAAAGGGTTAATCTTTTGCTATGACGGTCAATATTTTGAGGCGATCGCCTGTTGCGAACAGAGGTTGCAACAGGTTGCTGATGATACTACAGCTTTGTACTGCATCGCAGTATCTAAGGCGCGTTGGCAAGGAGTGGACAAAGCAGCAAGCGAAATCGAGCGATCGCGGACAGCATTGCTTTCTCAATGGGAAACGGGCGATCGGGGAGATATTCTCTACCGACTCTGCGGCTTGGCAATTTTGGCAGGGAACTGCGAACAAGCATGGCAATATCTGCGAGAAGCTATTCCTATCAATGATGAAGCCATTGAGTTAGTCGGTCACGATCCAGCTTGGTTGGATTGGCGGGACGACCCGAGAACTCAGGCATTACTCGCTAGTTAAGTGTTTGAGAAAACAAATTTCAAGTAATTAAACATCAAGTGTCTTTTCAGGATAATTTTATGCAGATGGATATCAGCGATATGATGATGGCTCAACAAGCAGAAACTCTTCGCTTGTCAGGGGCTTACGAACAGGCGATCGAGATCTTTGAACAACTCCAAATGTATCCTGACAATGCTTGGGTTAATGCTCACTTAGGAGCAACCTATTACCATTTGATGGATTATGGGAAAGCAGAACATTATTTAAAGAAAGCGATCGACAAAAACGATAAGTATTTCTGGGCTCATGCACAGCTAGGTGAAACCTATCGTCTTCGAGCAATTACGGAAAATAACAAAAGACCAGAATATGTTGAATTAGCTATCGAGCATTTCCAAAAAGCGCTTGATAAACCACCAGAAGACAGCAACTATGCGTGGGCCTTAGCTCACTTGGGGGCAACCCATCGCCTGTATATAACTAAGGGTATCAGCCAATTCCTGAAGGAGCCGATATCTCAGCAACCTAATCCAGAGAATTATTGCGGAAAAGAAAAGATAAAACAACACGCCGAAGACGCTTTGAAATGCCTTAACAGAGCGATTGAACTCATGCCTACATACGCTTGGGCATGGGGTATGCGATCGACAGTTTACAGATTGACTCAAGACTACGAAAATTCATTCTGGGATGTGGAAGTTGAAGCTGTAATAGCTCCGAATATGGAAATTATGCAACAGTCTTCTTCTCCCGTTTCATTCTTAAAAAGTGGCAGGATAAATCTTTACGAACACGCTTTCCTGTCTTTTTATTTGACCAAGAAACCATCAGAACCCGAGGATAAAAAAAGACACTACGTTAGGGCGATCGCTTTTCTCCAACAAGCTTTGATACTTAGTCCAGGTGACTTGATGGCTAAGCTAATTCTCACCATAATTGAAGCTAACCAAAAGAAGGAAGAAAGGGGGTCATTAAAACCAAATGAGATTAAAAACATTCAAAGAAAATTAGAGCAGTTTTTTAAAGATACAGAAGTGGAGTTTTGCCAAAAATGTAAAAAGCTATTGCGACATCAAATTAATGTTCCAAAACCGTCAGTTAGTATCGAGCAGTTGAAATGGATAAATAGTCATGCTGAGGAGTGACATAAATTAAAGAAGCTTATTTTGGAAGAGGTGATAAAGAACCCTACATCAGGTGTTGAAAAAGAGCCTCAATTATGGCTATGGAAAAACTTTGAGCTGACAGAGATGTGGAGTTATATTCTTTTCTTTCTTTGTGAAATAAGCCATCTTCTGGGAAACAAAAGTAATATTGGTACAGAAACGGCTTATCTAGAGCTTGCATTCCTCATCAATCCTTACTACGTTACAGAAAGGCTTTATCAAACTCCAGTGTTTTCACATGAACACAGAACAAAGATATTTAAAAAGTTGCACGATGAGGGAATAGTGTTAAAATTTTCTGAACCCAATTAATGAAACCCTTAATTGCCCGAAAATCAACGAAAAAAATTAATGACGATTAGTTTAGTTTTTCACTGTTCGTGACCTTAGAGATTTAGGAGAATATCCCATGAGTAACCTATTGGATTTATTAACAGATTTAGCACTTGACACGAAAAAACAAAGTGCTTTCCTCAACAACCCCAGTTCCTTAATGGACGAAGTGGGTTTAACGGAAGCAGAACAAACTGCAATGATGAGTGGTGAAAACGCTAAAATTGCCGCACTCTTTGCAGAGGGACGAGTTCCGTTTGCTATTACTTTTGTCGATCCCGGCCCCGATCCCTTGCCAGATCCAGACCCTTTTCCTCCTTCTCCACCGCCAGAACCCAAACCTGACTCTGACTAGGATGTGGATTTGAAGTCAAACCACTAATAATTTTCTACACTTGGGAAAGTAGATTGATATTTCCTGATCTCAAACCGCACTTGTTGCGGTTTTTTATCCTCAAAACATAAGTATGCAAAATTACCAAATTACTGAAAAACTGCATGAGAGCAGTAACTCCTTAGTCTATCGCGGATATCGGCAAGCAGACAATCTGCCTGTTATCCTCAAAATGCTCAAACAAGCCTATCCTTTACCTGAAAAAATTGCCTGGTTTAAGCGAGAGTATGAAATAACCCAAAACATTAACTTACCAGGCGTAATAGATGTTTACAGCTTCCAAAACCTAGAAAATCAGTGGGTAATTGCGTTAGAAGATTTTGGCGGTGAATCCCTCAATCAGATAATTGCTAAGAAACAATTTACAATTGCTGAATTTCTCCATCTGGCAATTGAAATTGTTGACATTCTCGGTCAGATTCACCAGCAGTATATTATCCACAAAGATATTAACCCATCAAATATTGTTTTAAATCAGCAGACAGGTAAGCTGAAGCTAATTGATTTTGGAATTTCCACAACACTGTCGCAAGAAAACCCAACCTTTCTTAACCCGAACGTATTAGAAGGAACGCTGGCTTATATCTCGCCAGAACAAACAGGTCGCATGAATCGAACAATCGATTACCGCACAGATTTTTACTCGCTGGGGATAACTTTTTATGAATTACTAACCGGACAGTTACCTTTCCCCACGAATGATGTTTTGGAATTAGTGCATTGTCATATTGCTAAACAACCTACCCCACCGCACGAAGTCAAACCAGAAGTTCCACCAATTATTTCGGCGATCGTGTTGAAATTAATGGCAAAAAATGCTGAGGAACGCTACTTGTCAGCATATCAAATAAAGGCAGATTTACAAGAATGTCTCAAACAGTGGCAGAGCAAAGAGCAAATTGACCCTTTCCCAATCGCTCGGCACAATATTTCCGATCGATTTCAAATTCCCCAAAAACTGTACGGGCGAGAACGGGAAATTTCTGCCTTATTAGCTGCTTTTGAGCGAGTTAGTCAAGGAGCCAGTGAAATGATGCTGGTTTCTGGATATTCTGGGATTGGAAAAACAGTATTAATCCAGGAGATATATAAGCCGCTGACTCAACAACGCGGTTATTTTATTTCGGGTAAGTTTGACCAGTTTCAACGAGATACTCCCTACGCATCCTTAATTCAGGCATTTCGTTCATTAGTACGGCAGTTACTAACAGAAAGCGATGCCCAAATTAGCAAGTGGCGAGATAAATTCCAAGCGGAATTAGGGGAAGCTGGATGGGTAATCGTTGAAGTTATTCCTGAAGTAGAACTAATTATTGGTTCCCAACCACCCTTACCAGATCTGCCGCCAGCAGAACAGAGAAATCGCTTTAATCGGGTTTTGCAAAAATTTATTAATATATTCACACAACTCGAACATCCCTTAGTAATTTTCTTAGACGACTTACAGTGGGCAGATAGAGCCTCGCTGGAATTAATTCAACTGCTGATGACAGTAGCAGATAATAAATATCTATTTCTAATTGGTGCATATCGGGATAATGAAGTAAGCGAAGCACATCCGCTAACTCAAATTTTGGAAAATATTGCCAAAGCAAAAGTAACAACCATTAATAAAATATTTTTGACACCTTTAGCCTTAACCGATATTACGCAACTTTTAGTTGATACGCTTTTTGCGGAATCAAAAAATGCTAAGCCACTTGCCAAATTGCTCCAGCAAAAAACTGGTGGTAATCCGTTTTTTATCAATGAATTCTTAAAATCCCTGCATTCTGAAGCATGGTTATATTTTAACTACGAATATCAGAAATGGCAGTGGGACTTAGAACAAATAAAAGCGCAACCAATTACAGATAACGTTTTAGATCTGACGAGCAAAAATGTCAAAAAACTCCCGACAGCAACTCAGGCAGTCTTAAAATTAGCAGCTTGCGTGGGGAATCAGTTTGACTTGAGAACGCTGGCGATTATCTATGAAAAATCCCTCCAAGAAACAGCAACAGATTTACGGTCAGCACTCCAATCCGGTCTAGTTATACCACTCAGCCATGCCTATCAGTTGGCGGAACTTGATGTAGCAGGTTTGTCCGATCGGTTGGTTGCAGAATACAAATTTGCTCACGATCGCATTCAACAAGCAGTTTACTCTCTCATCTCCGAAGCAGATAGACAGTCAGTACATCTGCGCGTGGGCAGGTTGTTACTGGAAAATACACCATCTGAAGAAGTGGCACAGAAGCTGTTTGATATTGTCAATCAGTTGAACAAAGGCCGAGCGCTGATAGATCAACAAATAGAGCGATACGAGTTAGCCAAATTCAACTTACAGGCAGGTAAAAAAGCCAAATCTTCAGCAGCTAGCCAACCAGCTTTCAATTACCTTCAGATCGGCTTAAGTTTGTTAAATAAAAAGAGTTGGTCGCAGCAGTACAACCTTACCTTAGATTTGTATTTAGAAGCAGCAGAAACAGCTTATACAATTGCTAACTACGATGAAATGGAGCGCTTATCTGGGGTAGTTTTGCAAAAAGCCCAAACGCTGTTAGAGAAAGTAAAAATATATGAAATTAAAATGCAAGCTTATTGCGCCCAAACTAAATTCCTAGAGGCGATCGACATTGGGCTAGAAGTTCTGAAATTACTTGGCGTAGAATTACCGCAACGACCGAATCAATCCGATCTGACACAAGAGATGGAGCAGATAAAATCTGCCTTAGCAGGCAGGCAAGCTCAGGATCTAATCGACTTACCGCCAATGACCGACCCGTATAAACTAGCAGCTATACGGGTGATAAACTGCTTGTTGAGTCCTGCGTTCGTAGCAATTAATCAACTGAGCTTGTTAACTTGGTGCCGACAGGTGAATTTATCGATTCAGTATGGTAATTCTGCTAGCTCTGCTTATGCGTATATAGGTTATGGGCTGATCCTTTGCTCGTCAGGAGAGCTTGACGCTGGCTATCAGTTTGGAAAACTTGCTTTGAACTTACTAGAACGATTCAAAGATAAAACATTCAAAGCAAGAATTTATGTAATATATATGGGATTTATCAAGCATTGGAATGAACCTCTCAGAGACACATCTTCTTTTTGCATGGAAGCTTATCAAAGTGCGATAGAAACTGGAGATCTTGAATATACTGCTAGTGTTAGGCAGGTCTATGCTTTCGCTTTGTACCTCAGCGGTGTAGAGCTGATCGATGCCAAAAAAGAAATGGCGAAAGCCCTTGAAGTTACTTATCAAACTAAACAGGAAGCATACATTCATTGGTGTCAAATCTTTATGCAGGCGATCCTGAACTTGGCGGAACAAGTAGAAAATCCGTGCTGTTTGATTGGTGAAGTATACGACGAACAAAAGATGATACCCGTTCATCAAGCAGGTGGCGATCGGACTGCGCTCATGAAGGTTTATTCACTTAAAGTTCTCCTCTGTTATCTGTTTGAGGAATTTCAGCAAGCTGTGGAGAATGCAGACCGCTTTGAAGAATACTCAGCTAATGCAGCTTCCTTTTTTATTCTCCCTGTTGTCTATTTGTATGATATGTTAGCCCGACTAGCGCTCTATCCTAATTCCTCAGAAACAGAAAGAGCAGAAATCCTGACAAAGGTGGCTACTAAACAAGAAAAAATGGAAACATGGGCAAAGCAGGCTCCCATGAATTACCTGCACAAATTCTATCTAGTGGAAGCGGAACGCGATCGCGTATTAGGCAACGATAAAGATGCCAGAGAATATTACGACAAAGCCATCATCTTAGCCCGCGAAAACGAATATCTCAACGAAGAAGCCCTCGCCTACGAACTAGCAGGCAGGTTTTATTTAGCCAGAAATCAAAATCATGTTGCCCGTCACTACCTGCAAGATGCCCACTACGCCTATCAGCGTTGGGGGGCTGTAGCTAAAGTCAAAGATTTGGAGGCGCGATACCCGCAATTTTTAGCCCTTCAGTCGCTTAGTTCAACCCGAACAGATACTGAAAATAATATCATCAATCCAATCACCACAACTGGTAGCAATTCCGGCGAAACGTTAGATTTTGCCGCCGTAATGAAAGCATCCCAAGCTATCTCCGGTGAAATCGTTCTCGAACAATTGTTAAACCAGGTGATGAAAACTGTGATTGAAAACGCAGGCGCCCAAAAAGGTTTTCTCATCTTGGATAAAGGCGGGAGTTGGGCGATTGAAGCGGAAGCAGCAGTAGAATGCGAGATCGTTACCATTATGCAATCCATTCCCGTAGATTCTGTAGATCCTGCAACTGGAATGCCCCTGCTGTCAACCGCCATCGTTAACTACGTCGCTCGCAGCCACGAAAATGTAGTATTAAATAACGCCACCGATGAAGGACTATTTACTGGGGATTCTTACATTACCGCTACTGAGCCCAAATCGATTCTCTGCACTCCCCTACTCAATCAAGGCAAACTCGGTGGTATACTCTATTTAGAAAATAATTTGGCGATCGGCGCATTTACCTCGGAAAGAGTCGAAACTTTAAAAATCATTGCTGCTCAAGCTGCGATCTCAATTGAAAATGCAAGTCTCTACGAACAATTAGAAGATTACAACCGAACTTTAGAGCAAAAAGTAGAAGACCGTACCGCAGAATTAGCCCAAGCTAATACAGAAATATTGAGTTTGAACGAACGGCTAAAAGTAGAAAACCTTCGCATGAGTGCCGAACTAGACGTAACCCGCCGCCTGCAACAAATGATTTTGCCTCAACAGCAGGAACTAGAGTCAATTGCAGGGCTAGAAATTGCTGCATTCATGGAACCGGCTGATGAAGTTGGCGGCGACTACTACGACGTACTAAATTACGGTGGCAAAGCCACAATTGGCATCGGCGATGTGACAGGACACGGTTTAGAAAGCGGCGTGTTAATGATTATGGCACAAACAGCAATTCGCACTTTGTTGGTTCACAATGAAACCGACCCAGTTAAATTATTGCAGACAGTCAACCAAACGCTTTTTGACAACGTTGAGCGCATCAATTGCGGTAAAAGTATGAGCCTTTCTTTGCTGGAATATCGGGGGGACAACATCCTGCGTTTGAGCGGACAGCACGAAGAGGTGATTGTCGTGCGTTCTAGCGGCGAAGTAGAGCGGATTGATACTATAGAGTTAGGCTTTCCCATCGCCTTGGAACCAGATATTGCCGATTTCATTGCTACTACTGAAATACAGTTAAATTCCGGGGATGTTGTCGTACTCTACACAGATGGAATTACCGAAGCTTTTGATATGAATCAAAAGGAATACGGTATTGAGCCATTGATTGAACTTGTTGCCCTTAACCGGGAAAAGTCAACAGCAGAAATCAAGCAAGCTATTATTGACGACGTGCGGCGATACATCGGGGAGCAAAAAGTATTTGATGACATTACTTTGGTAGTAATCAAACAGAAGTAAGTATGGGATAATTTAGTGGCGGCAGTGTCAAATATCTTTCGAGGCTTTGGGGAAAAATATATAAGGAATGAAAATTTAATAACTTTAGCGTCTGCTAAATAGTCGGAACTGCACGATAATTCCATTTTGGTAGATATTCATCAAAAATAATTTTCATTGTTTCTTTAAATCCCTTAGCTACTTTTCGACCAGTTTCATAAATTTTATCGATTACATT
>NZ_JAMPLN010000025.1:0-117469 GCF_040004035.1 Microcoleus vaginatus FACHB-2002 | reverse complement strand
AGTCGAAGCAATAGGAATGATATTGGGACTGTGCTTGTTAGTTTATACCCTGGCACAAAGGAAATTGAGACAACAATTATCAGCTACCAATGAGGGAGTCAGAAATCAGGTAAAGAAGCTCACCAATAAACCGACAATGCGATGGATATTTCAGATGTTTCAAGCGGTACATTTAGTGACGGTCAACGGCTCTAAACAAGTGAGCAATTTAACCCAAGACCGTCAAGATGTATTAAAGCATTTAGGACAGTATTGCAGTAGGTACTATTTAATGTATTTAGGTGGATGACGCTCGTTATTAAGCTGTAGATATTGGTGAATAATCCACATTTATTAGTCAAGATAATTAGCTCTTGGCAGGAGTTGGCTTGGCTAAAAAGCTTAGTTGTTTCGAGAAAAAAGCGCCATCAAGCTATTAAAAAAAGTCAATTATTTCACTTTATTTAATTTCGGGAGAGTTGACAGGTATCCGTGACGTTAAAACCGCATAAGTTAAACGGAAAAACTTTTTGACTCCAACTTTTCAGAACGGATAAAAAAATTTTACACACATCTGCGGAATGTGGGATACAAAAAAAAAGCGGCTCCGCTTGTCGCAGAGCCGCAGTCACAGAGGATGAAAAATCAAAACTTAACGCACAGCGCCCTGTACTGAAGGTGATTCAATTGTTTTCATGAAGTACAGCTTCACTAATTGCCAGCCGTTCGACAGATACAAAGGCAATTTTTGGAAGAACTGCAAGAATTTCGGAGTATTAGAAGCAACAATTGCTGTCAACTGCTGATTGTTCTTGAGGCAAACATCCAGCCGTTCATAAAATTCTGGGTTGTTCACGTCCAGCATCACGGGGAATACGCGGCCTGCTGTTTCGTTGGTCTTTTTAATCACTTCAATGTCGTATTCGCGAGCATCGAGTCCGAGCGATCGATAAAAACCCGCGCGCTGGATATCATTGAGATACATTGTCGCGAACACTGACAGCAAGAAGAAACGGCACCAAAGCTTAGCGCGCCAATCATTCAACATCTGAGGCTGAGCTCTCATCACCGCATCAAAGAAATCTCCGTGGCGGTTTTCATCCTGGCACCAATTTTCAAAGAATCGGAAAATCGGATAAATCTGGTCTTCAGGATGGGCTTTTAAGTGCTGATAAATGGTGATGTAGCGCCAATAACCGATCTTTTCAGACAAGTAAGTCGCGTAGAAAATAAACTTCGGCTTAAAGAATGTGTAACTGCGGCTCTTTGTCAAGAAACCCAAATCCAAGGACAAATTAAAGTCCGAGAGAGCTTTGTTGAGGAATCCGGCGTGCCGCGCTTCGTCCCGCGACATCAGGTTGAAACCCTCGGCGAGCACTGGATTTTTGTCTTTGAGCCTGCGTCCCAATTCTTTGTAAAGCAAGAACCCAGAAAACTCAGCGGTGCATGAACGTTCTAGAAACTCAATGAACAACTGGCGTTTTTCGCCGTCAATGTGATCCCAAGATTGAGCGAACTCCTCATCCCGCACGAAGTGGTTTTTGTTGTAGTCAACGCGGAACTCTTGGATAATTGCTTCTAGTTCGGCTTCATTTACCGAGATGTCCATTTTGGCCATCTCGTCAAAGTCGGTTGTGTAAAATCTCGGCGTGAGAATAGTTTCTTTGGCTGGGGCTTTCACTCCCGGCCGCAGTTCTTCAAAAGTGGGTTTTTTGAGGGAATCTACCATATTTTTATTGGATTTCTGCTTATAACTACTCGCTTGTTTCAATTGTCGGGCACTGCGGGCGATCGCGCTCGTGTATGTCCGGCCAGCGCTGGCGGCGCGCTTGCTTTGGCGCTCGGTTTGGCGCTCCGTGTGGAATCCAGTTCTAAGCTGCTGTAATTTCCACGCCCTCCAGTTTACCAAGCTCTCGCCCCCGGAAATATGTTGATGGCGTTAAGAATTGCTACGCAGAATTACTCATGGGCTTCCAGACAGAAGGTATGGGGAAACCAAATTCTGCCTTTTGTCAGTTTATTAGGGTACCACACAAATAAATTCCCATGTCAACCTGTTTAAACACCACATAGAAAGTACAAAATGTATAGAGGGACTCCAATTCTTAGAATAATCAGGCAGGATGGTCAGAAAATGAGCAATTTAGGTGTTAGTTACCTTTTATGGGCAGCTTGTTTTTTCGGCCCCTTCGGACTCCACCGCCTCTACAACGGCAAAATTGGTAGTGGTTTGCTGTGGCTGTTTACCTTTGGTTTGTTTGGGTTTGGGCAATTGTTTGACTTGCTGCTGCTGCCGAACATGGTGGACGAACACAATGCCAGTCTCAGGGGCAAACTCGGCGTATCTCGCGAAGGTATACCGCTATATCCCAGCAGCGGGGCGATCGCCGCGACATACCCCAAGCCAACTCCAGACCAGTTAGGGGTTAAACTCCTGAAGGCAGCTTATACCAAGAACGGAAGATTATCTGTCACCCAAGGGGTGATGGCGACCGGCGCTACTTTTGCCGAAGTGGAAGAGGCTTTCACGGCAATGCTCAAAACGGGTTATGTGAGTATCGAGAACGATGCTGTAACTGGCGTCGTGATCTACCACTTTCACGAACTTTAGCTGCTGCGGGTGCGTTACCTAGGGGATTTTGTCTATTTTTCCAGAAGCTAATCGCTGACGCACCCTACTACTTGATATTGCTTACCGAGCAGTTATTGCGGTTTTTCGAGTAAGCATTGCCGACAAAATCGGCTAGAATGTTTGTTTGTCTATATAAGCAAGCAGAAAGTATTTAGCGTCATGGCAGTCCCTAAGAAGAAAACCTCCAAATCCAAGAAGAATATGCGTAAGGCCACATGGAAGCGCAAAGCTGTAGTGGCAGCTCAGAAAGCTCTGTCTCTGGGCAAATCTGTTCTGACTGGGCGTTCCAACAGCTTCGTGTATCCCGGCAATGAAGAAGAGGAGGAAGAATAGAAACGGAATACCGGGCATGGGGCGAACCCGATGCCCGATCGATCAATCCTTTTTTGCTGTTGGTAGAATCAGCATGGCATCGCCAAAGGAATAAAAGCGGTACTGATGCTCGATCGCTTCTCGGTACAAATCCAACAGCCGAAGCCTTCCAATCATCGCACTTACCATCATCATTAAAGTAGAGCGGGGCAAGTGAAAATTGGTAATCATCCCCTCTACAACCCGCCACTTGTAGCCCGGGTAGATAAACAAATTGGTCGGGCCGCAAAAAGGTTGCAAGGAAAAATCGCCACTGGCGGCGGCCGCTCCCTCTAAAGCTCGCACTGCTGTGGTACCCACGGCAACGATCCGCCCGCCTCGGGCTTGAGTTTCCCGAATTTTCTCGACGGTGGCGGGGGGTACTTCCACCCATTCGCCGTGCATTTTGTGAGCCGTCACGTCTGCCACCTCCACCGGGCGAAACGTCCCTACTCCGACGTGTAAGGTGACAAAAGTTTTTTCGATTCCCCGCTGTTCCAAGCGGCTGAACAATTCTTCGGTGAAGTGCAGGCCTGCTGTGGGGGCAGCCACCGCCCCAAGCCGATCGGCATAAACAGTCTGGTACTGTTCCGCTGAAGCTTGGGAATTTTCGATGTAGGGCGGCAGGGGTATGTGACCGTATTCGTCCAAAAACTTCGCCAGATTCTCATCTGTGGGGATGTCAAACTCCAACAGCCGTCCCCCTGTTGCGTCGTCCCTGTCTATAACTGTTGCAGTCAATCGACGACGATCGGGCATCGTGGCATCGGGAAGGCAACAGCAAGGAGCTGTGGTAGAGTCCTCACAGGCAGGGGCGATGGGATCAAACTCAATTTTTGCTCCCAACTTTAAGCGTTTCCCCGGTTTAACCAAAGCCAACCAACAGTTGTGCTGCCGTTCTTCCATTAACAATATCTCCACAGCCGGGCCGTTGGGTTTGTGCCCGTAGAGCCTCGCTGGCAGCACGCGGGTGTTGTTCAGTACCAGCAAGTCGCCTGGTTGCAGCAAATCGGGTAAATCCCTAAAAATCCGGTGTTGGTGGCTGCTGGGAGAATCTACAGCCAGCAAGCGAGAACTGTCCCTCGGCACTACGGGATTTTGGGCAATGCGCGAGGGCGGAAGTTCGTAGTCGTAGCCGTCCAAAGACCAGTCCATCTCTGTCATCAAGTGAATTCCTGTGCGATCGATCTGTCAACTGGGTAACAAATTGGGTAAAAACCCCCATCCAAAGTCGGGTGCTTTTCCCCTTGTGGTCGCGGGTATAGCCCGCGAGGATAGAGGTGTAGCATCAGCTTTGCTCATAAGGATCGTTATGGAATACCTCTACTACATCGCCAATACTAGCCTTACTCTGAGAGTCGTGGATTACCTACGCACGGCTCATCATCTTCCCTTGCAATTTATCACTGTTATTCACCAAATTGACGGCTGGGTGGTAAAGGTGAAGATGAGCCAATATTTAACACCCGAAATGCACGGGGATTTTCGGGCTTTTATGAACGAACTCGGGATTCCTTACGATCCTGAAATTCGCTTGCAAATGGCGCTTTGGAGTTTGGAAACCGGACAGTCCCCACTGAGCGTGATGCGCCGCTACCAGGTGGCCGTGGTTTGTCACGGCAGCCCTGACCGCAAAGAAATTGAAGCGTTTCGCCAGCAGTTTGTCAAGGGTCTGGGATATTGCCCGGAAACTCTGGCCTAGATTGCTACGCATATAAATTAACTGTGATGACAGAACAGGAGAGGGAGAGAAGGGGAAAGCGGGAGAAGATTGAACGCTTTTTTCAGCTCCGTTAAAGCTCAAGAGAGAAATGCGCCACAGCCTAGGCAAGTTAACAATTAAAAATTACCTAGTGGCATTGCTTTGAGATTTTACCCTCTAAATTTTAATTATATATTTTTAATTGCTAAAAGCCGAGCGAATGTATTCTTGCAGGGTGAGTCGGTAGTTTCCTGCAACGGCGGATTGAGAGTGCGCTGCTGTTAATGGTGGCAATATTTGCTTAGTGCTTTGTTGTGAAGGTTCGCACCTGACTAAAGCGACATCAAAGCGACAATAATTATTGGCTAAATCTGGATGAGTGCTTAAAAATATTTCGGCTGTTTGCCAAAGTTTGGCTTGTTTTGTGGTAGTAATAGCCAACATTCCACCAGCATCCCAGTTTCCCCGGCGGCGAGTTTTCACCTCTACAAATGCTAATGTTTGGGAATGGGGAATGGGGAATGGGGAATGGGGAATGGGGAATGGGGAATTTTCGTTACCTCTGTTGATTTCGCTTTCTTCATCTCTTCCGAGTGCGATGATGTCAATCTCTCCCCAGCGACAGTGCCACTGCCGGTGCAAGATTTCCCAGCCTTGCTGCTGCAACCAGTCGGCGACTAAGTTTTCTCCCAATGTGCCGATATCCCGAGAGTTTGGGGATTGGGGGAAATTGGAGTCAGCCGTCGCTAACGGGCGATTCCCTACGGGATAGCTACGCTTGACGCTCTTTCTGGTAGAATTCAATTCTGAACTGTCACGACTGCCCATTAGCTTGAACTTGTATGATGATTTCTCGAATTCGCCAACATATTTATACTTTCTTGCTGAGTTTTGTTATTTTAGCAGTAATTGCCGCTGGGGCGATCGGCATTAATCCCGCACCTGCTTTCGCTTTGGATCACGACAAAGAAATCCTAGTCGGCGCTGATTTTACTGGGCAAGTTCTGACTGACGACAGCTTTAATAAAGCCAATCTTCGCAACAGCAATTTTACTAATGCAGATTTGCGGGGCGTCAGCTTTTTTGCGGCTAATATGGAAGAAGCAAATTTAGAAGGGGCGAATTTCACGGGTGCGACTTTAGATTTAGCTCGCATGATGAAAGCAAATTTAACTAATGCTATTCTTGAGGGTGCTTTCGCTTACAATACTCGACTCGAAGGAGCTGTCATTGACGGTGCTGATTTTACAGAGACACTGCTGCGAGACGATATGATAGAAAAACTTTGTAAAGTGGCAAAAGGTACTAATCCGGTGACGGGTAGAGATACTCGCGAAACTCTTTTTTGCGACTATTAAAAGGCTAATTAAACCAAACTTACTCCGCACGCGGGGTAAGTTCCATGTAAACCCTCTGGCAGTCGGGCGATCGGGCTTGAGCCACGGCGCGATACATGACTGCAATATCAGCGGAAACCCCAGCAAATCGAAGGCTTTATGCTGTAAACGAGTTGGCGTCTTCAGGTCGAAACTAACTGCAACACCCGCTAGTTTAGGCTACATTCGAGTTGAAAATATTGATATTTCTTACTCTAGTCAACCTCTTTAAAGTTAACTAACGGAATTTAGTTCAATTGCTAATCGATTAGGCTACTCAATGACTACAGAATTAAATAGTGGTTCTCAAAGATCGCCAAACACTCTCCATGCTTGGGGTATAGCAGTGTTGGTCCTTGTCACCCTAATCTGGGGTACAAGCTATCCGGTTATCAAGGGAGCTCTCAGCAGTCTTTCTCCTTCTGCAATATTTGCAACCCGCTACGTAATAGCAGCGTTGCCCTTTACCCCCTATTTGCGCTTCCTGAATTTTTCCCTGCTACGGGATGGAGTCTTCTTATCACTCATACTGTTTCCTGCATCAGTCCTCCAAACCGTTGCCCTTGAGACAACTTCTGCCGATCGTGCTGCATTCATTGCCAGTTTCAACGTCATCCTAGTTCCTCTGCTAGGGCAACTGCTAGGTAGGCAGGTGTTCCTAAAAACTTTCCTCGCCGCAGGAATTGCCCTCTTTGGCATTGGAGTGATGTGTTGGGAGAGTGAACAGCTAGCGATCGGCGATCTGTTGATCTTGGGCAACGCCTTCCTCTACTCGATCTACACTCTTAAGCTTGAGTCTACCACGTTGCGCCACCCCATTTTGCCACTCGCCGCGATCCAGCTTTGGGTGATAACAATATTTTCTTTAATCTGGGCCGCTCCAGATCTGCTTGCACAACAGGAGGCAATTGGCGCGAATCTTGGTATTCTTTTATATATTGGCTTATTTGATACTGCTGCTACGATTGTGCTTCAAGTAGTGGCTCAACGATGGGTTAACGCTTACCAGACGGCGCTAATTTATACACTCGATCCGATTTTCGCAGCGATTTTCTCGTTTCTACTACTGGGAGAGAAACTTGGAATACGCGGTGTGATTGGCGCATCTCTTGTAGTGGTGGCAATGGTTTTTGGTCAAAGCAAATCTCAGGACTCTGAGCACACTGGCGAAATCCAGGTTAACGAGTCGATTGTCGCAGCGCTGTCAGATTCGGATACTGAACCCATTAACGCTCCAGTGTCGCTTTCGAGCGCTAACCTCGTGGAATTAGAATTAGATTTGTAATTTGTATTAAGAGTGAGGAAAATGGGTTTGGATATTTTGATCCAGCAAACAGAGAAAGGTAGAGGCGTTTTTGCCAGCAGAGGCTTCCGTAAAGGTGAGACTGTGGTGGTTGGACGCCGAGTCGATATCTTGCCCGAAAGAGGTACTCACTCGATTCAGATGGACTTTGACCTGCATATAAAATTAGATGAACCGGCATTATTGATCAATCATTCTTGTAGCCCAAACACAGGGGTTCGGAATAATCAATTCGGAGCCTACGATTTCGTGGCATTGGTTGATATTCCTTCGGGAAGCGAGATTACATGGGATTACTCTACAACAGAGTACAGTTTCATTGACATTCCCAAATGTTGTTGTGGCTCCACCGAATGTCGCTCGAAGATCCTTGGATATAAATTTCTCCCTGACGAAATCAGGAAAACGTATGGTGAGTTTATCGCCGATTACCTCAGAGTAACGGCACCTGAAACGGAACTTCTCCCGCGTCCTCTTAAAGTTCCTAGTATTGCCCCCATCAATAGGGCGATCGGGCTTTAGCCCCCGCCGGATACCTGACTAGAATGTATCCGGGCCCCCCAGCAAATCGAAGGCTTTCTGCTGTAAAGGAGCTGCCGCCGTCAGGTCGAAACTAACTGAAACACCCGCTAGTTTAGGCTGCACTCGATTTTTAGCGATGTCGATAAATTAGTCACTAACGTCCGAAAACTTTGAACTGAAAACTTCTCCAAAGTACGCTTTGTTGAAGCTTTCCGTATCGCCGGAGTGGCAGACAAAACCTGGACAACCACCGAACCAGACTCCCAAGGATCTAACCACTCGTCATCCTCGAACAACAACAATGCTAATGGCGATCGCTTGTGCCCTTTACGTAAGCTTTGTATAGTATTAAGCTCTTGTGTTTAAAGGTCAAGCTAAATATGCAGACGTTTATTTTCTTCTTACTTGCGCCCCTGGGAGAAATCTCTGGCTGCTATGCCTTTTGGGCGTGGTTGAGACTTGGCAAAAGCATATTTTGGATTATCCCAGGTATCTTAGCGCTGATGATCTACGCTTTTTCTCTCACCAAGGTGGATACCTCAAATGTTGGTAGGGCATACGCTGCCTACGGCGGGTTGTACATCCTCTTATCCCTGTTCTTGTTGTGGCTAGTTGAAGGTGTTAAGCCGGATAAGTGGGACTTGCTTGGCGTTACATTCTCTCTAGTGGGAACAATCGTGATCTTGTTCAGCCCACATCGCCAATAACAGACTGACAAACTAATTAAAGACTTAGGGATAAAAAACCTAAATATACGACTTTAATATTAGACTCACGGCTTTAGTCCTTAACTCCTAAAAATTCCCACTCCAAGGTACAGATGTTAAATCGTAAAAATTAACTTGACGCAACCGCTCTAATTCCTTGAGCCATTCTTGTTCGGCACAGAAGAGTTGATGATATTCTATAGCCTCTTCGCAACTGCTAGCGGCCTTGGCTTTTTCCCACATATTGAGTGCAATCCGGCGGCGCTTCATGCTGATAATTTGCTCGATACAGGCGAGGGCTGATCTAATGACTAGAGGTGCGCGATAAACGTTTCTTTCTGAGAACTCATTTAAGTGAAATAAATGCGAGATTTGATTTAGTTGATTGGGATATTCAATGAAGCTATCTTGCAATTTCAATATTAACTCTGAAGGGGCTACTTGTAAAGACATTTTGTGCAATATTTCTGCATTCACAATCTGGTGCCACAAAAATCTGTGGTGAGAAAGGCTAAACTGCACGTCTCTAGCTTCTATTGCTTCTCTGACATCTTGGCGGTATTCGGGACAGTGCAAATAAATCTGCAATAATTGCGCTTCTGCTTCTTCTAAAAGACTGCGGGCTACGCCAGATAAGGTTGATTTTGAGCTTTTGTTTTCGCCGCTTGCACGCTGCTTTTTATATTGTTTGCTCGGCTTCAGCTTGTTTCTAATTAACAGGGGCATTGTTAAAGATTCGTCTTGACTCTGGCGCTTAGCCCAATCGCTGACTACTTGATTGAGCAAGTTTTCAGCGAGCATCTTTGTAAGTCTAAAATCTCCTTTGCTGAGAATTTCGGCGCTTTTTTGCAAATAATGTGCTAGCTGATTGTCGTCAGTGATATTGCTTAATAAATTAATAATTTTTTTGGTGACTTGCTGGGAAGTATCGGCTTGCTTCAAATCTTGATTGACGAGCATTTGTTGCAGTTGCCAGTCGATCCACAACGGAGCATTTTCGAGCAATTCTCGATATTGTTCTGGGGAGTATGTTTTGAGGTATTCGTCGGCATCTTTGCCGTCGGGAATGTTGAGTACCCGCAGTTGCACTTCTCCTTGATAAGCGAGTTTTTCTATTTCCCCAATCGCGCGTTCTGCTGCTTGAGTTCCTGCTTTGTCGGCGTCGAAGTTGAGGATAATTTGTTTGGAGTCCGTGTACCGCAATAACTGCCGTACTTGGTTTAAACTTAAGGCTGTGCCGAGTGAAGCGACGGCGTTGGAGATGCCGGCGGCCTGAAGTGCGATCGCATCAAAGTACCCTTCTACCACCACTGCGCGATCGGCTTTGCTAATGGCTGTTTTCGCTGTATCTAAGGCGAATAAAGTTTTGCCTTTATCGAAGAGTTCTGTTTCGGGAGAATTGAGGTATTTCGGCTGTTCGTCGCCGAGAGCTCTGCCGCCGAAACCGATGACTCTGCCTTGGGTATCGCGAATGGGAATCATAATGCGATTGCGGAAGCGATCGTAATAACCGCTGCCGCCATTTTTTCGGGGTACAATTAATCCAGCTTGTTCGACTAACTGCGCCGGATAGTTTTTCTGTTCTACTAAATAACTGTAAAGTGCTTCCCAACCTTGGGGTGCATAACCTAATTGAAATTGTTGGATAGTTTCTTCGCTTAGCTGGCGCTCTGATTTGAGATATGCTAAGGGTTCTTCTCCTTGGGTTTGTCGCAAAGCGTGTTCGTAAAAGTTGGCTGTTAGTGCTGAGATTTCATAGAGTTGTTCCCGCAGAGAAATTTGCCGCTGCAATTCTTGTCGGTGTTCTGGTTCGACTGTTTTGACGGGGACTTGATAATTTTTAGCTAATTCTAATACTACTTCGCTGAAAGGGCGTTTCTCCAATTCCATGAGAAACTTAAAAGCATTGCCGCCTGCACCGCAGCCGAAACAATAATACATTTGTTTGCCGGGGCTGACTGTAAAGCTGGGAGATTTTTCGTCGTGAAAGGGACACAAACCTACAAATTCTTTGCCGCGTTTTCGCAAGACGACGCGACCGGAAATAACGTCTACTATGTCGGCTCTTTGTTTGACTTCTTCGATTGTTTCTGGATGCAGCCGGGGAACTTGCATAGGGCTATTTTAGGCAAATTGAAAGTATAGCGGAAGGAAGAAGGAAGTTCGGCAACGGATTCTGTAACGGATGTAACGGATGTCAGGAATAAGGTAGAAAAGCTAGGGTTTTAGCAAGAGAGAAAGTGTTAATCGTCTTAGGGATTGCTATATGTTTATTTTGAGCGCTCGCACTTTAGTAAAGCACAAAACTGACATTTAGGACTTGCACATAAAAACTCAAGCGTTCCGGTTTTTTATACCAGGGCTGATCGCTGTTAATATGTGTTTTATTAAAAAACCCGGTTTCTCCGTAAGGCATAACTTTATTGTAAGATATTTACACTAACTGTAAGGAGCATCGAAAATAATGCGAATTTTAATGATGGGCGGTACTCGGTTTATCGGGGTTTATCTTACTAAGATTTTAGCAGCACAAGGGCATGAAGTGGTGTTGTTTAACCGGGGCAACAAGCCTGTACCGGTTGCGGGCGTAAAACAGATTCAGGGCGATCGCACAAATGTTGAACAATTGCAAGAAAAGTTATCGACGGTCGAGTTTGACGCGGTTTTTGACAACAACGGCCGCGAACTCAGCGATACAAAGCCTTTAGCTGAAATATTTAAAGGGCGGGTGCAGCACTTTGTTTACATGAGCTCTGCGGGGGTTTATTTGAAATCGGATCAAATGCCTCATATTGAAGGGGACGCTACTGATCCTAAAAGCCGGCATTTAGGTAAATGCGAAACCGAAAATTACTTGGCCACATCGGGTTTGCCTTGGACTTCGATTCGCCCGACTTACATTTACGGCCCCCAAAATTATAACGATGTGGAGGCTTGGTTTTTCGATCGCATTGTACGCGATCGACCGATTCCGATTCCCGGTAACGGAATGCACTTCACGCAGTTGGGGCACGGTCAGGATTTGGCTAAAGCAATGGCGGCGGTTTTGGGCAACGAAAAGGCGATCGGGCAAATTTACAACGTTTCGGGCGATCGATTTGTCACCTTTGACGGTTTAGCCCGCGCCTGCATTCAAGCCGCAGGCAAATCCCCTGATGCTATTAAGATTGTACACTACGATCCGAAACAATTTGAGTTCGGCAAAAAGAAAGCTTTTCCGATGAGATTGCAGCACTTTTTTGCTTCAGTTAATAAAGCTGTCACCGAGCTTAACTGGCAGCCGGAATTTGACTTACTTTCTGGATTGAAAGATTCTTTTCAGAATGATTATCTAGTTTCGGGGCGGGACAAAGCTGAGATAGATTTTTCAGTCGATGATCAAATTTTGAAATCGGTTCAAAGTTAAGTTAGAGTGGGAGCATCCCAATGCCAGCCACAATCTAGAACCCCACTCTAACCCTCCCCTTACTAAGGGGAGGGAACAAGAAAGAAAGCCAACAGACTGTCACCGTAAAGTTCGCACAGCGACCTTACATCGCAGCCAAAAATAGCTACTTAGAGGTGATAGCCAAACTCCACAAAGGCACGTCTGTAATTATTGAAATCCAAGTTCTATACCTGCAGACCCGAGACAAGCTAGCTTTGTACAATACAGCAACAAATGAGGGAACTAAATTAATGATTGAAGAACTGCACAAGGGATTTCACCCAAAAATTTATTTTATGGAAATTCAAACTCCCCAGTTGTCGTTCGACCTATTAAAAAATTTAGATAGGCCATGTTAGAATTTTCCAATGCGGAAGATTTGACAGCTTGGTGGGAAGCTAATTCTCCCAAAGACTAGGAATATTAGGTAAATCTCATGCTTGGAATAACACTCGGCAATCGCTACAGCATTATCCGTCACTTGGGAGGCGGCGGATTTGCTCAAACTTATTTAGCGGAAGATAAGCAGCTACCAGGCAATCACCTCTGCGTCGTCAAGCAGCTTAAACCTCACGCAACCGATCCGGAAACTCTAAAGGTAGCAAGACGTTTATTCGATACCGAAGCACAAGTTTTGTACAAGTTGGGAAATCACGATCGCATTCCCCGACTTTTTGCTTTTTTTGAAGAGAATCAAGAGTTTTATCTAGTTCAAGAATTTATAGAAGGTCACGATTTAAGTCAAGAAATTATACCCCCCCAAACCCCCCCTTACCAAGGGGCGGCTGGGGGGGGCTCCTCTTACCAAGGGGGAACTGCGGGAGTCATGCAGGAAGATGCAGTCATTTGTATATTGGAGGAACTTCTCGAAATTTTAGACTTTGTACACCAACAAAATGTGATTCACCGCGATGTCAATCCCCGCAATATCCTCCGCAGAGATCGAGACGGAAAATTAGTTTTAATTGACTTCGGCGCGGTCAAAGAAATTACTACTCAACTCACCAATTCTCAGCCCAAGAATAGCTTGAGTGTCAGCATCGGTACTCCCGGTTATATGCCCAGCGAACAAGCTCACGGCAACCCGAAACTCAGCAGCGATATCTATGCCGTCGGTGCGATCGCAATTCAGTTCCTCACTGGCATAAATCCTCACCAAATGCCAAAAAACCCCGATACAGAGGAAATTATTTGGCAGGACAAAACATCAGTCAGTCCTGAATTTGCGAAGATTTTAGATAAGATGGTAAAGTACGATTTTCGCCAGCGTTATTCTAGTGCCGGCGAAACCCTGCAAGCTATTAAAGAATTGAAAAATTCTTTCAGCGGTACAGTTCCTGTATTGCCTCCGGTTGCGGCGGCGAAGGGGCCGCCCAAATCCCGAAAAAAACTGTATTTAAAAATATTGTCGATCGCCAGTTTAATTGGCATCAGTATTATAGCATCAATTTATGGTGTAAATACTTTTAATGCGGCAAATGCAACTGACCTGTACAACCGAGGCAATACTCTTTACAATTTAAGCCGATTTGAAGAAGCTCTGGCCGCTTACGAGCGAGCAATAACTCTCAGGCCGGACTACGCGGAAGTTTGGCAGGAAAAAGCCAAAACTTTGTACGAATTGAAAAAATACGAAGAATCGCAGTCAGCTTATGATAAAGCAATAGAATTAAAGCCAGAATACTTAGAAGCTTGGACGGGGCGCGGTTATGCTTTGGATAAGTTGCAACAGTCTCAAGAGGCGATCGCATCTTTTGATAACGCTTTGAAAATCCAGCGCGACTATGGCCCAGCGTGGGAAGGCAGAGGCGATGTTCTGTTAGATTCGCAGCGGTACGAAGAGGCGATCGCTTCCTACGAAAAAGCCGTAAAATTTCAGCCCAATTTGTACCGTGCCTGGTACAACCGGGGACAAGCTCACCAAAAATTAAAACAGTACGATCGAGCCGTTGAATCCTATCAAAAAGCAGTTGAAATCAAATTTGATAATTATGAAGCTTGGTACAATTTAGGCAATGTTTTCCTCGAATTAAACAAAAAACAAGAAGCTTTTGAAGCCTACGAAAAAGCCGTGCGGTTTCAGCCCAATTTTTATCAAGGGTGGTACAGTAAAGGCATCGCTTTGCTGAAAATGCGCCGACATGAAGAAGCGGTAAAAGCTTACGAAAAAGCTGTCAAATTAAAACCTGATTATTATCAAGCATGGTACAATTTAGGTTGGTCATATCACGAATTACGCAAGTACGAACAAGCAATTGAGTGTTACAACAGAGCCTTAGATTTAAACCCGAAAGAATATCAAGCGTGGTACAATAGAGGAAATGCTCAGTCCAATTTAAAGCGGTATGAAGAGGCGCTAGTATCTTACAATGAAGCTGTCTATGTCAAGCCTGACTACTCGGAAGCCTGGTACAGCCGCGGCAATGCACTTGTGGCGGTAAAAAGATACGAAGATGCGATCGCCTCTTATGACAAAGCAATTCGCTACAAACCAGATTACCGAGCGGCAATGGAAGCAAAAAAGCGGGCAGAAAGTCAGCTAGGAAGCAGCCCGCTAGAATCCGAACAACAACAATAATTGTTATTAGTTCCCTTAAGCGGACTTTGTTTGACAAGAAGCAATTTGAATTGCCAAGTTCTATCTTTTAGCGAACAGCGGGAGCAATTACGGTAACTCGGCGGCTGTCTACTAACATCGGCCAAAAACCTCGATCGCTCAATGCTTTTACCGCAGCAGTAGCGGCGTTTTGATCCGTTGTATAAGCGACGAATAAAAAGGGACGCTGGCCGTAGGAAGCTAAGCCTACTTGCGTGCCGAATGCTTGCCTGACTTGGGCGGCTAATTCCGGTTGGTTGAAGTAATCTACTAACACTGCATAACCAGGGCCCAGGGGTTGGGGATTGAAGGCAAGATTGCCCGTTGCAGAATTGGTGATTGGTTCAGAACCTGGTGCTGGCTGAGGGTTGTAGACTGGCAAATTTTGGGGTAGTGCCGCTGCGGGCGATCGTACTATGTAAGCTTGTAATCCGACAACATCTTCGATGTATTTAACCCAATCGCTGGCAATTTGCGAGTCTCGAAAGCCACCAACTCGCGTCACCGTGTCATTGATGTACCGACAAACTGTGTTGTTAGTATTTCCAGGGAAAGAGCGTTTTGCTCTTTCTTGCTCTTCGGGTGTTGGGGTGACAATTAACAGTAGATATTCATCGGACTGGGGCGGTTGGCAGCTCGACTCAGCTTTAACAGAAGTCGATAAAATTGTCAAGGCAAAAAGGGCGATCGAAGTAGCAGAAAATAGGGGTAGAGACAAAATAAATTTGTACAATTGACTTCTAATTTCTGTGAGTTGTTTTGTCGGATTTTGGACAAGTTTATTCATGCTGTCTGTAGGGATGCGAGGGCATCGGGAATAGTTGGTGATGGGGCTTGAAATTCACCTGTCAGTACATATTCTAATCGCAGTTTCAACCAAGTGATGAAGACAGGATCGGTAGAAATAATAGCGGCGGCTGGCTGAGGGCATTTTGCTTTAACTTCGGCCATTGTCGGTACTTCTAGGAAAGCGGGCTGTTTGACCAACCAGAAGTCTATTTCTTTTTCTTGTTCTTTGTAGTTGCGAGTTCTTTCTTTAAACACTTCATCTAGGGCTTCTTCTTCTAGCAAAAAGCGTTGGCTGGCTAAAACGTAGTAGTAGGTTTGCATTTTTGTCGGTTGTTAGAGGTTGACGGTTAGCGGTTAATGCCACCTGTACCTGCCAGTTTGGCTGGTCAGGGGCGGGTTTGCTCAGTTGCGGTCGTTGGAGAGTTCTAGACTCTTGTGCCGTTTACTTTACCTTATTTGCTGTCATCTTGGGTAGATGCAGAGCAAGTCGCTTCAAAAAAATCTTTGGTGGTGAGAGTTGGGGGAGTTGTGAGAGTTGCCAGAGTTGCTGGTTTTTTGGGGATTTGGGCGATTATTTTTCGGGCTGGTGATTTTCGGGAAAATTTAGGTGACAATAGGAAATTAGATGGAATTGCACGTTGAATAATTACCAATGATTGAGGCAATCTGGGGGTTGTTCAACCTGATTTGGAGTGGTTTGCATCTGAAAACTCTTCGGACAGTCTTTGATGGCTAACCCTAAAATAAGGCTTTCATGGCGATCGATCTGCCTACATGAAAATCAAGGGTTTGTGACTACTACCTAAAAACTGTCGTGACTATTGTATTAAAAATGTAAAATGTGTGGATTGATTTGCTCTCACCGGAATAGCCATCGCCCCGCTGCCACTTCCCCCATCCCGCCAAAAGCGATCGCCCTCCACCCATGCTCAAATAAGCTCAACAAATCAGCTAAATTTATTCCCCAGGGAATGCAGCTAAAGGCTAAACTAATCTAAGTTTTACCATAAAAGTTTCTCCCCCTTCATGAACATCGCTTATTTAGTTAACCAATATCCCAAAGTCAGCCACAGCTTTGTCCGCAGAGAAGTCCTAGCCGTTGAAAATTGCGGCATGAAAGTCGCACGTTATTCTATCCGATCCTGCGAGTCAGAACTCGTTGATGAGGCCGACAAACTAGAGCAAGAATTGACTAAAGTAATCTTAGGAGTTGGTGTACAGGGGTTAGCGTGGGGTTTGCTCCGCGTTGCCGCAACTAGACCCATTCGATTCATCGAAGCTGTGCGGTTAATGTTCAAAGTTGGCTGGCACTCGGAACGGGGGATTTTGCTGCATCTAGCTTATTTAGCAGAAGCTTGCATTCTTTTAAATTGGTTTGCAGAATCGGGTACAGCACACGTTCACGCTCACTTCGGGACAAATTCGACAACAGTCGCAATGCTGTGCCGCGTGCTTGGCGGCCCGACTTACAGTTTCACCGTTCACGGCCCTGAAGAATTTGATAAAGCCACAATTCTTTCCTTAGACGAAAAAATTAAACGATCGACCTTTGTAGCAGCAGTTAGTTCCTTCGGTAAAAGTCAGCTTTTTCGGTGGTGCGATCGCACTTTTTGGTCAAAAATTCACGTCATACACTGCGGCGTAGATGCTGCATTTTTAGCTGCACCCTACGTCCCCATACCCGCAGCACCTCGCTTAGCTTGTGTTGGGCGGCTCAGCGAACAAAAAGGTCATTTGTTATTGCTAGAAGCTGCTAACTTGCTAGCAGTTCAAGGCTTAGAGTTTAAGTTGGTACTCGTAGGAGACGGGCCGCTGCGATCGGATATTGAACAGCAGATTCAGCAACTCGGCCTGCAAAATCATATAGAAATTACCGGCTGGGCCAGTGGCGATCGAGTTCAGCAAGAGATTTTAGCTTCACGGGCAATGGTATTGCCGAGTTTTGCTGAAGGTTTGCCCGTCGTAATTATGGAAGCCCTCGCTCTCAATCGGCCCGTAATTAGCACTTATGTTGCTGGCATCCCGGAACTCGTAGAACCCGGTGTTTGCGGTTGGTTAGTTCCTCCCGGTTCCGCAGAAGCATTAGCCGTAGCGATGCGCGCGGTACTGGAAGCACCTTTAGAAAAGCTAGAACAAATGGGGAAAACAGGAGCCGAGAGAGTTGCTCAACAACATAATGTTGATTTAGAGGCAAAAAAATTAGTCGCGCTGTTTGAGAGTGCTATTAAGCCGTGATTAAAAAAGTAGTAAGGCAATGCTGTTTCCCTACCCCAAAATAATCATTAGCCCCCCTCGGATGTAACTCTCGCCCTATTAATGGTAGGGAAACGGCACTGCCGTTTCCTGACGGTGTGTAATATTAATTCGGATGCCACCGGATTTGATATAACAAGGGCGAGCATCATGCCTATCCCATAATAAAATTCATTCTTTGTGGAACAGGCATCTTGCCTGTTCCTTTAATTAGACCAACCTATTTACCAACTTTTTAAGCGGAACTTACCCCGCGAATCGGGGTACTTCCGACTGAAAGCATTACCGGATAAGACTTTCCAACATCAAGGAAAATCCTTACATGACTACAAACCGTTGAAACCTTTATGTGGCGGGGATTTGGGCCGATCTCAGTCTTGAAACCTATTTTACCAAATTTTTTGGCGACCGCCACTCATACATGACTACTTTTTTTTCGTTCTGAAATGCCTATATCTTATATACATCAATGCTTTCAGCCGACGGAAGTACCCCCCCAGGGGGTAAGTTCCGTTTAAGGAATAGGAACAGACCGCAACAACTTGTCAACAATTGTCTTAGCCCTCCTTCCCCCCGCCGGAATCAACCTGTGAGAAAGTACGTGCGGTGCCAAATCCTTCACATCATCCGGGGTAGCAAAATCCCGCCCCGAAATAAACGCCAAAGCCTGGGACGCCCGGTGCAAAGCCACCGCACCCCGGGGACTCACCCCCAGAGTAATCTCCTCATCCTCCCGCGTCGATCGCACCAAATCTACAATATACTGTTTCAAAGATCCTTCCACCTTCACAGCAGCGCACAAACGGCGCAATTCCTGCACCTCTTCCAAAGAAATACAAGGCTGCAAATCTTCAACAGCAAAACTATCAGAAAGCCGTTCCAACATTTGCAACTCTTCCAACGCAGCGGGATAGCCCAAAGTCAAAGACAAAGTAAACCGATCCATTTGCGCTTCCGGCAGCGGAAAAGTGCCTTGATATTCGATCGGGTTCTGAGTCGCAATCACAAAAAACGGCCTCGGAACATTTCGAGAAACTCCATCTACTGTCACCTGCTTTTCTTCCATCACCTCCAGCAAAGCTGACTGAGTTCGTGGCGTCGCCCGATTGATTTCATCGGCAAGCAAAACATTAGCAAAAACTGGTCCGGGCAAAAACTCAAACTCTCCGCTGCGCGGATTCCAAATATTAGTACCAGTGATATCCGTCGGCAACAAATCGGGAGTGCACTGAATCCGCTGAAACTTCCCATCAATAGATCGCGCCAAAGACTTCGCCAGCAGCGTTTTTCCCACACCAGGCACGTCTTCCAGCAGCGCGTGTCCGCCAGAAAGCACGGCTACCAGCACCAAGCGAATAGCATCCGCTTTGCCGACCATAGTTTTGCTTAGATTTTGTTTGAGTCGCTCAATATGTTGTCTCATATCCCTGATTACTAAGTGCTAATTGCTAATGGTTTATCAAACATCAAACTGCCAAAACCTTGAGTCTTTGCCTTGCGGACTTCGTATTCGTAAAACTACAATTGATTCTGACTCATCTTCCACCATTTTTTAAACCTATGACGCTGTTCTAGATCACATAATTATTAGACTTTAGCAGTTAAGAGGCTTCTAGCAATATCGCAATCTGCCTGAATTTGAGTTTTGAGAGCATCCAGAGAAGCGAATTTTTGTTCGGGCCGCAAAAACTCTACCAAACTCGCGCTCAAGGTTTTACCGTACAAATCCCCAGACCAATCTAACAGGTGAACTTCCACAGTGGGTTGCAGGCCGTCTACTGTCGGGCGGCAACCAACATTCATCACCCCATTGACAAAAAATAAATTTGATGATCCGCCGGAGATTAGAGATTTGGGATTTTCCTGCTGATAGGAAGAACTTTCCTCTTTCATATTTTCCCATCCATGCTTCACCGAGACTCGCACCGCGTACACGCCAAAACGTGGCAAAAATTTTTCCGGCGGCAGTTCGATATTAGCAGTAGGAAATCCGATCGTCCTACCCAGCCGCTGTCCGCCAACCACAGTCCCGACTAAACTGTAAGGTCGCCCCAGCAACTGATTTGCTCTTGTGAGGTCGCCGGAGGCCAGACCTTCGCGGATTGCAGAACTGCTGATCCGATCGCCCTCACCGCAATTGTGGAGGGGTGCAAGAGAAACATCAATACCGTAACCGGAGGCTATCGACTGCAAATCCACAGCCGTCCCAGCGCGTCCCCGTCCAAACCGAAAATCAACCCCCACACTAATTCGACTCGCTTTTAGTTGCCGCACCAAAATTTCCTCGACAAACTCAGAAGCAGTCAAGGCCGCCAATTCTCGATCGAACGGCAGCAGCACAAGTTGCTCGACACCCATTGCTGCGAGCAATTCTACCTTTTCTGCCAGAGGCGTCAGCAGTTTTTTCGGTTGACCCGTAAAAAATTCTTGCGGGTGCGGATCAAATGTCAGCACAGTGCTGTAAAGTCGATCGACCCCATCAGAATCGATCCCAGAGAGGCTGTTGCCCTCTGCCTGGGGGCCTATCAAACCCTCGAAATTATGGCTGCTGTCGGCTCTACCGGGCGGTGCTGCTGAGTCATTTTCGCAGGTCGCCGGATGTTCCCTTGGCAAATTTTGATCTGTGCAAACGTTTGAGCGCGTGTTTTGCCCCGACGCAAAAACCGTCGCAGAATTTGGTCCAGGCGATCGATTTAAAATTGGCTGCACGACTTGTCGATGCCCTAGGTGCAAACCATCAAAGTTTCCCAAGGCAACAGAAGTTGGAGTCAGAGCAGCGGTACAAGAAGAAGTTACCCACACGCTTAAAATTTTGACATACTTAGCCAGATTGCGATCGCCAGTCGATGTTAGATTTTAGATTTTAGATTTTAGAATTGACTCCACAGATAAATCTGGAAGCTTGAACTTTGGTCTAAACTTTTTGGTTTTCCACGACAGGAGTCGGGGGCTTTTATCCGTCTTTGAGTGAGGTCAGCCCTCGCTTAAATTTCAGATTTCACAGATCGAGATTTCAGAACCATCTGACAAGCTCAAATCCCTCAGACAGACACTTGAGGCGCTTGCACCGACGCTTCAGACAAATCGTTATCAGGAGGCAGCAATTGTAACGACAAACCTTCCCGCGCCATCAAGCTATTCGGGAACCGTTGAGCCACTTGTTCTCCCACCCTGTCTAAAAACTCGTCATTGTGCAGCGGGTCGTGGTGAAAAATCACCAACTTTTTGACATTAGCAGCCTTTGCCACCTTCACCGCTTCCTGCCAAGTCGAATGTCCCCAGCCGACCTTGCTGCTCTTCTCCGCATAATACTCCTCATCGGTATAAGTAGCGTCGTAGATCAGCACCTCAGCATCCTGAGCCAAATGCAGCACATTTTCGTCTAAACGATCGGGAAAATGTTCGGTATCAGTCACGTAAGCAGCCGCATACCCCCGCCAGTTGACGCGGTAGCCTATAGCTTCCCCCGGATGGTTCAGCAAAGCAGTTTCTACCTTAATCTCTCCGAGTTCCAGCGGTTTGCCCACTTCTATATCGTTAAATTTCAGGTCTGCCCCCATAATTTGCAGGGGCACCGGAAAATTGGGGTGCAACATCTGGTCGTGGAGGCGCTGCTGGATAGTAGCCTTATTAGGAGCAATAGCCCCATAGATGTGAAAACAATTGCCTGGAATAAAAGCTGGGACAAAAAATGGGAATCCTTGAATGTGATCCCAGTGAGAGTGAGTAAAAAACATATGAGCTTTTACGGGCATCTGGGAAAGGAGAGTTTGTCCCAAAACCCGCAATCCAGTACCGCCATCGAAAATTAGGCGACTGTCACCCACTCGCATTTCTACACAGGGCGTGTTGCCCCCGTAACGTACTGTTTCTGCTCCGGGAGACGCTATGCTACCTCTAACGCCCCAGAAGTGAACCGTGAATTGGTTTTGCATACTAGACATGGGTTTTCTTGCAAGATTGTTCCGGCGAGTTATCGGTAAGGTGTTTACATATTACTAAGGGCTTTACCATCAAACCCAAGTTCTTTGAGGGTCGAGTTCCCCACTTGTTGGAAGTGCCAAGAGTCTCGCTCATCGCGAGAATGCAAAACTGTTGGGCTTGACAACTGAGCAATAAGTTACAAGGTAGACTAATCAAGTCTCGATCGTAACTATTCTTTTCCTCTCTTCACTAGCCTAACCTCCGCAGACACACTTTGGGGCCGCAGTTCTGTCTGAGTTTGGTCAAAAGCCGCTGTTTTTCCAGCCTCCGCACTTGCCGAACACATCGCGCGGTCGGTTGTTTGCCTTGCTGCTTTACGGGTTGGAACCTGGATGATGGCTTTCCTGCTATCTAGTCCGGTCTATCGACCATAATATGCAGGTGGCGGGGGTGTTGTGCGCCGATATCTGGCTGATATTGCCGAGCGGGCGTGAACGCGCCTCTACAAGAATGACGGTTAATTTACCCGACTTGAGATGCTCCCGCCATTTAACCCCTGCCCATAAGCATCCGGGACTCCTTTTTAGCAGAACCCGGTTTAATTAACTCAACTCCCATTAATTCAAAAATTTTAGCAGTTTAGGAATGCTCCTGCTATTAATTATGCGCCAAGACTGTCTGGATTCTGGGCCCGCCCAGAGGCTGCGGTTCGTCCCGCTAGGGGTCAAGCTGAACCCAGCCTCATCTGACACCGGGATAGTAGTGAGAGTCCGGGCCTGCAGGCAAAAGGCTAAATTTTCGTCGTGCATTTCTTGGTGAACCAATTGAATCACTCAAAATTTACCTATTTGTGGAAAATAAAAAATTTCGATTTTTTGCCATCATGCCAACTCCGAGCGCCATTCTGTCTCAAGAGTGATGCAGAAATATTCCCTGTTAATCTGTGGTGCTTTTCTCAACAATCTTCACTAGCTCTATTTTGGGTAAAGATTTCTCGGAATTCCGCGCAGTTGCGGTACTCGTCACGGGTTTGAATTTCGGGTATCATAGAGTCTTAGACTCTTGTTTACCGAGAATCTAACTCAGTGCTAAAAAAGCCTGGATAACTTTAAGTTATTTTTCAAAAAAGTCAGTATGAATCAAGTTAAAAAAACTACAACCAAGCTGAATAGATCGCCTGTGAAAGTGTCCGATCGCACTTTGGAACTCGGTAATCTCCCCTTGAGCGACCTGTCTTTAGAAATAACTGATGGCCAAGCTTTGAGGGAATTTAGTTCGGACGATCGCCCACCGGGAACCCCAACAGCCACAAGCCGGACTCCCGAAACCAGACGCCAGAGGGTAGATGGCAAGAGCGAGTGGACTCGATCGCCTGTGGTTTCTACTGCGTTTCTCAAGTGGCTGCTAGAGAGTTTGACTCGATCGAAAGGTTGGCTGGCAGTTGTCACCCTGGCAGGAGTTTGGGGGTTGTGGAACAGTGAGTTACTGTTTTCCACAGGCCTGGGGATAGCAGCGATGATGCTGGTTTACCGAGGGCAGTCGTGGGACTGGCAATTGGTGCGAGCAAAAGGCGAGCAATTTTGGGAGGGCCCGAACCGCCGATTTGTTTTAGCGGTGGGTACGGGTGGCATTGCTACCTTGAGCGCTTACATGAGTTTGGGGATTTGGGCGGACTCCGATAGCCATTGGATGGCTTTGAGCCTGATTTTGCAGAACTTGGGGACGATCGCGATTGCTGGGCTGTTGCTGCGCCAAGCGTTGAGTCTGGGAGCCGCAAAAGATGAAGTGGCGCTCGATCGCATCTTGGCGGATTTGACTGATGCTGACCCCGTGAAGCGTTTGATTGCAGTTCGGCAAATGACCGATTTGGTGAATCAGGGTGGGTTTGGTCCTGTGAGCTCTGTCAAAAGTTCGTTAGCGAAGCCCTCGCAGAGGATCGCCCGTTCCCGCGCTGCCGAGTGCTTTCGCCTGATGCTGAGTCGGGAACCAGAAGCTGTAGTCCGCAATGCCCTTCTCGAAGGTTTGCAGACTTGGGACGCTACTTATGGCATCGCTTTAAAATCCAAAAATCAAGTCATCGACTATTAGCTGACCGTCAAAAGCGTAAAAAGTAATTTTATGAATATTCGGAGCTTTTACGCGCAGGGGAGCCCTAGGGGCGATCGGAGAATTAGACCCCACCAGATTGGGCGCCGGCATTTCATCCTGAACAATTGGGTTGCCGTCAATGTCACAAGCAGATAAAACAGTTCGTCGCGAACTGGTGACAAGTCCTGACACCCAGCGAACTGGATACTTAAAAGTTACTTCTATCAGTCCGCTTTTGGGGGCCCCCATTAACACTGTTGCCCCAGAACCCGTGAAAAATGCTGGGTTTGAAGGTTGGATGGCGACGGCATTGCTAAAAGTCACCCCCCAATGTGCAAACTGGTGTTCTACTACTTCAAAGCATTTCAAGTCTTCTAAAGCTACGCGGACGATCGCAGGTACCGTGGCGCGCGATCGCACATCTGAACCTGCGCCTGAGCGTTCTGGAGTGGCGACAAAAGACTTTTTGCCGTTTAAATCCATGCTTCGACAGGCTGTGTCAAATTCTGCTAACCCGTCAGATTGAAGACTTTTCGCATCAACCATAAAACCCTCGCGATCCCTTTTTCTGAGCAGTTGCATTTTAGTAGACCTCCCTGAGATTAGTTGTTTCTTGTGTTTTGGAATTGATAACGGCGAGGCCCGTGATTGCCAAACCTGCAATTAGGAATCGAAACCCCATCGCCCGCCCTCCAACAAAGACTTTCGACCTCAAAAGCCACTGCTCCGCAAAATATCGTGATTAATGATTTGTGATTGGCGAGCGTCGGCCAACCTGCCTCCTGCCTGAAAGCGAGTTCTAATACTCCTCCTTTCCGAGGGTCTGCTTTCCGGCTTGGCGAACAGACTCTATTTTGTTGAGGGGTCTTACCCATCATTTTGCTATTATCTCCGATCGGCGCTAGTTTGCAAGGGTAAGGATAACTACACAGCCGAATTGCCCAAATCGCAAAAGTTACTTGCTGTCTGTAGTTTCACGCTTCACCTGTACTAAAATAGATTTAAATCATTACTCAATCTTTACAAAAACGCCACCAGCTTTGCAAGTTTTTTAAACAGAGACGGGGCGACGGAAAAGAATCTAAAATATAACAGCGATTGAGGTTAGTTTATGCTTGTACCCCTCGGCTTCGGTCAGCGATCAATAGTTACTTCTCTCGGCAGAATGGTCTACTACACTGCTGAAAAAATGCCTTGGATGGGGTTGCCGACCTCAACTTCGGAAAATAAGCCGAACTTAGTATTTTTTCACGGTTTTGGCGGCGGGTCGAGTGCCTACGAATGGTCGAAAGTTTATCCGGCTTTTGCGGCAGAATATCGAGTTTTAGCACCGGATTTAATCGGTTGGGGGCGATCGGAACATCCGGCAAGAAATTATCAGGTAGAAGATTATATCACAACTTTGATCGAATTTCTCGAAAAAACTTGTGGCAGTCCGACAGAGGTGATTGCTTCTTCGCTAACAGGGGCGATCGCGATTCGAGCGGCGATCGCACGGCCGGATCTCTTCAAATCCCTAATTTTGACCATACCCAGCGGTTTGTCGGACTTCGGACAAGATTACGGCAGCAGTTTCTTCGCTAAGCTAGTCAACACGCCGATTTTAGATCGCTTGCTCTACAGTACCGGCATCGCCACAGACGGCGGCATCCGTAACTTCCTAGAACAGCGCCAATTTGCCGATTCCCGCCGCGTTTATCAAGAAATTGTTGATGCTTACCTCGCATCTGCTTTGGAACCAAATGCAGAATATGCCGCCCTGTCTTTTGTACGGGGAGATTTGTGCTTTGATTTGTCGCTGTACATCACTCAGCTAACAACGCCGACCGCGATTATTTGGGGAGAAAAATCGCAGTTTACCGGACCCGATATCGGCCAGCGGTTGGCCAACCTCAACCCCGAAGCAATCAAAGTTTTTCAACCTTTGGAAAACGTAGGTTTGACTCCGCAGTTAGAAATTCCCGCTGTTACGATTGGCTTAATTCGGCAATACTTAAAATTGCTTTCAGAAGGGTGAAGAAGTTCGGCAACGGATTTTGTAACGGATGTAACGGATGGAGGAAAAAGGAAGAAGGAAGTTCGGCAAGGGATTTTGTAACGGATGTAACGGATGGAGGAAAAAGGAAGAAGGAAGATTAATTACCCATTACCCATTACCAATTTCCAATTCTCCATTAGTCATTAGTCATTACCCATTACTAATGACTAATGACTAATGACTACTAATTATTCTTTCACTCGCACGTCGATGACGCTGGCGTTGAAAATGTACTTGTTGCCTTCAAGCTCTAGCGTAGTGCCAATTTTGACTTTCGTATTACCTAAAACCGGGCCATTTTCAGTAAGTTGACCTTTTCCCTCTAAGGTAAACATCATATTTTTGCTGAAGGCTTCTTCTTCTCTGGGATCGGGGAGAGCTTTCAGAGTGCCGTTGGGCTGAGGAACTGCTAGGGTTCTGGTGAGAGTTTTGGCCGATTTGATGGTAATCTGACCGGAGGGTTGATTGCGGATCACCACATTGATTTTATCACCTGCTTTGAACAAATCTTGAACGTTTGTTCCTTTGAGACCGATCGCAATTGCATCAATTTCTACAGGTTTGATACTGGTGCCGACTTGGGCGACGGAACCGCCAGAAGTGCCGGGAAAGAAGAAGATTCCGACTGCAACTAGCAGTACGATTAGAGCGGCACCTACGTCTAGGATGCTGAGTTTGCCGAACAGCCGGCCTTGAGAATCCAAAATTTTCATAAATCGCCTATTATACTGATAGCGACAGGAGTATGTTTACAAGCTCAGGACTTACGCAGACATCGATGAAAAACAGATGCGGCTATTGCTGAGCTACCGCTGGCAATGACATACTTTATTGATGCGTAAGTCCTGAAGCTAAAAGATATTACCACAACGATCGCCCAAAATCCGCATGACTTGGGCACTTAACCCAGAAGGCAGTTGACGGCGGTTGGTTGGCCGACAGGTCGATCGCCCAGAAGCTGGTGGGGCGGTGAAAAATTGGCAAAAAGCTAGAATAGCAACTAAGCAGCCTTAAATTGCGTCTGCCTATTGAGTGACTTTTCGAGTTTTTCCTCAAATTTTATCTAACTTCTCCCACGTATCAATCATGTTAAAAAGTTTTTGGTTGACTTGCCGGCGTACTTGTGGCCGGGGGATTTATCTGTTTCTGTCCCTGATTGTGGCTGCGGGTATCTGGGTGGTTTCCCCAGAACCGACTCAAGCATTTTCGTTGCCCGAACTGATTTTTCGAGGCATTCAAGTTATTCAATTGTCGAATATGTCCGATCGGCAAGAGGTGACTATTGGCCGACAAATTAATCAGCAGTTAACGAACAGCCAGTTTAAGATTGACCGCGATCGGGACACTACAGAATATATCAACCGTATCGGTCAACGACTCGCTCAAGAAAGCACTCGCCCCAATATTCCTTATACTTTTCAAGTGATTGACGACGACGCGATTAATGCTTTTGCAACTATGGGCGGTTTTGTTTATGTGAATAAAGGCTTAATGACAGCGGCGGACAATGAGGCAGAATTGGCAAGTGTGATCGCCCACGAAATCGCTCACATTAATGCTCGCCACGCGCTTAAACAAATGCGTCAAATGGCCATAGCTTCAGGTGTAGCTTCGGCGACTGGGCTCGATCGATCTCAGGCGGTTCAGATTGGGGTGGAATTGGCTTTGCGGCGCCCCCACAGTCGCCAAGCTGAGTATGAAGCAGATCAGTTGGGATTGCAAACTATGGGGCGAGCGGGCTACGCTCAATCTGGGATGGTTGATTTTATGAAAAAGTTGCTCGACAAACCTTCTCCTCCTAGCATTTTGAGCACTCACCCGGCAACTGGCGATCGTATTGCTGCTATTTCACAGGCTATAGATCCGGAGCTTGCTAGCGGTGAAGGTTTGAATAATGAGGATTACAGGCTAGAAATCCGCAGGCTTTTAGGTTCGTAGCAAACGTAAATCAGTCAGGCACTCTCTTATTTTCTCTTCTCTTCCCTTCTCTTTTCTTACTTCGCGATCTTCCCGTCTTCGCGGTTCGTTAAAAAATAAATCCAGTTACTAAGGTATGTCAGCAGCAAGTTAATTTCGATTTAAGAGCTCGGACTTAAGCTGACATACCCTACAAGGAAAACTTGATTTAACACTGCTGTTGAACAACAGAATCGATCGCAGGTTTCGGGGGTGCTATCGGCTGCGGCTTCAATTGCCTGACAACTTCGTCAAACGGCAAAATTCGGACTTGATTGTTAAATACATTTACTTGATAAACTCTGCGGTAGCTGAGGTCAAATCCTGTCAGCCAGCCGCTTTTGGGATGATAAGCACCCGTGTCAATATCCAACCACCCTTCGCCCCTGACTAATTCGCCCGGTCTGACCCCATGAAAGGTAAAGGTGATCGTGTGACCGGTGATAATTAATTTATTGGGAAAATAGGGTTTCGACATGGTGTGAAATTCCCTGCGAATCCAACACAGTTGTTCGATCGACTGTTCATCGAGCGACAGATGGGGGTCAACGCCGGCGTGAACCAGCCAGATGTCCCCTAAGTCCAGGTGCGTGGGGAGCGATCGCAGCCACTCTAAGTGTTTGTACGGCATCATCCCTGTATCTCTGTAGCTCGCTACTGTGGCATCGCCGCCACTGTAGAGCCAAGATTGCCACGCTCGCATATCCATCGGCGTTCCCGACAAAGCCTCCAGCATCAGTTGTTCGTGGTTGCCCAACAGAGTTTGGTAGGGGCTTTGCTGCACAAAATCTAATACCTGAGCGCTTTTGGGACCACGATCGATTAAGTCTCCCAAAAAATAGACGCGATCGTTCGAGCTGGGGGCCAGTGCCTCTAGCAGGGTCATTAAGCCGTCGTAATGCCCGTGTACGTCCCCGATAACAATGCGCCGATGCTCCATTGTGTTTATCCGCTTCCCTGACTCAAAAGCCCCATCTCTAGCTTATAGCATCTGATTTTGCTGCTATTTGCCTCTCCTCTTTTACGGTGGAGGGGTGTCACCCATTATACTGCTTTGTATAAAGATTCTGTAAAGCTCGCCAGTACCTGTTTGCGTAGCTACTGATAGAAACAGAGGCAAGTTATATCAATTCCGGTTGCACTCCTCGATATGAGTGTTGACTGTTGACTGTTTGGACATTTGAACAATACCGATGCAACCGGAAACGATATTATGGCAGTTTTAATTTGAGCGAAGTACAAATATCGGGTAGGGGCACGGCGCCTGGCCGTGTCCTGGGCGTATTTCAGAGAATTGAAAACTGCTGTCACTGAGTCAAAGCTTTGAGGAATGTCTGGAGTTCTGCCAAAAAACCTTTCTTTTTTACAGGTTTGGCAGGTGTGGTGGAGTCAGGATCGTCGGTTCCGAGAGCTTTGGCTAAAATCCGCTCTAAATCGTCTCCGACTGGTTTTTGGGCAGTTTCAGAAATTAGTTCGTATTGGTTGTTGGTTTCCAGCCACACTTGCCACGATTGGGGGTAGCAGCGGAATAAAGCAGCAGTGTCTAGGGGTCTGATGTAGTAGCAGGATTCAATTTTGCTGAGGAATCGATCGCGCAATTGGCGGCCCGCATAGCCTATACCTATGGTGGCAACATCTTCCAGGCGCGGGTTGAGTAGAATTACTGGGCGACCGGCCGCAGCTATGTAAATTTGTTCGACTTGGGCCACTTCTACGGCTGCTGGATTGATCAAAATGAAAAGTTGATCTTCCGGTGCTATTTTATCTTCAACAGGGGTGCGACTGCTACCTAAATCAGTGACTTTAAACGGTGTTTCTCCCCAGTCACGGCGCGCGAGGGCTGCCGCACCGGTGTCGGGAAAAAAGACTTTTACTCCGGGGTAGATTTCCTCAAATTCTGGGAGGAATTGTTCAGTGATAGACTGTGCTTGCAGGGCGATTTCTGGAAATACTAATTCGACTTGCAGTAGAGTTTGGCCGTCCGAGAGGGCTGCGGCGGTGGCAATGCGGGATTGGGCGATCGCTTCGTTGAGATCCTTGGGCAGTTCTGTCATTAATTTAATTGTTTTTACTCGACTTCTCTCAATCTAATTTTACCTGAGATATTGCACCATTCTCAATTACCTGTTTAGGAACAGGCTTTCCGGCCTGTTCCACAAGAAAATTCACTCTTTGTGAAACAGGCAAGATGCCTGTTCTTGAGCATGGTGCAAGATGTAAGTTTTACCGCATTAAGCAACAAAAGCTAACACTGACACAGGCGAGCCGGAACCTCCCAAAAGACGCAAAATTCCGATAACTAAAGTGATGTCAGCCGCAGGTAACAAGTCGAGATTTGCTAGATTTTCCAGCACTATTCGCTGCTTTTCCAATACCAATTTGTTAACCGCAAAACTTTCATCTCGCCCGGTATCGACTCCGTGAGTGTCGGTTCCAATGCCTGCGATAGAGCGTTCTTCTAGCAAAAATTGAGTGGCTGCTTTGCCAAATCCGGGAAAGTGGCAAATTCCGCGCTCGTCTCGGTTAAAAAATGCTTTCTCGTCATCCCATTTTTCTTGCCAGCCAGTATACAATAAAACTATATTTCCCGGTTCTATAAGTTTGTGCTGCCGTTCCCAAGTCAATATATCATCAATTGTTAAAGTGTAGTCGGGATTGGCAAGACTTTGCTCTCGGATGTCGATCGCAATTGCCGGTACAACGAGCGACTGCGGGGCATAACTATCAATGCTGGCGCCTCCTGCATAAAAGCTGTTGGGTGCGTTAATGTGAGTGCCGCTGTGTTCGCCCATTGAGAATTTTCGCAGGAAATACCCGTCTGTTTCTATTTGAGCTACTGTGGCAATTTCTGTCGCTGGATCTCCTGGCCAAATGGGAATATTTGGGTGAATTGAATGGGTTAAGTCTACAATTTTGCTGTAGGCGATCGTTTTTAAGTTATTTGACTTAAAGTTGTTTGTCATCAGGTAAAATATATCTATTATTTATTAAACACAGTTGAGTTTTTGACCTTCTGCGATTTCAATCTAAAATCTAAAATCTAAAATCTAAAATTCGATTAGTCGATCGAGCGTTGCTTCCATCACATCCTTTGTTTGCCCGGAAACAGTATACACCAAAGCTTCTCGATAAACTCTCCCGGCCGGGTGTACCGCACCGTTAGCAGCACCGCTAGAAACTGCAACCGCAGCGTGCCCGCAACGCACCGCTAAATCAATGGCTTGAGCTCGCAGCGCTAATTGTTCTGCTTTCGAGCTATGTTGAGATTGTGGGAAATTCTGTTTTAGCCGATCGAGCTTTTGCTCTAGTTTTTGGCAAGCCACCCTTATAAAAGGTGAATTCTTAGCAGCCGCCGCTGCTGCAATTACATCCAATCCCGCTCGAATACAGCCAAAAGTACCGGGAACAAAATTCAGTATATTTTTGGTGTCGTTTCCCGAAATCCAGCCGACAGGTTTAACTGAAATTATTTCCGATTCATGCAGCCACCAATTATCCAGAGTTGCTGTCACAGTATTAGTCGAGTTCATGGCGATTAACTGCATGATTTCGCTACAAGCTATTTTACCATATTCGCCTCCAATATTGGCAAAAGGCACTAAACCGAAAACAGCGCGTTCGTCAGGAAGTACCGCCGCTACAATAAACTTTTGAAACAAGCCAAAACCTGTTACCCAAGGAACTTTTCCTGACAGTAAATAGCCATCTTTTGTGGGAGTTGCGGTGACGGCCGGATTGCCCGATCGCCTCAAATGCGAAAACCCAATACCCAAGCGTAGCTCTTTTTGGGCGATCGCGGGCAAGTATCTGCTTTTTAGGATTTCATTGTCGCTGTTGGTAAGCATCGCAGTTGCGCTGTGGTGCTGAGTTTGCAGGAAAGACAAAGCGCCGGAATATCGAGCCGTCAATTCCTGATATTGGTAAAAAATCTCCGGTGCAATTTCGGCGCCGCCCCATTTTTGGGGAACTCGCAATGCTAAGAGCGATCGATCTTCCAATCCCGCAACTGCTGTTTTCAGCACTTCGGAGTCGCTGTCGATAATTTCCGCGTGAGGTGCAACGCACTTTTGTAGGTAAGTTTCTGTGCTGTTGAGAATATCTTGGGAATCCATTTTTTATAATTATTTTATAGCAGAGGTAGGGACACGGCACTGCCGTGTCCCTACTACTCCCTCGCTCGCGGGGTGTACTTAATAAACGTAGAATCTGCCTTATTTTCCTTCAAATTCTTGTGGAGCGAGCCTAAAAGCCCGCTCCCAAACTCACTCATTTCCACACTTTCCAAGGAGCCTTCCCTTCATCCCAAAGTTCGTTTAAATACTTGTATTCTCGAAAAGTATCCATCGCAAAGAAGAAGCCGTCATGACGATAAGCCATCAACTGTCCATCTGCCGCCAAACGCTGCATCGGCTCTTGTTCTAAAATACAATCATCTCCCCCCAAATACTCAAATACCCGGCGGTTAAATATCATATACCCAACACTGATCCAGCCGTCGATTTGAGGTTTTTCAGTAAATTGAACTACGCGGCTATCGCTATCTACCTCCAAAATTCCAAAGCGAGAAATCGGGCGAAATGTAGTGACAGTTGCCAGCTTCCCGTGAGATTTGTGAAAATCCATCAAGGCGTCAATATCGACATCAGCTACTCCATCGCCGTATGTCACCATGAAATTCTCGCGATCGATATATTTTTCGATCCGTTTTACCCGCCCTCCTGTCATGCTTGCCGCGCCAGTTTCAGCTAGTGTCACTTTAAAATCTTGTTCGAGATGTTCCTCGTGATAAGTGATGGTATTTTGGCGTCCCAGACAGATAGTAAAGTCATTATTCATGGCTTCATAATTGAGGAAATATTCCTTAATCATGTTGCCGCGATAGCCCAAGCACACAATAAAGTTTTGGAAACCGTAGTGTGCATATATCTTCATGATGTGCCAAATAATTGGATGCCCCCCCACCTCAACTAAGGGTTTGGGACGAAATTCTGTTTCTTCTCTGAGACGAGTACCGAGACCGCCAGCTAGGATAACTACTTGCATTGTGTCACATTTTTAAAGATGATAAATTAATTTATCATCAATCATCAGGGATTTTTTCAAAGAATTATTAACATTTTCTCATAGTGAGTGAAGCTTTGTAAACCACAAAAATCACGAATTATTATAAATAATCGTAGGGTGATCCGTGGACACCGTGTATTTAGGAATAATCGTAGGGTGTTCCGTACACACCATGTATTTAAATGCTGCGCGCAATTTCTAACTAAGAGTAGGGTGGGTACTGCGGACAGTATATTTGAATACAGCGCAATTTCTAACTTATTAATAGTCGATTAAGAAATAGACAAAAAAACAGAAAAAACCTATACTAAATATAAGAAAGACATTCAACAGAAATGAAAAATCAACTCGATCGCCTAAAAAAGTTTTTAGGTATCCTCTGTGCGATCGCCTCAATAATTATATTATTCCAATCGGCTATACCTGGTGTTTACGCCACGGTTGTTGCACCGAAAATCTCAACCATACCACAAACCACCGTAGCTTTTGTACCCAACATACCGGGCGGCGGATTAGACTTTCACGAATCAGCAGGAGGACACACTTTAGAGAGACACGTTGGTAAAACAGAAACAGAACTAGCACAGCGACTCGCCAGCGAAACGAGAATTTCTGCAGCATCTTCTTTTACTGACCGTTCCGTCGCCGAAGCGGCTATTGCAGAAGCAATGAACAGAAATCAAAGTGCGATCGACTCTTGGGTGAAAAGTCGAGGTAATCGTTATACGATCGACTACAATGCCAACAGAATAATTGGCATTACTCTGCGTCGCCGCGCATCCAAAGCAACTTCAACATCTCGCCTGAGAATCGTCCTCCAGCGCAGCGCCAAATTACCTCCCGGATACTTTATTCTCACCGCCTATCCCCAATGATCAATCAATTTCCTCATTTAACCCAATTTTTCAGTTCCTACTTTCACCAAGACTGGCCGTTAGAAGCTGACACTCCCAGCGATGTAGTGAACAACTACCGCAGCAGCGAACCGCGCCCAAGCGTTGAAGCTGCATCGCAAGAGCTCAGCAAACTGCTCAAAATGCCGATCGCCCCCGCCGATTTAGAAGCATTCATCCTCGATGAATTAGGGTGTTACTACGACCCACAATCCGAAAATCAAACAGTCCGAGAGTGGTTGGAATCGGTGCAAAAATCTTTGAATAATGGCAGCTAAAATCTATATATTTGTAAGAACACGGCTATATATTTGTAAGGACACGGCACGATCGTGTCCCTACAATTTGTTCACAATTTAATAGGATAGCTAGCTCACTTGCTAACGGTCAATAAGTAGCCTTCGTGGACGTTGAAATTAGGGATAACATAAGCCAAGCTGCCGCTACCCACCGACAAACTTTCTTCTTTAACGGTGACAAGCTGTGGCACGGCTCCTTCTTGATTGTTGGGAATTTTTTCTAATTTTAGAGTTATTTTCTGACCCCTTTGAATACCTAGCTGCTCCAAATTGCCGAGGGTTAATGTTACCGTTGTTGCTGAGGAAAAATTGGGGTCGAAATAACCTAAAAGTATCTGTGCTTTACCTTCAGGATTTGACTTGCTGGCTAAAGCGACAAGGCGATTGTTATTTGACCAACTCCGCACCCGTGAATTAACTCCGTCAGCATAAGCTTTGTAAGTCCACCAAGCTGCTCTTGGCTCAAAAGTATTAGGCGTGACCATCCCACTCAGCGTATTGTTGAAGCAATTGCTAACTTTATTTGGCCCTTTAGTATCCCAACAAGCTCTGCAAGCACCGTCAGCTTTTGCATACTCTAAGTTATACAAATAACCTAAGATTTCCCCAGGCTGGTACTGCGCTAAGTTTCCGACAATTTCGTTGACGTAAATTTTTTGCAATTTCAGTTCCTTGTAAGAGGGACTTTGCTGAAAATTGCGTTTAGCATCAATTACATGATCGTCAACAAATAAGATCATGGTATCGTTGAGTTCGTGCCAAGCTAGGAAATTTACTTCCAGTTTGTTCGCTTTGCAGTAATCCAAAAAAGCGGCGAGATATCCTTTGTTGTAGTTGGTAATGCTCGGTCCGCCAATCATTGCTGACGGCCCCAATTCTTCTCGCAAAATTTTGTAAGCTCTTTTGTAGGTTTCAAAGAATTGTTCTCTGCTTCCATTCCAAAACGGATTTTTTAAATCGGGTTCATTCCATACATCCCAAATAATTTTCTTGCCTTTATTTTGCTGCGCTAACTGTCGGATGAATGCTTCCCACGCAGGGTAGTTTTGATAGGGCCAGCCATTGGGATTGGTACCGTAGCCCCACAAGTCGCTAACGAGTAACTGAAACTCGGCTCCGCTGGCGATTACTCGATCGTAAATATCGAGTCTCCCGGCCCGCCAAAGTTTGGGCTGCAAGGGTTTGATCGAGCTATCCGGCGGTTTGGCAGTGTCGATTCCGTGCAGGATGCCACTCATGGAAATTGTACCGGTGGCTGGCTGTCCAAAATCTACTGTAACGTTCGATCGAAGTTGGGCGATCGCTCTTGGCTGTCCCAAATAGGCTATTAACAGAACAGTAACAATAGCTAAACAAATTGGCAGCAGTTTATTGATCCGTGGGAACTTGAATGTAAATTGCATATCTTTTCTTTAGTTGATGTTTTGTGGAAAGGGCATCTTGCCCGTTCCTAAGAATGCTGCAAGAACTCAGTTTTGACGAACCGATGAAAACACTTCAAAACCCTGTCTTGATTCTATCACTTGTTGCCACGAGCGGGAGTTGATCAGCTCGTTGGGATCGAAATTAACTCCTTTTTCCGCAGCGAAAATACCAAAATTTTTCACCCAATCAAAGATAGTTTCTGTGGTAAAATAAGGTGTGCAATCCCAAGCAGATTGCAAATTATTCACCATCTCGGACATATCTCCGTTATAGTAAGCATCCCCAGCTTTCAACACTAAATAATAGTATTTCAGCAGGCTATCCACTTGCTGTAGCTGCTTTTTGAGTTTCGGACTAATAGAGAAACTGTCGCTCTCACCGTCACTTACAAATGCCTGTTCAATTATTTCTCCATATTCCCGAAGCATCCGTTCTTCTTTGAATAGTTCTTGGGCTCGCGCTTTGCACGCTTGTCCTGCAAGTCTGCGCGATTCGGGATTTTCTGCCCATATTTCCACCGTTTTTACTAAATCTTGTACTGTTCCTTCTGGGTCGATTGTAGGATCGGGTAGCAACTTTCCCGTATCTCCCAATTCTTCAGGAATCCCGCTGACTGCTGTGGCAATTACGGGCAATCCTTTCGCCATTGCTTCCATAATTGCTAGCGGCATGCCTTCTGCTTGGGAAGATAAAATAAAGATGTCGCTGGCGTCGAGCCAATCGGCAATATCCCAGCGCTGTCCTAAGAATTTAACCTGTTCTTCTACTCCCAATTTGCTCACAGTGGCTCTTAATTCAGGTTCCAGATTGTCGTGAACAGTAGACCCAGGCCCGGCCCAAACAAAGTAAATTTGGGGCCAAATTGGACAATTTTTCAATTGGGCGATCGCCTGCAATTGATACTGATATCCTTTAATTGGACTCAATCTCGCCGCCGTAAAACAAACGACAGCATTTTCGGGGATTCCTTGTTCTTTACGCAGGCGTTGGCGAGTTGAAAGATTCGGCGGTTCAAAATAACTGTTCGGTCTCCCATAATAAATAACTTTGCCTCGTTTTAGAGGCACTTTAAAAATTCTTTTGAACAAGTTTAAATTTTCCTGGCACACTGCTACTACTGCTTTGGCTAAATCGTACTGATAGGAGACAGCCTCAAAATAGGGAATTTGATCGCCCCGATCGAAAGTTTCATAATTGCGACCCATATAACCGAGAGTAACTATGTACGGTATATTCTGCTTAATAGCAACTTGTTTGGCCGCAAAATTGGCCATCGGCGAGCCGTCGCTAAATATAATTAAATCCGGTTGAGCCTGCGCGTAAATTTTTTCAGCATCGCCTAAATTGTAAGCAACTTGCAAAAACTCTTTTATCGTGTCAAAAGCCAGCCAAATATGTTCTATCCCTAACTGTTTTTGTTCGGCAATTAAAGGGTTATAAGCTTTAGTTTGAACGCTAATAACTTGGTATCCTTCGGCTACTAATTTACACATCAGCGAGTGGTTAAACTGAGCTAAACCTCCCACTCCGTGGTCTTCGGCGTACAGTAGTAGGCGGGCTTTTCGCGGTTGGTCAATCGAAATATGTGCAGGTTGAAATTGAGGAGTATTGTTAGCAGCAACCACTACGATATCTTGCCATTCTTTTAAATTGGTTAAGGCATAAGTATTAAAGTCGATACCATATTCTTGCGAAACACTCCTAAAAGTTTCTAACCATTTAAATACTGTTTCCGTACCTGTAAAAGGAGTGTAATGAAGAGATTTCTCCAAACACTCGACCATCTCTGTCAAATATCCATCACGGTACATCCGCCACGCTACCCATACTAAACACCTGTAACGTTCCTCGCGTTTCAAGTCGCGGATGTACTGAGGTAAGTCTAGCCGCGCGAAAAATTGCTCCATCACAATTTCCATATTTTTCATTACTTTGGAGCCGCTGGACATGAGATTACTGTCGTGCTGGCGATAGCAGGTTAATATCTCTTTTAACCAAACTAGATTGCAGCCTTTTAAAGCTAAACGTAAGACAAAATCTAAATCTTCAGTTAGCGAAAAGCGAGGATCAAAACCCCCCAAGCGTTCCCACCACTCTCGGCGCAGCATCAGGGCGCTGGAACGCACTGATTTGTACAAAACTAAGCTTTGTAAATCTAATTGGGGTGCTTCTTCCCAAGGCTTTACTCCATAGATGCCTTCGTCCTTTTTGTCAACTATCAGCCAACCTGTCTGCACCAAATCTAATGTGGGGTCAGCGTCAAAGCAAGCAATTTGTTTTTCGAGTTTTTCTGGGAGGAAGAAGTCGTCGCTGTCGAGAAAAGCTAAAAATTCCCCTTTGGCTAGTTCGCAGCCCCGATTACGAGCTATTGCTGCCCCTTGATTTTCTTGATAAACGTACTGAATTAAATCGTAGTAAGGCTCTAAGATTTGGCGAGTGTTGTCGGTCGAGCCGTCATCTACGACAATAATTTCCCAGTCTTGGTAAGTTTGGTCTATCACACTTTCTACTGCTCTAAGTATATAGAAATCGCAGTTATATGCCGGGATAATTACGCTGACTCGCACTGTTTTGTGAGGGAGAATGCTAGACATTAATTGTTTCCATTCGGGTAAGTTTCTTAAAGATTGCATATTTCGGGGAAATCCGTAAGCTTTACAGCAACAACCCAGACGATTTATCCAATCTCCTACGGTTTTTTTAGCAGAGTAAGGAGTATAAGCGAAAGATTTTTGGTAATACTCAACCGCTGACGCCGGATAACCGGTATAGTACAAGCGCCATGCCATCCATGTCAGTGCTTCGTAGAAAGCAGGATTTTCTAAGTCGCGGATGTGCTGTGGCAAATCGGGTTTATTGAATAAGTTTTGTTTTAATTTAATAAACAGATTTGCTTGTTCGGTCGATTTTTTAATTGACACATTTTTGTCATGCTGGCGATAACATACGGTCACCTGGGGTAGCCAAGCAGATTCGCAGCCTAACAATGCTAAACGCAATACTAAATCGGCATCATCTACGGAATCAAACTCTGAGTTAAATCCCCCTACATTTTCTAACCACTTTCGCGAAAACATCATGGCGCTAGGAAGTAGGGGCATCTGTACTATCCATGTTTTTAAGTTTAATGTTGGGAAATCTTCCCAACATTTGATATCAGAAATTGTCCCTCCTTGCTCGTTCACTAAACGCCAGCCACTATTAACAATTCCTAGTGATGGCTGAGCGTCAAATAACGCAACTTGTCCAGCTAATTTATCTGACAAGAAAAAGTCATCTTGATCTAAAAAAGCAATTAATTCACCTCGGGATTCCTGAATTCCTCGGTTGCGGGCGGCAGCTACTCCTTGATTTTCCTGATAAACATAGCGAATTTTTTCAACATAAGGCTGCAATGCTTGGCGGGTGTCGTCGGTTGAGCCGTCGTCTACGACGATAATTTCCCAGTTTTTATAGGTTTGGCTGATGACGCTTTCTACCGCTTGCCCGATGTAGCGATCGCCATTATATGCTGGAATAATTACACTTACTCGCGGTGTCGGATTTGCCATTGACATGAGTTTTATCGGTGATAAGGAAGGAAGAAGGAAGTTCGGCAACGGGTTCTGTAACGGATGTAATGGCTGTAACGGAGGTCAGGCAGAAGGCAGAAGGCAGAATATAAATGCTATTTTACTGCTGGTAGCCATCCCAATTTTAAATTCTACTCTGCTATTTTAGCGTGCATAAAATACAGAATTAAGACCCTGGACGCCCTCGACCAATTGTTGCCATTCTGCTGAGTTAGTTAGAGAATATGTATCTAAATGATGCCCTTTAGCTGACGAAAAATTACAAAAAAAATCTATCCAGTTTAACAGCGTTTCTGTACTCAAAAAAGGCGTACACTGCAAAGATTCTTGAAGCCACTTCTGCATCCCGATGAGATCTTCTTGACAGTAAGCGTGCCACGCCTTCCACACTAAAAAGCTGTAGCGAACCCGGCTTTCTACCTTCGCCATCCACTCCTGCACCTGTTTGTGAGTAACAAATTGATCTTTTTCGCTATCGGAAAGTAAAGCTTTTTCGATCGCCTCAACAGACTCTGCGAGCATCCGCTCCTCTTTGAACATTTTCTCGGCCCGCTGCTTGCAAGCTTGACCGATTTGGCGGCGCAATTCTGGATTCAGCGCCCAAGCTTCTACAGTTTCCGCCAATTCCCTCGCTGTGCCTTCGGGATCGGTATTCGGATCGGGCAACAACTTCCCAGTATCGCCGAGTCCTTCTGGAATCCCGCCCGCTGCCGAAGCAACTACGGGCAATCCTTTAGCCATCGCTTCCATGACTGCAAAAGAAGGTGCTGCATCGCCGAGAGATGTCAAAATGAATATGTCGCTAGCATCCAGTAAATCTAGGATATCCCAGCGCTGTCCGATCAACTTCACGCGATCGCTCACTCCTAACTCTCTAACAGCTTCCCTCAATTCTCTTTCTAGATCCCTATAGCTTCCCTCGCCATTTCCAGCCCAGACAAAATAAAGTTTAGACCACACCGGAGACTGCTTCAACTGTTTGATTGCTTCGATCTGATATCGATGCCCTTTAACGGGTGCCAATCGAGCAGATGTGAAACAGACAATCGCATCTTCAGGAATTTCTAACTCTTGCCGCAGGCGTTGGCGAGCCGAAGGATTAGGAGGTGCAAAATATTCAGGAGAGCGCCCCAAGTAAATCACTTGTCCTCGCTCTTTTGGCAAATTGAAATGTTGGCACAATAAATTCAAATGTTCGTAAGCCAAAACAATCACGGCTCTAGCTTGCAGGCACTGATACAGCACTCCCTCTCGATAAGGCACTACATCCCCGTAGGCAAAATTTGCGTGATCTGGCATGACTAACCCGATTAACATCATGTATGGTATTCCCATCTGAATAACTACCTGTTTAACTGCAAAATTGGAATAGGGCCAGCCATCGCTAAAAATAATCAGATCAGGTTTATTAGTAGAAAAAATCTCTTGTGCATCATCAGTATTTCTTAACACCCGCGCTAAATCTCTATGGCTGCTAAAATCCAGCCACGAGTGCTCTATACCTAACTCTCGTTCTCGCTCAAGCAAGGGGCTAGAATGTTTGGTTTGCACGCAAGTGACTCGATAGCCTAATAGGGCTAACTGACAGAGAATGGCATGGTTGTACTGCGCTAATCCTCCCACGCCCGGATCGTCGGCGTTGTAGAGTAGAATGTGCGTTTCCCTAGGGGATAGCTTCGCTTCACGTGCTTTTGGAGGTGTAGAAATAGAACTCTGTTGGGATTCGGAGTGATGGGTCATAACCATCAAAATTATATCTTGCCATTCTCCTAACTGACTCAGTGAATAAGCATCAAAATTGTCACCGTATTCTTCAGAAAGGCTCTGAAAAGTTTGCAGCCAATTCACCACTGTTTCTGTAGACGAAAAAGGAGTATATAGCAATGACTTTTCCAAACACTCCGCCATCTCTGCTAGATGACCGCCGCGATACATCCGCCATGCCATCCACACCAAGCATTGATAGCGTTCCTGTTTTTTTAACTGTCGAATAGACTGAGGCAAATCAGGTCTAGAAAAGAATTTTTTCATCAGAATTTCTGTATTATTCATTAGCGGAAAACCGCTTGACATGAGATTAGTATCGTGCTGTCTATAACAGGTAAGTACCTCTTCTAACCAAACTGCTTTGCACCCCTTTAAAGCTAAACGCAAGGCAAAGTCTAAATCTTCCGTCGGCGGAAGCCCCGCCTCGAAACCGCCCAAGTATTCCCACCACTTACGCCGCAGTAGCATGGCACTTGGGCGCACACATTTATAGAGAATAAAGCTTTCTAAATCTAATTGGGGCGCTTGCTGCCAAGGCTTTACCGCAGAAATATGTTGCCCTTTTTCATCGACCATGAGCCAACCTGTTTGCACCATATCTAATGTGGGGTCAGCGTCAAAGCAAGCTACCTGTTTCTCTAGCTTGGATGGTAGGAAATAGTCATCCGCATCTAGAAAAGCTAAAAACTCGCCTTTGGCTAGCTGGCAAGCACGATTCCGAGCTATTGCTGCTCCTTTATTTTCCTGATATATGTAGCGAATTCTGTCAAAATAAGGCTGCAATACTTGCTGCGTGCGATCTGTCGAACCATCGTCTACAACTATAATCTCAAAATTAGTAAAAGTTTGACGTAGGGCGCTCTCCACCGCTTGTACGATGTAACGATCGCCATTATATACAGGTATAATTACGCTGATTAGCGGTGTTGGATTGACTGTTGACATTATTTAGCTCGCTGTTAACCTATTACTGTCTAGTTTATATTAATCTCGCGGAAATTCAGAACTATTCTCAGCTCGCTAGCTCTACTTACAGAAACTTGAAGTTTGGCAAATTGTAGCATATAATCTTACATGGAATGATAACTCAAAAGGAAAATAAAAAATGAATTCGGAAACAGCGCAGGTGAATTTTCAGCAACAGGCAGAACTTTATTTAGCTACAGGGAACTTCGATCGGGCGATCGCACTTTGCCAACAAGTTTTGGCATCTGAACCCAATTCAGCAGAGACTTGCAAGACCTTGGGAAAGGCGCTGCAAGCTCAGGGTAAACTAGAAGACGCAAGGTATTGGTATAAAGTTGCGATCGCCCAGCAACCCGATTTTGCCGAAGCTTTTGCTAACCTCGGCACTCTCTGCGCTACTTTGGAACAGTGGCAAGAGGCGATCGCCTGTTATCAAAAAGCCATCTCCATCCAACCGGACTTTGCAGGATTTTACCGAAATTTGAGCCGGATATTTACCCAAGTCGGTCAAGCTGAAGAAGCAGCAGACTGTTGGTATCAAGCACTCATGTTGGAACCGATAGAGATAGCGGAAGAATATCTTGATTTAGGTAATACTTTGTTGGCGCAAAACAAACCCGAAAAAGCGCTGACTTGTTACCACCGCACGATTTATTTAAACCCGAGTTTTTGCGAAGCTTACTGCCAATTAGCAGAAGCTGCTAGCAAGCTAAAAAAGTGGGACGAAGCTATTATTCATTACCGCAAAGCTATTCAACTCCAGCCGGAGATTTCGGAGTTTTATTACAAATTAGGCAATGTTTTGCAAGCTAAGGAACTCTGGCGCGAAGCGGAGGCGGCTTACCGAAAAAGTATTGATTTAAATCCCAATTCTTTTTTCTCATACTACAACTTAGGCAGCGTGCTGCTCAATTTAGAAAAATGGCAAGAAGCTGCGATCGCTTACCGCACGGCTGTGGAAATTAACCCGGATTATTCTTGGTCTTACTACAGCATTGGTGCAGCTTGCGATCGATTAGAAGAATGGTCTGAATCCGCTGCTGCTTACCAGCGCGCTACTGAAGTAGACCCGAATTTTTTCGCAGCTTTTCACAAGTTAGGAGATGCTCTTTTTAAACTAGAAAAATGGTCAGAAGCTGAGGCTGCATACGAACGGGCGATCGCACTAAATGCGGATTTATTTTGGTCTCATTATAACTTAGCTTTGACTTTAGTTAAACTTCAAAAGTTTGCAGCAGCAACACTCGCTTATCGGCGGGCGATCGCACTCAATCCAGAATTCTCTTGGACTTACCACAATTTAGGAGAAGCGCTGTTAAAAACCCAACAGTGGAAAGCCGCAGCTACCGCTTACCAACGTGCTATTGAACTTAATCCCAGTATTTCTTGGTCTTATTACAATTTAGGCGATGCTTTGAGTGAAAGTCACGCATGGAACGATGCTGTTTCCGCCTACCTTTGTGCCCTTCAAATCGAGCCGTCTCTACCGGGAATTTACACAAAGTTAGGTGAGGCTCTAATTAAAAGAACTCCAGTAGATGCAGATGTAGCAACTAGCTACTATCACCACGAAATGCAGCCGCTGCACGCTCCTGAATTTTACTGCGAAATAGCCCATAAGTTTACTGAGAGCGATCGGCTGAACGAGGCCATAATGTTGTACTTGATGGCATTAGAAATTAGACCAAAAGATCCAGAAATATCCAAAAAATTAGAGGATATTTTAGAAAAACAGCGTCAAACAGGGGAATCTACTCTATTATTAGAGTTGAAGGCTAAGGATATTCGCGATCGCTACATTGCCCGAGTAGTCAAAGGCAAGACTTTTGCAGAAGTCGGCGGCTTGTGGGGAACTGTCAGCGAAAAAGTATCTGTAGCTAGCAAATACGGTGCAGTTTCTCTGACAATGATTGATGCCATGCCGGCATCCCTCCATTGGTGGCAAGATTTTCATGCTCGCATGACAAGTTTAAATATTGCTAATTATCACTGTATCAATCAAGATATCACTCAGATTCAGCTTGCAGACATTGGCGAGCCTTACGATGTAGTTCACTGTGCAGGAGTTTTGTACCATCACCCCCATCCGTTGCAGATTTTAGTTGCCTTGCGTCAGATAACTCGCGAGCATTTAGTTTTCACTTCAGCTATCACCCAAGAAGTTATAGAAAATGAGTTGGGATGCTATGAAATTCCCGCTTCTGGAGTAATGTTTATTCCCGCTTTGGACGACGCAGAACGAGCTATTTTAACAGCTTACTGGCGGACATACATCAACAACAACGCACTTATAGGGATAACTGAAAAAGCCGTTTTTGACATGGACAATTTTGCGCCGTGGTGGTGGCTACCTACAGCTACTGCTTTAGAAGCTATGTGCAAAGTCGCGGGATTTAACGTTTTAGACAAAGGATTGACTTGGGACAATAATGCTCTGACTCTGCTGCTGGGGATTTGAGGATTGGTAAACGAACAATAACAGGACTTGCTTGTACACAAACGGCTAAACACCCGGTTTATGAGCGGATTCCTCATTTTCTTTCCCCAACATTCTTACTATAAACCGGGTGTTTTCCGTAAGTCCTAAATAAAATAGCTGCCAACATTTTTTGTGAAGAAAATAGTAACTGGGAAATAATCAATGAACAATCAGCAACCAGGGACGCCGTTAGGAAACATTTTAGTAGTAGACGATACACCAGAAAACCTGCGTCTGTTGTCTACGATGTTGACTCAGAGGGGGTACACCCCCCGCTGCGTGATTAACGGAAAAATGGCTTTGAGAGCCTGCAATTCTAATCCACCAGATTTGATTTTGCTCGACATAATGATGCCGGAAATGAACGGCTACGAAGTATGTCAGCACTTGAAACTAGAAGCAAAAACTCGCGAAATCCCGGTAATTTTTATCAGCGCTAAAGATGAAGTATTTGACAAAGTAAACGCATTTGCTGTGGGAGCTGTTGACTATATCAGCAAGCCATTTCAGTTTGAAGAAGTGCTCGCCCGCATCGAAAGTCACCTCAGCCTGCGGAATTTACAAAAGCAGCTAAAAGAACAAAATATGCTGCTGCAAGAAGAAATCACGAGCCGCTTAGCAGTCGAAAAAACTCTTCAGGAAAAAAACCAAATCTTGCAACAAGAAATCAGCAGCCGTCGCGCTGTTGAAAAAGCTCTGCAAGAGCAAAATTTGGTACTCCAACAAGAGATATCCCACCGCCAGCGCGCCGAATCTGCTCTATTAAAATCTAACCAAGAATTGGCGCGTTCAAATGCAGAACTAGAACAATTTGCTTATGTGGCTTCTCATGACTTGCAAGCGCCTTTAGCAACCATTGCCAGTTACGCTCAACTTTTAGAAAAACGCTACAAAGACCAACTCGACAGCCAAGGTAGTAAGTTTATCGGTAATATCGTTCAGGGCTGCACCAGAATGCAAACTTTAATTGACGATTTACTCGAATATTCGCGCGTTGGCCGGAGTCGGAAACCTTTTCAACTGACAGATTGCAATCATGCAGTCGAGCAAGCACTCGCGAACCTGCAAGGGGCCATCCGCGAGACTAAAGCCGTTGTCACCTACAGCGAATTACCCACGGTAATGGGGGATATTTCTCAACTCGTACAGCTATTTCAAAATTTAGTCAGCAATGCGATTAAATATCGCCACGATGCACCGCCTGTGGTTCATGTTACCGCTTGCAAACAGGAGGAAAACTGGTTAATTTCTGTCTCCGATAATGGAATTGGGATTGCTCCCCAGCATCAAAAACGTATCTTTCAAATTTTCCAGCGCTTGCATACTCAAAGAGAATATTCGGGGACAGGTATTGGTTTAGCAATTTGTCAAAAGATTGTGGAGCTTCACGGCGGATGTATCTGGGTGGAATCGGAACCGGAGCAAGGTTCTACTTTTTACTTTACTCTCGCTTAATTGAGACATAACTTCGGCAACAGCTATAAGCTATAAGGGAGGTAAAATTACTTACTTTCTATATTCTCAATCCTAACCTAGAAGATATAATCTAGAAGGTAATACTATTGAATAGGGCAGATGAAAGCAGTAAAGAATTGGGAATGACTGTGACTATCGGGGTGGGGAGATGGGCTAGAGTTGCATTTTTTTAAGTGGTATAAATGGCCAGTTATAATAAAAATTCTTTTCCGTTGACAGTCGAGTTGGTGCGTGATATAATTTTAATTATTAAACAGAATTTTTGTAGCGCTTGCTTACCCTCCCCAATCTGACGGTCGATGTATGTGTACGTGCAATTGAATGACTGCCGTGAAAATAAAAGGTAAAATTCAAGTTAGTTTAATATTTTCTTGATTAATAAATATTATGAAAGCAGTTTTTAACTTAGCTTTGCCTCCTATCTGCTTTAAAGTTCTGTTAGTAGAAGACAACCCTCATGAAGCTGAGCTGATTGAAGATTTGCTGTCAGAAATTGGCGGCGCGCAGCGTATAGTGCTGACGAAAGTAGAGCGTCTCAGCGAAGCGCAGCAGCGATTGAATCAAGAAACTTTTGACATAATTTTATTAGACCTTTCACTGCCCGATAGTCTGGGAATCGAGACGGTGGCTCGGGTACAAGAGTACGGGGTAAATGTGCCGATCGTAGTTCTGACCGCCCAAAACGACGAAGAACTTGCCCTGCGGTTGATTTCAGTTGGCGTACAGGATTATTTGGTAAAAAGAAAAATCGACAGCGAACTGTTAATTCGATCGCTCCGTTACGCCATAGAACGCCAGAACAGTCAAGATGCTTTGCGAAAAAGTGAAGAAAAATATCGCTCGGTGGTGGAAAATTCCCTGATCGGCATTGCCATCATCGCTCCAATTATTGACAGCGAAATTCCTCAAAATTGTCACTGGATAGAAGTTAACGATGCCCTGTGCAATTTGCTGGGCTATGAGCGCTACGAACTCGTGCAAAAGAATTGGCTAGAGTTGACTCATCCAGAGGATTTGGAGGCTAATTGTGAAAATTTTTCTCAGATGTTAGCAGGTAGGCTCGACGGTTACATCTCAGACAAAAGGTGGCTCAGAAAAAACGGCGAAATAGTTCACACGCGAGTTTCCCTGCGCTGCATCCGTCGCCTAGACGGGTCTATCGACCGGATAATCGAAGTAGTGTTGGACGTGAGCGATCGCTACCGCTACGAAGCCAAACTGAAAGCGTCAGAAGAATTTTTAAACCACACCATAAATGCTACGCCAGACCCAATTTTTGTCAAAGACGAGCAACACCGCTGGATGATATTAAATGATGCTTTTTGTCAGTTGGTCGGCAAATCGCGACAAGAACTGATGGGCAAATCAGATTATGACTTTTTCCCCCAATCAGAAGCTGCTGTTTTTTGGACAAAAGATGAAGAAGTCTTGACAACGGGTGTATGCTTGGAAACCGAAGAAAACTTCACAGACTCTGCCGGGAGAGAACACATAATTTCTACCAAAAAAAGCGTCTTCCAAATAGCCGACGGCAGTAAAGTAATAGTGGGTACAATTAGAGATTTTACAGAATACAGACAGCAACAAAAAGCCCTAGAACAAAGCGAAGCTCGCTTTCAAAAATTGGTAGCTAACCTGCCGGGAATAATTTATCAATTACGAATGTCAGCAACTGGAAAAATGTCTTTCCCCTACATTTCTTCAGGCAGTAGCCAACTCTACGAATTAGAGGCAGAAGCAATAGAGCAAAATGCGGAACTGATTTCTAAGGGAATTCACCCAGACGATCTCTTAGATTTAAAAACATCGATCGCCATTTCAGCCACTACGCTGGAACCTTGGCAGCAGCAGTGGCGGCAGACTTTACCATCTGGAAAAGTTAAGTGGCTGCAAGGAGCGGCGAGACCAGAAAGGCTCACTAATGAGAGCAAATCTGGCAGCGAAGGCGATATTCTCTGGGACGGTTTAGTGATGGATATTACTGAATTAAAGCAGGCACAAACAGAGCGCGATCGTTTTTTTACTATCTCCTTAGACTTGCTTTGCATTGTTGGCTTTGACGGTCATTTTAAACGTTTAAACCCAGCTTGGTCAACAGCTTTAGGCTACAGTATTAGTGAAATGTTTGGCAAGCCAATGATCGAATTTGTTCATCCAGACGATCGAAAAGCCACCGCAGCCGAAGGAGCAAAACTAATCGCCGGTACGTCCAGTATCTCCTTTGAAAACCGCTACATCTGCAAAGACGGTTCTTACAAATACTTCCTGTGGACTGCATCGCCATTTAGCGAAGAAGGTTTAATCTACTCAGTCGGTCACGACATTACCTCTCGTAAACAAGCAGAGTCCCAACTCCAGCGACAAGCAGTAGCAATGGCCGCTGCTTATGACGGCATCGCCATTTTTAATAATAATAAAGAATGTATTTATTCCAACGACGCTTATCTCAAAATGTACGGCTTGGCTAGCCCTAGCGAACTGTATGGGAAGAAATGGAAAATGCTCTACAGCAAAGCAGAAAATCTATTTTTTGAACTACAAATAATGCCGATTCTCCTGCAAAAAGGGTACTGCAATATAGAAGCGAGCGGTCAGCGCCCGGACGGTACTAAGTTCCCTCAAGAATTGTCGCTGACAATGCTTGTAGGTGGCGAAATCATTTCTATAGTCCGCGATATAACTAATAGAAAACAGGTAGAATCAGCCCTGCGGTCGAGCCAGCGCCGCTACCAAACTTTAGCAGAAGCATCGCCAGTTTGCATATTCCACACCGACACCTTGGGAAATTGCCTTTATGTGAATAAACGGTGGAGCGAAATTACGGGACTAAACGCAGAATTAGCCGCCGAAATTGGCTGGATGAATGCCATACATCCCGATGATGTCGAGCGGGTAAAAAATGAATGGCATCGAGCAATTATTGAGAAAATTCCTTTTAAATCAGAATACCGCTTTCAGCGTCCAGACGGTCGGGTAATCTGGGTGATCGGTCAGGCAATTGCAGAAATCGGAGACAAGCAGGAAATTAAAGGCTATATCGGCACTATTACTGATATTAGCGATCGCAAACAAGCAGAATTAGATTTGCTGCGAGTTACTCAAGCGGTGGAAAGCACCAGCGATGCGATCGGCATTGCTGACTTGACAGGGCGATCGCTCTACCACAATCAAGCCTTTGTTCAACAGTACGGCTACACAGCAGAAGAACTAAACACAGCAGGCGGATTAACAGCAATTTACCCCCAAACTAAAGTGCTGCTAGAAATGTTTAAAACGATCCGTAAAGGCAAATCTTGGCAAGGCGAACTCAAAATCAACACTAAAAACAACGAACTGGTAACAACTTTATTTCGCGCCGACGGCATTAAAGATGAAACTGGTAATTTAATCGGGTTAGTGGGAGTAATTACCGACATCACCGAACGCAAACAAGCGGAGATGGCCCTGCAGCAGCAATTAAGGCGAGAACGGCTAGTAGTTGCCATGCTCGATCGCATTCGCTCCTCTCTCAATTTAGAAGAAGTCCTCAGCACTGCTGTCGAAGAAGTGCGGCACTTTTTGCAAACAGACCGCACAATTATTTACCGCTTTAATCCCGACTGGAGCGGTCTTGTAGTTGTCGAATCCGTAGCAAAAGATATAATTTCGTTGCAAAATATGGATTATTTGGATACGTGTTTTAGAGATAATTTTGTGGATATTTATCAGCAAGGTAATATTCGCGCTGTAGCAGATATTTACGCGGAAAATATGAGCGAATGTCACATTAAATTTCTCGAACAATTTGAAGTTAAAGCTAACTTAATAGTGCCGATTTTACAAGCACGAGAAAGCATTTCCCAAGTCCAACCGACGACAGAAAATCACCTCTGGGGACTCCTGATCGCTCACGATTGCAGTGGCCCCCGTTCCTGGGATGCCTCAGAAATAGAATCCCTCCGGCAATTGTGCGTGCAATTGGCGATCGCGATCCAGCAATCAACGCTATTTCAACAAGCACAAACGGAAATTGCCGATCGCAAACTTGCAGAATCTGCCCTCCAACAAGCTGCATTAGCCGCAGAAAGCGCCAACCGTGCCAAAAGTGAATTTCTTGCCAACATGAGCCACGAACTACGCACACCTTTAAACGGCGTTTTAGGTTACGCTCAAATCCTCAAAACCGACAAAGACTTAAACTCAGATCACCAAGAAAGTCTCAGCAATATTCAACAGTGCGGTCAACACCTGCTGATGTTAATCGACGATGTTTTAGATCTTTCCAAAATTGAAGCTAGAAAAATGGAACTCTACCCGGAAGAGTTAAATTTTCTAAATTTCACGAAAAACATTGCCGATCTCTTTCAGATGCGCGCCTCTCAAAAAGAAATTTTATTCCATTACGAACAAGTCTCTCCCCTCCCTAGCTGCGTTCGTGTCGATCCAAAAAGATTGCGCCAAATTCTCATAAATTTACTCAGCAATGCCGTTAAATTTACTAACAGCGGCGGTGTGACTTTCAAAGTCGGCTATGTCGGCACAGGGGCCTGGAGTCGAGGCCAAGGAGAAAATTATGAGCTCTCGACTTTGAGTTCGGAACTGAAAGAAAATTATATGCGCTTCGCCCACAATCCGATCGCAGCCCAACACGCTTTAAAAATCCGCTTTCAAGTCGAAGATACCGGCACGGGAATAGAGCGAAGCAAGTTAGAAGAAATATTTTTGCCTTTCCACCAAGTAGGAGGCAATACGTTTGTTGAAGGTACAGGTCTCGGACTCTCAATTAGCCAGAAATTAGCGAAACTAATGGGTACCGAAATTCGAGTCCACAGCACTTTGGGAAAAGGCAGCACTTTTTGGGTAGATTTAGAATTGCCAGCAGCTAAACGGTACTTGGAGGTGTCTCCTTTACAGGAAAAACGCTGGCTTGTCGGTTTTATCGGCAACAAGCGGAAAGTGCTAATCGTGGATGACAATCAACAGAATCGCGATTTGTTGTGCAGGCTGCTGCGGCGTTTGGGATTTGAGGTTGCAGAAGCAAAAAACGGGCAAGAATGCCTCTGCAAAACAGTTGAATTTCAACCGGATGTGATTTTAATGGACTTGCGGATGCCTGTAATGGATGGCTTAGAAACTGCACGAAAACTGCGCCAGTTTGCGGAATTAAAAGATGTTGTGTTAATCGCTATGTCAGCGAGCGTTTTCGAGGCTACGCAGCAAGATAGCATCCTCGCAGGGTACGATGCTTTTGTTCCCAAACCGATCGAAGCAAATCACTTTTTGGAACAGTTGCGCGTGCGTTTGGGACTAGAATGGATTTATGGGGAATCCTCGGAAAACAAAAAGCGCAAAACTCCCAGTTTGCTACCCGCCTCTGATTTTCCTGCTTATTCTTCTCTGTTACCTGCGGCTTCTGAGTCAGTAGCAAAACTTTTGAAACTCGCAGCTATTGGCGATATTGAAGAAATTTTTGAGGAGAGTGCTAAGCTGGAGAGTTTAGAACCTAATTTAATGCCGTTTGTCTCGAAGCTGCGCCAACTTGCTAAAGGATTTCAGCTCAAACAAATTCGGAATACTTTAAAGCAATATATCGAGGGAAAATAGTATGACTCTCATGATTGAGAGCTTGACTGCATACAGATAATTTAGATGTGCAGCAAGTTACTGCCGCGTTATTTAGCCGGATATCTGGCAATTGTCGATCGGGGAATTGTCAGTGCAGGCGGTCGTAAGTCCCAACATTAAACAAGTTGTTTTCCAGCTTCAGAAGTTGCCCTCCCAGAGTCAGATCAACTGCTGTTAAATGCCAGATATTTTTGGGTACAGCAGACATTTTGATCGGCGCCGGATCGGGTTCGCTCTTACCGTGTTTTGTACTATTTCAAACAACAATTTTCTGGTAAACTAAAGTGGAAAGTTGCTTTCCATCCCTAGACTGAAGTCCCAGGGTTTGCAGGCTATTTTTTGACAATAGAGTTTTTGAGAGAGTTGGGATTGAAATTACTTTGCCTCAGTAACGGCCACGGAGAAGACGCGATCGCCCTTCGCATCTTGCAGGAACTGCAACAGCACCCGCATCCGCCAGAATTAGCCGTGTTTCCGCTAGTGGGCGAAGGGCAAGCTTTCGCTCAACTAGAAAACGCCCGCATCATCGGCCCGGTGCAGCGGATGCCTTCGGGCGGCTTTATTTACATGGACGGGAGGGAATTTTTGCGCGATGTCAAAGGCGGTCTGCTTCAGTTAACCATCGCTCAGTTTAAAGCCATCCGCGCTTGGGTGCGATCGCAACAACAGTCTGGGAATCAAGACGGCGTTATTTTAGCCTGCGGGGATATTGTACCGCTGCTGTTTGCTTGGCTCAGCGGCGTGCCCTATGCCTTTGTCGGTACGGCAAAGTCGGAGTATTATTTGCGCGACGAGAACGGGCCTCTGGCTCGCAAATCCCGAGTCTTTGGTTGGTGGGGTTGCCCGCGCTCGATTTATTTCCCTTGGGAGCGCTGGTTGATGAGTAGAGCGCGCTGTCGGGCGGTTTTTGCCAGGGACGCGCTAACCGCCGAGACTTTACAAAAGCTGGGAATTCCCGCTTACAATCTCGGAAACCCAATGATGGACGGACTCGAACCGGAAAACCCCGCCGGTTTTTACGGCCCTGACGCAGAGTTTCGGGAAATCGAGCGATCGCTCATCATCACCTTACTCCCCGGTTCTAGAGCGCCGGAAGCCTATGCTAATTGGCTGCTAATAGTAGAGGCTGTAGCCGGAATTTTATCGCTGTTTGCCGATCGGAAATTGTTATTTTTCGGAGCCATTTCTCCAGAGTTAAACTTAGAAGCTTTGCGACCTAGTTTAGAATTTTTCGGCTGGCGACAAGACGGCGAAATTAGAACGCAGCGGCGAGAAGGAAGTATTTTGCGGCCTCCTGTTTCTAGCGCTCAAGAAATCCAGCAAGAATCTCCTAATTTGCTATTGCCCCTGACATTTGTGCAGAGAAACGCCACGATGATTTTGACTCAGCAAAGTTTTAACGATTGTTTGTACGAAGCAGATTTAGCAATAGCAATGGCAGGAACTGCTACAGAACAATTTGTAGGTTTAGGAAAACCGGCGATCGCCATTCCCGGAAACGGCCCGCAATTTACTCGCGCCTTTGCAGAAGCTCAAAGTCGCCTGTTAGGCCCGTCATTAATTTTAGTCAAACATCCCGCCGAAGTTGCCGGCGCCGTGCAGTCTTTGCTCCGCGATCCCGACAGGTTGCAGCTAATCGCTGACAATGGCTGGCGGCGCATGGGAGAACCCGGTGCAGCAGCCAGAATTGCCGAGTGTTTAATTCAGCGGTTCGGCGGTGAATCCAGCAATTCTCCATTGCCTGCAATAGACTAGGAACAAAACAATTTTGTGTTCCTGCCCAGTATCTTTAATACTACTTTCTTTTAAAAAAATATTGTTCGGTAACTACTAATTTCCGTAGGGTGCGCCTAGGCGCACCTTACTAATACTGCCCTTGCAGAAAATTTCAAGTCGCCGTTTTTTCCGAAGATTGATCCCAGAAATTAGCTTGAGGAATTTTAAAATCCGACTTAACCAAAACTCCCGGTTCTCGCTGCACGGGCAGCACATCTAAAGTATCCGTTTGCGCGCAATATTTTAAATCTTCAATAACACCTAAACCGAGGAGGCGCTGGCCGTGACTGGCACGTTCCAACAATTCGTGTAACCGATCTTGCCAGTGGAGATAAAGAGCAATAGCCCCAAATACTTCATCATTCCCAGCAAAATCGCTCGCAGGAATACCGCTTTCTGCTAGGAGACTTTGGGCGATCGCACCAGCACAAACCGTATCTTCCAACGAATAACTCCCTTCCCAACCAGAACCCACAATCCAAATAGTTTCCGGCCGTTTATTTAACAAAAACTGCACCACAGATTTGCGGTTAATCAAAGCCGCCGTTAACACAGTTGCAGCAGCTTGAACTCGCTCCAGAGCGCGAGTACCGTTAGTTGTGCTGATAAAAATTCGCTTCCCCGTCACCTTTTCTGGCGTGCAGTCCAGCGGAGAATTCCCCATGTCAAATCCGTCAACTTTGCCGCCGCCGCGCTCTCCAGCGCGAATCCGCTTATCTGCAGGCCATTTTTCGCTCTCGGCCATTAGCTTATCTAAGTCGCTGAAAACTTGGACAGCTTCCGCCCCATTATTCAGGGCCGTTGCCATTGTCGTAGTCGCCCGCAGCACATCAACTGCGATCGCGCAAGCCGGCATTTTGTCGGCTGGCGTAAGTTCCGGGGTATGGTAAATAAAAAGCTTCACTTTTGGGCTACCTGCGATAAATCCTCATCAGCAATAATAATGGAAAGTGGATAATAGAAAATAGAGTCTAGTCCTCAAAAGCAGAAAATATGTCAAAACAGCTAAATTCAAACCCCGCCCACGCCGCCATTACCGCACCAATTAGACTCCTGGCAGGTTTCACCTATCCTTTGCGAGCTTTCACGCTGATTTTGCAAACTCCCAAGCTGTGGACTTATGTATTAGTTCCCGTGGTGCTAAATTTTATAATTGGTATTGGTCTTTATTTAAGCTTGCTATTTCCCAGTTTGGCAGGGATAGACGTTTTGGTTGCCGATTTGTCCGTCCGATTTAATACTCTAATTGCGAGTTTTCCAGCTTGGCTGAGCTTTCTCGGCGTGTTAACAGTTGCTTTCGGCTGGCTGCTGCGGGTACTCCTAGTGTCAGGACTTTTGCTGATAATTGGATTTTTGTTAGTGCAGTTTGGCGTGATTTTAGGTTCGCCCTGGTACGGCAAACTTTCCGAACAATTGGAACTCCTGCGGAACGGTCAATTGCCCGCAGAAGCACCAATGAATTGGGCGAGTAGTTTTGGGGATATTCAAAGGGCGATCGCCTTTGAACTGCGAAAACTACAAATTTTGTTTAGCGTCGGTATACCGCTGCTGCTGCTAAATTTTCTCCCTGGTGTCGGTTCTATTCTTAGCAGTTTGGGTGGCGTAGCTTTGGGCGCGACTATTGTCTGTTTGGACTTTCTAGATGCACCTTTGGAGAGGCGCAGGCGACCTTTTCAGGAGAAATTGGAGATAATTTGGGCGAGTTTGCCGGCCAGCGGGAGTTTTGGTTTGGTTTGTTTGGGTTTGGTGAGCATTCCGCTGTTGAATCTGTTGGCGATTCCGCTGTGCGTGACGGCGGGAACTTTGTTTTTTTGCGATCGCATTTGGCCGGCCCGCTTTGCCCCAGAAGAAACAAAGAGCGATCGAGAAACTAACATTACCAATTAAAAACTAGGAAGATGCTTCTTCCTTCGGCCGACTCTGGGAGTTAAGACCCAAAAACGGGCTTAACAACAGCCAGCTAATGAAGAAAAAGGATGCTGTAAATAGCTGGACAATATCGATCGCCGACAAATATCCGTCAGATAATAGTGCAATAGTTCTATCTGTCAGCCCGAATATCCAAGAGAGAATCCCAAACAGCCAAATGCCTTTTTGGAGCATGGGCAAAAATGCTGAAACTTCGGAGTTTTGCTGCTTGTTCATTGATTTAGCCCTTGTTTGCGAAAAGTCTGATTAACCGGGGCACCCCAAGGGCTTAAGGATTTTTGGTGTCTCCTCGGATTCCCTTTGTTATCTATATGTTAAGAAATATTTCCCGATATGACAACGCGCCCTGAGAGGGATTCCCGCATCTATCTCCAGAGGTAGTTGGAGCGCTGACAAAGAGTTATATTTGCTACACTTTGGCAGCGACGCTAGAGATTTGGCCGATTTTTTGAGAGATAAATTGCTGGGCACGGATAGCGGCGGGTTCTCTTGGCACCGCGCCTACAAAAAAAAGGTTGTAATTTATATTGAATTATGCAATACTACAAAATGAACAAGTCTGGTTAAAGAACGATCGTGAAGTTTGTACTGAGGAGGGAGAGTTATCAAAGCCCTAAAAGCCACAGGACAAACCATTTGATTATCAAAATCAACCGGACTTGATGTGAGTTCAGCGTCAATAAAATCGAACAATGGCACGCTTAAATCAGATTATTGCGATCGAAAAAGGCATCAAAAGCCGCTCGGTTCAAGAACTGGCAGAAGCTCAAAAAGCTCTCCAGAAGCCCGCTGTGCTTTCTGGAATCTCCCGCACTTATCGTCCCAAAGACGAAGAAGGCGAACAACTGCCGCCAGAGTCCAAAAAAGTGGAAGTCAAAGCAGAAGAGATTATCCGCAAAACGACTGAAGTTTTGACCAAACTCTTCGACGTAACCGCAACCAAAGATTGGACAAATTGTAGCGCCCGCGCAGACGTAACTGTAGACGGAAACGTGCTTTTGAGCCAAGTTCCCGTCAGCTATTTGCTATTCATTGAAAAGCAGTTAGCAGATTTGCAAGCATTTATCAAAAAACTTCCAGTCTTAGATGCTTCCGAGACTTGGAACTTCGATGCTTCGGCCGACTGTTGGGCAACAGAACCGGTGCAAACTCTCAAGACTTTTAAAACTCCGCGCAATCACGTTAAAGCTGAAGCTACCGAACACCACCCGGCTCAAGTCGATGTTTATTACGAAGATATTACGATCGGCTATTGGCGGACTGTCAAGTTTTCTGGAGCTTTGCCAGCACGGCGGATCAATGAGTTGCTGCAAAGGGTGGAAATCTTGCAGCAAGCTGTTATGTTCGCCCGCGAAGAAGCTAACAATTCTGAAGTTGAGGAACAGAGAGTGGGAGAGCGAATATTTCAATTTATTTTCCGCTAATTGCTTGCTTTTTTGATAGTTATGGTTTAAGATATAAACAGAGTACAAGTTTAAACTCAAACTTAAACTTAAACCGTACAAATGTGACAGTGCAGGTTCGACTCCTGTCCCTCCTACCCAAAATAGAGCCCAAAATAGGGGGGTAGCCCAATTGGCAGAGGCAGCATTGCGTACAAATTCAACAGCAAGCTATTACTCTAAACTCAGCATTCACCGCCGATCGCTAAAACGAATGTCAGGAAAATCACATCATCGAGGTTGCTGGCTCATATCCAGCCCCCTCTACCAAACGCAGGGGGGTAGCTCAATCGGTAGAGCGCGATGCTATTAATCTTAAATCCTTGACTTAAATGTGATAGCGTGCCCAAATGGGCGGTAAATATAAACCCAGTAGTAAGGTCAGAACTGCTGGGTTTTATGCTAATAATTGATTCAATTCGTTAAATCCGTCAGTCCTGGACGTATCAAGACAGATGATTTATTGCATCAATCCTCACTGCGAACAACGCGAAAATCCTGCTGCTGCTCAAAATTGTCAGGCTTGCGGCACAGATTTGTTAATTGGCGATCGCTATCGCATCCTTAAACCAGTGCGATCGCCCAATCCCGCACGCCCCACAGACATCTTTGAAGTCGAAGATTTGGGAACAGGGGAAAACGAATGGGGAACTGTCAAAATTTTAAAAGTCTTGAAACACACCCACAATCCCGATTTAGTTCGCTTGTTCAAGCAAGAAGCGCGAGTTTTGATTTGGCTGGCCGGAAAGGGCTCCGTTCCCCAAGTCGAACCTGACGGTTATTTCCCCATTAAACTCCCCCATAACTTCCAGAAATTGTCTTGTTTGGTGATGGAAAAAATTACCGGAGAAAACTTGGCCGAATTCTTAACTAAAAAACAGTACGTTTCTCAAAAGCTGGCTCTTGATTGGCTGCAACAAATGACCAATATTTTGCAGGAAATCCACAATTATCATGTAGTGCATCGGGATATTAAGCCATCCAACCTGATGGTTGAAGCCAATGGGAAATTGAGATTAATTGACTTCGGCGCCGCCACAGAAGCAGATATAGATACCGCACCCATAGGTTCTGCTGGATACGCCGCACCGGAACAAATTCTAGGTAAAGCAGGCGTGCGATCGGACTTTTTTGCCCTAGGGCGTACTTTTGTACATTTATTAACAGGCATAGAGCCGATCGACTTTCCCCTTAATGAAAAAACTGGTAAAATTAATTGGAGGAACCAGGCTGTAGATATTGACCCGTTACTCCTAGACTCGATCGACGAATTGATCGAACCGCTACCAGAAAATCGACCTGAAAATACTCAAGTTATTTTAGAAAAATTAGAAAACTTAAAAATTAACGACGCAGACCCCCTGAAAAAGGGGGACGCAACATCACTTCAATAAATCTCTTCCAGCCGGCGAAAATCCCGCTCAACTTCTGCCCACAAAGCCCGATTGTGAGGGTCAGTTTTCACAGCCTTTTTCAAATAAATTCTCGCCTTATCAACCTGCTTTTCTCCGATCAAATGCCGTCCCCAGCGCTGATAGGCGATCGCCTGCCACTGACGCACCTCCAAATCTTCGGGAACCCGCTGTGCCAAACCCTCAATCAAGGCGATCGCCCGCGGGAACCTCTGATATTTCAGCAACTGCTGCAATTCAAAATAAGCATCTTGCTTTAACTTTTGTTCCGCAGCCGACAGATCCGCATTAGATTGAACCGCAGCCTCTTTTCGAGTCACTTTAACTGTCTGCGGTTGAGCTTTCACCCCCTGATCCGGCGGTGTCCAAGTAGGCGGCACAGTTGAATTGGCAACTTTCGACTCCGCAACATCGGGGGGGGCAACCTTCACCAGGAACTTATAAGCCTCAGTAATAGCAATAAACTTATTCTTAGCCTGTTCGTTTCCCGGATTCACATCGGGGTGATACTGTCTGGCTAACTGCCGATAAGAGGCCTTAACTTGCGATAAACTCGCGCCAGACCTCAGTCCTAACTGTCGGTAATAATCTGCAATATCCATTTAGCATGAATGAGCGTTTATAATACCATTAAATATGGCAGAATCCTTAAATGTAAAGATTCTGCCAAAATTTATTGCGAACTAGGTTGTAGTGCGAGGGTTGCCCGCACTACTGAGGCGAACAAACAACTTACGGACGCTCTTCGATCACTCTGTCAATCAAGCCGTATTCCTTAGCTTCCTCAGCGGACATGAAATAGTCGCGATCCATGTCCTTCTCGATTTTCTCGATCGGCTGGCCAGTATTTTTAGCGTAGATATTATTGAGTTCGTGGCGCAGCCGCAGAATCTCTTTCGCCTCAATCTGAATATCCGTTGCTTGTCCCCGCGTGCCCCCAGAAGGCTGGTGAATCATGATTCGCGAGTGAGGCAAAGCTAACCGTTTCCCCTTCGCACCGGCAGCTAACAGGAAAGAACCCATCGAAGCAGCCAAGCCCACACAAATCGTCACCACGTCCGATTTAATGTGCTGCATGGTATCAAAAATAGCCATGCCTGCCGACACCATTCCGCCTGGGGAATTGATGTACAAAATAATATCCTTACCTGAATCTTCAGAATCGAGGTAGAGCATCACAGCGATGATTTGATTGGCAATTTCATCGTCAACGTCCCTGCCCAAGAAAATAATTCGTTCCCGGTAGAGGCGATCGTAGATATTAATCCACTGAGTATCATAACCACCCGGCATTTTATAGGGAACTTTTGGCACACCTATAGGCATAATTCGGAACTCCGTTTAGTTGGTAATTGGTGATCGGGCAATTGGGCATCGGGCATTGGGCATTGGGCATTGGGCATTGGGCATTGGGCATTGGTAATTGGTAATTGGGAATTGTTAGTCATAAAAAGACTATTGAGTAACTAATCAGGGTAGAAACTACTAGGCATTAACCCTTAATTCTCACTCATTCCCGATTCCCGATCCCCGATTCCCAATTCCCCATTCCCCATTCCCCATTCCCAGTTAGATGACTCCTGCAGGCAGCGGTTTCGGCAATTCTTCCGAACTTTCAAGAACGCGATCGATCAAACCGTATTCTTTAGCTTCCTGGGGCGTCATGTACAGCAACCGATCCATATCTTTAGTAATCTTTTCGATCGGTTGGCCAGTACAGCTTGCAAAAATCTCAAGCATCGTCGCTTTATTTGCCAGCACTTCCTTAGCCCGAATTTGAATGTCGCTTGCTTGACCCCGCGTGTAAGCCTTGGGTTGGTGCAACACAATCGAAGCGTGCGGCAAACTCGCCCGAAAGCCTTTTGTACCAGCCGCTAACAGCATCGCAGACATCCCCATTGCCGAACCGAGGCAAATAGTGTGCACAGGCGGCTTAATGTACCTGATCGTATCGCAGATAGCGAAGGCTTCTGTTTCAAAGCCGACGGGTTCGCCACTGTAACCAGAAGTGCCGGTCGAGTTGATGTAGATTTTGATCGGCTTATCCGGGTCTTCGTACTGCAAAAACAACAGTTCAGCGATAATTAGTTCTGTTACCGCAGGCACCAGAGGCATCCCCAGATAAACGATCCGCTCCTTCAGCAACAGGGATGGCAAATCGGGAGGTGGCGTCCGAGAGTTCCCTTCCCCGTAGTATGGCGATTGCACAGCTTTAATTGGTGTGTTCATATAACCGAAATGTTGCCTGAACTGATGGAGCTATTCTTAAAGAAATACTAACGCAATCTTTAGGTATCCCGCATGAAAGTTAGTTTGCTCCCGGTTTTAAACGACCCTAACCTTGACGCTGCCGCGCCCTCAACGCAGCGCCAGCTAGCGATTTCGGTGTCTGCGACGGCAAGCTCGATCGACTCCAGCGTACCCTTAAACCTGTGTCTGATTCTCGACCACAGCGGTTCGATGGGCGGACGCCCCTTGGAAACCGTCAAACAAGCCGCCGGACGTTTGCTCGACAGGTTGAAGCCCGGGGATCGCTTTTGCGCGGTGGCTTTCGACCACAAAGCCAAAGTCCTCGTTCCCAATCAAATTGTGGGAGATCCCAGCAGCATTAAACGGCAAATTGAGCAATTGCGCTCGGCCGGTGGCACAGCAATTGATGAGGGCATTAAGTTAGGTATTGAAGAGTTGGGCAAAGGCAAAAAAGAAGCTATATCTCAAGCATTTTTGCTGACTGACGGCGAAAACGAACACGGCGACGACAGCCGCTGTTTGAAGTTGGCTAAATTGGCTGCCGACTACAACATGACTTTAAATTCTCTGGGATTTGGCGATAACTGGAACCAGGATATTTTGGAAAAGATTGCTGACGCGGGCGGCGGTGCTCTGGCTCACATTCAGCGTCCCGAAGATGCGGTTGACGAGTTTGGCAAACTATTTACTCGCATCCAAGGTGTAGGTTTGACTAATGCTTATTTGCTATTTTCCCTAATGCCAAAAGTACGGTTAGCCGAACTAAAACCGATCGCCCAAGTTTCCCCGGATACGATCGAATTACCGGTACAGCAAGAGGGCGATCGTTTTATGGTGCGCCTGGGAGATTTAATGAAGGATATAGAGCGAGTAGTTTTGGCTAATATTTATATTGGACAGTTGCCCGAAGGTACACAGGCGATCGGGCAATTGCAAATTCGCTACGACGATCCGACTATCGGTCAAAGTTTGCTTTCCGATCCCGTTGCAATTTCCACTAATGTCCTGAAAGTTTATCAGCCGGCACTTAACCCGATGGTACAGCAGCACATTTTAGCTTTGGCTAAATACCGCCAAACTCAACTGGCAGAAACTAGATTGCAACAGGGCGATCGAGCCGGCGCGGCGACAATGCTGCAAACTGCTGCTAAAACTGCTCTGCAAATGGGCGATAAAAGTGCCGCCACTGTGCTGCAAACTTCTGCTACTCGTTTGCAGTCTGGCGAACAATTGAGTGAAGCCGATCGCAAGAAAACTCGGATTGCTTCTAAAACTATTTTGAAGTAATCGGGCGATTTGAAATTTTAAATAATTTTAAATTGGGCGATCGGACAATTCGGCGATGCGAAATCGCGTCTACAAAAACGAAACCCGCCTAGGCGCGGGTTTCAATATTCTGAGTCTCGCCTGCAAAAAGCGAAATTCAGTGTAGCCCGATTGTTTCAAGCTGTGGATCATGTAGAAGCTCGATCGTTTAGAATGTTTGTATCACCTATCAAGAGTGCTTGTATGAACCAGACAATATCTGATAAAGTACGGTGGACTACCGCCGATTTAGAGCTATTGCCCGATAACGGCGATCGCTACGAAATTATTGATGGAGAGTTATTTGTGACTAGAGCACCGCATTGGGGTCATCAACAAGCTATAGGCAACCTCTACCAAGAACTTAATACTTGGTCGCGAGAGACTAATTTAGGACGAGCAGGAATCAATCCAGGTATCATTTTCACGGATGCTGATAACGTTATTCCTGATTTAGTTTGGGCCAGCAATGAACGCTTGGCTATCTTGCTAGACGAAGCCGGCCATTTAACCGCCGCACCTGAGTTAGTTGTTGAAGTATTGTCCCTCGGTGCAGACAATGAAAGACGGGATAGAGATTTGAAACTCAGACTCTATTCGGTACGAGGAGTACAGGAATACTGGATTGTGAATTGGCGGTTGCAGCAAATAGAAGTTTATCGCAGGGAACAAGCAAGTTTAAGGCTCATTGCTACGCTGTTGAGCAATGATGAACTAACTTCGCCTTTGTTACCTGGTTTTAGTTGTTCTGTCGCTCAAATTTTTGCCTAAATTATGAAATCATCATTTTACAATTTAATTGCTACTCTAGTAATCTTTACTATCTTTGGTAATATATCCCCTGCTGTCTCTGCTGAATATTCAGCAAGATTAACAGCTCAAAAAACGATTGTTCAAAATCCTGCTGAAGATTTATTCAATAGTGCTTTAGCCAAGTCAGAGGCTGGAGACATTCAAGGTGCGATCGCCGATTACACCGAAGCTATTCGCCTCAACCCCAACTACGCCAAAGCCCACAACAAACGCGGCATCATCCACGGCCGCAACCTCAAAGACTATCCAGCAGCTAAAGCAGATTTCGATCGCGCAATTGAAATTAACCCCAACTACGGCGACGCCTACTACAACCGCGCCAGAGTCCGCGAGTTCTTAGAAGACAAACCGGGGGCGATCGCCGATTATCATAAAGCAGCCGAACTCTATCAAAAAGACGGCAATACCAACGATTATCAAGATGCCATCAAGCATCTTGAAATGCTGCAAGAATAAATGGCTTTTGAAAACATAGTATAATATCCTGCGATCGGCGTTCATCCGCATTCATATGCGGTTAAACACTCCAAATTAACTATTCAAAAAATGCCCGAAACTTCCACCGTCACCGTCACCGTACCCGCCACAACCGCCAACCTCGGCCCCGGATTCGACTGCATCGGCGCCGCTTTAAGCCTCTACAACCGCTTCCAATTCTCCCGACTCGAACCCTCAGCAACAGAGAAAGTAAAAATTACCGTTACGGGCCAAGAAGCCGCCAAAGTCAAGACAGATGACAGCAATCTCGCTTATCAAGCTTTTCTCAAGTTATACGATCGCCTCAACCAATCGCCGCCCCCTGTAGCGATACATATAGATATGCAAGTTCCGCTGGCTAGAGGTTTGGGGAGTTCCGCCACAGCTATTGTCGGTGGGTTAGTCGGTGCAAATGAATTAGCCGGTGCGCCTTTGAGTCAAGTGGAAGTGATGCAATTGGCCATCGAACTTGAAGGCCATCCCGACAACGTTGTCCCCGCTTTACTCGGAGGTTGTCGCCTCGCTGCTAGCAATCCACCCCCCCAACCCCCCCTTAGTAAGGGGGGGCAGGGGGGGGGTTCCTGGGAGATTTGCGATATTCCCTGGCATCACAATATTGTGCCCGTGGTAGCCATTCCCGATTTTGAACTTTCTACAGCCGAAGCGCGCCAAGTTTTACCAGCAGATTACAGTAAGGCTGACGCGATTTTCAATGCCGCACACCTCGGTTTGCTAGTGCGGGCTTTGGAAACTGGGAATGAAAACTGGCTGCGCTGCGCCCTCCAAGACAAAATTCACCAACCTTACCGGCAATCTCTGATTAAGGGATATGAAGCGGTGCAACAAGCCGCCGTGAATGCAGGGGCCTATGGAATGGTAATTAGCGGTGCCGGCCCAACGCTTTTGGCTTTAACGGATGCTACTAATGCTGATGCGGTTGTGAGGGAAATGGCGGCTGCTTGGAGGGAATTTGAGGTAAAGGCAGATGTAAGGGCGATCGGCCTCGATACTCAAGGCGCGCAAGTCTCCCTTTAGTTATTCCAATCCTAGAGACACAACATCTACATAACCGTGTTTTGTAGGGGCAATCTCCCGTGGTTGCCCCTCTCGATGGAATCATTCATATTTCTATTCTCTTCCTCTCTCCTTCAAATCTCTTGAATATCAACTCAAGTCTCTTTTCGATAACTTCTGCCATTCCCTATACAAAATTTTACCTTAAAAAAGTGCAGTCATTGTAGGGGCGGATTCACAACAATTTCAGGCGAAAACCCACAATTTCAAAAACCCGCCCCACCAACGATAAATACTGTTAATTAACTGTGACGCAGCGGAATCTCTATCTGAATTTTAGTGCCTTTACCCGGTTCGGAAAAACACTTGAACTCTCCTTTGTGCTGCTCTACAATTATCCGATAGCTGAGAGCAAGTCCCGATGATATGGGTGGTTCCGCAGGTTTTGCTCCCAAAAATGGCTCAGAAATTTCGGCTGTGGTATCTTTGCTATGTGCGATGTCGTTATCAGCAATCTCAATAGAAATTCGTTGAGCATCGACCACCTGAGTGGTAATCAAAATCACAGGCTTAAATTTGACGGATTCCAACTCCTCTAAGTCTTGAGCCGACTCTTCCAAAGCATCGATCGCGTGATTGATGATATTAAGAAAAGCTTGATTTAGCAGACCTGCATAACACTCAATCTGTGGCAAATTGCCGAATTGTTTCATCACCTTGATGTCTCGCCTTCCCTCGCGAGCCGGCAAGCGGTGCTGCAACAACAACAGAGTATTTTCTAAACCGTCGGAAACATCAAATAACTGCCAGCCCGATCGATCGCTGCGGGAAAAATCCTGTAACGACAAAATTATTTGGCGGATGCGATCGCTTCCGGTACGCATGGAACTCACAATTTTTAATAAATCGTCGAGTACGAATTCCACATCCATATCTTGTTGTTTTTGCAGAATTGCCGCTCCGGGCTCGACTAGCTCTTTTTGATACAATCGCAGCAGTTCTATTAAATCGGTAGCGTAGCTTTGAACGTGAGTTAGATTGCTGTAAATAAAAGTAATTGGGTTGTTAATTTCGTGAGCGATACCTGATACCAATTCGCCCAAACTAGACATTTTTTCTGTTTGTAGCATTCGATCGCGCGACAGTTGCAATTCTTGCTGGGTGAGAGCCAACTGCGCCCTCAACTCGCGCGATTTCTTAGAAGCGCGCACCCGCGCCAATAATTCCTGCTTAACAATCGGTTTAAACAGAAAATCGTCAAAGGGCGCATCCAATTCTTGAATTTCATCAAATTGCTCCGGTGTTGTCAGCAGAATAAAATAGGCTGCCGCCAATTCTCGTGAAGCGAAGCTATCCCGTAGGGAATCGGCTTTTACCAGCCGGCACACCTCCAAAAAGTTGATTTGAGGCGAAGTCCCGTCGCAAATTATCGCATCGGGGGACACTTCCCTCGCCAAGTCTAAACCCTCTTTGTCGTCGGAAACGACTCTCACCTGATGTCCCTCTTGGCCGAGTAACTCTTGCACCACTTGAAAAGTCACAGTATCCGCGACGATCGCCAGAATCTTTGCCATACTTCTATAATCTCCACAAATTACTTTTTAGGATACAACCGCCAGAATTGCGCTGACAGATTTAAAATTCCAAAATAGTTCAATTACATCAAAAAACAACCGATGCCCGCTCCCTCAAAACCCCAAATAGCCCATACCATTTTAGATTTTATATTTTAGAGTAAAAAATTGGGAATGACTTACTGTATAATAATAGTCGGGAGCTTGCCTAGAGTTGCATATTTTTTGGAGACTGGTATCACTAGAAGGTATAATTTTAGACGGGCAATGCAAAAATGCAAATTTTCTCCTTCGTAATTAATGTTACATCAGAGCTTTCGACCGAAAGACTGCTGAGGGCGATCGCAGATAGTTTCTCAAATTGCGCCAGGAAACAATAAAAAACTTTAAAATCAATTAATAGTATCGTTAAATTCACCTTCTCGGTCAGCGCCTGAGAATGCCAATTACCAACACCACCTCAACTTTGATTCAAGCCGAAACACTAGAACTATTAGAATGGCCGCGCCTGTGTCAGCACTTGGCTACCTTCGCGGCCACCAAACTTGGCGTCGCCGCCGCCCTAGACCTCGAAATCCCGGCAACTCAAGCTCAAACAGCCGAACTCCTAGCCCAAACTCAGGAAACTTATCAGTTAGAGAGCCGCGCTGGCGGTGCTTTGAGTTTTGAAGGAATCCAAGACATCGGCACTTCCCTGCAGCGAGCCGAACTGCAAGGTTTGCTCAGCGGCGAAGAATTGCTGGCAATTGCTACTACTCTCGCCGGAGCAAGGCAATTGCGCCGGATAATTGACTCTCAGGCAGATGTGCCGACGCTCAAAGAACTGGCAGCCCAATTGCGGACTTATCCCGAACTAGAGCAAGAAATCCACCGCTGTATAGACGATCGCGCTCAAGTAGCAGACAGAGCCACTCCTAAATTAGCAGGAATTAGAGTTCAAATGCGACAGTTGCGCGATCGCATTTATCAAATATTGCAGGGGATTTTGCAGCGCCAATCCAACGCCGTACAAGAACAGCTAATTACCCAAAGAAGCGGACGCTTTGTCATTCCCGTCAAAGCTCCCCAAAAAGATGCCATACCGGGCATCGTTCACGACTCTTCGGCCAGCGGCGCGACACTGTACGTAGAACCCCACAGCACAGTCAATCTTAACAACCAAATGCGGCAGTTGCTCAGGCAAGAACAAGCCGAAGAAGAAGCAGTCCGCCGCGCCCTCACGGAGCAAGTCGCAGCAGTAAAACCCGATTTAGACAGATTGGTGGTGGTAGTTACAACTTTAGATTTAGCGGCCGCTAAAGCGCGTTATAGTTTTTGGTTGCAAGCAAATCCGCCGAAATTTATCGAATTGGGAGAGCCAGAATTAGCACCAAAAAATCCCGAAAGAGAAGAAGAGGAACAAGAAGATGAGGAAAACTCAGAACACAGTCAATTATTAATTCGCAACCTGCGATCGCAAATTACCCTGCGCCAGTTGCGCCATCCTTTATTAGTTTGGCAGCAACAGCACGAGCACGGCTTTCCAGTCGTGCCGGTCGATTTAACGATCGGGCCGCACATCCGCGTCGTCGCCATCACTGGCCCCAACACGGGCGGCAAAACTGTCACCCTCAAAACCTTGGGCTTGGCAGCTTTAATGGCGAAAGCAGGAATGTTTGTTGCCGCCCGCGAACCCGTAGAATTGCCTTGGTTTGACAATATTTTGGCCGATATTGGTGACGAACAATCTTTGCAGCAAAGTTTGTCTACTTTCTCCGGCCATATCCGCCGCATCAGCCGCATTTTAGAAGTTTTAGACAATAAATCGCAGGCTGAAGGGGAAGAAAATTTAAACCTGACAATTACTAATTCCCAACAGCAAGACCAAGAAGTTACAGATACACAGAACACTGTTTCTGCTCTCCCCATTCTCAAACCTAAATTACAAATTCCCCAACCCCAAATCCCAAATACTAATTCCCAATTACCAATTCCCAAATCTTTAGTTTTGTTAGACGAAGTAGGAGCGGGTACAGACCCCTCAGAAGGCAGTGCATTGGCGATCGCCCTGTTGAAATACCTCGCCCAACATTCCCTATTAACAGTTGCAACTACCCACTTTGGCGAACTCAAAGCCCTCAAATATCAAGACTCCCGCTTTGAAAATGCCTCAGTAGAATTTGACGACAATTCCATGCAGCCAACCTATCGCTTGCTGTGGGGAATTCCCGGACGTTCCAACGCCCTCACCATTGCCAAAAGACTCGGTTTACTGGCATCCATAGTCGAAGAAGCTCAAACCTATGTCGGGGGTGCCTCTCAAGATGTTAATCAAGTAATTGCTGGACTCGAAGCACAGCGCCGGAAACAGGAAACCAAGGCCAGAGAAGCAACTCAACTGCTACACCAAACCGAAAAACTGCACAGAGAAGTTTCTCAAAAAGCAGCCGCTTTGCAAGAGCGGGAGCGAGAACTAAAAATAGCTCAGGAAGTGGCAGTAAATGAGGCGATAGGGTCGGCAAAATCAGAAATTGCTCAAATCATTCGTCGCTTGCAGTCGGGCAACCAGACGGCTCAAAATGCCCAACAAGCGACAGATACTTTAAATCAAATTTCTGAAAAACACCTGCCCTCTCGGCAACAACCGGCTAAACCCAAACCGAGTTTTATGCCGAAAGTGGGCGATCGCATCCGCATTCCCAGCTTGGGCCAAACCGCCGAAGTCCTCAGCGGCCCCGACGCTAACGAAGAGTTGAGCGTCCGGTTTGGGATTATGAAAATGACTGTCAAACTAGGAGAAATTGAATCCCTCGACGGTCAAAAACCGGAAACTAAAGCTCAATTAGCCAAGGCTGCCGCCCAAGCACAAGCACTCGCTACGGCTAAAGCTAAGCAAGCAGCGTCGGAACCTGCAAAACCCAATCCCGAAATTGCCATTCGCACTGCTAATAATTCGATCGACTTACGGGGTGCGAGAGTCTCAGACGCAGAAATCGAAATAGACAGAGCTCTTTCCAAAGCCGTGGAATACGGAGTTTTGTGGATAATTCACGGCAAAGGTACGGGACAGTTGCGGCGCGGGGTTCACGAGTTCCTTGCTTCTCACCCGCAGGTTTCCCGCTTTGAGCTCGCCAGTCAAAAAGAAGGAGGTGCAGGTGTTACCGTGGTTTATTTGAAATAATCAAAATTTACGCATTTCCGGTTGACTCGTAATTATATAGTTGTCTGCAGCAAAACAAGTCGCAACGAACATATCATACTGATGCAACCGGAATGGATACTATACTGCAAATGTGGCATAATTAAAAGTTAATTTCCCACTTTAGTAACTGCCTGACTAATGAAAAAAACTCCCTCAAATGAAGTTTTGGTGGGCGACTGTCGTGAAGTGATGAAGACATTGCCAGAAAATTATATTTCTGCCTGTATCACTGACCCACCTTATAATTATGAATTTATTGGTCATAAATGGGATGACTCAGAAATTCAAAGGCGGATTGAAAGAGTCAATGACAAGGGAAATAAAACCCTTGTTAAAAACATTCCCTATGGCAGTGGTTTAGCAGGTGGAGTCAGAAACGAAAAATGGTATCAAAGGAATCGTAACAACACTCTGGATTATGAAAAGTGGTGCTTTGAGTGGGGTGAGCAGCTTTTTCGGATCTGCAAACCGGGTGCGACAGTTTTAGTTTTCAACAGCACACGGACTGTTGCTCACGTACAAGTAGCACTTGAAAGTGCTGGTTTCTATGCGAGAGATATTCTTGTTTATAAAAGATCGAGTGGTATCCCTAAAGGTGTCAATATCAAACAACAGTTAGAGAAGAAAGGATATGAAAATTCTGAAAAATGGGATGGTTGGCACAGTTGTCTGAGGAACGAATGGGAAGCAATCTGCGTACTTCAAAAACCACTGGTCAATAATTACTTGGAAACTCTACAGGAGTATGGTACAGGTCTATTTTATACTAAAGATCAGTTCGGTGGTTTTCAGTCAAATATTTTAGAAGGTATACAGCGTGAGAAAACCGAGGAGTTTAACGTCCATTGCACAGTTAAACCAATCGCTCTAATGAGAAAGCTGGTCGAAATATTTGTACCGCGCTTGGAAAATTCTATTCTAATCGATCCTTTCGCAGGATCTGGAACCACATTGCTGGCGGCGAAAGAATTTGGCATTAGGTATGTTGGCATTGAAATAGTACCTGACTACATAGAGATTATCAACAAGCGCCTTGATAGTTTCAGCGGTATACAGGGAATTCTCCCACTTTTTCAATAAGAAATGACTTTAAATTAAACCCGCTTATTGTTTTTATGAACTCAAACGAATCCTCCCCAGTGTAAACTTTCCAAGTCCCTACTTGGCACGCTGTAATAGCTGCGGGCAAATTATCTTGTCTAAGGATTAAAAAAACGGGTTCGTAATTATAAGTACGAAGTAGTGGGCCATAAGATTTGAACTTTTTCAGGGTTCCCGAATCTCCTGAGCCAATACGATATTTTGTATCTATTGCGTACCCATCAACAATCAGATCGCACGGCTCATCGCTTCCAACTTTAAATGCTGGCTGAAAGCTACTGCAATATGTTTTACACGTTTCAGTAACTAACAATTGCCAACACATACCTAACTCACGTCCCCAATATTGCCTATTTTCTTTTTTTATTATTGGAGAAATACCAAACACATCCATTAAAATATCGTGTTCTTCATTCTCTTCTGCATAAATTTTTTCGGTAAATGAGTTTTGGTATCTTGCTAAAATTTGCTCTAGTCTTCTTTCAGTCATCAGCAGTTACCAGCTCAGCTAGACTAACGGATAATGCCTTGGCTATTTTGCTGGCATTAAGCAGCGTTATATTCCTTTCACCTCGTTCAACTGAACCAATATAGGTGCGATGTAATTCAGATAGTTCTGCAAGCTGATCTTGGGAAAGATTTCTGAGCTTTCGGAAATGTCTAACTTTTTTACCAAATTGCTCCGTAATATCCATAGAGCGCGCCAGATGAAGCAATGACAACTATAATCTGACAGACTATAAGTAGCGACAGACTATAAGTAGCATTCGAGAGCGCTAGGATCTTTGGATTGATATAAGGCCCGATAGTTTCAAAGCACTGATTTGATTTCGGTCACTCTGCGGCGTAGGATGGTTAGGGGTAAAAATATCTGGGTTTTGCGGATTGCGATCGATCGAACTTGAAACCGCAACTTTTAACCCGCAACTCCGTCCAGCAGTTAGGATTGCCGGAATCAAAGCAACGAGCTATGGAGACAACTTAACAGATGTGCTGTTGCCCACAGGCCCAAAAGCTTTAATCAGTGCATACTGTTTGATATCCTGCCTCAACCAGTCTTAATTTCCCGTGCTGAAGCCATGCGCTCGACCGTAAAGTCCTCCGCTCCCACAAACGAAACGGGCCAATCTCCCAACTGGGAAGAATTGACTCAAAAAGCACCAGAACCTACCCAGTTGGACAACATTAAAGCCCAACTGGATTTAGTGTTGTTAGCCCTAGAAGCACTGGCAGAAATTGGCTCAGAGGCGATGCTCAAGGTAGCAGCCGAACTGAATTTAGAGCCAATGGTAGCCGATCGGGTAGCTTTGTGGCGGCTACGCCAATCTAACCCGCTGCGGAAAGGTCACGGAGGGCGCAAAAAACTCGATGTGGAGGAAGCTCGATCGCTCGTTTTGATAAGCTGTCATTTGGCAAAACAGCACCAAGCTTTAATCCGCCGCGCTGTTGCTTTGCTCGAACAAATGGCAGAGCAAAACCGCGAACCTCACACCATCGCTTTGCTGGGAGATTATATTGACAGGTTCAGCAACACTTATGGCTCGCGCATGGAAGATGGAGAAAATTTATCGGCCCGAGAGTTGACTGATTTAGCCCTCAAACTCCTGATCGATTTGCTGTTTTACAGCAGTCCCGGCGGCCACCGCCGCCTCTGGCTGGCTCTTCTAGACCGCGCTAAGAATTAAACAACAGTCAGTAGTCATTAGTTAGCAGTCATTAGTCATTAGTCATTAGTCATTAGTCATTAGTCATTAGTCAACAGTCAACAGTCAACAGTCAACAGCCAACAGTTAACAGCCAACAGCCAACAGTCAACAGTCAACAGTCAACAGTCAACAGTCAACAGCCAACAGACTTTCTGCTATGGTTCTCAAACGGTACACGCCCCCCACTTGCACGCTGGAAATTACAGCCAAAAGTTCGCCTCTATCTCGGTGGGCGGGCCAACCAGTGTTTAAATCTTTAAGTTTTGAGCTGCGACTCGACGACCCCAGGCTGCCAGATACCGAACACGTTACCCTCAGGGGCGATCGAATTCAACTCGAAACCCTCCACGAAGCTGTTAGCACCTACGTCCAAAACTTGCTCGGCGCATCCCGCGATTGGGAAAACAACCTCAACTCTCAAATGGATCGTACCGCTGCGGGTTCAGACTCGCCAGAAGTCGCGCGTAATGCCGTTAAATTCGATCGAGCCGTCAACACTTCCGAACTAGCAACCTCCAACCCCTACTCTCTCCCAACTGCCTACCTTCCGGTTCCCCCCCGCTTAGAGCCCCGCGGCTTGCTCGCCCACAACTTGTTTTTAGGCTCTTTGAGCGTCGCAGAATCCGGGCCAGTAGTTCCCTTGAGTACCCTGCAACTGTTTGACTTGGCGACAGCACTAGATGACTGCGCCGCCGAAGTGATGGCGCTTCCCAACCTCAACCGCGAACCCCGACGGCCGCTGTCCTCACCTTGGCTCAAGGTGGCAGCATTGCTGGTCGCCGGCGCGGGCCTGACGACAGGAACTATCAAAATGCTCGATCGAACCGCCACCTCCCCGCAAACCGCCACAGCCCCCGATCCAGGAAACCCCCAGTTAGCTGCAGGCGTCTCCCCCAGTCCAGTTCCCGCCCTACCGACACCCCCAGCACCAACACCCGCAGCCACACCCGCTTTACCACCGCTGCCGCCCCCGCCTATCAACACCGCTGCCTCCCCCAGCCCCAGCTTGCCCCCCCTCGCCCTCGCGCCAACTCCAGCCACCAACAGACCCAGCCCTATCCAGCAGCCACCCCTGCTATTTCCCGCCAACGGCAGCACAGCCAGCGCCCCACAGAGCGCCCCAGCATTCCCTCAAGGGCAAACAATCACAATTCCCGCCCCCGAAGAACCATCCATTTCCGCCCCCCAAGCACCCGCACCAGTACCCTACGTGCTGCCCCCCCTACCGCCGAGACTAGCTCCCGCCGTACCGCCCCCCCTGCCGCCATCCCTGTCTGCTTCCCGATTTCCCGTTCCCCCGCCGCAACCCTTCCCCAGCCCCATCGAGCCGATTGTCCCCCCCGCCAGTACCGAACTCCCACCCCTTGAGGACGCTCAACCAACCGCCGAGTCCGAGGACAACAACCAGGCTGCGGCAAGCCAAAAAAACCGCACTTTATTTGATACAATTCCTCAAGTTTCAGAAGCTAGAACTTACTTTGAGGAACGCTGGAAGCCTCCAGAAGGAATGGAACAAACTTTGGAATACAGCGTGCTGATCGATGAAAATGGGTCAGTTCAAAGTATTGTGCCGATGGGAAAAGCAGCAGCCGATTATATCGAGCAAGCTAATATGCCATTAGCCGGCGAGCCGTTTGTGTCTGCCGTTTCTAATGGGAAAAACCCGAAAATTCGAGTTGTTTTGCGACCAAACGGTCGAGTACAAACCTTTTTGGAAGAGAGTGATTAAACGCTCTCAAACACATTGTCGAGATGGGCAAATCCCGGTAAATTGCTAATGTTAAACAATTTCAAAAAAAATTCAATTTTCACTGCGGCAGCAGCAGCCAGCGTATTGACAGTTGCTCCCGTTTGTGGTATCAATATCTCTTAACCCGTGCGGGCAGAGTCATCAGTAAAAAAAGTTGCTGACACTCGTCAACCTGTTCGCATTCTGCACCCTACAAACTTCCTTCTTCCTGACATCCGTTACATCCGTTACATAATCTGTTGCCGAACTTCCTTCTTCCTGACATCCGTTACATCCGTTACATCCGTTACATCCGTTACAAAATCCGTTGCCGAACTTCCTTCTCTATCATCAATGCCCTTTTTTTCTATCCCAAACTTCTCCAATCCAATAAAAAACTGCAATCCCGCAAAAACTATATAAAAAATCTTCAATACTAGCACTGCGATTTGGTAACATTGCTTGCAGCATTTCTTCCGCAGCAGTGAACATAGTAAAAATTGCGGGCCCGAAAGGAATTGAATAATTAAACAAATTCATCTTTTTTTTGCCAGTTGCTCTATGGCACAAAAAAGATGCTATTCCGTACAAAATAAAGTGACCTAGTTTGTCATAAGGCGGATGAGCGAGAGGAAAGTTGACTAATTTCCCCGTACCTGCTAAAAGCATGATACTGAGAAGAATTAAAACGTACACAAAGCAAGCAATTACCCAGAATCTTTTTGAGAAGTTCATCTTGTTTTTTGCCAATACCGACTAGACACCAACCAAGTTCGGGCCACGCGAAACTAATATCAAATCTGGTTAATTACGCATTGTCTTTGTAGCCGTCTGCCTACCCGTAGCAGCCGCTAAAATTTAATTTGTTTTCACTGTCAGAACTTGCGGTGGCGACGCATCGGGTGGATAAATAAAATCCACTTCTACAAGTCGCTTTTCTCCCGATTTCATCTCTAATTTTACTAAAGGTTCCCCCTGCTGTCCCCGCCGCTGCACTAAATGCACGTAGCGAGTTTGAGGCACTTTATTGTCATCAGTATAGCGCACTCGAACCGTCCCCCTAAAAAAAGTTTGAGGTGCCGGAGGTTCTAAAAAATTAAGTCCTCCTGAAGTTAATTTGTCTGTCTTAATTGGAGTTTGAATCGCGACAGTTACAGTTTGATTTTTGCGGGTAGAATTGTACAGCGGCAAGCTGAGACTGTATTGAATTCCGTAATTGCCGTGGGCGCGGTATGCTGTATCTGGGTAGCGGACTAGCATTCTCGCACTTTGCACTTGATTTGTTCCCAGCATTCCGCGCGGGAGGCTGCTTAATGGGTAGGAAAATGCTGTTCCGGGTTGGGGAATTGCTAGGTTTGAGGTGGCGGGGTTGTCTGAGAGAAGTGCTCGCCATTGTGAACCTAATGCTACACCTGCAACTCGACCGTAAATTATTTGACCTTCGGTGATTTCGGGCGGTGTGGGAACTCGATCGCGCGGCCCGGCTATATTACCATTGTCTAATAAGTTGTGCCATTCTGCTAAATTGGGCGATCGCTCGTTTCCCTGTCCGTTTCCCTCTGGGTCAAGTCGGGCAAACATCGCCAGACTGGCAACATAGACTATACCATCGCTCCGCAACCGCATCAAGGTCGATCGACCGTTTAGCGGCGGTACCAATTCCCGCACCGGTATCGGATGATTCATCAACAGTTGGCTTTTTCCCGGTGGAATAATTAACTGCGGCTCAAAGTCAGACTGTCTCCTTCCTCTCAGAATATCATTCACAGCGCGGCTTCCCGGCCCGGCGTAAATATTACTGTTTGAATTATCGACTTGCGGCGGCAATTCAATAAAAGGTGCATCGGGTTGACTGAGATAACTCGCAGCTTGCAATATATCTAATGTTACAGGTTTATTGCCCGGATTATAAACAATTACTCCTTGATACAATGTTCGCAAATCTTCGGGCGAAGGTGCGCGGGCTATGTGGTGGGCAAATATGTCGAAACGTCCTTGAAACGGAAAGTTTAAATGTGCCGCCGGAAATCTTTTACTATCTGGGGGAAATGTCGAAAGCAAAATTCCTTCTTGCAGCACTAATTCGGGACTGTTGCTGTTAAATACTGGTATGTTGTCTAATTGTCCGGGGAGTGGTCGCACTTCTTGGATTTGGAGGATTTCTTGAGGTGCGGGAGGGGTTTGGGCTAAGGGGATGATTGATATAATTGGCAGCATTTTTTGAGAGGAGTTTTTTTTACCGCAGAGGGCGCAGAGGGCGCAGAGGAAGAGAGGGAAGAGAAGAGGAGGTAAATATTCGCGCCAGGGCGGGTTTTGTATGGAGATTTTGCTCACTTCTAGCAGATATTGTAATTTTCACCTCGCCCACTGTTGTAATATGTAATTGTAAAATTTGGCTGTGTCTACTTTATCCATAGCTTGAATTTTTCGCCCTCCGGTTTTAACTTTTGTGCGTCCTTGGCTGATGCCTTCGGTAATAATTTCTGTTTCCCATTCTCGCAGTTGGTAAAATTCGGGATGCGCTAAATAAGCAGTGGCCAAAATGTCCCAAAAATAGTAATCTTGAGATATTGCGAGGGCATAACACTGTCCTGCTAAGTCGGAAATTGGATATTTGCGCTGTTTTGCTAAGAGATTGGAAAATTCTACAGTTAGCGGTACATTATTCGTGATATCTAAAGGACACATGACAACGGGAATTTGCGTTTGCCAAATTCTATCGATTGCTATCGGGTCCCAGTAAGCATTCCATTCCGCCGACATATCTTGTCCGGGTTCCATATCTTTGCTAACATTGCCGATAACATTGAGGGCGCCTCCCATCCAGACAATTTCTTGAATTTTGCTTTCAATTTCTGGCGCGATATCTAAAGCTTGCGCTACTGTTGTTAACGGCCCCGTTACCATTAATGTGACTGGTGTGGCTGCGTCTTGCAAAACTCGCACCATAAAGTTTTGTCCGGGTTCTGATATTAACGGCGTGTCAATGGTTGCTTTTTCATTTAGAATGGGAAGTCGATCGACTGCAAAGGAATCTCGCCGAAATAACACCGGAAATGGGTTGAGTCCCCGCACCGTACTCGCCGCCACCGGAACTTCTGAACGCCCCATCAAATTCAGGATTTTGCGCGTAGCACTCACCGCCGGTTGAATGTAGCAGTCCGCAGGAGTTACAATTACTCCCAGAGTTTCGACCTCCTCCATTGTCATCAGCAAAACGACTGAGAGATAGTCGTCAACTGCACCGTCGTGATCCATTAGTACGAGTTTTTTGGACATTTTGCTTCCCCGGTGACTGAATTAGTGTAAAGTACAAATATTAATTTTTTTGTGCGAGAAACACAACTGCCTCAACTATATGAATACAGTATCACCTTACGGCTCTTGGAAATCACCTATTTCTTCCGATTTAATTGTTTCTGGAACTGTCGGGCTCGGACAAATTGCTATTGACGGCGATGATATTTATTGGGTTGAGGGAAGGCCTTCGGAAGCGGGAAGAAGCGTCCTCGTGCGGCGCACTCCTGATGGTAAAATCAGCGACGTGACACCGCATCCTTTTAATGTTCGCACTCGCGTTCACGAATACGGCGGCGCTGCTTTTGCAGTTGCTGGCGGTGTTGTCTATTTTTCTCATTTTGCCGACCAACGTATTTATTCTCAAACATTAGATTCTCAAGCAGAACCTCTGACTCCTGCTGCTAATTGTCGCTATGCAGATGTGATAATTGACAAGCAGAGAAATCGCCTGATTTGCGTGCGCGAAGATAATGCAGGTGAGGGCGAACCTGTCAATACTATTGTTAGTATTAATTTAGAAAACGGCGAAGATATTCAAATCTTAACTCAGGGCAATGATTTTTATGCTTCCCCTCGTTTAAGTCCAGACGGTTCTCTACTTTCCTGGATTTGTTGGAACCATCCAAATATGCCGTGGGATGGCACAGAATTGTGGGTAGCAGAAATTAAGGCTGACGGTTCTTTAGGTGAAAAATACTTAGTTGCTGGCGGGGTTGAAGAATCAATTTTTCAACCGGAATGGTCGCCCGATGGAGTTTTGTATTTTGTTTCTGACAAGTCGAACTGGTGGAATTTCTATAGAACCGTCAATCCCCGCTTGCCGAGGGAACAGCAAGAGGTCGAACCTCTGTGCGAAATGGCGGCTGAATTCGGACTTCCCCAGTGGGTTTTTGGAATGTCTACTTATGCTGTTGTCTCGGAAAGCAAAATTATTTGCACCTACACTCAGCAAGGCCTGTGGTATTTAGCGAGTCTTGATTTAACGACAAAGCAGTTGACAACAATTGAAACGCCTTACACTGATATTTCGTCGGTCAAAGCGCGGGGAGAAACAGTTGTTTTTCTGGCAAGTTCGCCGACTGCATCTACTGCTATTGTACAACTAAATTTAGCAACAAGTCAACTAGAAATATTGCGTCAATCGAGCAATTTAAGCATCAATCCGGGTTATCTTTCTGTACCGGAACCGATCGAATTTCCCACACAAAACAATTTGACTGCTTTCGGTTTCTTTTATCCCCCTAAAAATCAAGATTTCGCAGCACCTGCGGGTGAAAAACCGCCGTTAGTTGTGAAAAGTCACGGTGGCCCAACTGCTGCTACTTCTAGCAGCATGAATTTGAAAATTCAATATTGGACGAGTCGCGGTTTTGCGGTGCTCGATGTTAATTACGGCGGCAGCACTGGTTACGGCCGAGAATACAGAAAAAGACTGCAAGATAGTTGGGGAATTGTCGATGTTGACGACTGCGCTAACGGTGCTAAATATTTAGCCCAAAAAGGTTTAGTTGATGGCGAAAGAATGGCGATCGCCGGAGGCAGCGCAGGGGGGTACACTACGCTGTGCGCTCTTATTTTCCGCGATGTGTTTAAGGCCGGTGCGAGCTATTATGGAGTTAGCGATTTGGAAGCTTTGGCAACGGATACTCACAAGTTTGAAGCGCGCTATCTGGATGGATTGATTGGGCCTTATCCTGAAAGAAAAGATTTGTATGTAGCTCGTTCGCCGATTCATTCCGCCGAACGTTTATCTTGTCCCGTTATCTTTTTTCAAGGATTAGAAGATAAAGTGGTTCCGCCCAATCAAGCGGAAATGATGGTAGAGATATTGAAAGCTAAAGGTTTGCCGGTTGCTTATGTTGCTTATGAAGGGGAACACCACGGTTTTCGCCGTGCTGAAAATATCAAAAGAACTCTTGACGGCGAATTCTATTTCTATTCGCGGGTGTTTAAGTTTGAGTTAGCTGAACCTGTGGAGGAAGTGGTGATTTTCAATCTTTAGAAAACATTAAGTTTGCAGTTGCTCGGTCTTCCGTAAAACGCACCTGCAATCTATATCATAATTCGCAAATTTTTACTGTGATTTTGTTCACAAATTTTGCTGTTTACTATCACATCTTGAAAGGCAATACAGCTTAAAATTTTATAGTGCGATCGCCTTTTGTTAATGCAGAAACGCCCGATCGCGCGATCGTCGAGTAGAGAGTCAATTACTATGCAAACTCCTGTCCACCTGATTCCATCTGCTTTGGGCGAGCTGTTTGCCGAAGTGAATCAAAATGGCTACATTACTCTAGCCGATAGGTATGGTTTGATGGCTGCTATTTTTGACGAAAATTTGACTGAGGAAGACAAACGCTCGATCGATCGGCTGCTGCGCTCTGTGTGCCGGGGAAGGATAAAATTAGTTAACGAACTGTCTATGATCAGATAAGTGACGACTATTTCCCTTAAGAGTAATTTTAAACATCTCAATAATCAAAAAAAAGTCCCAATTGTATCGTAATTGGGACTTCTAGGGAGGAAACTATTGTTATTTTTTGATCGATATAGAACTTATGCAAAAAAAGGTTGGGCGCGCGAATTATAGTCGTAGGGTGCGCTGCACCTTACATAATTAGATTCTGCCCCAACGAGTGAACAAGTTTAACGTGCAGGTATAGTTGTCGCCAACTGTAACTTGCTCAAACTTTCTTCAGGCTGAACATCCATCTGATAGCTGAGTGCCGAAGGAACTCCGAGTACGCAGCAGGGAAAATTATTGCCTAGTTCCCTAACCAGCCGATGGTTGCCAGAACCACAGCCCAAGAACAGTAAATTTGCTGATTCTAATTCAACCACCTTTCTCAGTTCTGTAGCAACCCGCCCGATGCGTAAATGAGCTTTGAACAAACCGCGCCACTCCTCAGCCAAACAGCGCGCTTGCCACAGCAATTTATCTGCTACCTCGTACTCATTATTTTGACCATAAATTGCTTGTAAATAATGAGGCTCTATCCAATTTTTTTGCTGGGATACCGATGGGATTTCGGTTGGTAAAGCGAGCGCAGGTGCTGCACAATTAAGGGCGAATGTTTCCTCTAAATCAGAGACTTTCTGCTGTGCAGCCAAGGCATTTGCTACAGCAACTTGGCAAGTATCTTCGCGGTAACTTTTTGACGATTCGTCGATCACGTAGACGACTTGAACCGTGACTTCCTTAGTTGTTACTAAACGAGTTTGATGCGCCATCCAAAGGGTAATATCCAGAGCTATTTGACTTTGGGGAGAACTGTTGTAACCGACAATAAAATTGATTGTTTTTGCCTGTTTTGGAGATTTCGATTTCTTAGAAATCGGTACTTTTGGCTCCGGCAGCAACACCATTTCTTCTGCTAAATTTTGGTATCCCAAGGCACTTTCAAAACGCGCTAACATTGTTTTGAGCTTCACAGGCTTGACCTCTCTTAAGTGAATTGTTTGGTCTGTCCGTCGGGCGTTATTCGTCTTGGGTAAAGTAGCGATCGAGAAAATTCAAAGCATAGTTGCGGAGTTCGTAATACTCCTGGGATTCCCGCAACTCGTGGCGATCGCGCGGGCGCGCAAACGGCACTGACAAAATTTCACCTATCGTCGCAGCCGGGCCGTTTGTCATCAGCACAATGCGATCGGACATATATATAGCTTCATCCACATCGTGAGTAATCATCATTGCAGCTTGTCTGTGATTTTCCCAAATATCCAGCACCTGTTTCTGCAACTTGCCGCGGGTCAGAGCATCCAGCGCTCCAAACGGTTCGTCCATTAATAACATTTTCGGTCGAATCGCCAAAGCTCGCGCAATCCCAACCCGCTGTTTCATGCCCCCTGAAATTTCGTCTGGATATTTATCGGCTGCCGATGTTAAGTTTACCATTGCGAGGTGTTCGTTGACAAGACTAATCTTCTCGGCACGGCTAAGACTTTGCAAAACTTCATCAACTGCCAGCCGAATATTTTCCCGCACCGTCAGCCAAGGCAGCAATCCGTAGTGCTGGAATACCATCATGCGATCGGCTCCTGGTTTGCGAATTTCTTTTCCTTCCAGTGTCACCATTCCCCCGCTCTGTCTTTCCAAACCCGCCACTATTTTTAGCAGCGTTGATTTGCCACACCCAGAGTGACCAATTACCGAAATAAATTCGTTTTCTCCAATACTTAAATTGATATTTTCCAAAACGCTAAATTCTGTACCGTCACCATTTTTGTAAGACTTGAACAAATTGTCTATTTCCAGAAACTCATAGGAGTTGGAACATTGGCTATTGGTGTTGATTGAAGCAGCAGTATATTGAGTCATCTGACGTTCCTGGTAATTGTTTATTGGTTATTGTATATCTCGCTTGTAGCTGAGTCTCGATCCCCCTAAATCCCCCTTAATAAGGGGGACTTTGAACGCTCCGGTTCCCCCCTTATTAAGGGGGGCTAGGGGGGATCGAGGAGCTACGGGGGAACGCGAGGAATGTAGAAGGAAAAGCGCAAAATCTCAAAGATTAAGACTGAAAAAAAGACTGAGGGCGGTTGGCTCGAATTTCAAAACTATTCAAATAACCCACGGGATCGCTAGGATCAAATGCCTTTTTATCAATGAAAACTTCCGCAGGTTCCACTTGGTAATCATCCTGGGGACAATCGATCGCCATTTCGGCAACAATCTTGCGGTAAAGGTCGGTTTTCCAAGCTTTTTTAGCTAATTCCTCAGCATTTTTTGGCACTTCTTTAATCTGTCCCCAGCGAGCGGCTTGAGTCATCAACCAAATACTCTGAGACTGCCACATAAATGTTGAATGATTTCCCGGTATTTGAGGCAAATTCTTAGGAATGTCATAGAAAATAGTTGCATCTTCCGATTGTATGGTGCGCTCTTTTTCGTCAAACCCTCCATAGTTGTAGTCGCCAACTATTGCCGGTCGCGTAAATTTGTCGATCGCCCCTTTTTTCGGTCTCGCCCCCGTAAACGATCGCTCAGTCAGCAGCGCCGATATTTCACTGCGATTTTCCGGCTTGCTGGAATACTGACAAGCTTCCACCATTGCCTTAACCAGCGAGTAATAAGTCTTCGGATTTTCATCAATGAAAGATTGCATTACTCCCAAAAGGCGATCGGGATGTCCCAGCCAAACTTCCTTGCCTTGCACGAAGGTAAAACCCACTCCCAAATTGCCTTGAATTGCCCGCGTATTCCAAGGTTCGGCCACCATGTAAGCCTGCATGGCGCCAATCCTGATATTAGTTACCATCTGCGGCGGCGGTACAATAATTACCCGAAATTCTTTCAACGGATCGATACCCGCAGCCGCCGATATATAGCGGACAAAGTATTCGTAAATCGCAGAACTCAGAACCACTGCCCAGACTCTTTTTTCCGACGGCTGACTGTCAAAAAAAGCTCGAAATTGTTTGCCAAATTCTTCTAAATTGCCGTTGTATTCGTGCCACGGGCGTAAACCGAAATCCCACATAGCTTTGTTCATCGTCATGGCGTTGCCGTGGCGGTGAATTGTCATTGCTGCACACAGGGGTGCGTGGCGCGCTCCTTCTGCGCCAATTCGGGCGTTGGTGACGGCGCCGGATACGACTGGGGAGGCGTCGAGGCGGCCGAAGATTAGGCCGTCGCGGGAGGTTGCCCAGCTTGCTTCGCGGTTGAGTTGAACGTTTAAACCGTATTTGCGGAAAAAACCTTTTTTCCAGGCGATCGCAAATGGTGCACAATCGTTAACCGGCACGTATCCTACGGTTAAATTGGGTTTTTCTAAGGTTCGGGAATCGACAACCGGCTTTACGGCTGAGGCTTCTTCAGTGAGTCCTTTTGCCGATCGATCCGCGCTAATTGCACAACCAGATAAAGCCATTCCCGCCGCCGCCGCGCCCATTCCTTGCAAAAACTCGCGGCGCTTCCATTCATTGGAAAACTTGTCACTCATATTTAATTTGACTAATGACTGTTAACTGTTGACTGTTGACTGTTGACTGTTAACTGTTAACTGTTGACAACTGACAACGGCTTTCCTAACAACTCCAAACTGCAAACTGACTAATGATTAATGACCGATCGATGCGTTACCAATTCCTGAACTTTGTCAACAGCAGCGTCGAGCAACAATCCAGTTATGCCAATTACCAACACCGCTAAAAATACCGAACTCAGATTCAAGCGGCTCCACTCATCCCACACAAAAAAGCCAATTCCCACACCGCCTGTCAGCATTTCCACCGCCACAATCACCAGCCAAGCAATCCCTAAACTAATCCGCAAACCTGTAAAAATGTATGGCAAACTCGCCGGCCAAATTATCTTGGTAATCCGCCTCCAGCGCGGCATTTCCAACACTTGCGCCACATCCAGATAATCCTGGGAAACGCTAGAAACTCCCAAAGCTGTATTGATAATTGTCGGCCACAAAGACGTGATGAATATGACAAAAATTGCCGACGGCTCTGCTAAATTAAAAATCGATAAAGCTATGGGCAGCCAAGCTAGCGGCGACACCGGTTTGAAGATTTGAATCAGCGGATTGAGCGCCATCATTGCCGGTTTTGACATTCCGATCAGAAATCCCACGGGAATCGCAACTGCTGCACCCAGCAAAAATCCCACCAATACCCGCCGCAAACTCGCTAGCAGCAGCCAGCCAATGCCTAAATCTCCAGGCCCGCGCTGGTAAAATGGATGGAATATGTAATCTAAATTAGCGATTAACGCCTGATAGGGAGTGGGAATCAAATCGCTTTTGAAGCTGGCAACAATCCACCACAAGCCAAGAATTCCCAAAAAACCAGCAGCAGGTAATAAAACAGCATCTCGGATGACAACGGGTTTGACCCGCTTCCACGTTGCAACTCCTGCAAGTGCGATCGCAGATAAATTAAGCTGTATGAACATTTCAATCTCCTTCAGAGTCAGGGTAGGTACAAGAATCTTGAACAATACCAACCTGAGACACTGACGAAGCCAAACTATCTTTTTCAGAAAGTTGGCTTTTCAGTCTCTTCTCAATGCCTGCGAAGTTAGCTGACGGGCTAGGACTGAGAGATGTCCTTCTCCTTAGATTTCAAAATCAAAAATTACACTCAAATTTGGCAATTTTTAACTTTGCTTTTTATTTCTGTAGAGATTCGCCCCGAAAATTGGTTCCTCCGCTCCAGCCACACGCTTGGTTTGATCGCGCAGTGCTGGATTAGGCTTGACTTTTTAAGCCAATTTAACATAAGGTAGCACCAGCATTTAATTTTGTCAATAGGTCTTTAGAAGTAGCTATTGGCGCTCGGCAAAACTCAAAAGTTGAGAAAAAATTCAAAAAGTTAACTATTAAACTAACCTAGAGATATTATAAAATGCCATAACTTACTTGATTTATATAAAAGCAATGATAGATTTTAGCCAAGCGTTACAAGATCAAATTGACCTAATTATAGAAAACTGGATCGAAGCTGTTCGGGGCGACGAGGAAATCGACACCGCCAAGCAACTCACCTACGATTCCGTGCGCGACAGCCTTCCCATCGTACTGCATGCGATCGTAACTATGCTGTCCGAATCAGAAGACAGCGACTTTCGGACAGTCATACAAGAAAGTTTAGACCACGGGACTGTCAGGGCACAACAAGGCTACGATGCCGCAGAAATTGCGCGGGAATACCGCTTGCTGCGGAGGGTAATTTTCGACGCTTTAGAGCCAGAATTGCTAAAAGGCTCAGCGGCTGAAGTGAACCGAGCTTATCGCTTAATTGACACTGCCCTTGACGAAGCAATTGCTGACTGTTTCCAAACCTATACCCAGGCAAGATTCCAAGAACTACAGGAGTTGCAAAACCAATTGCAACTTACAAATCAAGAGCTGACTCGCTTACTTCGCACCAGTCAAGAGAATATATCTCACTTAGCTCACGAATTGAAAACCCCCCTCACCTCTATTATTGGCTACTCACAATTGCTTTTGCGCCAAATAAACAATCCTAGAGTTAAAGATTCGGCTCCCAATTTGGCACATATTGATAAAGTCCTCAACAACGGCAGACTATTACTTAGATTAATTAACGATACTCTCGAAATCTCGCGGTACGACACGGGACGCATACAATTGCAGCTAACTGTGACAAATGTGCGATCGGCGATCGGCACTGTTGTCGAAATAATCGAGCCTTTGGCCAAAGCAAAAAATTTAGAGATCGCCCTTGAGTGCGATCCGGTTCTCGATCAAGTTAGGACAGATTACTTGCGCTTGCAGCAAATTATCACCAACTTGGTTAGCAACGCCATTCGCTACACCCAAGCTGGTACTATTACCATAAAAACCGAATTATTGTCAGACAAACGTTGGAGTCTCTGCATCACCGATACAGGAATTGGCATTGCTTCCGAAGACTGCGATCGGATTTTTCAACCCTATTTTCGAGCCGACAGCTCCCTCAGTTCTGGGATGCCGGACAGTACCGGCTTAGGGCTAGCAATTGTCGCTCGATTAGTCAACCTCTTGCAAGGTAAAATCGAATTAGTTTCTGAAGTAGGAGTTGGCTCCTCATTCACTGTAATTTTTCCCTTAGAATTGGATGGAGTTTAGATTAATGTTGACTGTTGACTGTTGACTAATGACTGCCAACTGCCAACTGCCAACTAATGACTAATGACTTCTTCAAATCAGAAACCGAATCGTTACATAAACAGCCGCACTTATTAATTGCAGCACCATCACAGGCCGCCCGTAACGCAGAAAAGTTTGAAAAGAAATCCGACGCCCGTGCAGTCAAAACCAGCCGCCTGCAACAAAACTGCATCTCGGATGACAACGGGTTTGACCCGCTTCCACGTTGCAACTCCTGCAAGTGCGATCGCAGATAAATTAAGCTGTATGAACATTTCAATCTCCTTCAGAGTCAGGGTAGGTACAAGAATCTTGAACAATACCAACCTGAGACACTGACGAAGGCAAACTATCTTTTTCAGAAATTTGGCTTTTCAGTCTCTTCTCAATGCCTGCGAAGTTAGCTGACGGGCTAGGACTGAGAGATGTCCTTCTCCTTAGATTTCAAAATCAAAAATTACACTCAAATTTGGCAATTTTTAACTTTGATTTTTAATTCTGTAGAGATTCGCCCCGAAAATTGGTTCCTCCGCTCCAGCCACACGCTTGGTTTGATCGCGCAGTGCTGGATTAGGCTTGACTTTTTAAGCCAATTTAACCTAAGGTAGCACCAGCATTTAATTTTGTCAATAGGTCTTTAGAAGTAGCTATTGGCGATCGGCGAAGCCCAAAAGTTGACAAACAATTCAAAAAGTTAATTATTAAACTAGCTTAGAGAGATAAAATGCGATCGCCCACTTATTTCTCTACTTGAGCCATGAGAGACTTTAGCCTCGCGCTGCAAGATCGAATCGACATAATTATACAAAACTGGATCGAAGCTGTACGCTCCGACGACCAACTCGAAACCGCTAAGGAACTCACCTACAACGGCGTGCGCGACAGCGTTCCCATGGTACTGCAAGCGATCGTAACGATGCTTTCCCAATCCCAAGAGAGCGACATTCGCACACTCGTAGAAAAAAGTTTAGAACACGGAACTCTCAGGGCAAAACAAGGCTACGACGCCGAAGAAATTGCGCGGGAATACCGCTTGCTGCGCTGGGTAATTTTCGAGGCTTTAGAGCCAGAATTGTTCAAAGCCTCTGGCACAGAAGTCAGCAGAGCTTACCGCTTAATTGACACGGCGCTCGACGAAGTAATTGCTAAATGTTTCCAAACCTTTACCCAGGAAAGATTCCAAGAACTAAAGGATTTGCAAAACCAATTGCAACTTACAAATCAAGAACTGACTCGCTTAGTTCGCGCCAATCAAGAGAACTTATCTCACTTAGCACACGAATTAAAAACTCCCCTCACATCTATTATCGGCTACTCAGATTTGTTTTTGCGTCAGCAACAAAACTATTCCGAAATTAAAGGTTCTGTTCCCAATATAGGACATATTGATAGAGTCCTCAACAGCGGCAGACTGTTGCTGAGATTGATCAACGATACTCTGGAAATTTCGCGGTACGAAGCCGGACAAATAAAGTTACAGCTAGCGCCAATCAGACTGGCAGATGTACTCGCCACTGTTGTTGAAATAATCGAGCCTTTAGCGAAAGCCAAAGGTTTAGAGATAGCTGTTGAGTGCCATCTCTCAGACGATCAAGTGGTGACAGATTGCTTGCGCCTGCAGCAAATTATCACAAACTTAACCAGCAACGCCATTCGCTACACCACAGCCGGTACTGTTACAATAAAAAGCGAACTTTTGGCAGATAAATATTGGACAGTAACTGTCTCAGATACAGGAATTGGCATTGCTCCCGAAGACTGCGAGCGGATTTTTCAACCCTATTTTCGAGCCGACAACTCCCTGAGCTCTGGCATTCCTGACAGTACCGGCTTAGGGCTAGCAATTGTCGATCGATTAGTCAACCTCTTGCAAGGTAAAATCGAATTAGTTTCTGAAGTAGGAGTTGGCTCCTCCTTCACTGTAATTTTTCCCTTAGAATAGGAGGGATTTTAGATGCTTTAGTATTACCAACCAATTTTTCTTCCCTCTTCCCTCTGACTTCTTCCCTCTGACTTCTTCCTGAAATCCGTTACATCTTGTACAGTGCTCGTTGCCGAAATTCCCTCTGACTTCTTCCTTCAAATCAGAAACCGAATAGTTACATAAACAGCCGCAGCCACCAATTGCAACGCCATCACAGGAAGTCCGTAACGCAGAAAAGTTTGAAAAGAAATCCGGCGCCCGTGCAGTTCAGAAATTCCCGCGGCCACTATATTAGAAGAAGCTCCTACCAAAGTGCCATTTCCGCCTAAAGTTGCTCCGTACATCATCGCATAAAACAGTGGCAGCACAGCAGGTGGAAACTGCCCTGCAAAATCGGGAGCCAGCACCTCTGGCGGTGCGAGCCCGATATTGACAACATACTGTTTTAGCAGTGGCACCATAGCCACTACCAACGGAATATTTGGCACCACGCTCGACATCAAACCCACAAAAAATAACAAAACTAAAGAACCCAGAAAAATATTCTTACCTAAAATCACTGCTAATATTCCAGATATATTGGCGATAACTCCAGTTTTTTCCAAACCGCCAATCAGCACAAAGATAGACATAAAAAATAGCAGTGTACTCCAATCTAAATCCCGCAAAATATTATTAACAGAATCAATTTGGGAATGGTGAGCTAAAAGCATTGCCAAAGCAGCCCCCAACAAAGCAACCGCTGCCGGTGAAATAGGGACGGGCAGAGACTCTCCTATTACAAAAAATGTCAGCACAAAAGCTATAATTAAGCCGCCCACTGCTAAAACTCGTGGGTGATTGATTTTTGGGTGCGGCAAATGTTCCAAATCGTCTAATTTTTTGTTCCAAATGTCTCGGAACAGCCAAGGCAACATAACTACTATCACTCCTACGGCAATTGCCCCGCCCAAACTTAACTTTACCAGGTAATCTGCAAAGCTCATGTTAATAGCATCGCCGACAATGAATGTCGCGGGATCGCCCACGATTGTCAGCAGTCCCGAACTGTTAGCTACAAATACCATTAAAATCAGTAACGGCACAAAATCTACACCGACTTCTTCTGCCATTGGCGGAATTAATGGTGCTAGCAGCATGACTGTCGTGGCATTGGGCAAAACAGCACAAATTGGGGTAGTAATCGCGACAATACCCAGCAAGAGATTTTTGCCTTTACCTTTAGCCAAAATAACTATTTGAGTTGCCAAATATTCAAATACTTTGGTAGGCTCAAAGGCTCTCACCATTACCATGACTCCGAAAAATAAGCCCAGCGTGGCGTGACTCCGACCGATATATTCGATCGCGTTGTTTAACGTCATCACGTGGGTAAAAACTAAAATCACCGCTCCCAGAAATGCTGCAACTGTGAGGTGTATCCATTCTGTAATTATTAAGAAAACTACACATATAAATGTTGTTGCAGCAATCACAGCTTGCACGTTTTCCATTTAGTCCCCTGAAAATAATAGAACTTAAAAATTAAAAAGTCTCGGTTCGAGTGACTATACTACTTTCTGGCTCTTCTGTCAATAAATTTAAGTGCTGATTTTGGCACCAACAAGCTGGGAACGACTCCTCAAGAGCTCTCCGGCACAGGGAAGAAATCACCTCAAAACTACTTCTTTCGGCAGGGTCGCGATCGCCCAAAGTTTGATATGGCGATCTGGCGATCGCTCAACTACAATGAAGCATGGGCAATCTCTGCCAAACTCAACCCCCACGCAGACATCATGGACTACAGCCAAGTGCTCGCCGACAAAACCGATATTATCGTCAAGAACTGGATTGAAGCAGTTCGTCAGGATCGGAAAATTGAAACCGCTGACGCCTTACCGCACTCAGCAATCGAAAATCACATACCTCATCTGCTGGAGGCGATGGCTACAGTGCTTTCCCAATATCAAAACAGCGAAATAAAACTAATAATTGAAGCCAGTTTAGATCACGGATTTCTCAGAGCCGAACAAGGCTACGATCCTGCAGAAGTAGCGCGGGAATACCACTTATTGCGTCAAGTAATATTCTCGCAGTTAGAATCAGAATTGCTAGCAGGAACCACCGCCGACGTATTCAGAGCTTTTAGGCTGATAGATGCCGTAGTAGACGAAGCAATTGCCCAGTGTTTCAACAGCTACGTCGCTCAGAGGCTGCGGGAACTTCAACAAATCCAAACTCAGTTACAACTCACCAATCAAGAACTCTCTCGCCTTGTCAGCGTCAATCAAGAAAACGTCTACCATTTGGCTCACGAACTCAAAACTCCTCTTAACTCAATTATTGGTTATTCCGAACTATTCCTGCGAAAAGAAAAATGGCACTCTGAAGTCAAAGATACCCTCCCCGGCATCGAACACATCGAGCGAGTATTGCGTAACGGCAGACAGTTGCTCCGCATGATTAATGACACGCTAGAACTTTCTCGCGCCGATGCCGGAAAAATTAAACTTAACCTGCAGCGAACTAATGTACGATCGGTAATTAACACCGTAGTAGAAATGATGCAGCCAATTGCTGATGCTAAAGGACTAAAGCTCGCTGTTACCAGCGACTGCGGCCCAACACAAGTAATCTCCGACTCTGGGCGGCTGCAACAAATTCTGATCAACCTGCTGAGCAATGCCATTCGCTATACAGAATCTGGTAGCATCGAATTAAGTTGCCGCTGTGCTGGAGAAGCACATTGGGCGATCGCAATTACAGATACCGGCATTGGCATCGCCCCCGAAGATACAAACCGCATCTTTGACCCCTTCTTTCAAGCAGGAGAAGTCGGCAAACAGCTCTTTCCTGCAGAAAGCACGGGCCTGGGACTAGCAATAGTATCGCGGCTCGTCTCGCTGCTGCAAGGCAAAATCGAGTTAGTATCACAAATAGGAGTCGGCTCAACTTTTACCGTAATTCTGCCGCAAGAAGTTAAAGTCCTCCAAGAAGTAAGCTAAACATTAAGTTCAAATTTTTACATCCGAAAATCCTATGCCTGCCGCCAACCTTAGCCCTTCCACCACAGCCTTTCCCCTCACCGCCGTAGTCGGGCAAGAAGCAATCAAATTAGCCCTGCTGTTAGCAGCAGTCGATCCCGGATTGGGAGGAGTTGCGATCGCAGGCCGCCGCGGTACAGCAAAATCAGTAATGGCCCGCGCCTTGCACTCCTTACTGCCACCCATTGAAATTGTTAAAGATTCTTTTTGCAACGCCGAACCTAATGAAATTATTGCCGAACAGGCATCAGGCTTGTTACCAGAAAAGGGCGGGCAAGATGCCCACACCACCGATACTAATTCCTTAACTACTGAAATAATTCCCGCACCATTCATTCAAATTCCTTTGGGTGTCACCGAAGACAGACTCTTAGGTTCAGTCGATGTCGAACAATCAGTAAAATTCGGCGAAACCGTATTTCAACCAGGACTCTTGGCCCAAGCAAATCGAGGCGTACTTTATGTAGACGAAATTAACCTCCTCGATGACAATATTTCCAACCAATTGCTAACAGTATTAACCGAAGGGCGCAACCAAATAGAGCGCGAAGGCATTAGCTTTCAACACCCCTGCAAACCTCTATTTATCGCCACCTACAACCCCGAAGAAGGGCCGCTCAGAGAACATTTGCTCGATCGCATCGCGATCGTACTTTCAGCCGACGCAGCACTCGAAATAGAAGAAAGAGTCTATGCAGTAGAACAAGCTTTATCCTACTCCACCTCCCCCCAAGACTTTCTCAATCAATACGCCGAAGACACCGACAACCTCAAAACCCAAATCATCCTAGCCAGAGAATGGCTCAAAGATGTCAGCATTAAACGCGAACAAATTGCCTACCTAGTAGAAGAAGCCATCCGGGGTGGCGTTCAAGGACACCGCGCCGAAATATTCGCAGTCCGCGTCGCCAAAGCCGCCGCCGCCATCGAAGGACGCACAGAAGTTAACGCCGAAGACCTGCGCCGCGCCGTAGAGTTAGTCATCGTACCCCGCGCCACCATCATCCAAACTCCCCCAGACGAAAACTCTCCTCCTCCTCCCCCCCCACCGCCTCCCCAAAAGCAGTCAGAACAAGAACAAGACGAACCAGAAAACGAGCAAGAAGACGAAGAAGACCAAGAGGATGAAGACAACCCGGAACCAGAAGAAGAACCCGAAAAAGATACCATTCCCGAAGAATTTCTCTTCGACCCCGAAGGCGTAATTCTCGACCCCAGCGTGCTTTTCTTCGCCCAAGCCGCCAACCGCCAAGGCAAATCGGGCAGTCGCAGCACCATTTTCTCTGAAGACAGAGGCCGTTACGTCAAGCCAGTCTTACCCAAAGGCCCCGTCCGCCGCATCGCCGTTGACGCCACCCTCAGAGCCGCCGCACCCTACCAAAAAGCCCGCCGCGACAGGAATTCTAACGCCCCCCAACCCCCCCTTAGCAAGGGGGGGCAAGAGGGGGTTGAGCGCCGTGTATTTGTGGAACAGGGAGACATTCGGGCGAAGCGCTTGGCCAGAAAAGCTGGAGCTTTAGTCGTATTTGTCGTCGATGCCTCCGGTTCGATGGCGCTCAACCGCATGCAGTCGGCCAAAGGTGCAGTCATGCAGCTACTCACAGAAGCTTATCAAAGCCGCGACCAAGTTGCTCTGATTCCCTTTCGCGGAGAACAAGCAGAAGTGCTGCTACCGCCGACTCGCTCGATAGCCTTAGCCCGCAAGCGTTTGGAACGTTTGCCCTGCGGCGGCGGTTCCCCTCTGGCCCACGGTTTGACTCAAGCCGTGCGGGTGGGAGTCAACGCGCGGCAGTCTGGAGATATCGGTCAAGTTGCGATTGTCGCCATTACCGACGGACGCGGTAATATTCCTTTGGCTCGTTCTTTGGGCGAACCGATTGTAGATGGAGAAAAGCCTGATATTAAAAAGGAATTGTTAGAAATTGCTGCCAAAATTCGCGGGTTGGGAATGCAGTTGCTGGTGATTGATACCGAGAGCAAGTTTATTTCGACTGGCTTTGCGAAGGAATTGGCCAAGACTTCTGGAGGGAAATACTATCACTTGCCGAAAGCTACCGAACAGTCGATCGCAGCTATGACTAAAAATGCTCTGCGCGACGCGATCGGCTAAAATCCTGATAGCCACATTTATCTGCGTTTATTCGCGTTTATCTGCGGTTAAAAATCCAAAAATTAGACTTTTTTTGGCAAAAAGTCTAATTTTTAACTCTCACTCTCCGGCGACTCAGCGCCAGCGAACCCGCAACTAAACCCAACCCTACCACCGCCGAAGGCTCAGGAATTCTTACGGGCAGAGGTACACGGTTTTCCGTCCCCCGGTTCGGGGTTGAAGAAGTTGTACTTGGGGGGAGTTGACCGGTCTGAGCCAGCAGCAAATTTTCTGAACCCTGCCCTAAAGCAGCGGTAGAAACGGCTTGGACATTAGCTGCAACGGCAGCTTGACCGCCGGAAATAATGGCTGCGACAGCCAATAAAATCCCGGCTGTAGGGGGCAATAATTTTCGCTCAAAAAAGGTGGGCATGGGAAATTACCTATTTAGCAGTTTGTCGTAGAACTGGATCTATTCATTAATTTTCTGGGTATTCTCTCTCTGAGCTACCTTAGCAATTAACGGAACCGATTTTAGATTTTAGATTTTAGATTTTAGATTTTATATTTTATATTTTATATTATTTAAGTTTCTGATCCCTAGTTTCAACTAAGTCGCAAATCAAAAACCTAAAATCAACTGTGGCCCATGCCTCTAGCATATACTCCTTAATCCCCAATCGTAAATCCCCCCTCCAAAATTGATTGACTTCAGCTATATCTGCGATTTGATGGACTTTAAGCTGGCCCCTGGCTACATATAGCGCCGGCCCTTTAACCTCAATTATAGCTTTGCCGCGACGCGCAACCCTGCGATACAGCGACACGGCACATACCTGTACGCACTCGATTATAAACAATCGATCCCTGCTTTGGAGTGATTTCACCCCCGTTCTTTATCAAATCTTTAAACTCTTTCAAGTTTTGCAAACACAGTGTAAAGCTGTCAAAATGATAGATAGCAATTCTCAGCCAAAATTAGGTAAATCCTCGTGAGTAACACTAGCAATTTCCGCGAAGCCGTGCGCGAGGCCAAAAACCACGCGCTAGTAGGCCCCAACGTCATCTCCAACGCTCTCCCCTTCGTGGGCGGCGGACTTGTCTTAACTGCTGTCGGCACCTACGGCGGCCTCGGAGTGATTCGTAACTATCCCGGGCTCTTCTTTCCCACATTCATCGCTGCGATCGTCCTACAATTAATTCTGTTCTTTGTCGCCCGCGGCGCTGCCGAACAAAACAACAAAAATACCGCTTTGCCTCTGCTGGCAACCTACAGCTTGCTTACAGGCTACACCCTCAGCGGATTGGTGTCTATAGCCCTCAGAAGCGAAGGCGTCGGCATCGCCGGTATTGGTTTTGCTGCACTTGGATGTGGCATTACTTTTATCGCCGCCCGCCAAATTGGCTCCAACCTTTCTGAACAAGACGGCATGGCCCTCACCAAAACTCTCAGTTTAGGTGTGATTGCTTTGTTAGTCGTCGTTGGCGGTCAGTTTCTGCTCTCTCTATTTGGCGTCTACACCCCAACCTGGCTGGAAATTGGCATTTCTGGCATCGGCGTGTTTATATTTGCCGGCGCTGCGATCGTCGATTTTTACATATTACCCCGCAGCTACCGCGACGATCAGTATTTGCCCGCTGCTCTGTCGATGTACTTGACCTACGTCAACTTGTTCATTTTCATTCTGCGCCTGCTGATTGCTCTCAACGGCCGGGATTAATTCAAACTTTAGCTTAAAAAAACCGCGGCTCGATCGACATCGGGCCGCGGTTTTTTATGAAGATTTACCACCCAGATAGTCCTCATCGCGTCCTCTGTCCCTCATACAAAAAACTTATATCATGTTCGCAGCCGGCAGACATGAGGTATAATCATAATTTTTAATAACTCAATCAAAACTCTTGTTATCTAATTGGATCGATCGCGATTTCAATATCAATCACAAATTAATTGGGGAAAACTCATGTACTTAAAATATGAAGATATCAGAAGAGTCAGCGTAGAAATTACCTCCAGGTGCAATGCAGCTTGCCCGCAGTGTCCCCGCACCGGCAACCCGATTTTGCCGGGGGCAGAATTAAAGATGGAAGATATTGAGAGAATTTTCCCACAAGAGTTTTGCTCTCAGTTGGATTTGGTGTATATGTGCGGCAACTACGGCGATGCTATGACTAGCAATACCACTATTCCGGCGATCGAGTATTTGCACCGCATGGGAGTTCCTCATATCTGCCTGTACACCAACGGTAGCGGACGCAACCCTGAGTGGTGGCACAGGCTGGCACAGGCGATGACAGGAGAACACGATCGCGTAATTTTTAGTATCGACGGGTTGGCTGATACTAACAGCATCTACCGCCAAAATACCAACTGGGACAGGATAATGCAGTCGGTTAATGCCTTTATCCAAGCTGGCGGAAAAGCTGTATGGCATTACTTGATATTTGAACACAACCAGCACCAAGTAGAAGCAGCGCGGGATTTAGCCCAACTATTGGGATTTGTCGAGTTTGTACCGAAAGCTACCTCTCGTTTTGTGGCAAAAGAGATTTATGACAAAGAGTCCGCCAATCAACAGCCTCAGAAGGCAGAAAACTCTCAGGTAGAGGCTAAGAGCGATCGCCCAAACCAACCAGCAACAGCTAATGTGTCAGCCCCTCAGCATCAAGAACAGGCCGCGCTTCAGTTCCACCGACAAGCTGAGGAATGTTTGAAAAAGGGGCAACTGTCAGAGGCGATCGCAGCCAGCCAACAAGCCCTAAAAATTCAACCTAATTTTGCAGCAGCCTGGAAAACTTTAGGCAATGCTGTTCAAGGTTTGGGGAAGATGCAAGCAGCAGCAGATTGTTACGCAAAAGCCCTCAAAATTCAGCCTAATTTTCCAGAAGTTTATGCTAATGTTGGCAGTCTTTATGCTCAACAGCAACAGTGGCAGCCCGCTAGTGCTTATTACCAAAAGGCGATCGAGCTTAAACCCAATTTTGCAGGAGCTTATCGCAATTTAGCTAAAGTGTTGACGCAGTTGGGGCAACCAGAAAAAGCAAATTATGCTTGGTATCAAGCTATAGCTATCGAAACGTCTCAAGCACCAGAACCAACTCCTTCTGTCCCATCAAAGCCAGCAAGCGAAGAACTTCAACCCCCATCGTTGGAACAATATAAAAATCCCCAGGGAGACCAATTTCTCCAAGCTGTTGAAAAATTTGGTAGCCTAAACAATTACTACCGAAATGTAGAAATTAGCTGCCAAACTCAAGCAACCCAAGAGATTTTCATCAGTTTTGAAGCGGAACTCTGGCCTTGCTGTTGGGTAAGCCATACTAAATACGCGGTTTATAACCACACTTACAGACCGCAAATGCTGGCTTTAATTGAAAAGTACGGAAATGGTTTTAATTCTCTCAGAACTCAATCGGTGAAAGAGGCGATCGCCAGAGATTGGTTTCGCGAAGACCTCACAAAAAGTTTTTCCTGTTCTAAAAGGTTGGACGTATGTGCTCACGAATGCGGTAAAACTTTCAATTCAACAGGTTCGCAGTATATATAACAAGTCAGTTGACTGTTGACTGTTGTCACAAGAAAGAAGGAAGAATGCGGTGAAGCCGATCGAATTTCATGTCACGATTCAGGCAGGTTATCGGGATCGATCCCTTGCGATCGCAAATACTCAGCTAGGCGATCGGCTCGCTGTCGTTCTACCCTCAACTCCTCGCGCATCTGCTCCGCCGCTGCATCGGGCAGGGGATAGACATTTCCTGACTCGTCGTACCAAACCAGAATTTCTTGCTCGATGCCCCCAATAACTTGCTGAGATCGCCCCATGCCCAGTCCCACTTCTGGCATCCAATAGGGTTCGCCAATCTGTTGCCGGTACTGCCCGTCAATCAGCTTGTAGGCTTCAAACGGTTGATGCCGATCGCGCCGCCAAAATTCGGGGTTGTAAATAATGTAGTACAAAACCCCTAACCCGGCATAAATCGACATTTTATCGTCGTACTCCCCACCGGGTTTGTGAGACACCATTTCCAATGCTAAGATCGGCACAACCTCGTTTTCTTCCCAGACAGCATAGCTGCGGCGAGATTTACCTCCTTTTCGGCGCTCCACCCCCAAACTGAGAAACCCGTCGGGGACGACAGGCACTTTGGGACTGATTCCCGTCGTGTGATACACGGCCATATCCACCCCAAAGTACCAATCCATGCGAGCCGACCAAATGCTGGTCAGGACAAACAACAATAGGTTGGGTAGCAGATTCTGGTCTTCGTTATCCACAGGGGTATCGTCCGAACAGGGCAGGTCTTCGGTGGACGGCAAGCTTAATTTTAGTTCTGGGGAAATCATGGCAGTTAACTTCCATCGAGATCGTTAACCTGATTTTAGATTATAGCAACTTTTTTTTATTTTGAATTTTGAATGCGGTAAAGTTTTTAATTCAACGGGTTCGCATTCGCACTATATCTAATTAGGAAGAAGCAATAACATTTTGTTGAAAGATCCCAATTTCAGCTAAAATTAAAAATACACCCCACAACGCCGGAGAACTAACAGTGGAAGTTCTAGACATCAAACACAATATCGAAACTTTGTCCGATCGACTGGGTACAACCCAGGACTATCTTTGACATCCCCGCACTTACAGCCAAAATTCAAGACTTAGAGCAAATCTGCGCCCAACCAGCATTTTGGGACGACCAAGATCGAGCTCAAGAAACCCTCCAAGAACTTAATGACTTAAAATCTCATTTAGACCAATATCGCGGCTGGCAAACGAGCTTGGAAGATGCTAAAGCTATTTTAGAACTGCTGGAGTTAGAAGCCGACGAGTCGCTGTTCCAAGAAGCCTCATCGAGTCTTTCTCAGTTAACCCGCGAACTCGACCAGTGGGAACTGCAACAATTACTATCGGGGCCCTACGATGAAGGCGGCGCCGTTTTGACGATTAACGCCGGGGCCGGCGGCACAGATGCTCAAGATTGGGCCGAAATGCTGCTGCGGATGTACACCCGCTGGGGCGAAAGTCAAGGTTACAAAGTACATTTAATGGAAATTTCCGAGGGAGAGGAAGCAGGTGTTAAATCGGCTTCTTTGGAAATTGTCGGCCGCTACGCTTACGGTTATATGCGATCGGAAAAAGGCACTCACCGCTTGGTGAGAATTTCGCCTTTTAATGCTAACGACAAGCGTCAAACCAGTTTTGCAGGCGTCGAAGTGATGCCAATTCTCGATCGATCCGTCAAGTTGGACATTCCAGAAAAAGATTTGGAAATCACGACTTCGCGCGCTGGTGGCAAGGGCGGGCAAAACGTTAACAAGGTAGAAACCGCAGTCCGCATCGTTCACATTCCTAGCGGCTTGGCCGTCCGCTGCACTGAAGAACGCAGTCAGTTGCAAAATAAGGAAAAAGCTTTGGCATTACTCAAGGCTAGGCTGTTGGTGGTTGCCAAGGAACAACGGGCTTCGGAAATTGCCGAGATTCGCGGCGATATGGTGGAGGCGGCTTGGGGCAACCAAATTCGCAATTATGTTTTTCACCCATACCAAATGGTCAAGGATTTGCGTACTGGGGTGGAAACAACCGCCATCGCAGATGTGATGAACGGCGAATTAGACCCGTTTATTCAAGCTTACCTGCGGCAGGAAAATCAGTTGGTAGCCCAAACCGATGGAACCGCGGGAGTATAATTTCCGCCTTCACATACAAAGTCCGCCTGCGCGGACTTAAAGAATCAAGAGCGGTGATCGCAGCGGATTTGCTATAATTTTGAGGTTTTGGCCGATCGCCCGACCTTCAACAGGTCGCGCGGCCAAAAACCTTGATATGATAAAACTTGATCTAACGAACAAAAGGAGAAATAATGACCCAAGTTGTAATAGGCGAAAATGAAGGGATTGAGTCAGCCCTACGACGGTTTAAGCGACAAGTTTCTAAAGCGGGTATTTTCCCCGACATGAGAAAGCACCGCCACTTTGAAACCCCGCTGGAAAAGCAGAAGCGCAAAGCTATTGCCAGAAGGACTAAGAGACGCTTTCACCGCAACAACAAACCCTAGAATTATTAGCACTAAATTGATTCGGCAGATATAATGCCTTGCGATTCTAGTACCGCAGCGACTCGGAGAATCACCGCTTCGCTGTAGGGAGCACCAATAATTTGTACCCCCAAGGGCAAAGCGCCGGGCCGCTGTACGGGCACGCAAAGAACGGGCAAGCCAATAAATGATAGGGGTTGGGTGAACAGTCCGAGATTGGGACGCACTAAGATTTCTTGTCCGGCTATTACCATTTTCTCGACGCCAATTTCAGGGGCAGCTATCGGGGTTGCGGGTGCGAGGATGATGTCTGTTTGTTGGAATATTTCGCGAATTCGATCGCGGTACCACTGTCTGAATCTCTGCGCTTGCAAGTACCAAGTCGCAGGGATCAGGGTTCCCGCTAAAAAGCGATCGCGCGTGGCGGGATCGAAGTCTTGAGGGCGCGATCGCAAATTGTCCAAATGCAAGTTTCCCCCCTCGCAAGCGGTAATGATAAATGCCGCAGCCCTGGCGCGATCGGATTCCGGTATGGTGACAGTTGCAAGCCCCCCTATTTTTGGGGGGTTTGTTGTTTTTTCTGTGCGTGTACCACAATCCAAGACATTTGTCAAGGCTTTAGCCACTATTTCTACAGCATCCATTGCTTCCGGTTCGGCGCCTGTGGCGAAATACCCGTCAGCAACAGCAATTCGCAATCCTTCGATGCTTTGATTTAACTGTGGCGAACAAAGTTCTGGCGGGCGTTGAGTGCAAACAGGGTCACGAGAATCAGGGCCTTGCAGGACATCGTACAGCAGCGCCATATCTCTGATCGATCGCCCAAACGGCCCGACACAATCCAAACTACCCGAAAATAAATAAGCGCCAGCCCTGGACAAACGGCCGTAAGTAGGCTTAAACCCAAACACACCACACAAAGCAGCCGGTACGCGGATGGAACCGTTAGTATCAGAACCGAGAGTGATGGGTACAAAACCGGCGGCGACTGCTGCTGCGGAACCCCCGCTGGAACCGCCGGCGATGCGCGTAGTATCGTGGGGATTGCGAGTCGGCCCGTAGTGGCTGTTTTCCGTGACGAAACCGTAGGCGTACTCATCCATGTTGAGAGTACCTACGAGCACAGCCCCGGCTTGTTTTAGTCGCGCGACCGCCGCCGCGTCCTGGGTAGCCGGAGGATTGTCAGCGTTGATTTTTGACCCTGCTAGGGTGGTAATTCCGTCGATGTCGTACAGGTTTTTGACTGCGAAGGGAACGCCTGCTAAAGGGCCTGGGTTTTGGTTATTTGCGATCGAATTATCTATGTTTTCGGCTGCTGCGAGTGCGCTTGATGCAGTGATTGCAGTAAAGCAATTAAAAGCTTTATCCTTAACAGCAATCCGTTCCAAAGCAGCACTTACCGCCTCTGTAGCCGTAACCTTACCACATTTAACCGCCGCTGCCGTAGCAACCGCATCAGCCTTCTCTAAAAAACATCTGCGTTCATCTGCCCTCATCTGCCCTCATCTGCGGTTAAAAATCTAAGGTTCAAACACCGGCGCGACTTCTACTTCTTGAGGTAAAGGGAATTCAGTAACGAGTCGGGCGATCGCAGCTATTCTCTCGAAGTTTACCACAACGCCTGGACGATGTTCCGGGTCTAACGGTAAGTTTATCAGTTCAGCCGTGCGATCGACATATTCTTCTATGTTTATCATTAGTCCATCCCAAACAACATCAGCGTTCATCCGCCTACATCTGCCCTCATCTGCGGTTGAAAATCTAAGGTTCAGATATAGGTGCGATCGATTATTGTATTGTAATCGCGATCAGGTTGTCAGTTATTATTGCTCAGCTTTTTGTATTCCTCGGATTGTCTGATATCATCTAGAGGCGATTTTTGCTCTGGTGGTTCATCAGGACAAAACTTTATACAGACCTGCGTTTGCCAAGAATGCAAAGTTTGATTAAGTTCTATTTGAAGCTTTCCTTTTTGCCAACCCTTGGAACCAATTTTTAGAATTTGACAATCAATTCCTTCTGGAGGCGATTTCCAGTTTATATCCCCTCCCATAATTTTTGTTTCTTCGTTAATCGACAGATATTGTATCCACTGAATTATCGATTTCTCACGTTGGTTAGTTTCTGCTACATAAGTCTGAAGCATTATCTTGTTAAACTTACTGGAGGCTAGCTCTTTAAATCGGCGAACCGTAAAAGTAGCTTGACCCAATAACAAAACATCATCATCGCCGTCTAGTGTCTCATAGCTTCTATTGATTTCAACTTTTTCGTCCATTTTATTTCACAAGATTCTGCTACTTGATATTTTATACTATTTGGAGGTATGTGAGTCAAGCTGGTTAACAAAATCAATTGAGTATCGCACTTTTGCCACTCAAACACTGACAGTTTCCCGCAACTTCTCAACAGCCACATCCAGCGGAGGCAAAGTAAAATCCTCAGCATCCATCAATTCCTTAACCTTCTCAAAAATCTCAATCTCCGCCTCTTCCTGATCCGTTAGCTTATCATAAAAATAAGGGTCAGTAAACCACTGCTCAAACGCTATCATTAACAAGCCATTGGGCGAAATTTCAAACCGCCAATACTTAGAAACCCTACTGTCAACCACTTCAAACAGCGGTGCCGGGTCATGGATAGGATAATAGCTGTAATTGTCATTGGAGATGTAGTACCAAATAGTCCCTTGCCATTCTCGGATAGCATAAACAACATATTCCTTGCCTATAGTTAGTGGTAACTCAACTTTTCTAGTATAACCGCGTGGCGGATCTATATATTTTTCAGGGAGAGATTCACCCGTATTAGCAATACAACGAATTTTCATGATTTTTCCAATTTATTGTTATTGGATATTTATGGTTACTTTTCAGCAATAATTTATGTGATTTTATCGCCTGCCTCTGTATCTTTGTCGGGCTATCAGGTGTTATTAGTGAGGTTTTTTGTACTCCTCAGATTGGCGGATGTCATCTAAAATAGATTCCGGTTCGGCAGGTTCATCAGGACAAAATTCTAATTTAATTACCTCGATTCTGTAGTAGCCATCGCTTGTTGTAAAACTTAGAGATGCTTCTATTCTTAGTTTGCCTTTTTGCCAGCCTTGAGAACCAATCTTTAGAAGGTGACAATCTATTCCTTGAGAAGGAAAAATCCATTTACTCTCAAAAGCTCTAATATTTACTTCTCCAATTGAAAAATCCGAAAACAAACTAAAAAATATTGGATTAATCCTACCCGTTGTTCCCTCGGGTCTTTTGTTAAGGTTTTCAGCAAGTTTCTTACTCATTAATTCTTTAAATCTATTAAGTGTAAAAGTATCTTTTTGAATCAGTAAAATATCTGTGTTGCAGTCTAATTCTTTAAACTTAGCGTTCATAGTCGTTCGTTGATTGGACACACTTTATTGAGAAAATATCATAATTCCTTGTAGTAGTCAATACCGCTTTCAAAGCGAGATGTATTTTTGAATTTTACATAGGAAATGAGTTTGTTTGTCTGTACGACCTCATGTTGAAAAATTGCTGCGACTTGAGAGTCAGAAAAAACTTGTTTTTGCCGGTGAAGTTTCCGCCAGCAACTTACCCCGCGAAATCACATACCGAACCGCAGCGCGCCTCCTAATTGCATCATAACAATCCTCAGCGTCCAACACAATCAAATTTGCAGGTTTCCCCGCATCTATCCCATAATTATCATCTCCCAGATTGAGAGTTTTAGCACCGTTGACAGTCACCATATTAAAACAAGCTGCAATCTCAGCCATTCCCGTCATCTGACAAACATGAACCGCCATATGAGCGACATCCAACATATTTCCCGTACCTAAACTATACCAAGGATCTTGCACGCAGTCGTGACCAAAACTCACATTCAATCCCTGCCGCCACAACTCCTTAACTCGCGTCACCCCACGGCGTTTGGGATAAGTATCAGCGCGGCCTTGCAGAGTGATATTAATTAAAGGATTGGCGATGAAATTAATTCCCGATTTGGTCAAACTTCCCATCAGCTTAAAAGCATAAGCATTGTTGTAAGAACCGAAGGCCGTCGTGTGGCTAGCCGTCACCCGCGAACCAGCCCCGCTTCTAATCGCACAAGCTGCTACAACTTCCAAAAATCTCGACTGTTCATCATCGATTTCATCGCAGTGAACATCTATTAATTTATTGTATTTTTCAGCAAGTTCAAAAATGCGCTCAACCGACTTCACCCCATCTTCTCGCGTCAACTCATAATGCGGAATCCCGCCCACAGCATCCGCACCCATATCCAGAGATTTCTCTAAAAGTTTGTCATTTTCTGGACTTCCGTAAATCCCGTCTTGGGGAAAAGCCACAACTTGCAGAGTCATCCAATCTTTGACTTGTTCTCGAACTTCCAAAAGTCCTTGCAAAGCTGTCAGCGTCGGTTCGCTAACATCAGCGTGACTCCTGACAAACAAAATCCCTTGAGACGCTTGCAGCCTTAAAGTTTCAACAGCCCGTTTTTTGACATCATCCAGAGTTAAACTTTGCTTGCGTTCCCCCCAGATTTGAATTCCCTCGAACAAAGTGCCGCTTTGATTCCATCGCGGTTCCCCCGCAGTCAAAGCCGAATCGAGATGAATGTGCGACTCCACAAAAGGAGGACTAACTAATTTGCCTTGAATGTCGATTTCGCGTTCGCCAAGTTCTGATATCCGAGGCGAAACGGCGACTATTTGGTCATCCTCGATAGCAATATCTACCGTTGGGCGAGCGTCGCCCGCACCTAACAAACGACATTCGCGCAGAACAATGCTATACTTTTGCTCAGACATGACAATTGCACTTAATTTAACACTTGTAAACTTTATCCTTCAAGCGTGGCGATTCAGCCTAGTGAGACCAAAATAATTCCCCAATCACTTGCGAACCCCTCCTTCTCCTCCTCTGCGTCCTCTGCGCCCTCTGCGGTTAAAAAATCTTACTCAAAAAACCCACCTATAACCATAATCAACCCCAAGAAAGCGCAACTACAAATCGCCAACATCAGACAATCTCAAACTCCAGATTGTGATTTTTCACCAAATCAAAGGTAAAATGGTCAACCACATTAGTATTGCTCAATTCCAGATTGTAAAAATCAACAAAATCCGCATCAAAATACGGCCCAGCGTGCCAAGTCCCCACATCTAACTTAATAAAACAATTGCCCGGAATCCGAAAAGCAGCCATACCCTCTAAACTCGGTTTATAGCTATCCCCAGGAGGCGCAACCGCCATCAACCAATCCTTCCCCTCCAAAGAACCCAAACACTGAGTACATTGAACGTGCCGTGTAATTTTGCCAAACTTGCGACCTTTATTGTGCAGCCGCATAATGTAAAATCTAGGAATACCATTTTGCAAACTTAACTGAGCATCCTCAGCATCGAAAGACTTGCCATCAACAGCCGCAAAGATAACTTGACCGTAACTCCGAAAATCCTCAGGTGTCACCCATTGTGCGGACAACTGCTTAGTCGAAATTGATTCGCTCATAAATCCCAACATCCCTAGCTTGATGCGTCATGAACATTCTAATACAGTAAATCCTCTCTCTTCTCTTCTCTGTGCCCTCTGTCTCCTCTGCGGTTAATTAAATAAAAAAATCTAGTTCGCTTTCTCGATCGCCCAAATTACCTTTACAATCAAACTCAGCACACTGCTCTCTTCTCTGTGCCATCTGTGTGCTCTGCGGTTAATTAAATAAAAAAATCTAGTTCGCTTTCTCGATCGCCCAAAACACCATTACAATCAAAATCAGCACACTGCTGCAAAAAACGAGCCGGAATATCAGGCCGAGCACCCCAATGCAAATGCAAGTAAGAAGCGTGCACCTGACAAACTCCCCAACCTTCAGCAACCCCCTCAACTTCCCCTCGCTTGCCATACCTCCAACTGTGATAAACTGGATTACTCGGTTCCACAGTTAAATGCGATCGATGAAACTCATGTCCCCAAACCTCATCGAGAGCAGTTAACACCGAACTATCCCTCACCGCCACAGCTTCTCGGTATCCCAGCGTCAAACGCTTTCCCATCGCAGCAGCAGTTTCCAACACCCCCACCCCTGGCCAAGAATTGCCATCGAAGTCTACAATAGAATCGCACAAATACATCAAACCGCCGCACTCCGCATAAGTCGGCATTCCCGAAAAAATAGCACTTCTTACCGCATCCCGAATTAAAACATTACCGCTCAATTTTTGAGCAAACACTTCGGGAAAACCGCCGCCAAAATATAACCCTTGCACATTGTCAGGAAAAACCGAGTCATCAAGCGGGCTCCAAAATACCAACTCCGCACCCAACTGTTCTAACAAATCAAGATTGTCCTGATAGTAAAAATTAAAAGCCCGATCGCGCGCAACTGCAATCCTCACTCCAAATTGTTTTCCCAAACTGTTGACAACAACCTCTTTTTTAACTATAATTCCCGAAGGGAGATTGTGTCTACCAGAAAGTTGCTCAGACCCCTCATTTCGAGTTGCAGCCAACAAAGGCAAAAGTTGCTCCCAGTCAAAACTAACAGCAGCCAAATCAGCCAGTTTATCGATCGCAGCATGAAGATTCGGCAACTCCTCAGCAGGAATCAGCCCCAAATGTCGATCGGGAATAGTAACAGCCTCATCCCTACGCAAAACCCCCAAAATAGGTAAATTGAGCGGTTTGAGAGCATCTTGAAGCAGTTCCAAATGTCGATCGCTCGCCACTCGATTCAGCACCAAACCAGCGAATTTAAGGTCAGGGTTAAAAGAACGAAAACCGTGGGCGATCGCAGCAACAGAACCAGAGAGCCTGCTGCAATCTATCACAAACAATACCGGCCAATTCAGCAAATGAGCAACATGAGCCGTAGAAGCAAAGGAAATAGAATAGTGTTGTTTTCCTTCTGGCTTCCTTAAATCCGTTAAATCCGTTAAATCCTTTACATCTCGTACAACCGTTGCCGAACTTCTATCCGTTACATCCGTTACGAAATCCGTTGCCGAACTTTCTTCTTCTTTCTTCCGAGAAACACCATCAAATAGCCCCATTACCCCTTCAACTAAGGCATAATCGACATCTTGAATATGACGAGAAAAACACTTTTTTACATAAGATTCAGACGTTAATACCGGGTCTAAATTCCGACAGGGGCGACCAGTAACAAAAGCATGAAACATCGGATCGATGTAATCCGGACCAACCTTAAAAGATTGAACATTCAAGCCGCGACGGATTAAAAAAGCTAAAAGGGCGATCGTCACAGTAGTCTTTCCCGCCCCGCTGCGTTCGCCAGCAATTACTAAGGCCATAGTTCTAGATTAGTTACAAAAAATACATATTTAACGAACCGCGAAGACGCGAAGGGCGCGAAGGAAGAATGAGAAGAAGAGAGGTAATTTAGTGGCTTTTGGGAAGTAATTTAGAGTTTTGAGTTAAATAACAGGATTAAATCAAAACTCCTAACTTAAAATTCATAACTCCTAAAAAAGTAGGGCAGACATTGCCTGCCCCACTGAATATTAACTCAATCCTTCTTCCTTCTTCCTTCTTCCTTCTTCCTTCTTCCCTCTTTTTACCGCTTAGCTAACTTCAGCATTTGAGCCGTCACTGCCAAGCTTTCTTCGTAAAGCACATCTCGGCCCCAACTCTGCAAGTGCTGGCCCAGCAAGTGTTCCGTCACCTGATCGAACAGAGGACTCACCTGGTTAAACCGATCGGTTTGAGCGCCACCCTTCGTTTCCATCCGCATACAGCCACCCACTTCCGAACACAGAACCGTACCGCAGTCAGCCTTCTCGTTCGTAGAATTCAAACGCAGAGCAATCAAATCGCCCGGGACATCACCCGTATCCGCAGTAGGAATAGCAGCCAACTCCGCTTCGACAACCCGTTCGTCCGGCCCCGCGAATTTAATTCGCTTGATTTGGTAATCGCCCTCTTCCTGTTTGAAAGCAACCGGACGCCACTGAAGCCGACTCGCCAGCCAGCCCAAATACATCAGCGCTTGAGTAGAATTGTCCTGTTCGTAATCGATCGTCACCCGATCGATTTCCCGAATCGCAGCGCGACGTTCCGGGGCGTCAAAAGCCTCAGCAGCCAACTCTTGCCACGCGGCCAGCCGGCGCCAATTGAGATCCGCGATCGGAATTCCCTCCTCGATCAGACTGTGCATCAACAGCAATTCAGCTTCAGACTCGGCAAAGCTGCTAGAGTCAACAATCACAGAACTGCTAATTGTCGCCAGCCGCTGGAACAAACCTCGATCGGCATCAGGATTCGCCTTCCACCACAGCAGCGTCGGCAAATCAGCGATAGTCAACGCCGTCACGATGCCGCTCACCCGTTCCAAAGCAGCTTCCGTACCCCGGAGGGTAATGTACTCGCAACAGATCAGATTGCCAGTGGTGCGCTTGTGAACCGGACAATAAGCAGCCACTTGAGCCTGTACGCCCGTATCTTCCCCCGCCGTCGGGCACAGAGCAATAATCCGACAGGGATTGGCAGCCACGATCGCGTCAGCCACCCCCGAACCCCCGGAACCCAAACCACTCGATCCCATCTCCTCGCCATTTGAATTTTTGCGAGCCACTTCTTCCCGCAAAGTGGCGAGCAATTCATCGTTAGCTTTGCCCGTTCTCGGCAGCCCGTAAGCTTTTTGAGCCGCCCTGATGCTAGATGCCGTCATCGGCCCAGTAATACCGTCCACCGGCCCGTCGTAAAACCCCAGATCCGCTAATAACCGCTGAGTTTCTTCGGGTTCGTAGACTACAAAAGTAAAAGTTGTTGCCCTACTAGCGATCGGAACATCGCCCTTTGACCCCGATTCTCTGTAACTTTCCCAAATTTGACTCAATTCGGCCTCTATCTGGTCGATCGACACATCTTTAGGATTTTGCAGCGAAACCAGAGGCGGAGCTTTCATCGGTGTCATCGTCATAAATCTTTTCTCCTTTGTTATTAGTCCTTAGTTATTAGTCATTAGTCCTTGGTTCTTAGTCATTAAGTTATTAGTTAGTACTTATGAGTTAGCAGCTCTTAGCTAATTACTAATGCTGACCAATAACTAATGACTAATGACTGCTGACTAATGGCTCTTAAAGTCTGCGCCACTTGCGGCCGTCTCTGTTAATTAGCAGTTCTGCTTCCGCCGGTTCCCAAGTACCCGCTTCGTATTTAGGAACCAACTCCTGTTCGTTGGACGATTCCCACTCCATCAGCGCCGGCGTTACCACCCGCCAAGCTTCTTCCACTTCATCAGAACGGGTAAACAAAGTTTGGTCGCCCAGCATACAGTCAATTAACAGTCGATCGTAAGCATCCGAAGATGTCACCCCAAAAGAAGAACCGTAACTGAAATCCATATCCACCGTCCGCGTCCGCAAATCCGGCCCCGGCATTTTCGCCTCAAACCTCAGCGAAATCCCCTCGTTCGGATGCACCCGCATCGTCAAAACGTTAGGAGTAGTTTGTTGGGCCGCGGACTGAAAGATTAGCAGCGGAACTTCGCGGAACTGAATCGCAATTTCGCTAACTTTTTTCGGCAACCGCTTGCCGGTTCGCAGGTAGAAAGGCACTCCCTGCCAGCGCCAGTTGTCAATCATAAACTTCATCGCCACAAAAGTCGGCGTTGTCGAATTGGGAGCAACCCCCGGTTCATCGTGATATCCTGGCACCGGTTTGCCCTTCATCCAACCTGCGGAATATTGACCCCGAATCGCTGAGAAGTCCAAGTTATGCAAATCTGCCAAGCGAGTTGCTTGCAGAACTTTCATCTTTTCGGTGCGGATGCTGTCAGCGTCCAAGGAATTCGGCGGTTCCATCGCCGTCAGACAGAAAATCTGCATCAAGTGGTTTTGCAGCATATCCCGCAACGCCCCAGAGGATTCGTAGTAACCCGCCCGGTCTTCTACGCCTACTGTTTCTGCAACTGTAATTTGTACGTGATCGACAAATTGCCGATTCCACAGCGGTTCAAAAATCGCGTTAGCAAACCGGAATACCATTAAATTCTGAACAGTTTCTTTACCCAAATAGTGGTCGATCCGGTAAACTTGCTGTTCTTGGCAAACCTGCTGCACGACTCGGTTGAGAGCTTTTGCCGAACTCAAGTCGCGGCCGAAAGGTTTTTCAATTACCAAGCGGTGTTTTGCTGGATCGACCAGCATTTGAGCCGCGCCCAGTTGCCTAATTGCTTCTGGGAAAAAGTTCGGGGAAACCGAGAGATAAAATATGTGATTGCCGCGAGTTCTCCTTTCTTCGTCGAGTTCCGCTAAGAAATCTTTGAGTTTTTGATAGCTTTCGGGGTTATCAATGTCGCCGGGACAGTAGTACAAACCTTTAGCGAAATCTTGCCAAAATTCTTCATTGCCAATGCCGCCGCCAAATTCTTCAATGCCTTCGCGCATTTGCTCTCGGAAGTAATCGTGACTCCAAGGGCGGCGGGCTACTCCCACGACGGTAGTTTCCGGTGGCAAGCGTCGATCGCGCTTCATCTGATAAATTGCAGGTACCAGTTTGCGCTGGGTGAGATCCCCAGAAGCTCCGAAGATTACCAGAATTTGTGGTTCCGGCACCCGTTCTTTTCGCAAACCGACCCGCAGTGGATTTTCAAGTAGCGTTACCATTATTTATTTTCCTTGTTCTAGTGATGTTAACCCTGCCAAGACACCATGATAGTTTGCGGTCATTTCTGCTAGTTTCTCGGTGAGAGAGTTAATCGGTTCTTCCTACTGCTAGAGGAGGCAGATGATTTTGCTCTCTAGGAACTCTCAGAGGCATTAATCTCAAAATTCCTAGAGAGGATTTAAAACTCAGCATTTAAGAACCCAGATAATTATCTATTCCGATTCCTAAATGCTTCTGCCTTTCAGGATACAGATATCTGTCTAGGCGACGGGTGACAACTTCTGCACTTTCTCTTGCAAGGAATCCATCAGGGATTGGAACGGGGTGACGAATTTGTCAATCCCGTCCAAGAGCAAGTCTGCCATCACTTGGTCCAAGTTGATGTCGATGTCGGGATCTTTGAGACTTTCGATCAGGGTGTAAGCTTCTTCGACATTGTTCTCAATCCGGGGTGCGACATCGCAGTGGTCGAAACAAGCTTCAACGGTGTTCGGCGGCAAAGTGTTAACGGTGTCGGGGCCGATTAGTTCATCGACGTACATGACATCGCTGTAGTTGGGGTTTTTGGTGCTGGTGGAAGCCCACAGCAAGCGCTGTACTTTCGCTCCCTTGGCCGCTAAAGCTTGCCAGCGATCGCTCGCTACGATCTCTTTATACTTCTGGTAAGCTATCTTCGCATTGGCGATCGCAATTTTCCCCTTCACTGCTTCCAGTTTAGCTTTTGTGGAAATATCTGTGACATTTTTGAGTTTCTCGTCAATCTTGCCATCGACATTGATGTCGATCCGGCTCAAGAAGAAACTGGCAACAGAAGCAATATTGCTAATATCCAAACCTTTAGCCGCCCGCGCTTCCAAACCGCGAATGTAAGCCCAGAAGGTTTCGACGTAGCTGTCAACCGAGAACAGTAAAGTCACGTTAACGTTAATCCCTTCGCTGATGACTCGCTCGACTGCGGGCAAACCTTGAGCGGTTCCCGGAATCTTAATCATCACGTTTTCTTTGCCGAGGGCTTGGTAATAGCGTATGGCTTCGCTAATCGTGCTTTCTGTGTCGTTGGCGATCGTCGGTGGCACTTCAATGCTAATGTAGCCGTCCAAACCCTTCGACTCTGCGTAAACTGGGGCGAAGATGTCGCAAGCGTTGCGGATATCTTCAAATACCAGAGATTCGTAAATCTCCATAACAGATTTGCCCGCCCGGATGCCCGCTTCGATATCCGCGTCGTAAATCACATTACCCGCGATCGCTTTCTCAAAAATAGCCGGATTAGATGTAATCCCGCGCAGTCCCCGACTTTCAATCATCTGTTTGAGTTCGCCGGACTTGATGAGATCGCGAGTCAAATTGTCCATCCAGATACTTTGGCCAATTTCTTTGATTTCTAACAGGTGATTGGTTGGTGTTGCTGTCATTACTGTAACTCCTACAATTTGATAGCTGTTAATTGGGACTTGGAAATTGGAAATTGAAAATTGAAAATTGAAAATTGAAAATTGGCAATGGGGAATTGGTAATTGGGAGTCGAAAGTTATAAGTTAAAACCCTCTTCCTTCTTCCCTCTTCCTTCTTCCTTCTTCCTTCTTCCCTCTTCCTTCTTCCTTCACTATTGGACTGTTCTAGGATTGCGCGCTCGATCTTGAATAAAAGACTCCACCATCGCTACATTTTCTTTACTGCCGACAATCAAGGGCGATCGCTCGTGCAGCTTAGTCGGCACTACATCCAAGATGTCTTGAATACCTGTACTTGCCCGCCCGCCGGCTTGCTCCATCAAAAACGCCAAGGGAGCCGATTCGTAGAGCAAGCGCAATTTGCCCTCGGGGTTTTTCACCGTTCCCGGGTACAAAAACACGCCTCCCTGGAATAAAATCCGGTGGAAATCTCCCACCAAAGCCCCGCCGTACCGGGCGCTGTAGCCTTCGCTGCGGTGTACGTAGCGAATGTAGTCTCTCAAAGATTCCTCCCACTGCCAGAAGTTGCCTTCATTAACGCTGTAAATCGGGCCGCGATCGGGAACCTTAATGTTTTCGTTAGCTAGAATAAACTCGCCCAAGCTGGGATCGAGGGTAAAGGAATGAACACCCTGACCGATCGAATAAACCAGCATGGTACTGGGGCCGTAGAGTACATAACCAGCGGCAATTTGTTTGTGTCCATGTTGCAGCAAGTCGGAAGCAGAGCCATCTGCATCGTCTCCCTCTTGCTTGCGGATGCTGAATATGGAGCCTACATTGAGATTGATGTCAAGATTGGAAGAACCGTCTATGGGGTCGTAGAGCAGACTGTAGCGTCCGATCGGACAGTTTTCGGGAATGTAGTAGGGTTTTTCCATTTCCTCCGAAGCCAAGCGGCAGACAAGTCCGCTTTGCTGGAATACCGAGATAAACACTTCATTGGCATAGATATCCATCTTTTTGACGGATTCTCCCTGCACGTTCGTAGCCCCTGTAAACCCCAAGGCATCTGCCATTAATCCGGCTCTGCTGAGCCGCCTCGCGATCAGCTTTGCCGCCAGCCCGATGCGATTCATCAGCGCGCTGAGATCCTGAGCATCTGCTGAAAAGCTGTGAAGTTGCTGGAGTACGTGACGAGATAGGGTTGTGCAATCGCGGTCTAGGGCTTGCACCTGATCCATCGGGCCCAGTCGGGCTTCCCCTGTCGGCGCGTTTACCATGATTTTGATGTCCTCCCTGTCTTGCTGCTCTGGATTTGGGTTCGATGGAGTGCTTGACACTTGCTCCTGAATCGGCTAAAAGACCGATCGTCCCCTAACTTCTATCTTAGGGAGGGTTTTGCCAAAGGGCGTCGAACTTTAGGTGAATTTTAGATCCCCATCGAAAATTGAGGAGTTCGATCGGCTGTTGAGTCGGGAATTGTATTAAAAATCACTAATTTTTTTGATTAACCACAGAGGACGCAGAGGCCGCTGAGAGAGAAAGTGGCGATAGAGAAGCCTACGAACGTTGGCTAGCATCTCAAAAAGACCGACAACTTCCTTTGCGCGAAGAAGATGTAGAACCTATTGTTAATTTGCCGGAATTGCTTGCAGGCATTTACGATCGCGCCGGCTATGATTATCGGCTCGATTACGATCGATATCCCGTACGTAAATTTTCGCCAAAGGTGATATGCCCCTCAAAAATTCTGGGTAAGCTATCCATAGAAATACGGTAATTGAAATTTAAGCAAATATAAAGAGTCAGTGATTGACTTTTCTATTGACTTGTTTGAAACATACTCAAACACTCAAATTACATTGCATAAATTTCTCAATATTTGGGTTGTAAAAACCTAAATAGAAAATGTTTCTTGGTACTCATCAACCCAGGAGAATGCTATGGATATTGTTGAACAAATTCCCCATAACTTAGTCAAAGACTATCAAATTAAAAAGCTACTCGGAGAAGGCGGTAGTAGCACAACTTATGAAGCCGTTGACCTCCAAACACACCAGCGAGTCGCACTCAAAGCTTTGTCTTTACAGAAGATGAATGACTGGAAAGTCCTGGAACTATTTGAACGAGAAGCCAATGTTTTATCAACATTGAATCATCCGGGAATTCCGCGTTATTTGGATTATTTTTATGTCGATACTCCCGATAACCGTTGTTTTTATATAGTACAAGAACTGGCCCAAGGGCAATCTCTAGCCAGTTTAGTCGAAAATGGCTGGCACGCTAGTGAACCTGAAATTCAACGCATTGCCACACAAATTTTGGAGATTTTAGTTTATCTCCATTCACAGACACCACCTGTTATCCACCGGGATATTAAACCAGAAAATATTGTTTTTAAATCCCCCATTAATTCCCACCAACCAAAAGATTGGGAAGTTTGCTTAGTAGATTTTGGAGCAGTGCAAAACACTTATTACAATACTTTAATGCGAGGAAGTACCGTAGTTGGAACCTATGGTTATATGGCTCCCGAACAATTTCTCGGACAAGCCGTACCTGCAACAGATTTATATGGTTTAGGAGCGACCTTGTTGTATTTACTAACCCACCGTTCCCCGGCCGAATTACCAACAAATATACTAGAGGGAGATTTTCGCTCTCAAATTCAGATTTCTTCAGCATTTGCCGATTGGTTAAAAAAAGCGATTGCGCCAGATTTAGAAAACCGCTTTAACTCGGCAAAAGAAGCGCTTGAATCTCTTCGCAATCCTCGAACAGTTAACGTTAAATCCAATCCGACGCAATGGAAAAAGCGCCTCAAAATAGGAATTGCTGCTATTGCTACTGTTGCTGTTTTCAATCACTTTAAATATCCGATCCTTAACCGGATTGGATTTACACCCAATGCAGTTGTCGAGGCTGTTGAACGGGGAGATACTCAAACTGTTAGGCATTATCTGGATCTTGGCATTAATGCTAATAGCAGGGTAAATAATCAGAATTTACTACACTTTGCTGGCTCAAAAGAGGTGGCAGAATTGTTAATTGTCAAAGGTGCAGATGTCAACGCTAAGGGTGCATATGGCTGGACCCCATTACACATCGCTGCGATGTCCGATCGCATAAAAGTGGCACAGACGCTAATTGCTAAAGGTGCAGATATTAACGCCTGGGGAGAAGCTCAATTTGAGCCGTGTAATATGATGTGTACAACTCCTCTGTTCTTTGCCCGATCGCCTGAAATGGCTAAGTTGCTGATTGCTAAAGGTGCGGATGTCAATGCCAAAAACAAAAATGGCTTGACTCCTCTACATACGGCGCGATCGAAGGCGATCGCAAAGATACTACTCGCCGCAGGCGCAAAAATTAACATCAAAGAAGACAATGCCCGAAATGGCAAGGGTACAACTTTATTACATAACGCAGCAAAAATAGGCTTTAAGGAGTTGGTACAACACCTAATTAAAGACGGCGCAAATGTTGTTATCAGAGATGGTAGAAAAAGAACTCCACTGCACTATGCAGCCACCAAAGAAGTTGCTGCTTTGCTAATGCTGGATATCAACGCTATAGACGAATCTGGAAATACTCCGTTACACCTAGCTGTCGATCGAGGATCTCAAGATATCGCTGAACTGCTAATTGCTAATGGTGCAAGGGTTAACGCTAGAAATGAGTACGGTCAAACTCCATTGTATCGAGCGATCGCGATCGGACACAATGATATTGCTGCACTGCTAATTAACAACGGTACAGATGTCAATAATATAGATGGATCTGGCACAACTCCACTGCACAAAGCCGCACATTATGGCACTGTAAAAATCTTAAAATTGCTGATTGCTAAAGGTGCAGAAATTAATATCCAGGATAATCAAAGAACAACTCCACTGGATATCGCCGTATACCTGAAACTTCAGGATACAGTGGCGCTGCTAATTCGTAAAAACCCAGATGTTAATAGTGAAGACAAAGAAGGCAGAACTTTACTGCATATCGCTGTCGATTTCAAACTTGAGGATGTAGCCAAACAACTCATTGCCAAAGGTGCATTCGTTAATGCCAAAAATAACTTGCTTCAAACTCCCCTGCATCTTGCTGTTGCTCAAGGATCTCAAGATATCGCTGAACTGCTAATTGCTAATGGCGCAAGGGTTAACGTTAGAAATGAGAACGGTCAAACTCCATTGTATCAAGCGATCGCGATCGGACACAATGATATTGCTGCACTGCTAATTAAAAACGGTGCAGATGTCAATAACAGAGATATATGTGACACAACTCCACTGCATAAAGCAGCACATTATGGCACGGTAGAAATCTTAAAATTGCTACTTGCTAAAGGTGCAAAAATTAACACTACCAACTGCTATGGCGAGACGCCGCTAAAGATAGCAGAAACCAACTGGAACCCCGACCGAGAAGCAGCAGCCAAAATACTCAGAGATCGCGGCGCAACAGACTAATTATCCAAAATCAACCCAGGCACAAAAATATGAAAACACTACAACAATCGGAAAAAATCCTTGCTGAAAGATATCGCATTCTCGGCAAATTAGGACAGGGCGGAGTTGGAATCACCTATGCTGCTGTAGATTTAAACAGCAATCAAAAAGTTGCACTCAAAGCTTTATCCCTGCGTGTGACAACTGAATGGAAGAAAGTCGAGTTATTTGAACGAGAAGCCAAAACTTTATCGGGATTGAATCATCCGGGAATTCCTCGCTACATTGACTACTTTCAAGTGGATACTTCCCAAGATCGTTGTTTTTATATCGCCCAACAACTCGCACCGGGAAAATCTCTCGCACAATTGATAGAAAATGGCTGGAAACCCAATGAAGCGCAAGTTCGTCATATCGCCTCTAAAGTGCTAGAAATTATAGTTTATCTGCAATCGCTGTTACCTGCTACTATCCACCGAGATATCAAACCTCAAAATATAATTCTGCAAAAAAATGGGCGAGTCTTCCTAGTTGATTTTGGTGCAGTTCAAAATACTTACCATCATACCGTTACAGGAGGCAGTACCGTTGTCGGAACCTACGGTTACATGGCACCAGAACAATTCAGAGGAAAAGCTGTATTATCAACAGATTTGTATGGATTAGGAACAACGCTGCTTTTCCTGTTAACCCAGAAATTTCCATCCGATTTACCCAGACAAAAGCAGAAGATAAAATTCCGCGATCGCGTCTCTATTTCTCCAGAGTTTGCCGACTGGTTAGAGAAGATAGTTGAACCCGCAATTGAAGATCGATTTGACTCAGCAAAAGATGCTTTATCAGCGCTGCGAGGGGAACAGCCAAGCGGGATTAATCCCGAAAAAATGTTTAAGCGATCGCCCCAATCCCGAATTACTTTAATTGACACTAAACGGTGGTTATTAATCAAGATACACCCCGATCGTTCACCTAGCAAGCTCAAATGGTTTTTCCAGTTCATTCATCTGAGTTATAAATTTTTACTTCCATTCTCTTTGATTCTGGGATTTATTCTATCTAGCTTGTCTTGTGAATACACTACAACCGATTGGCTACTTACATTATATGGGCGATTTTTAGTTATATCATTCCTGGCTATAACAACATTTACCCTATTTTATGCTTTGATGTGGTTGTGTAGGTGCTTGTGGAGGACTGATTTTCGTCGATTCACTAGACCAATTCAAATCACTCCTCAAGATATCCAGCGGGTAAAGTTGAGCGGAATTCATCTGCCATTGCTCAAAAAATCGATAACTTTTTGCCGGATTCGCGCCCAGTCGCGTAACTATTGTTTTGGCTTATTTTTGCCGCAAGCTGAGAAAGAATGGTTGGTAGGGGAATTGAATGATTGTTTAAGTAAACTAAAATAAATCATTGTTGATATCCACAGAGTTTATCAAAAACCCGTTTTTGTCGGAGTGCGTGGATTAAATAAATGCGAAAGTATAGAATATTTTATGTACTAATTTAGGCAATAATAATCATCAAAAAATCCTGGATCGGGTATGAGAATAAAACTATAAAGAATCTCGATATTTATGAAATAGGACTGCAAAAGGGGAAGCCGATCGCACTTGTTGAATACGTAGCTAAAAAGATTAGTTGAGAGTCGCGATCGCCTTGTCGATTGGTTATGCTTGAGTCAGGGCGATCGTTTCTGCCAATTGACTGACCAACAAAAATAAAGATGTTTGTGCTTAAATACCGTCAAGGCAAGAAATATCTCGCCCTGACTGAGGTAGTGTCGTTAAGCGCCTGTATCTCCTAAGCGTGAAGGTTCCATTGATGAGTATTTCTACTCGAAATAAAAAAACTATCCTGTTTTTAGCAGCCAACCCCAAAAATACCACCCCTGTGGACTTACAGAAAGAGGCGAAGGAAATTGCAGAGGGGTTGCAACGTTCTCAAAAGGCCGACAAGTTCCAACTTGAGCAACAGTGGGCGGTGACACCCAGAGAAATGCAGCGAGCCATATTAGATTATAAACCAGAGATTGTGCATTTCTCCGGGCATGGTGCAGGAGAAGGCGGTTTAGCCTTGGAAGATGAGGCGGGACAAATTAAGCTGGTAAATGCCAAAGCTTTGGCAGCTTTGTTTGAGGCGTTTAAGGAGTACGTGGAGTGCGTCATACTCAACGCTTGCTATTCAGAAGTGCAAGCTGAGGCGATCGCACGTCACATTCCCTATGTGATCGGCATGAAGCAAACGGTGGGAGATAATGCCGCACGAGAATTTGCTGTAGGTTTTTACGATACGTTGGTGGCGGGGGAGTCGATCGAACGTGCCTATAAGTTGGGTTGCGTTAGCATCAGCATGGCAGGAATTTCCGAAGAACCTACGCCGATATTAAAGAAAAAGTCTGATTTTTCGGAGTTGGATGCAGCAGAGCGATCGCGCGATGCTTCTGTTAGCGATATCGTTGAGGAGTCGTCGCCTGTGGTGGAAAATGCGCGATCGATCGCCGCACCTCCCCTTTCTCTGCTCAACTTAGACAACCCCGAAGGTTCTGTTAGTTTAGATTCACCCCTATATATCGATCGGCCTCCCATTGAATCGGACTCCTACCAAACTATTGTTAAGCCCGGAGCTTTAATCCGAATCAAAGCGCCCCGGCAAATGGGAAAAACTTCCTTAGTGCAGCGAATTTTAGACCGCGCCAAGAAAGAGGGATATCAAACGGCTTATGTAATTGCTCAACTAGGGGAAAAAAGGGAGCCATCAATAGAGAGAGCTTCTTGAATGGATTGATAAGCAGTTAAACCCTGTCGCTTCCCAGTATTGACAACTGAACGAACGGCAGCAAACAAATCTCGACCCCATGAAGAACGGAAGCCATTAGTCACACGGCGAAATACCACGCTCATCCTAATCGCCTGTTCACTACTATTATTCGTTGGTGGAATCCCCGCATCTTCCAGAAATAGAAATAAATTGTCAATTAGCCCACCATAGCGTTTTCGTAGCCGGATACCATCCGGATGATGTGGCGCTAAATTTAAAATCCCGGTTAATCTTTCCTGTAAATTTTCTCGGTATCGCTTGAGTCTGGCATCGTCGCTTTTTTCTCGTCGTCGATGGATGATAAAAGCTCTTA
>NZ_JAMPLN010000024.1:0-119350 GCF_040004035.1 Microcoleus vaginatus FACHB-2002 | reverse complement strand
CCATTTCATCTATTATCCCGGCTACTATTCCCAAGTGGTCTAAATTTACGATATTTATCCCCGATAATGGCTGGTTCATGATTTTTAGAGTTGCTTTACTGCAGAAATCTATTCTACACTAAAAACTCCCAAACGATTGCCGTGCAATCGTTTGGGAGTTTTGTGTTCCCGAATTTATCTTCCTTTCCTTCTGCTTGAATATCTGCGGAATGTGGGTTGTAATGAATTTTAGGGTTGAGTTGTGGGGGCCCATAAACCGGGTTTGATGGACGAAAATATTTCGTTTCAACCCGCAGATGTGGCCAAAAACCCGGTTTCTTCAGTCGGTGGGAACTCAGAAACCGGGTTTGATGGACGAAAATATTTCGTTTCAACCCGCAGATGTGGTCAAAAACCCGGTTTCTTCAGTCGATGGGAACCCCTACAAGTCATCATCATCTCCCCAAATCTCAGCTAACTTTTCCAACAAATCTTCAGCAATCAAATTCAGTTCGGCTTTCACATCCTCCTCAATATCTGAAGCTTTCTCCACAGGTGAAGATTTATCACGATAGAAAGATATATCTCTCTTTCCCAAACCTCCACTGCTAGAACCACTTCCCGCTAAAGCCTTCCCTCCTTCATATCCCCAGTCAGATTTCTCACTACTGTGCAAAACTTTATTCAAAATTGCCACTATTTCAGAAATAGATTTGTTTTGCAATTTTTCCCGAACTTGTGCTTGTACCGGGTCATTTTCTTCCAAATCAGATAACAACTCTTCAATTTCATTTTGCACTAGCGGAATTGCCAACTCAATCCGATCCAAATACTCCCACAATTCCTCAACTGGTTTGAGATTAGTTAGAGAAATCTCTTCTGTTTCATCCAGAATTTCCACAGCCGGAATAAAGCCCAAAAGTTTCACCTTATCGAAAGGTTCGGCAAACTGAACGACGATATATGCAATGCGATTTTCCCGCACTTCCGGCAGAGAAATCGCCCATTCTCCGAGCTGAACGGGACAGCATTCTATCTTGCCAATTCCCGGCAAAACCAAATCGCCCACATCCACAAGCGTCCGCACTACTGGATTCCAACTATCACCGCCATCAATATCGGTTTCCATTTCCATCCATTCCAAGAAATAGTTAACCGCCCAAACGGCCAGGGTATTGAAATAAACCCGCTTGCCTTTTTGCGGATTAGCTTGCTCTGAAGCAAATTGCAGAGCCAAATTGCGGGCAGTTTGCTCCAGAGGAATTTCTAACAAATAAGTATCTATGCTATTCACCATTATTCCTCGGGTTGATATCCAAACTTAAGTGCAATCTCTTTGACGAGAGCCAAACCTGTTCTTTTCCAGTGAGAGTTGAGAGTTTGATAGTCAATGTTTAACTCTCTGGCAATTTTAGACAATTTATCTGGAGGGTCTTGCAACAGCAATCGCAGTGCGAGTACGTGAGAATTGGCATCCGGTCGAGGGCGGCGATTTTCGGGATTATTTGGCTTCTTCTTATCTATTTTTTCATTGGGATAACTGTTTCGCAGTTCTCCCGTCGGATCGTCTTCAATACACTGCCATAGTTGGCGGCCGATGCGCTGCTTATTTTGAGCTTGTTCTCTCTCGATGAGTTGCTCAATTCCATTTTTCGTGGTATGGTCTATCGGTTCTTGAGCCTCAAATTTTTCACCTCGCTTGCTCGTAATCGGAGCATCAAAACTAACACTAAAAATCTGTTGCTGCATCCGGCGATATTGCTCATAGACTTTGTTCTTGAGAGTTTTATTGAACCGCTGAACCACTCGGGTTCGCAACACATCACCAGCGAGATTGTCGAGGTCAATTCCCCTCAAAAATGCCGAAAGCGTTTTGAGAAAACCGCAATAAGCTTCCTGCATCATTTCCTCTAAATCAATATTAGGATAAGGATGCTTGCGAATTCCGGGCAAATGGGGAATGAGTTGGCACAATTGATTTTTGAGTCTTTCTTGTTCCTTACTACCCTCTTGCGAGTCTTTCAAGAGTTGTAGAAGTTGGCGTAACTGTTCGTCGGTGTTCACAGGGACGTTCGGATGACATCGAGATAATTCGATTATCCCAGGGACAATAGCGCTGTAACGTGCCAGCAATAACAAAGTCAAGGAAATCGGTTTGAGTTCCCAACCCGTGGGTGGAAGCAACAAGTTGAAACTTGCCCCTACAGGAACTAAACCTGCTAAGGGTTCGACGGGGGTATAATGTCTCGTCATAGTCCAGTTTTTGCGTGTTGATACTCTGATATCGCAGGTTTTGGTGGCTTTATGCAGAATTGAGCAAAAATTTTTCGTAAAGGCAATGCAATAAGGACTGAAGTCCTTACTGCGAAATTAATCCGGTGTAAAATTAACAATCATAGGGACTTCTCCATTGCGCTTTTGAAGAGATGTAGCAGGAGTCACCCAGTTTTATGCACATTCAAAAAATAAATCATATCAAACCCTTGATAGCAAAGGATTTGATATGAAGCGAATTCTATTCGCCAGGATTTGGTATAACGCAGTTTCTACAATTTGTCGATCGACCTTTTGGCTTTATCTGCCAGATTTCTCACCGCATTTTTAGCATCTTCTGCTGCGTGGCGGGCGGCGGCTTCGGCTTGTTTGGCTTTGCCTTCAACCTGGTCTTTTCTGTTGCCGGTGATATTACCGAAAATTTCCTGAGCTTTGCCTTCTAAATTTTTGCCGATCGCCTTTGCTCTGTCTTCTGCACTCATAATAAGCTCCGTTTGGCAAGTTGCTTTAGTAACATTGTAAAATCAACTCCCCTGCAATTGCCTTTAACTTCATATTAATTTATATTCCGCTTGACCTCGGTCTTCTTCTGATGACTTACTGCGTGCAAATCCCTCCCTCAAAAAGCGAAGGATTCCTTTTTTTTACAAATGTATACGTCAGCAATATTCGTCCTAAAAAACTATTTCAAACTCGCCGCAGCAACTTTAATCGGTTCTAGCAATTCTAACGGCAAATGCAGCATATTCAATTGGGTGCTATCTGCTGCTTTCCTTTCCGGATCTGGGCCGTGATAATCGCTGCCACCAGTTGCCAGCAAACCGTAATGAAGGCACAAATCTTTCAACTTTTGGATTTGGCTGGAACTGTGGCTGGGATGGTATACTTCAACTCCCATTAAACCAGCATCTACTAATTCTTTTAAGACTTCCTCAACAGCGCCGCCGCGAAATAAATAAGGGTGAGCCCAAACTGGTACTGCACCACAACTTTTCAGTAAATCAATGCCTTCGACGATCGAGAATTTCTCGTAATGCACATAAGCCGGGCCGTCATCTCCCAGCCAGCGATCGAATGCTTCCCGCGATGATTTGGCGTGACCGGCTTTTACAAGTGCAGAGGCAATGTGAGGCCTTCCCGGTGCCATTCCTGGGGATGTTTTTGGCAGTTCGATCGCGTATCCCATTGCTGCTAATTTTTCGACCATTTCCTGCGATCGGCGAAACCTTCCTTCCAGGCGATCGTTCAAAGGAACGCGCAACTTATTTGCATCGGGATAAAAACCTAAAATGTGCAGCGATCGGCCGTTGTGAACCGTGCTGAGTTCGAGTCCGGGGACTATTTCGATACCGTGCAAAGCAGCAGCGGCGAAGGCTTCATCCCAACCCGACATCGTATCGTGATCGGTGACGGCCAAGGCCCGAACCCCCGAGGACGCGGCGGCGGCTACGAGTTCGGCAGGGGTGAGAGTGCCGTCGGAATAAGTAGTGTGACAGTGGAGTTCTAGCATTTTTTTCGGTAAGTCAAAGTCTGTGAAACCTGCAATTATTCCCCTCACTCATGTGAGATATCGTCATGGGATTTTAGATTTTAGATTTTAGATTGGAAATTAGTGATGCTATAAGGGTTGGGAGTTGGTCTACTGTTGCACTTTTTTTCGGAACAGGTTTCACTGCCCGCAACATTTTTTTTTATTTTTATCGTTATTTGTAATAACTTGTTGCGCCTTTAAGTGGTACATTTATGTTTATTCAAACTCTGGATGAGATGGGTATTCAGCCCGCCTTGTCTGTTGAATTTGGATGCAGAACAGCTTAGCTATTTCTTGATTTCTCGCATTGGGTGAAGGACACCCTCTGGCAATTTGGTAGGAATCGGCGATATTTCAATACTTTGTATGTTGTGAACTGGGATAACTACCAGTTTATCTGCCAATTCGAGAATTATCGGGTCTGCTGTCAACATTTTGTGCAGGCGAGTGCCTAAAGTTGCTTGCTCTCCTACTGTTCCCTCTGGCGCAATGAACTGGAAGTGTTGCTGTTTGCCGTTGGTATAGTGGATTGTCAGATCGATAATTCTTTCTTGGTTGGTTGCTTGCATAATTTTTTTTCCCTAACAGTCGATCGGGACTTGGCAAATTTAACAATAAATCAAAACTGGCGATCGCACCACGATTGGAAAGCTCGTTGCAAAGCTTTTGACCAAACCAGGCTGTCGGTACGAAAGTCCGCTTACTGCTAATTTTATCACAAAAACTGTACTGAAAGTTGCCAACTTACCCAGTATAGAATTGCCAGTTGCACTGTCTTCGCTCCCAATGCCCGACATCCTTCGCCAGCAATATCTGGTCGATCGGGCTTTCTTCTATGCCAGTTGGCAAAGTGGCTCAATTTAGCCTCTCTAGCGACTTGACTCAAAGCGGTCTCAAGTCATACAGCAGAGGCATTTGAGCGCTTTGGGTGTCAAGGTTTTTGGAGGTGGGAACTGTGGAGGTTAGGATAGTGGCATTCTGCTGTCACTAATGTAGAGGATTTTTTTATAAATTAATAACATAACATTCAGGTACAGCTTATGAAATCCACACTTTGTTTCCCCGAAACTTCTATTGAATATAACACCCTTGCTGTTAACAATAATACTATTGACTCTTGTATCCTTGCAGCTTGGATTGATTTAGTAGGAGGAGATTTTGATAATTTGGGAGGAGATGATTGGCTTCCCTTGTGCGGCGACATTGATGACGGCGAAATTTACCGGGAATGGTTTTTGTGGCAAGACAGCGAAGTGACTCAAGAGTGGGAAGCTTACGATCCCATTACTAATTATCGAGTTGTGGCACCTAGCCGAGAAATGATGATTGCTAAAATCGACCAAATAGAAGATTCCAGAACAATTTAGTTGAACTGGAGAAGGTTAAATCTTGATTTTCAACTTTAATAAAACTTCTGTAAACAAACCCGGTTTCTCACAACCACAAAGAAACCGGGTTTTTCAGACCACAACTCTAGGTTTGGGTTGAGTTCCACTGACCGAACATAATAATTTATGTCGCTACTGCTTTTTGTTTTTCTCGTTCTAATTTGCGCTGCTTCAAGGCGGCCAGATTTTGCTTAATTGTGTCGATCGCAAATCCAGCTTCCTGCTGTTGGTATAATTCGCTGGCACGGATCAAATCTGCAACAGCCTCGTCATCCGATCGCAAATTTGCAAAAGCCAAGGCGCGATTGTGGTAAGCTTCTGCCAAAGTTGAAACTTGTTCTACAGCGCTGGTAAATTTATCTTTGGCTTTGCGGTACTTTCCCGACTGATAAGCCTCAATTCCTTGTTGAAAATAAACGGAAGCTTTACTGCCGCTGTCGGTATCGGGAAATTCTGGGTAAGTTAAAATTGGTTCTTTAAAGAGTACAGAAATGCTGCCCTTGCCGAAGTAAGCCCAAGTCATTGTTCCAAACCCAATCCCCAGCACCAGGGCAATAATGACAGACAGAGCAATAAAATTGGTGAGTTCCATAGAGCAATATTTGTTGTATTATAATATGATAAGTTAATTCCTAACTTCTGCAACAATGGCTGCACGGATTTACCTTAACTGGAAATGGTTTTTCCGGTCGCTAGCTTTAGTATTGTCGATCGGCTTAATTACTGCAACTGCAAGTTCTGACGCAGCAACCAACGCGCAAACTCAAGCAGGGTGGCAATTGTTGCAGCGGGGTGAGACGGGGTTGGTGGTAGCAATGCGACACGCGATCGCCCCAGGTACGGGAGATCCTGCTAACTTTAAGTTGGGTGACTGTTCCACCCTGCGCAATTTATCAGTACAGGGAAGAACTCAAGCCAAGCAAATTGGAGCCGAATTTCGCAGCCGCAACATCAAAGTGGCCAGAGTTTTATCGAGTCAGTGGTGTAGGTGTTTGGAAACAGCAAAACTGATAAATATAGGCAAAGTTGAACCGTTCCCAGCGCTGAACTCGTTCTTTAGCGACAGCAGCACAGAAGCCAGACAAACAGCGACAATCCGCAAATTAATTGTTGACAACCGCAACACTAAAGGCGCGGTTATTATGGTAACTCATCAAGTAAATATTACCGCTATCACTGATATTGTACCGCAAAGCGGCGAAGCTGTGATTCTCAAAAGCGATCGACAAGGTAAAATCCAAATGGTCGGACGAATTGGAGGATTTTAAAGAGATAGAAAGTTATAATATTATCAATTACCCATTCCCAATTTATATGAGTTTCCAATACAGCACCGCCCTAGTGACTTTAGCAGACCTTGATAAGGAAGTTCTTGTTAAATTTTACACAAAATTTCTCGACATAGAACCAAACCCTTACATTCCCAATACTTATGCTGAATTTCAACTCCCCGGCTTAAGACTCGGCATATTCAAACCCAAAGATTCCCACAAATCAGAATTTGCAAATCGAGCAAAAACAGGCATGAGTCTGTGTTTGGAAGTCAGCGATATCGAAAATGCGATCGCCCGAATTTGGGCTTTAGGTTATCCGCCCAGTGGAGAAATTATCAAAGCTTCTCACGGTCTAGAAATCTATGCCTTCGATCCTGCCGGCAACCGCATAATTTTACATCAATCTAATTAGAATGTAGGATGATGGCTAATGATTTGTGAACTCTCGATCTTCCTTCGCGTCTTCGCGGTTCGTTCAAAAAAACATCTAGTTCACAACCCGCTGAGGATTGCTTTAGAAGTTATGCAATTGCTTGACCGCCTTCGCAATCACATTGTCAAACCCGCCTCTACAACTCAAAACGCCTTTAACTACCTAATCAGTTCAGCAAAACTATAAAAACTGATGATTAATAACAGCAACGCTGTCAGATGAGTTAGCTGAAATTGAGGCCGTGGGCCAATGGATTCCCGCACCAAAATAGAAAAAGACGAACCAATTATATAACTCAGAGACAGGGTTAAATACTGCCACTGCAATGTTACACTCCACAGCCCGAGCAAAATCATCGCCAAAGTCAACATTACCAACTCAACAAAGCGAGGCGGATTGTGCTGAGTAGACAGAATCAAAGTGTCCAACCAATATTGCCAAGGTCTCATGTGTTAGCGATCGAGCTTTTAGATTTAGCCTTCTAGCTTAACCTACGATCGCCATTCAGTTTGTTGCTGCAAACACCTTAAAGCCTCCGCCGTCTCAACCTGCTGAAATTGCCCATAAAAGCGACTGACACTGTAAAAAGGGTGAGGAGTCTCCAGAACGATCAACTTATCGCCCATTTGGGCCAAAAATCCCATCAAATCTGCCGGGGCGACAGGCGCGCAAATCCACAAAGCCAGCGGTTGCTGCGACTCCAAAGCCTTAGCCGCCACAGCCATCGTCATCCCCGTAGCAATGCCGTCATCTACCAAAATCGCCAAAGCCCCAGCCGCGCTGATATTTGGGCGTCCAGGAGACAAATCTGCCAGCAGAGATTGAGCATTATTTTGAGCCAGGGGCAGGGCTGATTTTTGCAAGCGTAAATTGTGCTGCTTTTGCTTTTCCCAGAGGACATGACCGTCAGCAGTTGCAGCCCCGATCGCCAATTCTAAATTATCTGGGCGAGTAATTTTCTTGGCAACAACCACATCCAAAGGACAGCCCAAGCGACGCGCAATCGGCACAGCAACGGGCAAACCACCGCGCGGCAAGGCGTAAACAATCGGTTTCACCGCCTTCTGTGTCATTAAACTCAACTTGCCGAACTCGTCCACAACTGCCTCGGCCAGTTTTTCGCCTGCATCGGCGCGATCGTCAAAAAACGGGTTAGAGAACATATTTTTGCCTGTACGAGCTCAACCAAACAATTGGAGATTGTGCCAGTGTTAATTGGAGATTGTAGGCGCGAGCGTAGCTATCCGGTAGGGAATCGACAGCATCACATACAAGCTTCTAGCCAATCTCAAATCACCAAACCCGATCTAAACTATAAACTCTAGACTCGAAAATATCTCCCTAATTGTAAAATTTATGTCCAGCGACTTGCAACTGAGCCTTTTTGACAACAATCAAAGTGCCACTTTCCAAACAGACTCAATACCAGCAAATGCCAACATTCCCATTCCTCCCGGCACTTATCAAAATATGGAACAAATCGGCGATCACTGCAACCGCTGTCACCGCTGCGAATTAGGCAATACGCGCACTCACGCCGTCATCGGGCGCGGCAATCCTCAAGCCTCAATTTTGATTGTGGGAGAAGCGCCCGGACAAAACGAAGATGAAACCGGATTGCCCTTCGTCGGGCGATCGGGCAAACTGTTAGATAAGATTTTAGAATCAGTGGGATTGAGTGCAGAAACCGACGTATTCATTGCCAACGTTATCAAATGTCGCCCTCCCAACAACCGCCCTCCGACAGCCAAAGAAATCGAAGCTTGCAAACCTTACTTGCTCGAACAAATCCGAATCTTAGACCCCAAAATTATTTTATTAACTGGTGCAACCGCCCTCAAAGGTTTGCTAAGCGACAAGCGCCCCATCAGTAAAATCAGAGGTCAATGGATTGAATGGGAAAATCGTTTGTGTATGCCGATTTTTCACCCGTCGTACTTGCTGCGAAATCCCTCCCGCGAACCGGAGACTCCGAAATGGTATATGTGGCAAGATATGCAAGCTATCAAGGCTAAATTGGATGAATTAAAATAGCAATTGTAATATTTTTTTGTTTGTGCTTTGTATGGGCGGTTTTCACGAACAATAATTGCCTAAAACAGATAATCTCGTAAACCCGCCCCCACGGTAAATCCCTCAACCGAAACTTCGTGGATTTTCTGATACCTCTGTCAGGAACAGGCAAGATGCCTGTTCCACAATAATATTATTTTCTGTCAGGAACAGGCAAGATGCCTGTTCCACAATAAACAATATTTCATGTGGGGAGTAGGGGTTGGGCGTCTCGCCCGCCCGCAAGATGGGGATCGTGTCATTTTTGCGATGAGTATAAATCCTGGTGAACCGCACCATGACTTTTTTGCCCAGCATCAGTATAATAGGGAATAATTATCATCTCTTCCCACTTGATATATAATCATGAAAAACTTTATTGAAGCTATTGGTGGACTAATAGGACTCCTAGGTTTTTTGAAAGGCATTCTTGAGTTCATAGAACTCAATAGGATACGTAGATATGAGAAGTTTCATGAGATGAGCAAAAGATTCGATGAGAACGAGTCAATCCAGAAAGTCTGTGAGCTTTTACATGATAGCTCTAGCAGCATATCAGTCACAAAACAGGAAAAAGAGGTATTTATCTGCTTTTTGGAAGAGATTTACTTTATGATTATGTCTGGTATAATGAAAAAGGAAATTGCACTGTACACATTTGGCTATTATGCAAGAGAAGCAATGCAAAACCAAAGATTTTGGCACGGTCTGGATAGTGAGGAAGAGTATTACACAGTATTCCATAAATTCTATCGAATGGTCTCTATCTTTGAGCCAAGCAAACTCGGAGTCAAGGAAACGCTGAAATACTGAGCACCATGAAGATAAATTCTTAGGTCACAATGTACTTTTGACGGGTTATCCTTTGATTTAGAGTTGAGTATTTCCTAATTTAGAAGGTCAAACATCTTCGGAATTTCTAACTTATCTATTTCCACGTCGTGATTTATTAACAGCGGACATTATACTAGATATTATAAAAAAAGGTGTTATTAAAAAAATAGGTACAAGTAATGACACAGGTATAAGTCCTGCAACCATCGGCACTCCAACCCCAGGGTTAGAACTAACAAAAGACATGAAGCCGCTCCAATCCAGACTGTTAATTAGACCCCAACCAACAACCAACCGCAAGATGCCTGTTCCACAATAAAATTATTTTCTGTCAGGAATAGGCAAGATGCCTGTTCCACAATAAAAATTATTTTATGTGGGGAGTAGGGGTTGGGCGTCTCGCCCGCCCAAAAAATACAATTTAGTTGCGAGACAACTTATTTTTTGCCTGACAATCGCGCAACCACAAACGAATAGCCTCAGCAATTTCGCTTTTCTCCCCCTCTGGCCGCAACAACGGACGAACATCCGTCGCAGTACCAAACCGAGAAACAATTTTTGCCAATTCCCACCCGTTCTCCGTTTTAGTGAAAAATAACCAATGATATTGCTCAATTTCGACTGGTTTTCCCCCGCGATACTGCCGTTCCAAAGTAGTAATAAAAACTTGAGTAGCATTTTCAGGAAGTGCATCCCCAGAATTTAAAGGTAACGGTTCAAACTCCGGGCGACCGGCTAAAATTATTTGCGGCAGCGCGTAACCGGGCGGTGTGTTAGTGTTAGGAGAAAAGTGCGATCGCACAATTACCCGATTAGCATAACTCGGCAAATCTTGCAACAGGCGATAGACCAAAGTTTCTAAATCAGCGGGACAGGGCGATCGCGCTAACAAACCATACCGACTTGCATTAATACTGTTAGTATGATTGGTCATAAAATTAACTGCCAAAGTCGGAGTTGCAACCGCAAATATCAGCAGATAAACGCAGATGAACCCAGATAAAATTCCATTGGCGTTCATCGGCTTTTATCTGGGGTAAAAAACAACATTTCTATTGTTACTCCAACTCTTCACAAATACGGCTAAAAGCCGCCGCCGGATCGGGCGCAGCAGTAATCGGGCGCCCAATCACCAGATAATCGGCACCAGCTTTAAAGGCGGCCTTTGGAGTCATCGATCGTTTTTGATCGCCCCCATCGGCCCATTTCGGACGCACACCGGGACAAACTAATAGAAAATCATCCCCGCAACTCATCCGCAACTGTTCCACCTCTTGCGGAGAACAAACAGCACCAGCTAAACCCGTTTCCTTAGCCAACAATGCCATGTGCAAAGCAAATTCTGGCAACTCCAAAGGTATTTTCAACTCAAAAGCCAACTGTCGCGAATTCAAACTCGTCAAGAGAGTAATTGCAATCAACTTAGGACTCGGTTTATCCACAGCCGCCGCCCCTTCAGTCAAAGCCAACTGTGCCGCTTTCAAAGCATCTTTACCACACGTAGAATGGATCGTCAATAAATCCACATTGTACTTAGCAGCCGCACGACAAGCACCAGCCACAGTATTCGGGATATCGTGAAACTTCAAATCGAGAAAAATCCGCTTTTCCCGCTGTTTTAAAATTTCCAAAATCCCCGGCCCGGAACTCACAAACAGTTCCAAACCCACTTTCCAGAAAGATACTTGCGGGAGTTTGTCAAGAAGTGCGATCGCCTCTTCTTGACTCGAAACATCCAAAGCAACAATAATTCGATTATCAGCGTTCATCAGCGTTCATCAGCCTTCATCTGCGGTTAAAAAAGAGATTCAAGACACCAATCGCACAAACTTATTCTTCCCAACCTGCAAAACCTTACCGCATAAATCAGCCGGTGATTCAAAAGTAAGATTAACATCAGAAACTTTATCGCCCTCCAACTTTACCCCGCCGCCCTGCATCAACTTCCTGGCATCACCGCTGCTTTTACAAAGCCCGCTAGCACTCAGAATATAAAACAACTTAGCCGGAAACTGCACACTTGCCAAAGAAAACTCCGGCACTGCATCAGCTTGTCCAGCAGCACCTTTAACCAGCGCCATTGCATCTTGTTGTGCGCGATCCGCCGCTTCCGAACCGCGATACTGGCGCACCACATCCACAGCCAAAAGTTTCTGTTTTTCTCGCGGATTTTCTGGCAATTCATCAAGTGGCAAATCTGTCAATAGTTCAAAATATTGGGCGATCGAACTATCAGCAATTTTCTCCAACTTAGAATACATCGTCAGCGGGTCTTCCGACAAACCTACATAATTTCCCAAAGATTTCGACATCTTTTGTACCCCGTCAGTCCCGATCAAAATCGGCATCAGCAAACCAAACTGCGGTTTCATCCCAAAATGCCGCTGCAAATCTCTCCCCACCGCAATATTAAACTTTTGGTCGGTTCCCCCCAACTCAACATCAGCTTCCAAAGCCACCGAATCGTAACCCTGCATTAGCGGATACAGAAACTCATGCAGATAAATCGCATTTTCCTGCTGCATCCGATTATCAAATCCCTCTTTAGCAAGCATCTGCTGCACCGTCATCGTCCTCAGCAGTTCCAAAATCTTCGCCAAGTCCAATTTCGACAACCACTCGGAGTTATAGCGAATTTCCAAACGTCCGGGTGTGTCAAAATCTAGAATCGGACGCACTTGGTCTAAATAAGTCTTGGCATTTTCCGCCACTTGTTCGGCCGTCAACTGGCTTCGCATCTCCGATTTCCCTGTCGGATCGCCAATTCTTGCGGTAAAATCTCCGATCAGCAGTACGGCTGTGTGACCGGCATCTTGAAAAGCCCGCAGCTTGCGGACGCAAATGCTGTGTCCCAAGTGAATGTCACTCCCTGTCGGGTCAATTCCGAGTTTGACGCGCAAAGGTCGATCGACTTTTGCCAGCAGTTGGGCTAAATTTTCGTCAGGGTTGCTAGAATCAGGTCGATCTGGAAAAATCTCGCTGACGCCGCGGTAAAGCGCTGAAAGGTTAGGAGTTATCATCGGGGAGCGATCGTCCATCATATTTTGCCAAAGTGCAGCAGAATTAGTTACACTCACTGGTTGACGCATAAAAACATAACTATCACGCTACTATAATCCCAAAGCTGACCGGCTTTCATTAGCTGACCCCGCCCAAAAACGGATACCAGCCCCCGACAACAGTCGTGGAGATCCCCAAATTTTAGACTATTGTTCAAACTCCCAGATTCATCTGTGGAATAAATCTAAAATCTAAAATCTAAAATCTAAAATCGACTGACAGTCTCTAGGGTTCGCATCTAAAATTAAAAGTCTTAAAGCCCAAATCGAGTGAGGAAGTGAAATCCACGTGTCAACCAACGCAGTCCGCAATAACACGGAAAACTCAGCCCCCGTATTCGAGTTTGTTCAGTCAGTCAGTAAAGTGACCGCCGGAACCATACTCAGCATGACAATGCTTGCCAGTTCCGTAGTCGCTGGTGGACTGGTTGGCTTAGCGATCAGCTTCCGTAATTTGCCAGATGTTCGGATCTTGCAAACCTACTCTCCCACAGAAACTACCCACATTTACGACATCAACGGCAAGCCGCTAGCCAGCATCCACGACGAAGCCAACCGGGATGTCGTACCCCTTGACCAAATCTCCCCCAACCTAAAACGAGCTGTTCTGGCGATCGAAGATAGCAACTTCTTCACCCACAAAGGCATCAACCCCGGCGGGATAGCCCGAGCTCTGATGGTCAACCTAGAGAAAGGTAGAACCGTTGAAGGTGGCTCGACTATGACTATGCAGCTAGTCAAGAACCTGTTTCTCTCTCCCCAGTCAAAATTTAGTCGCAAGGTAGCTGAAGCGGTAATGTCTATCCGCTTGGAGCAAATTCTCAACAAAGACCAAATTCTGCAACTATACCTGAATCAAATCTACTTAGGTCACAACTTGTACGGCGTAGAGACAGCCTCTCGAAGCTATTTCAACAAGTCAGCAAGTAATTTGACTCTTTCAGAAGCAGCGATGCTGGCCGGCTTAATTTCTGCTCCCGAAGAATACAGTCCTTTCGTCAATTACAAGTTGGCAAAAGAGCGGCAAACCCTCGTTTTAAACCGCATGAAGGAGCTCAAATGGATTACGCCGGCCCAAGAGACTGCTGCCCGCCAGGAAAAAATTAAGCTAGGCAAAATTACCTCTTTTGGTGGCTCTCAAGTTCCTTACGTAACACAAGCCGTAGTCCAGGAACTGACGAGGCGTTTTGGGCGAGATGCCGTGGTTAAGGGAGGAATGCGCGTTCAAACCACCATCGACCTCAAAATGCAGCGCATAGCCGAAGAAACCGTCAAAGCGTGGCACAATCGACTTTACTACCAAGGGCTGTTTTACGATCGCCAGGAAGGTCAAATTGCCCTAGCCGCCGTCGATCCCCGCACCCACTTCGTCAAAGCAATGGTTGGCGGCGTCGATTACGAAAAGAGTCAGTTCAACCGCGCCATTCAAGCACGCCGTCAGCCCGGATCTTCTTTTAAGCCTTTTATCTACTACGCTGCCTTTGCTAGCGGCAAATACAGCCCCGATTCAGTGGTATATGACTCCCCTGTCGGCTACCGCGACGGCGACGGCTACTACTACCCTCAAAACTACGGCGGCGGCTTCTCCGGTGCCGTCAGCATCCGCAGAGCTTTGGAAGTATCTCTCAACATTCCCGCCGTCAAGCTTGGCCAAGAAGTCGGATTGAATAAAGTGATTGAGATTTGTCGCGTGCTCGGCATCAGAAGTCCGATGGAACCGGTGATTTCTTTGCCCTTGGGTGCCGTTGACCTCACTCCTTTAGAAATGGCCGGAGCTTTTGCTACCTTCGCGAACAACGGCTGGCATTCTGACACCACGTTTATCGTGCAAGTCACTGACAGCAGTGGCAACGTCTTGCTCGACAATACGCCCAAACCCAAATTAGTTCTCAATTCCTGGGCGGCGGCATCTGTCAACAGCGCCCTGCAAGGCGTAATTAGCAGCGGAACGGCAAGGGCTGCCCAACTTGGGCGACCGGCTGCTGGGAAAACTGGTACAACTTCCTCAGAACGGGATATCTGGTTTGTGGGTTACGTGCCGCAGTTGTCGGTGGCTGTTTGGATGGGCAACGACAATTACAGACCGATGAGCTACGGTGCTACTGGGGGTACTATTGTCGCCCCTGTTTGGCGCGATTTTATGAGCCAAGCTTTGCAGGGAGTTCCCGCAGAAAGTTTCAAACCTGCTTCATCTTTTGAGCGGCCTTAACTATCAGTCATTTGTCATTAATCATTAGGGATTAGGCATTGGGCATTGGGTATTGGGCATTAGGCATTGGGCATTGGGCATTGGGAATACTTTCTTTTTCTTCCTTCTTCCTTCTTCCTTCTTCCTTCTTCCTTCTTCCTTCTTCCTTCTTCCTTCTTCCTTCTTCCTTCTTCCTGACATCCGTTACATCCGTTACAGAATCCGTTGCCGAACTTCCTTCTTCCTTCTGCTCACTAGGATTGTTTTTCCAGCTCAGATTTCATCCGCTCCAGCGTTGAGTTCATTTGATCAAACATCTGCTGGGGCGTGATGCCAAATTGATTGAGCTGTGTTTTTAACTGCTCTACAGTCATCTGAGCCATGAAGTCCTCCGACAGCTCAAAGCGCTTCATAAAAATACGGTAGCGCTCCATCATTGATTCCATCTGAGCGATGAACATTTTCTTGCCTTCGCGATCAAATTTGCCGTAATTGCCACCTAGTTTGATGAGAGATTGATAGTCTTCAAACAATAGCTTGGCTTCTTGCTGAACAATTTCTGAATCAAAAAATCCCATAGCTTTCCTAATTTTTTAATATTCAACTAATTTTGATCTAGGCGAGAAATCCCGCTGCTTTTTGTACCATTTTATCAGTTGCCGGAGGAAGTCCCTACCCCTCAAGGTACAAGAATTAGTAGAAATTTCCGTACAGGAGAGGCATCGGGCATGGGGCATCGGGCTTGCGATGACAACAGTCAACAGTCAACTGTCAACAGTCAACTGACTTCAAACTTCCCCGATGCGTTCTAGAGGCCAAAACCGCACTACAGCGCGGCCGATGATGTTCTGCTTAGGTAAAAATCCCCACCTGCTAGAGTCGTTGCTGTTGTTGCGGTTGTCTCCCATCACAAAGTATTCATTTTCTGGGACGCGATAAGGCCCCCACTGGTATTTAGGAGGTTCGGCAATATATTTTTCGACCAGGGGTTTGTCGTTGAGATAAACTAAACCTTTTTTAACGGCGACGGTTTGACCCGGTAAGCCAATTACCCGCTTGATGAATGCTTGGTCTTGAGTAAAGCCTTGTTCTTGCAACTTTTCGGGCGGGGCAAATACTACGATGTCCCCAGTTTTGGGAGGTTCGAGGTAGTAGGAGATTTTTTCGACTACGACCCGATCGCCCACGTGCAAAGTGGGTACCATAGAATCTGAGGGTATGTAGCGCGGTTCGGCGACCAAGGCTCGAATCACTATTGCTAAACTCAAAGCAATAATCACTATCTGAAGATTTTCTCGCTGTGACTTCCACGCTTTCTGCCACCAGGTTTCAGGCGGATTTTCTGCTACTTCTGTACCCAATTTATTTTTTTCAGATGTCATGAAAGTCCTCGCTAAATAGTTTCCACTAATTATGTGATTAAGCTCGCTCAGCATTTAAATTGCATCTCAAGAAATAATCAAACCATGAGCGAGCTGGGCAAGCGAACTCGCCCAAAATATACAATTTAAATGCTGTCCAGCTTACCATTGAAGTATGTCGCTGTTAATTACTAGACTTGAAGAGCAGGCCTTTGTAAACTATCTTGAAAGGCATCTGCGTTGCATCTACGGTTTCCCTATCAATCAAAGATTTATGCAATAAGTCTACTCTTGATATTAACTCATAAAAAAGGCAGAGAATTTAAATTCTCTACCTTTTTTATGTGAGGATTTTGAGTTGTTTGCGATTACGAGATTGGTTATTTCCCAACTTAACTCGCGATCGCACTTACTCAAACTTACTCAGCGCCTTGGGGCAGCAATTCCCGCTTTTGACCTTGCAGCACCTTAACAATTCCGTCCTCGCCCACATCCACAACAGCGGTGTCGCCGTCTTTGATGCGGCCAGAAAGGATTTCCTCAGCCAAGCTGTCTTCCAACAAGCGCATGATGGCGCGGCGCAGGGGTCGGGCTCCGTAGCTGGGGTTGTAGCCTTCTTCTACCAGCCGTTCTTTGAATTTTTCGGTCACTTCCAGGGTGATTCCCTGTTCTGTCAAACGACCGAACACTTCTTTGAGCATGATGACCGCGATTTCCTTGACTTCTTCCTTGTTCAACTGGCGGAAGACGATAATTTCGTCGAGTCGGTTGAGGAATTCGGGGCGGAAGTAGTTTTTGAGTTCTTCGTTAACCAAAGAACGAATGCGGTTGTAATTAGCATCGGCTTGGTTGTCGCTGAACTCGAAACCGAGGCCGCCGCCGCCTTTTTCAATCACCTTAGAACCGATGTTGGAGGTCATAATCAGCAGCGTGTTTTTGAAGTCCACGGTGCGACCTTTGGCATCTGTTAAGCGACCGTCTTCCAATATTTGCAGGAGCATATTGAAGACATCGGGGTGGGCTTTTTCGATTTCGTCGAACAGCACGACGGTGTAAGGACGGCGGCGGACTGCTTCTGTGAGTTGGCCGCCTTCGTTGTAGCCGACGTAGCCCGGAGGGGAACCGATGAGTTTGGAGACGGTGTGCCGTTCCATGTACTCCGACATATCCAGCCGAATCATCGCGTCTTCGGAACCGAAGAAGTAGCCGGCTAGGGCTTTGGTAAGTTCGGTTTTGCCGACGCCGGTAGGCCCGGAGAAGATGAAACTGGCGATCGGGCGATTGGGATTTTTCAAGCCAACGCGAGCGCGACGGATGGCGCGGGAAACGGCTTTCACTGCTTCTTCCTGACCGATCAAGCGCTGGTGCAAGGTATCTTCCATGTGCAGCAGCTTTTCGGATTCGGATTCGGTCAGTTTGTTTACCGGTACCCCCGTCCAGCTTGCCACGATTTGAGCAATGTCTTCTTCGGTGACTACTGGCGATGGGTCTGTTTCGCCAGTGCGGGCCGAGTCGGTTTTTTTGGCTTGGGAAATAGCGCGAATTTCGGCTTTGATGGTCATTTCCCGATCGCGCAATTCGCCGGCTTTGTCAAAGTCTTGAGAACGCACCGCTTCGTCTTTATCTTTGAGGACTTGGCGGAGTTCTTTGTCAAGTTCTTTGGCTGCGGGGGGCAGTTGGGAGTTGATCAGGCGAACTCTGGAACCAGCTTCGTCTACCAAGTCAATTGCTTTGTCTGGGAGGAAGCGATCGGATATGTACCGATGTGAGAGTTTGGCTGCGGCTTCGAGGGCCGTGTCCAAGATTTTCAGCTTGTGGTGCTGTTCGTAGCGTTCCCGCAGACCGAAGAGAATCTCGATCGTCTCGTCCACGGTGGGTTCGCCGACCATGACGGGCTGGAAGCGCCGTTCTAGGGCTGCGTCGCGCTCGATGTGCTTGCGGTACTCGTCGAGGGTGGTAGCGCCGATACACTGGAGTTCGCCTCTTGCCAAAGCCGGCTTGAGAATGTTCGCTGCGTCGATCGCGCCTTCAGCCGCACCTGCACCGATCAAAGTGTGTACTTCGTCAATCACCAAAATCACGTTACCCGCCGTGCGGATTTCGTCCATGATTTTTTTGAGGCGTTCTTCAAATTCTCCCCGGTATTTGGTACCGGCAACGAGCAAGCCGATGTCGAGGGTAACGACCCGCTTGTCTTCAAGGATGTCTGGGATGTCGTTGTTAGCGATGCGCTGGGCGAGGCCTTCGGCGATCGCGGTTTTGCCGACTCCGGGTTCCCCGATGAGCACCGGGTTATTTTTGGTGCGGCGACCGAGGATTTGAATTACCCGTTCGATTTCTTTTTGGCGTCCGACTACTGGGTCTAGTTTCCCATCGACTGCCATTTGAGTCAGGTTGGCACCGAATTCATCCAGGGTTGGGGTTTTGGTGCGAGCGCCGCCGCCAGTGGCTGCGACTTCTGCGGTTTCTCCCAGCATCCGAATCACTTGGGTGCGGACTTTCGACAAGTCTACTCCCAGGTTTTCTAAGACTCTGGCCGCTACTCCTTCACCTTCGCGGATCAGACCGAGCAGCAGGTGTTCAGTACCTATATAGTTGTGTCCGAGTTGGCGAGCTTCTTCTAGGGATAGTTCTAGAACCCGCTTGGCGCGGGGGGTGAACGGAATTTCGACTGCTACGAAGCCGGAACCGCGCCCGATAATTTTTTCGACCTCAATCCGAGCGTCTTTCAGGTTGACGCCCATTGATTTGAGGACTTTCGCTGCAACCCCGGTTCCTTCACCGATCAGACCCAGGAGGATCTGTTCTGTCCCTACGAAGTTGTGACCCAGGCGGCGAGCTTCTTCCTGGGCCAACATGATTACTTTTATTGCTTTTTCTGTGAAGCGTTCAAACATGATTTATTCCCATCACCTGCTGCTATGTGCCCGTTTCGAGGTCACGCTCGCACAACGAGCGTTTGTGTTCGAGTGTTAACTCGTACTGCTTATTCTAGCGCGACACTCCCAACCTATCTGCCGCACTCGGCTGCGGTTGCAGATTCCAGGCTCATGTTGCAGGGTGGCTTTCAACTGGGAAGACCCAAATGGTGGCTGACCTACAACCTCCCCTAGACTGCAAGAAGATTGCTCTTCTCGGCCCGTGCCCAACCTACGACTGCGTATTGATGGATTCTAGCATAATCTTTTTGGCTGTCATGTAGGTGCAAAAGTGATAATTCTCGAAGTACAGGCCGGGTTTTGCACAAAACTTATTAGTTAGATGGGCGATCGATCCCCTAAACTCATCCTTAAGCAGCAGCCCATCTCCCCAATATGTTGGTTTGGGATGGCGACAGCGAGCTGGGCTTTCTTCATCTAAAATTTTGCCCCCGATTCGTTGAAGATTTGGGTAGTCTTCATGTTGTCAGTTGTGCGATCGATCCTGCATCAATTAGTGAGGTAATGACTATCTGGCGCGGTGAGTTTTTTGGCTAGATGGCACTGTTTAGTGGAGAACCAAGTCCGGTATCGATCGCCGCCGTTGACGATTTGCAAGTTCTTGTTATCTACTCGGATGCTGTAAATACGATGATTGAACGTCAACCCAGCTTGGGGCGCGAGATAGGTCAAATTATCGAAGCGCGAAGCAAAGCGGTAAATATGGCCGGGCAGGCAGATGTTTAGTCCAATACTGAGGTTGATTCCCTATGAGGATTTTGAACTAACTTGATATGGAGTAACCCATTATTTATCAATGCCAGTTAAATGCACAACAAATTACATTCAAAACTCAAAACTATCGATCGCCAAATGCCAGTTTTTCTGATGCAGCCGATCGCAAATTTGCACTTTCTCAACCGCCAAATATTGCTTAAATTCTGGTTTCTCTAGGCCGCTGCGCCACATTACCAGAGCATCTTCTCCGGTGTCTTCGTAATACCGTTTCCGCCGTCCTGCCTCTTTAAAACCAAATTTTTGGTAAAGAGAAACAGCGGCTAAATTAGAACCCCGCACTTCTAAAGTGGCCCGTTCTAATTGTCTATAGTGAGCCTTTTTTAGTAAATCCCAAAGCAGAGCTTGTCCTAAACCCTGACCTTGAAAGCGAGGATGAATTGCCAAAATTGTAATATGAGCTTCTTCTAAAATTGCCCACAGGCAACCCAAACCGATGAGAGCTGGGGGAATCTGTAGGGGCGGTGCCCCCGTGCCCGCCAGGTTTTGAGCTGATTCACAGTCCCCGGTTTCAGAAGCCCACAAACCCAGTAAATCGCTGTTAGGACTGCCTAACTCGCGCCCATAGCCTTCGATCGTCCACAGTCCGCCAAAACAGAGGCGATCGAGTTCGACTGCACTGTTGAGGTCTTCGGCGGCGAGATGTTTAATTTGTAGAAAACGCACGGCTGTAAATTGTACACTGGAAAACACAGTAGCGATTAGCTGTTTGTTGCTAGTTTTGAGTCATGACTCACAAGTCTCCAGACATTAGTCTACTGCCAACGACCAATGACTGCTGATTAATGACTGCCGACTGCTGACTGCTGATTAATGACTGCTGACTAATAACCTAGGATAGTTATTGCGCGATGGTATCAACTCAATCTTTCGGGGTCGAATCGGGACTTAAGTATCTGTCTGAGTCGAAGCCGGCCCTGCAAAATCGATCGCCCAATCAAGAACTGTTACCGCTGACAGCCAGTGTTAACAGCAGCGATCGGTTGGAAATCGGAGGCTGCGAGGTGACAGCTTTGGTGGAGCAATTTGGCTCGCCGTTGTATATTTTAGACGAAGAAACGCTGCGGGCAGCTTGTACCCAGTACCGGGATGCTTTCGGGCGTTACTATCCGGGCGAATCTCAAGTGCTTTATGCTTCTAAAGCTTGGAGTTGTTTGGCAATTTGCGCGATCGCAGCTTCGGAAGGTTTAGGCATAGATGTCGTATCCGCCGGCGAAATCCACACTGCACTGCAAGCCGGCGTCAGCCGCGACAAAATCTACTTCCACGGTAACAACAAGTCCCGCGAGGAACTGCGGCTAGCTGTCGAAAGCGGCTGCATTACCGTAGCCGACAATTGGCGGGATTTAGAGACTCTAGCAGAGTTGGGAGAATCCGGTGTCAGCAGCCTCACAGGTGAGCCGACACGAGTTATGGTACGGTTTACTCCTGGAATTGAGTGTCACACCCACGAGTACATTCAGACGGGTCAAATCGATAGTAAATTTGGCTTCGATCCCAACTCGCTCGATCGAGTATTTACTTTCATCAGCCAACAGCCGTCGTTATTTTGCGTGGGAGTGCACGCTCACATAGGCTCTCAGATTTTTGAACTGCAACCCCATGACGATTTAGCTGAAGTCATAATTCAGGCCTTGACAAAAGCACAGAGTTATGGTTTGCCAGCAACAGAAATTAATATTGGCGGCGGGTTGGGCATTCGCTATACTGAAGCCGACGATCCTCCCAGCATTGAAGATTGGGCTCGTACAATTTGCTCCGCAGTGGTAGCAGCTTGCGAGCGGCAGCAATTGCCCTTGCCTAAATTGCTTTGCGAACCGGGTCGATCGCTCGTCGGTACAGCCTGCGTCACTGCTTATACCGTTGGCTCTAAAAAAGTCATTCCGTCCATGCGGACTTATTTAGCTGTGGATGGAGGTATGTCCGACAATCCGCGTCCTATTACCTATCAATCAGTTTATCGAGTCCTCGCAGCCGGCAAAATGCGTGATCCCTTAACGGAAACAGTGACAATTGCTGGGAAACACTGCGAGTCAGGCGATGTTCTGATTAAAGATGCCAAATTGCCAGAGTGTCATGCCGGAGATGTCCTCGCGGTTACGGCCACAGGGGCATACAATTACAGTATGGCTTCTAACTACAACCGAGTACCCCGACCGGCAGCGGTTTTAGTGAGAAATGGGGAAGTTAACACGATTATACAGCGGGAAACTTACCAGGATTTGCTGAGGCTTGACCGCCTTCCTGAACGACTCGGAGCTCAAAAGTAAAAACTTAGAAGTTAAAAGTTAAAAGTTAAAAGAAAGACAATCCATGTTTACTTAGTGATGATTGCCTTTTCACTTTTAACTTTTGCCTTGTTCAGTCACACGATTGGATTGACACTTCCCGGTCTAAAAATGCGGGGATTTTCAGCATATTCCTTATAACAACTGTTCATGGTTCATGGGTTCGAGTGCATCACGGTTCGCGGTTCACAGGCGGTAGCGTTCGATGAACCATGAACAATCAACAATCTGGCTTTGACTTGGCCCTGGTTCAGTCCTTATTGATTCAAGGGATCGATATTGGACTGGTTTTTGCCCTTGCGTATTTGGTGCTCGTCATTGTTGGCGAGCGCAGAACGCTGTGGATGGTACGGGGATTTATCATTTTGATGCTGGCGGCGGCGGTGAGCAACTGGGCTGGATTGAGGCTGTTGCACGTTGCCCTCAACAGCTTGGTGACTGGTTCGGCTGTGGCAATGGCGGTAATATTGCAGTCGGAGTTTCGCCGATTTCTGGAACAATTGGGTCGGGGGGAATTTCGCCAATTGTTTGGACGCGATCGCCGACCAAATCCCGAACCGGACAGCGTAATAGATGAAATTGTGGACGCAGTAAAAGAACTTTCGCAAAACCGCACGGGCGCTTTACTAATTATAGAAACAGATTCCCCGATCGACGATCGCGATTTTTCGGTGCCGGGACTAAAGCTAAATGCTGAAGTTTCTAAAGAATTGTTGCAGACAATCTTTCAGCCGCAAACTTTGCTGCACGACGGAGCTGTTTTGATTCGAGGTTCGCGGATCGTGTCGGCGGGGGTAATTTTGCCTTTGTCCGATCGCACTGCGTCGCGGCAGTTGGGAACCCGCCACCGGGCGGCGATGGGGATTACGGAACGGGTGCAAGCTTGCGTGTGCGTGGTAGTCTCGGAGGAAACTGGTTCTATTTCTTTAGCCCAGATGGGAACTTTAAATCGACCTTTGACTAGCAACAAACTTAAGGAATTGCTGGAAGCAAAGCTGTTTCCGTCCGAGGGAGAAAGAGCTGTGGCTCCAATTCCGATCGGCAATCTCGGACGCCAGATAGGATTGAAGGGAGTGACGCTATTAAAACGGATACTGCGCCGTTAGTCGGGTAATCGGGAGAAACCATGAGTCAAGGAATTTGCTTGGAAAAGTTGCCGGAGGATCTGCAACAAGAACTACTGCCTAAGCACATAGCAGTGATTATGGACGGGAACGGGCGCTGGGCTAAGAAGAGGGGGTTGCCGCGGATTGCGGGACACCGCCGAGGAGCTAGCACTCTGAAGGAACTGCTGCGCTGCTGCAAAGATTGGGGGATTCCAGCTTTAACGGCCTATGCTTTTTCGACGGAGAATTGGGGGCGGCCGGCCGGAGAGGTGGATTTTTTAATGAGTTTGTTTGAGGGAAAGTTGCGGCAAGAATTGCGGGAGATGGTGGACGAGGACGTGCAAATTCAATTTATGGGGAATTTGCAGGCTTTGCCGAAGTCTTTGCAGGCGGAAATCGAGCGTTCTGTGACTGCCACTCAGCACAATCAGGGGATTTTGTTTACGGTGGCGACGAATTACGGGGGGCGTCAGGAGATTGTACAAGCTTGTCAGGCGATCGCCACTCAGGTGAAAGAGGGCAAGTTGCAGCCGGAGGAGATTGATGAGGTTTTATTTAAACGCTATTTGTATACTGCTGATGTTTGTGACCCGGATTTGCTGATCCGGACGAGTGGGGAAATGCGGTTGAGCAATTTTCTACTATGGCAAATGGCTTATTCGGAAATTTACATTACTGAGACGCTGTGGCCGGATTTTGATCGATCGGAGTTTCACCGCGCTTTGTCTGATTATCAGAAGCGCAGCCGCCGATTTGGCAAAGTCTAACGATTTTGGATTTGGGATTTTAGATTTTAGATTTTTTGGTTGATTTTTCTGTTTCCAAGTAGGTATCGATTTTGAGGGAGCATCTCCATGAAAGTAAAAAAAGTTTTTACGAGCTGCGAGCGTCCCCGTCGCACTCCCATGTAAATGCTTGCACGCTTGATGCTCCAGATTCTTACCTGGATTCACCATCTAAAATCTAATACCAATTTCACTCATCTCCTGCTCAACATAACGATTTTAGATTGGAGGACAAATCTAAAATCTAAAATCTAAAATCCAATTAGGGGCCGGAGAAAACGGCAGCTTCAATGTCCTGACGTGAGAGCGAGTATTTGAATGCTCGCTGAATGTCTTGGCCGTCGGCTCCGGCATCGATGTAGCGGACGGTGAGTTGGTCAATATCGAGGGAGAGTTCTGCTTTCCATGTAAGTTGCTCGATCTGCCAGCAGTGGAGTTCTCGCCGATCTTGCTGGCAGCCGCGGCTTTTTAGCCACTGCTCGATTTCCGGGAGTGGATGGTTGTACAAAGGAGTGTCAGCGGAAGGAAGAGTCATAGGATTTTAGATTTTAGATTTTAGATTTTAGATTGGGGATTTAGGATTGAGGATTTCCGATTTTAAATTGGAAATTTGGGATTTGAGGCTTTAATTGCCGCGAATTAAGCCGATCGCGATCGCCAGTACCAAACATCCGATTAAGCTAGCTCCCATGATAAACAGAGCGAACATTTCTCCGGGGGAAAGAGGTCGATCCGTGGGATCTAGATAAGCGGAGTTGTAAGTTTTTTTGCCCGATCCCGAAAGCGGAGTATTGAAGCCTGGGGGTGGCCCAATCACGTTCTGGCGAGAATAGCCTATTTTGAGGTCGTAGGCGAGGCGACGTTCTGGGTTGCTGAGGGTGGCGTAGGCGTTGTTGAGCTGCTGAAATTTGGCGGTGGCGACTGCGGGAGGCAGCTTGGTGGTATCGGGATGGTAGAGTTTGCTCAGTTCCCGGTACGATCGCCGAATTTCGATCGCTGAGGCTGAAGGATGCAGCCCTAACAAGCTGTAATGAGTGGAACCCAAGGGGGCTTTTCCTGGCATTTTCTGACTTTGGTTTTGTGCAGTTCCCTCGTTAAGAGTCACCTCAGCGCCTCTGGGCTTGTTGTGAATAGTTTTTGATTATTTTAGCCCAGAGTTGAGGGTAGCGCCACTGTCTGCTCCAGGGGTTGAGGGTGGGCGAGAAAGCGACGGCAAGTAACATGAAACTCAGCACCAAGATATTCATGCCGTCAGCTTCATCGATTTGTGATGCCACTTACCACTATGGCTAGGTCTACTCCCTGTGCCTAATTCCTTTAAACTATGAATCGCCCGATTCCCTAGGGGATAGCTTCGCTTCACGCAAATTTTGCACCTCCTCAACGCTAAGCCCGGTAACTTCGCTGATGGTGGCATTATCTAGCTGTGAAATTAATTGTCGGGCGATCGCCAACTTCTCTTCTCGCTTTCCTTGTTCTATGCCTTGTTCTATGCCTTCCTGAACAGCCTTAATAATCGCCCCCTGTTGGTCATAAATAAACTGTTCTCTTCTGTCCAAATCTTCCACTTCCTCCCGGCTTAACTTGGCTTGATTTGCAATATCAAAAGCTTGATGTATTTCCGGTATCCTATCCATTGTTTCTGGAACCGCTGTCAAACTTCTGGCATTTTTCATGAAATAAATCCATTTATCTGCTAAAGTTTCCAGTTCCTCCTCTCCTTTGGTAAACTTCGGCAACTCTACAAACACTAAATCCAGGTCGTTTTCGGGATACGTAAAGTTTTTCTTTACTTCTTTGTACACAAATCTCGAAATCCATTCTTCGCTGTTAGCAAACATTTCAAAATCCGTAATTGTCAAAGCAATCACTGGCTTCAACAATCGATATCCTTGTGCTGCTTCCAATTGAAAAGCATAAGTCTTTGCTGCATTGTACAAAACTCGCTTGCCAAAAGACTGGACGTTTAGCACTTGCATTTCAATAATTACTAAAGTGCCGTCGCTCAGTTTGGCTTTCACATCCAGATAACTATCTTTTAATCCTTCTAGTTTTGGGGGGAGATTTGGGTTGATAATTTCTAAGTCTTGGATGGTGGAATTGCCTTCATAAATTAAGGCGTTGAGAAAGCTAATTAGAATCTCTTTGCTTTCTGAGGAACCGAAGATTTTTTTGAAGGCATAATCCGTTTTCGGGTTGATAAATATCATGGTTGTCAGATGGGTGCTTTTCGACTATTAGTTTGGTGAGGAAGCAACCGGAATCGAACTCAGTCAGACTGCTGATTTTGTTTCAGGCAAAGGCTTGACATCTTCTGGTAAATGTGCGTGAGCCATAGCCAGCACTGGCTCCTCGATACTGTGTTCGCCGTCGGTGGGGAGCTGGCAAGAAATCAACTCTGTGACGATACGATCGCCCAGAACATCTTCCCAATCTTGCAACTGTTCTCTGGCTTTGATCGGTGTATTGACAGCCACGTCTACGCCCATTTGCTGAAGGTTGAGGCTGTGGGCTGTCGAGCGGCGGTTGACGAACTCCACCAACCAAACGCTCAATCCGACTGCTGCCATCAAAGGCAAGACAATCCGATAATCGCGGGTTAATTCAAACATCAACAGGATGGCTGTCAGCGGTGCTCGGGCGCTGCCGGCGAGCACGGCGGCCATTCCCACCATTGCGTAGGCGGCAGGACCGGCAACTCGATCGCTCATTGCCGGCAGCATTTCCAAAAACAGGCCGTAAGCCGAACCCAGGGAAGCTCCCAAAAACATCGCCGGAGCGAATATACCGCCCACTAAACCGCTGCCGAGGCTGATTGCGGTCATCGCCAGTTTGACAAACAGCAGCAGCAGCAGCAAAGGCAAGGAAAATTTAACATCTTGGAGCATTGCTTGGACTGTTTCGTAGCCGACACCCAAAATTTGAGGAAATTGCAGGGCGACTAAGCCGACGCAGGCCCCGCCGATGATGGGGTGAAGCGGCCGGGGCAGTCGTCCGAGCCAAGCAAATCCGAGGATTTTTCCTTGAAAACAGCGATCGGCCAATTGAATTGCTTCTGTGTAGGCTAGGGAGACTCCGCTCGCCAAAAGTCCCAATCCCATGTACAGAGGTAGTTCTAGGGGGCTGCGGACATCGTAGATGGGCAAAGAAAAGGCCGGCTGAGCTCCCAAGCAGATTTGAGCAATGAGCGCGGAAACTACGGCTGAGAGCAAGACTACGCTGACTGACGAAGTAGCGAAGGTGCTGCCGAGTACGACTTCTAAAGCAAAGAACACTCCGGCGATGGGAGAGTTAAACCCGGCGGATAAGCCTGCAGCAGCTCCGGCGCCCAGGAGCAAGCGCTGCCGTTCTGGGGAGAGCTGCAAGACTTGAGCCAGCAGCATTCCAAAATTAGCGCCGATTTCGACGCTAGGGGCTTCCGGGCCGAGGGATGCGCCGGTGCCGAGAGAAACTGAGGCGGCCACCATTTTGGTGATGGGTTTAAGGGGGGAGAGTTCTTGCAGGCCGCGGGTGGCTGCAATTAAGGAAGACATATTCGGGCCAAAGTCCCGAAACCGCCACCGCATCAGCCCGATGATGACTCCGCCGAGGGTGGGAATGCAGGCTAGCGTCCAAGAGCCTTTCGAGGCGATCGCCCCCATGAAGTCTTCCAGCATCAGGCTGTGGATGAAGTGGATGAGGTAGTGAAAGGTGACGACGCCTGCGCCCGTAACTCCCCCTATGACTAGGGACAGGATGAGCAAGAGGGTTTCTGGGCTTGGGTGCAGGCGGTTGAATAGCGGGCTTAGGCGGGAGGCTTGGGGAGTTGCTGCGGTTGGCCCGGGGGGCGGCAGATCCACAGGAGGGGTGGCTCTCATTTAGCGGTTAATTGTTCGGTGAGAAGTTATATAAATATTACAATTTATTTCTTATTTTCATTTTGAGTGATTTTAGGGGAATTGACAACTTAATTAAGGCCTATTTTAGGGTAAATTTTTTGGGGTGGCCGCTGGGGTGGAATGACTGATTCTGAGGAGCGGCGGATTTGGGGTGATTGTATGCTAAGTTACATTCAAACTTAGATATACTCTGGCGATAATGCTAATTAACTATATTTAGCGTGTTGGCGTTTAGGGCGATCGCATGAGTGAACTTGCAATATCATATAACTCAGTGAAATACAACTTTCCAATTAAAGAATTGGCGATTTGAGATTTTACCTTACAACCACAAATCTCAAATCTCCAATTTTAAATCCCTCGCTAGCGCATACTATCACATCGGTTGTTGAGTGGGCGGGATTCTTGGTCTGGGTTTGGCGATCGACATTAGCGGATCGCCGATGGTGGCGACTTTCCAGGGTGGGGATTCTAGCTGGCGTGCTGCGATTAAAAAGGGGGCCCCTCGCTTGAGGCGATCGACCATTAATTTAGGTGGAATAAATGCCGATAAAAAAGGTTCGTTGACGCTGCCAATATATGCGTAAGCACCATTCTCTAGCCATCTTCCGGCAACGGTGTTTTTGTCATCTGGCGCTGCTGCTGACCAACTGTGGATCATGTGGATTGCTGCGGGAAATTGAAGTTTTGGTAGGTCTTCAACTGAAGCGTCCCCGTTGCCGACTTGGAATGATTTTGGATAGCCTTTGGAATTCATTAATATTAAGTCAAATGTCCACGGTTTTGAGGCTAAACTCCGCCACTTTTCCAGGCTGGATTCTGGTTTCTGCACTACTTCGACATTTAAACCTATGGTTTTTAGTCCGCTAGCTGCTTCCTCCATTTCATATTTTCCCCAATTTCCTTCCTTGGGGTAACTGTCATAAAGCATGGCGGTTTCGGTATCGAGAAATATGGCACACATGGCTTGATAGATCGATCGTACTTCGGAGCCGTAAATCCAGCCGACAGCCGCCCAGCGTTCGCCGTTGGGGTGTCGTCCCAAACCGTCGGTAACAGCTAGTTGTTCGTCGGGTTTTTCAGGAGATTGATATTTGACTGCTAGTTGGCGTACAATAGTGATTGTGTCGATCGGGTCTGCGAGTTGAGAATAAAAAAATCCGGTTGACTCGACAGCTTTTGTAACTGCTAGTTGCAGATTTTTCCACTGTGTGTTATTGAGGGTATCGTTGGGTTTCCCGAAGTTGTCTTCTAGAAATACTAAAGGTTGCCCGTGAGCGGCTGCTAAGGCAACTGCTGCTGAGCGTGCGGGGTCATTTTCTGATGTGATTACTACTCCTGGGGGTTCCCAGCCGAGTTGCGTCCATTTTGCTTTTAAGGTTTGAGTATCGGTGGCATTCCAGGCGGCTGCTGCGCTGTTGAGCATTAACTGTTGGAGTTTTTGATTTTTTGGCCGTTGCGGTTTGATGCTTGGCAAACGGACTATTTCTTCGGGTTGAAAGCGCTGCAAAAACATGGGCGCATATTTTTTGTCTTCGATGAGAATAGGCCAGTTTCCTTTGAGATTCCATTTTTGGATTGCTGCTAAGAATGTGGCTTCGTCGGGTACTAGAACTATGCGGTTGACTGTCGGTATGTTGTCGCGGAGGATGCCTGCTCGGAGGCCTGTTTGAATTGGCCAGGGTTCTTGTTTGGCTGAGGCGGGAAGTTGAAAGGGTTTTGTGAAAATGCGATCGCACCCGATACCGATTGTTGCTAGGATGGAGATAAGGGTGATCGCGAGTAATTTAAATTTTAACTGTTTTTTCATTGGGGCAGGGGAAGGAAGGAACTAGGTTATAAATACGAACAATTATCGAAATATTTTTAGGGGCTGCAAGCGGATGTTGCGAGGCGCGGGACACAGGAAGATTGTAAGTGCGATCGGGCTGGCAACTTTTAGTATTATTGCCTTAGCAACTACAGGTTTAATAATTGTCGCAGCGAACCGTTCGTCAGTCAAGCATCAAGTCCGGCAATTGCTGACAGCGAGGGAATGTCAAGGTTGCAATCTTTCCGGGGCGAATTTGAGCGAAGCTTTTCTGGAAGGCGTCAATTTAGAAAAAGCCAACCTAAAAGATGCCAATTTGTGGAGCGCGCATTTGGTAAACGCTAACTTGAAACAGGCAAATTTGGCTGGGGTTTACCTGATAAGCAGCAATTTGGCAGGGGCCAATTTGGAGGAAAGCAATCTAGAAAATGCGTTTTTAGAGGATGCTTATTTGGGAGGGAGTAATTTAAAAAAGGCTAACTTAAAAGGTGCTTTTATGAAAGGTAGTTTTCTGGTAAATGCTGACTTGGAGGGTGCTAATTTGGAGGGTGCTAATCTGTGGATGGCTAATCTGGAAAGTGCTAATTTGAAGGGTGCTAATCTGAGAAATGCTTGGCTGTTGGATACTAATTTGGCAGGGGCGAATTTAAAGGGTGCGGTGATGCCTGATGGTACGCCGCATGAATGAAAGTCAGTTGATAGTTGACAAGAAAGCTGTCAGGAGTGATCAGTCAGGGGAAAGGGCGATTCCCTACCATTCGGGATAGCTTCGCACGCGCGTAGTTGCAACCTTCTTAATTCAAAGAATCAAGCAACTCGATCGCCCTTTCGGTGAGAAAAGCCACTGCGATCGCTCAAATGTAAAGTTTTACTTGTAAGTATCATTTTTGTTGCGCGTCGGATGTAGATGGCATTTTAATTACTAAATCTCCTATCATCAGTTCTGCTTCTATAAAAGCTTGGGTTAAATCTTTAACAGAACTTTCACCTTCACGAAATCTAATTGTTTCGGCTTTTAAGTGTCTTTGAGCTTGACGAAATCCATTACCTTTTCGTCCAACACCTGTCGTCTCAAGGATAGCCACTGAAGCTGCGCTTAGTCCAGCCAAAATTTTTGTCCTGAAACTTCCTAGTTCGTCGATAAAGGTAGCAACAATTATTGATGAGAGTACCGAAGTTACTCCTAAAATTACAGAAATAGAGTGCAATATTACGGCAGATCGATGCCATCTATTGGTTTGACTCTCCATTTTTTCAAGCATTTCTTGTGTCATACACTTAACTATTTATTCACTTGTTGTTGTCGGATCGAGAGGAAAGAGCGATCGCACCTGCATCCTTCATCTCGCGTTATGTGTTGATTAAAGTTAGGATAGATGAAACTCTACCCTAACCAACAATATCTACAATCCCCAGTCCACAACTAACAGGCGCGGATCGTACTTGCGGAGCAATTCCACAAGTTTTTTCAAATCATCAATTGTAGTAGCACACACGCAGCCTTCACTACCCGGACTTATACCACTTTGAATCCAGTTCCAATCTGCATGAAAGCCGAAGGCATCTCGACAACCAATCTCATTTAGCCGACAACTTTCATAACGCTCTTTCGATTTAACAAGAGGTACCCATACAGGTCCGAGTCCATTTCCATTTATCGGGTGTGCAGCGTGGTAATTGTCTTTGCCACCTGCCCAATCGATATCCGAAATGTAGTAATTGTCTTGTGGAATAGGTGCCAGATTGCCCGGTTGACTTTCCGGATCGTCCCACATTAAAAAGTTCTGAGCCCTCGCTAAACCAGAAATAACTTTTAATGAATCAACAACTACATTCCCTTGAGGATTTACGAAGTCGAGTTTGCACAATTTAAGTCCTTCGTAGGCTTCTCCTCGCGTGCGTGTGAGACGGCAGTATACACCCCCATCTATTCCAGATGAATTGACAGATATCTCTTCGCGCGCGCGTCTGAGAGCATTCTCGATAGCCCTCCTCGTTTCTGGACCTACCTTTCCATCAACTCGGCTGAGAACTTCGCGGGTTTGAAAAAGCTTGACTGCACTATCAGTAATGTCAGTAAATTCGTTAGGTTGAGAACCCAAACGCAGAAATTTGAGTCCCGCTAGAGCGCAGTTGAGAATGTAACAATCTTCTCCAACAAGTCCTTTCTCCAGGGTACGATCGAACAGTAACGGTAGGGGAGCAGGTTTATAAGGCAATATTCGCTTCGGCGATTGAGCCAAATCTGCTGGCTTTATCACAAAGCCTATTGCTAGATCTAAACCTAAAAAACCATCGCGCCGAAATAAAGTTTCTTCGTCGTTTCGACGATTGACCAATCCCTGCAGAGGTCTTTTTGTGCCATTATCTTCACCATGTACCCAACGATCGAACTCCTTAGCTGCTCCTTCATAATTGCCTTTGTTGAGCTCTCGCAATAGAGTTGACTGGCCGAATGCGCCAATGCCAATGTTGTAAGCGAAGGAAACCAAGGCATCAAACATAGACTGTTTGAGTTTAAATTTGCACAAGCGATCAACATCTTCTGCTTTTTCTGCAATCTCAGTTTGCAACCATCGCTCTGCTTTTTCTCGGGTAATAATATCACCATCTAAAATCGGTCTATTGAGTTCCAAATGTTCGCTCGAACCATAACCAATTGTCCAAATCCCAACAGGGTCTAGGTATGCTTGAATCCGTCCGTCAGGAAGCTCTTTATGGAGTCCTTCCCACTTTTTAATAATTGCAAAGCATTCGTTAGAAGGTTTCATGTTTTTACTTTAGTTTCACAATTTTGAATTAGGTTTAACTTTGAAGTGAATTTATGGTAACTATCTCCAAAGTTGAGGGAATTAAACAAACACAATTTCAGGAATTTGCATCAATGTGTTTTCACCCCGTATGAGTTCTAGGGCTATCAGTCGGATAAGGGCGTGGTGTATGGTCGCCTATGCGATAAGCCAATGCCTTTTGACTGTTGATTACGATCGATCCTGCTATAAGCGTGGTAGAAGTACCCAAAACGAGAGCTGCAAACATGAGCGCAAGAAACCGTTTCATAAAATTTGTTCTCCTGGATGGGAAGTTTTTGAAGCTTTACAGGGAGTTAGAAATCTATTTTCAACCCCTTGTAATTCGCCTAGGTGATTGGTATCAGTGGCGATAATCTAATGAAACAGGAGTGCTGACTGAGTTCAAGACTGAGAATGACTGAGTTAGGCTGACTTTTGAGCAATTTCATCTAAAATGTGACTAGATTAAAAATTTGATATGCCACGATCGCTCAAAGTTCGCCCGGATTGCATAGGATTGGTCAAGTCATCGGTTAGGCGCAACGGCTTTCTCAGCCAGCAAGCGCTAGCCGAGGAGCTTGGTTTAGCTCGTTCTACCGTTGTCAATTTTTTGACGGGAAAACCAGTCGATCGCGCAGTTTTTGAAGAAATCTGTCTGAGGCTATCCGTAGACAGTCAAGCGATCGCCGAGATGGATTTTGATGCTTCAGCAACCGTTAGCCCGCAGCCAAGTAGAGATGCTGTTAAAAGATCTAGAGACTTAAGAGGTGCGCCCGATATCTCCGTTTTCTTCGGCAGAGAACGGGAGTTAGAAACGCTAACACAGTGGGTACTTCAGGAAGAGTGCAAGCTAGTTGCGGTGTTTGGGGTGGGAGGAATTGGCAAGACAACTTTGTCCGTCAAATTAACCAGCCAGATCGAAGAAAGCTTCGATCGCGTAATCTGGCGATCGCTGCGAAATGCCCCGCCCTTAGACGATCTCCTGGTCGATTTGATTCAGTTTCTCAGTCCCACCCCTATTGCTAAATTACCTGAAACATTGGACGGGCAAATTTTAAACCTACTGGACTGCTTGCAGCAGCGGTGTTTATTAGTTCTAGACAACTGCGAGACAATCCTTCTTGAAGGAACTCAAGCAGGAGAGTATAGAAGTGGGTATGAAAGCTACGGATCGCTACTGAAATGTATTGGAGAAACACAGCATCAAAGTTGTGCGATCCTGACTAGCCGAGAAAAGCCTGCTGAGTTAGTTCAGCTAGAAGGACCCAAATCTCCCGTGCGATCGCTGCGGCTTAACGGTTTAAGTCAAGTAGAAGGATATAGAGTTTTTGAAGTCAAAGGCTACTCTGGTTCAGCAGCCGAATTAAGTCCCCTGATTGGACGGTACGGAGGCAATCCATTGGCACTGAACGTTATTGCCACAACCCTTCAGGAATTTTTTGATGGCAATGTTGCTGAATTACTCAGACAAGAAATCCTTCTCTTTGGAGATATCTGGAAACTGTTGAGCGAGCAGTTCGATCGCTTGACCGATTTAGAAAAACAGATCGTGTATTGGTTGGCGGTTGAACGCGATTGGACACCGCTAGGCGATCTGCGCGAAAACCTTTTCCCGACAGCGATCGCCCGAGAGCTACTGGAAGCACTAGATTCACTGCAACGTCGTTCTCTAATTGAAAAACGATCGGGCTATTTCACCCTGCAACCCGTAGTGATGGAATATGTCACGAATCAACTGCTAGAACGAGTGTTTCAAGAAATTAAAACAGGTCGGTTCTCTCTGCTTAATACAGTTGCTTTAATCAAAGCTCAGGCGAAGGATTTTATCAGAGAATCGCAAACACGATTGATTCTTGACCCCCTCATTAAAGAACTACAAAAATATTTCAGAACCGAAGCATCTCTGCGCCAGCGATTGGATACTTTGTTACAAGTGGTACGGCGCGAAGACGAACTGAAACTCGGCTACGCAGCAGGAAACTTGCTCAATCTCTATCGTTCTCTCAACTTGAACCTTTCGGGATATGACTTTTCTAACTTAGTGATTCGCCAAGCTTTTTTGCAAGAAATTGAGTTGCACGATGTCAACTTTTCGCACTCTGAGTTCATCGATTCGCCATTTAATCAAACCTTCGGTGGCATCCTTTCCATCCAGTTCAGCCCTGACGGGCAAACATTAGCTACAAGCAGCACGAATTGCGAAATTCAAATATGGCAAGTCACAGATAGGCAGCATCTTCTGACATTGCAAGGTCACACAAACTGGGTGCGAAATATTGCGTTCGATCGAACAGGTGAACTACTCGCTAGCGCCAGCGATGATGGCACAGTGAAAATTTGGGATTTACAAAAAGGAATCTGTCAGCGTACTCTTCGCGGACATGGCGATGGCGCCTACGGCGTTACGTTTAGTGCTGACGGACAAGTTATTGCTAGCAGCAGCGCAGATTGCTCCATTCGATTGTGGAATGTTACTGATGGAACCTATCTGGGCATTTTGGAAGGACATGGCGCCCCTGTCATCGCTGCTAATTTCAGTCCCTGCGGCAGTCTTCTGGCGAGTGGAAGTTTTGACAAAACGATTCGCATTTGGGATTTTAAAACACGGCAACGTTTGCATATTCTAACCGAACATAGCAACTGCGTAACGGGCTTAAACTTTAGCCCTGACGGACAGTGGTTAGCCAGCCCGAGTTTCGATCGCACCATCCGCATCTGGCGCGTTTCCGATTGGCAATGCGTCAGAGTTCTAGAGGGGCATACGAATTGGGTTTGGGGGATGAATTGGAGTCCTGACGGACAATTACTTGTAAGCTTTAGTGCAGACTGTACTGCAAAAATTTGGGATGTTACTGCAGGTGAGTGCTTGCGTTCTTTAGGCGGGCATCAGATCCAGGTTTGGAGGGCAGTCTTTAGTCCCGATGGAGAAATCATAGTTACGGGCAGCGAGGATCAAACGATCGCATTTTGGGAGATTAAAACTGGGCATCGATTAACAACAATAACAGGGTACTCCAATTGGGTACGGCCTTTGTCCCTCAGTTCAGATGGTCAGTTTTTTGCTACTGGACATAAAGACAAAACATTGCGGATTTGGAATTGTGTCGATCGCCAATGCTTTCAGGAATTGAAAGCCCATGCAACCGGCATTGCATCGCTAGCTTTTCATGCCAATAACGAGTTACTCGCCAGTGGCGGACAGGATGCGATTGTTAAAGTTTGGAACTGGCGGCAGCAGAAATGTGTAGCTGTCTTGAAAGGGCATCGAGATGAAGTCTGGGGACTGGCGTTCAGTCCGGGTGGAGAAATTCTCGCTAGCAGCAGTTTCGATCGCACCATTAAACTGTGGCGGTGGCACGATCGAACTTGTTTTGCTACTTTAACCGGGCATCGCGATCGCATCCCCGCACTTGCTTTTCATCCCAGCGGCAGCACGCTTGCCAGCGGCAGCGATGACTCCACAATTAAGTTTTGGAATGTTTCCACAGGAGAATGCTGCGCCACCCTAACGGGACATAACGGACGAGTGGGATCGCTTTCCTTTAACCCAAAAGGCGATCGACTTGTTAGCGCTAGCCTCGATCGAACGCTGAAAATTTGGGATGTTCAAACCGGAAGATGCCTGCAAACGCTGCAAGGACATCAAGGATGGGTGTTGAGTGCCGTGTTTTTCTCCGACAATCAAACCGTTGCCAGCGCTAGTTCCGATCAATTTATTAAAGTTTGGAACAGTCAAACAGGAGAATGCTTAAAAACTTTGGAAGGGCATACCAATTGGATCTGGACGGTTGCAGTTAGTCCTGACACTCGCCAATTAATTAGTACCAGTGAAGATGAATCCATCCGGATTTGGGATTTGCCAACTGAAAATTGTTTGGCAGTGCTAAAACCCAAACGTCCCTATGAAGGAATGCAAATCACTGGCATCAAGGGTTTGACTTTAGCACAAGAAGCAACCTTGAGAGAACTCGGAGCATTATGAAGCCACAACAAGCACGATTCATTGGCGAACCTTGCAGGAAAAACTTTATACCTCGATCTGCAATTAAAGCAAATCGAGATGAAATTACAGATTTGGCGTTGTTCGTTCGAGAGTATGTCAGGAACGATCGAGAAGAATGGGAACTGGCTGCTGAGGGAGATGCAGTTAAAATGCCTGCGGGATTGCACGGTTATGTTTTCGTTGTAGGTGCTTTGTTTCAAGCTGAAGATCGACCTCAAGAAAATGGCACAGCAGTATTCACGGGCGATGGCATGATGTATCGTTTGGGCTTTGAGCGCGATCGAGCAATTCTCAAAACCCGAATTGCCAAAACGCCCTGCTACTACGCCGATCTTGCCCTTACTCCAGCCAGCGATCGCGCCCTCTGGCAGCCTGAAACTGCATTTTCCAAAAAGTATGGTCTCTGGTCTTACTTTGCAGCTTTTCGGAATGGAGGACCCAGCCGGTTTAGCTTCCTTTTGGGAGGTAGGAATCAACTCAATACCGCATTTCTGCGAGTTAACGATCGCTTAATTGTCACGATCGATGCAGGTCGTCCCTATGAAATCGATCCTGATTCGTTAGAACTGATTGCCCCCATTGGATCGACCGATCGGTGGATAGGCATCTTGCCAATTGTTTCTCAACTTATTTCTTCAGTATTTGGCAGCTATCCGTTTGACGTATACATTAATTCCGCCCATCCTGTTGTTGACTTCACCCAAACAGATAGAACCGCAGAACCTGAAGTTGGTATCTTTATGACTAACTACTCAACAGGATACAACGGGCTATATCGAAAACCCATTAATTGGATATTTGACCAACTCAATCGATTTCTTAAAAGTGGAGCGAATGCTAACGAACAGTTCGGACGATTCACTGATTTAATTTACTACCGCTTTCCGAGTGAAGGCTCGAAGTCAGATGATGAAGTAGATTTATATAACGATCGATCTGGAAAATCTAAAGAACCCAGCTTCAAGCGCTGGCGTTTAGTTCTTGCAGATGGTCCGCAAAAAGGTCAACCTGCGATCGTCGAACAGTCTCTGCATCAAATTGCCATTACAGAACGTTTCATTATTCTTGCTGATATTGCATTCAAGATGGAGTTTTCTCAAATCTTTTCACCTTTCTTTTTGGGATTCCTAAAAAGAAAATTTTTCCAACAATTATGGGCGCTAGGCGCAGGTCTTCGCGCAAAAATTCTCCGAGATATTCTGCCTTTACCTCAAGGAATTTTGTATGTTGTCAAGCGGGAAGATTTAGAAAATTCTCCCTATTTTGTTTGTGGGGATAAAAGCGCAGATAAACAAGAGGGAAATCAGCCACCTTCACCTCTACCCGCAAAGCAAATCATTTTGCCCTACGAGATTTCCCATTTTGCTGCTGATTACAGCAATCCCGATGGAAAAATTACCCTTCATGTCGGGCATCCCAACGGTTGGGATGTAACTCAGTGGATTACAAAGTACGATCGTTCCGTTCCAGGAAAACCCTGTCTTCGCTCCGATTTAGAAGGAATACAGGTTGGTACGACCGACCTGGGAGCCTTAGCGAAGTATGTCATTGATGGCAACAACGGTGAAATTGAAACAATGCAAGTTCTTCGGGATACTGAAGCAACGTGGTCTCCTTCAATTTATACCCATAGCGAACTTTGCCGGGATGATATTAATAACTCAGAAACGCAAGTTAAAAACATCTACTGGATTACTTGGGGATTCAGTTGGGAGTTAGTTCCACAGCAGATTTATGATGCTTATAAATCAAGAGAATATAGAGCGATTCCGATCGAGAATCTTCCCAATCGAGATAAGCCCCTGACTTTACTGCGAATCGATACTAAAACAATGAGTATTGCAGATGCCTTCCAGTTTCCATCAGGATATTTTGCCTCCTCACCTCAATTCGTTCCTAGTTCTGAACCATTAAACGGGAACGATCCATCCACACACGGCTTCATCGTTTGTACTGTTCTATCCGACGATCCAAATAACGAGACCCAAGCTTGTGATGAATTTTGGGTATTTCATGCCGACAGCTTTCAAAAACCCATTTATCGTTTAAGTGCTCCCCCCGATCCAAAGCCACTCAACTTGGCACTAACGCTACATACAACCTGGATGAAGGAGATTCGTAGCGTTCGCCAACGAGAACGGTATGCCGATCGCAGCGTTCGCCAACATCTACGCAGAAAATCCGTTCGCAAAGACTACACATCTCGTTTGGAGAAAGCTAACAGCATTGTTTGTGAGTTATTCAACGACATTGTTTATGGTTATTTTGTTGAGCAAATTGAAGAACTAGAAGCAACAGAGCTTTTGCAACAAAAAGACTATAAGATTAACGCTTTATCGAGCGTCCAGGATATTATATCAAATCCGGTGTCACCGGAATGATTAAACCCCAGAGTGTACCGAGTCTCCAGAAGAGAGAGATGAATCATTCCGATACTAACGGATTTGATATGATATAATTGCTAATTGCGATGACCGCGTTAAGTAATTACCATGCAACCGGATTAGATGAGCTTGCCCTGAACTTTTAATAAACTCCCGGAATTAATTTTTTGACTCGTTGGCGGTATTCAGAATACTCGGAATATTTTTCACTCAGCCAAGCTTCTTCGCGACGGGCTTTGATGTCGAAAAATATCAGTAAAATTGCAGTAGCGATTAAGTGCGACAAGCTAATTTTAAAGATTGTCCAGGCGAGGGCTGCTAAAATTAAGCCGCTGTATAATGGATGCCGTACTATTCCATAAATGCCTGTTTTAACTAATGAGCCGTCTTCTCTGGGATAGGGTAAAGGCGTGAGGCTTTTCCCCAAATCTATCAGTGCTTTGATGATTAAAATTAATGCACCTAAACCGAGACTACTTGCTATAATCCAGGTCAGATAAATTAATTGAGTTGATTCGATTTTCACTCCCGGCGGTTGATAAACTGGCAAGATTGTAAATGCTGTGAGCAATCCTCCTTGCAGCAAAACTAAATATTCGCCGCGGCTGTTTTTGCGCCAGCCTTCGCGCGTGAAACCCCAGTCAGTTAAAATTTTCATAATTCCAGGAAGAAGGAAGAAGGAATAGGGAAGGAGGAAGAAGGAAGAAGGAAGAAGGAAAAGGGAAGGAGGGAGAAGGAAGAGGGAAGAGGGGAGAGGGCAGAAGGAAGAGGGGATAAGAAAGTGAACTGTAGGTTGGGTAGAGTGAAGTAAAACCCAACCTACGGCGAACAGCGAACAGTCAACAGTCAACAATTAACAAATTTATTCTCGCCAAGGACGTGTCATTAATTCTAGTTGGTTGACTTCATCTTGGCTCAAATTCCAGCCTAATGCGCCTGCATTTTCTTGGGCTTGTTTGGCGGTTTTGGCGCCGGGAATGGGGATGACTCCGTTTTGGCATATCAACCAGTTTAGGGCAACTTGGGCGGGCGTTCGATCGCGCTTTCTGCCCATTTTCCGCAGGGTAGACATGACTAATTCAATTTTTTCGAGGCCGCTTTTGCTGAAGCGGGAGTCCATTTTGCGGGCTCCCGTAGGTGGTTCTTGGGCTGTGTATTTGCCGGTAAGCAATCCTTGGGCTAAGGGGCTGTAAGCTAAAATTGTGACGCCCAATTCGCGGGCTGCACTCACAATTCCTTGTTTTTCTACTTGCCGCGACAGCAAGGAGTAACGCACTTGATTTGTTGCTAGGGGAACGCCTTTTGCTGCTAGTATTTTGTGGGCTTGGCGCATCTGTTCTACTGAATAGTTGCTGACTCCTACTGCTTGAATTCTGCCTTGTTTTACTTCATCAGCTAAGGCGTTCATCAGGGTTTCTTGACTCAGTAAAAAAGTGAAGGGCCAGTGCACTTGGTAGAGGGCTATTTGTTCTACTTGCAAGCGTTTTAAGCTGGCACTCAAAGCGTCGGAAACTGATTTTCCTGTAATCCGCCAAGGTACGGGGCCGAATTTGGTGGCTATTTGCACGGGTTGGGTGGTTTTTTTGAGAAACTGCCCCAGTAATTCTTCTGACAAGCCGTTACCGTAGACTTCGGCTGTGTCGAAAAAGTTGACTCCGCTGTCTAGGGATGTTTTGAATGCTGCTTCGACTTCGGCGGCGCCGTAGTTGCTGCCGTAGTTCCAAAATAGTTTGTCGCCCCAAGCCCAAGTTCCGACGCACAGGGGAATGACGGCTGGGCCATTTTGTCCTAGGGTAATGGTTGTCACGGTTGGTAAATCCACAATTCTTTATTGTCTATTATTTTTCTATAAATAGTCGCGATCGAGCTTCTAGCCTGGGGAGGAATGGCGGCTGGTAGCGAGTATCTCAGTTACTATAAATGCTGATGCTGTGTTTATTTGAATAGCTATGTCGATCGACCGTTTGCCAGATTCAAGATTAACAGATTCCGCGACTCCTGCCATCAAGAGAGTTACCCTCGTGACTATGTTCCGGTTGGGTTTGTTTCAGATGGGATTGGGCATGATGTCGATTTTGACGCTGGGGGTGCTCAATCGCGTCATGATTAAGGAGTTGGCGATTCCGGCTACTGTGGTGGCGGGTACGCTGGCGATGCACCAGTTTGTCGCGCCGGCTAGGGTGTGGTTCGGGCAAATGTCTGATGCTAGGCCTTTGTTTGGCCATCACCGCACAGGTTATGTGTGGGTAGGAAGCGTTTTGTTTGTGATTTCTGCTTTTTTGGCGGTACAGGTGATGTGGGGCTTGGGTGGCAGTTTGGAGACTGTGGGGTGGACGACTGCTACTTACGGTTGGGTGGGTTTGTTGGGTTTGATTTTTGCGCTTTACGGTATTGCTATTTGTTCGAGTTCGACTCCTTTTGCTGCTTTGTTGGTGGATGTTTCGGATGAGGAGGATCGATCGAAGTTGGTGGGTGTGGTGTGGTCGATGCTGATGGTTGGTATTATTATCGGGGCGATTGTTAGCAGCGGTTTGCTGAAGCAAATTGATGGGGATGTGCCGCGGGAAGTGTTGCAGGCTTCGATTAATGGTTTGTTTGTGAAGGTGCCGGCGCTTGTTTTATTTTTGGTGGGGATTGCGACTTTTGGCGTTGAGAAAAAGTATTCGCGGTACAAAGTGCGATCGTCGGCAGTGAATCGAGAAGATAAAATTACTTTGAGAAGTGCGCTGCGGATTTTGACTGCTAGCCGCCAAACCGGTTTGTTTTTTACTTTCCTGCTGATTATGACAATTTGCTTGTTTATGCAGGATGCGGTTTTAGAACCTTACGGCGGGGAAATTTTTAAGATGCCGATTTCGGAAACTACTCGGTTGAATGCTATTTACGGTACTGGTACTCTGATCGGTTTGGCCACAACTGGTTTTTTAATTGTGCCGCGAATTGGCAAGCAAAATACGATTAGGTTGGGCTGTTTGTCGGTGGCTGCTTGTTTTGGTTTAATTATTTTATCTGGATTTACAGGAAATCCAATTGTGTTTAAGTCGGCTTTAATGTTGTTTGGGCTAGCTTCAGGAATTACGACGACGGGGGCGCTGAGTTTGATGTTGGATTTGACTGCGGCAGAAACTGCTGGCACTTTTATTGGCGCTTGGGGTTTGTCGCAGGCGATGGCGCGGGGTGTGGCTACGATTAGCGGGGGTGCTATTTTGGATTTGGGCAGGAGTTTGTTTGGGGTGCCGATGTTGGCTTACGGGTTGGTGTTTGGTGTGCCGGCGGTGGGTATGATTCTGGCTGTTTGGCTTTTGGGTAGGGTGGATGTTGGGGAGTTTCAGGATAATGCTAAAAGTGCGATCGCCACTATTCTTGAAAATGAATTAGACTAAGGTTTTGTCAGTTAGCCTGTGGCAGTTGACAGGAAAGCAGGTGTCAGTCGTCAGTTGGGCTGTGGCAGTTGTTAGTTCCCATAATCAATAACCAATAACTAATAACGAATAACTAATGACTAATTTTTGGGATTCTATTTTAAGTTTTGCACGGGTTACTGTCGAGAGAGTCGGACAGCAGTTGTTGCAAGATTTCGGTTCCGCGCAAGCGGATGAAAAGGATGACGGGAGTTTGGTGACGAAATCCGATAATTGGGCGGATGCAGAAATTAGAAGTGCGATCGCATCTGCTTTTCCTAGTCACGGGATTTTAAGTGAGGAGGGCGAACACGTTTTCCCAGATACTGAATGGTGTTGGGTTGTCGATCCTTTGGATGCTACCACTAATTTTGCTAGGGGAGTTCCGATTTGGGGTATTTCTTTGGGTTTGTTGTATCGCGGAACTCCGGTTTTTGGCTGCGTGCATTTGCCGCCAATTATTCAGTCTTTTCACGGTTTTTATGCACCTGATTTTGCAGGCGGCGTGTTTGACAATATGCCTCAAGGTGCTTTTTTAAACGGGCAGAAAATTCGGCCGACTGCTGATAAAATGAGCGGCAATCATTTTTTTAATTTGTGTTCGCGGAGTGTGGGAATCGGGCCTCATCTTCCGAGTAAAGTTCGGATGTTGGGCATGGCTAGTTACAATTTTTTGACTGTGGCTTCGGGTGTGGCTATGGGAGGGGTGGAAGCGACTCCCAAAATTTGGGATATTGCGGGGAGTTGGGTAATTGTGAAGGCTGCTGGTGCGGTTTGGTTGCCGCTGGAATCCCCGGCTATTTTTCCGCTGGAAGTGGGGAAGAATTACGGCAGGATTTCTTATCCGACTTTGGTAATGAATCGGCAGGAGTTGGTGTCCGTGTTTTTGCCGTTTGTGGAGGCTTGGAAGAAGAAAAAAATGGGGTAATTTACGCGCGAGCGAAGCTATCCTGTAGGAAATCGAACAATTATTAAATAAAACTGCAGGGCAGGCGTGACGGAGGAGTCTCCCACGCCTGCCGTGCTGTTTGGAAGAAATATACCGACCGATGACCGATGGTTCAAGTATGCCTACCCTTGTCTGTTTCTGCCAATCTGCGATCGGGTGGTTTTATTTTACGTCGATCGGGTGATGCGGTTTCGTACAATTTGTGGTAAGTTTTAAACTCGCTATTATATCTGAGAAATAAAATTATACCCGTTTTCAAGTAGAGGCACAAGAATAAATAGATTTACTGCGGTGTGGGAAAAAGTAGATGAGTGGTATATTGGCTATGTCGAAGAGTTAGCCTGTGGGAAGATACAAGAATAAACTTTGGAAGAAACTCGGAAAAGTCTGCGGTTTGCGATCGCACTAATCTCGATAGCACAATTCTCGCATCCGATTTGCTGACAGCGGCAGTCCCAATTCTACCAGCGTTTGTAAATAGTCGTCAGGCGTTTTTGGCGGATTCTTGAGCCTGATTCTTTGTTTCTCGGCGGCTTTGCATACTGTTTGCCAGTTGAGGTCAAGCAAGTCTAAAATAAAATCATCTCGATGCTGCGCTAAAATGTCGTAAGGTGCAAGAGTTTCTTCAGGAAAATCCCTGAGATTGAAAGTAATAATAAACTTAGAACGAGAGTGAATTGCAGCAGCGAGGACATGGCGATCTCCCGGATCGGGTAGTTCTAACTCTTTTATAATTGTCTCATAGCCTTGCACCAAAGAATTTTCAACACTTGCATTCATTAATTTTTTGGTTCTGGCAAGCTGTTCAAATCTTATATCAGGACGGTTTATAAGTACATTTCTTATCCACTCGTCGTGAATTTCTTCAGTCCAACGTGCCTCAACTATGTCGGTAGTTGCCAACTGTACAAACAAGTCACGAAGAGATGCCGAATACAAAACATTAGCATCGTAAATAACAGTTAAAATTGCCATGCTTTAATGGTAGAAACCCAGTGCTTCTGATTCAGCTACAAGCATATCCATAATTTTACTGCTTTCTTCGTAACTTTGTTTCTTATAGGCTATTAAATCTTCGTAACGTATCCGGCGACTGTTCCTGACTGTCTTGTAAGGGATTTTTCCCGCCTCCAGCAACTCCCGCATATATTTATCTGAAACTCCCAGGATGTCGGCTGCTTGATAAATATGAAGTTCTTTAGTAATGGGAGTTAACTTGACAGTATTGCCACTGCTTGTCTGTTGCAAAATTGCTAACAGCAGGGGTAACGCTGCGGCCGGTATGTCAATTGTTTCTCCCTCTTTTTCGTTTAATATCAATTTGAGGGATTCGCCAGACGGATGATTTTGCAAGTGCGATTCTAAAGCGCGGCTACTGGTTTTGGCAACCGCTGCTTCTGCTGCTGTCGGCAAAGCAGGTGCTGAGTCGAGATCTCCGGTGAATGTCATGTTAATTTGGGGTTGAGTATAACAGGCAATCAACTACGATCGTAGCAATTTTGTGAGGCGATCGCACTTGATGCAGCCAGCGAAATAACAAATGCTGGGATGGGGACACAACATTGCTGTGTCCCAACTCCAAAATGAATTTATTGCCTCATGCGATTAATTTCGACAGCACATTAGACAACTTAGCACCGAGATTCTCAACAGCGTCCTGCTGTTTGGGATCTTTCATCGTACCGTCAGCATTAAATGCTTCAAAAGCTTGGGGAATTGCTTTCTGATCGGGGAGTACCAATACGTTAATATTCCCCAGGATCGATCGCAAATGCACTAATCCCCGCAAACCGCCCATTCCCCCTGGGGAAGCACTCATAATTACCGCTACTTTGCCAGTAAATGCCACCAATCCCGCTTCACCCGGTGCTGGGCGCGATACCCAATCGATCGCATTTTTCAACACAGGCGTAATTGAACTGTTATATTCAGGGGAAGCTATCAAAAACCCGTCATGCCCTACCATCAATTCCTTCAATTTGCGGGCATTTTCTGGCATTCCCTCTTTTGCTTCCAAATCTTCATCAAATAGCGGCATCGGCAAATCGCGCAAATCTACATAAGTAACTTCTGCACCCGCCGCCGTAGCCCCAGCAGCCGCAACTTTTACCAGCAGTTTGTTATATGATCCTTCGCGGGTGCTTCCGGCAAATGCAAGTATTTTTGGTCTGTTTGTCATTGATTTTTTCCTGATTATTGCTTCCGCGTATAATTGTACTATTGCGAGTGATTCCAAACAAAGTCAGCAATGGGTTTATCTGCCGATAAAGCAGGATTGTCACTGGAATTTAATAAAACCGATCGCGCTTTTACATTCCCGACTCCCAAACGCCTCTCGACGCGACTGGGAATGCCGTAACCGTAAATAATGTGTCCTTTCCCCGCCAACACCACAACTTGATAGTCGGGGTTTGCTTTTACAAATTGGGCGATTTTTTCCGCCATAGTTTCGTCCCACAAAACTTGGGCTTGCAAGAATCTTTCAAAACCCGTACTATTTCCCTGTTCAGCCTTTTGGTGTTGCTGGTAAACTTCTAGCAGCAGTTGCCGGTATTCGGCGTTGTCGGTGCGAATTTCGGATATTGGCGGAATGTGCTTTTTTTCCTCTGCTGTGAGGCTTTCTAAACCTTGACTGGCAACTTTTCTCGTTACTTCGGATGGTGTATTTAAGGCGAGGACGGGTAGTTGATTTTCTTTGGCAAACCGCAAAATGGGGGCGTAAGATTCCCAGGGAAAGCGCCATCTGCGATCGTACTCTGTTTGCTCGACTAATTGCTGTTCAGTCAGTTTACCTGCTAAGTAGTTGTCGATCGCACTTTGAAAGGGACGCTGAAACATTTCCATCGCGATCGCAATTTTTCGATTTTGCCGCTGCATTTCTCGGATAATCTTTAGTTGAGCTTGGTGGTCTTCCGCGCTATCATGGGTTTCTCCCAGATACACGACTTTCGCCTTTACCAACTGTTGTAGAATCTCTTGGTTAGTGTAAGTTTGCCCAGGTTGAGGGTTCGCCGTCGTTTGCGCTGTCACTACACTGCTGCACAGCAGGAAGATGCCGATCGATAAGGCGCACAGTTTGATGACTTTGGTTGTTTTCATACAAATATTATGCCGTTTCTCGCAGCAGCAAGCACAGCCGAACTCTACTATTTTAGCTGAGCAGCTAGAAAGCTCAATGCTTAATTTAACTTCATAATTATCCGCAGTTACTTCTAAAAATGTAAAGTTTAGTTGCAGGTACTTGCGCTTCTAGAAGAAGGTGATAAATTAATAATATGAAGCGAACAAAAAGCTTCTCTGACAGATACAACCTCTAGATACCACAGCGAAGTTCACAATAGAATCTAAGGAGTAAAAACGCTGTTTAATCTCACATCTGTCTCATTAAAAACCAATAGCAGCACCCACCAACAAAGCTGACACTTCCTCAACTAATTAGAGGGGAGCAATGCAACTGAATCCGAGGATTATTGCAACTCCACATCGAAGTTGAAAAAAGAGGAAATCACTCGGTACATATGGCTGGGTGCTGTTGTTGTTAAAACAGATTTTCGGTTTGTGATGTTTTTTTCACTAGAGGCAGAGCCTCTAGATAGGCGTTACCGCGCAGAGCCGGGTAACGAGACTAAAATGAGAAAAACTAGAAAATTACTGGAAAATTGTCTCGTCTTCCTTTCGCCACGCGGGATCGACGATACAAATAAATATTAGCGGCTCGGTGCCACAGTTGTAAATAAACTGCTTGGCGTTTGGCGGAATGTAAACTGCATCTCCGGCTTCCACGAATTGATTTTCGTCGTCAATGTGCATTTCTCCAACGCCGCTGAGGATGTAATAAACTTCAGAAGTTGTCAGGGAGTGCAGCGCAGAAGTTTGTCCCGGTGGCAAAGCGGCGTGGGCTAAACTGTAACGCAAATCCACAGCTTGTTTGTCGGGATGCAGCAATTCTCGCAGTTGAGTACCGTCGCCAGCAATAAACTCATCGCAGGCATTTAGCTTTTGAATTAGCATTCTTTCCCCTCTCCTGAAAATCTCTTTACCACAACTTAAGTTTAATTGAAAGAGCCAGAGATGTTAAGAAATATGTAAAGCGGCGGTCGGATTTTTTAACCGTAAATTCCCGAATGCCCTCGATAATCAGGACAGTCGATCGCATCTTCAGATAAAGCTATAGTAGGCTGAACGGGACACTTGAGGTGGTAGTCGCCGGTGAAAAATACGCAGTTAGCACAAGGGATTTGGTGCATCCGCTGAGCTCGACGCAGGGAGTCGGTGACAGCACGCCCGACACTCAAAAAAAGCAAAAAAACTAAACCCCAGGCGGACACAAAACACAGCGGGACTAAAATAGGCTGTATTGCCTTCAGCAGAAAGTAAAGCATAGCAAGAAAATTTAGCGTTAGAAGCCACACATACATTACAGTAGTGGAATTGCCGATCGATCGACCAAAAAGTTTAGAATCCTTTACAGCTCGATCGAGAAACCGGGCAATTATGGCATGATAAGGAACAGTCCTTAAATAAAATTAGAGGAAATCCGTTATGACTCTGCGATTAGGCGATACAGTTCCCAACTTTACCCAAGCTTCGTCCGAAGGGGAAATCAATTTCTACGACTGGGCTGGCGATAGCTGGGTCGTGTTGTTTTCCCACCCGAAAGACTATACTCCAGTGTGCACCACCGAACTCGGTGCAGTGGCCCGTCTAAAGTCGGAATTTGAAAAGCGGGGTGTCAAAACCATTGCCCTCAGCGTCGATGATGTGGATTCTCACATGGGCTGGATTAAAGATATTGAGGAAACGCAAAATGTCACCCTCAATTATCCGATTTTAGCAGATGGCGATCGTAAAGTCTCAGACATTTACGACATGATCCATCCCAACTCGCTGAACAACTTAACAATCCGCACAGTTTTTGTGATTGACCCGGAAAAGAAATTGCGTTTGAGCATTACTTATCCGGCGAGCACGGGTCGCAATTTTAATGAAATTTTGCGAGTAATTGATTCCTTGCAACTTACGGACAAATACAGCGTTGCGACTCCGGTAGATTGGAAAGATGGCGACGATTGCGTAATTGTACCTTCGATTACCGACCCGAAAGAGTTGGAAGAGAAATTTCCTAAAGGTTATACGCCGATTAAGCCTTATTTGCGGATGACTCCTCAGCCGAATAAATAGGTTTAACATTCCTGGGCGCAGAACCTAAATATGTAAGGTGTGTACTGCACACCTTACCTCTATAATCCGCGCGTCAAACCAGTTTGTAGTCAGGACTTTAGTTCTTAATCATGATTTTTGAGGGCTAAAGTCATGACTACAAACAAAGAGATTGTGCAATCTTGTGTAAACACTTTAGATTTGAGGAAAGGCAAAATGCTGTCATCAACAATTGTGTTGCGAATACCGCCCAAATTGCAAATGACAGACGACGAGTTTTTCGAGTTCTGTCAAATCAATAGTGAGTTACGCATTGAACGCAACAAATCGGGAGAATTGCTAATTATGCCCCCTACTGGTGGAACAACAGGAAATCGCAGCGGTAGCGTCTTTGGAGAGTTGTATATTTGGGCTCGCCAAGATGGAACCGGTATTTGTTTTGACTCCAGTACGGGATTTAAGCTTGCAATGGGTGACAAGTCTCCAGATGCCTCGTGGATTAAACTGGAACGGTGGAATGCTTTATCTCAAGAACAGCAAGATAAATTCGCACCTATTTGCCCGGATTTTGTAGTAGAACTGAGGTCTGCTTCTGACAATCTCAAGCCATTGCAAGAAAAAATGCAAGAATATATGAGAGAACCAGGAGTGCAGTTAGGCTGGTTAATTGACCGCAAAAATCGCCGCGTTTATATTTACCGTCCTGGTTTGCCAGAGGAATGTTTAGAGAATCCGGCTACAGTTAGCGGCGACCCCGTTTTGGCGGGATTCATACTCAATATGAGCAAGATTTGGTAAAAGTGGTAGCAATAAATATCAAGTTATTGTAAAAATTAATAATAGGATGCAAACACGCAAAAAATATGGATATTAAAAACGGCTTTGTAGGCACAATCGGCAACACACCACTAATTCGCTTAAACAGCTTCAGCGATGAAACTGGCTGCGAAATTCTCGGTAAAGCAGAGTTTCTCAATCCCGGTGGTTCCGTTAAAGATAGGGCTGCTTTATACATCATCAAAGATGCAGAAGAAAAAGGCTTGCTGAAGCCGGGCGGCACCGTTGTTGAAGGCACTGCCGGCAATACTGGCATCGGTTTGGCACACATTTGCAACGCTAAAGGTTACAAATGTTTGATTGTGATTCCCGATAACCAATCTCAAGAAAAAATCGATGCTTTGAAAACCTTGGGCGCTGAAGTTCGCACTGTTCCCGCTGTCCCTTACAAAGACCCGAATAATTATGTCAAATTGTCGGGAAGATTGGCTTCGGAAATGGAGAATGCAGTCTGGGCAAATCAGTTTGACAATTTAGCCAATCGCCGAGCTCATTACGAGACAACTGGCCCGGAAATTTGGGAACAAACAAACGGGAAAATTGATGCTTGGGTAACAGCTACTGGTACTGGCGGCACTTTTGCGGGCGTAGGAATGTTTTTGAAAGAAAAAAATCCTGCTGTTAGAATTGTCTTGGCAGACCCGATGGGCAGCGGGCTTTACAGTTATTTCAAAACTGGGGAAATTAAGACTGAAGGTAGTTCGATTACTGAGGGAATTGGCACCACCCGCGTGACTGCAAATATGGAGAATGCCCCGGTAGATGACGCCATCCAAATTGATGATACTGAAGCTGTCCGCGTGATTTACCAACTGCTGAGGAAAGAAGGGCTGTTTATGGGCGGTTCTGTGGGGATTAATGTGGCGGCGGCCGTGGCTTTGGCAAAGCAAATGGGGCCTGGACATACGATTGTTACGGTACTCTGCGACGGCGGGGCTCGGTATCAGTCGCGTTTGTTCGATCGACAATGGTTGGCTTCCAAAGGTTTATCACCAGATTAACCGTAGGGTGCGCTGCGGCGCACCTTAAAATCTGGGTCTATATAAAATCTTGGCGTATATGCGCGCACCTATTCCCATGATAAAAAAATAGCATATATGCAGCAGAATGTCAAGTAAAAAATATGAAAATCACCCAATCTTCTAGGCAAGTTCTTGTTTGCCAAAACCGCACTTGTCGCAAGCAAAATTCAGCAAAGGTACTGGCAGCTTTTCAGAAATTGTCGCCCTCAGAAGTTGAAGTTGTTGCTAGCAGTTGTTTGGGACAGTGCGGCAACGGGCCGATGGTGTTGGTGCTGCCAGAAGAGGTTTGGTACAATGGCGTTTTCCCTGAAGAAGTTGCGGCAATAACTGAGCAACATTTGCGGGGAGGAAAGCCGGTGGAGAGGATGCTTTACCGCAAGTTTCACCGACTTTCTAATTAGTCGATCGCCCGCCTTTAAAATTCTTCGGCAAACAACCGGCGGAGAATTTCCGTGACTTCGGCGCAAAATCTGGCGTCGAGTTCGATCGCCAAGCGATCGACACTGCTGGAACCGCCTACAGGTTTTTCTGCCCGCAAACTCATGGCTAAAGTTCTGAGTTTTGCCGGCTTTCCCGCCGCCTTCGGCCGCTCGTCAACAAACCGCACTAAAGCCACATAAACTGTTTCTAGGGTTCCCCTGATCGAGCTCAGTCCGTAACCCAATTTTGAGATAATTACTGGAGAAGTGATAAGGCTATCCATCCCCAAAGTTTTAATTGCTACGTCCACATATCGAGCGGTGTCATATCCCATTGCTCTGACAATGCTTTCTAAGCTGTTCCACTGAGATGCTTTCATGCGCGATCGCTGTTCGATGTGGAAGTGCCATCCTAACATGGAAATTAGCCTGGTCAAGTCATAAGCAGATACGGAATTTTTTTGTTTGGTGCTGTTTACTGCGGCATTTAAAAGCACTTGTTTTTTGGTGTAATCGAATATTTTTGGGTTGTTGAGATAAGGATTTTCGCCGTAATCGCCGCGAAAAATGAGGTCATTATTGCCAGTAGCGCTCTTCAGCCATTGCTCTAGTCCTATACGAGTATCGAAGCGTTTGAACATCGCGGCTAAGGAGTTTGAACTTCCTATATGGGAGGCATAGTTAATCATGTCTTTTGCTACGTCGTAAAAGAAAAAATCGTGTTTTTGCCCATTGCCATCTCTAACAACGCAGTTGTCAATATCGCAGTCGGGATATTTGCTATTTATTTGACTGACGATATTAAGGAGTGCGATAATTTTAGTGGCACTCCACTGCTCAGCATTGGTAAGTGCGTTTTTTCCCAGCCACTGCGCCTGAATTTTGCCGTCTACAAAAGTACCAATGCAAACGCAGGCTTCCTTAATTTCTGCGTGCAAAAAATTTAAAGCTTGAGAGTTAATTTGAGGTAGTTCTCCCACGCTGGGAAAGGGGGTAAGTTTGAGGGGATTATTGGGGCCTGGAATAGAGCTAATTACTTTTAAGCCGTCGGGTTTCTGTTTGAGATAATCGGGATAGTTTTTAATGTGTTGTTGGTAAGGAGATTTTTCAATGCCCCGGTCTAAAAAAGCTAGTTTGTTTATGTTAGCTTTGGCATCTATTTCCATTTGGAGGTAGTTTTTGTAGATGCGGGCTCGGTCTTTTGCGAGTTCGAGGGAGGTGAGGTTCATGATAATTGTTGGCAGCTTGTTACGAATAACTAAATCACTATACTAGGATTTACGCAAACAAACCGGGTTTCTCTGTAAAATTTTGGGTTAGGGAACGAAAAATTTATGAAGAAACCGGGCCTCAGACAGTAATTGCCTCCAGGAGTATATACCTAATTTCTGGCCCTACGAGCGAGCTTTTTTGCCGCGTACTTGAATGCGTTTGTCGGTTTTTTGTTTCTTAATCCAAGAGACAAATTTCTGGAGTTCCGGGTCATTTTTGAGCTTTTCCAGGGTGTTGAGCTCTTGGGCGAGGTGTTTGTTGTCAAATAGAGAGTGAATCTGGCGGTGACAGGCTGAGCAAATGTCGATTGTCGGGCTTGGATCTTCGTTTTTCCGCTTGGTGTTTTGTTTGGGGATGAGGTGATGGGCGGTTAATGCTTCCATTTGTCGATCGCACAATTCGCACTGCATAATTTTCTCAATGCTGGTGGATAGGAGAATTGCTACTTTTAGTTTAGCGCGATCGGCTTGGAGAGGGTGAATGAAAGTCGATCGCACTCTCCAAACAATAAAAAAACCCCCACTTGGGGGTCATATAAATCTGTTGTGGCAGAGGCCAAAAAGCCTCTGGCATCACAAAATATACAGTAACAGAAACAAAACAATCCAAATCACATCCACAAAGTGCCAGTAAATCTCCGTCGCTTCGATTCCGAAGTGGTGCTCGCTAGAATAATGGCCTTGCGCGCGCGATCGCCACACCACCGCCACCATCAGCAGCACTCCCAACGTAACGTGCAAGCCGTGAAAAGCAGTCAAAACGTAAAAGCAACTGGCATACAAATTCGTCGTCAAGCCAAACTCTAAATGAGCGTATTCGTAAACCTGACCGAACAAGAAAACTGCGCCCATAGCAATAGTTACGAGCAGCCAATTCCGCATTCCTGCAGCATCATTTTTTTTGATTGCAGTATCCGCATTGTGAATCACAAAACTGCTAGCAATCAGAATTACCGTATTGATTCCCGGCAGCAATAACTCGCGATCGGGCGTACCTTCAGGGGGCCACGCGGGGGCCATCGCCCGATAAATCAAATACGCCGCAAACATACCGAAAAATATCATGCCTTCAGCGCACAGGAAGACAATTACACCTAACATTCGGTGGTCGGGATGCTCGACACCGTGTGCTTCTACTTCGCCCTCGTGGTGGTAATTTAGGGCTGTTTTTGTCGGATCTATCGCTGGAATTTGCATAATAAATTGGTAATGAAGAAGTCAGTTGTCAGTTGTCAGTTGGCAGTGGGCAGTTGGCATTAGTCATCAGTCATTAGTTAAGAGTTAACAGTTAACAGTCAACAGTCAACAATGCCCAATGACTGATGACTAATAACTAATAACTATTCGCCATCTTGACTTTCATCAGCAGGAGAATCAGCATTTACCTCTGATTCAGGAGCGACCAAAGTTGCAGTACCGCCAAAGAAAGTTGAAGCTTGAGCCTCCGCAATAGGAATACCTGTTTTCTGGGTGTTGCGGGTGGCATTTTCCCTCAGCTTGAGCCTGAGACGTTCCCCTGTATTCTGAATTTTTTCCATGCCGTAATCGTAAGGCCCCGTTGCCAATACCGGCACTCCTTCAAAATTTTCGATGGGGGGCGGCGAAGTCGTCATCCATTCCAAACTCAAAGCTTGCCAAGGATTGTCACCTGCTTTCGGGCCGTACCTCCAGCTCCAAATCACATTAATGATAAACGGGATTGTAGACACTGCCAGCATATAAGCACCGACAGTACAAATGACATTAATTGTGGTAAATTTCGGGTCGTACATTGCCACCCGCCGAGGCATTCCTTGCATCCCCAAAGCGTGCATAGGCAGGAAAGTTACAGTAAAGCCAACATAGGTTAAAACAAAGTGAACTCTACCCCAAAATTCATTAATCATCCGCCCCGTCATTTTGGGGAACCAGTGGTAAAAAGCAGCGTAAATGCCAAACACTGAGCCGCCAAACAGCACGTAGTGTAGGTGAGCGACGACAAAATAAGTGTCGTGAACGTGAATGTCGAAAGGTACGGAAGCCACCATGATCCCGGTGATGCCGCCGAGGACAAATGTTGAGATAAAACCCATCCCAAATAGCATGGCGCTGACAAGGCGGAGTTTGCCTCCCCAAATAGTTGCCAACCAGCTAAATATTTTAATCCCAGTTGGTACGGCGATGATCATAGTAGTGATCATAAAAAACATCCGCAGCCAGCCGGGAGTACCGCTGGTAAACATATGGTGCGCCCACACGATTAAGCCCAAAAAGCTGATCGCGAGACTGGAATATGCGATCGCCAAATAACCAAAAATTGGCTTGCGGGAATGCACCGGCAAAACTTCTGAAATCACCCCAAAAAAGGGCATAATCATAATGTAAACTGCCGGGTGCGAATAAAACCAGAATAAATGCTGGTAGACGATGGGATCGCCGTTGCCGGTCGGGTTAAAAAATGCCGTGCCCGCTAACAAGTCAAACGACAGCAAAATCAAAGCTGCGGCTAACACTGGAGTAGCAATCAAAGTCAGCGCTGAAGTCGCAATCATCGCCCAGCAAAACAAAGGCATATCATTGAGACCCATGCTCGGAACCCGCATCGTAAAGATGGTAACGGCAAAATTCACCGCCCCCAAAATCGAAGAAGTTCCCAGAATCAAAACGCTGAGAATCCAAATTTCTTCCCCCGCTTGAGCAGTAACTAAGCTCAAAGGCGGATAAGAAGTCCAACCCGCTTGTGGAGCTCCTACCAAAAAACTGCTCAACAGCAACACGCCGCCTACGGGAATGAGCCAAAAGGCAACGGCATTCAGCCTGGGAAATGCCATGTCTTTTGCCCCAATCATTAAGGGGATCAAAAAGTTAGCAAATCCGGCTCCGGCGGGTACGATCCACAGGAAGATCATCACCGTGGCGTGAACAGTAAATAAACTGTTGTAGAGTTCGGGGGTGACAAAATCGGCGTCGGGGGTGGCGAGCTCGGTTCGCACCAAAGTTGCCATCACGCCGCCGATGAGATAGAAAATAAATGTTGTTACCAGGTATTGAATACCGATGACTTTGTGGTCGGTATTAAAAGTGAAGTAGTCACGCCAATGTCTATCGGCGGGCGCTGTTCCGCGAGCCTCAGTGTTTGCACTTTCTTGGAACTGTGCTTGTGTCATAGTTATTAGTCATTAGTTATTAGTCATTAGTTATTAGCTAAAAATCAAAGATCCAGTGCCAGGAACTAATGACTATTTTTAGTGATGAGTTGGGTGAAGTTGTTCTAGGGTTTCGGAATTAATTTTTATTTCCCTGACGTAGGGAGCCAAAAATTCACCGTCTGACAATTCCCCTGGATTGACTGCAACTGCTTGCTCTAAGTTTTGACTGCTAGCAACTTGCTGGCTTTGCAGCCAACCGTCGAATTCTTCGGGCGTGTGAACGACTGCTAAAGCTTTCATCGCTCCGTGATAAGCGCCGCACAATTCAGCACAAACAACCCGGTATTCGCCGGTTTTAGTTGGTGTAAATCTCAGTTCGCTCGGCCGTCCGGGAATTGCATCTTGTTTGAGGCGAAATTCCGGCAGCCAAAATGCGTGCAGCACGTCTTGCGCGGAGATATTTAGCTGTACGTCGCGGTTGACTGGCATATGCAGTTCGCCAGAACTAACGCCGCTTTCTGGATAGCTAAAAATCCAGGCGTACTGCAAACCTGTGACATTTACAACTAAGTCTGCTGGTTTGTCTTCATTTTCTGGGGAAGCGCCTACGCCTAAAGCAACGAGTTTTTGAGACGGAATTTGAGGGGCGTTTTGGGGTGTATCTGAGAGTGTTGCTGCGATCGCACTTCCCCGCATTTTAGAGTGCGCTTGCATGGTGCCGTGGTCGTGATTGCCCATCGGATCGAGGCCTCCCATTGAGTTGTAAATCTCAAAACTGTAGACTCCGATTCCTAAAATAATCACCGCCGGCACGGCTGTCCAAAGAATTTCTAAGGGAAAGTTGTCATGCCAAGGCGGCCCGTCTGTGTTGTCTCCTTGACGGCGGCGATATTTAATTGCAGCAACGATGAGAATTCCTTGGACCATGATAAATAGTCCAGTGGAAATGGTCATCATTGTATTGAAAAGTGCGTCTATGTCGGATGCTTCATCAGAGGCGGCGATCGGTAGTAAACCGTGATTCTGCCCGTACCAGAGACTGATCAGAGTCACTACGATGCCGGCGAGCATGGTGAGGATGGAACTTGGAATGTTCACGCTGGTACTTCTTAATAGCGACACTTCTTCGCTTGAAAAATGAAGGAAGCGCCTCTGGGTTATCAATTTTTAATTGTAAATGGTATTTTTAGTAAAATGTCTATCTTAAGGGTTACTTAAGGCTTAGTATGTGTGACCGAGCGCCCGCGCACCTCAAAAATAAGTCTTTTGTACCTTGACAAAAATGAGTAAAAATGGTACACAATCGCTCTGTTTGGCTGCTAAATTTGAGATGGTTTCTCAAACACCATCAAATGCTGCTGGGGTAACATATCTTTTGTCTCTTTCCATACTAAACCGACGGCGGCCATTTCTTTTTTCACCTGCTTCTGCGTCATTTTGTGCAAACCTTTAATGGGAATCAGCGGGTTTTCGCCCCGATACTCGATCGATACTGTGCGGCCTCCCGGTTTGAGTGCTTTCACAATTCCTTGCATCATTTCTCTGGGATATGCAAATTCGTGATAAGCATCGACCATCAAAACTAAATCTACGCTGTTTTCCGGTAAATTCGGATTGTCGATACTTCCCAAAACTGGTTCAACGTTAGCGATATTTTTTTCTTGTTTATTCAATTTAATAAAATTAATCATTTCCGGCTGCACGTCAACTGCCAAAACCTTTCCTTCTGGAACTAAGGGAGCGATGCGAAAGCTAATATATCCCGTTCCCGCTCCAATGTCTGCTACAATATCGGTGGGTTTTAAATCGAGATTGTTGACTAATCGAGCTGATTTTTCCTCCATGCCGCGAGACGGTCTTTCTAGCCAACTAGCGCCTTGATATCCCATGACTTGGGCAATTTCTCGACCCATGTAAAATTTGCCGATGCCGTCTGGATTGTGGACTGTTCGCTGTTGGTAAATGGTGTCGCTGTTGGCGGTTTGACTTGCTGCTGCACAGGCATTGAGCGGCAACAGGCAAAGAATTGTCAAAATTATTACTGTTAAGGGTTTAATTAATTGTGCCGTTTTTTTCACGATATTTCTGATTTTGTGTTTAAATTTATTTCTCGTTCCCCTCTGCCGGGGAACGCAGATCCGGAGGCTCTGCCTCGGTAATATCCAGAAGAGTTTAAGATTTAGCTGACAGCGGATTCTAACAATTTAATTGTACCAGAGTCAGCGTCGATTTCGACTTCTTGACCGATCGGCAAAGTGAACTGTTCCCGGATGTGTCCCACCATTGAACCGTACCACGCGGGAATCTTCAAAGGGCGAATGTGGTCGGACAAGACTTGAGGCAAGGTTAGGGACTCTTGCGGTTTTTCAGCTTCGCACTTTGTACACTGTCCGAAAATAAAACCTGATATTTTATCAAGAATGCCGGCTAATTTGAGCTGCGTCAACATTCTATCGATGCGGTAAACTTCTTCGCCAACTTCCTCGACAAACAAAATACTGTTTTCCCACTGCGGTAAATATGCAGAACCCACCATTGCTGCTATTACTGATAAATTGCCGCCGATTAGTTTTCCCTTAGCTGTGCCGCGCCCGATTGTTTGAACTTGCACGCTTTTGGAGTTTTGCATCGTCACCGAACCTCCGTCAAACAAAACTTTTTTGACGTAATCCACTGTAAAGGGACTCCAAGTTGACGCACCTAAAGGGCCGTGAAAAGTAACTCTATTAGTTTTAGCATAAATCGCCAATAACAGCGCAGTAATATCGCTGAATCCCATAATAATTTTGGGATTGTTGCCGATAATATTGTAATCCAGGAGCGGCAATATCCGAGCACAGCCCCAGCCGCCCATCCCGGTAAAAATAGCTCGCACTGAGTCATCGGCAAAGGCTGTGTTGACATCGGCGGCGCGATCGGCATCCTTGCCCGCTAAATAGCCGTAGCGGTCGTAAAAATGCTCTCCCAATTTAACTTTTAATCCCAGCTTTTCCATAACTTTAAAAAAATCCTCGATTTCTTTTTTGTAGTTGAAAGCGGCAGGATTGATTAAAGCTACTGTGTCGCCGATTTGCAGGCGGCGCGGCTTATCGATCGCACTTTGGGGAGATAGGTTGGTTTGGGCGATCCTCTTCGAGGGCTTCGCTAACGGCAAAAGCTGAGTACCAATAGCAGTCAGGCCAAAAGTTGTGAGCAGAGCACGGCGGTGGAGAGTCATAGGTGTTATACCCTGGTTCGATTAAGTGAGGTACAGGTTGAAATTTTAGATTTTAGATTTTAGATTTTAGATTGGGGGATTGAGGAATTGTTAATTCATTGATGAATGGCTCACGCGAGAACTGTTATAGATAATTTTTGCTATAATTGTAAAGGAAAATTTCTGCAATATCAGTTGAAAATTGCCAGTTTCAAATGAAAACAGACACTAATATCTCAGCTAAAAAATCCTGGGCTCAAGCTTTAGCTCGTCCGGCTTCGGAATTTCCCCTGACTCAGTTATCCGTTAAAAGCGGTAAAATTCCCGCTGGATTGCGCGGCACTCTCTACCGTAACGGGCCCGCACGTTTGCAACGCGGTGGCATGAATGCGGGACACTGGTTTGATGGCGATGGTGCAATTTTGGCTGTACATTTTACCGATGTCGGTGCTGCTGCTGTTTATCGCTACGTGAAGACAGCGGGATATCAAGCTGAGGAAAAAGCTGATAAATTTCTCTACAGTAATTATGGCATGACAGCACCGGGGCTTGCGTGGTTGCGGTGGACTAAATCTGTTAAAAATGCTGCCAATACTTCAGTTTTAGCTTTGCCCGATCGCCTTTTAGCTTTGTGGGAAGGCGGGTGGCCTCACAGCCTCGATTTGCAAACTCTGGAAACTCAGGGGACGGACGATTTAGGAAGTTTAGAAAAAGGATCTTCTTATTCAGCTCACTGCAAGCGCGACCCGATTACTGGCAATATTTTTAACTTTGGAATTACACATGGTGCCAGTACAAAGTTGAATCTATATAAAAGCGATCCTACAGGCAAAATTGTGCAAAAAGCAACTGTTGCTTTAGATGGCGCTCCTATGCTCCACGATTTTGTTCTGGCTGGAAAGTATCTAATATTTTTTGTGCCCCCAGTACGAGTAAAATTTTTGCCAGTATTAGCGGGAATTAGCAGTTACAGCGAGTCTTTTGAATGGAAACCCGAGTTAGGAACTCAGATATTAGTTATTGACTCGGAAACTCTATCTTTAGTTAGTCGCGGCGAAACCGATTCTTGGTTTCAGTGGCATTTCGCTAACGGTTTTGTCAAGGAAGATGGTTCGGTAGCGATTGATTTTGTGCGCTTCCCTGACTTTCAAACTAATCAGCGGCTGAAAGAAGTAGCGACGGGTGAAACTCGCACTGATGCGGAGGGGACTCTGTGGCGGGTGCATCTCAATCCTCAGACGGGAAAAGTGACAGCAGCCGAAGAATTGCTGGATCAACCTTGCGAATTTCCGACGGTACCTGCTTCAGAAATAGGGCAAGACTCACGATATATTTATCTGGCCATGTATCGCCCTGACGTTGATATTGTACCGGAACGTTATGGCGCGATCGCCCGTTTTGACACGCAAAGCCGCAATCTCACAATTGCCGACATGGGCGAAAATCGCTATCCCGCAGAGCCCATCTACGTTCCAGATATTTCGTCGGACAAAGGTTGGATAGTAACAGTTGTTTACGACGGCAATTCTGACAGCAGCGAAGTCTGGATATTTGACAGCGACGGACTTTCCCGCGAACCTGTTTGCAAGCTAGAACTGCCCGGTGTCATACCTTTGGGCTTTCACGGCACTTGGAAATCGGCAGTATGAGAAAATTGTAAAGAAGTGTTGCGGAAGATTTATTAAAAATTGTTGCCGCTTCTCTGTCAAGTTGTTAAGGTGTGTGTAGATAGGAAATTCTCATATCTAGGAGGTGTGGAATTGATAATCTGCATTGCTCAATTATCCTGTGCCAATTCGCACGAATCCCCGGCGATTTTAAGTCGCGGTTGCACAGGATATCGTCTGCCTCTGCGGACTAAAAAAAGAGGGGTAATTAAGCCCTGGCGAATAACCCATCCCGGCGAATATTCCCGGCCAATTTATTCGCAGCTACACAGGCAAAATCCGCCTCCACGGAGTGAAGAAAGAGGGGTTCTCCAACCCCGGTAAATGACAAATTCGCGGTGAATATCCCCGGTGAATAAATTCGCGGCTACGCAGGCAAAGTCCGCCTCCGCCGACTGAAGAAAGCCCCGGCTGATAACCAATCTCCGGCCAGTTTATTCGCGGCTACACAGGCAAAGTCCGCCTCCGCGAACTGAATAAAAGCGGTAATAAAGCCCGCTTGGCCAGGATTTATGACTAGGTTTGCCCATCTCAGCTTTGTCTGCTGGCATGAGGTTACAAGACCAGATAATTAACTGATTTCTGGCAAACCAAAAGTTTAGTTCAGCTCACGCGCACGTTAGCGATTCAAAAGTTTTTAGTTTTGAGTTAACCCCACAAGTAAATGAGGTCTATCGAAACAAGATAGCCTTTCCCAAAATTATGAATTATGAGTTGTTACCGCCAAAACATTCAACTCATAACTAATAATTCACAACTCACAACTCATAACTCCGTGTCGCGGTGAGCATCTACCAAAAGGTTTAATCTATGCAACTTCAAGGAAAAACAGCTCTTGTTACAGGAGCTTCGCGCGGAATTGGGCGATCGATCGCCCTGGAATTAGCGAGACAAGGAGTCAAACGCTTGTTGATTGTGGCGCGCAACCGCAAGCAATTAATTGAACTGGCAGAGGAAATCGATGTTTTGGGCACAGAAGTAGTGCCGTTAGCTTTGGATTTAACTCAGTCAGTAGCGGTGAATATTGCGATCGCCCAAGCTTGGCGAGATTGCGGCCCGATTCACCTGCTAGTCAACTGTGCAGGCGTCGCGCACCAAGCATCTTTCTTGCGTTCCCCGCTGCCGTTAATCGAGGAAGAAATCGCCTTAAATTTGCTCGGAACCTACACAATTACCCGCTTGATAGCTCGGCGAATGGCGACTCAAAAAGAGGGAACAATCGTCAATGTTTCCAGCTTAATGGGCAAAATTGCCGCTCCGACAATGGCGACTTATTCTGCTACCAAATTTGCCATTTTGGGATTCACCCAAGCTTTGCGTAGCGAGTTAACTCAGTACAATGTTCGAGTCACAGCTTTGCTGCCATCTCTAACAGATACCGACATGGTGCGAGACTTGGAGCAATTCCGGTGGGTAGTGCCCACAACTCCCGAAAAAGTTGCCCTAGCACTTGTCGCGGGATTGCACAAAGATGCGCCGGAAATCTTGGTAGGATGGCAAAGTCATCTAGCAGTTTGGTGTCACCGAATTGCGCCTTGGTTGCTGGATTTTGTGTTGCGGATGGCGACTCCCGAACTTCGGGACAAATCGCGGGGCCGTAAATTGCGGGAGGCTTTAGCTAGCGGGCGATAAACCCTTTTATGGGCGGGCAAGATGCCCACCCCACAAGAAAACTCCTTCTTTGTGGAACGGGCATCTTGCCCGTTCCTAAGCGCACCTTACATTTGGCAAACACTCTAACTGTTAGTCATATCGTTTCCGGTTGCATCGGAAGGATATAGAGGACACGGCACGGCCCATAGGTGTCAACTTAAGACTCAAACCCTTGATCAATCTCGTTTTTAGCTTAGTCTAGATCCCCCTAAATCCCCCTTAAGAAGGGGGACTTTGAGAAGAATCTTGTCCCCCCCTTTTTAAGGGGGGATCTAAGTTTAATGGTCAAAAGCCGTCTGTGACTAGGTTTTACATTAAGTTGACACCAATGATATCACTCATCCTCATCAGAAAATAGGGACGGTAAATCCCGTTCTCCCCTTACCACCCTGATAATTTCAATTCCACTGTCTATCGCCCGATAAAGAATAATGTAACCCATGAGAGGAAGCCCCCGTACAGAAGCAGCTAGTTCCTCGTAACTACGACCCATATTAGGAAAGTTAATTAAATTTCGACACTTTCGATTGAAGTCCTCGACGAACTGTTCTCCGGATTCAATATTTCTAGCTGCAAAGTAATCAGAAATTTCATCTAAATCGCGACTCGCTTCTGGAGAAACAATGTAGCGACTCATCTTTAGTTCTCCCGCATTTTCCGAAATTTTTCCTGCAATCTTGCTATGACTATTTCTCCATCAATCCCTTCACCGCGATCGAGTTGAGCTATTCCTGTTGATACTTTTGGTCGCGTTTCTTCTACCCATTTTTGATAGCTGTTGCTCTCTTTGGGCTCGCTGTTGTCGGCTAGGAGTTCTAATGCCGCTGCGATTACCTCCTCCGCCGAAGGATATCTGCCACTTGTAACTTGTGCTTCTATGAATTTTTGCTGCTCCGGCTTGAGAGTAATTTTCATGGGGTTTACCTCTGAGAACCTTTAACTATTATATCATTTCCACTCGCCCTGAAGGGTAAAAGCAGCCCAATAATAGGGAGACTTCCATTTTTCCTGCTGCATCATTTCGATCTGCGCCGCCCTCAAAGCTGCCGCCGGCGCTAACTTTTGTTGAAGCATTTTTTGATAAAACTTTTGCATTAACACAGCAGTTCCTTCATCATCTACACTCCACAAACTCACCGCCACCCGCTGCGCCCCCGCATACATAAAACCTCTTGTCAATCCCACCATTCCTTCGCCTTTAACATTCTGTCCCATTCCCGATTGACAAGCACTTAAAACCACTAAATTTGCTGCCAGTTTCAAGTTGAAAATATCTGTGAGGCGCAAAAAGCCATTGACAAGATTGCCTTTGTCATCTACCATCGACATCACAATTCCTGACAGTTCGGGATTTTTGCTGTTGGCAAGGCCGTGGGTGGCGAAGTGCACGATTTGATAATTGGCTAAACTGCCATCGGTAGCAGTAGTGCGGCTGGCATTAAAATCAAATATTTGACGGCTAGAAGCTGAGGGGAATAAAGTTAATATTGTTTGGGCTTCTTGGCGGGTAAATGGTAGGCGTTTTGGCGGCCATTCCCGATTAGAAGCGCGAAGCGAGCGATTTAAACCGAGGTTATTTGCTTCTAATTTTTCTGTTGTTGCTTGGGTGATTTTTCCTTTGACTCTTTCATCGTCTGGACTGAAAACAGGATCGGCTAAAATTGCTAAAGTTTGGCTGGGCGGTTTTCTATCTCCGTAATTTTGCCTGAGAATAGCGAGACTTGAGGCGGAAGGCAGGGTAATAATTTCATGTTGGGCAATTAAGGAAAGATTGGTATTTTGTCCCCGGGTTTGGGGAAGAGTTAAAGACGGAAAAGGGGTATAGTGCAGCACGCCATCGGGAACAATTAATAATCGTTTGTTTGCTAATTGGGCTGCTGCGGGCTGTAAAATTACTTGACTTAGATTGGCACTTGCTTGGGCAACTTTTTGGGGAATATCTCGGTGGATTCGGCTAGTTATTGCGTCTCGGAAATTGCGGGCTGCTGTTTCAATGTCAACCTGTTTTGGTAATTCATAGCTGGTTAGTCCGGTGGATGTCACCACCCACAAATAACTGCGGTCTTTGCCGAGGGAATACTGCAATAAAATAGTGTTTTCATCGAGAATCTGTTTCTGAATTTCTGGCAGTGTTAAAGGTTGGGGTTGGGTGAGGGCTGCGTAGCGGGGGCTGGCGGTACGAATCTTTGTTTGAATTTGCTGATATTCTTGCAAAAGTGCGAGGCGCTGTTTGTCGATTTCAGTGATTTTAGTTTGATTGGGATTGGGGCTGCTGATTGCTTCGATGCGCTGCTTTTCAATGGCTTCGAGTTGCTGTTGCCAGCTCTTTTCTTGTTGCAATAAATTGGGGTCAATGCCTTCGCGAATGTTGGCGTTACTTTCTTGGAGGAGTTCGAGGAGGCTGCGGGCTCTCGAACGTTCGCTGGCTTCTAAGGCTTTTGTATCGTAACCGGATTTAGGATTAGTTTTATGCAGTTGCATTAACAAATTGATGTAGAATTCGTAGTAGTCCTGGACTGTGGCAAAGTATGAGCTGCGGAGTTCAGGGCTGGCTATTTTGGTGCGGAGGTTTTCGATGATTTTGAGAGAGGCTTCGATGTCTTTGAGGGCTTCGGTAAGATTGTTTAGAGCGCGTTTGACATAAGCTATGTGGAAAAGGGTGACAGCTTCTCCAGCGCGATCGCCTGTTGCCCGAAATATGGGAAGCGACTGGCTGTAATACTCTAGCGCCTTCTGTTTTTCTCCCAATTCATCGTAGACTAAGCCAATGTTGGTGAGGGTAGTAGCTTCCCCGCGGCGCTCACCTGTTGCCCGAAACAGGGGAAGCGACTGGCTGTAATACTCTAGCGCCTTCTGTTTTTCTCCCAAATCTGAGTAGACTAAGCCGATGTTGTTGATGGTGCCAGCTTCCCCGCGGCGATCGCCTGTTGCCCGTCTCAGGGGAAGCGACTGGCTGTAATACTCTAGCGCCTTCTGTTTTTCTCCCAAATATGAGTAGACATTGCCGATGTTGTTGAGAGTGCGAGCTTCCCCGCCGCGATCGCCGGTTGCCCGACTCAGGGGAAGCGACTGACTGTAATACTCTAGCGCTTTCTGTTTTTCTCCCAATGCTGAGTAGACTACGCCGATGTTGTTGAGGGCGGTAGCTTCCCCGCTGCGATCGCCTACTGCTCGAAACAGGGGAAGGGACTGGCTGTAATACTCTAGCGCTTTCTGTTTTTCTCCCAATTCTGAGTAGACCTTGCCAAGACCAAGGAGGCTAAGTGCTTGCCCTCTATTGTCGCCTGCTTGCCGATATAGCTTTAAGGCTTCTTCCAACTTGGCGATCGCACTTCTTTTTGCTTCCGCCGTTCCTTGCTGGTAGAGTTGTACTCCTTCGTTTTCTGCTTTTTCAGCAGCGTCGCTACTGTTAGTTTGTGCTGTTTGTACGACCTTACCAACGGGCGTGGCTGCTGCAACTGGCTGACTTAACTGAAGCGAAAGCGCGATCGACATTCCAGCCAAAAACCATTGAGTGCGATCGAACATAACCACCCCTTTTGTATTTTTGTCGATTTTACTCACTAGCTCGCTTAGTGTAAAGGCAGGAAGAAGTAAGGGCGATCGGCATTTTTGCTAGAGTTAACAAGTAGTGCGATTCTCTGCCGGATAGCTACGCTTGACGAACTTTTTCCCAGCATGAACAACATCCTAACTACCCCCGATCCCGTAACAACCCACTGGGATTGCCCCGAATGCGGCGGCACCGGTACCCTCAGCCCCGAAATTTGCCCTGTTTGTCTCGGAGCAAAATACATCGATCTCGCTACAATAACTAACTGGATGCTTGATTTTATGGAATCTCGCGGCTGCGATCGAGCTGAGATCGATCGATTGCGAACCGAAAACCCAGACCCTCTAACATTAACTTTTTGCCTCGAAGTTTGTATCGCCCTTAAATAAACAATTTACCAATTACCAATTCCCTATTCCCAATATTCAGTGTCCCTTAACCGGATGTTGACCGTAAAAAGGCAAAGCATCCGACCAATCAGGACGACTTCCCATTTGCCACTCCCAATAAGCCAATTCCAACACACTAGAAACCGACCATCCCAACTCGCTACCAACTTCAATCAACTGATAAGAATTCCCCCAATTATCCAACTTTTCTTGCCAAGATTCAGGAGTCATCACCGTCTCAGGAAACAACTCAGTTAAACCAGAATCTTTGTTAACTGAATAAACAGCGCCAAACAATTGTCCCCGCTGTGCAGGCATTTGCAGCGCTATATTCTCTCTCAAAAGCCCCCCCTTAGCAAGGGGGGGTTGGGGGGGTTCCGCCCAAGCCACAGCCGCCAGAGTTGAAACCGCAAAAACCGGAATATCCAACTGTTGAGCCAAAGTCCGCGCCGTCACCATACCCATCCGAGTTCCCGTGAAGCCTCCGGGCCCCTTCGCCACAGCAATAAAAGCCAAATCCGCCCAAGTTTGCGGCTGAATAAACTCGACTAAATACTGATGCAAATGAGTTGCTAAATCCCGATCCAAATTCCAAGTTTGGCAGCGAGAATCCCCGGCAAAATTGCTGATGGCTAAACCGAGTTCGCGACTAGCTGTGTGCAGGGCTAAGCCGTATTTTTTAACAGATGTTCCGTCTTGGGGATTGCTATTCACGATTAGTGGTAATTTTCCTTAACAAAAAACAGGGGCAAAGCCACAACTAAGCAACCCAAAAGAATGCCAAATATTCCCGTATTTAAAATCCTCGAATTACCCATGCCCCCAGTCATTAAAAACAGCACTACTAAACTTGCAAATAAATTTTTATTGGCAAATTCTTTGTTTTGGGAAACTTGATGCTTCACCGTCATAAAACCAGACGTAACTATTAGGGCAAACCAAGAATTAAAAATGACTATTTGAGAGCCAAAGATAAACCAAACTAAGGCAAACATTAGCGCATCTATCCAAAAATCCTGAGTTTTCAACTTCGGCAGCCAAAATTCTTGGGTAGTAACAGAGGCGATTTTCTTGAGCAATTGATTGTGTTGCAGCCGCACGAGTTTGTTTCTCAATTGAATCTTGGGATCGATTTGCAATATTTGCTTCCACTCCGGGCGGCGAGAATTGTTGACTCTTCCCAACAGCTTCACGGCTGCGACTTTATTTAACTGCAAATCGGTGAGTCTGGTGGCAATTATTTGAGATAAGTGCGGATAGTAAACGGGGTTGTCTTCGGTTCTGTTGATGACGATAGTGAGCTGTTGCTTGGCTTGACTGACTTGGATTGTAACATTGTAGGGGGCGAGATCCTCTTGCAAAGCTTGCTGAATTTCGGCTTGCTGTTGGCGAGTGAAAAGCGGCACACCGGGCGCAGGTGTAACCACCCGTTCGGCGGGCGTTTCCGGCGCGTCTAGCACCGGCTGTGCGTCTAAATACACCGGTTTGGGGTTCAAGTGCCGGATGACTGCTGATGCTGAGCTGTAGCGCCGATTGGTGGCACTTTGAAGCATGGTGTCGAGGATGCGGCCGAAATCATCGCTAACAGCAGTCTTCAAATAATTTCGCCAAGCCCAAGAATCCTCTGTACTGTCGAACAAATCGAAGGGAGGAATTTCAGTCAGCAAGTGAATGCATGTAACGCCCAAACTGTAGATATCGCTAGCAAAAACTGCTTTCCCCATCAATTGTTCTGGGGCTGTATAAGCAGCACTGCCGATGATTGTACCAGTTTGCGGCAACCCAGTTGCTGTTACTTTCTTAGCTGCACCAAAGTCTACTAAAACAATATCTTTTTGGAAAGGAGAGGGTTGATAGGAATTTTCTAAGGCGGGTAAAGGGGCTGGAGATAGCCGGCGGCGAATGATATTTTCTGGTTTGATATCGCGGTGAATGACTTTAGATTTGTGGACGAAGTGGAGCACTGGCAATAAATCGTTGAGGATTTGCCGAATTTGAGTTTCGGTGAATGCTCCTTTTTGTTCTAATTCTCTAGCTAGGTTTTTGCCGTCTATAAATTCTTGTACTAAATACTGTCTCCCGTCTTGTTCAAAATGCGCGATTAATTCTGGAATCTGGGGATGTTTTCCCAAGGTTTCTAGCTGGGCTGCTTCTTGGTGAAATAGTTGAGCGGCTTTTTCGGCTGAGGTATTTTGCGGGAAAAATTGCTTGATTACGCACTGCGAAAAAATCAGGGGTTTGGTTTCATCAACTGCTAGAAATGTTCGGCCAAAGCCTCCTTGCCCGATCGGCTTTATGGTTCGGTAGCGAGATGCTGATGGCGTTTCTGCGTCAATAGTCAACAACAATTTGGAGCCGCAACTTTGGCACAATTCTGCATCCCCTGGGTTGTGCGGATTCTGACAAGTTGGGTTTAAGCAATAGCACATTGGATTTTAGATTTTAGATTTTAGATTTTAGATTTTTAATTGGGAATGGGGAATGGGGAATTGGGCATCGGGCATCGGTAATTGAAAATTGAAAATTGGGAATTGAATATTGGAAATTGAAAATTGAAAAGCGGGTAAAAAGAAGAAACAAGAAAATGAGAGCGTTTTATTTTTTCGTCCTTCCTTCTTCCTTCTTCCCTCTTCCTTCTTCCCTCCTCCCTCTTCCTTCTTCCTTCTCCCTTAAGTCGGGACAAGTTCGCCTGGCCGCAATTTTGCCCATTTGCCGGTCTCTTGCTTGAAACTCTGACACCCGACTACATCCCATTCCATTTCAATTTCGTCTTGGCGGGGACGGATGTTGACGTTGATGGTGGGTTCTACGGGGTCGAAATCGGGTGTTTCGGTGAGGTGAAGCTGTTCGTGCTGTTCTTCTACGGCGTGGTAGGTGAAGCAGCGGTCTACATAGTGGCAGTTAATACAAATACACATTCTTGATATCCTCTGTGCATTTCAAAAAGATTGGTGAAATTTGAGCTTTCTGTTAATCTAGCGTAGCAAGAGTTTAATTGTTTGTAAGTTTGTAGATTTTTGTTGCAATGCCGATTAATTTGCCCTCTTCATTATCTCCTAATACTTGGCCGTTTGATTTGGAACTGCTGACACCGCCTGCTTATCTGGTGGGCGGTGCGGTACGGGATGCGTTGCTGGGCCGCCGATCGCACTATTTTGACTTGGATTTTGTCATGCTAACACGGGCGGTGAAGACTGCTCGAAAAATTGCCGATCGCACGAAAGGTGGATTTGTCTTGTTGGATGCGGAACGCCAAATTGCGCGGGTGGTGTTTGCCGACGGTACGGCGGATTTGGCGCAGGCGGAAGGGGGGAGTCTGGAGGGGGATTTGCTGCGCCGGGATTTTCGGATAAATGCGATCGCCTACAATCCTTTTACCGGAGAAATCATCGATCCTTTGGACGGTCAAACTGATTTGCGCTTGGGTGTGCTGCGGATGATTTCGCGGTCAAATTTGGAGGACGATCCGCTAAGGTTATTAAGAGCTTACCGCCAAGCCGCGCAGTTGGGTTTTGCGATCGAAGCTGAAACTCAATCTGCGATTCGGGAATTGGCGCCGCTGTTGAGTCGGGTAGCGGTGGAACGGGTGCGGACGGAATTAGGTTATTTGTTGAGTAATCCAGAGGGTGTTCCTTGGATTTGTCGCGGTTGCGAAGACGGTTTGTTTTCGATTTGGTTTGAAAGTGCGATCGACCGTTTTGATATTTTGACAAAAATTGATGCCTCTGCTGCCAAGTTAGCGGCAATTTACCCGGAATTAGGGAAGGAATTCGGGCGTCAGATTAGAGATACAATTAAAACGCCTTTGTTGGCTGTCGCGAAGCTGGCTATTTTGGCAGATTCCGACCCGACAATTGCTGAAACTCAGTTGCTGCGGTTGAAGTACAGCAATGCGGAGATTAAAAGTGCGATCGGGCTTTTGAATTACTTGCCGAAGTTGCAAGCAAAACCTATCGTGGAAATGTCTTTGCGAGAACAGTATTTTTTGTTTCGGGATGTGGGAATAGTATTTCCAGTTTTAGCGGTTTTGGCCGTGGCGGCGGGAGTTGCGGTTGAGGATATTTCACTGTTAATTAATCGCTATCTGGATGCTGATGATATTATTGCTCACGCCACACAATTAGTTAGCGGCAATGATTTAATGGAATATTTGAAATTGCCCCGAAGTCCGCGCATCGGTCAATTGTTAATGGAAATTCAATTAGCGCGGGTGGAAGGGAGAATCGCGACTCGCGAAGATGCGCTGACATTGGCGGCAGAGTTGGTGAATCAGTCAGTTTAAATTGATATATTTCAGAAATTAGAACGGGCAAGATGCCCGTTTTACAAAATTCAACTTTCCCGTGGGGTTGGCTTCTAGCCCGCCCTAAAAAGTTAGTTTACAATGCTCAAAACTCAGAATCTTAAACAACATTTTTTAATTCTTCCGGCAATTCAAACTTGCCATCGGCACCCGGTTCAAACTCAACAACTTTCAACACAGCATCAACATTCAGCGGCCCGTAAATGTGCGGGTAATTCTCACCCGCAGCCAATTCATACTTAAGTTCAGATTCTACTTTGTCCGAGTCAATCCAAAGCAGCAGCAATCCTGTTTGTCCCACAAAAAATTTATTAGCAGATTTAAGAACTTGTGGCAGAGTCGAACAGTGGATAAATCCTTCAGTATCTAGCGTATCGCCGCGATAGGATTGAACTTGTTTTGCTTGTTCCCACTGTTGGCTGCGGGTGATGTGAAAAATAACGCTCATAGTTAGATAGGTTTTAGGTTTAATTGACAATTGGCAGCAAAATTTGAGAGGGACAATTTCCGCCACAACTTACTGTCAGCGTGATAATTTTAGCATCGATCGTCCGCGCTTCACCGCCCGGCGCGCCCGTTCCCGGATTCACGTCGTAAGCGGGAAAACAAGCCGCACTCAAACTCAGACGCAAGGCATTACCTTTGGCAATTTGCATACAAGTTGCTTGCAGCACAATTCTCACAGGTGTTTCACCTGAATTCACCCGGACGTAACCTTGAGTAAAATTGTAGACGCTGCCGCTATCTTTGACCTCAGAAAGTATCGCACACAAATCAAAACTCGGCGCATCGGCGGTACAAAATACTTCGACAATTATATCTCCAGCTAAGTGCAAATCTGCTGTTAGCGGCGCCGCAGTGTATGTTAAAACATCGGTGCGGCAGTCAATAGTCGATCGCTCCATCGCACCTGCAGGAAATGCAGCGTGACCTCCCAATGATGGCACCGGGCGCCAAGGGTCATGTACGAATATATCATCAGTGCAAACATCCGCGCAACTCTCTGTTAAAATACCCGCATCTTCTCTAATCGCGGCAAGTCCGGTACTTGCTAAAAAATAAGATTTATGATTATTATTAGGCCATTTATCAAATTTCCGCCAATCATTCCTCCCCATCTCAAATAGCGAAATCGGCCGCTCGTCTAATATTCCTGTATCAACTCCTTTGAGGAAGCGATCGAACCAGCGAATTTGCAAGTCATCCACAGGATTTGAAGCTGCCCAACCATAATCCAAGGCTCCAACTTTTCGCCCCCAAGGTAAATGCGCCCAAGGGCCAATTATCAAATGCTGGGGACAGGAACTGCGGCTCACCATTTCCTTGTAAAGATGGATTGTTCCCCGCAAATAAGTATCAAACCAACCACCAATATGCAGCATTGGCAAGTCTAAATCTTTGAGGTTGGGCGATAACTTTTCCCAATACTCGCTTGGTAGATAATTATCCAACCAATCGTGATAATATGAGTCGGGTGCGAGATGTTTAATAATCTCAGGACGCGCCGGCACGGTATCGTATAGGGGGAGATTTCTCGAAGCTGCATAAAAGGCTTGATAGGCAGAAATATCGGCTTTTAAGCGAGCGGTTTCTGCCGCTAGCTGAATTGCCCAGCCGAGATTTGATTGCAGACAAAATGCGCCGCCTTCATAGGCCCAATCTGCGTATAAATTGCAGCCTACCATTGCCGGACAGATTGTTATTAATGCGTTCGGTTTAGCAGCAGCCGTGTAGAGTTGAGTCATTCCTTGGTAGGAAAAACCGTACATTCCGACTTTGCCGTTACTTCCCGGCAAATTAGCTGCCCAATTGACGCTATCAAAACCGTCTTGTGTTTCGCTAACAAATGGGTTAAATTCGCCTTCGGAAGTGCCGCGTCCCCGCACGTCTTGGATGACAACGATGTAGCCGTGTTTGGCGTACCATGCGGGATGGGAATATACTACTGTAGAGGCGATCGCCCTTCCGTAAGGTTGCCGCATTAATAATACTGGAAATTCGCCCTCCGCATCGGGGCGGTAGATGTCAGCATCTAAACGCACGCCATCTTTAGTTAGCATTGACGCTGTTTCTTTCGGGCAAAGTTTCAGCATAAATCCTAAAAAACATCAACTAAAAAAGTTCGTAGTAAGGGCTTTATTTTTTTCTCTAAGGACTGAAGTCCTTACTACAAACCTAATGAGATAGTCCTTTCTCTAAGAACTCAAGTCCTTACTACAAACCTAGCACGATACGAGTACATCCGATCGCCCAAGAACTCTCATATCTTCCTCATCGAGTTCGACTGGTGTACCGCTGCGAATTAGTTCCACAAAATCCTCATTCGGCACCATGATGCACAAAGTGTACAAACGTCCACTGCCCGTATTCTCAATTAGGTGAGTCCCTGTTGGAGGCACTAACAAACTATCTCCCGGTTGAATACTAACTGTTTTGCCGTCGCAGGTTGCTTGCCCTGTTCCTTTGAGTACAAAAAACATTTCTACTGCAAATTGATGGCGGTTGGGAGGAGTTTTGCCGCCCACATCGAAAATCTCCACGCAAACTGTTAATGAAACATTAGCTATTACCGGATCGAAGACGATAGCTAATCTATTAGTATCGCCCGGACTGATGCGAAATGCTTGGTAGTCTTTCGGAGACTTTATAACAGGAATCACGCACTGGTTTGTCATTTTTTTATTGTTAGTTGTCAGTGGTTATGTTTCTGCTGTCATTAGTGAGAATCCAGAGTCATTAGTCCGCCGCTCAACCTCCAAAGTTTATTGATTTCACAGGAGAGTTCGCTGTCAGAGCAGGAAGCGAGATATAGGCTTTGCTGTGCGGGACTCTCGCACTCCTAAAAAACGCTTTTTACACTCCAGAGGGATACTCCCCTGATGACTGCTATTTAATTGCTTCTAACATAGCCTGAGAATCTGACAAAAAGCCAAAACATTGTTTAACGTTATAAAGAGTAGCTTGCCAGCAATACTCGGGAGATGTGGTAGCTGTACAATCTTTGACTAAAATACAGTCGTAACCGAGGAAATTAGCATCTTGCAGCGTAGCCATGACGCACTGATCGGCGTTTACTCCTCCAAAGAAAAGTGTAGTTCTGCCGAGGTTCCGCAAGATACTATCTAAAGGAGTATCCCAAAAGCCGCTCATCCGATATTTATCAACGCAAATATCCTCCGGTTTGGGTTCCAGTTCATCGACAACTGCGGCCGCCCAACTCCCTGCCATCAGTACAGGTGCGTTGTTTTTTGGCAGCGGATCTCCCAAACCTACGCCGTCGCCCGTGGGATTGTAAACGTGACGGGAAGCTGCACTAATATTGAGCAAATCGGGGCGGTTCCCCCAGTTAATCCAAATAATTGGTATTGCGTGCGATCGCAATTTTGGCAGCAAATTTTTTAAAGGATTAATTGGAGTTCGGGCGGGCGTTACATCTACGCCGATATGTGCTAGCCAACCGTCGGGATGACAGAAATCGTTTTGCATATCTATCACCAACATTGCTGCTTTTGCTAAGTCCAAACGCAGGGTTTTAGTTTCTGTTTCCAGGGTAACAGGTTGAGGCGCGATCGGCGATCGGGTGATATCGGCAATTTTGGCATCAACTTTCCAAGCATTCGGCGGTACGCCCAAGGTGCGGAGAGAATCAGGATTCATAGGGATTTTGGCTCAAAAACAATTTCAATCTTATAACTATTTGATTGTTACTAACTTGTCATATCTTAAATCTTTGTTATAATTAAGTATCAGGGGTAACTTTGTGATATATTTTAGGATTTATTAAGTTTATTACAGTTTGGTGATCGCAAATGTTAGCGCCTGGGAATCATACAATAAAAATCAATATAAATTTACAAAAAGGGTAAATCTATGAGCTTTACAATTCAAAATGCTTTAATTCCGGTTGATAGCGGTTATGAAACCGCAGACGTGCAAGTGGTGGATAATTGCATAAGTGCGATCGGGCCCAATAATCCACCCTCTAATTCCCCCGCTTACCAAGGGGGGGATAGGGGGGGTCAAACAGTTATTAACGGCAAAAATAAGCTGCTGCTGCCCGGTTTTGTCAACGCGCACACTCACTCTTCAGAAATGTGGCAACGAGGCATTATTCCCCCTTTGCCGCTGGAGTTGTGGATTGCCGAATTATACGATTTTACGCCTCTCGATCCCGAACAAGTTTACTTGAGTGCCTTGGGAACTGCGGTAGAAACATTGCTGTCGGGCGGTACAAGCGTAGTCGATCATTTAGTGTTGATTCCGGGGCAGGAATTAGAGACAATCGCCGCAGCAGTTCGCGCTTATCAAGAAATCGGTATCCGCGCTTTTATCGGGCCGTTAATTCAAGATGAATCCCTGACAGCGGGAATGCCTGCGGGCGATAGCGCGATCGAACACGCGACTTACATTCGATCGACTAAGGCAACTTTGGAATTAATGGAAACAACCATAAAACAGTTTCACAATCCCGAAAAAGGTGTTAATATGTTGTTGGCCCCGACGGGAATTCAACTGTGTTCCGATGCTTTGTTTGAAGGCTGCATCGAATTGAGCGATCGCTACAATCTTTGCCGCCACGCCCACCTCTTAGAAACCCCCGCTCAAAAACAGTTAGCTCACGAAAAATACGGCTGTAGCGCTGTCGAACACCTGCAAAAAATTGGTTATTTGAGCCCCCGAACTTCCTTAGCGCACTGCGTTTGGCTGGACGATTCAGACATTGCGATTATGGCAGAAACGGGAGCGACAGTTGTACACAATCCCCTCAGCAACTTGCGCTTGGGAAGTGGGATTGCACCGATTTTGAAATACCGTCAAGCGGGAGTCAACGTATCTTTTGGCTGCGACGGCGCTGCTAGCAATGACTCTCAAGATTTGCTGGAAGCGATTAAAATTGGCTCGATTTTGCACAATATCACGGATTTGGATTACCGCCAATGGATTACACCGCGCCAGTCTGTAGAAATGGCATCCCTAGGAGGAGCAAAAGGCTTGAATCTAGCCGATGAAATGGGTTCGTTGACAGTAGGTAAAAAAGCAGATTTTGTGCTGTATGATTTAACCAGTTTATCATTGCTGCCGCGCACCGATCCGATCGGCTTGCTGATTTTGGGACGCCCGACTAATGCGGTAGACAGCGTTTGGGTAAGCGGCAAGCAAATTGTTGGCGAAGGTAAGGTGAAAACGATCGATGTTGATGCTTTGAGGCGGGAATTATTCGATCGCAGCGAGTGGATTAGCAAGCGTCAATCGCAAACGGTGGGCGAGATTGAAGCGCACTACCGCCAAGTGATGAAACTGCAAGGTTACTCTTAGTAGGGTAAAACTGAGATATTGCATCATTTTCAATAAGCCTTTCAAGGGGGGGCCAGAAGCCCACCCCACAAGAAAATTCACTCTTGTGGAACAGGCCGGAAAGCCTGTTCTTGAGAATGGTGCTATTTGGTGAGGTAAAATAGAACTCTCACAATAATATTTGCGACAAATTGATGATTAAATTGCACAAATCGCAGCGGATACTGGCTTTAATAGTTGTTTTTACAATCGCCCTTACCTCCTCCGCAATTTTATCCCCGCGTCTCTTGGCTCAAACCCCGCCCACCAGGCCAACAACCGAATTGCGCGGCGTCTGGTTGACGAACATTGACAGCGAGGTTATGTTCTCCCGCAACAACATCATTGACGCTGTAAATCGACTCGATCAACTCAATTTTAATACCATCTATCCCACGGTTTGGCAAGGAGGCTATACGCTTTATCCGAGTGCTGCAGCCCAACGAGTATTCGGACAGTCGATCGACCCATCGCCCGGATTGAAAGACCGAGACATCCTCAAAGAAATTATAGCACAATCCCGCCAAAAAGGTATAGCAGTAATCCCCTGGTTTGAGTTTGGTTTCATGGCTCCCGCCGAATCGGAATTAGTTACACTTCACCCAGAGTGGCTGGCGCAGCGGCGCGACGGTTCAACTATTTGGAAAGAAGGCAAACACGATCGAGTTTGGCTGAATCCCTTTCATCCCCAAGTGCAGCAATTTATCTTAGATTTAATCCTAGAAATTGTCGATAATTATGATATAGATGGCATTCAATTTGACGACCATTTCGGCTTGCCAGTAGAATTTGGCTACGAGCCGTTAACAGTGTCAATGTATCAGCAACAAATCAAAAGCCCTCCCTCCAACGACCCCCGCGAAACCTTCTGGGTGCGCTGGCGCGCTGACAAAATCAACGACTTCGTGGGGCGAGTTTCCCGCGCCATCAAATCCCGCAAAGAAAAATGTATTGTCAGCTTATCTCCGAACCCTTTCCACTTTTCTTTACCCGCCCACTTGCAGGACTGGTTTACCTGGGAAAGACGTGGCTACATCCAAGAAATTGTGTTACAGGTTTATCGCAGCGATATCAAGCGTTTTAGTGCAGAACTGGAACGGGAAGAAGTCAAATTGGCTAAACTTAACATTCCAACTGCGATCGGCATTTTAACTGGTCTTAAAAATAATTCGGTTCCACTCAAACAAATTCAAGAACAAGTGCAAGAAGTGCGAAAAAGAGATTTTGCTGGCGTGTCGTTCTTTTTCTACGAAAGTTTGTCGAATTGGGCGAAGGAAACCCCCGAACAGCGCAATTCGGCTTTGCAAGAATTCTTTCCCACAAAGATGCAGCGCCCGCCATCCGAAGGCAGAATTTGAAACCCACGGTTAAAATGAGAAAAATCATACAGCGCTTAGGAATTGTCATCTTATCTTTGAGCGCTTTCTTAACAATTGGCTATCTCACTCCCAGAAAGTGGGGAAATTACTCGCAAGCAGATTGCACAATCTCTCTATACATTTCCAACCAAGGCATCCACACCGAAATCATCGTTCCCGTTAAAAATGAATATTTTGACTGGAATCAATTTTTACCGCTAACTGAAATAGGGCGGGATGCCACTTCTGATTATAAATACTTGTCTTTTGGGTGGGGAGATAGAGCTTTTATGCTGGAAACTCCCACATCAGGAAGTATCAACCCAGTTACAGCTTTCAAAGCCCTATTTATTCCTACTCCGTCTACCGTACACGTTCAAAGTTATCGAATTGTCCCCCCATATATAGAAACTAAATGTGTTAGAATTAGTGGCAAAAATTATTTGATCATGGTAAATTTTATTAAAAATTCATTTCAATTAGACGCAGCAGATAAGAAAATGAAAATTAGCTACGGCTACGGTAATAGCGACAGTTTTTATGAAGCAAAAGGCAGTTACTATGTTTTAAGAACTTGCAACAACTGGACGGCAGAAGCTTTGCAAAAAGCCGAGGTCAATACTCCTTTATGGTCAACGCTTTCTTCGGCGATTATGTTTCATCTTAATAGCGGTTGCGAATGTCACAAATAAATGCTATTAGGTAATCGTAATAATATCTTTACTTTAGATTATAAAAATTATAATGAATGATTATGTATGGGTGGGGAGCTTGCCTCAAGTTTTAGCTGGTATAATTACCAATTTGAGGAAAAATTATGAATGTAATTCCAGCGATCGACTTATTGGACGGAAAATGCGTCAGATTGTATCAGGGAGACTACGCGAAGTCTCAAACTTTTAACGACAACCCCGTCGCAGTCGCCAGACAGTGGGTAAATGAAGGCGCGACAATGCTGCATTTAGTAGACCTCGACGGCGCCAAAGCAGGTCATCCAGTCAACCAAGCAGCCATTGAAGCGATCGTCCGATCAGTAGACGTTCCCTGTCAAGTAGGTGGGGGAATGCGCGATCGCGCTTCTGTTGCTGCTATCCTCAATTTAGGCGTCCGGCGCGTCATTCTCGGCACTGTCGCCGTCGAACAACCGCAATTAGTCGGCGAATTGTCTGCCGAATTTCCCGATCGAATTCTGGTTGGCATCGACGCCAGAAATGGTAAAGTTGCGACTAGAGGCTGGCTAGAAACTTCTGCAGTTTTAGCGACAGAATTGGCGCAAAAAATGGCCGAGTTAGGGGCGGCTGAAATTATTTACACCGACATTCACCGCGACGGTACTATGGAAGGGCCGAATTTGGAATCTTTGCGCGAAATTGCTAACGCTATTTCGATTCCGGTGATTGCTTCCGGTGGCGTTAGTTCGATCGCCGATTTGTTGAGTTTGCTGGCTTTGGAACCAATTGGTGTCAAAAGTGCGATCGTCGGTAGGGCAATTTATACCGGCGATATCTTGCTAAAAGAAGCAATTCAAGCAGTCGGACAAGGGCGGTGGCAGGATGTACCGCCAGATTTAGGTTCTTCGAGTTTTGCTTGATAGTCATGTTGACTTAAGTGGCTACCCAATATGTAACAGTTATCAATTTTCCGACTCACAGTCAACAGTCACCGGTCAACAGTAAGCGTAGAATCGTCTTTCTTACCATCCTCGTACCCATGTTTTTGAACCATACAATTACAGCTTTAAGTTCTGGGGTGGCATCCCTAGTTGCTCCCATACCTTTGTTAGCAACAGTGGATGCAGAAAATTCGCCGATCGTTATGAGCGGAGTTTTGCTCAGTTTGGTAGTGATTTATCTCGCCAGTAAAATCGGCGCGGAAGTGGCTCTAAAATTTGATTTTCCGCCGGTTCTGGGTGAACTTGTAGCAGGGGTGATTATTGGAATATCTGCTTTACAGTTAATCGTTTTTCCCGGAAGCGGGCTGTCAGCCTCAGACTCAGGGATTATGACAGTTCTGCAATCGATTAATCATCTGTCTCCTGTCGCCCTCACCAGTGTCTTTGAATCGCAGAGTGAAGTCATTTCAGTGCTAGCTGAATTAGGCGTAATTATTCTGCTGTTTGAAATTGGCTTAGAGTCAGATATCAAACAACTCAAGCAAGTCGGAATTCAAGCTACCGTTGTCGCCTGCGTAGGTGTGGCAGTTCCCTTTGCCGCTGGTACTGCAGGCTTGATGATCATTTTCCACACTCCGACGATTCCGGCAATTTTTGCGGGGGCTGCTTTGACGGCAACCAGCATTGGAATTACATCTAAAGTGTTGTCTGATTTAGGACAACTGAACTCTAAAGAAGGTCAAATTATTGTCGGTGCGGCGGTGATTGATGATGTGTTGGGAATTATTGTCCTGGCTGTTGTCGCCAGTTTAGCCAAAACCGGTGAGATTGATGTTGTTAATGTCATCTATTTGATTGTCAGTGCAACTGTTTTTCTGCTAGGTTCGATTCTGTTGGGTGGTGTCTTCGACAAAACTTTCTCGGCGGTGGTAGTTCAACTCAAAACTCGCGGCAATATTATCATCCCGGCATTTATTTTTGCCTACTTCATGGCTTTTCTGGGCAATGCAATTCATCTCGAAGCGATTTTGGGTGCGTTTGCGGCTGGTTTGGTGTTGGATGAAAGCGATGCCCGCGAGGAGTTGGATGAAATGGTGAAACCCATCGCCGATTTATTTGTACCCATCTTTTTTGTAACGGTGGGATCACGGGCGGATTTGGGGGTTTTGAACCCAACAGTGCCGGATAATCGGGCGGGACTTTTGATTGCCGTATTTTTGATTGTGGTTGCTATTTTGGGCAAGATCGTAACAGGTTGGGTGGTGTTTGGTCAGCCTGGAATCAATCGATTGGCGATCGGAGTGGGGATGATTCCTCGGGGCGAAGTTGGCTTAGTGTTTGCCGGCATCGGTTCGGCGAGTGGGGTTTTGGATAAACCGTTGGAAGTCTCGATTATTATTATGGTGATTCTGACGACTTTTTTGGCTCCGCCTTTTCTGCGGATTGCCTTTGGCGATACGGTAGAGCCTCCTGCTAGTGGGGAACTTTCTAGCGAGAAAATCGTTTGATTGAGGGAATTTGAGTCTGGGCGACCGACTCATTTAGAAACAAATGTTGACGACGCCAAAGCAGGGCATCCAGTCAACCAAGCAGCCATTGAAGCGATCGTCCGATCAATAGACGTTCCCTGTCAAGTAGGTGGGGGAATGCGCGATCGCGCTTCTGTTGCTGCTATCCTCAATTTAGGCGTCCGGCGCGTCATTCTCGGCACTGTCGCCGTCGAACAACCGCAATTAGTCGGCGAATTGTGCGCCGAATTTCCCGGCAGAATTCTGGTCGGCATCGACGCCAGAAATGGTAAAGTTGCGACTAGAGGCTGGCTAGAAACTTCGGAAGTTTTAGCGGCAGAATTGGCGCAAAAAATGGCCGAGTTAGGGGCGGCTGAAATTATTTACACCGACATTCACCGCGACGGTACTATGGAAGGGCCGAATTTGGAATCTTTGCGCGAATTGCTAACGCTATTTCGATTCCGGTGATTGCTTCCGGTGGCGTTAGTTCGATCGCCGATTTGTTGAGCTTGCTGGCTTTGGAACCAATTGGTGTCAAAAGTGCGATCGTCGGTAGGGCAATTTATACCGGCGATATCTTGCTAAAAGAAGCAATTCAAGCAGTCGGACAAGGGCGGTGGCAGGATGTACCGCCAGATTTAGGTTCTTCGAGTTTTGCTTGATAGTCATGTTGACTTAAGTGGCTACCCAATATGTAACAGTTATCAATTTTCCGACTCACAGTCAACAGTCAACACTCAACAGTTCACAGTCAACAGTCAACAGTCAACAGTCAACAGTTCACAGTCAACAGTCAGCGTAGAATCGTCTTTCTTACCATCATCTTAACCATGTTTTTGAACCATACAATTACAGCTTTAAGTTCTGGGGTGGCATCCCTAGTTGCTCCCATACCTTTGTTAGCAACAGTGGATGCAGAAAATTCGCCGATCGTTCTGAGTGGAGTTTTGCTCAGTTTAGTAGTGATTTATCTCGCCAGTAAATTAGGTGCGGAAGCTGCTATAAAATTTGATTTTCCGCCGGTTCTGGGTGAACTTGTAGCAGGGGTAATTGTTGGCGTATCTGCTTTACACCTGGTCGTCTTTCCCGAAAGCGGGCTGTCAGCATCCAACTCAGGGATTATGACAGTTCTGCAATCGATTAATCATCTGTCTCCTGCCGCCATCACCAGTGTCTTTGAATCGCAGAGTGAAGTCATTTCAGTGATAGCTGAATTAGGCGTGATTGTTCTGCTGTTTGAAATTGGTTTGGAGTCGGATCTCAGACAACTAAAAGAAGTGGGGGTTCAAGCCGTCGTTGTCGCTTGTGTCGGCGTGGCAGTTCCCTTTGCCGCCGGTACGGCAGGCTTGATGATCATTTTCCACACGGCGGCGATTCCGGCGATTTTTGCGGGGGCTGCTTTGACGGCAACCAGCATCGGAATTACGTCGAAAGTTTTGTCGGAATTAGGACGGCTGAAATCTAAAGAAGGTCAAATCATTGTCGGTGCGGCGGTGATTGATGATGTGCTGGGAATTATTGTCCTAGCTGTTGTCGCGAGTTTAGCGAAAACCGGTGAGATTGACGTTGTTAATGTCATTTATTTAATTGTCAGTGCAAGTGTCTTTCTACTGGGATCGATTCTGTTGGGCGGCATCTTTAACAAAAGCTTCACTGCGGTGGTGGAGAAGCTCAAAACTCGCGGCAATATTGTGATTCCCGCCTTTATTTTTGCCTTGTTCATGGCGTTTCTGGCTAATGCAATTCATCTCGAAGCGATTTTGGGTGCGTTTGCTGCGGGCTTGGTTTTGGATGAAAGCGATGCGCGCAATGAGTTGGATGAATTGGTGAAACCCATCGCCGATATGATTGTACCCATCTTCTTTGTGACGGTGGGAGCCAGGGCCGATTTGGGAGTTTTGAACCCAGCGGTGCCGGATAATCGGGCGGGACTTTTGATTGCCGTATTTTTGATTGTGGTTGCGATTTTGGGCAAGCTGGTGACTGGTTGGGCGGTGTTTGGTCTGCCAGGAATCAATCGATTGGCGATCGGAGTGGGGATGATTCCTCGGGGCGAAGTCGGCTTAGTATTTGCCGGCATCGGTTCGGCTAGTGGGGTTTTGGATAAACCGTTGGAAGTCTCGATTATTATTATGGTGATTCTGACGACTTTTTTGGCTCCGCCTTTTCTGCGGATTGCCTTTGGCGATACGGTAGAGCCTCCTGCTAGCGGGGAACCTTCTAGCGAGCAAATCGTTTGATTAGCGGATGATATTAAGTCGGTTTTGAGGTGGTTGGGGGCGATCGGCTGGTATTATAGAACCACTTTCCGGCGATCGTCTCCATTGCTACTCATATCAATTCCCGTTGCACCGGAATGATATAACATCCCTCTCAAAACCCCCAATGCCGTTCATCAAACCCTCACGAAACCTGTTCGATAAACTATCCCAGCGCGATTTGTAGCTAGCTTCATAGGTGTCTATCATCAGAAACGCTATAGCGGTTCTCAAAAAAGTGAGGTATGCCCTATGCCCTATGCCCTATGCCCTATGCCCTATGCCCTATGCCGGATAGTACCTCATCTTTCTGAGAAAGGCTATATATGAGGAATGCGATCGCAGTTAAGTAGGTGTGCAGAATTAATTACACAATATTTCTACTGAAACCCTTGCCTAGCAAGGAGTCTTTATGTAATTAATTTTGTGTGGTTACTTATCTACCAACGAGTGCTACAGCACCGCTTTGGAAAACAGGAATTTCAATTCGGAACTCTGTTCCTTGATGGGGTTGAGAGAAGCACTCAATGGAGCCACCGTGCTTATCAACTACAATTTGATAGCTGATGGATAGCCCTAATCCAGTTCCTTTACCAGTTGGTTTTGTGGTGAAGAAGGGATTGAATATCTGTTGTCTAACAGTTTCCGTCATCCCAGGTCCATTGTCTAGAACTTGAATCACCACGTTTTTAGAAGAACCGGGCCCAGTTTCGTTTGTGACTAGCTTAGTCCGAATAGTGATGCGACTGGGATTCTTTTGGATATCTTTTAGAGAACGCTGGTTGTCGTAGTTTTCTAAAGCATCAATCGCATTTGCCAGAATATTCATAAAGACTTGGTTCAACTGTCCGGCATAGCACTCTACTCGCGGTAAGTCGCCGTACTCTTTGACAATTTCAATAGCAGGATGATCCGGTTTTGCTTTCAGTCGATTTTGCAAAATCATCAATGTGCTGTCAATTCCCTCGTGGATATCAACAGGCTTCTTGTCTGCCTCATCGAGCCGCGAGAAGTTTCGTAGCGACAGGACAATTTGACGAATGCGATCGGCTCCTACCTTCATTGAAGTCAGCATTTTGGGCAAATCTTCACTAATGTAGTCCAGATCGAACTCTTCAATTTTTTCCTCAATTTGGGCATTAGTTGGATAGGTTTGCTGGTAAAGCTGAATCAACTTTAGTAAATTTTGCGTGTAGTCGGCAGTATGGCTCAGGTTGCCATAGATAAAGTTGACTGGATTATTAATTTCGTGAGCAACCCCAGCAACCAGTTGCCCCAAACCAGACATTTTCTCTGCCTGAATAAGCTGTGCCTGAGTTTGCTGCAAGGTTTTGAGTGCAACCTCAGCTTCCTCTTTTGCTTGCCTTAACGCAGCTTCGGCTTGCTTGCGCTCAGTAATATCCAGTGTCAAGGATGCAACTCCAACAATCTTTCCAGCCTCCCCTACTAAAGGCGTATTGAACCATTCGCAAATAATGGTTTGGCCGTTTTTCGTAATATTTTCGTTGACGCTGTAGATTCCTTGGGTCTGAATCAACAGGTTGTTCATAACTTGATCGACTACCTTTCTGGCAGATGCAGGCACAATTAATTCTGCGGCATGGTGTCCGATCGCCTCTTTCGCCGTGTAACCAAAAATCTGCTCTGCCGCTGGATTCCAGGCAGTGACTTTAAAGTTTAAATCCCATTCCACAACTGCCAGTGCACTTTGGCGGAATAGAAAAGATAGTCGCTGTTCCGACGCTTTGAGTTCTTCTTCTGCCTGTTTCCGTTGAGTAATGTCAATCCCTGTTTTGATGATGTACTCAATTTCACCTCGATCATCCAGTAAAGCAGTATCTGACCAGGCAATCCGTCTGAGTTGTTGATCTTTGCTCACCCAACTGCCTTCATACTGCTGGGGAAAATTACCAGCTTGTAAAGACTCAAAAGCAGTTTTGGCTTGTCCAGCTAAGTCTGAGTTCGGGAACAAGTCCCAAATGTAGCGCCCTTTCACTTCACTAAACGAGTAATGAGTCGTTTGTTCGCAAGCTCGGTTAAAGCGAACGATTTGTCCCTGCGGGTCGAGCACAACTACCAGGGCACCTGCAATTTCAAGAATGGCTGAAACGAAATTGCGTTCTACTTCAACTGCTGTAATCAGTTCCTCTAACTGAGTTGCCATCTTGTTAAAGGCGATCGCCAATGTCCCGAGTTCGTTTTGGCTGTGGATGTTGACCCGTGTATCTAATTGCCCCGCACTGAGTTCAGTAGCTGCCGTGGTTAAGCGGTGGAGCGGCACTACAATTTGCCGAATAAATAGAAAGCCAATGCCAACAGCGACGATCGTCGCCACCGCCAATGAGCCTCCCATTACTGAGAGCATTTGGTAAACGGGAGCATAAGCCTCAGCCGTTGGCAGTTCTACAACCACATTCCAATTCACGCTCCGAACTAGGGCAGTGGCTCCCAATACTTCTACCTGCTTTAGACCCGGATAAACGTTAAGGCGCTTAGTATCTTCGGATGCTTTCAAAAATTGAAAGAAGGGGCGCTTAGAAAGATCTTGAATTTGAAAGGTTTCTGGCTTACTACCGTTTTGAGCAATGATAAAATTACGCTCATCGACTACATAGACATAACCCGTCTTGCCAACCTCGATTTGGGAAACAACAAACCAGAGAAAGTTGAGATTTATCTCTGCTAATAGCACCCCATCCACCTCATCTCGCTCATCCCGAATCGGAACCGCCAGAATGGTGGTGGGTTGGCGAGTTTTAGGATTAATTTCTACAGGACTGACATAATCTTCCTGTTGTTTGAAGGCACGAATAAACAGTGGCGAATGGGCTGGATTTTCTAACTTGAGCGGTTCGTAGGGTGAAACTGACGCGACAACTTGTCCCTTCCGGTTCAAAATGGCAACGGCTTCATAAGCATCATTATGACGGATCAACCCTTCCAAGAAACTCTGCTGCACTTGAGGTTGAAAGTTTGTGAGTCCTTTGACCCTAGCTAAATAGCTCAGTTTTCGTTTCAAGTCATCTAGATAATTATCAATCTGCCCTGCTGCTGTCTGACTGCGCTCTTCTTGGAGCGATCGCGATTGCTGGATCTGCGCCTGAAAGCTGAGGTAGATCAGCAAGCCACCCGTGGGCAGCAAGCTCAGAAGAACCAAAAATACCAAACCATACCGGAGCTGATTTGCAATAGAAAAGAAGCGTTGCCAAGGATGAGAACGAGAGCTTCTGGCGATCGGCAGAACGCGCTCGTTGCGTTGATTTTGCATCGGACTTAGAATCAATATTAGTAAATCAATTAATCGGTACACTAAGGAGAAACATCGATTTTGCCAGTCGTCACAGCTTCTCGGATAATCTTGAAAGTGTCCTCTTCCTGAGACGTGAGACTACCACGGAAAGGGGCAAAGTCGTAGATTTTTTCCTTGAGCCCAAACTTGTAAAGTTTTCCTTCCCAGCGACCTTGCTGGGTTAACACTGCCACATTTAGCACCAGATTGGGAATGTCCTGCAGAACGCTAGTTAGGACTTTGCCGGGAGCCACTTCGTACTGATCCTTTGTCCTACCAATCACCAAGACTCCTGGCTTTTGCGAAACGGCTTTTAGGGCGGCTAACCCTGCCTCACCGGCGTTGAAGGTCAAAACATCTACTCCAGAGGCCACCATATCCGTTGCAATTTTGGTGGCTTTTTCCGTATCAACCCAAGAATTGAGAAAAGCAGTCGAGGCTTGAACAGAGGGATTCGTTGCCTTCACTCCCCGCCTAAACAAGGCTTCTTCTTCTTTGTAAACAGGATAAGGTTCACCCACAATATAGCCAACTTTATTGCTTTTGGTCTTCATCGCAGCCAAAGCGCCTGTGAGGTACCCCACTTCACCCGATCGAAAGGCAACAGCCCCCAAATTTCTGTTATTCCCTGGATGCGTTGTAATCAGGGCAAATTTCGTTCGCGGAAATTCTTTAGCGACCTTTTCGGCAGTTGTGGAATAGGCACCACTGGCTGCAATTACCAGGTTATAGCCTGACTGGGCATATTTGCGAATGGTAGCTTCACTATTTTCACCGTCAATACTGTCAGTAATGTCTACCTCAGCATTAAATTTATTTTTGATTAGATTCAATCCTTCAAAGCAAGCTTGATCCCAACTTTGGTTGTCTTTGGCGCCTGTGGTGAGCATTGCCACTCTAAAGCTGCTAGAGGTGCTTGCTTCAGGGGAAGAGTTTACGTTCGGAGTCGATCGACTGCAACTGATCGCAAAAAATAGAGCTAGAGCCACCAGAGTCATTTGTTTCAAGAAAGATTGAATTCGCATAATAGCTTTTCGCAGCAATATTAGTTTTTCTACGCCGATAAATTTGTTGAAGGGTATCTCAACAATCTTAACAACTCTTACTGTAGCTGGCATTTAATGACTCTGGCAGATTCAGCGTACCACTCATTTAACCTCAAAAACAAGTAAGGACACGGCACTGCCGTGTCCTTACAAATCTAACCTGCAATTAACCGAATTTGTTTGCTATTACTTAACAAACAGCATTTCTTGATAAGTAGGCAGAGGCCACAAATCATCAGCCACTTCACCTTCCAGAGCATCCGCATACTTGCGAACCTCATCCATTAAAGGACGAATTGTTTGCGAAGCATATTGCATATGGTCTTCTGTCGAAGCAAAATCGTGCTTGCTCAAAGCAGCACTCAATTTGCTCGCAGTATCCATCATCGACTTAACCAGCACCGCTACTTTTTCGGCACTTTCCTTTTCCAGTTCAATCCCAATGTCTTTCAATTTAGAAATCGTGCCGGAAAGTTCAGCTAAATACCTCACTGCTGCGGGATAAATAATGGTTTTTGCCATGCTTATTACCAGTTTTGCTTCGACTTCAATTGCCAGCAAATACTGCTCTGCATAAACATCGTAACGGCTTTCCAATTCAACAGGAGTCAGAACACCTGTCTTTTCAAACAAGTCTTCAATGTATCCTTCCTTCAACACGGGCAAAGCATCGGCAGTAGTCCGCAAGTTAGCTAAACCCCGTTCCTCAACAGCCATTTTGTGCCATTCTTCCGAATAGCCGTTGCCGCCAAATACAACCGCACCGTGCTCGTCCATCACTTCTTTGAGTATGGTTTGGATGGCAGCATTCAGTTCAGTTCCGTTAGCCAAATCGCTTTCTAATTTGTTAGCAATCCAGTCCAAAGAATCTGCAAGAATTGTATTCATCGCCACCAGCGGCCCGGAAACCGACTGACCGGAACCTACTGCACGGAATTCAAATCGGTTTCCAGTAAAGGCAAAGGGCGAAGTCCGGTTTCTGTCTCCAGCATCCTTCATGAAAGTAGGCAGTGTTTCTACACCTAAGTTCATAATTCCCCGACCTTTAGAGTCCTTAACTTCTCCCCGGCTAATTTGCTCGAAGATATCTTCTAATTGCGAACCCAAATAGACAGAGATAATTGCTGGTGGAGCCTCATTTGCACCCAATCGGTGGTCGTTGCTGGCAGTAGCAACTACCGCGCGCAACAGCGGGCCGTATTTGTGAACTCCGCGAATCACAGCGCCGCAGAAAACTAGAAATTGTATGTTCGAGTGCGGTGTATCGCCGGGGTCTAATAAGTTTCCTTGGGTGGCATTGCCGATCGACCAGTTGACGTGTTTGCCGGAACCGTTAATGCCGGCGAAAGGCTTCTCGTGCAGCAAACACATAAAACCGTGTTTCTTCGCAGTGTTGCGGAGAATTGTCATGGTTAATTGTTGGTGGTCGCTGGCGACGTTTGCAGCTTCAAAAACTGGTGCAATTTCAAACTGACCGGGAGCTACTTCGTTGTGGCGGGTTTTGGCAGGAATTCCCAGCCGGTACATTTTTTCTTCTACTTCCTGCATGAAGACTTGAACGCGCTCTGGAATCGCTCCAAAATAGTGGTCGTCAAATTGCTGACCTTTGGCAGGAGGTTTGCCGAAAAGGGTGCGACCTGCTAGCAGTAAATCGGGGCGGCTGGTGGTGAAATTGGCATCTACCAGGAAGTATTCTTGTTCGGAACCGCAACTGGAATTGACCGGGGCAACTTCGGTATTTCCTAATAGCTTTAACACTCGGGTTGCTGCTTTGTTCATTGCGGCAATGGAACGCAAAAGCGGCGTTTTTTTGTCTAAGGCTTCACCTGTCCAGGAGATGAAAACAGTGGGAATGCACAAGGTCATGCCGTTGTCTGTTTCCATGACATAAGCAGGGCTGGTGACATCCCAGGCTGTGTATCCGCGAGCGGCGGCGGTGGAACGGATGCCGCCGTTGGGGAATGAGGAACCATCGGGTTCGCCTTGTACCAGAACTTTGCCTGCAAATTCTGAGATGACGGACCCGTCGCCTTGCACGGAGATGAAACCGTCGTGCTTTTCGGCGGTGCTGTTGGTGAGCGGGTAAAATACGTGGGCGTAGTACAGGGCTCCTTTGGAAATAGCCCAGTCTTTCATTGCGGCTGCAACTACATCAGCGACGGAATCATCTAATTTTTGGCCGGTTTGAATGGTGTTTTTTACTGATTTGAAAATACTTTTGGGCAGACTTTCTTGCATCTTGCTCAGACTAAAAACGTCTGTTGCCCACATATCTTCTAGCCGCTTGAGAGGCCGGGCAGGCATCTGTTTGCGGTTGACGATTTGAGAAATTGCTTGAACGCGCGATTCGTTTCCACTCATGGTTATTTGTATTGGGATTGGGGGACGAGTATTTGTGAAAAAATAGATGTTAGCAAAGTCTAACTATTGACAAATATGTTGGATTTACCCAACGTTTTTAGTCAAAGCTAACTTTGGGCAGAATGCCGTTTTTGGCAGGCTCTAAAAGATTGGATGAGCGAGGCCCTATCACTTCGCCCATCGGGCGTGACAATCCAGTGTGAGATGCGGTTGGATTTCGGTTATTAGCAGCAATAAAATAGATGACAAGAACCTGTACTAACTTGAGTCAACATGATAGATGTCTGCGCTGCACAGATTTAGTAACTAATCTTCACCCTGGTCAGCTCAAAAATTTTGTGTGAATCAATTCCGATGAATTCAGGTCAAAACTACTTATGGTTTTTAACGGTTCGACGATCGATAAATCGCAGTCCAGCAAACAACGCACTCGTTTAGGGGTTTTGGAGAATTATGGAGAGTACACAATCTACACTTGGAGAGTTTAAACAATCATTAACCAAATAAATGTATTGTAGGCTACAGAAATTTAGTTTTTTTTCCGAAGGGTCGATCGCACCGATCGCACACAACCGCAGGATTTCAGTGTAACAGGGCATGGGGCATGGGGCATGGGGCATGGGGCATGGGGCATGGGGCATACCTCACCACGCTTGAGAACCGCTATATAATAAATAAAGTCTTGCAACTCTTCTAAAATTTGGTGCGACAATTTGCCGTAGAAATCTTTACGAGATTTGGGAGCTTATTAAACTGTTATAGCCGCAGTTTATTGAGCATAAATGAGTAAGTTGATAATTTTTAGTTAACTCGTTGGTAATCCGAAGACTTCAGAGAATGAGCCAAAAAGCGTTCTGTGTAGTACAAAGCTAATTGATTGCTCGGACCATTAAAAACTGCATCAAAGGCGTGTTCAGCCCAAGGAATTTCGAGTAAAATAGCCCGTGAAGCGAAGCTATCCCGTAGGGAATCGCCCGTGGCTCGCAATCGTTGGTAGAGCGATCGACCAAACTTGGGCTGAACGATATGGTCGCGACCTGCATAAACCAGTAGAGAAGGGGGAAGATTCGGTTTAATATAATTTATGGGAGAAGCCCGACGGTAAAGCTCATTGAGTTCATCTGGCGTTCCTCCCAGAAAGGCACGCAAGACGGCTCGAACATTTATGGCATCAGGAAAAGGTGGGTCATTGTATCCCCGGATCAGGTCATTTGGCCCGTAATAATTTACCACTGCTCGAACTGGAAGCACACTAGAATCATAAGCAGTTAGCATTGCTAAATGGGCACCTGCAGACCTTCCCATCAGAGCAATTCGATCGAGATCGATTTCCCAATCACCAGCATGAGTTTTGATATAGGAAAGAGCGGCTTGTACGTCCTCAAGCTGAGCAGGAAATCGATACTTGGGAGCGTGGCGGTAATCAATTGCAACCACACAATAGCCTTGGGCGGCCATATAGCGGCTGAATTCTTCATTGGAATCGGCATTGCCTCTCTGCCAAGCTCCCCCGTAGAGCGTGATAATCGCCGGATATTTGCCAATTTGCATCGGCCGATAAAGGTTTAGTTGCAGTGAAACTCCGTCAGGGTTGGCAAATCCAATAGCCCGATCGATCCTAACGTCTCTGATGGGAATTCCTCGGAACGCATCTGCTAGGATAAACGGTTGAGGGCGTAGCTGGGCGCGATCGGCTTGAGAAACGGCTGCTAAATAGTTTTCCCCTAGAACAGCTTGCATTTGGGTAGCTATGGCTGCATTGGCTGCGGGAAACTGCATCAGGGGTAGCAGACCCAGGATGAGGGCGAACAGGTTACAAATGAGTACAATAATGTAGACTTTGCCTTGATGCCGTCCCAGCAGGTTCAGCAGAAGGGCGATCGTATTGATACCGACTAACCAAGGACTGATTTCGGGTGCTCCCACCGCCAAAGGGTACAGGGACATCGTGGGTGCTGGTACGATGACCCAGAGACTGAGAAATAGTGCGATCGCACTCAGGAACCAAGAAATAAATGGCGAGACTAAGAATGCTGCCAATAAAGGTAACTTTTTGCGGTTCTTCTTGTGGATCATCGGATTTTCGCAGCCTAATTTTTAATCAGTTTAAATTAATCTGGTGGTTTTTATTGGTAAGTCGATCGCCTCTGGCATTTTACCAAACCAGCAGCTTCGACTCCATCACATCCGGCAGCGAAAATGCTTTGTATCGTTCTATGTTCATCAGGACTTACGCATAAACACCATATATAGTGTTAAGGAGGTTCATGAAATCCAAATTTATAAACGGTGAAATCACCGCCCGCTAGAATCTAAAATAATCTGCACCCTAACTGACTAAAAATACTATAGCAATCCTTGCAGGAGTCGTAAAAAGATGTACGGGTAATGCTAAGAGTGCCTACCCCAGCCAAGGCGGGTCAACCAGGGGGGGTTTGCCCCTACAAGAATTACACAAATGATTTAGGATCGGTATAATAGGTAAATAGGCAGGACTAACCGCAATGAATGTAGAACGTACACACTCCTTGAATGATCGAGAAGAGCTTACTGTAAATTTTCCTCAAGAGCTATGTACGGACTGCCAAACACTCGAAGTACGACGATTTGCGGTGATAGTCGATCACATGGCAGAGGCTTTTATTTCTATTAATTCAGAGTGGCACTGCACCTATGTCAACTATAAAGCAGAGCAGCTTTTAAACAGGAAGTGGCAACACCTGATTGGCAAAAATATATGGACTATATTTTCGGTCGATCTTACTTCTGAGCTATATAAGTATTGTCATCAAGCGATCGTAACGCCAACAGAGATCGAGTTTGAAGAACATTACCCCTCAGTCAACAAGTGGTTGAGAATTCGCCTCATCAAGAGTGAAGATGGCTTACTGATTTACTTCCAAGACACGACTCAAACATCTCAACTCGATCGACAATTGAAAGCCGAAATCGCCAAGTCCCAGCAGGTGGAAGCCACCCTTCAGAAAGAACAGGACTTTTTGAAGGCAATCCTAAACAACGTTCAAGCTGGCATTGTCGCTTGCGATGCCGATGGCATATTGACAGTATTTAACCAAGCAGCTAAAGATTTTCATGGATTACCTCAGCAGCCAGTTCCACCGGGTCAATGGGCCCAGTATTATAACTTGTATTTGCCCGACGGCAAAACACCCATGAATACAGAGGATATTCCCCTGTTTCAGGCATTGCAAGGACACAACGTTCGTGATGTGGAAATGATGATTGTTCCGCAGCATGGAACTGCGCGAATGCTGTTAGCAACTGGACAGGCAATTATTGCGGCAAACGGCGAAAAACAGGGTGCTGTTGTCGTGATGCACGACATTACACAACGCAAGCAGGCAGAAACTGCTCTGCGTGAGGGTAAAGCGCAATTATCTAGCATCTTCCAAACTATTCCTGATGGCATCACTATTCTAGATTCTACCGGACAGATTATTGCCGCGAATAAGGCAGCAGAGAGGATTTTAAGATTAACTAGCAGCGACATTGTGGAGCGAGGCTATAACGATCCATCCTGGTTCATTACAACCGTGGAGGGTCATCCTTTCCCAGAAGATGAACTGCCGTTTGCGAGGGTTATGCAAACAGGTGAGCCTGTTTATGGTATTGAACATGGCATTAGCCATGCCGATGGAACTCGCAGGATTCTCTCGATCAATGCTTCCCCTTTGTTTGACGCAGAGGGACAAATTATCAAGATCATTGCTGCTTTCTGCGACATTACTGAACGGAAGCAAACCGAAGACGAACGAGTACAGCTTGTTCAAGAACAGGCAGCCCGTGCTTTAGCAGAGGTTTCTCAGGAAAAATCAGCATTTTTAGCCCAAGTGAGTGCTGTCCTTTCCTCTTCCCTAGAGTATGAACAAACTCTCCAAAGCGTTGCAAAGCTGGCAGTTCCTTATTTTGCAGATTGGTGTAGTGTTGATCTGCTGAATGACGATCGCACAATTGGTCGGGTTGCAGTTGCTCATTCAGATCCCGAAAAAGTGAAGTTTGGCTGGGAGTTGGCTCAACGCTTTCCCAGACATCTCGATGATGCGTATGGCATTGCTAAAGTCATGCAAACAGGACAGATTGAAATTGGGATTGAGATTACAGATGAACAGTTAGTTGCCACAGTGCCGAATGCTGAATACTTGGAAATCTTACGTGGAGTTGGGTTAAAGTCCTGCATCATTGCACCGCTACAGGCACGCGGCCGCGTGTTGGGTAGCATTACCTTTGTGTTTACTGAATCCGATCGCCGCTATCGCCTGGAAGACATTCCTTTGGCTGAAGATTTGGCTCAGCGAGCAGCGATCGCCATTGATAATGCTCGTCTCTATAATGAAACACAACAAGCGAAATTAGCCGCCGAACTCGCTGCTAACCGCACGGCTCGACTGCTGGCGGTGATGACGGCTTTGTCTGAATCCCTAACTTCGGCTCAAGTGGCTCAGGTGATTATTGAACAGGGAATGTCCGCACTGGGAGCAAGTTCTGGTTTGCTTGCGGTATTAAACCAGGATGCAAGCGAACTGGAGATTATTCAAGCCATTGGCTATGAGCACGTAGGAGACTTTCTGCGTAGTTTTTCAATTCATGCACCCTATCCTCTCGCAGAAGCTGTGCGAAGTGGGCAACCTGTTTGGGTAGAAACTATTGAAAACCGAATTGCCCGTTATCCTCATTTAGCCGAAGCGTATGCCAAGGCTGGTTCAGAAGCCTGGATTTCAGTGCCATTGTTGATTGAAGGACAAGCCGTTGGTGGACTGTCGCTGAGTTTTTCGACTGTTCCCCGACTTTCCGAGAGCGATCGGGCTTTTGTTTTGGCACTGGCACAGCAGTCGGCGCAGTCGATCGACCGAGCACGGCTCTACGAGTCAGAATCGCAAGCACGGACACAAGCAGAAGCAGCTAACCGAATTAAAGATGAGTTCTTAGCTGTCTTGTCGCACGAATTGCGAACTCCGTTGAATCCGATTCTAGGTTGGACTCGGCTGCTGCGAAGGGGAACCCTGGATTCTGGCAAGACGGCGGTAGCTCTCGAAACGATTGAACGCAATACCCAGTTGCAAGTTCAACTGATTGAGGATTTGCTGGATATTTCTCGCATTCTGCAAGGTAAGCTGAGTTTGAACTCTACTCCTATTAATTTGAAAACAACTCTTAAAGCTGCGCTCGAAACAGTTAGTTTAGCCGCCGAAGCGAAAAACATTCAACTTCAAACTCACCTAGAACCCAATGTCGGCGATGTGTTAGGAGATGCTACCCGATTGCAACAGGCTGTCTGGAATTTGCTTACCAATGCCATTAAGTTCACTCCAACTGGAGGTAGAGTTGAAGTTGAGCTAAAAAGGATTGATTCCTATGCTCAAATTCAAGTCAGGGATACAGGAAAAGGGATTAAGCCAGAATTTATTCCCTATGTATTTGACACATTTCGACAAGCCGATAGCAGTATTACGAGAACCTTCGGTGGGTTAGGGCTGGGATTAGCGATCGTGCGTCACGTCGTTGAGCTACATGGTGGAACTGTCAAAGCCGAAAGTTTTGGAGAAGGACAGGGAGCAACATTTACTGTCACACTTCCTTTATTAGCCAGAAGCAATGATGCAAAGAGCGATCGCAACGATAATCTCTCACTCAAATCTCACTCTTCACCCTTGGCTAGATTATGTATCCTGGCCGTCGATGACGAAGTAGACAATTTAGAGTTAGTTCAATGTATTTTGGAGGAAGCGGGAGCCACAGTGATCTCTGTATCTTCAGCAAAAGATGCGCTACAAAAGCTCAATGAATCTAAGCCAGATGTTTTGATTGCTGATATTGGAATGCCACAAATTGATGGCTATATGTTGATTCGTCAAGTCAGACAACTATCCACACAGGAGGGAGGAGAGATTCCCGCGATCGCCCTCACAGCGTATGCAGGTGAGGCAAATCAACAGCAAGCACTAGCAGCCGGATTTCACAGGCATCTTCCCAAGCCTGTTGAGCCTGAAACGTTAGTGGAGACAATTGAGAAATTGCTTCATCCAATAGAGTAAGGCAGAGCATTAGACATCTCCGAAAATTTCGTCGAAGCGGTTTATGGTATGGTGGGATTTTAAAGGGCGATCGCCCCCTCTGGTAGACTTTGATAGGTCAAGGGCGATCGCATCCTTAATGTCTGGTTAGCCTGTGATTTTGGTTTGGTGCGATCGGATACATCGGCGTTTGCTAAGTCGATTGAGGTGGTAGGTGCGAGCGCATCTTTTTAAGCTGAGCCTGTAATTCCTGTAGGGTTAAAAAGTTAACAGAAATTAAGTATTTCTCATCGCTGCTAGGTCACTCCATAACCTTGCACACTTGTAATCAATTATGTAGAGAACCATTTATCCCTGCGTGCAATTTCTCCTACCTTAACTATTTTCGATGCAACACTCTCTCTACATTTAGCTTCAGCAGCAGCCACCAAAAATCCAGGATATCGCTCTGGTTGTCTAGAAATCTCCTTAGCAATGTCATCAGGAAGAGAATCTGCTGGTACTGTACGGACAAATTTATGAACAGCATAGCGCTCAGAAACTACACCCTTCATATAGCTTTGAGATATGATTTCCAGCGCCGATTGCCAACTTATTTCTCCTTCACCTAGTAATTGAATTACTACACTTTGCCAATATTGCAGCACCAGAAAGTCAGACCCACTATATCCACAAAGATACTTTGAATATAGGTCTTTGGGGTTTTTTGACCGAATGCCTAGTAAGGTTACTGTTCTTGCATTCAATACCTGTGGCAGTAAGTCAACATCAAATATAATTAAACGACCGCTTCCTTGCTGTGTCCATGAAACTGATTCTTCTACAGAATTATACAAACGTCCCCAATACTCCGTAGATAGTTCTTCTACATGAATCTCAACCACTCCAGCAAGTTGTTCTAGAGTTTTCTTGCTACCCCAAGTGATTAAAATCAAAACAGCAAACATGATGTCTGTGACGTTTTTCGCTTGAGAAAACAACCTTTGCCAGTAGGATACTGTGCCAGATCTCAGCCTTGCATAACGTGCGCGTTTACACAACGGTACAGAATGGTCAAGAAGGTCATTAAATTCCGTGTATGTTTCATTTTTAGATTTGATTCCACTAGCAAGATTAGCAAGCTTAAAAAACGCCCATTGGTTCCCATATAATGAACGAGCCTTCTCAACTAAATTATCCCAAGGCGTTATTTGTGTTGCCCACTCCTGAACGCTGGCATGTGATTCTTTTTCTACAGTGTCTAGTATTTCATAACACTTATATAAGTCAGAAAAATTTGGTATATTATGGAGATTTTTTCTACTAATATAAGGAATTGATATAATTCTATCATTTGTATAAATTCTTTCGTGTTTCCATACCTGAGATAATGATAGGGGGTAGTAATTACTAAAAGCTAGAGCATATCGCTTTACATCTGTAGCGTAACTCAATAGTTCCAAAATAGATTTGTTGCGGGATGGACTATCAATATTAATATCTCCTAATAAAATTGCTTCTACCGCAAGTTGAAAATTTTCTTTGGTCATCTCAAAATAATCAAACCGCCGTGCATCAAAAAGAATTTGAATACGGATTAGGTTGCTTATTTCATCAGAAAGGACGGTGCTAAGCTCAGTGACTGAAAGCTTTGATAGACTGCCCAGATAAAGCCCATATTCAAGCCAACGTGTACGCTCACCATTTTTTTGGGCAAGAACAGCTCCACGCCATAATTTTTCAACTTCATCAGCAGACGCATTAGCTTTAACTAAATCAATTACATCTAACGCATAATCCTTGGGAGGAGAATTTCCTAAGATGGCCAAGCAACGAGTGATAAGTTCATCTTGACCACAATCTTTTGAGAGTACCAGTGGATTGCCTGAAGCAGGTCTACGACTATTAGAAGCTAACAAATATCGCAACCCTATACCGTCTAAAATCAACTCAATAACTCGACGTACAGACTTGGGATGTTGGGTGAAAACCCAATCTGAAAGTAACATAGCTGCCAATAGCCTTGGATAGCTGATTAACGAATATCCCTCTTCTGCAATTAGTTCTTCTAATCGGTCAATTAAATCTGCTAGTTCCCCTTTGCTGTAGCAACCGGCATAAAACCTTGTGACATTTAGCCAGTAAAAGTCGCGTGCTATAGCATCAAATCGATCAGGTTTTGTTCCAGGCTTTTCATTCCCTGGTGGAGAGGGTGGAGCAGTATCATAGAGGTGCTTTGCGGCAAAATACTCTCGAAGTGGTTGAACCTCAAACTCGTAAGTACCTTCTACACGAGATACTAGCGCACCAACACGCTCAACCATACAAACTAATAAATCATCAACCAAAGTTTCTTTATGACCTTCAGTAGTAAGATAATCTGCTAGCAAAATATGAAGATTTTTCTGGGTAATGCGACCACTACCGTTTTCTTCTTCCGCTTCTACATGGAGTTTCCATGCCAAGTACCTGTTGATGTCGATTAGTAATTCACGGTGAGTGCGGACTACTGAATTCTTTTCTGCCTCACGGTCAAAAAAGAGTTCTATATAGCTGTCGTAAAGTGCAGTACGTTTGTCAGGCAATGATGCAGTTTTTCTACGGATAAGGCTAAGTAAAATTGTTAACTGCATCGGATTTCTCGCTAGATCGCGTAAGTGAGGCTGGTCTAGCTTTTGGTTCAGAACTTGGTTAACATCTCTAATTTGCTGATTATCCAGCTTTAGAGCCTTCATCCACTTTTTTGCATATTCATAAATTAGTGGGCGAGTAACTGGGCCTAGATGGTAGTAAATAAATTTATCTTCCGGAAGACCCGGTGAATTCGCAAATGCTGCTGGACGGCTAGTTACTATAACCTGGAGGGACGTAGCATTTGTCTTAAGACGATTAACCCCATTAACAATCTCTTTTACAACTTCTCTTCTCTTGTCTATATCAGCAACCTCATCAAGACCGTCAAAAACAAGAAGAATGGAACTGAGTTTTGCTACAGCGTGCAAATCAGCTACTTCAAATTCAAAACCGCCCGACCCTTTTTCTACCTGATCAGCTAAAAAAGACTCTAGAGATTTATGCCTTTTGGGGTGTGCCTCATCATATCTATCAGGGGATAAGGGATTTGGTTTAGCAAGCCACGCGGCTAAATCTCGAAGATCAACTTTGAACGGTAAACGAACCGATGAAAATTTATGCTCCTCTGGCAATTTTTCAAAGGCTTCATGTTCTCTGTATTGTTCTGGAAGAAGTTGCTCTACTTGCTCCTTACCCAGGATTTGCATACGATGTACCTGACAAAGGTACTGGGTTATCGTAGACTTTCCTTGCCCAGGCGCACCTTCAAGCACTACATACGGAATATACTTGGGAACAACTGGGTGAAGCAACATGGCTGCTACTCCTACAATAAGTTGCTCATCCCTGCCCGCAGAAAACTCAGATTGTGTGTCAAATGTTGAAGATATAACTTCAGAAGAAATGGAGCTATTATTAGCTCTACGACGCTCTAATACATGGTGAGCAATATACCGCTCGATGCTTTGACAAATCAATTGTTGCTTTTTAGTAGATGCGCTATTTGGCGGTACAACTGGAACATCTATGAACAGATCTAAAAGCCTATTATCAAGTTCCACTTGCTTAAATTTAACTTTTTGATCTAAACGAAATTGATCTTTAATGTAAGCTCGAATCGCATCAGCTCTTCTCTCCTTACTCTCTGATAGCCCAGACTCAATAACAGACCTAATTAAGTCGGCACCAGTCATCAGTGCTGGGTAGACCCACTTGAGATCCCAGGCATTATCTAACCGACGACTTAAATCATCTCGCCACCAGCACATGGCTGGAACACCAAGTTCAGTTTTAAATATTTGATTTACTTGATCAATTGATCCTGAATCAGGGTGTGCAGTTCCTTTAATGTTTGTAAGTAAGATATACTGCTTTGCACCTTTTGGAATTTGTTTCTTAAGTTTTGCTGCTTCACCCTTTTCACCCTTTAAAGTTTCTATCAGCCATTTGTGAGGGTCAGTCTCTGCTTGGGGTTGCCTCACAAATTTAACTTGGTACATTATGAAACTGCGCTCTTCATCGTCACTGAAATAACTCAGTGCATCTCTCCCACCGTCTGGCTGTCCAACTGGAAAACATTGGACATTAGAAAACTCTTTAGCTAGTAATGCTTGGCAGAACTGTTGAAACGTTTCTGGATCTAGATTTTCAAAGGGATAATCCATCTGTTTTCCTCAATAGGACTTGTTGTGCAAACAGACAAAACCTCTTTTTCCAGAGATTTAGAGATAAGCCTTCACATAACTGAGGCTGCTTCTGTTAATGTATCTTACACTGCCACTTTATCTTGTGACAAGGCGACTCTGCATAACACGCCCCACACAACCGAATTGGTTCCAACTTCATCCCCACCCCAGCAGGCGGTAACATTTGTTATAGTCGATCAACCACGGCCCTACCACCAGCACCAACGCCTCCAACTGCTGAGGAGAAGGAGGAGGATTAAACCGAAACTTTTCGCCACTGCCGTGTCCTTACCTGCATCCCCAAATCATCTCAAATCCGATCGCCAGTCCATCTCAGGACACGGCGCGGTGCCGTGTCCTTAGCCGTAACTTATCGGCGACAGCCTTCGGCGATCGCCCTTAACACCGCTAGTCGTACTTCTGGATGAGATTTCTCAAGCCCGTTAGCCCGAAAAATCCAGTGTCCGCCGCCCGCGTGCTCGATCGCAATTTTCTGTCCATCAGGCAAAACTATTTGCCACCAATTCAACACAGTGGCTTTAATAAGGTGGCACTGAATTTCGTTCAGTTGAACCTCCATTAATTTCAGTTGACGCATGATTGGATTTTGGGCAGATGACTTCATGATTTTTCTCATTAAATGAATTCGACTGTTTCTCGGCTTTGATTTCACTTTGCCGATTTTTGAACTTAACTTCACCTTCCGAAGTTTTCGCCTTAACTTCCTTTTCCGAAGTTTTCGCATTAACTTCCTTTTTAGCACCTTTAGGCTCAACTTTGACTCCAAAACCTTTAGACTTAACTTTGCCGGGGGCAGAAGTTGAAGCCTGTCCCGTTGCCGGCTTCTTAAACTCCGCGTCTAATTGGTCTAAAATCTCCTCTTGTTCGGGAGTATGTTCCGCTGGCTGCTCTAAATTTCTGGGATTGTATTCGCCAACCAACCTTGCCAAAAATTCCGAAATTGACAGTCCGGCTGCGGCTGCTTTTTTCGTTAAAAGGGCGTAGGTGTCGGTTTTAATGCGAATTTGTTTGAGCCGGAGGTTGGGATTGTTGTCAACTGTTTCGGCAATAGTTACTGCGGTAATCCTTTCTTTTGGTATGACATCGACAACTTCTTGCCACTTTTCCTGTAAACGACAGTCGCCATATTGGTCGGTAATTGCGTGTTTGAACAAAGGGACAACTTGAGCAACGCAGCTAGGCAAAATCTCAAATCCTGCTTTAATTAAGCGCAGGCAAATGCTCGCAGCTTTGATAATTTGCGTGCAGTAAAAATACTGTCTCCCTAATGCTTGTTCGCAGTAAGTTTTAAAAGTTTTGAACTTGTCTTTGTACAATCGCAGTTTTCGGATCGCGTCCAGCATGATTCCTTGCCGCACGTAGTCTAGGAATCCCCTTTTAATTTCGCCTGTCAGGTAGTCTAAATCGTGAAAGGGAGATTGATTCTGGATTTCTTCTTCAAAGTCTAGCAGCGGGCCTGCAAAGTGAAAGTTGGAGGCGACATCGCCTAGGTAGAAGTTGTCAATTGATGTGGGCATGATCGGGAATGGTTCGAGAAATGGCACGATAGCACGGAAGTTGTGCGATCGCAAAGGAGAAGTTTTGGTCTGGATCTTTGATACAATTTTGAGTTGTGTTGTCCTGTAAGGTCGATCGACCTTTTACATGGCATCATCTCCTCGGCGTTGAGGAAAAGAGGCTTGAGGTATGCGCCCTTGCCCCAAAAAAACGCTTGAATATGCAGGCACGATTGATAGACACGAAAAATAAGGCGGTTCTTCAAACCTGCATTTTGACCTTGGAGGCTCGCGCTCGCCGCCCTTTGTCATGTCACCTTTGTCTCATTATGAGATGTCAATTTAATTTTGTCAAGTATGACATCTCAATCTGAGATTTTACGATCCAATGTCATCAAGAAAAGAACGAAGACAGGAGGGCAATTCACCATTGGAAGCCCTAAGACTCCACAAAACCGACTTATCACAAGATGAGTTCGCTTTTAAATGTGGGATTCCCCGCGCCACCTATCACAGATGGATATCTGGAGCAACAGAACCCAAATTTTCTCTCGAACAGTTGAAAGCAATTTGCCGAGAACTACAAATAGAAAAAATAGATGAACTTCCAGAGAGTTTTGGCCCTAAGAAGCAATCCAACCAAACCAACAGTTAAAAAATTACTGCTGATACAATTTTGAATCAGGCTGTGAGGTCGATCGACTTTAACCCGACCAGGATCGAACCTACCCTTGGAAGGGGGGGAGAGGTAGATTGTAATAATGATTAATCTTTAATGGGGCAGGAACTTCAATGCTAGTAAAGCTCTTTTGATGCCTGTTGAAATGTGGCGCGATCGTTGAGATGTGGAAAAGGCTTGTCAGGAGGAACAGATACGCCAAGGAAGTGACACAAGGGTTCCCAACCCTCCTTCACTTGGTAAACTAACAGCCGCTCTGGTGGAACCAAACGTTTGACTTCTTCAATGTGTTGATTGAAAATTCCGAGCGCGTAGGGCTTATCCTCAAATTTCCCTTGAAAATCCTTCACCCAAACATCTTTATCTGCCATGCGAAAGATGCGAACTAGACTCCGCAGCTTTGGAGAAAACGGGAGCGATAAAGCCATCTTTAGCTTCTCCCAACCTTTTGGCCCTGCTTGGTAGATGGTTTTCAAGGTACTCTCATACCAACTATCTGCATCTCGAATACTCAACAGAACTTTAGCATCAGGATAGTGCTGCATAAGTTGACTATAGTAACGATAACCTGGGTAATCTACTATTGCTTGGTAGCCATCAAACAAAGCATCCCAATTGACAGGTTTTCCTTGAGTGGCATCCTCCCAGAACTTTACATCAGAAGGGTGTGTTAGAAGTTCTGCCATGTGGTAGCATTTACTAAAACCGAGTTCTTCTAAAGCAGCTTTGAGAGATAGCGTTCCCGTTCGTCCAAAACCTGCACCAATCACCTTAATTGCCATAAATTCCTCAAGATTCTGCTTCGATTAAAAGTCGAAGCCCACTGCCTTAATTGTAGATCAGGCGATCGCGCAACAGTTCTGGTACTAGGCTATAGATTTTCCCCCCTAGGTGTAGCGACCTGCAATACTAAACGCTCTATCCCTGCAATGCTGCGATTTCTGAGGATGGATTAATTGCAACTGAAATTACAGTTCAGCCAGGATTAACTGCAACACAAACCCAGGACTAACTGCAACCGAGCCTGCAATCATCCATTTCGACCGAAATTAGCTGCAACTGATCGATGTCTAGAGGCTGACAATGACCTTTCATCGCTCAATCCGTAATTTTCGCTCTCAGAGCTTTAATCTGCCCTCGCTTGGTTTTGCTGTCGAGACGCTTGCGCTGGGAACTACGAGTTGCTTTGCTGGGTTTGCGCCTTTTCGGTATGACGATCGCACTTTTAATCAGTTCTTGCAGCCGTCTCAAAGCCTCTTCCCGGTTTTGTTCCTGGCTGCGGTGTTCCTGGGCTTTGATGACAATCACACCTTCGGAGGTGATGCGCTGATCGTTGATTTGCAACAAACGCTGCTTGTAGCGATCGGGCAATGAGGAAGCTGGGATATCAAAGCGCAAGTGAATCGCACTCGCCACCTTATTTACATTTTGCCCCCCCGCGCCTTGAGAGCGAATCGCACTAATCTCGATTTCGCGATCGTCCAGGAACACTGTGTTAGAAATTTGTAGCATGATTCATCAGTGAGATTAAAGATACCGGGAAAGCAGTGCATCTTTTATATATAACTTACTTTGGTAGATAAGTTATTTACAATTCTTAGCTGTCAGGATGAATTCGATGAGTTTTTTTCTATCCCATAACTCTACCTCGTTAGATTTAGCAAGTTTGCAAGCATTTTCTGTAAATCTGTTGTTGGTGATTACTAGGCCTTTATTGCCTTTGTAATGTCTGACTGCTCCTGCTACTTCTTGAACAGCTTTAATCCCAACTGGATTTTTGCTTCTTTTTGCTTGAACCACGGTTTTTAATCCATTTTTGTATAAAATTAAATCCGCCCCATAATCTTGACTATCTTGAGTTAAAGTAACAGTACAACCAAAATTTATAAAATGAACCTCTAGAAATTTTTCAAACTCTTTTCCCGTCATTTCATCCACTTCCATAATACCACTGTCTAATAAACGCTTTTTTTCCTCTTCTTCTTTCAATGTATCCAATACCGATGTCGCAATCACACCCACAACGGCAGCGGCTCTTACAATAAAAGATTTCATAAAATTACATTTTTTTAAAAGGAGTAGTTATGATGGTAGCAGATTTGCTCAGTATAGTTATCTACTAAGATCACAAGTAAGATCACAAGTAAGATCACAAGCACATTGTGATCTTACTTACTGATTCTTTTAGATTCCTGATCTTAGACTGGGGCTTTTTGTCTGCACTCAAGTTCAAGTATGGTTCAAAGAGTCAGGCGAAAGTCAAGGAATTTTATAGTTTAGAACTGTAACAAAACTTTAATCACACCCCAGCCGTAGGTTTAGCAAAAATTACGGCGGGTACAGTGACAATTGGCAATGCTGTAGCCTAAGATCGGTTTAAATTGTCAGTATCATCTCAAGGCAAGGGTGCAAAATGGCAGATATTAACGGCACGATGATGCAATATTTCCACTGGTACATTCCCGATCGAGGAACCCTGTGGGATGAGGTGAAAAACCAAGCGAAAGAATTGGCGGATGCGGGTTTTACGGCACTGTGGCTGCCCCCAGCTTACAAAGGAATTGGCGGGCAAAGCGACGTTGGATATGGGGTGTACGACTTATTTGATTTGGGAGAATTCGACCAAAAAGGTTCAATTCGCACCAAGTATGGTACTAAGCAGCAATATTTAGATGCGATCGCAGCCCTGCACAAATCTCAGATTCAAGTTTATGCCGATGTAGTTATCAACCACAAAATGGGTGCAGATGCAGCAGAGATATTTAAGGCAACTCCTTATCCTCAAAACAATCGGCTAAATCCCAAAGGTGGATTGCAAGAAATCAAAAGCTACACCCATTTTAACTTTCCCGGACGCCAAGGTAAATATTCCCAATTTGAATGGCACTGGTGGCATTTTGACGCAGTAGACTACAACGAGTACAATAAAGACGATCGCGGTACAGTCTATTTGGTAGAAGGGAGAGTTTTTGATGACTATGTTGCCCTAGAAAATGGCAATTTTGCATATTTAATGGGGTGCGATCTGGATTTCCAGGATCAATGGGTACGAGATGAAATTACACGCTGGGGTAAGTGGTATCTCGACACAACAGGTGCCGACGGTTTCCGTTTAGATGCCATCAAGCACATATCGTCTTGGTTTTTTGTGGAATGGTTGGATGAAATGGAGCGATATGTCGGCAAAGATTTGTTTGTTGTAGGTGAGTATTGGGCACCAAATATCGATATCCTGCACTGGTATGTCGGTTCAGTTAAGGGCAAAATGTCAGTTTTTGATGTGCCGCTGCATTACAACTTTCATTACGCCAGCCAACAGGGCGGTAACTACGATATGCGGCGCATCTTAGACGGTACAATGATGCAGCAGCAACCGACTCATGCAGTAACCTTTGTCGAAAACCATGATTCCCAACCGCTGCAAGCACTTGAATCTGTGGTAGAACCCTGGTTTAAACCTCTTGCTTATGCGATTATTCTATTGCGAAAAGAAGGTTATCCCTGCGTTTTCTACGGCGATTATTACGGTGCAGAATATGAAGATTGGGGGCGTGATGGCAATCGGTATAAGATTGTTCTGCCCTCTCATCGATCGCTAATTGACAAGTTTCTCCATGCTCGCAAACACTTCGCCTACGGCCCTCAATATGACTATTTCGATCATTGGAATACCATTGGCTGGACGAGATTGGGCAATCGGAAACATCCACAGGCAATGGCAGTAATTATGAGTGACGGCCCGGAGGGTTTCAAGTGGATGGAAGTTGGTAAACCTCATGCTAAGTTTGTGGATTTAACAGGGCATATTAAGGAACCTGTTTCTACTAACGAGTGGGGTTGGGGCGAGTTTCGCTGTGAAGGCGGTTCAGTATCCGTGTGGGTTCAGGAATAAGATCGGTTGGCAGTAATATCATTGTTTATTTGTAAGGTGCGCCGAAACGCACCCTACAAAAATTAATTAGTCCGTACTACCAGTTTGCAGCGACTCTTTAGCAGTCTGCGTCCACTCTGAGTGGAAGAATTCGCCGCGCGGTTTGTCGGTGCGTTCGTAGGTGTGAGCCCCGAAATAATCACGCTGAGCTTGCGTGAGGTTTTGCGGCAATCTTTCGCGCCGGTAGCTGTCGAAATAGTCCAGCGAGGCGCTAAATGCTGGCACTGCAATCCCCAGTTGGCAAGCAGTAGCTAACACGTCTCGCCAAGCTGATTGGCGATCGAGAATGCTCTGTTTGAACTCCGGCGCTAACAGCAAATTCGGCAACGTGGGGTCGTCTTTGAAAGCTGTTTTAATCTTATCCAAAAATCCAGCCCGAATAATACAGCCACCCTTCCAAATTCGGGAAATTTCGCTCAAACTCAAGTCATAGTTGTACGACTTCGAGGCCGCGCTCAAAAGTGCCATACCTTGCGCGTAGGAGCAAATCTTCGAGCAGTAAAGCGCATCCCGGACTTTGTTCACAAACTCTTTAGTATCGCCTTCGTACTTGCCGCTAGGCCCCGTCAGTTCTTGGGAAGCTTTGATGCGCTCGTCTTTGTAAGAAGACATGATTCTGGCATTCACAGCAGCGATAATTGTGGGAATGCTCACGCCCAATTCCAAAGCACTCATAACAGTCCAGCGGCCGGTACCTTTCTGACCGGCTGCGTCCATAATTACCTCAACTAAGGGTTGCTTAGTTTCCGGGTCGTTGTACTTGAAAATGTTAGCCGTAATTTCAATCAAAAACGAGTTGAGTTCGTCTGTGGTATTCCATTCGGCAAAAACTTCCTGCAACTGCTTGCCGTCCAATCCACCAACGTTTTTGAGCAAATCGTAGGCTTCAGCAATGAGCTGCATATCCCCGTACTCAATGCCGTTGTGAACCATCTTCACGTAATGGCCGGCGCCACCGGGGCCGATGAATGTGACGCAGGGGCCGTCATCTACTTGAGCCGCAATTTTGGTGAGAATTGGCTCTAGTAGACCGTAAGCAGTGCGGGTGCCACCGGGCATCAAGCTAGCACCATTCAGCGCGCCTTCTTCGCCGCCGCTGATGCCCATGCCGACAAATCCCAGCCCCATCGATTCTAAATCTTTGGTGCGGCGTTCGGTGTCGTCGTAGAGCGAGTTACCGCCGTCAATAATCATGTCGCCCGGTGACAGCATGGGTTTGAGCTGGTCGATGACCGCATCTACGGGTTTCCCAGCTTGCACCATGACTAAGATTCGGCGTGGGGTTTCTAGGGCATCGACGAATTCTGTCAGAGTCTTGGTGCCTACAATGTTCTTGCCGGGGGCGCGTAGGGCCATAAAGTCGTCGGTTTTGGCTGCTGTGCGGTTGTACACAGCCACGGAGAAGCCTCTGCTTTCGACGTTGAGCGCTAGGTTTTCGCCCATCACCGCTAGACCGATTAAACCAAAATTTTGCTTTGTCATGCTAATAACCCGCTGGTTGTTCCCGCTTGAGGATTGATTTGCGAGAGAGGAAAGCGAGGCGGGGTGTAGCGCTTTCCGGTGGACTAAAAGTATTGGACAATAGACCTAGGAGGTTTAGGTTTATTTTTATATTCTCAGAATTGCTGTTTGGTAAATCAGTAGGGTTTTTTTAAGATTTAAGGGGTATTAATGACGCGGGCAGGTGATGATAAGGCAGGTATTATGTCGATCGCAGTAACGGTAGCTACAAACAAGCGGACATTTTGAGGAAAATTGAGGAGACTGTTTTAACTATGGAAGATTTGCAGTATCTCGCGGCCTGGGTGAAGGAGCAACACGCTCGCGAGTATATTTTGACTTGGCTGCTGAGTCAACAGGGGCTGTGGTGGTCTGATGGGGATATTTATCAGGCCGTTTTGCAAAAGTCGGGAAAGCTTTTGAAAGCTTATGTTCAAAAAAGGCAAGCGGGAGAGTTATTTGAGGGAATTTCTGAGAAGTTGGTGGGAGATGATAATTGGGATGATTTGGTGCTGAGTTTAGGGCGAATAGTGGCTGTTTATCAAGAGGAATTGCTGAAGCTGCAAGAGCGCGATCGCCGGGGTGATGGGCTAAAAAAAAATTTGAATAGTAACCCATTGACTGGAGATCCTTTGCCGCTTTTGGAGGTGCAGCAAGCTTTGCCCGATCCTTATGCGGATACGTTGACGGGAAGATAATTTGCGATCGGCTTTTCGGAGGCACAAGAATCTCAGAAACCGGGTTTCTTCCTATATCTCTCGTACTCAACCAGAAATTGTCGCAGAAATCCGGTTTCTCGCCACGCAGTGAATCCCAAAAACCGGGTTTCTTCCTATATCTTCGTACTCAACCAAAAATTGTCGCAGAAACCCGGTTTCTCGCCAGCCAACTAAAGAAAATGGATAGAGATTCAAGGATTGAGAATGGGTGTAATATCTAGAAGAAATCCGGGAAGTACATCTTCACCCGAAAGTGTAGGCGGTTGGTCAAAAGAGAAATTAATAACTTCTGCTACCTCTTCAGACAAGCGATAGATTTCTACTAAAGGCGTTTGGGGGTCAATTAGCCAACCTAAGCGACAGCCGTTAGTTTGATAATACCGCATTTTAGCCCGCAATGTTTCTAGGGAATCAGTTTGCGATCGCAATTCTATTACAAAGTCCGGGCACAGGGGAGGAAATTTGCGCTTATCTTCTGCGGATAATGCTTCCCAACGTTCTAGGAGTACCCAAGCAGCATCAGGGGAACGCTTCGCACCGTTGGGTAATTGAAAGACAGTGGAAGAGTCAAAGACTTTTCCCAATCGAGTCTGACGATTCCACAAATTTAGGTCTGTAGTCAAATCCGAATTTCTGATGCCGCTTTCGCCGCCTGTTGGAGGCATAATAATTAGTTCTCCTTCGGGGGTTTGTTCTAATCGCCACTCTTCATTAGCGATGGACAATTGATAAAATTGTTCGTCGGTTAAAGCTACGGCGGCAGGTAGGTTGAGAGTTATAGTTTCCATCGTTGATATTATCGCCAACTAGGTTGGTTTTATTATAGCTCGCACTTTCTGACAATTTTCTCAAAAAGATCGCATTCAACAGTAAAACAGGTATCTCTGCTTTACCTCGAAGGCTAGATCCCCCTAAATCCCCCTTAAGAATGGGGACTTTGAATCGAACTTTTGTCCCCTCGTTAAGAAGCGGGAATTTGTATTTGACTTTTGTCCCCCCCTTTTTAAGGGGGGCTAGGGGGGATCGAGACTTTGCCACAAAACAAATGAGATTAATCTATCATAAATCTATCTCGCACAATCATCCCAGGAACCGGGTTTCTTCCGATATTTCTCGTACTCAACAGAAAATAGTCGCAGAAACTCGGTTTCTCGCCACCTAACGAGAGAAATTAGATCGCAAATCCGCGATAATTTATCACAATCACCCGCGCCAAATTCCCCACGCTAACCCACAATTCCGCCGGGGGTTTAAAACCCCCGTCTCATAGCAAAAGTCCTCTCAAAGAGGACTGAAAGACACATTTTTGAACAAGCATTGCAATATCTCCCCAGTCGGTTTCAACCGACTTTCGCTATGAGACAGGGGTTTTAAACCCTGGCGGACTGTTTATTTAACTCTAAATATAACTGCTAGCTTGACGGGTGAACATTGAGCAGTAAATTCCGTTTGATGCTATCAATTCGTCGTGAGTTCCTATTTCTGCTATTTTACCGTTTTCCATGACGGCGATACGATCGGCTATTTTTGCTAAGCCTAATCTGTGACTGATGACTATTGTTGTTTTTCCGGCGGCTATTTGGCGGAAGATGCTGTAAATTTCGTGTTCTGTCTTGGGGTCTAGGGCGGCGGTTGGTTCGTCAAAAATGAGCACTTCGGCTGTAGAAAGCCGCATTAAGGCGCGGGCGATCGCAATTCTTTGCCACTGTCCCCCCGATAAGTCTATGCCGTCCTCTAATTGTTTCCCCAACGGAGTCTCTAAACCTGCGGCAAGACTATTGACTTTGGCGCTAATTCCTGCTTCGGAAATAGCTTCATTAATTGCGGTGTCATCTGACAGTGAAAGCAAGTCACCGAAACCGACGTTTTCGCGGACTGTGGAGGGGAAACGGGCGTAATCTTGCATGACGACGGCGATGCGCGATCGCACGTATGCTAGAGGGTACGATCGCAAATCTTTGCCGTTCCAGGCGATCGTCCCACTTGTCGGGTCGTACAGGCGGCCGAGGAGTTTGCCAAGGGTTGTTTTACCCGCGCCATTTTCACCAACAAGCACTAGCATTTCACCCGGATTAATCGTTAAGTTGATATCTTCAACCGTGCTTTTATTGCTACCGGGATAGCAAAAAGATAAATGCTTAATCTCAATGCCAATTTTATCTTTTGTGGGGGGGGAATCTTGCCCGCCATCTGGTAAAGTAGGCAGGCGAGACGCCACATCCACAAGCGGAGACTGCAATTCTGGCTTGAGTTCCAAAAGTTGAAAAATCGGACTAACGCCGAGGGAAATATCGTACAAATTAGCATAATTGCCTATAAGTAATTGCAAACTTTGCTCCACCTGAACAATCAAACCAGAATACAGCGCCAAATCTCCCAAAGTATAGCGACCACCCAAAGCTCCCATTACCACATAAACAAATGGCAAAGCTACTCCGATTCTACTAAACACTGACCACAAAAGTAAAACAATTGCTCCTTTTTTTCGGATTTGCTGCATCTCGCTAAAAAACTGCAAAAACTGATCCTGCCAGCGTTTGAGCCAAAGTTCCTGCAACCCAAACAAACGCAATTCTTTAGCGTATTCTTCCCCCGTCAACACTCTAGCGGATAAGTTCATTTCACGAGTTATTTTAGCTTGCTTTCTTTGAACTCTCCAGATGATTTTGCTATATTTTCTTTGGATGTAAATTGAGGGGCAGGATGAAATCAACATCAGCACTGGCACCCACCAAGCTATCGCAGCAGCAAGGCCTATCGATGGAATAAATATAAAAATTCCGGTGACAGTCATGCTGATGGTAAAGGCTAGTTGCTGTATTTTGAATACTCCCGTTTTGGCTAGTTCTACTATATTTAATAGTTCGGGGTTTTCAAAGAGGGCAATATCGTCGAAATTGGCGACTTTTTCGATGACTTTTCCTTCGACAAAGCCTTGAACGCGATCGCGCAAAGATGTCGAGACAAAAGAGCCCATTGTGTCTAGGGCATCGCCGACTAACCTGAGACTTAAGACTCCGGCAATACTCCACAGCAATATTGGCCGGGAAAGCATCAAAGCAAAGGGCTGTGCTGTTTGGGTTTGCGATAGCAACCTAGATACTTCATCAATGATTAATTTATCTAAAAAAAGCACGGCAGATGGGGCAGCACCGCCGATGATGTTGAGTATTATTAAATTTCGGAGTTCTATTGGTGCGGCTTTGATTATCAGGCCCAGGCTGCGCCACAAAGCTTGAAATGTGGTAATTTGGATGGCTTGCATAGTTGGTGGGTAGGTGTCGGGTCTACTCATCCCCGGACGGTATATTATAACAGTAGTTATTAACTGTTTGCCAAGCATAGACAGGGCGCAGTATTGGTATTTCTCCTCAATTTTCCCAGGTTGGTTGAAAATTTATGAGTGCATTCATAGCTCGTTCCAAACTGGGGGAATTAGTCTGTGCTGACGCCACCTGCCAACTTTTATTGACAAACTCGATCAGTTGACCGTTGTAGTCTTTACCAATTTTAGCCGTACTATTAGGAGGGGGGACGATCGCCTCCCGCAGATTTCGCTTTTTTGACTTTTTAGCCAAATTGATTAAAAGCTGCTTGGGGTCAGGAATTCGATCTGCGTCGCCAGGAATCAAGTCTACTGAAATACCCAGAAATTGGGCAAAGCCCGCTCGATGTGCAAGTAACCACGCTTCCACTTCTTTAACAGCAATCCGAAACAGCAGATTAGGATGTTTTGGTTGAGTTAACCACTCCGAAATAATTACTAACGGGCATTCTGCATTATCCAAATCAGTTAATACTAAGTATGGCATTCCCTTGGCCGCATAGTTTAACCCTGAAATAATCTTTTTAATTTTGCCATATCCTCTCTGATTCAAGCACTGTCCCACTGAAAAGGGACGTTGAGACTGTTTGAGCATTTGTTTAAGAACTGCTTCACTCAGTGCATCCTCAAACACTAGATTGATGGGAATATCAGTCATTTGAATAAACTCAGTTTTTCAATCGCGGGTGGCGCTGTGAGAGGAAGTGCAGCATCAGCTATGCTTAAACCTCCTTCTAATAGCATTTTGATTTGTTCATTACTTGAAGCAAGTTTTACCTGAGTTCCTTCAGGAGTCGGTGTCATTAGCAGCACCTCTTCGCCGCCAATGCCTTTGTCTGAGAGCAAATCAGCACTATGGGTACTGAGAATAACCTGTCGCTTTTTCGGGCGCTGAAGGCGATAAATCAGAGAGGGTAGATTGCTAACAATCGCCGAATTTAAGGAAAGTTCTGGTTCTTCTAGTAACAATAATGAATCTGATTCTAACAGTGACCAGAGTAAACCAATTAACCGTAACGTTCCGTCAGAAAATTGGTCTTCCCGTTGTTTTCCTGCTCGGGGCCGCCAATGTTCGTAAACAGCTTCCAAATGCGGAACTCCCATCACATCTTTGGTATCTGTGAGGTTTTTCAATTGTGGGACAGCCAGCTTTAAAGCATCTTCAATCTTTTTTAATCGCGATTTTCTGGTTTTATCGGGAGTTTTAGCAACTCGCTCTAAAAAAGTTCTCCCAAAAGGATCTTCGGAAAGTCCAGGGGTAGCAAAAGCTTCGGGATGGCGAACTAGCTGAGGAATTAAATGTAAATATAAAATCGATTCTAAAAATTTAGAAATTACTCTAAATTCTCCATTGGTATTAATTTGCTCTAAATAAGTCTGGGTGAGACGTAGCTCATCGTTGTCATCTTCTTGAGTAGGGCGATTGACAATTTGCTCCTCGCCTTTCCAAACTCGTTCGTAGGCAACAATCGGCTCATTTTTTCCCCCTTTTCTCTGTTTAATTCCCAGCCCATACCTCCATAATGGCGGTTGGGCATTAGATTCGGAAAGGTGAATTTCTATTTCTACATCTGGATAACGGCGCGCATAAAGACTGCGAATTTTTGATACGCCACCTCGATCGCTCACTGCTTTCTGCAATCCGCCTCCTGCTTTAGCCAGATCCCGCAAAAAGCGCAATGAATCGAGAAAGTTTGACTTACCACAAGCATTAGGGCCTACCACAAAAACGCGATCGCGCAAATCAACATTCACTGACTGAAAATTGCGCCAATTTTTCAGAGCTATATGGGAGATAATCATACTGATAAAATTTCCGTTGTTCTTGTAATACTTTAAAATTATTTCGGTCTTCAGGGGAAACACTATCCTCAAAACCTTTACTTTACAATTTATCCAACCCCTTTGCCTAATTTTTTGGATATTTTTTTGGGAGTTCTATAACCCGTTAACATCTTTGCTACCCTAGAAATGAATTTTATCTAGCCACAAAGGAATCACAGACGATCGCCCTTTCCATCTCAAACTCTACCAGATCGAGCGATCGCCCTGAATGAATCCCACCATAGCATAAACCGCTTTATGCCAAAGTTATCCAAATGTCAAACGCCGCACCGTACCGTCATCTGTAAATCGCTGTTCCCCAACACCAACAACTTCCACAATAACTTCGCGTTCTGATATCAAAAATTGACCCTCGCGCGCGGCAATTTCAACGATGATTTTTTCCCCTTCCAAATACACCTTGTAATTAGTCGTTGCCCAGACACCTTTTTCATGTTCAAAACTGTGTCCGTCGTCCTCATAAAGCGTCCATTCACCGCTTCCGGGCCAAATTCGCATTTTTAATGACTCAAGCGGTTCTTCGCTCACAAATTGCCTCACAGGTGCGATCGCAATTATGCCCCCACCCCGCACGTAAAGCGGCATTTTCTCCAAAGGTGCATGGGCTAAAATGTGCATCGGGCCCTGATAGCATTCACCCGTCCACCAATCGTACCAAGTCCCCTCCGGCAAATACACGGCGCGGTGTTCAACTCCCGGCCGGTAAACAGGTGCAGCCATCAGCGACGGGCCGAGTAATACTTGATCGTAAAGGTGATAAGTTGCCCGATCGCGCGGAAATTGATATAGTAACGGTCGCAAAATCGGTGTTCCCGTCGTTGCAGCTTCCCAAAACAACGTGTAAATGTAAGGCAACAACTGATAGCGCAAATTCATGTATTCGCGGCAAATCTTCTCAGTGCGATCGCCAAAAACCCACGGTTCGTGTTGGGCCGTATTTATCGCCGAATGACCGCGCATCAAGGGATACAGCATTCCCACCTGCATCCACCGCGCGAACAATTCAGCGGTTGCATTCTCCGCAAAACCCCCGATGTCGCAACCGACAAACGCCACGCCGGAAAGCCCCATATTGCAAAGCATCGGTAGCGACATTTCTAAGTATTCCCACTGCGATAGATTGTCGCCCATCCATACCGAGGAGTAACGCTGAATTCCCGCAAAACCCGATCGCGTCAGCACAAAAGATCGCTCGCCCGATCGCACTTTTTGCAACCCTTCCGAACAAGCTTTCGCCATCATCAACCCATACAAATTGTGCGTTTCCGCGTGAGTGGCGCCCTCAGATTCCGGGCCTTGCGGTGCATCCAGCGGAAACCAGACGTGTTGGTGACCGTCGCCAAAAGGCCGTTCTGCGATCGAAGGTTCGTTCATGTCGTTCCAAATCCCCGCAACGCCCATATCTGTAAGGTTTTTGTGCAATTCGCCCCACCACTGACGCACCTCCGGCCGCAGGAAGTCGGGAAAAACCGCTTTTTCCGGCCAAACGTAACCGTGGAATAGCCTTCCCTCTGCGGTGCGGACGAAATAGTCATTTTCCACACCCTGATCGAATACTTCATAATCTCCTTCCGGTTCGTACTTGACACCGGGATCGACAATCGTGACAACCTTAAAACCGGCTGCTTTCAAGTCTGCGATCAGTTTCGCGGGATCGGGGAAACGCTTCGGGCTCCAGGTAAAAATGCGGTAGCCGTTCATATAGTCGATGTCGAGGTGGATGACATCGCAAGGAATCGCCCGATCGCGAAATTGCTTCGCCAACTCCCGCACAACGTCCTCGGAGTCGTAGCTCCAGCGGCATTGGTGGTATCCCAGCGCCCATTTTGGCGGAAGTGGCATCCGGCCGGTTAACTGCGTGTAGGTAGCGAGAATTTGGGCGGGTTCCGGGCCGTAAATAATGTAGTAATCGAGTTCCGGGCCTCTGGTTTCCATCCGCAAAACTCCCGGTTGTTCGGCGCCGATGTCGAATCGACTCCAAAATGTAGTGTTGAAAAAGATGCCGTAAGCGCGATCGGGATTCAGGGCGATGTAAAATGGGATCGCCTGGTACATTTCATCGCTGAGGGAATTGTAGTCAAGCGCGTCTATTGTCCAGTTTGTCTTGACTTGGGAGAGTTTGTCGAGAAAGCCGGTGCGTTCCCCAAAACCGTAGAAGTGTTCGTCTGCTTCGATGCGTTTCCAGCCAGCCGTTGCGCCGGTGCGCCATCCCATACTAGGATCGCAGTCGCTAGCAAAGGGTTTTCCCGATTTGTCAAAGCATTCGATGGAAGCGCGATCGCGCTTGACTGAAATCGTTATTTCTGCTGTTTCAATTTCTATTTTTTCGTCTGTTTCTCGCACTTCAAATGGTATAATTTCCCACTCTTCGTCAGGGACAGTTATTGATTGCGATCGGCTTTTGAATTCACCTGTCGGGGACATTCGCACTCTGATTAAATTCGGCGCGAGGATGCTGAGGTTTAGGGAAGTTTCGCCGCAATTAAAGTGAAAGGTGCGATCGGTTTTATTTATGGATTCTACCGAACCGATTGTTGACCAAGGCTGTTCAGTAATTTGGAGTTTTCCGAAGTATTGTGGCATATACGATTTTAGGTTTCCGTTCCTAACTATAATGCCAGTCGAGGGCGAAAGCTCGCTCTCTCTTAGGTTAGAAGCAATAAAGCGCGATCGGCTCCGGGTTCAGCTTCTCAGTTTGCTAAAATTATTTCAAAAGCTTATGCAAGCGGGTCTACAGAATGAAGCTAGACATAGAAAAGCTGTTTGCGGTAGCTGACAGCCATATTCGGTAAATTATACCGCAGTTGTGATATAATTTACTCAATGACTGAGGTAAACTTTGGCTAAAAAACAATCGGAGTAGAGTTTAACACGCAAAATATGTAGAAGGTTATTTCCGAAACACACTACGATCGGAATTGCGTTGAGTAAAATAAATTAGGTAGTTGAGTATTTTGGATGGTGCAAGATATGGCGGAAAGTCAATTCTATAAGCAGCTCCAAGAAGGAATCTCCAGATGGTTAAAGTTTGGAGAAAAATCTGGATTTACAGAATTAGAGTCTGCAACAGTTGTATTAAGTAGCGTTTTAGGAAAACGGTCAGAGAATCAAGACCGCGCAATTTTTCTGAGAGTAAAGTTTGAAAAATCCCGCAAACCTTCTATTGCAGCACTCGTACTTTGTGATGGGATGGGGGGTATGGTCAAGGGTGGGGAGTGTGCAAATGTAGCAATAAGTACATTTGCTGCATCCTTGGTACATAGCAATGCCTCTACGTTGATCAAGAAACTCGAAGTTGGTATACAGGACGCTAACGAGGCTGTTTATAACGCTTTCCAAGGAAAAGGGGGAGCAACTTTGTCAGCAGTAATCTGTAATGAAACGAAAGATTGGGCCGCAGTAAACGTAGGAGATAGTCGAATTTATTGCGTACTCAATAGCGGTGTAGTAGAGCAACTTACGATTGACGATACATTGGAAAAAGAACTTGCAAGTTTAAATCTTCCTTCTCCCCCGCCTGAATTTAGGCAATTATTGCAGTACGTTGGTATGGGAGAAGGCATTGAGCCGCGACGTGTTGAATTAAAACCCTCTTCTGATATGAAATGGTTGCTTATTACGTCGGATGGTGCTCACGGCATTCCTGAGAACATATTTCATTCATTAGTAAGCTACGCAGAAAGTCCCAGAGAAGTTGTTTCTAGACTGACCGCTCTTTCAGAATGGTTGGGTGGCAAGGATAATTCTACAGTAGCGGCTTTAACTATTGGAAAAGATTTATTTTCAATAAATGAAGAATCGGATTTAAGTTATCTTGAAATTTGGAGTATCCCCGGAAAAATAGAATTTTTTAGTATTAAAGCTCCACAAACTGATGCTCTTCCAGATAAATCCTTAAATACTCCAGATGCCAGCGCCTCGGGAGTTGAGGAACCTCTTAAACAAGAAAAAATCCCACAGCAGAAAAAGCAACCAAAGAAAAAGAATCAAGACAATGCTCAAAAGATAGAGTTCACTGGTGTAAACAGTAACAAAACTAATGGCGATAAACGTGAAGTTGACAAGCCAGTACCCCAACTAAATATTGAGTTTTCTGAGGAGAATTAGTTGTTATGTCAAGTGGCATCCCGTCTCGTTATGTTCCGACAGAAAAAGTGCTTATCGGTGGAATGGGAGAAGTTTTGGTCTGTCAAGATACGAATCTTGACAGGAAAGTTGCCATTAAGTTCATTCAAGATGTTAGACATCAGCGCCGACTCTTTGATGAGCTAACTGCATTACAAAAAATACGTTCTAAGCATGTCGTTCAAATCTTTGATGTTTTCCTAAATGAAGCTGATAGACGAGTTGGGATCGTCCAGGAATATGTTTCTGGTGATGACTTACAATCTTTTGCCGATCGGAGTTCCTTCTCGATAGATGAATATCTGAAGGTTCTCTATCAGATATCCTCGGGAATCAGTGATATTCATGCCCAAGGCTTAATTCATAGAGATATTAAGCCTAACAATATGAAGTTTGACCAGGCAAATATTATTAAGATATTTGATTTCGGTTTAGCTAGGTTTTTAGGTAAAGACGACTCAACTTTGGGATTCGTTGGAACTGAGGGTTTTGCAGCTCCTGAATTATATAGAGCGGGATTGGTTTCGTTTACAAATGCTGTTGATACCTATGCTTTTGGTATTACTGCCTGGTATCTCTCTGGGGAGGAAATCCCAAAAGCTCTGTTAAAAAAGCCACCTCATCTTGCCACTATTCCAAGTTTTTCTTCTATTCCTTTGGGGATTCCTGATGCTATTGTCAAATTACTCGATCGCACCCTAACTGAAGATGCAACTGAGAGACCTGCAATGTCAGAAATTAAGGATATTCTTGGTAATTATCTTCTGCATGGCAAACATCGTGGACTACTTGTATACAGAGACAAGACATATACGCTGGAAACAATCAATCAGCGCGTAAAACTGGATGTTACCAATTATGGTTCTATCCACATTAAGTATGACGGCTTTAACTTCTTAGTTGATGCAGTGAATGGCTCAGTTTTTGTCAATAATCAGCTAGTAGAAAAAGGTCAAGCTCTTCCTAAAAGTTGCGTCATCACACTAGAAGATAACTCGGGTGGAGGGAAGAGATTATTTATGACTTTTGACATATCTAACCCAGAGGTGGTTTTATGACAGGAAATCAAATTCATAATATCGGCGATCTAGTAGATAAGCGTTATGAGATCCTTCGCTTTGTCGGTGAAGGCGGGATGCAGGAAGTCTATTGTGCAAGAGATTTAGTGCTTGGCAGAGAAATTGCTCTTAAATTGCCTAAGAATTTCTCAGCAAAAAAGAGGTTTCAGCGAAGTGCTGTGGTCAGTGCAAAAGTGAATCATCCAAATGTAGCAAAAACATTAGACTATCTTGAAACTGACTCATCGCCTTATTTAGTAGAAGAGTTTATTGCAGGAAAAGATCTTAAAGAAGGGTTATTACAGCAATTAGGTATCGTCGATCCATATCTCACTGCTAAGATTCTTCATTACTTAGCTAAGGGTGTTGCAGCTTCGCATAATGCAGGTGTTATTCATCGAGATCTGAAGCCAAGTAATGTGATGTTTTCAGGCGATTTCAATCTATCAGAGATTAAAATCACAGACTTCGGTATAGCTAAGATGGCTGAGGAAGAGATTGTAAATGGTGTTAAGGACGAATCTTCAATAAGTGCTTCCGCTACAGTCATGGGAGCCTTGCCATACATGGCACCTGAGATGATTGAAGAAGCTAGCAAGGCAGGTAAGCCATCAGATATATGGGCGGTTGGAGCCATGATTTATGAATTAATGAGCGGTCAAAAACCCTTTGGTTTTGGATTAGCTGCGGTTCGCACTATCCTTGCAGCTATTCCACCCCAAAAACCCGCTTATATTGATAAAAATCTACAGTTTCAGTCCCTGGGCAATGAGTTGTATACACTAATCCTTGAATGTTTGAATAAGAATCCAGACGATCGCCCTACTGCCGATGAGCTAGTACAACGGTGTGAAAAACTTTGCTATCCAGTTGTTGAGCGTCAAATTGGCATATGTAAAAATTTACATCCAAATTATGATTGGGGAAATATTCAAAGTGATGATGGAGAGACTATCTTCTTCCATTTTGATAGTGTGTATGGCAAGAAACCAAGTGTCGGGAGTCGTGTCTGTTTTTCTGCATTTCCAGGTTCACCACATCCACGTGCTCATCCTGTTGTCTTAATCGAGGGTGTAAATACAAATCCATGAAATGTGAATCTAACAACTACGTTGCAGCGAACCGCGTTCGAGCATCGATGCTACCCGGCGAACAGTGAGGCGAGTATTTGGGAAAACGGTTTCTCCTCCCATGATATTTGAGTGAGTAACTAAACGCTTTTGCCAATCTTTGAAGCGTGGAATTGTGTCCGACAGTTCACTGGCGAGAGCGCTTTACGGAAATTAATATTTCTGCAGTTTCAGTTCCTATCTTTTCCTCGGTTTCTCGCACTTCAAATGGTATAATTTCCCACTCTTCGTCCGAGAGGGTTATTGAGTACGATCGGCTTTCTACCCCCCTTGCCCCCCCTTAGTAAGGCTGACAGGTGTAGGTTTTTTACAACGAACGAGGTAATATGGAACCCATTTGAGATATTTTGACACTCGGTCGCACCAGGGCGCTCGACTGATGACGGGCGCTCGGCTGATGGC
>NZ_JAMPLN010000023.1:0-133325 GCF_040004035.1 Microcoleus vaginatus FACHB-2002 | reverse complement strand
TTTTAGTGCATTAAAGAGAGCTATAATGTATTCGCATTCTGCCACATCTCTTGATGAGATTATTCGCGCTTATTGTGCAAGTTAGTGTCTCATTTTTATTTGAAATAACTATAGAGTCAATCCGCCCTACTCCCTATCACTGCAAAGTGCTGGGACCGCGAGCATTTAGCCGATCGAAAACGTATCGGGAAATAGCCGGAAATGCTGTTTCGTCCTTGGCATAAGCCGGATCGTCTGCAAAAACAACTAAGATATAAATCGCGCGATCGTCTAAAGTTCTAACAAATGCCGCTTCGCTGCGGGAACCAGAGGTATAGCCTACTTTGGAACCAAAATAAATATTAGTTGGTAAAGACTCGCCGAGAAATCCTTTTATCGAGTTGCTGGGGTCATTTTTCCAGGCCTTGGGGTCTAAGTCTCTCGTCAGCAAGTAAGCCATTTTGCGGCTGGCGACGCTGGAAACCGCTTGCCTAGTATAGATTTCATATATTAATCTGGCAGCTTGGTCGGTTGTTACTTGATTGCGAATCGGCTGGGAAGCATCGCCCCGCAATTGTAAGTCGCGACCGATTGGACCTTCTTGCCTCAAATAGTATATGGGATAATTTTTGGTGCTTATACGAATATCATTGTAGCCGGCTGACTGGAAAAATGTGTTAATTTGAGTCCGCTTTTTCAGCCAGGTTTGCAATTCTTCTCCTGCGAGCCGTCCGCCGGATTTTGTATCTGTGATTTTGTCTAAAAGCCTGCTGGCCGCATCGTTGTTGGAGACGCGAATCATTTGATCTAGGTCGTTTTTAAAGGTAGATTCTCGTTGCGTAATGAGGCCTTTTTCTATAGCTGAGTAAAAGGCGGCCATCCAAAATAACTTGGCAACGCTAGCGGGAAATCGGAGAGTTTGATTTTGATATCCGGCGAAGGTGTGAGTTTTGGAATTGCTGACATCAAATAAGCTAATTGATAGCCGTTCGGCAGGCAATCCTTTGCTGGTTGCAATTTTCACAGATTCATCAACAATCCCTTGCAATTCTTGAGAGTAAACGGGATTGGGAGGTGTTTTGATGTTGTAGCTAAAGGTAGGCTCGCTTTGACGAGCGGCTAAATTTTCCGAGGGTTCAATTGTCGGAGGCGACAGTGTTTCTTGAGGCGAGACGGCCTGTTGAGCCAAAATGACTGGCGGTTCTGGGGTACGGCGAATTCTGAACGGTATTGTGACAATCCAACCGATCGCGATCGCCCCGGCAATTAAGCACAAGATGTTACGGTACTTTAAGCGAGAAAATTTCGTCCTGACTCGACGACGCGATTGGACAGGACGCTGGCTGCTTTGGCGTCGTGGCCCGATTGGGCCTAGGGGCTCGATTGGGCGTCGGGCGGGAATTGGGCGTGGGCGGCGTCGGCGTTCTACTTGCATTACAGTTTTGTGCTATCAAACTCGCACGATCAGTTTATAATAGGGCGGCATCTAAATGACAAGTGTATCGATCTAGTCCGCTGTTGCCAATTTTATCTGTCTACTAGGCTGATTGAGACTTCTAGTAATTGTAAAATTTTCAGGATAGCACTGAGTTGAAGCAAAATCCTTTGAAAAACATGAGAAATTTTTGGAGTCTGGCGGTTTTGGGATTTGCGATCGTCGGCGTCAATAATTCTTTGATACCTGATGTTTGGGCATCTCAGTCTCAATCTGCTACGGGATATGTTGTCGATCGACAAACAGCAGGACAGGGCGCGGATGTAGCGTTTTCCTTGACGGGAGAAAGCGAAAATCGGGAAATAACAAACAAGCAAACTGTTTCCAGTTTTCCGAGTATGTTGTGGGACTTCAACAATTTAGCGGAAATTTCCTATTCTGAATTGCTGAAGGTGCTGGCGAGACGATCGGACTCAAATAATACTGAGAGAGAAACCATTTCACAACCTGAAGACATAGCACGTTTTGAACAGGTTGTACAGTATGCAAAACAACAAAATTTGCACGATCGCTCGATGGGAGAAATCGTCCAGGCGATCGCCGATAATTTCCTAGGAAAACCCTACGCCGCTGGTTTGCTGGACGAATCCGGCGAAGAAAAGTTGATTGTAACTTTGAATAAATTTGATTGCGTGTTATTTGTAGAAACTGTTTTGGCGATCGCCAGGGGGGTAGCAGTACAAGATTACGACTATCAAAATTTTGTCGATCGCATAGAACAACAGCGGTATTTAAACGGTAAAATGAACGGTTATTGCAGCAGATTGCACTATTTTTCCGAATGGATTAACGACAATCACAAACGCCAAACTGTGGAAAATATCACCGCTGAATTAGGTGGAGTGCCCATGAATAAAACACTAAATTTCATGAGTCAGCACCGCAGCAGTTACCCGCAAATGGTCAAAGATGAAGCAACTTATCAGTGCAGAGTCAGCCAAGAAGCAGACTTAGCCAAAACTACTGTTAATTACATCCCGACAAATCGGATAAAAAGTGTTTATTCTCAGTTAAAACCAGGGGATATTGTAGCAGTAGCCACGGATGTTAAAGGATTGGATGTCACCCACACGGGTTTAGTTTATCGGAATGCTGACGGGAACCTCGGTTTAATTCACGCTTCGCCGGCTGGGGAGGTGACAGTTGCTTACGACTTGCAGAGATATATTAGGAGAGTCGAAAGTGCGATCGGCATTGTGGTAGCTAGGGCAAAAACCCCTAATTAAATTGGTTTGTAGTCCTAGGGTGTATCAGCTTGCATTATTTTATCTCAAAATTTAAAATTTCTGTGCTGACGCACCCTACAAACTAAAGAAACGGGGTTTTTTGCCAAATTTACGGGTTGCCACGAAGTATTTTTGTAAAAAAAACCGGTTTCTGGGCCCCCATGCGTCAGCCTCAAATCCTATCGTTTCCGGTTGCATCGGAATAATAAAATCGACTCAACAGTTAACACTCAACCATTCAGTTTTTCGACCCGCCCGTCAACAGTCAACAATAATTCCCGTGCAACCGGAATTGATATCAATTGACAATTTCGCTGCGAGATACCTTACTACTTCTAGCAGGATTTGACGTTAATTCGGGCGGTGAAACTTGAACACTTCCCCAGTCATTCAAAAAGCTTTTCAGCAAAACCTCTTGCTGAGTGCGAAATGTCTCGACATTTGGCCCGCGATTCATAATCACAAACCACACTGTTTCTTGTTTTTGAGTGGGCAGGGCTCCGCCCAAAGCGCTAACATTATCCAATGTGCCAGACTTGATCACTGCTAATTGGGGAAGCGGCCGTTCTGATAGTATTCCTTGATCTTTCCCAACCACAGTTAAGACATCAGCAACTGTCATGCTGTAAGGTTGAAGATAGCGTTCTAAAGCTATAAATAACGCGCAAGCAGCCCGGGGAGAAATCAGATTTTCTTCGCTCAATCCCGAACCGTTGACGAGTTGAATTTCTGCGGGAGGAACTCCGGTTGCTACTGCTGCTTTTTGCGCGACAGTTTTGGCGCCTCCGACAGTATCAGCTAGCATATCTGCCATGAGATTGTTGCTGTACTGATTCATTTTTTTGATCAATTCAGCAAGAGGCAAAGAATAATGTTTGACTAAAGGCTGCACGTCATTGGGAGATGCTGGCAAAACTTGTACAGTACCCTCAATTGCTATTTGGGGTTTTGGCGTATTTGGAGGCAGGGTTTGATACTGGGCGGCGGCTTCGCTGGACCAGATTTGACTGTTCAATCCTTGTCTGAGCAATTCTCCCGATTTGAGGGGATCAAGTTCAAAGTTCATGTAAAACTTATCGACAATTATCAAATTGCCACTGACTCGCTTAATCCCTTTTTGACTTAAGGCGTTACCAAGGGCGATCGCCTCTTCCCAGACAAACAACGGATCGGCGTTTCCCTGAACAATTAAATCGCCTTTTAATACGCCGTTTTCAATTTTTCCCGTTGTACCAATTAAGGTAATAAATTGATGTTCCGGCCCGAATTGTTGCAGCGCTACGAGAGATGTTGCTACTTTTGTAATAGAAGCGGCTGACAGAGGAACGGTACCTTGATGATTGGCTAGCAAAGTATTGCCAGATTGCATCCAGACGCCTTGGTTTTCTTTGGCAAAACCTTGGGCTGCCAACCCGTTGAGATATTGCTGGATTTTGGTATTTGTGGGGGTTTCAGGATTGGTAGCAGAGACTATTAAGGGCTGAGGCTGACTTGGTTTAACTGGCGGCGGGGAGGATTCAGCTACAGGAGAGGGAGATGCAAGTTGAGGTGATTCAGTAGCTGCACATCCGGCAATAATTGTGAGAAGGGCGATCGAACTCGCAGCAGTCAAGTAGCGGTTTTTCAGCATTACTTTAATTTTTTTCATCAAATGTACGATCGTCTGTTCGGCACGCCCGATGGAAAGTTTAGCATTCTTCTCGCGCGTGGGGCGAGCCTCCGGATCTGCGTTACCAAACTCCCGAACCGCTAACATTGCCTATCTTCTTCCTTCTCTCATCTTTCTTCGCGCACTTCGCGTCTTCGCGGTTCGTTAAATATATCTCCTTGAAATGCTTCGGAAACCCATCTTCAGCGCCTGGGGCCTTCACCCCAGGCCGATCGCTCTCACAAATTTTCGATAAACTGGTTTATCCAGCCATACTCCCTATACTCAGCGGCACCATTTCGCCGTGCATCGTCAGGCCTAATAACATCGGCCCGCCCGGTCGAATCAACTCTCCTGTAAGCGCGCAGCGTTCCTCCTGCTGTGCTGTGGCATTAATGCTGGCTCGAATATCCGATCGAGAAAACATCTGCCGATACTCTCCAGACTTCTGCTGCACGTAATTCCAGAGCAAATCTCGAATCAAAGCTTGATAGCCTTGATTGCCCGCGAGCTCTTTAAGTCTCTCTTTGAGTTCTCTTTCGAGTCGAATGCTGGTGACTTCCATTTCGGTGGTTGAGGTTCTAGGTAGGGTATGCATAATTTTTTCTCCGTGACGGGTGGACATATGTGTAATATCAGTGTAGTATGTTTAAAGCTAGATTTAAAGGTCTCTTACCACTTTCTGCCGACTTTGAAATTTCTCCCCACCTACTCCACCTATCAACTGAAGTGCGATCGCCCCACGGGTCGCTCCGAGTCGTTACGGCACGTCTTTAGCACGGGTTTTGCGACTGTTGCAGCGACCTCGTGGGCGGGCCAGGGCATAAATAAACACGGTTATAGTGGATTAGGAGAAATTGCAGAAATTAATTACAACGAGGTAGACCGGGACGGTCTCCAAGTGGCACAGCCAGATCGAGATACGCGAAGCGGGAGGTACAGCTAAACGACTGTACCGAGACAGGATGAAAATTTGCATGAACGCAGTTTTTCTAGCCCCCGCTTCTAAGTAAGAGAAGCGGGGGCATTTGATTGGATATTTGAGAAATTCGATCGGCTTGGGGAACTGGCAAAAAATCAGATGTAGCCAATGCTGACGAAGCAACCAAAATTCAAAATTCAAAATCTAAAATCTAAAATCTAAAATCCAAAATTGACGAGGAGGAGCAAGCCGTGACCGTAGTAACTGATGTATTGAGGCAATCTGTGGTGGTGTTTTCTCAGAATTACCTACCAATGAGCCGTGTCAACATCAAACGGGCGATCGTACTGTTGGTAACAGGCAAGGCTGAACCTCTTGATTTTAGCATTGGCAACGGCTGGCTGGTGCGATCGCCCAGCACCAGCATCCACGTACCCGAACAAATCCGCTTGACTTTTGGTAACAGGGAACGCCTGTGGAAAGTGCCCCCGGTCAATCGCCGGGAAGTTCTGCGCCGCGATGCTCATTCTTGCCAATACTGCGGTAGCAATCGGCATTTGACGCTGGATCACGTCATGCCTCGATCGAAGGGCGGCCCGCATACTTGGGACAACGTGGTGACTGCTTGCGAACGGTGCAACTCTCGTAAGGGTGATCGAACTCCCATAGAAGCTGGAATGTCTCTGCGAACTAAGCCGAAGGCCCCCATACACCCCACTGTTGCTTTTGCCGAACTGTTTTGGCACGAATATCAAATAGGGGAATAGGGCATGGGGAATAGGGCATGGGGCATGGGGCATGGGGGATTGGTAATTGGTAATTGGTAATAGCTAATAGCTAATAGTTAATAGCTAATTCAGTCCTGTAATTAAAAAGGATTTTAGGTCGGAATAGCAAACTTTTCATTTCGACCTATCCAATGCCCAATGCCCAATGCCCGATGCCCGATGCCCAATTCCCAATTCCCGATTACCAATTTTCAACTTTCAATTTTTAACTTTCAATTCCAAATTTAGGGCTGTCAATATGCTGAAGTTGACTTACACTGAAACGGGCTTTAACCTAGAGCGTTTGGCTCAATCTCCCGAACAGTTAGTGGCGCTGCGAGTTGTGCTGGCTATGCGAGTTGGTCAAAGCATCAGCGTCGAACCGAGCACTGCGGCATTTTTGCTGCCCGCGAATTTGTCGGCGCTGCCTCTGTTGGAATCTGAGGCGCGCCGAAACGACAACGATGCGATCGCCCTTTGTGTTGCTGATGCTGACTTTGTAGAAGTGACTCTGCGCGGTACGTGGATTTCTGATGCGTCTGAGGGGGCTGACGGCGTGTTTGCGACGGTGTTGGGCGATCGGGCGGAGCTCTTGCTGCTCAAACTCTGGCTCGAAACTCAGGCTGCTGCGGAGGTTGTCGGGGAAGTCGGCGATTAATATCGGATGTGGAAGGAAGAGGGAACAAGGAAGAGGGAAGAAGCAAGAAGGAAATATTTTATTCCTATCGCACTCCCCCACTTTCTCCCCCTCTCCCGCCAGAAGCGCACTCAATTCCATTCTCCTTGCAGCCCAAAAGCGGCCCAATAATAAGGAGATTGCCATTCTGGAAGCTGTAGCACTTCGATTTGCGCCGATCGCAGTGCCGCAGCAGGCGCCAACTTATCTTGGAGCATTTTTTTGTAAAATCGTGTCATCAACTCAGAAGTTACTTGATCCTCAACACTCCACAGAGAAACCACCACGCGCGGCGCCCCCGCATACATAAACCCTCTCGTCAAACCCACCAACCCTTCTCCTTTAATGTCTTTTCCCAAACCCGTCTGACACGCACTCAGCACCACCAACTCAGCCGGTAAATTGAGATTAAAAATATCATTCACTCGCAAGTAGCCATTTTGTAACGTACCTTTCTCATCAACCAAAGAAAGCACCAATCCCGATAATTCTGGATGTCTGCTATTAGCAAATCCGTGCGTCGCGAAATGAACAATGCGATATTGAGATAAATCGGGATTGGTTGCCGTGGTACGATTAGCCGTAAAGTCAAACGCTGGTTTTTCCAAATCATCAGGAACCAAAGCCAGAATTTGCTCAGCTTCTGTTCGCGAGAAAGGTAAGCGAGTCCAATAAATGTTTGCCTCTGATGCGGATCTCTGTAATTGTTGCGCTTCTACTGGCAGATTTTCAACAGTTTGATTCTTGGTTGCAGGCGATATACTTGTGCCTTTGAGCCGTTCGTCGTTCGGGCTAAAAACTGGATCGGCAAACAAGGCGATCGCCTTTGGAGCCGGTTGACGAGTCCCCATATCTCGCCGCAGAATAGCTAAAGTTGAAGCAGAAGGCAGATTAACAATTTCGTGCTTAACTATTAGTGGCACTTCAGATTTTTCCAGAGTAAGAGCACTGAAAGGAATGTATTGCAAGGCTCCATCCGCAACAATTAGCAAGCGCTTGTTGCCCAACTCAGAAGCAACTGGAGCGAGGATCATTTGGCTCAGAAGTTCAGCAGATTCAGCAACCATTTGAGGAGAGGTTCTCGTGGTCTCTTTGGTTAAAGTATCGCGGAAATTCTTAGCCGTGGCTTCAATCTCGGTGCGAGAAGGGAGTTCGTAACTGGTGAAAGAAGTTTTCGTCACCGCCCACAAATAACTGCGCTCCTCACCCAGAGAATATTCTAAAAGTAGCGTATTGTCATCGAGTACCTGTTGTTGAATTTGTTGCAAGTTGAGAGGTTCGGGATATTTTAGAGCAGCGTAACGAGGACTGCTAGCGCGAATTTGAGCTTCTATTTGAGCGATTTCCTTGAGAACTGTGTCGATTTTTTGTTGGATTTCATCCACAGCTTCTTGGGTAGATTTAGCGATGACAATTTGGTATTTGCGCTGTTGAAAATCACTGAGTTGTTGTTGCAAATTTTGTTCTTGTGCTAGCAGTTGCGGGTCCACACCTTGGCGAATATTTGCGCTGGCTTCGCTGAGGAGTTCAAGCAGACTGCGGGCACGAGCACGTTCGCTAGCATGAAAGGCTTGTGCGTCGTAACCTTTATCGGGATTTTTCCGGTGCAGTTGCATCAATAAATCGATGTAAAACTGGTAATAATCTTGGTTGCGGGCAAAGTAAGACTGGCGCAGTTCTTGGCTACCGATTTGAGTGCGGAGGTTTTCAATAATATTAATTGCGGTTTCAATTTCGGTTTGGGCAACTGTGAGATTATTTTGTTGGCGGTTTAAGATTGCTTGATTGTAGATAATGTGCGCTTCTTCTGTTTTGTAACCGATTTGTTGGGATAGAGATAAAGCTTGGTTATAGTTTTCAATGGCGGTAGAATGCTGACCTAAAGCAGTTTGTATTTTCCCCAGTTGATTGAGGACTGTGGTTTCTTTTACTTGGTCGTTTAAGTGTCGGGTGATTTTTAGGGCTTGGTTGTAGGGATTCAAGGCAGTTGACCATTCTTTTGAAGCGATATAGGTGCTACCAATGCCAGCTAAGGCAGTAGCTTCTGCTGCTAAATTACCTGCGGGTCTGGAGATGACTAGGGCTTTGTTGTAGGAGTCTAGGGCATTTTTCCAGTTTCCTGTAGCAGCGTGAATATCACCAATGTTGTTGAGGGTGTTGGCGACTGTCGCTTGGTCATTTAATTGATAGAATAAGGGCAAAGCTTGGTTATAGTAATCCAGGGCGCTTGTCGGGTCAGCTAAATCGGTGTAGAGTTGACCAAAACTGTTGAGGATAGCGGCTTGTTCGGCTTTGGCACCCGCTTGTTGCGATAAGGGTAATGCTTGATTGTAGGAGTCTAGGGCAAATTGAAATTGTCCGAAATGGGCGTAAATTTTACCCATTGATAAAAGCGTGAGTGTGGCTTGGGCATAGTTTTGCTCTGCACGATAGAGTGCAAGTGCTTCTTCTAACTTTTGAAGTGCAAGTTGTTTAGATTCGATGGTTCCTTGACTAGAAAGTTGATTCCCATGGATAAAGGCGACTTCAGCCGCAGAAACTTTGATGCCGGTAGCAATATCCCAGACACGGGCAGTTCTGTCCCGACTAGCCGTGAGGATTTGGCGACCATCGGGGCTAAATTCTGCACTGTTGACCTCTTCCTCATGTCCCCGGAATATCGCTAGAAGATTACCTTTGGTATCCCACAGACGAGCGGTTTTATCAACACCAGAAGTAAGGAATTGCTGGCCATCGGGACTAAATACGGCACTGTTGACTCTAAAATTATGCCCCTGAAATTCTGCTAAGAGATTACCTTTGGTATCCCACAGGCGAACGGTTCCATCCCCTCTGGCAATGAGGACTTGACTACCATCGGGACTAAATACTGCCCTGGAGTGCGTAAGCGAGGTTACATTTACATCCTTGCTGCCCCGGAGCTCGGCCTTGAGATTGCCTTTAGTATCCCAGAGGCGAGCAGTTCCATAAAGATAAGCGCTGTCCGTCAGAATTTGCCGACCATCGGGACTAAATATTGCACTTTCGACACTTTTCTGATGCCCCCGGAACACAGCCAGGAGATTGCCTTTGGTATCCCACAGACGGGCGGTTTTATCTAAACTGGCGGTGAGGACTTGGCTGCCATCGGGACTAAAGACTGCACTGTTGACCCTTCTTTCATGTCCTTGGAATATAGCCAGGAGATTGCCTTTGGTATCCCACAGGCGCGCGGTTTTATCTAAACTGGCGGTGAGGATTTGACGACCGTCCGGGCTAAATACTGCACTTTCAACAGAATACTTGTGTCCCTGGAACTCGGTGAGGATATTACCTTTGGTATCCCATAAGTGGGTGGTTTCATCACCAATTGTCAGGATATGGCGACCATCCGGGCTAAATACTGGTTTTTCGACCTTTTTTTTAGGGGGTTGAAACTCGGTGAGGATATTGCCTTTGGTATCCCACAAGCGGACGGTTTTATCGGTGGCGGTGAGAATTTGGCGACCATCTGGGCTAAATACGGCGCCCTTGACTCCATACTTATCCTCCCGTAACTGTGCCAGTTGAGCCTTATTTTTAGATACACTTTCCCGAAAAGTTTGCAGGGCTGCCATTTGCTCGGCTTGGGCAGCAATTGCTACTGATACATCCCACAGACGGGCGGTGCCATCATCACTGGCGGTGAGAATTTGACGACCATCGGGGCTAAATATTGCACCGAAACCTCTTTCATGCCCTCGGAACACAGCCCGAAGATTACCTTTGGTATCCCAAATTCGGGCGATTCCAGGGTCGATTCCATTTGCAGCCTCATTACCGGCAGTGAGAATTTGGCTGCCATCGGGACTAAAAACTGCACTGTTGAGATATCTTTCATGCCCCTGAAATTCGACCAAGAGATTGCCTTTGGTATCCCACAGGCGAGCAGTATGATCCAAACTGACCGTGAGGATTTGACTTCCATCCGGGCTAAATACGGCTGTTTTGAGTCTCTCCCTATGCCCCCGAAACTCAGCTAGAAGATTGCCTTTGGTATCCCACAGACGGGCGGTTTCATCATCACTAGCAGTGAGGATTTGGCGACCATCGGGGCTAAATACTGCACTGTTGACTCCATCCTCATGCCCCCGAAACTCTACCAATAGATTGCCTTTGAGATCCCACAGACGGGCTTTTTTATCCTGACTAGCGGTGAGGATTTGTCGGCCATCTGGACTGAATACCGCACTTGTGGCTATTCCCCCCCATAGTTTCTCAGGTGGTTTCAACTCAGCTAGGAGATTACCTTTAAGATCCCACAGGCGGGGGGTATCATCACCACCGCCATTACCACCAGCGGTGAGAATTTGGCGACCATCGGGGCTAAATTTTGCACTGTAGATTCCTAAAGAGCCACTCCCGCGCAACACAGAGAGAGGATTGCCTTGGGTGTCCCACAGACGGGTAGTTTTATCATCCGCACCAAGAGTGAGGATTTGGCGACCATTGGGGCTAAATATTGCGCGGCTGACCCCCTCCTGCCCCTGGAACTCGGTTAGGACATTGCCTTTGAGATCCCACAGACGGGCTTTTTTATCCCCACTGATGCTGAGGATTTGCCTGCCATCGGGACTAAATACGGCACTGAGGACATCATGATTGTGTCCTCGGAATATTGCCAGTTGAGCGTTATTTTTGGACACGTCTTCCTGAAAGGTTTTCTGGGCAGCTATTTGCTCGGATTCGGCAGTAATAGCGGCTGATACGTCCCACAGGCGGGTGATTTTATCCCAACCGTTGGTAAGGATTTGCCTGCCATCGGGACTAAATACTGCTCGCACAAACCCCTCATGTCCCCGCAACTTTGCGAGTAGATTGCCTTTCGTATCCCAAACTTGAGCGGTTCCATCTCTACTACTGGTAAGGATTTGGCGACCATCGGGGCTAAATCCTGCTGCACCCCCGACAGAACTCCAGTGGGAATCTCCATGCTGCCCAAACACAGCGAGGAGATTGCCTTTAGTATCCCAAACTCGGACTTGCCTACTATAGGTGAGGATTTGGCGACCATCGGGGCTAAATTTTACACTTTCGACATGATTTTCATGCCCATGCAACTCAGCGAGGAGATTACCTTCGGTATCCCACAGGCGGGCAGTTTTATCCTTGCTACCGATGAGGATTTGTCGTCCATCGGGGCTAAATACTAAACTTGTGACCGTCCTTTCATCCCCTTGGAACTGTTTCAGAAGATTGCCTTTGCTATCCCACAAGCGGGCGTTTCCATCCGAACCGACGATGAGGATTTGGCTGCCATCGGGGCTAAATACGGCTCTTGGGAGGGTTGATGAGCCACTTCCCATGCCCTTATGATCCTGGAATTCTGCTGTGAGATTGCCTTTGATATCCCACAGGCGAGCAGTATGATCCAAACTCATGGTGAGGATTTGGCGACCATCGGGACTAAATACTGCACTTCTAAGATTACTGGGATCATCAGCCCCCCGGAAGTCTTTGACGAGATTGCCTTTGCTATCCCACAGGCGGGGGGCTTCATACTCACTGGTGGTGAGAATTTGGCGACCATCGGGACTAAATACTGCACTGGTGACTTCTGCCTCATGCCCCCGGAACACAGTTAGGAGATTACCTTTGATATCCCACAAGCGGGCGGTTTGATCTCGACTAGCGGTGAGGATTTGCCGACCATCGGGGCTAAATACTGCACTTCTGACCATCTCCTCATGCCCCAGAAACATGGCGATTTGCCCGCCAAATGCTTGCACGGGTTGCTGCATTCCTGATGCGCCTAAGTTTTCTGTTGCCGGTGATTGGGATGGCGGGGGAATCCTGGGTTGGCCGCTGATGGGGATGCTGTAGGTAGTAGCAAATACAACTCCCATCACCAGAGGGAGACAGCGATGCACTTTTCGGTATTTCTCTGGCAGCATAATTGTTTTTGGGGAGAGTTAAGAATTCGGAGAGGGGGGTCAACTGAACCTTTCTCTAGCGAATCCGTAAAAGCCAAAAGCTATAGTTTCTTTTTGGATAAGCAAATCTGCTTAGCATTGGCTCATTTTTTTACTGAGGTCATCAAAATTAAGATGGGCTGGGGGTTAGTTGTCAGAAAAAATTATTTATGTTAAAGAGAAACTCTATCATTTTTCATAATCTTTGTCTGTCATTGGCTGCGTCAAGGGTGAGGCAAAGACGTTAAGAGATGTAACTTGAATCGATCGGCAGCGGGGCGTTGGCTCGTCGATGTTATTATCTTTTGACTGGCTGACTGTGGTTTGTAAAGCGAGCTGATTTTTCTCAAGGGACAGCTAGCTGGGTCTAATATCAACTCCGGTAGCATGGGAATTAATATTACCCCCAGTCAGGATGCCGCGAGAGCCTAAGTCCTCAGATGTTGCACCCCACATTCCGCACCCCCAACTGGCACATAGGCGGATTGAGGGGGTAAAAGTGAATCATCCGAGACCAAGCGTGAGTAAAAACACCCAAAAATCTGTGCAACGATCGCATCACCCAGTTAGGAATTCCTCAAAATTGACGTGAGGGCATGAATTAAATCTTCTTCACCCATAAAACGTCAAAAATCCGATCATTAGTAACTATTAATTCCCAGCATATATCGCCAGCATTATGACAATAATACATCACTGCTGCACCTACAATTACTTAAATGTAAATCATTTTTACCAATCAATAATCGACTTCATTTCACAGCAATAAATAATAAGACCGACAGGTAACTGGAAACAAATTTAAGATTGCCAACCTTTCGGCTGTCAAATTGGAAACTTGTTGAATTCCTTGAATACAAACAGCATGAATCGATTGAAAACTTTGGAAGATCCAGCGTAAAGTAGGTCGATGGGTCCCTTTACCCAACTGATTTTTTACGGTTTTATTAGTGAGTTGCAAGTTTTGCCGGAGTAACCTTTGACCTAAAGTATAAACCAACAAACACAAACCCATTACCAAAGTTAAAGCCTCGATTCTTTCTGGCGACTTCAGAAACACGCTATCCGTAAAAAATAGCGGGTCTTTCAGGAACCCAAACCCTCTCTCTGCCGACTGCTGTTCCTTATATTTCACAATCATTTCATCAGGATTTAATTGTGATACATCCAGTACATTAGTAGCTAAGATAAATCTGCCACTAGCTTTCGTTTCTTTAGCAATCACACTAGCATCTAATTCCAGTTTCGCTTCAACTTTAAAGAGCGAGCTAGAACTAGAATTATTATGATAAATTGTCGAATTAGTAGCGGGTTTTACTGTAGTTTTCCTGCTGGTCATTTGGGTTAAATTATGATACTTTAGTTGTTGGGATAAGCGACTTGCTGCCGCTGAGGCATCTGCCGAACAAGCAAATTCAATATTTGATAACTCTCGCAACTTTTTCTGAGCCTCAACTTCAGCTTTTTTGAGATTTTTTTCTAGTTTACGTTGGTCAGCATCACGACGTAAACAGCTCTCTACTACTAACCATCTTTGTTCAATTCCACCATAATTACTTTTGTGTTCTGACCAACTATATCCCGTCACTGAACTTTGATGAAATTCTGATTCGTTTAGCTGAGATACCATTTGCTGTGCTTGTTTCAGGCTTAGTGGTACACGAGTCAACCATTTTAAATTGGTTAACATTTCTCGCATTGGGAGCGGTATATAATGCACTGTCAGCTACCATTAAACTGTCGAGATTTAATTGTTTTTTAAAGTCTTGACAAATTGAGGCGAATATGGAATTATCTGATTCGTTTCCTGAAGCTACTCGTAAAAATAGTGGCACATCTCCATCTCCACTACAAATTAGGTCTAAAATGAACTGTTTTAAGTCGGGACGATGGTCGCGAGAGTAGCCATAGGTAATCGGAATTGGTGTTGGGGATGTTTGATGGTTGATTGATGAATTATCTAACTGATTGCTATCTGTTTCTGTGGTAAAAAAAGATACTGATGGCAATTCCTGCTCATATTTGCCATGTAGATGAAATGAACTTGAGTCTAAGTGAGATGTGTCGGTATTTATCTCGAATCTTTGAGCTGCTTCTAGGGCAATGGTTGTGAATATTTCGGTAATTCCTGCTAAATATAATTTATCTAATACTCTTCCTAAACGGTCATCATTGAGATGCGATGCTTGAATCCCTGACCCAAGTAAATGTTCTATTGCTTTCCCTTCAAAAAATTTAGAAAATAAGTATAGTGGGGCGGACACCATCCCTAATCCATTGATGATCGTGGCTTTAACTACTAGGCCGGGACTGACTATCTCGCCCGGTTGTTCGCCTACTAACTCATTGATTTTTTGGACAATTCCTATTTCGTCAACTAGACCGGCTATCAAGCCCAGATGATCTAGGTTTTCTACTTTCATCTGGGATGCTTTCTGCATGGGCTGCTGAATCCTGATTTGAGCGTTGATCGATCTCGCCAGTTTACACTATTTTTGGTGATGATTGGTTACGGAAGAGCGATCGCAATTAACGCTTTTTCGTGGCTGTGATCGGGTTATTGTCAGGCAAAAAACCAAGTTTATTACCGAGCGCAATTTTAACTTACATCAGATAGGACTCACGCCCTCACATCAATTTTCCAGAATGGACTACTGGGTAATGCTGAGTGACCGAGATAGTTGAGTATTTCTACTCATTTTGGTCTCAGATGATTCACTTTTACCCCCTCAATCCGCCTATGTGCCAGTTGGGGGTGCGGAATGTGGGTTGCACCATTCTCAATTAGCCTTTTAGGAACAGGCAAGATGCCTGTTCCACAAAATATAAATTTTCTTGTGGAACAGGCATCTTGCCTGTTGCTGACAATCATGCCAGATATCAGTAAGTCCCTTTAGGGTGTATAAATTATGTTGAAGTAAATTCCCTTATCTTGCAGATTGTCGCCTTTATCGCTAATCCTCACCAAAGGAAAAGCGTAATCTACGCGCAGGTTCACCCGCTGTATCGGTTCCCAGATTACCCCTAAACCCAGACCTGCTAAAAATGTCTGATTGGTTAATTTATTAGGATTGTTCGCAACGTTCCACACCGTACCCGCATCCAAAAAGGGAGCTAATTGAAGTTTGGGATTTCCCGAAGCATCGCGCTGCAAAGTAATCCGATCCTCGATGGATACTCTGAAGCCGTTATCCCCAGAACGGACATTTTGGCGGTAGCCGCGCAAAGATTGTCCGCCGCCAATTACAAATTGCTGTGAAGGCAACAAACTATTAGCTGACAACTGCAAGTCAGCCTGCAAAATTAATAAATGTTTGTCATTCAATCGCTGTACTCGCTGCACTTGACCCAGCCAACTCAAAAATTGTCCGTCGGGATCGGAACCTTCGTTTTGAGTAGCATCAAACAAGCTAGTGCCGATCGTAAATTGCGATCGCAAGGCCCAAGCACCCTGCGGGTCCCGCCGAATGTAGTCCTGTCCCAGCTTAATTGCACTCGTAGTGGTGACACCATTGGAGTCCGGGCCGATGCCAAAAGCATACGGTTCGCCGGCGAGAAAAGTTCTGCCTGTCTGATAAGTAAAACCGGCAGATAAGGCAAATTCTTCGATCGGCGTTCTCCGCAGCGGCTGGCGGTAACTAACTTCAAATAAATGCGATTTTCCTGAAATGTCAAAAGCGTCAAAAGGTTCTTGTACGATACTGTTGCGGTTCGGCGCCGCCCTCAATTGCAAAGTGCCGTTCATCGCATTTAGCGGCACGCGATAGCTGAAATCAAACACGTCTGAATCCCCCAGCGATCGGTAATAAGCCCCTGCCAGTTCGTCGCCATTTCCTGTTATATTGCGGTGTCGCAAACTAACTCCCAATCTTTCGGAACCGACACTGGGAGGCGAGTAATTGTCAATGCTGAAAGTAGGTTGAAATGGATTAGCTTCCGAGACTCGGACGATCAGAATGCTCTCGCCTTCATTATCCCCAGCCCGGAGACTGGCTTCTACATTGTCAAATAAAGGATCGACTCGCAGCAGCCGGAGTTGGTCTTCTAATGAAGCTGTGCTTAAAGGCATTCCGGCACCGAGTCGAATCCGGCTGCGGATGTAATTTGGATTTAATCTTTTAGTTCCTTCTACCTCAATTCTGGCTAGCTTGCCTTCAATCACTTGAATTTGGACTACCCCTGCGGTGATAGTTTGGGGCGGCAAGACTGCTCTCGAAGTGATGTAGCCACGATTGAGGTAAATTTCGGTAATTTTGTCGGCGATTTGTTTGAGCTGTTCTAGGGTGGTAGAACGGCCTTCTAATGGGTTGACTAAGGCATTAATTTCATCTTGGCTTAAAATTGTGCTGCCAACTACTTGAATTTTCTGCACCTCAATTGGTGTATTCGGCAGCGTTGGGGGAACTGGCGACGGGGACGGCGGCGCTACTGTGGGCGGTACTTGGGGAGGTTCTGGAGAAGGCTGGGGGGCGGGTTGCAGAAATCGATCGCGATTTGGATCTGGCTGAGTCGGCGGCGACGGTAACAGCGGATCTGGTAGTCTATCGGGGTTTAAGTCGGGCGGGAGGTTTCCCGGTGGCGTCTGCGGGTTCTGGGCTAAAACTGGATTGCAATGTAGCTGGTTCTGACATTGGGGATCGTTGGCAACCAGATTTGTTTGTTCGGGCAAGATGCCCGCACCACAAGCAGTTCCATCGATTGTGGAACAGGCCTCTTGGCTGTTCTCGGCGGGGTTCGATTGTGTTTCTAGTTCAGGGTTGGTGTCGATCGAATCGGGAAACTGATTTAAGTTGGTTGCTGTTTCATCCTGCTTGATTTCCAGTTTTTGCAGTGCTAATACTTGGTTGCCCCTATCTGCTGAGTTGTCAGCGGCGATGGGCAACTGAGAAATATCCTTTGTTTGGGATATAGCTTTATTGGCATAAAAGCAAGCCATCGGGAACCCAGTTAGAAGTGAAATTCCCAACCGAAATAGTGCAATATTTGCATTGGGGCGCATAATTAATAATTTCTCTAAAATAAGTTTGTCGGCTGCTTGACTATGCCAGTTTATCATTTAGTATTAGGCGAAATTTGACCCTCAAAATCTCCACAGTCCGCCTTTCAAGATGCCAGCAGTCCGAACTGCTTGCTGCTCAGTACACAAATTTTAATTGATTTAGGACGATCGACCAAACAACCCGCAACAGCCAAAAATCATCTGTGGCGCTGCCAAATACCGCCCTCGAAACCGAGTTTTTCGTACTTGCTGCACCAGTCATACCATTTGAGATTTGAGATTTGGCAATGACTCGCCCAAAAACGGGTACCGTATCCCGAACGCTCATCAGTGTAGATCCTAAAATTTTAGACTCCTGTTCCTGCTCCCAGATTTAATGCCAAGTAAATCTAAAATCTAAAATCTAAAATCTAAAATCGACTGACTGATGGCTATCACCGTTTGGGGCTTGCCTACCGTTGCATTCTTTTTTGAAACTGGTGCTGAATTATTTTCTTGTGATAGGCGTTAACTCACTTGCGACTAAGGGTTCTTGGGCTATTTTGCCGAGTTCGACTGAGTTCAACAGTGCTGACCACTTGATCGCTAAACTGGCATCGCTGGGAGACTCGATACGCAATTGAGCTAGAGTTGCCAGGTACTCGTACCAGAGACTTTGTTGGGCGAAGATACTGAGCTTGGTGAGGTCGGGCGATCGATCCAACTCTGTTTTCACGGTTGGGGCGAGTGCGGTGCGGTTGATCCACCCGGAAACGAGAACATCATCTGTTGTATTTTTTGGGTTGCATTTGATAGTAAAGTACCATTGATAGTTTTTGCCAACTTCCAGGGCTGGCGAGTTGTCGTCGGAGCCGAGGCTGACGCTAACGATACCTGCACGGCTAGTTACCATGCGAAAACTTTTTTTGTATACTGTTTTGTCTCTTTGGTCTGCTAACTCAAACTGAACTGTTTTGTCGAGGGGTACGGGAAGGTAGTAGAAAAATGTTGGCTTTGCTGATATGGTTTGCCCCATAGTTGATTGGGGAATCAAGGCAGTTAAGGCAGTTGTGGCCGTGGGGCATTCTAAGCCGCGCGTTCCTCCCCCTTCCCTCCTTCCGGGTACTCCGTCCTCCGGCGGTTGAAAGCTATTCCACGTGGAACCCGTTGGCTGAATGTTCGGTCTGCTTCCGCTGGGTTCAGGGGGTTGAACTGTTTGCCAGTTGAGGGGTAGCTGCCGTGGTGAGGGGCGCTTGACAATGTTTGCGGGGCTGTTGAGAGCCTCTGCTGGTATTAAGAAACTACCGGCGGCAACTGCCTCTAAAGACAGAATTAATGAAAGAGCACCGATATTTAGAGCAGACTTCAAAGCCATGACGAACCTGCCTTTTGATGAACCTAGGAACTTTATCGCACGGTTTTATTCTATCCAAGGTTTTGATGGATATAGTAATCTGTTGTACTTAATTTATATCTTTAGGCAGATACGATTATTTTGGTCGCTGTGCTCAACATAGAATTCTGTGTCGCCTTTGTCAGTGGTAGCTTAGTAGTTATACTTACTTCCATTCACGGCAGCAGGTTGGGTTGAGCTTGTTAAACCCAACTTTGACAAAGACTAATATTCGGGTTCTTTTAACTCTAGCAAGAGGATACAACGCGTCTTTTCGTAAAAACACCCGGTTGATGCGTCAATCCTGGATATCAGGAAACTCGGCAATTTTGCTGGTGAACCTCAAGCGATCGGCTACAAGTTACAAATCAGGTTTTCTGTACAATACCGGCAAGAAATTTAGCATGAATCTCGATTCACCTGTTCTCTCGGACAAACAGCCACCTGGGCTGCGGATGGTAAGACCCATCGGAGTCTTGGCACTGCACGGCATTGCTTTTTTAGGAAATAGGTTGTTCGCTGTCGATCGCGCCGAAGGGCTGCTATTGGAGATCGATAGAGAAAGTGACAACACTACTGTTTTGAATCCTTATCAAACGGCTAAGTTTGCGGGCGCAACGGGGCTGGCTATTTCGGAAGATACTCTCTGGTTTGCGCGGGATGAGGATATTTGTTGCTGTCGGGGCGCAATTCGGGACGGGGCGATCGCTGAACTCAAGCCGGAACATTTTGTTTCGCTTTCTTATCCTGCTGACGGGATTGCTGTTTGGAAATCTACGCTTTATGTGACTTGCCAGAGATTGGGTTCTATTCTGGTTTTTGACCTGAAAACGGGTCGGGAAATTACTCGGTTTTACGCTCCCGGTATTGGGGTAGAAAATATCACTGTCCGGGATGAGGAACTTTGGGTTTGCGACAAAACTGAGCAAACTGTTTACTGTTTGGAACGGGGAACTGGGGAGATTAAATTTAGCGTTTTGACTCCCTTTGAGTTGCCTTCTGGTTTGGCTTTTCACAAAGATTCCGAGACCGGAGAGGAGGTTCTGTACGTGGCTTATGCCGGCGATGAACTTTACATCCGGGACGACCCGAATTCGGAAGATCCTTTTCAGTTGACGAAGCGCGATCGCACTTTTATTCAGCCTTTGTCTTTTTACTACAATGAAGCTGACCGCTACGCTCTGTCAAACGGTTTTTTGATGGAAATGTCTTATGTGGAGGAACTCTCTCCTCTCGATGAGGTAGAAATCGAAAATTTGGAGTGGCGGATTGCTTTGCCTTCGGAAACTCACCGGCAAAAGGTCAGGAAAATTACGCCTATCGGAATGCCTTTTACTGAGGAAATTCAGGAAGGGGAACGGGTGGCGGTGTTTAAGTTCGATCGGCTGCACCCCGGGGAACGCCGAATTTTTGGCTGGAAGGCATTGTTAGAAGTTCGATCGATTAAGTATCAGTTGTCGCCTCGGGATGTCGAAAAGGCTCCGAAGCTGTCGCCGGAGTTTGCAGCTAAGTATTTGGTTGATAATGACAATTTGGCGATGGATACGGAGATTGTGCGATCGGCTGCTGTGGCTGCCATTGGCTCAGAAACTAATATTCTCCGGCAATTGCTGAGCATTCGTAATTTTGTTTACGATCAACTTTCTTACGGGATTAGGCCTCACATTGACACTCCCGATATTGTGCTGCGCCGCGGCATCGGTTCTTGTGGCGAGTACGTGGGCTTGTTGTTGGCTTTGGCTAGGTTAAACGGGATTGCTTGCCGCACGATCGGGCGCTACAAGTGTCCGGCTTTTGCTGACAGAAAAGGTGTGTCGCTGGAGCCGGATTTCAATCACGTTTGGCTGGAATTTTACATTCCGGGTTTTGGCTGGGTGCCGATGGAATCTAATCCTGATGATATTCAAGACAGAGGCCCTTATCCTTTGCGATTTTTTATGGGTTTGGCTTGGTATCACGTAGAAATTGGCAAGGGAATTCGGTTTCAAGGTCTCACGAGCGGCGGTCTCCCTTTGAACAAGGAGGATGTTTCTGTGGGGACTCTGGCAATTAATCATGTGAGGTTTACAATTTTGGAAGATTTGCCAGCAGTTTGAATCGAGTGTTAACAATTAACAGTTAGCCGTCAACATTTAACTGTTAATTGTTAACATTTTTAATCTAAAATCGAAAGTAGAAAATGTAAAATCAGAGGAAGAGGGGTTGTGGAATTTTCGATTGCTAATTTTCTCGTTTTAGTGGCATTTGTACTGCTGGTGACGGTGACTGGCGGGGTCGCTTATTTGACTTCTGTTGAGTGGCGCGATCGCAGGCGGTTAGATAAGGCTAAACGGAAAAAAAAGTAGCTTTTTGCTGTTGACAAAGTGCATTTCTTATGATAAAAAACAAGGTTGCCTGGTTTGGTCGCCTTGTTTTTTTGAATGTGAACCGCAGATTAACGTATAAGCCCAGAGGATATTTTTTCTACTTTCTTTTGTTTCTCTTACCTACACCTATGTTAGGGGATTTACCTCGCAAAATATTGCCTAAATCATTATTTGTGCGACTAATTTCAAAATTATTTTTATTAAACACCTTAGATAACTTATTTTGATACTCCTGATGTTCGTGGGGTACAGAACCAGCAGACCCATAAATGAACGCTTTTGGTTTATAACTAGAATTTAGATGTAATTTGAAACTGGTGTAAGTATTAATTACTTGCTCGGTTGCATGACCTAAATCACTCATATTCTCTTTTAATTCTACAAAACAGATGACGCGCTCCCTCTCTTTAGCGTAAAAAACTATCAGATCGCAAATTGTTTGACCTGTTTGTGTTCCCCATAAAAATTTACGCAACTTACAACCAGGATTTGATTGATCATCAATGTTAAAAAAAAGTATCGTTTCACCCTCGTCGGGTGTTACTTCTACAGTAGCTTTACCTTCCTTAAAAGAGGTTAGACCGGGAAGTAAACAATCGGATAAAAGCAAAATTTCAAAAGGCAGCAAAGTATCAGAAGCCATTAACTATCTCTCAATCTTTTACTTTTAGTAAACTAGCATAAATTTGAGAAACATCATCAGACACTTTGCCAAAAGTTTCCCAATTTATTGTACCTTCTTCACGGATAATGTTTTTGGCTGTTCCATCTTCAAACAAATAGACTGAAACTTTTTCTTGAGAAATAAAAGCCTCTGTTCGCTCTAAATAAAACATTTCTTTAATGCTATCGGGATCTTCATGCTTAGCGGCTTGCATCAGATTAGCAAGATGGTCAACAATGTACGGACTATGGGTTGTAATTAAGACGTGCAACCCAGCATTAACTAACATCGCCAAGAATTCAGCAATTTCCACTTGAGCTGCTGGGTGTAAGTTCATTTCTGGTTCGTCAATTATCAGCAACTCATAGGGTTCTACTAAATAGCGCAAACAGAGAACTAATGGAGCTAGTTCTTTTACCATTGAGGAAACAATCGGCATTTCCAACTTAGTATTTTCTTTAGGTTGAAAAAGTAGTTCGTCTCGCACTTCGGCTGTCTCAAAAGCAACGGTTCCTTGTAAAATCTCCTTTTCCAAAAAATCAGCCAACTTCACATATTCCCCTAGCTGGGGATTTTTATTGATTTCCTCTTCTCTGCGTCGTCTGTGTTCTTTTTGATAACTATGAAGAATCATATCGAAAAAATTATTTACTGGTTCAATAAAAGACGTCCCTCTTTGTTCAACTTCAGATTGATCTGTGTCTGTTAAAAGTTCTTCAATTCTAACTTTTCGTCGTTGAACTGGCAAAGTTATAAAAGCCGTTCTTTCAGTCGGAAATGTATATATATAAGCATAAAATGCTCTGTGGAGTATCTGGAAAATTTCCCGAACTACGAATTGCTGAATCGCTTTTTCAGGGAGCTTTTTCAAAAGGTCTCCTTCTGAATAGAAGTATAGTATTTTATCTCCTGTTTCTTTAATAGCGTTTAGTGACTCTAAAGAATTTTTCCTGTTTAAAGAAATTTCTCTATGTACAGAAGCTGCTTTTATCTTTTCCAAAAACTCTGCCTTTGTTTCTGCTAAATTTAAATGTACTTCCAAATCATTAAAATTGGCTCGCTCCGTAGCCATAAACGATCGCATCCTGTTTGGAGTTAAACGAGCCACATCCTTAATATAATTTTCGGCATAGTCATTAGCAAATTGAATCATGTCAATTTGTGCATTACCTTCCTCAAAAAGTTGCTGAAGTGCGCTATCTAAGGTTGGATATGCTTGTTGGGTGTTACCGTCAAGATAAGCTTTCAAGTAATGTCCGTATCCCTGCTGCCCAAAGATAGCTGACAAAGTGTATGCAGCCCAAGTTTTGCCTTCACCATTACCACCAATAAAAACAGTTAAAGGCTTCAAATCAATTTCAGCTTTTTTAATAACACCTAAGTTCCTAATTTCAACTTTCATTAAAAAATGTCCTGTTGATAAACTATCAGATAGAGAGGAACCTGAAACCGTTAGTTTTATAGATTTTTCATTCCTCAATCCATTATACCTGGATTGGTGATTCCTGTTCAATATTAACAGCAAGTAGAGCGGCGACGAGCGCCGCCTTCGGCAACATCACATTTAAGTCCACTGTCGGAAAAATGTATTTTCTTGCCACGCCGCAGCGGTGCGTTTTTCAAGTGCTGCCATTTCTGTTTGGTTCAGGGGTTGGAATGCTTGGGCGACTTTGAAGTTTTCTTCTAATTGCTTTACTGAGTCGGCGGCGATGACGCAGCAGTGTACGCCGGGAAGTGAAAGCGTGTAGCCCATTGCTTGGTGCATTCCATCTAAAACACCGTTCTGAAATAATTTGCCGTAAGCTGGTATTTTCATGGCTATGACGCCGATGTTTTTGGCTTTGGCAACTGGTAAAGCGCTGGTAACAAAGGAGCGCGGGTGATGTTTTTCGGCGGCGTTGAGGGAGATTAATGTTGTGTCGAAAGGATAGCGCTCCAACCCTGCGGCAATGATAGCAGGTTCGTGGTGTCCGGTGATGCCGGAAAAACGAATTATTTTTTGCTGTTTGGCTTCTTCGATCGCCTTTATTGCTCCTTTAGCACTGAAAATTTGGTCTAATTCGGCTTGGAATGAGACGTGGTGGAGTTGCCACAAGTCGATCCGATCGGTTTTCAATCTTTTGAGCGATCGCTCTAAGTCTCTCCACGCGCCATCTCTGTCTCTGGCGGAGGTTTTTGTGGCTAGGAATAGGCGCGATCGATATGGTGGCAAAACTTTGCCTAAGTTTTCTTCGCTGGGCCCGTACTCGGCCGCCGTGTCAAAATAGCGAATGCCTAGTTCGATCGCGCGTTCAATTTGTACCGCTGCTTCTGCTTCTCTTCCCGGCTGCGAAAGCGGTGTTTGTCCGGCCCCCCCCAAACCGAAAATCGGGACTTTCACGCCGGTGTTGCCTAACAGTCGTTCTGGCATTTTTACTGTGGCGGCCACCTTGTTATTGGGTGCGGCTGCGATTTCCCGATCCTGCTGTTCGATCGCCTTAGCACCTGCAATGCCGCTGGCAACAGCTATACTGCTCAATATAAAATTGCGGCGAGTCTTTTTGCGGGCCATTGTTTCCGTCTCCTCAGAATATGTGAGAGAAATTAACCGCGTTTGTGTTGGCACAATACATAAATTTTTACTGCAAATCGGATAATTTTCCCCCTCTCCGAGGGAGGAGATGGCCGGGGGAAAATTATATATGTGCCGATCGACTATTGGTCAATTATCCATGCGCGAATCAGTTCGTTTATCTGTTCTGGTACTTCGTCGTGGGGACAGTGACCGGCTTTGATAAAGTGTTCTGTCAACTGCGGATAGTGTTTGCGAAATTTGGCGCTTCTTTCTGCGGAATTCATCCACGGATCGCCTTCTCCCCAAAGCATTAGCAACGGGCAGGTTAATTGAGTAAGTAATACGTCAATTTTTTCGCCTTGGGGTGTTCGGAATACGGAAGCGAATACTTTGGGGGCACCGGGATCGCAGGAGGGAAGGTATATTTCTTCTACTAATTGGTCTGTAACGGCGCTTTGGTCGAGATATACTTTTTCTAGGGTTTTCCGAATTGTCGATCGCTGGCGCACGTACTGGAACAGCAGAAAACTTGCCCAATCTTGCTGAAATAAAGTTTTAGCTACTGCAGATATAGCTTTTTGCAAGGGCGGGGCTTCGGGTGCGGGCTGCGGTTCGCTGAAGGGGCCGGCGCTGTTGATTAATATGAGTCCGGCTGCTGATTCGGGGCGCTGGGCGGCTACACACAAGGCGGCGTAGCCTCCGAGGGAGTTGCCGGCTAGTACGGCCGGTCGGCCGATGATGTTGGTGATAAAGTCGTGGAGTTGGTCGCGCCAGAGGTCGCCGCTGTACTGCAATTCGGGTTTTGCCGATCGCCCGAATCCGATCAGGTCGATCGCCCACACTTCAAAGTCTTTGCTCAGCCCGCTGATATTTTTGCGCCAGTGGTCTGTAGACGCTCCAAAACCGTGAATTAACAGTAGGGGAGGGCGTTCTGGATGGCGATCGCTGGATCGAACGTAGTATACTGAATGCCCCCGCCACTGCCAGTAAGTGCCGGCTATGGGGGCTGTGGTGATGGCTGGGGTTGTTTGCATGATGTAAAGAAATAATTATTTACTTTAACTATTGTATCGCGACGCTCAGATTTATAAAGTTTGGCATCCGCACTGGGCTTCCGCTAGCAAAGGATTCGTGAATGTGAGCGAGTTGGGATCTGGCGATCTTACGCACTCAGAATTAATAAGTTTTGTAACGAATATTGATTTTGTGAGGGGCGCAGCAATGGGAGGTGTTTGGCCCGATCGCATTGGGGAAAATAAATCGGGTTTTGGCTGCAACATACCTAGGTATGATGATTGTGCTGTGTGGCGGTAAGAGATAGCTCTGCGGCGATGGGTGCAAAGCTTGGCGGCGAGGGTCGAACCTGATTGGTGAGCGTTAAGGGATCGACTTTTTTATAGTTATTTCCGAGCTTTTCCAGGTGGGGATCGTTTGTTCAAGAGGTGTTGACGCCTTGGGGGATGAAGCGAACCTAAGCGTTGCGAGTTGTCAAAAGCTGAAATCAAAAATTTCGTGGCTGGGAGAAGTTATAAGTAAAATTACTGATGGTTGTCTGCAGAAGTTTCTCAGAATCGCTGAATATTTTGTGACGTTGTTTGCTGTTCTTAATTGCTTTGATACTCTAATATAGAAGTAGAGCTGCGCCGCTCAATTAATTAGCATTTTGAATACTAGGGAGCCAACTATGCAGGGTGTGAACTTTATCCACCTGAAAGTTAGGGAGTTTTCTGAGTGATTGCTATTTCACCTCGTCCTGTCGGACGCAATTGGATTACGATTAGCTTCGCTTCTACTCTATACCTTTGTCCTATTTTGGATCTGCTCCTAGCAGAGGTGCCAGATTGCTGGCAAGCGGAATTGCGGTTGGGGCTTCAAGAAGCTTTGGTAAATGCTGCTAAGCATGGAAACAAGTTAGACCCCGCTAAAACTGTTGGAGTCCGTTTTTCCATAGTCCAAAACCAATATTGGTGGGTGATATCGGATGAAGGTTCTGGCTTTAAAGCTCCTTGCAGTTGTAACCTTTATACCGATGATTGCGACAATCTGCTAGCAGAGGACGTTGCAGATAACTCTGGACTACCTCATGTGGAACAGGAATGTGGTAGGGGGTTGTTTATTCTTTACCAAATATTCGATCGGGTAGAGTGGAATTCTCAAGGTACAGAGTTACGGCTGTGCAAAGAACTTCCCAGTCGCTACCGACTGCCTCGCTTTCGCTAGCACCGCTATGAAAGCAGCAGTTTTCACCTCAGCTAGACCTGGAAAATTTTTCGTTCTCGGGCTGAAGTTTGCAGTGAGAATTTGAACGTTCTGGCTATTGATAGCTGATCATAATGCAAAATGTGAGTTTTGAGTTAAAAAAGTATAAATCTTTTGAACTCACAATCGCGCTGCTCGATCAAGCGGCGCGATTGTCTAAGTTTTGAGCGACTACTCAAGCCAAAACTCAAGACTCAAGACTCAAAATTATTTGCCGTGGGTGGGACAGGGAGGAGCAGATATCGATCGATCCAGCCATCCTGCTGCTTGGTTTAAGCGCGGGAGAGCTTCTTCGGGCTGTTTTTTGAGCAAAAAGACCAAAGCGGCTGCGGCTTGCTCTGCGGCCCGCGCAGAACGGTTGGCTTTGAGGCGATGCCAATCTTTTTCGTGGATGGCGAGGCGCGCGGCTAGAGCTTGGGCTAGTTCTACCGTGCTCAGCTCGTTGAGGTTGACAGTTTGGGTTGTTTGTGTAGTTTCAAGCATAGGTGGTAAGGAAGAAGGAAGAAGGAAGAAGGAAGAAGGAAAATGCGATAAAATCAATGGTTTCAGCAATTAAAAACGTTTTAAAGGCCGATAAAGTTGCTATACTTATCTCTATTTGGCTAGAGTTCGTTAATTTAGAAAATATACTGCATATAATAACAACTTAATTGGAAATCGGTTTTTTTTATTATTATTGTCAGGTTTGCAGATCGAAATGCCTCAACAGCCGTCAGAGTTAAATCGGGAAGAGCAAGAAAGCGAGTTTGTTCAAGCGCTCGCAGCAGTGGAGCGCTCGCTCGCGGCAGTCAAAGAACGGTACACTCAAATTCAGGTCGATCGACAGCGCCAAGTCGAGCTCGGCCATCGGCGCGAAGAAATCCGCCAGTCGGGGCGCCGAAATCCTTTGCCGCAACTCAAAAAAGAATTGCGGGAAATTGAGCAAGAATTGGAAACTATCGAGTTGAATTTAGAAAGCAGCCTCTTTTCTTGGGGAAGCATAAAACAACCTTTTTGGCAAGCCGTTCGCTTTGGGGGACTCGGTATTTTGATCGGTTGGATTTTGAAATCCTATGCAGGTTGAAGGATTTTGGGAGTTAGAATTTTTGATTTTTTTATTTACCGCAGAGGGCGCAGAGGGCGCAGAGTCAGAGAAAAAAGAGAAATATGGTGCAAAATATTAAATAAACAGGAGTGGATATGACAAATCAACGAATAGCAGCAATTTTGCGCGCCGGTGAACCCGATGAAACTGTAACTGTTCAAGGCTGGGTTCGTACCAAACGCGAATTGAAAGAATTTGCCTTTGTCGAAGTCAACGATGGTTCGGCGATGGCTAATTTGCAAGTAGTCATAAATTCAGATTTGCCAGACTTTGAAAATGTACTCAAACAACTGAATACAGGTGCATCTCTAGAAGTGTCGGGAGTGCTGGTAGCATCTCCAGCAAAAGGACAGCGAATTGAGTTGAAAGCCTCACAAGTACAAGTTTACGGGGATGCAGACCCGCAAACTTATCCGCTGCAAAAAAAGCGGCATTCCTTTGAATTTTTGCGGACAATCGCGCATTTGCGGCCGCGCACAAACACCCACGGTGCTGTCTTTCGAGTCCGCAATGCTTGTTCGGCGGCGGTACACCAATTTTTTCAAGAACGCGGTTTTTTGTGGGTTCACACTCCGATTATTGCTGCTAGCGACTGCGAAGGGGCGGGGGAAATGTTCGCCGTTACCAACTTTGATTTAAAGAATGTGCCGCGCACTGATTCGCAAGAAGTTGATTATGCTAAAGACTTTTTTGGAAAGCGCGCCTATTTAACAGTTAGCGGCCAGTTGGAAGCGGAAGTTATGGCAATGGCTTTCGGAAATGTTTACACTTTTGGCCCGACTTTCCGAGCGGAAAATTCTAATACTTCGCGACATTTGGCTGAGTTTTGGATGATTGAACCGGAGATGGCTTTCTGCGATTTGCAGGGAGATATGGATTTGGCTGAGGCGTTTTTAAAGTACATTTTTAAATACGTTTTGGAGCGTTGCCCGGAAGATATGGAGTTTTTCAATGAGCGCATTGACAAAACGGTTTTGGCTACTGCTGAAAATATCATTAATAATCAGTTCGAGCGGATTACTTACACGGAGGCGATCACACTTTTGGAAAAAGCCGACAAAAAGTTTGATTTTCCGGTAAGTTGGGGTTTGGATTTGCAGTCGGAACACGAGCGTTACTTGGCTGAGGACTTGTTTAAAAAGCCGACAATTGTCAGCGACTATCCCGTCGGGATTAAAGCATTTTATATGCGTTTAAACGATGACGAGAAAACAGTGCGAGCAATGGATGTTTTGGCTCCTAATATTGGGGAAATTATCGGCGGTTCGCAGCGGGAAGAAAGGCTGGATGTATTGGAGCGGCGCATGGAAGCGCAGGGTATGAATAAGGAGGAATTGTGGTGGTATTTGGATTTGCGCCGCTACGGTACTGTGCCTCACGCTGGGTTTGGTTTGGGATTTGAACGGTTAGTGCAGTTTATGACGGGAATGGGGAATATTCGGGATGTGATTCCGTTTCCGAGGGCGCCTTTGACTATTGATTTTTAGTTGAGGTTCGTAGTGAGGACTTTAGTCCGCATTCATCAAGGACTAAAGTCCCCACTACAAACATCTTAACTGGTTCCCAGGCTCCAGCCTGGGAAACTAAATCCAACATCTTAACTGGTTCCCAGGCTCCAGCCTGGGAAACTATATCCAGAGGCTCTGCCTCGCTTGGTAAAATGGAGGCAGAGCCTCCCGATCGGCGTTACCAGGCTGGAGCCTGGTAACGAGTAATCTAAAATATAAAATCTCAAATGGTATGAGCTAATGGTACTTCAAATCCCATCGAGTTCCAAAGCACCAACTGTCACCTGGGAAGCCTTACCAACCGATTTTGTATTACCGGACGATCCGGTGGAAAATATTCAACAACCGCCCCTTGCTGCCGCTCTCACCGATGCTCTGGGAGCCGCCGGACGCATTCAGCCGATCGCCCTAATCGGTTCCCATTTTGGACTGGTAGCGACTGTAAATAAGCAGATTGTAGTCAAAGCACCGGATTGGTTTTTCGTGCCGCAAGTGCATCGAGTTGCTGAGGGGACGATTCGCCGCAGCTACACGCCGAATCTGGAGGGTGCGCCGGTATCGGTGGTGATGGAGTTTTTGTCTAATGAAGATTACAGCGAATTGTCTGTGCGATCGACTCCTCCCTACGGCAAGCTCTACTTCTACGAACAGATTCTGCAAGTGCCCACCTACGTCACCTACGACCCCTACGAGCCCAAGCTGGAAGTGCGGTATCTGCAAAAGGGAGCCTATGAAACGCAGGCTGCTGATGCTGAGGGACGGGTGCGGATTCCAGAGTTAGATTTGTGGCTGGGGATTTGGTCGGGGGAACGGCTGGGGCAAACTATGAATTGGCTGCGCTGGTGGGATGAGGCAGGAAATTTGCTGCTGTGGAGTTCGGAACAGGCCCAACATGAACGGCTGCTGGCTCAACAGGAACGCCAGCGGGCAGAACAGGAACGCCAGCGGGCGGATGTATTGGCGGCAAAGTTGCGCGAATTGGGTGTCGATCCCGATCGGCTGGCATGAAAGGGCAGGATGTCTGTGAAACAAAAAGAGAGGAATAAAGTCATTACTACGAACCTTAAAATTGTTTTTAGTAATGACTTTATTCCTTATTACCAATTAAGTCGCGGAGGGAATAGTGATATCAACAGATTGCACTTTTACCGAAGTTCCCAAACTCGATAACGGCGGTTGAATTGCCTCGGTATTTCCCACTACTAATGTTACGAGATTCTCCGGTTTCAAGTAAGTCTTAGCTACGCGCTGCACGTCGGCAATTGTTGCTGCTTCGATGCTGCGGCGGTAGCGAAAAATGAAATCTTCGGGATAACCGTAGTATTCGTAGCGCATTAACCGCGACAAAGTTTGACTGGGATTTTCAAATTTGAAGATGAAAGAATTTAGAGTGGAATCTTTAGCAAAAGCTAATTCTTCCGGGGTAATTGGTTCGGTGCGGATACGCTCGATCTCGGCGCGAATCGCTTGGATAAACGGTACTGTGGCGTCCGATCGCGTTTGGCCTCCTGCGACAAACACCCCCGGATAGTCATATCTCGGACTCCAAGCCGCGTATACTGAATAAGCTAAGCCTTGGCGCGATCGCACGTTATTAAACAAACGGCCACCGAAACCATTGAGAACCCCATTCATCACGTCCAAAGCACCGTAATCTGGACTGCTGAGCATTCCGCCCAAATGTCCCATTTGCACATAACTTTGACTTAATTGTGGCTGATTTACCAAAAATACGCCGCCCCCATTTGCTGGCGCTACGGTTGGTAGTGCAGGCACTTCTGCACTTTGACTCGGTTGCCAGTTGCCGAATTTTTGCTCGACGAGCGATCGCATTTTAGCTGTATCAAAATCGCCAGAAATACCCAAAATCATATTCTTGGGGTGGAAATATTTCTGGTAGAAACTCACCAAATCGTCGCGGGAAATATTGGCGAGGGTTTTGTATTCTACCGTGCGCGCGTAAGGACTGCGAGATCCATAAATTAATTTTTGAAACTCGCGGCCGGTAATACCGTCAGGATCGTCATTGCGGCGGGCGATCGCACCTTGAGTTTGGTTCTTCGCTAAATCCAACTTTTCCTGAGCAAATATTGGCTCCCGAATCACTTCCGCAAATAAGTCAAACACGGGTTCCACATCTTCAGCTAAAGCACTAAAATTAGCCGTACCAGAAGCAACATCAATCCCCGTTTCTACCGAAGCTGCTCGCTGTTCTAGCAACTGATTTAATTCATCAGCCGTATGCCGGCTCGTGCCGCCAGTTCGCATCACTTCTCCCGTCAAACCTCCCAGTCCGATTTTATCGGCAGGTTCAAAGCGCTCGCCCGTGCGAAATAGCGCCGTTCCCTCAATTAGCGGGAGTTCCCGGTCTTCCATCAGATACACCCGGATGCCATTTTTCAGCTCGAAGCGAGTGTATTTAGGCAGTTTAATTTCTGATAGCGGGGGAAATGTTAATTCGTCGTAGTGTTTGGGTGCCGCCGCAAGGGAAGGTAACAAATTAAACGTGCCAAGTGAAACAGTAAAAAAGCAAAGCGATAGCAGAAATAACTTTACTTTTTTCAGTCTCAATTTAGTCCTTTTCATTCTTTCTCCTAAGTTTTTTAGTGTGACAATTCTACAGCGAGGCATAGCCTCTGGATCTGCGTTCCCAGGCTCTACCCAAGGCGTGACAACTTAACGTTAAACCAACCGTCTATCTTGTTTGTCGCGAACTGCGAGATCCCCCCTAACCCCCCTTATTAAGGGGGGGGACAAGACTCTTCTCAAAGTCCCCCTTCTTAAGGGGGATTTAGGGGGATCTAGAGTCGAATAAAAGCGACATTTATTATGGGTTTTAGTCTTAAGTTGTCAGGAATGGGCAGAGTCGGGAAACGAATTTTCCTTCTTCCTTCTTCCTTCTTCCTTCTTCCCTCTTCCTTCTTCCCTCTTCCTTCTTCCTTCTTCCTTCTGGTTACAGCGGCAAAAGCTTACCAATCGTGCGATTTTCCGGGCGGAAAGTTGCCTGAGCGACACGCTGAATGTCAGCGGGAGTAACAGCCGCGATCGCATCCAATTCCTTGAACAAATTTCGCCACGAACCGGTGTTTACTTGATAGTCCACCAGCGCAAATGCCATGCCCATATTAGAATTGAGCGATCGCAACAAATCGGCTCTCGCCTGAGTTTTCACTCGCTCCAATTCCAAATCAGAAACCGGCTCTGTTTTCAGGCGCTCGATTTCCTTGCTCAAAGCGGAGGCTACTTCATCAACCGTGCGGCCCGGAGCAGTTTGAGCATAAAATAACATCAAATTCGGATACTTTTCCCCTGGATAACCGCTGAAACCTTGAGCCGCCAGCGCCAATTGCTGCTCTTCTACCAAAGATTTGTAAAGCCGAGAAGTGCGGCCATCGCTGAGCAAAGAACCAATCATTTCATAAATCGCATTGTCGGGATGATTCATCGCCGGTTTGTGGTATCCTTCCAAATACCAAGGTTGAGTTTTTAATTGGAGCGTGACTTCCTTAGTTTGCGTTTGGGGAGGTTCGACAAGTTGCAATTCTGGAGGCGCTGGTTTCGCCTTGTAACGGCCGAAATAAATTTGAGCGAGTCGCTTGACCTCCGAAGCTTTCACGTCTCCTACCACCGCCACAGTCAGCTTGCTGGGGACGTAGTGAGTCTCGAAAAACTTCTGCACGTCGCTGCGGGTGAGGTTTTTAATGTCTTCACTGTAGCCAATTACAGGGCGGCGGTAGGGATGAACAGAGAAAGCTTTGTTGGCAAAAACTTCCACCATTTGTCCGACTGGAGAATTCTCGGTTCGCAGCCTACGCTCTTCTAAAATTACCTGTTTTTCTTTGTAAAATTCCCGAAATACTGGTTCTAGAAATCGCTCGGATTCCAGGGACATCCACATTTCTAACTTATTAGCTGGAAGGCTGTAAAAATACATTGTGGCGTCGGTGGAAGTAGCAGCATTTAGTCCGACTCCGCCGGCTTGTTCCACTATTTTGCCGAGTTCGTTGCGCTTGACAAATTGCGAAGCTTCGGCTTCAACTTTGTCAAATTCTGCTTTTAATTGGGCGACTTCTTCAGTTTTGCCGCTGGCCTTGGCTGCTTGCATTTGCTCGAAGAGTTGGTCTTGTTTTTCTAGCAGCGGCTTTTCGGCTTGGTAGTCGGTAGTGCCGATTTTTGGCGTGCCTTTAAAGGCTAAATGTTCGAGATAGTGAGCGACACCTGTTTGACCGTCGGGTTCGTTTGCCCCACCCACATCGGCATGAATCAGAAACGATGCTACGGGCGCTCTGGGCCTTTCGAGTACGATGAATTTCATGCCGTTGTCGAGCTTAAATTCGCTGACTTGGCTGATTACTCGATCGAGCGACGGTTGAACAGAGACTGCTTGGGAGCCGCTAGCGGGGTTGGGGCGGGCGAGGGCGATTTCGGGAGAAATGCCCCACCACAGCAGTACAGCGGCCAGCAGGGAGGCGATGAATCGAGTTTGGATCACGGGCGATTCCCTACGGGATAGCTTCGCTTCACGGGGTTGTTGGAACTGCGGGGTCATTCGATTTTAGATTTTAGATTTTAGATTTTGGAGTGTCAAACAAAAAAATGTTTGTGTTCGGTGGCCAGAGATTCTTTTCTCAGGATAAAGATTTTTGGAGGCATAAGCGATCTGTTGCGCCTCAGATGTTAGGCTGATACAGCAAATCTCAAAAAGGGTCTGGAGCCCGGCGAGGAGTTTTAAGTTTGGGATAAAAGCCGCGCACAACTTAAAACTTAACATTATTTAGCCATTCCGTCCCGATCCCGTAGTTCCAAGTCGCAAATTACCGATTGCAAAGCCATGCGAATTTTTAATCAGTCTCCTCCTTCTGAAACAGAAACCAAGAAGCGGATTTTACAAGCCGCTCAGCGGTTGTTTGCCCGCAGCGGATACGACGGCACGACAACTCGTGATTTAGCAGCGGCGGCGGGGGTGGCAGAGGGTACGCTATTTCGGCATTTTGATAATAAAAAAGCGATTTTGATTGAGGTGGCGACGGAAGGATGGGTGGAGTTGCTGACGGATTTGCTGACTGAATTAAGCGAGATGGGCAGTTACAAAGCAGTGGCTCAGGTGATGCGGCGGCGGATGCTGAATATTCGCGAGAATAGTGACATGATGCGGGTGTGTTTTTTGGAAGCGCAATTTCACCCGGATTTGCGCGACAGAATTCAGTTGGAAGTCATCGGAAAAATGAGCGATGTTGCTGAGGCTTTTTTTGAAACAGCGATGGAAAAAGGAGTTTATCGGAAGATGAATCCGAAGATTGTCGCTCAGGTATTTTTGGGAATGTTTGCAGTCGCCGGTTTCAGTCAAAATACGATTATGGAGCCAAATGCTTCTCCGCAGGAAATGCAGGAAATGGCTGAAGGATTAGCCGATATTTTTCTGAATGGGGTTTTGCAGAAAGATGAATAATTAGGGCAACAGGGAAAAGTTGTTATGGGCAAAATTTTGCACTATTCTATTCGGCCGCTAACCCAGAAAGACGAGCCTTTTCTCTGGAAAATGCTGTATGAAGCAGCGCACATGGCAGAAGAAGGCGAATCAACGGTGCAAGCGGTTGTCAATCATCCTTTAATTGCGAAATATGTCAAGAATTGGGGACGTGCAAACGATCTGGGCTTCGCAGCAATCGAATTGAACGGGAACCAGCCAGTAGGAGCCGCCTGGCTGCGTTTGTTTACAGAGGATGACAAGGGGTTTGGCTGGGTTGACGATACTATCCCGGAATTGGCGATCGCCGTTCTTCCAGAATATACAAATCAGGGTGTAGGAACGCAGTTGCTGGATCGTTTGTTGTCCGCAGCAAAAGCATCTTATCGATCGGTATCCCTAAGTGTCAGAAGCTCGAATCGAGCCCTGAGTTTGTACGAGCGATCGGGATTTAAAGTAATTGAGGGAAGCGAGACAATCAACCGCACAGGAGGGACATCATTCACCATGAAAGTGGATTTTGATTAAGTGAATTATTACTCTATAAAATCGTACATCTTTTGTACCCACTTCTCCCGATTATCCTGCCATTCATCCGTCACTACTTCCCAAGTTGTATTGCTTTCAAGTTCCAGCAATAGACTTGATACTTCTTCTAGCGTCGATGCTATGTGACATTCTTCTACCCAACTTTCACGGATCATTTTCCAGAGACTTTGTACCGCTTCTCGCTGAAAATTTGACTCTAATTCAACTAGCAATTTGGCTAGGTGTTTTTCGTCAATTGCTGCTGACACCTCGCTCATCCAACAGTTGCGACGTTCTTTCCATTCTTCCGTCACTGCGTCCCCGTTTAGGTGGGCTTGAAACTCTAACAGTAATTGGTTTAGTTCTACCATATTAAATTTTGTCTTCTTTGCAGTTTGTGCTATGATTGTACAAATTTTAGTAATTTAGACTGTGGGTTTTTTATAATGAGATATGTGGCTGAGGCTTTATTGGGGAACGGCGATGGAAAAACAAGTTTATCCAACGACGAATCCGAAAATTGCCGCTCAGGTATTTGTGGGAATGTTTGCAGTCGCGCCCTTCAGTCAAAATACGATTATGAAGCCGAATGCTTCTCAGCAGCAAATGCAGGAAATGGCTGAAGGACTCGCTGATATTTTTCTGAATGGGGTTTGGCAGAAAGATGAATATTGAGTCATTAGTTATGAGAAAATTTTAGAGCCTGAAAACGCATATCTACAGGCTCTGACTCGTCGAAACTACTCCTTAAACTTGTGCATTTCCTGTACCCATTTCTCGCGATTCTGCTGCCATTCATCGGTCACGGCTGCCCAATTTGTATTGGTTTCAAGTTCCAGCAATAAACTTGATACTTCTTGAACAATCGATGCTCCCAGACATTCTTCTACCCAACGGTCTCGACGCTCTTGCCACTGAATATCCACCGATTCCCACTGCAAGTTAGATTCCAATTCAACTAGCAATTTTGCTAGATATGTAAGGTTAACTGATGCTGCCACCTCGCTAACCCAACTTTCCCGGCGCTCTATCCATTCTTTTGTCACTCCTTCCCATTTGAGGTTGCTTTCAAACTCTAACAGTAACTGATTTAGTTCTACCATCTTAAATCTTGACCCTTTTGTAGTTTATGCTACAATTATACCAAAAATTTCAATAAACAAAATGTTAATTTTTTTTTTAAGATTGCGGTTGCAGTGAAACTACAGAATAGATAACTGAATAATGAGCGATGAATTTACTTTAGATATGCTAGAGATTCCCAGCGGTTGGAGGCGGGGCGAAGGTGACTGGACTGGAGTGGCGGCGGCTCTTGCTAGAGGGGAAACTGTCGAAGTAATTCAAGAAGTTGGTTCTACTTGGTGGCAAAACAGTCTGCCAGAAAAACATTCTTTGTATTGGGATGGGGAAAATCTCTCAACTATCAAAGCCAGAATTTGGATTAGTTTCACCCAGAGAAGATTTTCGCCAGAATCTGCTTTGCCAAAGGTTCAGTGGCATCCGAGAGTGTTGTGGATAGGGATAGGTTGTGAACGCGGAACAGGGCGAGAATTAATCGAAACAGCGATTAAACAAGTATGCCGTGCTTATCATTTAGCCGAAAGTGCGATCGCAGGTATTGCTACAATAGACACTAAAGCAGGTGAAGTCGGTTTATTAGAACTTTGTCAAGAGCGAAACTGGCCGTTACAAACCTTTGCGGCTGACATTTTAAGTTCCGTAGAAGTCCCCAATCCTTCAAATATTGTAGTCAAACAAGTCGGGACGCCTAGTGTAGCAGAAGCGGCGGCACTTTGTGCAGTTAGAAAAGAAAATTTAACCGCAGATGAACGCGAATATACGCAGATATCCATCAATCATCAGCGTCCCTCTGCGTTTATCTGCGGTTCAAATCCCCTCTTAGTTCCTAAACAAATATTTCGCAGCAAAAATCCCCCCCTTTCACAAGGAGGGGTTAGGGCGGGTTCTGCGGTAACAGTAGCGGTTGCAGTTTGCCCGATCGAGTATCTGGGATAATGTATTACTGAGACAAAGTATTGGCATTCACAAATCGACCAATCAACCCAGAAACAAATGACAACACAATGGAACCCACCAAAGCCGGCCAAAAACCGCCAACCACAAAGCCGATATTGAACGCACCCGCCAACCACGAAGCCAGGGAAAGCGAAATTGCATTCACAACGAATAAAAACAAACCTAAAGTAATAATGGTCAAAGGCAGCGTCAGCAATGTCAGAATCGGTCTGACAACCGCGTTTACCAATCCGATAACAACAGCAGCCAGCATCGCCGCCGGAAAGCTAACCACCGAAATACCTGGTACAATGTTAGCGGTAATGATCAGCGAAACCGCTGCTACTATCCAAGTTAAGAAAAAACTTAGCATATCTTTTTTTTCATCTCCATCACTATTAATTAAGATTGTACCTGTTTAGTCGAGCGACCCAAGTTCGGGATACACTACGAAATACCCACCTTGCAAGAATATCAGGCTTATGAAACTCCGGCAACTAACAGCATTCCTCTTGGCGCTAACTATCTTCATCCTGCCGCGGCCAGCCCTGGCTCAATCTAAATATTACGCTCCGCCGTTGTCCTTTAGCAACGCCGAACTGACAAGACGCGATTTTTCCGGTCAAATGCTGCGCGCCGCCGAGTTTTCTAACGCTAATATGGACTTGACTAATTTTTCTAATGCCGATTTGCGGGGAGCAATTATGAGCGCTTCGGTGATGACTCAGGCGAATTTGCACGGAGCGAATTTAACTAATGCAATGATAGATCAAGTTAAATTTACTAATGCCGATTTAAGTGATGCAATTTTAGCGGAAACAATTTTGCTGCGTTCTACTTTTGACGGAGTTGATATTACCGGCGCTGACTTTACCGACGCAATTATGGACGGCTCACAAGTTAAAGAATTGTGCACAAAAGCCAGCGGTATTAATTCTCAAACAGGGATTTCTACTCGTGATTCCTTGGGATGCCACTGATTTATTTTACAATCCTATAATTTCAATTTGTGGAACGGGCATCTTGCCTGTTCCGAGCTAGAAACTCACCCCTCAATCAATAAATACACAAAATAAATTTGTTTTTGGGACGACGGGCCGGAGAACCCGTTTAGGGCGGGCTAGAAGCCCACCCCACAATCAATAAATACAACAAATAAATTTGTTTGTGGAACGGGTTCTCAGGCCCGTTCCTGAAAGCTTAGCCTAAACCCAATTTACTAAGGCTTTGCTTTTTTCTGAGCAGCCGCATAATGCTCACTCATTAACTGATTAACTTCTGGATTGTATATCCGCAGATAATTCCAGTAATTCTCAAACACCGATTTTACGTATCCTTTCGTTTCAGGAAACGGAATCTTTTCGGCAAAAGCATCCGGGTCACTAAAACTAAACCTCTTCAACCAATCTGCTACTGCAGTCGGCCCGGCATTGTAACTCGCCACAGCTAACATCGAGTTATTCTTGTACTCGTCGTGAGTGTGATCCAAATACCACGTACCGAGTTTAACGTTGTCGTCCACATTCTCCAATGAATACTTTTTGAGGCTGATTTGAGCGGCAACCCAAGCTGCTGTTTCCGGCATTACTTGCATTAAACCAGTGGCGCCAACTGATGATTTGATTGCGGGCATAAACCGCGATTCTTGCCGGATTAATGCTGTTACTAATACTGAATTTAGTTGGCGTTCTTGCGACCATTTGACAATGGTTTCCAAGTAAGGAAAAGGATAAAGTGCTTGCCAATAAATCGGTTGCTGTCTGAGTTCCAGGTATTGGACTCTATCATCTGGTTTATCGCGCTGCCGCAAACTACCCACCATCCACAAACCGTCTAAGTTGTCTCCAACTCCTACTCGCATTAAACCGTCGGTAAACTGTTCGGCAATACTTGGTTCTACGCGGTCGATAAATTCTACTTGCCACAGCGTCCAAGCATCCCTATCTTGACCTAATTGATAGAGTTCTTTTAACGCAGGAGAACCGGCGGTTGGTTCGGGGCGCTGAGGTGGCCGCACTACATTGGGAGACAAATCTCGGACTGTGGTAAAGTCGCCGACTGGCCAGCCAAGAAGTACAGCCGATCGCCACGCAAAATATGATTCTGGATAGCGTAAGATCGTATAGTCAAATGCAGTCTTGGCGTCTTGTTGGCGGCCGAGTTGCTGTGCCCATTTCCCGACCCAAAATGCTGCTTCTGGAGCTTGTTCGCTGTCGGGATTGTGGGTGGTTAATTCTCTCGCCCACTGCCAAGCTGATTTTAAATCTCCGCCTTTGGCATACTGCTGGGCGATCGTCCACCGCAATTCGCCGGCTTTATCAGAATTATTGTATTTTGTCAAGAGCAATTTCCGGGTGTCTGAGGCGGATTGACCGCTGCGTGCTTTGTCGAGAATTTGCGATTTATCTAACAAAGCTTCGGGGGCATAATTGGGAAATTTGCTAATAACTCGATCGAGCAAAACGATCGCTTCTTTCGGTTCGCTCAGCCGCGATAGCCGAATTAAACCCAAACCAGTATCTTCGGCATCGGGAAACTGGCGCACTAATTCTTGATAGGCAATTCTCGATTCCGGGATTTTTCCGTCGAGCCACAAACCGCGAGCTTTTCGGTAAAGATTTTTGGCGTTGCGGGGAGCTTTCCCGTAAGCAATAGCTCCTTTGCCGTAATCTTGTTTTTCCCAATAACCAAAGGCAATTTGTTCCCAATCTTCCGGTTTCAAAGCGGCGCTGTTTCGCTGCACCAGTTGTTCCAAAATTGTCCCGTAATCTTTGACATAATGACCGTGTTTTGCTACGAGCAGCATCAACTGCGGCTGATTAGGATTTTCTTTTAACTTGCGGAGGGCAATTTCTACGCTGCGGGGATGAGCGGGAAATTCAGTAATTGCCTGTTGCCAATATTCCGGTTTTGACTTGCCTAAAACATATAAAGCTTCCGCTGCTACCGGGTCGCTCGGATAGTTTTTGAGCAGTTCCTGCCAAGCTTTTTGGGCTTTGCCTTTGTCGCCGGTCAATTGGTAGGCTTCCGCTCTTTTTAGGGCAATGTGAGCAGCTAAAACCGGATATTCTTGCTCTAATTTATCCAATAAGTTTAATGCTTTGGCGGCATTTCCTTGCTGGATTAAATCGCTGGCAAGCAGGTAGCGGGCGCGGCTTTGAGGGGAGATTTCCTGCTGCGGGTTCGTACTTTCAGACTGACTGGCTGCGAGTTCAACTAATTTCGCAGATCGCTCGCTCGGTGACAGCGACACAAGCATCTTGACTTCCGATTCGGAATTCGCTGCATTCAGGGGCTGCTGAGCCTTCTGGACCGAGCCAAAACCCATCCATTTCATCACAGCAACCAAAGAGCCGATCGCAATAACGCAAACTGAAACGCTGATTAAAACAGAAAATCGGGTCCGGCGTCGTTTTAGCATGGGAAAATTTAAGAGAATAAGATATAGAGAACCGATCGTTTGTCAAGAGCTATCACAGGCAGGATGGGTGTTCCACGCCATCACAGGCAGGATGCCTGTTCAACGAGAAATAAATGTTAAGAGTGGGGCAAAAACGGACAGCCGACCCCCAAACAGATGATTGAGATTGGTGGAAGATCCGAGCGCAGGCGGACTTGGCTGATATAGTAGCAGAATTTATTTTGATGTGGAGCGGAAAATTTGTGCGATCGATCTATTTACCCGCACAAAGGAAAAACCACAAACCACCAAGTACAAAGTACAATCTAAAATCTAAAATCTAAAGTGTAAATCAAAACATGGAATTTCTAGTCACCGATACGCCCCGCTCTGTTTGGACGGGAGACGCCCTGGCAATTGGTCTATTTGAGGACGCCCTGGAACTCACGGGCGATCTGGCACAATTAGATGAAAAGCTGGCAGGCACTTTGAAAGAGCTGCTACTGGAAGTAGATTTTAAGGGCAAAGTGGGTACGAGCGCCATCACCCGCGTCGGCGGCAATAATCCCATTCGCAAAATTGCGATCGTCGGTTTGGGCAAAACAGAGGATTTAAAATTAGACACCGTGCGGCAAGCAGCAGGCGTTTGCGCCAAGTTAGCCAAAAAAGAGAAATGCAAAACCCTCGGAATTAGCTTTCCGGTGTGGAAAAACGCGCCGGATGTTACAGCAAGCGCGATCGCCGAAGGTGTAGAACTCTCCCTAAATCAAGACAACCGTTTCAAATCGGAACCTGAAGACAAAAGCCCGCAAATCGAACACATTCATTTGCTCGGTTTGGCCGGTACCGAAAGTGCGATCGCCCGCGCCCGCAAAATCACTGCCGGAGTCATTTTAGCACGGGAATTAGTCGCAGCGCCGGCAAATTTTGTCACCCCGATTACCATGGCAGAAACTGCTCAAAGTCTGGCTGCAGAATGCGGTTTAGAATTAGAAATACTGGAGCGGGAAGACTGCGAAAAACTAGGAATGGGAGCCTTTCTAGGCGTAGCTTTAGCATCTGATTTACCGCCAAAATTTATCCACCTAACTTACAAACCAGAAGGCACACCGCGCCGCAAAATAGCAATTGTGGGCAAAGGATTGACCTTTGATTCTGGGGGTTTGAACATCAAAGGTGCGGGCAGCGGCATTGAAATGATGAAAGTAGATATGGGCGGCGCTGCGGCTACTTTGGGAGCGGCAAAGGCGATCGGACACATCAAACCCGATGTGGAAGTTCACTTTATCAGCGCCGTCACTGAAAACATGATCAGCGGCCGTGCCATGCGCCCTGGAGACATCCTTACAGCTTCCAACGGCAAAACAATTGAAGTCAACAATACCGACGCTGAAGGTCGTTTAACCCTGGCTGATGCTTTGGTATTTGCTGATAAATTGGGAGTTGACGCGATTGTCGATTTAGCCACTCTAACCGGGGCCTGCGTAATTGCTTTGGGCGACGATATCGCCGGTTTGTGGAGTCCTCAAGATAGCGTCGCCGCCGAAATAGTCGCCGCCTCAGAATTGGCAGGCGAAAAATTTTGGCGAATGCCGATGGAAGAAAAATATTTTGAGGGCTTGAAAGCATTGCACGCCGACATGAAAAACACAGGCCCACGTCCCGGCGGTTCGATTACGGCGGCGCTATTTTTGAAGCAGTTTGTAAAGGATACTGCATGGGCGCATTTAGATATTGCCGGCCCGGTTTGGACGGACAAAGAAAATGGTTACAATGGCCCTGGGGCTACCGGTTTTGGAGTTCGGACTTTGGTGCAGTGGGCCCTGGGCGGCGCTTAATTGTGGATTTCCAGCCCAAAAATTGAGATTTTCTCTGCCTTAAAAGTCTGTTAGTCCATCTGTGAGCCAGGGGTTAAAAACCCCTGGCTCACTGCTTAAGTAATCTAAAAGAAAATTTAATAGTGATCATTAACAATTTAAATGTTTCTGAATCAATAGCTAGGCGAACCTATTTATTCCGTTACAGGGAGCAACCTAAGCGTTGCTAGCCGTGAGGCTCAGCATTGCTCATACTTGCGATAAAGCTTCGTTTCCGGGGCCCAACATCCACAGTTTTGACATTTCCTGAAAAAAATAGCTGTTTCCTAAAAAATGAAAAAAGTATATAATTATGTAAATATTTCACTAGCCGAAATCAAATAATTAGATTTGATCGGATTTGCATTGGTACAGATAATTTTTTTCTTGAACTTTATGCAAGAACAATTAACAATTTTTTTTTCCACACTTGCTGTATCTTCTACACTCGCCTGCAACGTGGTGCCGGAGTTGCGATTGTACGCTGTTTTTGACTCGCTGACGGCACTGGCTTATTGTTCGATCGCCCTATCTTTAGTTTATTTTACCCGCCAAGGTTCTCACCGCAAGATTTTCCGGGTGTTTGCCGTGGTTTTTTTTGCCTGGGGCGCGGCTAAATTGACGGAAGTTTGGACGCTTTGGCATTCCATATATTGGCTGTCGGTAACTCTCAAAGCTGCAAGTGCTTTGATTTCTTGGCTTTTAGCCGCAACCGTCCTCGCCCTGATGCCGAAAGCACTTGCCGAGTCTGGTTTAAATCAAAAAGAAAAAGTTCAACAACAGTCGTTAAAACAGGTAGAAGAAAATCAGCACCAGCATGATATCGAGAAAGGAGAATTGGCAAAACAATTGATCGATCTTTACGCTTCGGATACTATTGTCGATCGCGCTTTAGCTCTCAATTCGCTTAATGAACAGTTAGAAAAAGAAATTGCCGATCGCCACCGAGTTGAGGAAAAGTTGCAACTGACTCAATTTGCGATCGACCGATCGGCAGATGCGATATTCTGGATCGGACCCGACGGTAAATTTTTGTACGTCAACGACGCTGCTTGCACTTCATTGGGATATTCTGCTGCAGAATTGCTCTCGATGACCGTGCACGACATCAATCCAGATTTTCCCCAAACTGCTTGGAGTTTGCACTGGAAAGTCTTAAAACGCTGCGGTTCGGTTAATATTGAAGTTCACCACCTCACTAAGTACGGTCGCATTTTTCCGGTAGAAATTACGATCAACCATTTGGAATTTAACGGCAAAGAATATCAGTGCGCGTTTGCTCGCGACATTAGCGAACGCAAGCGGATTGAGGCAGTTTTGCGAGAAAGAGAAGAAGAATTTAGATCATTAGTTTCTAACATTCCCGGTGCGGTTTATCGGTGCAGTGCTGTTGGGCGATCGAGCCTAACTTTTATTAGCAGTGGCATAGAAGCTATTTCCGGCTATCCGGCAGCTAACTTTATGCAAAAACCGGTGCAGGCTTTTCCGAGTATAGTTCATCCCGATGACGCTGAGCAGATCGAGACAATTATCGATCGGGCTATTAAGACAAAACAACCTTACATCATCGAATATCGCCTGATGCACTGCGACGGAAATGTGCGGTGGGTTGCAGAGAAAGGCCAAGCCCTTTTCAACGCAGACGGTGAAGTTTTATCCCTCAACGGCGCCATTTTTGACATAACAGAACGCAAAGCAGCGGAGGATGCTTTACGGCTCTCGGAGGCGATCGCCAATAACAGAGCCCAGCAGCTAGAAATCGCTCTCAAAGAACTTCGAGAAACTCAAGCTCACCTAATTCATACCGAAAAAATGTCAAGTCTCGGTCAAATGGTAGCTGGAGTAGCTCACGAAATTAATAACCCTGTCAGTTTTATCTACGGCAATATTTCCTACGCCAGCCAATATATCCAAGACTTGTTGCAGCTTGTGGAACTTTATCAAAAACACTATCCTCAGCCCGTGGTAGAAGTTCAAGAATGTATTGACAATATCGATTTAGAATTTCTGAGAGAAGATTTAGTAAAAATATTATCTTCGATGAAAATGGGAGCAGATCGCATTCGCGAAATAGTTCTGAGCTTGCGAAATTTCTCGCGTTTAGACGACTCTGTAAAAAAATCTACGAACCTTCACGAAGGCATAGATAATACCCTTTTAATATTGCACAACAAACTCCGAGCCAGAGGCGACTATCCAGAAATCAAAATAATCAAAGATTACGGTCAACTCCCTTTAATAGAATGTTATGCAGGTCAGCTCAATCAGGTATTTATGAATCTCCTTAGCAACAGTATTGACGCATTGGAAGATGCTTGCAACCAAAAAAGGCGCTCTGCGGCGGTCGGCGACGATTGGAAACCAACTATTAGGATTCGCACAGAAGCCCTGAACGAAAATAGTATTTGCATCCGCATTGCCGATAATGCGATCGGCATGACAGAAGACGTGCGGAGCCGATTATTTGACCCGTTTTTCACGACCAAACCGATGGGAAAAGGCACTGGTTTGGGGTTAGCCATCAGTTACCGAATTGTCGCGGAAAAACACGCCGGAGCCTTGAGCTGCCGTTCCACCGTAGGAGAAGGTACGGAATTTGCGATCGAGATTCCTTTATAAATTAGTGCAACGGAAGTATCAAGAATTTGGCCGAAGTTATCGATCGCTATAAATTGTCAAGTGGGCTGTAAAAAAAAATAAATTTTCAAGAAAAATCCCAAAATTGGCTATAAACTACCAAGGTAATAATCAACATGGCAATGATATCGTAAACTCCGTCCCTTTTCCAACTACAGAACTTACCTCGATCGCCCCTCCATGTTTCTCAACTACAATCTGCCGTGCGATCGCCAATCCCAATCCCGTGCCTTTACCCACACCTTTAGTTGTAAATAAGTGGTCAAAAATATGACCTTTTATCTCATCTGATATCCCTGGCCCGTTGTCAGAAATGCGAATTCTCACCCACTCAGAAGACTTTATTTCTGTGCGAATCGTGATGCAATGGGCTGGGGCTTTAATCTTCTCTAAACTCGGTTCCCGATTTGATTCTTCCAGTGCATCAATGGCATTGGCCAATATATTCATAAACACCTGATTTAATTGTCCGGGGAAGCAATCAACTGATGGCAAGTTCCCGTACTCTTTCACAACTTCAATCGCTGGACGCTGTTCGTTCGCTTTCAATCTGTGTTTGAGAATCAAAATCGTACTGTTAATTCCGTCATGAATATTGAAAGGAACTTTGTAATCTTTGTCGGCGCGGGAGAAGGTACGAAGACTGGTGCTGATACCTTGAATGCGATCGCACCCGAGTTGCATCGAATTCAACATTTTGGGTAAATCTTCTAAGAGATATTCGATATCGCTCTCTTCAGCTTTTTCTTCAATCTCTTCACCCGGACTGGGAAATTTTTCTTTATAGAGTTGCAAGTATTCTGTAATATCTTTGACGGCGGCGATCGCTTCATGAATATTGCCCGAAATAAATCCGACTGGATTATTAATTTCATGGGCTACCCCGGCCACTAAATTGCCCAACGCCGACATTTTTTCGCTTTGCACTAATTGCAGTTGTGATTGTTCCACCTGGTGGGCATAGTCCTGGGCTTGCTGATACAATCGCGCATTTTCTAAGGAAATGGCAGCCTGAGTGCAGAGGAAGTTGAGGACGAGCAGACGAGCGCGAGTAAACACTCCTTTTGTCGAGCTATGTTCGAGATAAAGTATCGCCACTAAGTTCCCGCGATCGAGAATCGGAGTACATAGCATACTCTGAGAGTGATACTGGAGCGTACAGTCATTCATTAAACCCGGAATATCGGTCTTGCCACCTTCAATAACCACAGTTTCCAGAGTGTGTTTGACATAATAAACCAGCTTGAGCGGAATCACCGCCGAGCCTTCTATAGGTTGGGTTTGGAGTAAGGTTGTGGGTAACTCGTTATCTGGATTGAGGTGAGTTATTGCCCGGATTTGCCATTCATCCTGATGGGGGAGTAGCAAAGCACAAGTTTCTGCGCCCGAAGTTTTTAAAATAATTTGGTTGAGGCTACCGAACAATTCATCAAGCTGAATTTTACTGGATAAAGCTTGAGCAGCTTGCACAATAGAGGCGAAATCAAGGGCATCGGAAATACTGGTGCTGCTATTACTGGAAGTCTGCGAAGAGTGGCTAATTGTTGCCAGCGTCTCTAGAGGATTAAAGCGAAGTTTGGGCTGATTCAGGATGGGATGAAGTAACTGCGGATACCTTTTTTCTAAGTCTTCAACCTTGGCTAGTGCACCCCAACGGGCATAACAGTAATACGCCTCCTGCATATAGCTGGCGGCGACTTTTTCTTTGCCCCATGCCCAGTAGAATTTTGCTGCGAGTTCGTTGGCTAATCCTTCCTCTTGGATATAACCGTTTGCCTTGGCACCTTGAATTGCTAAATCATAAAATTCTATAGCTTCTGTTTTGCAATTGAGGAGTTGATACTTTTGGGCTTCAACTAAATGATATTTGTGCAAGTAATTCATGGGGCCATAATCTGCCCAGTCTTTTAGCTTGGCTTGATTTTCTTTTATTCGCTGCCATCGCGGCTCCGACTCCGACATTGATTCACCAGGAGTGGCCAGCACGTTCAGAGAATCATAGAAATAGAAGATCGGTTCAACAATACTTCCCATCCCTCCAGCCAAATACTGTCGCGTTTGAGCGGCATCGTGTTCTGCTTTAGCAAAGTCTTCCAGCCAGTAATTCAATGTGAATCGATACAGGTAGAAGAAGGATAGGCGGTAAAAATCGACTTTTGCCTCAGCAAGGACTTTTTCTTCATAGGCATCCTGGCGTAAGGGAATTTCGTCCTCTGACTCACCCAAGAGAATTTGAGCCGCCTGCCAGTACGCCAACACACAGTTTGCTGCCGTCAATTGGTTGAGGTCGCACAACTGTTGGTAATAGGCGCGAATTTGCGGTTCGAGTTCAGCCAGCGGTTGACCGTACCAATAAGCATTGAAACAGTACAACTGAGCGTCGTAGCCCATAAATTCTAGATTGCCCGTTTCTAATCCAGCTTGATAGCCATCGAGAAGAATGGGCAGCGTTTCTTGCAGATGGATCGTCCAAGAACCCACATATGCCCCCATTAACATCGCAGTGGCGGCTCGAATGTTTTTGGCATCGGGTTCTAAGGCCAGTTGGTATCCTAATTGCCCAAACTGAGGCACCATTGTCATGTCGCCCCACAGCATCCTCAGTTGGAAGGCGTAACCCACGTAGCAAAAAGCTGAAACCGGACTATTGCCGAATTGGATGGACAACTTAACCTGAAGTGCCACCACCAGGAAATAAAGCTTGGTGCCGGACATATAACAGACGGGTGTTAAGCGCGCCGCATTTTGCATAATGGCCAGTTGCTGCGGATCGCTCATTTTCGGCAGATGGAAGAATGATTCAATAGAGCGACCTTCAATTAAGGCATCAATTTCTTGCTTCAACTGCCGAATATCGTCTAGGGTGGGTTCATTTGGTAAGTTTACGCCTAACATTTGGAAGACAGATTGACCTATAGCGATCGCCTCGACAAATTTATTGTGGGCGACCAACGCCTGGATTTTGACTTGGTAAACTTGCACCTGTTCTAAAGGTGTTTTCGCATGATGAATCACCGCTTCAATCCACTGGTGCATCTGCTCAAAATCGCCAGCCAAGAAAGCCACCTCGGCAGCCAAGTCGTACAAAGATAGGGTCATTTCATACTGCCGTTGCCAAGCGTCTGTTCCCAGCAGTTTCAGCCCCACTGTGGCATATTCGCGGGCGGCTTGATATGCGGTGGCGGCTCTGGCTTTGTGGCAAGCAGTGAGGTTGAGTTGGGCGAGTTCCTCCCTTTCCTGTTGTTCTACAACCAGTGTGGTTCCGTAGTTCAACTGATTGACTAATTCAAAAATGCGTTCTTCTCTGGCTTCTGCGGAAATTTGTTGCTGCAGCAGTTGCCCGATTTGATAATGGGTGATCGCGCGTTCTTCTTCAGGAATCAAAGAATAAGCAGCTTGTTGGACGCGATCGTGCAAAAAACGATAGGCAACGGTTTGAGTAGTCGCTTCAGAAATCGCCTGTTGAGCGCCTACATAAAATTTATAAACTTCACTTTGGGGAATAATCAGCTCTTCCTGTAAAGCTTTCCACAATGCGGTTGCGGTTTCCGTCTCCGAACTCTCTGAAACAATTGCCAATGTTGCCAGATCGAACTGATTGCCAATACAAGCTGCTAATTTTAAAACCGACTGAGTTGTTGCTGGCATTTTTTGCAACTGCTGCGCCATAAATAGCACCACATCATCAGTGAGCGCTGCCTCTCTTACTTTGCTAATATCGCACTGCCAATGTCCCGATTGCATCTCAAAAGTAATCAATTCATCCTGATGCAATGCTTTGAGAAACTGCGTTGCAAAAAATGGGTTTCCTTTAGTTTTTTGATAGACCAATTCTGTCAGCGTTTGTGCCAAATTAGGATGACAAACTAGCGTATCCGCTACCAATTGATTTAAACTGATTTGACCGAGGGGTGCTAATGTAATAGTGTTGAGTGTGGTTCCTGCCTTCCTCACTTCATCTAGGGTCAACATCAGGGGATGGCCTGGTGATACTTCATTATCCCGATAGGCTCCCAGCAGCAACAGATAACCTAATTGCGACTCATTGACGAGCAATTGCATTAATTTCAGCGATGCCGAATCTGCCCATTGTAAATCATCCAAAAATATGACCAATGGATGCTCTTTTGTGGTGAAGACAGCAATGAATTTGTGGAAGAGCAAATTAAAGAGATTTTGAGCAGCCATCCCCGATAATTCAGGGGCTGGGGGTTGTGAGCCAATAATTCGTTCTAGTTCGGGAATGACTTCAATAATGACTTGTCCGCTGTCACCGAGCGCTTCGAGAATTTGAGTTTTCCATTCTTGGATTTTGGCATCACTTTCACTCAGTAATTGTGCCATAAAATCGCGGAATGCCTGGACAAAGGCGGAGAAGGGGATGTTGCGGTTGAACTGGTCGAATTTGCCTTTGATGAAATAGCCGCGCTGTCGGACAATGGGTTTATGAACTTCGTTGACTACTGCGGTTTTTCCAATCCCGGAGAACCCAGCGACTAGCATTAATTCTGATGTGCCATTTGCCACGCGCTCGAAGGCATTCAACAGGGTTTGTACTTCTGTTTCTCGTCCATAGAGTTTTTCGGGAATCAGGAAGCGATCGCATATATCCCGTGTTCCTAACTCAAAAGTTTCAATTTTTCCAGTTTCTTGGCACTGCTGCAAACACCGTTCTAAGTCATGTTTCAATCCCAAGGCACTTTGATAGCGTTTTTCGGCATTTTTTGCCATCAGCTTCATGACAATATCCGAAACCACCTGCGGGATTTCTTTGCTGTTTATTGAAGGAGGTTGTTTGGCAATATGGCAGTGAACCAATTCCATGGGGTCGTCACATTCAAATGGCAGTTTTCCTGTCAGCAGTTCGTAAAATGTGGCTCCCAGAGAATAAAAGTCGGTGCGGTAGTCGATGCCTCGGTTCATTCGTCCAGTTTGTTCGGGAGAAATATAGGCGAGGGTTCCTTCTAAAACGTTGGGATGTTGAATTTCTTGAGTTTCTCTCGGCAGTAGGGAGGCGATGCTAAAGTCAATCAGTTTGACTTGTTTGGTTTCGGGATGTATTAGGACGTTAGCTGGCTTAATATCTTTGTGGATGACTCGATGCCGATAGAGTCCATGGAGAATGTCAGTTATTTGAATGCCAATTTCCAAGATTTCTGCCAGAGTCAGCGAGGCCTCTTGGGCGTAGTCTCGCAGAGAAATGCCCCCAAAATCCTCCATTACTAGGGCATAGCTGTGGCGATAGGACTCCAAATTGTAGGGTTCAACGACTCCCGGCAGACGTAGGTTTTTGGCGATGGTGTACTGGTTGCGGAATTGCAGCAGTTCGCTGAAGCTGGGATAGTCTCGATTTAATAGTTTAATGACAACCGGAAGCTGATCTGTTTCTCGAATGGCTCGATAAACTAGGGTTCTCGAACCGCAGTATAATTGCTCAACCAGATGATATCCTGAAATTCTGTTTGTCAAATCCACTGCGGTACTCCTATGGATTACTCCATCTTAGACATTGACTCTTGTAACTAAGTATACACTTTTATTGGTCGAGTCTGAGGAAAATAGAACTGTGAAATCCCCTGGCGACAGACTCTACCGCTTTTATTTTTTTTCACTTTTGAAGAGAAAGATGGCGAGCTATCAAGATAGTTTTATCCTTTCATAGGCAATAAAATTGTCAACTCCGTCCCTTCTCCCAATACAGAATTTACCTCGATTGTACCGCCGTGTTTCTCAACTACAATCTGCCGTGCGATCGCCAAACCCAATCCCGTGCCTTTCCCTACTTCCTTGGTAGTAAATAACTCATCAAAAATCTTCTCTTGCACCGTTTTACTCATGCCCACACCGTTATCTCTGATGCAAATTATCGCTTGTTTTTTGTCCCGAATAATGTCTGTTTTAATGGTAATTTTATTGATAATTTCTGCATAATGTCGTCCTTGATTTGATTCATCCAAAGCATCGATCGCATTACCTAACAAATTCATAAATACTTGATTCAACTGTCCGGCATAACACTCCAATTGTGGCAAATTCCCATATTCCCTAATCACTTTGATTTCTGGACGAGTTTCGTTAGCCTTGAGGCGATGTTTCAGAATCATAATGGTGCTATCGATGCCATCGTGGATATTGCAAGCTACGGGATAGTTAGTATCAGCACGGGAGAATGTCCGTAGACTGGTACTAATATCCAGAATCCGCTTCACGCCTTCCCGCATCGAACCTACTAATTTCGGTAAATCTTCCCGGATGTATTCCAGATCGATGTTCTCGATTTCTTCTTGAATCTCTGGATCGAGTTGCGGATATTTTTGTTCATACAAATCGAGCAATCCAAACAAATCCTTGATATAATCTAAGGCGGGTTGAATATTACCAACCAGGAAACCAACTGGATTATTAATTTCGTGAGCAACCCCAGCCACTAAGTTTCCCAATGCTGACATTTTTTCGCTTTGAACTATTTTTATTTGTGCTTGTTTGAGATCTGTAAATGCTTGTTGAGATTCTTGATACAACCGGGCATTTTCTAAGGAAATAGCAGCTTGAGAAGCCAGCAAATTTAGCACTTCAATGCGATCGCTCGTAAACGCGCCTACCGTCAGGTTATTTTCGAGGTAGAAAACTCCTATCAACTGCCCTTGATTAAGAATTGGAATACACAGAACACTTATCGGCTGGTGCTGTTCAATATAGCGATCGCCCGCAACCTGGGAACTTACCCTAGCATCGACTATTACTAAAGGTTTCAAACTACGCTTGACAGTGTTAACCAAACTAATCGCTACATCCTGACTTGATTCTAGAGGCATTGATGGTAATAGCTTAGGTTCCTGTCCCTCTGCTACAAGAGCCGCTACCTGTAAATACTGTTTTTGTTTGAGCAATAATACACACTTAGTTGCCCCAGCATTCGCGATCGCTATTTTTAAAAGAGTAGTCAGGAGTTTATCTAGTTCAATCTCGCCCGAAATGGCTTGAGAGGCTTTGATCAGAGTAGGCAAATCGAGGAATTCAGAGTTGCTGCTAGAAGAGTTGGTATTATAAGTAATTGTTCCACGGGTGATCGTTTCCTGAAAGGAAGTAAAGGATTGAGGTTGCTGAAGGATAATACCTAGTAGGCGAGGATAACGTTTTTGCAAATCCTCAATTTTGGCTTTAGCTCCCCATCGGGCATAACAATAATACGCTTCAATCATGTAGGCTTGAGCTACTTTTTCTTTGCCCCATTCTAGGTAGAATTTCGCTGCGAGTTCGTTGGCGAGGGCTTCTTCGTTGAGGAATAGATTTTCTTTAGCGAGGGAGATCGCGCGATCGTACATTTCAAGTGCATCTGCCTTGTAACCCAAAACCCGCTGCCGTTCTGCTTCAACCAAATACCACTTATGCAGATGATTCATGGGAGCATTTTGCGCCCACTGGTGCAGAGTCGTTTGATGGGTTTCCACAGAGGCCAGAATATCAGCTTGCTCAATTTCTGCCTGTGTGGGTAAAAGCGCCAGATGCGTCAGGGCTGCATAGAAATGGAAAATGGGAACATGAACCAATCCCGATAATGCCATCACACACTCTTTGGCTGAGCTAATGTAGTTTAGAGCAGCCGGATAATTACCAAAGGAATAGGCAAGCAGTAGTTTGTAGACGTAAACAAGGGCGATCGCACTGAATTCACGATCCTGATAGTGCTTAGGAATCATTACCGTTTCATCATAGGCTTCGCCGATTAAGCAATCCGACAGAGTACGAACTTCCCTCAAGTTATGCAACATCTGCCGCTCCATGTGCAAATAAGTCCGAGCAGAATATTGCTTCACCTGAGCCAAGGTAGCACTGTAGACTGCAAGTTCCGGTTCCCAAGTATCCAGTTCTACCCCACCGTAAAAGTTGAGGTAGCTGTAAGTAGCTATGTTGTAGCCAGCGTTAAGAAAATCGCCAGTTTCCATGCCCGCCAAAAAGCCTTCTTTCAGCGTTGGTAGCCCTGCCCTCATAGCATTTTGATGATGCTGAATAAATGCCCCAAACATATTATGAGTAATGCACTTAAATTCTCGTGCATTTACCCGATCGAGCAATGAGAGTGACAATTTCCCAAAGCTATAGCCCGTTTTTGCCTCTCCCAAAAAGGCACTTAATACAAGCCCGTGAATTGCATAGCCCACTGTTGATGCGGGTGCATTCCCAAATTGGAGCGATAAACTTACCATTGTGGAGCTCAGGAGGGGCACTAAGCCTGGAATTCCCTGGAGAATGGGTGCAAATAACATTGCCAATATTGGCATAGCTGCCTGAGTCTGAGGATCACTCATCACAGGCAGATCGATTAGTTCCTCAATTTTTCTGCCACTTAGTTGGCTTGCAAGGCTCTGTAGCGCTTTACCAATCAAGGCTTCGTCAGCTTCGGTGGGGAGTTCAACCCCCAGTAGCCAGAGTGCATCTCTGGCTACTGCGATCGCTTCTAACGTCTTACTCTGTGCTGTCTGTGCGACGATTTGAATTTCGTAAATTTTGATTTTGTCTAAGATTGTCTGGGCTGCTTGCAACACTTGTGCTGCAATCTCTTCCATGCTGTCAAACTCAGCATTCAAATAGGCTGCTTCAGCAGCAGCAACATAAAGGTTCAGGGTTAATTCATACTGGCTTTGCCAGCAGTTGGCTGTTAGTAGATCAATGCCTGTTTGCAGATAAACTCTAGCTGCTGTGTAGGCGGTAGAATTTCTGGCTTTACAACCGGCTGCCAAGTTCAGTTTAGCTAAGGCTTCTCGTTCGCTAGGTTGGGCGATCAACTCAATTCCTCGATTCAAATGCCCGACAATATCAAACAGTTTTTCCTCTTGCTCTATCTCGGGGCAATTTTGCTGGAATAACTTTCCTATTTTGAGATGCGTTGCTTTTTTCTGCGAATCAGGAATTAGCGAATATGCGGCTTGCTGGACGCGATCGTGTAAAAATCGATAAGTTGGATTAGCTGAAGCCTTGAAAACTTCATCACTATCCGATTCCGTAAAGAACTTATAGATTTTGGTCGTGGGAATCACCAAACCTTCCTGTAATGCTTTCCATAAAGCCGTAGCCGTCATTCCAGCAGATTTTTCACCGACAATTACTAACGTATTCAAATCAAACTGTGATCCTATACAAGCAGCTAAGGTGAGAAGATACTGAGTTCCTTTGGGCAGCTTCTGCAATTGCAACGCCATGAATTCAACGACATCATCAGTGATAGCTAAGGATTTCACTTGGGCAATATCACACTGCCAATGCCGAATATCCCAGTTAAAACTAATTAGCTGCTCGTCATGTAATGTCTTGAGAAACTGAGTTGCAAAGAAAGGATTCCCCTGAGTTTTTTGAGAGACTAATCTTGTCAAAGGTTGGGCAAGTAATGATTCGCAATTCAGCGTATCCGCCACCAACAAATTCATATCTAGTTCGCTTAAGGGTTCCAAAGTAATTGTATTCACTGTTGCCCCAGTTTTAACTATCTGATTCACTCTTAAGATAAATGGATGCACGGGCCAAACTTCATTATCTCGATATGCCCCTAATACTAATAAATATCCTGTGTCCCTCATCAATAATTGTAGCAAATTCAGGGAGGCTGAATCCGCCCATTGCAAGTCATCCAAAAACATCACTAAAGGATGTTCTTTGCTGGTGAAAACTTGCACAAATTTCTGCATGAGCAGATTAAAGCGATTTTGAGCGGCGCTTCCTGACAATTCAGTTGCAGGAAGTTGAACACCAATTATACGTTCTAACTCAGGAATCACGTCAATCAAGACTTGTCCGTTGTCTCCCACTGCTGCTAAAATCTGGGTTTTCCATGTTTGCAGTTGGAGATCCGATTCTGATAGCAATTGACCCATTAAGTCGCGGAAGGCTTGCACAAAGGCACTGAAGGGAATGTTGCGTTGAAATTGATCGTATTTGCCTTTGATAAAATAACCGCGCTGACGGACAATGGGTTTATGAACTTCATTGACAACGGCGGTTTTCCCAATTCCAGAAAAACCAGCTACTAGCATCATTTCCGTTGCTCCCAGGCTGACTCGCTCAAAGGCAGCTAATAGTTGATCAACTTCTTTTTCTCTACCGTAGAGCTTTTCGGGGATAGTAAAGCGATCGCTAATATCTCGCTTTCCGAGTTCAAAATCTTCTATTGTGGCGGTTTTTTGTAACTGAAGTAAACAAATCTCTAAATCGTGCTTGAGTCCTAATGCACTTTGATAGCGTTTTTCGGCATTTTTCGCCATCAGCTTACTGACAATTTTTGCTAAGATTAGGGGTATCTCTGGATTTATTTGATGGATCGGTATCGACTGTGTGGCGAGATGACAATGCACCAGTTTCATCGGATCATCCGAGATAAATGGCAAGTTTCCTGTCAACAATTCATAAAAGGTCACACCCAGGGAATAAAAGTCACTACGATAGTCAATGCCCCGATTCATCCGTCCTGTTTGTTCGGGAGAGAGATAGGCTAATGTTCCTTCTAAAATATTGGGATTCTGTATTTCTTGGGTTTCTCGTGGTAGGAGGGATGCAATACTAAAGTCAATTAGTTGAATTTGTTTGGTGTCTGGATTAATCAGAATATTAGCGGGTTTAATATCTTTGTGAATGACTCGGTTTTGGTAGAGATAGTGGATAATGTCTGTTAGTTGTATGGCGAGTTGGAGAAATTCTGCTAAAGGTAAAACTTGAGAGGGTTGGGTTTCATTTGTTGTTGTTTTGAGATAATTAGGTAGGGAGACTCCGCCAAAGTCCTCCATTACTAGGGCATAGCTATTGTGGTATACTTCCAGCGTCAGGGGTTTGACGATGTGAGGGAAGTCGAGATTTTTGGCAATGGTATATTGGTTGCGAAACTGGATGAGTTCGTTGAAGGTGGGGTATTCGTTTCGCAGGAGTTTGATGACGACTGGGTATTGATCACGGGTACGGATGCCTCGATAGACTAGGGTACGTGTACCTACATAAAGTTTCTCTGTAATCTTATAGCCTGACAAATTTGCGATCGCATCCATAACTCGTTTATACAACAGTTAAATTAAACATTCCATTCCATTGTATTTTATTATGTGACAAAGATGGGGATCGCAAACTCTGCACCCTCGCTAGGTACAGAATTAACTGTAATTTTTTCCCTATGTTTATCAACTATTACTTGACAATCAAGCAATTTGGTGACAAGCCCCCGGACTCATCCGTGCGAGCAATCTCAAATCTCAAATCGCATGAGGTGCGATCGCTAATTCTCAACCAGTTCCTTTCCCTATTCTGCACTATTGGCTATGGTATGTATAGTATGGTTTCGTAAGTTGTCATGGTATCATAAAACAATAATTTGTAATTTTTAACCGCAAATATACGCAGATAAACCAGTATATAAACTTGATACTATCTGCGTATATTTGCCTGCATCTGCGGTTGTATTATGCTTTATTCGCCGTAGTGCCCGCCGACAACCTTACCCCGAAACACAACATAATTGTAGATGTTGTAAAAAATCATAATCGGGAGGAGAACGCCCATAAACACAATCATAAATACCAGGGCGCTGGGCGAAGCTGCGGCTTGGTAAATGGTGATTTGCGAGGGAATAATGTAGGGAAAAACAATTAATCCCAAGCCAATGAAAGTAAGCAAGAAAATCAGAATCGTCCAGACAAACGGCGTTCGTTCTTCTTTATTTGCGAGACTTTTCAGCAGCAGTCCCACCAACAGCATTCCCAACAAAGGAATCGTGGCAAAGACATAAACTAGCGGTTTCTCGAACAACCTGGATCTAGCGCTTTCGTAAAAAATCGGAGTGGCGATCGTAATTAAGATCGCTCCGATTAAAGTTGTCACCGCCGCAATTTTAGCCGTGCGATAGTGATTTGTTTGCAGTTCGCCCTCCGTTTTCATAATTAGATAGGTTGAACCGATCAAAACATAGCCTTGAATCAGCGTCAAAGCAACCAAGATCGATCGCCAATCCAGCCAATCCCAAGTAGAACCGACAAAGTGACCGGCTTCATCAACCGCAATCCCTTCGAGCACCGCACCGAGGGCAAATCCTTGAGCTAAAGCTGCTAAAAAGCTGCCCGCACCAAAGGCATAATTCCAGAGTAATTTGCGCTTAGAATGCTCGCGAAATTCAAAGGCTACAGCCCGAAATATCAAACCAAAAAGCATCATGCAAATTGGTATATACAGCGCTGTCAAAATCGTGCCGTAAGCGAGGGGAAATGCGCCAAATAAAGCGCCTCCCATTAAAACCAGCCATGTTTCGTTCGCGTCCCAAACGTTACCCAAACTCGTCATTAAAATGCCCCTGCGTTCCTCGTCATCAGCAGTCAGAGACAGGATTCCTACTCCTAAGTCAAAACCGTCTAGCATGACGTAGAGCAATAGGAACAAAGCCAAAATTACAAACCAAACTTGCGGGAGAAAATGCTCCAAAGCTTGCATACAATCTCCTATTGTTGTGCTTCTAATGGACGTTGATCGGGAATGTGCTCTCCGGGTTGACTTTCGATTGCAGGTTCATTGTCTAAACCTGGCACAGGAAGACTTAAATTAGGCCCTTGGCGGATAATTCTGCTGCCAAAATACAAGGCACAAACAAACAAAAAGCTGTAAACAACGGCAAAGAAACTGAGAGAAGTTAAAACATTGCTGGCGGGGATGTTTGACACCGCGTCAGCAGTGCGAATTTGCCCGTATAAAGCCCAAGGTTGTCTGCCGACACAGCGCACAATCCAACCCGATTCTACAGCAATATACCCCAGGGGAGCAGCTAATACCCAAGCGCGCATCAGCCAAGGTTGACTGCTAATATTTTCAGCAGAAAGTTTGCCCCGCAGCCACTGAATTATACTGAACAGCATCAGTCCTAAAAAGAAGAATCCAATCCCGGACATGATGCGGAAACAATAGTAGATTAAACCCACCATCCGGGGTCTATCTTCTGGCTTCCACTCCTTTAAACCTAGTACAGGTTCGGAGAGTTTTTGTTTGAATTCCAGAACGTATCCTAAGCCATTGGGTACGCTAATTTCCCAGTCATTTTTTTGGGCTTTTTCATTAGGCAAAGCTAGCAAAGTCCAATCGGCTGACTCTCCCGCTGGTGAAGTTTCCCACTTAGCTTCGATTGCTGCTAATTTAGTGGGTTGGTAGTGATAAACTTGTTCGGCGCTCAAATGTCCGATGTATATCTGCAAAGGTGCAACGGCGATTGCTGTTGCTATGGCAATTTTTAAAGACTTGGAAAAAAAGGCTTGGTTGCGCTTAGTGAGAATGTACCAAGCGCTAATTCCCCCAATGACAAACAGCGAAGTTTCTAATGTCGCAAAAAACATATGGAGAATGCTGTTTAATGCGAACGGGTTCATAATTGCTTGAAAGTAATCGCTGACAATAAACTTGCCATTGACCATTTCTCCACCCGCAGGAGTTTGCAGCCAAGAGTTAGCGACTAAAATCCAGACGGTTGATAGGTTAGCGCCGAAGGCTACCATGATTGTAGCGAAATAATGGACGATCGGGTGAACGCGCTCCCAACCAAACAGCATAATGCCTAAAAAGCCGGCTTCTAGCATAAATGCCATTGAAGCTTCAAAGCCTAAAATGCTGCCAAAAAAGTCACCAACAGCTTCAGAAAATGGTGCCCAATTCGTGCCAAACTGAAATTCCATCGGAATTCCTGAAGCTACTCCAATACCGAAGTTGAGGAGGTAGAGTTTAGACCAAAAACGAGCGTGATGGTAGTAGTCGGGATTGCGAGTTTTCAGCCACATTCCTTCAACAATTACCAGGTAAATCCCCATTCCAGTTGTCAGAACTGGCCACAGCATATGGAATATGGCGGTTAGGGCAAATTGCATCCGCGATAGCGCCACGGTGTTAGATAAGATATCCATCGTTATGTCCTTGAGTCAGTTCAAGAGAGGTTAGCTTGCACGAGTTCTAGAATTGACACTGGTTATAATGTAATGTAAAAATTTGTGACATTTTGTAGAGTTTGCAACTTTTAAGGTTTTATACAGATTTGGGTTGTATTTTCTTGTATTTTAAAATAGGTAGATTATGATTTGCCGTTGGGTGGGGGCGGGTTTATGAGATTGTGTGTTTTAGGCATTTATTGTCGGTGAACCCGCCCCTACAAGATTTATGTTCGGTGATGGAAAGATTATCTTAGCGAACCGTGACTGTATAAGTCAGCTTAAAAGGTTTAAAATTAGCTTTATTTTTGGCTGTTCCGCTCAATTCAAGTTCGTAAATTTCCGCCTTGGGAAACACGATATCAGCTCCCGGAATCCCTTGATATTTCTCTGCAGATATGGCGGTTAAAGGCGGCTGCATCAACGGCTTATCCGCATCTTTACGGTCTTTCGGATAAACCGCTAATTTGCAATTACACTGCTCTAGCGGGATAATTTGACCGCCCCTGCGAGTCAGCGCAAACCACACTTTCGCAGGCTGTCCGGCGCGGGGATTGTGGTTGGGTTCGAGGTGAAAGGTAGCGGCAACATCTCCCGATACTTTGACTTCGTGGGCTAAAACTGAAATTGATTTTAACTGTGGTATGGGAAATATTGCTGCTTCTACTAGCAATCCCAAAAAAACTAACAATCCTAAACTTTTACTTTTGTTTGACAGGGGAAACATAGAAATTTTCTAGTGATAAAACTGACCAAAAAAAGCGCCATCGCACAAACATAACTAGCACGACAACCACCGCTAACACGGCTGTCAGCAGTTGATTGTGCAACTTCCATTCAAAACCGCCGAGATAGTGGGAACCGATGAGTGCCGCGTGTACAGCGCACAGCAAGAAAGCTGGAACGCTTAACAGGTGAAGCATTCGCCACAGCTTGCCTAAAAAATTTTGAATGCGATCGCAACTTGTAACCGCCGCCGGCAACATCAACAGCAGCGACAGCATCCCAGCCGCCATTCCCAACTGATGCTGCGGCAACATAAAAGATAGCGCGTCAAAATTCCATTTCAGCGTATGATCCAGCATATGAAACGTGTGGGCGACTGCTAGGACAAACGCGCCCACACCCAAGACGCGGCGGTAGCGCAACAGTTGCGGCAAAAACTTGCTAACCGGACGCGCCAACAGTGCTAGCATCAAGCACAGCAGCGCTGCGTGGCCGGTAAAATCGACCATTTCATCGGTTCGCAGCAAGGTAAGAATCCCGATCGCCACCGTCACCCACCCACCCGCACGAAAAAGTTGACTGCGCTTGTCCGCGCTCAATCTGCCAGCAAAAAAACTCACTCCCAGCATAGTTGGCAGCGTGCCGAGTCCAAAAGCCAGCATCGTCGCCGCACCCAAAACCGAATTTCCGGTTTCCGCCGCCTTAATCTGCGCTGCGTAGAGGAAGCCGCAGGGAATCAAACCCCAAAGCAAACCCAAAGCAATCGGCACCCACCAGTTTTTTTGTGCCGAAAGCTTGCTCATTGCTTGTCCGACTCGATCGTGCGACAGCGGGTGCAATCGGGGCAATCCCGGCAGCAAGTTCGGTTTAATTTGCCCTACTCCGAACCAAATCAGCATCGTGCCCGTCAGAAGTGCGATCGCGCGCCGCAATTCGCTACCTGTACCTGCCAAAAGTCCGCCAGCAATTAACACCGAACCCAGTCCGCCAATTGCAGCACCAACCAAAGCGTAAGCAGTAATTCTCCCCAAATTTAGCAGCAAATGAAAGCGGAAAGCAGCTAATTTATCGTTGCGGGAATTAGAAAGAGAAAACGCCATTGTCAGCGGGCCGCACATCCCAGCGCAGTGACCGAAACTGCCGAGAAATCCCAAAATTGCAATTAGCAGCAGGTCTAGCATTTTGCTGTTTTTTCCCAAACAACGCCATCAAGGTATTGACAAGATTTTCTTTGGCTCTTGGACGCTTTTTTCTTTACTTTATACAAAAACTTATCTCAGCAGATCGCTTTTGTCAAAATACAAGTTGTCCAACTTCTATCTAATCTCACCCATATTTAAAAAGACTAATGACTGATAACTAATCACTACTTTTGTTCTGGATGGGCCGCCTTCGGCGAAGCTGCACCCATTTGATTGATAGCAGCAATTAGCTGATAAAGCCGCCCAAAATCCCGCTGGTTGAAATGCAAAGTCAGGCGCGGCAGATCGAAAGTTTCATCTCCTATTTCCGGTTCCAAAGCTTGACTTTTTTCAATTTTTCCGGTGACAACAATATCGCTAAAATCAGTATTTAGCCGATCGACATTCTCCTCAGAAAGCTCTGTTTTCAAGCGAATTACCAGTTTTTCGCGCACGTAGCGGCAGGAGTGATAAACCAGATAAAAACTGCCGATCGCCTCGCAAGCGACATTTATATCGTCAGTAATCGTATACAGGCTGCGATCGTCGGGTGAAATCAAACCCCGGCCCCGCAATTGTTTTTGCACAAAATAATTCCAATCAAGCCAATAATCTCCTCCCGGTCGATCGATCAATACCAAAGGAGCCGGCCCGAACTTGCCAGTTTGAGTCAAAGTCAGACACTCAAAAGCCTCGTCCAGAGTGCCGAAACCGCCCGGAAACAGAGCTAAAGCATCGCTCTCCCGGAGAAAAAATAACTTGCGAGTGAAAAAATATTTAAAATTGAGCAATTTGGGATCGCCGGCAATGAAAGGATTAGAACTCTGCTCGAAAGGTAACTGAATGTTCAGCCCAAAAGAACGTTCAGCAGTCGCCCCCTCGTTCCCCGCCTGCATAATTCCCCCACCGCCGCCAGTAATCACCATAAACCCCTGCTGGGCCATCGCCCGCGCAAAGTCTCTGGCCATCAAATATTCCGCCGATTGCGGTGACACCCTCGCCGAACCAAAAATCACAATTTTGCGAACGTGGCGGTAAGGATAAAACATCTCAAAAGCGCTCTCCATATCTCGGAGCGACGCCGCAATAATCTTCAAGTCTAGGCGATCGAGATCCTCTCTGGCCATTTGCACTATTGTAGAGAGCGATCGTTCGATCCACTCAGAGTGCTTCAACATTGGCAAGCGATCGAGCAAATCCATCACTTCAGCTTGGAGGGACTCAAACCCTTGACCAGACCCAGAACGAATCATGAATTTTTCCGAAACGATAACAAATTGTCGCTAATAAAAATTAAGGGGCAAGCCAAAGTTAGAAGCCAATAGCCACCAGCAAATTGCCCTGCTGGCCACTAATAACTTTTCCCGTAGCTTTGCCCCGGTTCTGAAGCGAGTTAGCTGTCGCGGCCCAAAAAGAACAGCGCGAAACCGCTCGCAGTTGGGTTAAATGTACTTTTCCAGAGTGTTTGCCAGAGTAGTTTTCGGAACTGCCCCAACCACCATATCCACACGTTGACCGCCCTTAAATATCATCAGCGTCGGAATGCTGCGGATACCGTATTGGCTGGCCACGTTAGGATTCTCGTCGGTATTAACTTTTACTACCTTGACCTGCCCTTCATATTGCTGGGCAATTTCGTCTACGACGGGCGCCACCATCCGACAGGGCCCGCACCAGGGAGCCCAAAAATCCACTAGAACTGGAACTTCGCTATCGAGCACTTCCTGCTTAAAGGTAGAGTCGGTTACTTGCGCGGCTGCTGACATCCCTAGCCATCCTTGTAAATACTATTTCTCGGATAACAAGTCTAGCAAAAAGTGTAACCACTTGCGTCAACGATTTTAACAGAAGGCTTCTGAAGGAAGAAGGAAGACGCTAGAAGGAAGAGGGAAGACGGTAGAAGGAAGAAGGCACAAGGTTTCTGAAGGAACAAGGCACTGATGTTTCCCAAGGCACTGATGTTTCCCAAGGCAGAATGCACTTATGTAGAAAAAAAATTCTCCCACCCCCAGACTCTCCCACTCCCAGACTCTCCCACTCTCCGGAGCTAAAAGCCTCAGTTCTGTATCTAGTCAGCAAGAGCCAAGATTTCCGGCAAAAAAGGAACCGCCCGAACAGTAGTCCGGGCGGAGTGTGGTGTGAGGAGTGAACGGAAACATGCGTCTCCGCTTCTTCTATTGTGACATCTCCTTCTCGATAATTCCACAATATTCTGTAAATTTCGAGACTGTGGAACAAATTTTGTCAAGGTATGCTGGTATTCGATCGGTAAATCTACTTACCCATGCCCAACTGCTGAGCTTTTTGATAGACTTTACCCTCAGTCAGCAGAGAAGGAGCAATTACCACCTCCACTTGCTGCATCTCCTTAAGATCCTTAGCGCCCAAGGTGCCCATGCTAGTTTTCAGAGCTCCGAGCAAGTTGTGCGTACCGTCATCTAGGAGGGCCGGCCCGCGCAAAATTTGCTCCACAGTACCCGTAGTCCCCACGCGAATGCGAGTCCCGCGCGGCAAAACCGGGCTGGGAGTCGCCATCCCCCAGTGAAAGCCGCGGCCGGGAGCTTCGGCGGCCCTGGCAAAGGGCGAACCAATCATCACTGCATCGGCACCGCAGGCAATGCACTTGCAGATATCGCCGCCGGTAATTAAACCGCCGTCAGCAATCACCGACACGTATTTGCCAGTTTCGCGATAGTAGTCGTCCCGCGCGGCGGCGCAGTCTGCTACCGCTGTGGCTTGGGGAACGCCGACACCCAATACGCCTCTAGATGTGCAAGCAGCCCCCGGCCCAATGCCCACGAGAATGCCCGCAGCGCCAGTTTTCATTAAATTCAGGGCGACTTCGTAGGTCACGCAGTTGCCCAAAATTACTGGTATCGGCATCTCTTGACAGAATTGTGTCAAATCTAAAGATGAGATTGATTCAGGGGAAAGGAAAGCTGTCGAGACTACTGTTGCTTGCACAAAAAATATATCGGCTCCCGATTCAGCAACCGCCCGGCCGTATTTGCTCGCAGCGGCCGGTGTACCGCTGACGGCGGCAATCCCTCCTCCTGCTTTAATTTCTTTAATTCTCAGGTCGATTAATTCTGGCTTGATGGGTTCGGCATAGAGTTGCTGCATCAGGGAAACAAATTCGTGGTTCCCGACACTGGCGATGCGCTCTAATATTGGCTGGGGGTCGGCATAGCGGGTTTGAATTCCTTCTAGGTTGAGCACGCCCAGTGCTCCCAATTCCGACAGCAAAATGGCCATGCGGACATCGACTACTCCATCCATTGCGCTAGCGATGATCGGGATTTCTCGATCGATCCCGCCAATCTGCCACTTGGTATCTGCCAAACTGGGGTCGAGGGTGCGCTGTCCTGGTACGAGCGCGATTTCATCTATGCCGTAAGCTCGGCGAGCACTTTTGCCCCGCCCAATTTCAATATTCACGCTGTTTCACTTCCACAAGGTATTTAAATTAGAGTAACAAAATCGTAGCCGGTCGGCAGGTAGCGATCGCGCAAATGAGTTTAAAAAGCCAGATATAGATTGGATTTTATGAAATCGAAGGGGATACTTTTCCTCAGCAACGGCCACGGGGAAGACGCGATTAACTGTCAAATTCTCAAAGCTTTGAGAGCATCTGGCGCGGATGTTGATGTTTCGGCGATGCCGGTTGTCGGTGACGGGGCTGCTTACCGCCGATCGACCGTGCCAATTATTGGGCCCACCAGTCAAATGCCGTCTGGGGGAGTTTTTTACATGAATCCCCTGTTTTTCCTCAAAGATATTGGGGCGGGGCTAATTGCTTTGACTTGGCAGCAATTGCAGGCTGTTTGGAGGCATTCGCGCCACTGCGATTTGGTGGTGGCGACTGGGGATATTGTCGCGGCGGCGATCGCCCATGCCAGCAACCGCCCCTATATAATTTTTCTATCAGCCCATTCTAGTTATTACGAAGGGCGAGTCGATTTGGGTTTAATCTTGTGGCAGTTGCTTTGCTCCGAGAAATGTCAGGCGGTTTTTACTAGAGATGCTTTGACTGGTGCTGACTTAAACCGACAGGGTTTAAAGAAAGCTCAGTTTGTCGGCAATCCAGTCATGGACAACCTCAATTCTACGGGCAAAGATTTGCAGTTAATACCCGGAGTTCGGACGATCGCCCTTCTCCCCGGTTCTCGCCTCCCGGAAGCCACTAACAACCTCGTTTTGCTGCTGGAACTGGTTAAAAAAATTGCTAGCAACTCTACTTTACCGGTGCAGTTTCGGGCAGCTTTAGTTCCGGCTTTAATGCTTCAATTAGATGATATTGCGGCGCGTTCTGGATGGCAACACCGATCGGGAAAGCTCATTTTTCCAGCAATCAAACCGTCTCTTCGCGAACAAAAATTAGAACTTGAAGTAATTTGCTCAACCGATGCTTTCGCCGATATTTTGCAGCAGTCTAGTTTAGTAATTGGGATGACTGGAACTGCTGTCGAACAAGCTGTGGGCTTGGGAAAACCTGTAATTGCAGTACCGGGAAACGGCCCTGCCTTTACCTATCGGTTTGCGGAGGCTCAAAATCGGCTTTTAGGTGATTCGGTGCAGGTTATTGGCACAAAACCAGCGAATTCAGATATTCTCAAGGAAGCTGCTTTGGCAGTCGATCGCACTTTGCAAGATGATAAATATTTAGCCAGTTGCATTCAAAATGGTTTAGAGAGAATGGGGCAAGCTGGTGGCAGCATAAAAATTGCTAATTATGTGGCAAACTATCTAGGTTATTGATTGTAGTAGGGTGCGTCAGGTTGGAAATTTTAAATCTGCACGAAAAGTCTAATTCTGACGCACCATTTATATTATGTCCGCTCGATTACCCCTAATACGGTAGGGGCGGGTTCACGAAAAATATTTGCCAATAATTGACAATCTCAAAAACCCGCCCTTTTAATCGTTCGTCGCGAAAATAATTGTGGCTGACGCACCCTACTGCTATTTCAACAACTCAGAAACAGTTTTAAATTCGTAACCTTTCGACTGCAAATCCTTGACAATCATCTCAGTTGCTGCTACGGTTTTCGAGCGATCGCCCCCGCCGTCGTGCATCACCACAATCGAACCCGATCGCACATTGTCAATCACCCGATTGGCGATATCTTCCGCCGTCAGTGTTTTTTCATAATCGTGGGAATCCACATCCCACATAATCAGTTTTTTCTGCATTTGGGATAGCAAATAAGACAAAACTACAAATCGCCTACCCCAAGGTGGTCGAAAACTAATACTGTCTTGCTTAACCCCAACTTCCTGCAAAAGTTTGTCTGTTTTTTCAATCTCAGACAGCAAAACTTCCTGGGGTTTAAACATCATATCTTTGTGAGAGTAGGAATGGTTTGCCAACTCATCTCCCCTCGCCACAATCATTTTCACGATTTCTGGATGTTTCTCAATATTGCGGCCGATTTCAAAAAAAGTTGCTTTAACTTGATAGCGGTCTAAGATATCTAAAAGCTGATTTGTATAGGGAGGATAGGGCCCGTCGTCGTAGGTCAGGGCAACAACTTTTACTTCGGTATCGGCGCGGTTGATGCCGAAATAATTGTGAAATTTAGTAACTTTGATCAACAGCGATACTGCGAAAAATAACGCTATGGTGAAAAGCAGAAACTTTTGTAAATTTTTACCGATTCGCATAGCTGCACGCACTCGATCGAGCATGAAAGTGGATTGTTGTCAGATTACCACAATTGGGGAGCTGAATCCTTAATCTATTTTCTCATTAATTAGACCTCGGGCAAAAATAATTAGGACGGGCAAGATGCCCATCCCACAAGAGCTATTTTTTCTCGTGGGATGGGCAAGATGCTCGTCCCATCAATTGATGAAAAGGATTTTTGCAAGAGGTCTATTATTGTCCGTTCCCAGGTTTTTCAGTTTTGGCGATCGCACAGTAAGTAGCTAGAGGCTGCGATCGCCATTGCCGTTGTACGCCCGATCGAGCGTACTTGCGTAAGTCATATTGAAATTAACAGAGGTGATGAGTGCGATCGCGCGCTTGAAGAGAAATGTATCGAAATAGAAACGCGATCGCAAATTTATTTTTTATACCCTCCGATAACTCCCCACCTACAGATTGTTTCCCAACTACGCTTCAACTATCAGAGTAATGTTGTCAAGTCTCACGACGCGAACAACTTCACCGGGTTGCAAAGTTATTTCTCGAACGCATTTTGCAGGCCACCAACTGCTTTGAAATCGCACACTGCCGGACTGATTTGGTTTAATTTCTTCTTCAACGATCGCTCTTTCTAAATGGCTGACAGTCATGATTACTTTCTCCTGATTCTAGGTTGGCCTGAACGTTGGGAGGCTATAAACCTATAGCTAGACTCCCTAACTCATTGATTTATAACGCGGCTTCCACTATCAAAGTAATATTGTCAATTCCGACTACGCGCACCACGTCACCCGGCTCAAAAGTCATCTCTAGATCGCACTTCGCAGGCCACCAACTGTTTTGGAAATGAACGCGACCGGACTCATTAGGTCGAATTTCTTCATCGACGATCGCTTTTTCGGAATTGTCACAATTCATGATGGCTTACTCCCGATTGTAGATTTGTCTTGACTTTCAGAATTGAGCGCAAACGACGCTGCAACGATCAAAGTAATATTTTCAATTCCCACAACGCGAACCACCTCACCGGGTTCAAAAGTAATGTCTCGATCGCACTTCGCCGGCCACCAACTGTTTTGGAAACGAACGCGGCCGCATTCTTGAGGGCGAATTTGTTCATCTACGATCGCTGTTTCCACATCGTTAATAGACATAGGTGCTTGCTCCTAAATATAAACTCGACTCGATCGGTGTGTAAGTTAGAAGCTTGTCTGTCAACTTCCCCTGCACACTCAACAGTATCTCCGGCCAACCTCGGCCGTGTCAGTCGGTAAAAGTCTATACAAGTCCACTGTTTGAGGGTGTAAGCGAGTCGGAAAAAGTCTGTTAAAGTTGTCTCAGATGGGTAACGCTAAACCTGGTGACTAAATGGAAGCCGATCGTGCACTGGATTTTACCAACTCGTTACTTGTGGCTCGAAACCTGAAAACTCTCGACAACCTTGACAGCGCGATCTTTCGGGAAGCTTGGCAAGGCGTGCAAGGCAGGACGTACCAACAGGTTGCAGATAGTGAAGGGTATGGAGTAGGGACTGTTAAGGATGCTGCCTCTAATTTGTGGAAGCGGCTTTCAGCGCTGTTTGGAGAAGGAGAAAAAGTAAAAAGAGACAACCTTCAAGCGGTTGTAGAGCGGTATTGGCGCAGCTACTCGAAACTTGAACCGCAGTCGGGACAAACTGTTCCGGCCCAAGTATCTCTCGGACTTGATGCGGATTTGGAAATCGAAAACCCGAACTTTTTGGGTCGCTTCGGGGCGATCGAAGATCTCAATACTCTTGTCGCCCAAGGTGCAAAAGTGATTGTCATCCAAAGTGCCGGCGGTATCGGCAAAACAACTTTGGCCAGACAGTATCTCAAATCTCAAGGGTTCGATCGGGTAATTGAACTGTTGATGGCAAAAGAGACAGAGAACATCACAGCCTTGGAAAGCGCGATCGAAGAATGGCTCAAGCAAGACTTTCAGGAAGAACCAGGGCCAGACTTTGGCGTCACCCTGGGGCGGCTGAAGCGGCAGCTTCAGACTCACAAAGTCGGCGTATTGATTGACAATTTGGAAGCCGCACTCGACGGACAAGGTAAGTTTATTGAACCGCACCGCCTTTACGTGGAACTGTTGCGAGTTTTGGCTGACGCAGCGGTGCAGTCGGTAACGCTCATTACCAGTCGCGATCGACTGTGCGATTCAGATGTAACCGTCGAACACTACTTGCTTCCGGGATTGGAAGTTGAAGTTTGGCGGCAGTTTTTTAGCGGCCGCAACATCAATATAGATGATGTCGCCCTCAAGGAAATGCACAAAGTTTACGGCGGCAATGCCAAAGCTATGGGCATTATTTGCGGCACGATTCGAGAAGATTTTGACGGAGATATGGCAGCCTACTGGCTGGAAAACAGCGACCATCCGCTGGTTGAAACAGACTTAAAAAATTTAGTTACCAGTCAGTTTAACCGCCTGCAAGAACTCGATTCGGAAGCTTATCAACTCCTCTGCCGCTTGGGCTGTTACCGATATCAAGACGTGCCGACAGTCCCGACTGACGGACTTTTGTGTTTGCTCTGGGACGTGCCCGAAGCCGGACGCCGACAAATCATTAAATCGCTGTTGCACCGATCGCTAGTCGAGTCTCAGAAGGGCGAATACTGGCTGCATCCAGCAATTCGGGAAGAAGCGGTCGATCGGCTCTCGCCCGGAGACTGGGAAACTGCAAACAGCAAAGCAGCCGAGTTCTGGACAGAGAGTGTTGAAAATATTGAGACTGTAGAAGATGCGCTGAAAGCTTTTGAAGCTTACTATCATTATGTGGCAATTAGCTGTTTCGAGCAGGCCGCGAGCGTCATCCTCAAAAAAATCAATATCCAGTTTGCCAAAGATTACAAGCTGGGTAGAGCACTCTACAAATTAGGTTTCTTGCAGCCAATAATTTCAGCAACTACTCGTATCGTCAACAATGTGACTTCTGATTATTATTTGAGCGGCTTATACAGTATTTTAGGCAGTTGTTACCGGATTTTAGGCGAAATAAATCAAGCCATAGAATGCCACCAAATATCAGAAATAAAAGCCACTAAATCTTTGCAAATTATAGGAAAAAGTAGCGAACCGGACAACGGTAAACAAGCTGATCTGGAATTTTGGAAAGTTAACGCGGCAATTAATATAGGTTTTTGTCAAATAGAAATGCGCGAATTAGAATCAGCTATGGAGATATTTGTCAAGCTGAAAAATTCGCGGGACGAAATCGGGATTAACAGCTATTCGATTAATGTCGGGTTAGCTTTCCTCAACGCGTGTATCGGAGACAAAAAAGAGGCGGAGGAACTCGCCGAAAAACTTTATGCCGATCGGGAAAACAGTCAGTTGGTGGGTACGGGATACAAGTTAGTTTTTCTCGCCGCCACCTATCAAAACCTGGGAGAGACAGAGAAAGCTTTGAGCTTGTACCGCCAAGCGATCGCCCAAGCCGACCAAAACCAGTACAACACCATCAAAGCCAAGGCTCTCAGCAGTATAGCAGCACTGTACCGAGAAGGGGGAGAATTTGACCAAGCCCTGCAGCACCATGCAGAAGCAATAGAAATACTCGATCGAACCAGCGCTAAATTAGACCGAGCCGAAGCTTGCTATCAACTAGCACTAACAGAACAAAAACTTGGTAACATCGAGAAAAGTCAAGAAAATTTTGAGCGCGCCATTCAACTGTTCAGCGAAATGGACGCTAGCAAACAAGTAGAAAAAGTACAGTTAGCAGCGACCAAAAAAATTGAAAAAATACCTAATTAATCGAGAAAAAAATCAGAAAATAGATACAATACACGAAAGGACAACAATAAATTTTGTAGACATGAAACTAAAACGATTGGGACACGTAGCCGTCTGCGTGCAAGACATAGAGAAATCTGCTGAGTTCTACCTAAACTTGGGCATGGAGTTAGTTTGGAAAGATGCAGACTGGGCTTATTTGAAAGCAGGAGAGGACGGATTGGCGCTGTTGAGTCCGAGTTACGACCAAGCAGGGCCGCATTTTGGGTTTGTATTTGACGATCGCGCCGAAATGGAATCCGCCTACCAACAACTCAAAGCCGATGGTGTTTCCGTCACCCACATTCACGAACACCGCGACGGTACTGCATCTTTTTACGGCAGAGATCCAGATGGGAACGGCTTTGAGTACCTTTACGAACCGGCTTGACGATTCTAGGGCTTACGAATCAAAACCCAAGAAACCGGGTTTTTAGCGGTTTCGGCGAGTTGTAACCCGTCTTCTCGACAAAAACCCGGTTTCTGACCACGTGCGATCGCGAACTAAATTAAGTAAGCGCACAGAAAAAATAGAATACCCAGATACCCGGTTTGGCGTTCCTTTTTTCGTTCCCGGAACCTCCCTACAACTCCCCGAATAATGTGAGGTACTCACACCGACGCTTCTGAAGTAAGGTGCAGAGTCTGAATCCGAAATATATCCACAACTTCCGAAAATCGGCTCGATAATCTAAAATCTAAAATCTAAAATCTAAAATCCTCATGTTGCAGAGAATACAAGTCAGAAACCGCTGGAAATCAATCTTCAAACCCTGGGAAGAAGCAGACCCTTGGCTGTTTGGCGCTTGCATCGCCCTCACCATCTTCGGGGGAATCATGATCCACAGCGTGGAAATTAATCAGGGACTCATCAACTGGTGGCGGCACTGGGTAACTGGGGCAGTCGGTTTGTTTCTCGCCATCATCATTTCCCGCTGCCGTTATCAAACACTGATTGAGTGGAAATGGCCGATTTACATCTTAATCAATTTGTCCCTGATCGCAGTGCGCTTTATCGGTACTACAGGGCTCGGTGCCCAGCGGTGGATCAACATCGGCGGCTTCTACCTGCAACCCTCAGAATTTGCCAAAGTAGGCATGATTGTCACTTTAGCAGCTCTCCTGCACGACAAGACTGTCCCCACCGTGGGTAATATGTTGAGGATGCTGGCGATTATGGCTGTACCCTGGGGATTGATCTTTGCTGAACCAAATTTAGGTACTTCCTTGGTCTTCGGGGCGATCACGATGGGGATGTTTTACTGGGGAAATGTCAATCCCGGCTGGCTAATATTGCTATTCTCTCCTCTCATCTCAGTTCTCTTCAATAACCTGTCTACACCGATTTGGATAGCCTGGGTAGTTGTTGCGGGTATTATCGCTTGGCGAACCCTGCCTTGGCCGTGGTTGGGTACTTTCGGTGCTGTGTTGGTGAACGTTGTTTCTGGACACCTCGGACATATTTTTTGGAATGTGCTCAAGGATTATCAAAAAATGCGTCTGACAGGGTTTTTAAACCCCGAGAAAGACCCTTTAGGCAGCGGATATCACTTGATTCAATCTCGGATTGCTATTGGCGCTGGGGAACTGAAGGGCAGGGGTTTGTTTCAGGGAACGCAAACTCAGCTTAACTTTATTCCCGAACAGCATACGGACTTTATCTTTTCAGCTATTGGCGAAGAATTGGGTTTTATTGGCTGTATTGCCGTGTTGTTGATTTTCTGGATAATTTGTTTCCGGTTGGTGACGATCGCTCAAACGGCTAACGATAATTTTGGTTCTTTGCTGGCGATCGGCGTACTGTCAATGTTGATTTTTCAGGTGTTCGTAAATATTGGGATGAACATTGGCTTGGCTCCAGTTACGGGCATTCCCCTGCCTTTCCTAAGTTACGGAAATGCGTCGCTGCTGAGTAATTTTCTCGGCCTGGGACTGGTGGAGGCGGTGGCAAGCCAGCGACAGCGCAAGAAGCGTTGGAATTAGGTCATTGGTAATTGGATCTGGGAATGCGATCGCCCTTTTGATTTCTTTCGAGAAATTCAGCGGGCGATCGCATTTTTTGTCGATCGGCCTAGGCGCATCTAAATTTTACGGTTCCTGAGCGGAGCCTTTAGGAAAGTCAAGTTTGATAAAATTCTTGTGGGGGTGCGCGCGAGAACCCGCCCAAAAATAAAATTTAGATGACCCAACAGCTTAACTATATCGACTTAATTCAACCACTCCTGACGCAAACAATAAATGGTTTTATGGGCTATGGGTAAGCAACTATGTGTGCAGTGAATGCCCTACTGAGGACGTTATCAATGCCTGAAACCCCTTGTTATTATTACATCTTTTTTTCTTCTTCCTTCTTCCTGACATCCGTTACATCCGCTACATCCGTCGAGCGAATCCGTTGCCGAACTTCCTTCTTGCTGACATCCGTTACATCCGCTACAGTATCCGTTGCCGAACTTCCTTCGCCTCTAATTATTCGTTCATATTCTTGTACGTAGCCACAGCCGAAGGCGAACTCCGGTTTAAATAACGGAATATCCAATACTTAAATACCGTATCCAAGATCACGGGAAACGTTGCAATGAACAAAAATATGAACTGCCTATTTTCTGGCAGTCCCAAATGCCTCGATACACCTTCTAGAACAACTTCCCAACCATGAGGCGAGTGGAATCCCACAAACACATCTGTAAACAAAATAATTACGAAAGCTTTCGCACTGTCGCTGAGGCCGTAAATCACATCGTCCATGAAAGACTTTAAAATCTCAATCTCTTTCTTGTTAGTGACGATAATCGCGGCAAAGGCCATGAAGGAAATCAAATCGGCAAAAATATTTTTAATAGCTCCCCCACTTTCAGCGCGGTATTCCTCCGCGAGCTCAACTGCTTTCTCGGAAATCTTCTTTTCCGTTTCCTCTAAAGAAAGCGACGGAGCAGTGCCTATTAACCTTTCAAATTTGAGGCGCTGCTCAAATCTCTCCAGTTCTTGGAATGCTTCTTCTTCCAGGTTAACATTTATGAAAAGTGGAGCATTTTCTTGACCTCTAAAATGCTCAACTACCGGTCCGACTATAAAGTTTTTGGAGATTTGATTCGTCAACAGCGGAACTAAAATTAAAAGTAAAATAAATCGAAGAGAAATAATTGTTTTTACTTTAGAATTGCGAAAATTCTTGACTACTTCTTTTTCAGCTCCAGGGTCTAAATCTTTAGTGATACGATTCAAAGTTCCCAAAAGTGATCGCGGCAATAAATTCACTTCTTCATAGTTAGTGTCAACCTCACCGTCGTGAATCTTAACAGAATTAGCTGAACCTTTATTATTGTCAGGTGGAGAGCTGCTACTTCTTGTAGATTTTGCCTGCACATTTACTGAACTGACAACCGGAACAATTGCCGTTGATCTACTATTATTAATATACTTGTCGATGACTCCATCAATAAACTCTAGCTTCTCAAATATAAGAGATTCTCTATCTTTATTGTTGAGATGTAATCCGTGCTGGTGAGGCTCAGCGCTGTACCCCGTTTTCGGTTTGGCCCCCACTCGCTCCGGCAGTTCCAAAAAAGAACGGCTAGCATTAAACTCAACCATTCGGGTTTGGATGACCTTGAGGTATTTTTGCAGTTCGGATTTAAAGTAAGACAGTGTGCTTTCTCCGTAATTTCCCGATCGCTCAGAGATTCCTTGACCGCCAAAATGCTCGTCTTCGATCGCCTTAATTGCTAACGCAGCATCGTAGGCCTGTTCTAGAGCCCTCTCAGGCGTTTCTCGATACCATTGGTGAAGGCTGTAGAGATATTTTACAATCCTGTTCCACGGAGAAGTATTCATAGCTAAAGCTGGTTAGTTGGCTGTAGACATTAGTGATTAAAGTATTCACGGTATGGTAACAAATTTACATAAATTGAGAACTGCCACGCAGGATTCAATTTGGATTGTCGGATCTGCCCGCAGTGGCAAAACGACTCGTTTAGTCGAGCAGTTCTGCATTTGGAGCAAAACTGTCAAGCCCTTGCCCACAAAAGTTTCAGGGCGATCGAGTTCCGGGCGGCGGCGGGCTGGACAAACTGCCCCAGCAATTTTAGTCTTAGCAGCTAACGGAGACAACCGGCTAGAATTAGCCGATCGCATCGCCGTCGCTACCGAAGGAAAATATACCTTTCACTCGACAACACCCTTCGGTTTTTTTGAGCAGGAGGTATTGCTATTTTGGCCCCTGCTAGTTCAGTCGCTGAATTTGACGGCTCAATTTCCCCTGCGGCTGCAACCTGAAACAGAACTGGAACTTGCCGCGAGACTCTGGCGTCGCGAACTAGACGAGGGCATTTTGCAACAAACAGGGGTAAGTCCAAACCGAATGGTGCGTCGAACACTAGACTTATTACAACTTGCTGCTGTCAGCGGTACGCCTAGAGAAGCGATTCCCAGCATTCTGCAACAGGGATTTGCTATCTCAGGCGGCTCGATCAACCTGTGGACTAGCATGGGAGAGTTGCTGGAAAGGTGGCGGGAATGGTGCTTGACGCGGGGACTCCTGACTTACGGGATTGTTTGCGAACTCTACTGGCGCTATTTGTTGCCGGATGTCAGTTACCAGAAGCATTTGGCCTCTAGATACCAAGCTGTGATCGCAGACGATGTTGACGATTATCCGGCGATCAGCGGTCATTTGTTCGATCGAATGCTCGACCAAGGTGCAGCGGGGGCGTTCTCCTACAATCCGGATGGAGGAGTGCGTTTGGGCTTGGGGGCTGACACGGAATACCTAGCCCAACTCGAAGGCCGCTGTCAAAGCGTGGAAAATTTGGACGCAAAAGCCGGTTTAGCCGCAGAGATTGGAGATTTAGCGGTAAGTTTAGCAGTTAATTCTGAGGGTTTTTATCCTTTAGGCTTGAGTTTGCCCGGATCAGTTCGATCGCTCCAAACCACTTCCAGGGCTCAACTGCTGCGAGAAACCGCCGAAATCATCGTGGATGCGGTGAAGTCACAAGCCGTGGAACCGCAGGAAATCGCCGTAATTGCCCCTGGGATGGATGCGATCGCCCGTTACAGTTTAACGGAAATTCTCGCGCGAGATGGTATCGCCGCCGTATCTCTCAACGATCAGCGTCCCCTCTCGACTACCCCAGAGATTCGAGCTTTACTCACTTTGTTAGCCTTAGTTTATCCGGGACTCGGCCGTTTAGTCGATCGAGACGGCGCAGCCGAAATGCTGGTAGTGTTGGGCAGCCAGAAACACCGTTCATTGGAAACAGAAGATTCTAACTCGACTTTCAATCTAACATCTCAAATTCACCATCAAAAATCGATCGACCAAGTGAGAGCAGGTTTAATCGCCGATCACTGTTTTTGTCCAGATATCGATCGACCTCAACTGCTGCCAATTACAGCCTTTCCCCGGTGGGACAGACTGGGACACCGAGCAGCCAGGGCCTACGAGCACATTGTCGAGTGGATCGAACAACAGCGGTCGCAACAGCAGGAGCGGCTGTTGCCGAGCCCAATTGCCCTACTCGATCGAGCCATCCAGAAATTTCTCATGAACGACAGATACCTGCCTTACGATCGGCTAGCAGCCCTGCGCGAGTTAATGGAAACCGCCAGCCACTACTGGGAAATCAACGGGCGAATGCAGCGCGTAGAACCAACAAACGGCGGCGACTCAGAAACCATCGCCCGGTTCATCCAGTTGTTGCGCCAAGGAACCGTCACCGCCAACCCCTTTCCAGTGCGTCCAGAAGGCCCAGCAGCCAGAGCCGTCACCCTCGCCAACATCTTCCAGTACCGCAGCAGCCGCCGCGCCCACAAATGGCACTTTTGGCTGGATGCCGGCTCGCCCCTGTGGCTGAGCGGCGGTGCGGCGACATTGTTTGGCGCTCCCTTATTTTTGCGATCGCAACAGGGGCGTCCCTGGGAAACCGAAGAGGAAACAGCGGCCGACCAACAGCGGCTGCGGCGAATTCTGCTAGATTTGTTAAGTCGCTGTTCCCTGCTTTACCTTTGCCACAGCGAACTCTCCGTCAGTGGACAAGAACAAACCGGGCCGCTTCTGCCCCTAATTAACAGCTCTGTTTCTTGTCAGCAGTCAGCATAAGACAGTCGGCTTCTGAAGGCAAGAGGCACAGATGTATTCGTCATTGAACATTCGGAAGGAAAAAATTATGAGGGCGAAGATTTTTATTTTTTCTGATTCTGGATAAATACACCGGGATGACTCGCAGCCCGACTTCTAGGTTATATCACTAGGGCGCGATATTAAAGTATACCCAACATAAGCCTCAAAACGTGCAATCATTAATATTTTGGGATCAAAAGATGCCCAGCTTAAAAAATATCTATAGCCGTGGCAGTTTTGATTTAGTATGTTAGAAATGATGGGGTTATTAATCAATTTTAAGCCAGATTTGTGGCAACAAACTGATACTAATCAGTTCTTAAAGTAAATCGGGATCGTCGTTTAAAGGAGCCAAAATAATGCCAAGTGCAGTGCCATTAGTAATTATACCACCTCCAACACCAACACCAGAACCAGAACCAGAGACGCCAACACCAGAGACGCCGACACCAGAGACGCCAACACCAGAGACGCCAACTCCGACTCCGACTCCAACACCAACACCACCTCCCTCCGGGGACGACACCTTTGGTGGCATAGATGACACAGTGGGCGGAGGCCAAGGTACATCGCCCGGAATCATCGGCGGCGTAGTCCGCGGCACAGAAAGCAACGACTCCTTAGCTGGCAGTCCCGGCCCCGACGTGATTTCCGGGCTGCAAGGCAACGACACCTTGCAAGGAGTCGGAGGCGACGATTTACTATTTGGCAACGACGATGACGACGTGCTGTTCGGCAATGAGGGCAACGACGTTCTTGATGGCGGTTCAGGACTCGATACCCTGTACGGAGGCAAAGACAACGACTCCCTCGATGGGGGAAATAACCCCGACCTGCTGTATGGCAATGACGGCAACGACACGGTAATCGGAGGCGAAGGCAGAGACACGGCTTACGGCGGCAAAGGCAGTGACAGCTTGCGTGGGGGTTCTGGCGACGATAGCTTTTTCGGCGATCGAGGCGACGACATCCTCTGGGGCGACCAAGGCAACGACTCGCTCTTCGGTGGCGACGGCGAAGACTTGCTATTTGGCAACGAAGGAGGCGACTGGCTCTACGGAAACGCCGGCGGGGACACAATTTTTGCCGGCGACGGCGACGACATCGTATTCGGCGGCGACGGTGATGACATCGTGGACGCCGGTGCTGGCAACGACGTTATTTGGGGCGAAGCAGGCAAAGACGTAGTGGCAGGAGGCGAAGGCAGAGATGTCTTCGTCATCGGTGCCTTCAGTTCTCCCAGCGGCAGCAGCAGCGACGGCACTAACGCGGCATTGATCACCACAGGCGGCCCAGATCTCGCCGATGCCGACATTTTCACAGACTTTCGCCAAGGCGAAGATTTAATCGGGTTAAGTGGCGACCTCAAGTTTGAAGATTTGGTAATCTTCCAAAGCACCGAGACCAAAGCTGGCAGTACGATTATTCGCAACGGCGTCAGCGGCGACTTTTTAGCAGTATTGCCCGGAGTAGACAGCAGAACCCTAGGGCGAAGCTCATTTGTAATTGCCCCCACAGTTCCCGGCAGCGCAACTCCGCTTCCCCTGCCGACGCCGACAACCAGTCCGACGCCGACAACCAGTCCGACACCGACAGACAGTCCGACACCGACAACCAGTCCGACACCGACAACCAGTCCGACGCCGACAACCAGTCCGACGCCGACAACCAGTCCGACGCCGACAACCAGTCCGACGCCAGACGAGCCGGTGCCGACGTTCCCGACGCCGAATTTGCCGACGCCGACAGGAAGTCCGACGCCGACAGGAAGTCCGACGCCCATCTTTAACCAACCTCCAAGAGCAGTTAACGACAACTTCACCACGGTTGCGGGTCAAGAACTCAGTTTCAACGTTCTGTTGAACGACACGGACCAGGAACAAAGCGCTCTGACTGTCACGACTTTTGCTCCAGCAAGCAAAGGGAGTCTGGTTCCCGTGGGTGGCGGCGTATTCAAATACACCCCGAATCCGGGCTTCTCGGGTACTGACAGCTTCAGCTACTCCATCTCAGACGGCAGCGGTGGCACAAGTAAGGCGGTAGTAACCATCAACGTCAGTAGCCCGCCGCAGCTAATAATTAACGACGGTGTGGTGGTTGCCAAAAGTAATCCTACCCAGACAATTACTGCCGCCGATTTGTTGGTCACAGATCCCGACAACAGCCCCTTGGAAATCGTTTACACGATTACTAAAGCCCCCGACGCTACCAGAGGTTTTGTCCAAAGGGGCACCACATTTCTCAACGTCGGCGGCAAATTCACGCAAGACGATATCAACAACAACATCGTCAAATACAACTTGCTGGCAGGAGGTGGCAGCGACAGTTTCACGTTTACAGCCTCCGACGGATCTGCAACTATCGGGCCGGCATCCTTCAGCATCACGGTGGTAGATAATATTGTCGATCGCAGCGCTCTCCCGGCCAGCAGCTTTACAGGCAGCAACCTCAGCGACTTCATCCTCGGCGGGGCCGGTGACGATACCCTCTCTGGGGGCGACGGCAACGACATCATCGATGGCAGTGGCGGCAACGACCTCGAATTCGGTGAAGCAGGCAACGACTCGGTGGTGGGTGCGATCGGCAACGACACCCTTGACGGCGGACTGGGCAACGATACTGTTGACGGCCAAGACGGCATAGACTCGCTGATCGGCGGACTGGGCAACGACCTGATGTTCGGCGGCAATGACAATGACAACCTCCTGGGCGGTGACAATAACGACACCATTGACGGCGGAACAGGCAACGACTCGATATTGGGAGAATCCGGCGACGACTCGATACTTGGAGGAACCGGGATTGACACCTTACTTGGTGGCATTGGCGACGACTCCCTCGACGGCGGTGCAGGCGACGACATCCTCGACGGTGGACTCGGCAGAAACTTGCTCGACGGCGGTATCAATAACGATTCCATCTCCGGCGGCGACAACGATGACACGATTTTGGGTGGAGAAGGCAACGACACGGGACTCGGAGGTTCGGGAAATGACTACGTGTTGGGCGAGGCCGGCAGCGACTCCCTCGACGGCCAAGCGGGCGACGACACTCTCGACGGCGGTGCCGGCAGCGACTGTCTCAGTGGCGCCTTCGGCAATGACTTGGTATTGGGCGGCGATGACAACGACTCGCTTTCCGGCGGTGCAGGCAATGACATTTTGGGCGGTGGCAACGGTTCTGACTTGCTCACGGGCGATGCTGGCAATGATTTCTTCTACTACGAAACTCCCAGCGAAGGCGTGGACGTGATTGCTGACTTTAACGCTAACGGCAGCGAGACCGACAGATTTTTGTTCAGGTCATCAAATTTCGCAGGTTTAACCAACTCAGGAACTACTCTCGATTTCACCAGTTTTATCGTCAGGAATATCGGGTCTAGCGGCGACGACATTAGCAAGCAATCAGTCATTTTGTTTGAATCTAAATTTGACAACGCTCAAGCAATAAATGCAGTGTTGAAGAATCAAAACGGTTCGAGCAAAACGGGAGCTTTCTTCGTGTACCTGAACAATACTTTTAACAAGTACGTTCTCGGCTTCGACCCGAATGTGGCAGATGACAGTCTCCCAGCTTTCGATTTGGCAGTGTTGAATTCTATTCCTACAGTGCCGGGAGCGCTCAGCACCGTCATTACTGCATCTGACTTTAAGTTTATTTAGTAGTTTTTGAGTAGCGTCGCAAGGAGTCGGAACAATGCCAAGTGCAGTACCACTAATTTTTCTCGAAGGGCGGCGACCCGATGAGAACGAGGATAGTTTGGATAGCGGCACGGTGCCGCAGCCTACGCCGTCGTCGGGGACGGAGCCGCCGATGATGACGGGAACGCAGCCACCGATGATGACGGGGACGGAGCCGCCGATGATGACGGGGACGGAACCGCCGATGATGACGGGGACGGAACCGCCGATGATGACGGGGACGGAGCCGCCGATGATGACGGGGACGGACATTTCTGTCACGCCTGTGCCGCGGCCACCTCTGACAGTTCCCACGCCTCCCCCAGAGCCACTTTTTGTCGATGGCTTAGTTGTCGCAAATGACGGCAGTAACTATTTAATCGGCAGCTTGTTCAATGACACGATTTCCGGGGGGGCCGGCGACGACACGCTTCTGAGTCGGGACGGAGACGATCTACTCAGGGGCGAAGACGGTAACGATTCTCTCAACGGCGGCGCTGGTAAAGATATTGTTGAGGGCGGGCGTGGCAATGACACGGCGCGGGGCGGAAAAGGCGATGACTTGGTTTCTGGCGACGAGGGCGGTGACGTAGCTTTTGGCGACCAGGGCAACGATCTTGTCTTGGGTGCTGAAGGCAACGACTCGCTGTACGGCGGTAAAGGCAATGACTGTCTGCGCGGTGGTGGGGAGGACGACCTGATTTTGGGCGACAAGGGCAGTGACACTGTTTTTGGCGACACGGGTAACGACTGCCTCATAGGCGCGGCTGGCGATGATATTTTGTTGGGCCAGGAGGGCGGGGATGTCATCACCGGTGGTGTTGGTAACGATACTGGTGATGGCGGCGAGGGTGATGACCTGATCTTCGGAGGCGACGGCAATGATTCTTTGTCTGGGGGGCCTGGGGATGATATTCTTTCGGGCGATCGCGGGTCTGATACTCTGACAGGAGGCGACGGATCGGATATCTTTGTTCTCGGTAGGGTGGGCACGTCGCCTGGTGGCAACGGGTTTCTTACTACTGGCGGCCGCGAAGTCGGCGATGCTGATGTAATTAGAGATTTTAATGCGGGAGACTCGATCGGTCTGGCTGGAGGTCTGAACTTTACCGAATTAGAAATTTTCCAGGGCCAAGGCTCGAATTCTAGCAACACGATTATTAGAGACAGGCGAACTGGGGAATTTTTGGCGGTGTTGATTGATGTTCGATCGAACTCGCTAGATGAATCTAGGTTCACTACAGCTCAGATACCGCGCGTAAACGACAATCCCTTCACCATTGAGGGGACAAGTGTTTCTCCGACTCCGGCAACGGGGACAACACCTTCTCCGACTCCAGCAACGGGGACAACACCTTCTCCTGCACCGGCAACGGGGACAACACCTTCTCCTGCACCGGCAACGGGGACAACTCCTTCTCCTGCACCGGCAACGGGGACAACACCTTCTCCTGCACCGGCAACGGGGACAACACCTTCTCCTGCACCGGCAACGGGGACAACACCTTCTCCTGCACCGGCAACGGGGACAACACCTTCTCCTGCACCGGCTCCTTCTCCGGAACCGGCACCGGCTCCTTCTCCGGAACCGGCACCGGCTCCTTCTCCGGAACCGGCTCCGACTCCGACTCCGAGTCCATCACCGGGGACAACTCCGAGTCCAATACCAACAACGGGGACATTGCCGACACAGGTTCCGAGTCCGAGTCCGAGTCCGACTCCGACTGCCGGCGGGACAACTCCGAGTCCGAGTCCTTCGATCGTCCCGACTCCAACTGCGGCGCCCCCAACTCCTCCGCCTTTGGGCGGGGGGCCGACTCCGCCGAGTTTTACATCTCCGACTCCTAACCAGCCGCCGATCGTGGAAGCTGGCAAGACGGTGACTGGTTTGCAGAATTTGCCTCTGTCTCTGAGCATTTCGGCGCCCAGCGACCCGGAAGGCCAGCCACTGTCGATCGCGGTAGTCGGACTTCCCAATCCTACTTTTGGTCAGGTAACTACCGGTACGAGTCCCGTCACCGTGAACCAAAAGTTAACGGTTCAGGATTTACTTGGACTGACATTTCAACCTGGAACAAACGTGATCGGGCAAGCCGGTTCTTTCAGCTACAGCGTAGCTGACGACCAAGGCGGCACGGCAGCAGCGTCAGTCGCAATTAACATCAATTCTTTCGATACCTCCGTAACTGTTCCAACTCTCCTGCCGCCAATTGTTGTTGATGACGGCATCGTATTTACCAATACGAATAATTTGCTGCCCACTTTTATCGACGTGCTGGCCAACGATTCCAGCCCGCAAAAAGGGACGCTCAGCATTATCAATGTCAGCACACCGCAACTGGGGATAGCTGTAAATCTTGTCTCTCAAGTGCAATTCATCCCCGGCAACGTAGCGGGTACAACTGCTTTCACCTACAGCGTCAGCGACGGATTCGGGACAGTTCCGGGCGTAGGTACTGTCACCGTTCAAATCTTGCCGGCTGATAGCGGGCCTAACAATTTAGTTGGGGGTTCTTTGCCGGACAATTTAGACGGTTTGGCGGGCAGCGATACTATTGATGGTCAAGGCGGCAACGATACGATTAACGGCGGTTTGGATAACGACGTGCTCGTAGGGGGCCTCGGCGCAGATACCATGACGGGGGGCGGTGGCAGCAATCAATTCCGCTATACCAGCCCTGCACAAGGTGGGCCTGCTTTTGATGCGGCTTCTTCGGCGGCGATCGAGGCTGCGATCGCGGCGGGCGGATACGATGTGATTACTGATTTTAGCGGTCTGGGTGTGCCGATCGCCGATCAGTTTAATTTTGCCCCCGGATTCCCCAATCTCAGCAATGGCAGTCAAGTTCTGCTGAATGTGCAGACAACTGTTTCTGCAAATATTCTGGGAGGAAGTGCTTTCTTGTTTGCCTACGATTCCGGTGGCAATACTTACATCATTTATGACGGCAATGGCAATAACCTCACCGGCAGCGATTCTCGCATTTTGGCGAAGTTAAATGGTGTAACTGGGGTTTCTGCTCTTTCGGAATTTGACTTGACGTTTATCTAGGAAGATAAGAGGTTTGAAACCGCAGATTAACGCAGATTAACGCCGATTTTCTTGGCAGTTTATCTGCGTTAATTTGTGTTTATCTGGGGGTAAAAAAGTAAACCTGATTATCTTTAGAAAACAAGCCCCACAAATGCCAGAGAATAGCGCCGAACTTTGAGAAAAATTCGAGGTTTGAAACTGCAGATTAACGCAGATTAACGCCGATTTTGTTTGCAGTTTATCTGCGTTAATCTGTGTTAATTTACGGTGAAAAATTAAATTTGATTTTCCTCAGAAAAAAGTCCCAATAAAGGGCCGAGAATAGCGCCGAAAACAAAGCCGCCGGCGTGGGCCCAGTAGGCAACTCCCCCGGATTCCATGCCGACACTTGCCGGGGCATTCAACGAAGCCAGGCCGCTCAATGCTTGCTGTGCAAACCAAAATCCTAGAAAGAAGAAAGCGGGGACTCTGACGGTGGTAAAAAAGATTCCCAGGGGAAGCAGTGTCAGAACTCTGGCTTGGGGATATCTGAGAATGTAAGCTCCCATCACGCCTGCGATCGCGCCGCTAGCACCCAGGGACGGAATGGCAGATGCTGAGGAAAAAAACCACTGAGTTAGTGATGCTAAAACGCCGCAAGTAAGGTAAAATATTATAAATTTGACGTGTCCTAAACGGTCTTCTACATTGTTGCCAAAAATCCACAAAAATAACATATTTCCGGCAATGTGGAGAAAGCCTGCGTGCAGGAATTGGGAGCTAATTAGTGTCGTCCATTCGGGAAATGGCGAAGCTGGCAGAGCAACCCGACACATATTGCTTAACTGGCAAGGAATTACGGCCCAAGAGTAGAAGAATTGGGTTAATTGTCGATCGCCCAAACTGAGTTCGTACAAAAATACTAATATGTTTGCGGCAATCAGCCCGTAGGTGACGTAGGGAGTGATAGTAATGGGATTTTCATCGCGTAAGGGAACCACAGCCTTTTTTTCCTCATCAAAATATTGGCAACACAGTAGCGCATTTATAGCCCAGGTGTCTCCTGTCTAAAGGAAGAGGGAAGAAGGCAATCGATTTTAGATTTTAGATTTTAGATTAAAGAATTGAAGAATTGAAGAATTGAAGAATTGAAGAAAGCCACTTTACGAATGTATCCGGGGGGCTGAAATAAAAATAAAACCCATTTAATAAAACCCTCCACCTTGCAGTTAGTTGAATATCTGCTTTTTAGTGTTGGGTTTTATTTTACCGCCAAGGCGTATATTATATGATTGCAGATCAAGTTTGTAGTGGCGATATTGGTACGGGTTTTCACATCTCAATAAAACTACAAACTTATTTATTCCCTTGCTGATTACATTTTTACAGCGGGGCTAGTCGAAGGTTTAGGCGACTTGATTTCCTGGGAAACTGCACGGGCGCGGAAGAGTTTAGCAACGACTTGTTCACACTTGGACAAATCCGATTCTATCTCTGTCAAAATAGCAGTTGATACGGGATCTGTGAACTTCACCCGCAGGTTGTTGATATCGACAACACCGGTTTGCAAGTCACCTAGAGTGCTCCGCAGTAAGAACGTTTCATCGGTTCCTTGCATCGAAGCTTTTAATTTAGCGTATTTGTCAGCAATTTGGGCAGGAATTGAGGGTTTTTCACCGAAATCGTTGAGGCGTTTTTCGAGAGCGAGGATGTGGTTCTGTTTGTTTTGAATCATTTCTCTCAAGAGCGATCGCAAATCGCTATCTTGCGTTTTTTCGGCATAATGTTCAAACGCTTCGCAAGCATAGCGTTCCCCTGCCAGGGCGGTATTCAAACCTTTAACAATGTCGCCTTGTGTAGAACCTCCCCAACCATTAGCTAATTTCCACCATTCTGCATTTGTGTCAGTTTCTTCTGGCAAACCGACTTCTTTTCCGCCGTAACCGAGGCGAGCCATAATTGCGGTGGTAAATATTGCTAAATCTCCCGGTTGGCGGGAAGTAATCAAGTTGCCGTCAACTACTAAAGCTTCGTTAATGTAGTTAGCTCCGGCATTAATCATGTCTGTTTTAATTGCCAAGAAACCCGTCGCATTTTTGCCTTTCAGCAAGTCGGCTTCTATCAAAACTTGCGGGCCGTGGCACACAGCAGCGACGATTTTTCCTTGCTCAAATGCTTCTCGTACAAAACGTACTGTATTGGGATTAGTCCGCATCATATCGGGAGCCATACCGCCGGGAATTATCACTGCATCGAATTCTGCAGGTACTGCTTCAGTGGTAGTTCCGTCAGCTTGCTGAGCAACTTTTCCTTGTTTCCCTGCATACTTTTCGTTTGTCCGCGAACCGAGGACAACTACATCAAAATTTGCTTGTTTTAAGGCGTTGTAAGGAACTAGAAATTCCGAATCTTCTACTCCATTTTCGATGAGTATGGCAACTCGTTTGGTGTTGGTGCCGTTATCTGTTGTCATAATCAACTTTCCTCAGATTGTCTTTTCATCTAACATTAAGTCATTTATGATGTTTTTAGCGTCTTGCTAAAGTGATAAATTAGTTGGTTTTAAAAGATATCAGCGTGAGCCTTGAGAGGTATTTTACAGAACTGTCTCAATGCACGTAAGAGGCTCCATTAATGTCGATCGTAGTCCCGGTAGCGTGTGCAGCTAAACCCGACGCTAAAAACGCGATAACATTGGCAACATCTTGAGGAGGAGCGATTTTGCCGATCGGGATATCGCGAATAATATCAGCTTCACCGAACTCCTGAATAAACTGGTTAGACATTTCTGTACTGACAAATCCCGGTGCAACTGTAAATGCCAAAATATTATCAGCCGCAAACCCTCTAGCAATGCTGCGAGTTAAAGCAACAATAGCACCTTTAGAAGCGGCGTAGTGCAGATAATTCGGGTCATCGCCGCGAAAAGCAGCGCGACTTGCTATATTAATAATTGTGCCGACTCGGCGAGTTTGAAAATGCAGGATAGATTCCCGGCACAAATCGGCAACGGCCACTAAATTTACTTGTAGAGTTTGCTGCCAAGCTGAAGACCAAATATCGAATTTGTCCTCGATACCCGCTGACTGCATAATCCCCGCATTATTAACTAAAATATCAATATGACCCCGCCATTTTAAAGCATCTCGCCACAAAGTCGAGGCCGCGTTTTCCACCATCAAATCTGCTGCTAATAAATAACAGCGATCGCGCGCCACACTTGCGGCTACCGCTTCCGCTTCTTTGTGACTGCGACAGTAATGCAAAATCACCTCGGCCCCAGCATTAACCAGAGTCCGCACCGTCGCTGCGCCAATCCCTTTCGAGCCACCAGTTACTAAAATTACTTTTCCGGTTAAATCAATCATTTCTATATCTCTTTTCTATTTCTCTGCCCCCTCAGCACCCTCTGCATTTAATAAAAAAAATAAATCTCCTTCACATACGAAATAGAATTGCTATATGATACAGCACATTTCATCTAATGTGTATGCCATTCCCTCAAGCTGATGGATATCTGCAATAGACTTATCCAAAAACTTCCAAATCCTTTTCGAGGTTGGTTTATATGGCAAATATAGCCACTGGTTACAGCGCTATAGCTTCTGTGTCCTTAAACTCGATAACTACAGTGGATTCGGCAGCAAAGGTCGAATCAACTCCATAATTCGGTCAGAATTAAAATTATTGATATAATCGGTTAGTGCTTTGGACAAACTTGCTTTGGATTCGGGAATTTGTACGATTAATTCGTTCATAACTTCCGTATCGAGATAGTAAGCAGCTTGATACATTTGTTCTAACCACTGAGGGGGCATCGTGGATAGATCTTTTACAGACACCGTTTCAACTAATTGTTTTTGTGGAGTTGGTTCTACGACTTCGTAGATATATTTTACTCCCAAATATTTAGCGATTTTGTCATAGATGTGTCTCTGCTGAAAAGGCTTGCTCATAAAGTCGTTAAAGCCAGCCATCAGAACTTTCTCTCGATCTTCTTCAAAAACACTGGCAGTTAAAGCAATAATGACCGTTTCTTGGCTCTGAGGGCGTTCTCTAATATATTTAGTAGCTGTGTAGCCATCCACGATCGGCATTCGTAGATCCATCAGAATCAGGTGTGGCCGCCAACTCTCCCACAAGGAGAGTGCCTCCCCTCCTTGTTTTGCTTCTCTCACCTCAAAACCAACCGAGGTCAGGAGCTCGACTAACAAGCGACGATTGTCTTCTAAATCTTCAACAATAAGAATCCGGTAAGTGGGTTGTCCGGGAGCTAAACTAATTACTTTTTGATTAATTGACTCTGGGGGTAAGGAGTCTGCTTGAGGTAACTGTACACCAATCTCAAACGAAAAAGTGCTACCTCGGTTCAAAGTGCTTTTAACCCGAATCTGACCGCCCATAAGTTTGACGATTTTTTGACTGATGGCTAAACCAAGCCCAGTGCCTTGACTCAAATTATTCCCAGCTTGCGTTTGCACGAAAACCTTAAATAATTTATCAATTTCTGTGGGCGCAATTCCCACGCCTGTATCCTCAACTTCAAAACATAGGTGACAGGATGTTTTGTCTCTTTGTGTTGCTCTTACCCGTAAGGTGACGCTTCCTTGATTGGTAAACTTAATCGCATTTCCGAGCAGATTGACCAAGATTTGATAGAGTTTTTTCTCGTCGCTATGCACAAATTTAGGAATGTCGGGAGCTAGCTCAAAAATTAGTGGCAATTCTTTAGATTGGACTTTGACTTGGAACATTTCTTCAATAGAAGCCAGCAAACTTGTCAAATCAAAGTCAGAAGCATTGAGGGTCATCCGTCCGCTCTCTATTTTGGATAAATCTAAAATATCGTTAATCAAGTCCAATAAATGTCTACCGCTACGATTGACAATTTGTAAACGTTCTTGGAGAGAAGGAGTCAGATTTCTATCATAGCTCATCAATTGCGTGAATCCCAAAATTGAGTTCAGGGGGGTGCGGAGTTCGTGGCTCATGTTGGCGAGGAAGACAGTCTTGGCTTGGTTTGCTTCATTTGCCTGGTGAAATTCCAACTCAGCTTGTTTGCGATCGCTAATGTCAATTAAATATCCCAAGATTTCTACTGGTGTACCTGAACGATCTCGAATTAGCCTAAGCTGACCCAGCATCCAGCGATAAACCCCATCGGAGCGACGAAGACGGTATTCGTGGAAATAAAAATCATTAACGAATAAATTTCCTAAGCCATTAAGCACTGGTTCTAGATCGTCTGGGTGTAAGTGATTCACCCAAAATTTAGAATCTTCTAAAAACTCCCTGGTTTCGTAGCCCAATATATCTTTGATATTTGCGCTGAGGAACGTTGTTCCATAATCGCCAGCAGCTTTACTGCTAAAAATGACAACGGGGCTGTAGTTCAGAAGAAAGTTAAGGCGATGTGTGGTAGCTTGCAAGCCTTGCTCAGCCAGTTTTAGCTCTGTTGCGTCCTCCTGAACGGCAACATATACAGTTCCGTATTCAGGATGCTCAAACATGGATGTATGAACTCTGCACCAAAAGAGAGTTCCATCTTTCTTTCTACTGTGGGCTTCATATTTCGCTTCGCCGGTCTGTTGAATTTGACTGACTATATCTAGAACGGTTACATCTGGTGTAAAATTTGTATCGACATAATTCAAGACACCAAGGGGTTGGCCTGCTAATTCGCCCTCTGTGCAGCCAAACATAGCGTCAAAGGTAGGGTTTGTGTAGACTATTATGAGGTCGGAGGCTTTAATTAAACACACTCCTCCTGCCATGTTATTCATGATAACGCTTTGAATATCTAGCGTTTTTTGAGCTTCTTTTCGAGCGGTAATGTCTTGGATCTGAGCAATAAAATGCAGTGGATTTCCCTGTCCATCTTGTACTAGCGAGGCATCAAGAAGAATCCAAATTATATGTCCTTGTTTGTGGAAATACCGTTTTTCCAGTTGGTAAGTTGAAATTGTTCCTGCTAATAGTTGATGGGCATAACTAAGATCCGCGTCTAAATCGTCAGGATGGGTGATTTCTTGGAACGTTAACGCTAACAACTCTTCTGAGGAGTAGCCAAGAATCTGACATAAGGAAGGATTGACTTTAATCCAGTGCCCATCAAGTGAAACGAGCGCCATCCCGATAGAGGCATCTTCAAACGCATGGCGAAACTGCTCTTCACTGTTTCGTAAAGCCATCTCAATTTGTTGGCGATTTATTTGAGCTCGTTTGCGCTCTGTGATGTCGCGTTTAATTACAGAACACCCAATAATTTTGCCTTTTGTGTCCTTCAGAGGTGATATGGTACAAGATATGTGGATAAGCTGTCCATCTTTTCGGACACGCACGGTTTCATAGTTATCAACCGTTTCTCCTTGTCGAATCCTTTCTAGGAGTTGCTGTTCTTCGTAAATAAGATAGGAGGGAATTAGAATGACGATCGATTGTCCTATGATTTCTTCAGCCTTGTAGCCAAAGATTTTTTCTGCTGCATTGTTCCAGGTTAAAATAATGCCGTCTAATGACTTGCTAATAACTGCCTCACCAGAGTATTCCACAATCGCTGCCATGTGAGCGAGTGATGCTTCTACTTGCTTGCGATCGCTAATATCGCGCATAATAACAGTAAATACCGTTTCGTCTCCCATTTCCAGCCTAGAAATAGAGGCTTCAGCCGCAAACTGCGTTCCATCTTGACGACGACCCAAAATCTCGCCTCGTTCTCCCATCCTTCGCGCTCTGGTAGAAGACTGGGCAAATTGTTTGATATGCTGCGGATGTGCATCTCTAAACTGTTCTGGCAGCAGTAAATTCAGTGGCTTCCCTAAAATATCCTCAATTTTATAGCCAAACATCTTTTCTGCGCCTTGATTAAACAGGGTAATGCGTTGAGTGCGATCGATGGAAATAATTGCATCATTGGCGATTTCTAGAATTCCTGCAAAACGAGCCTGCGATTTTTGTAAAGCATCTGTTCGTTCAGCCACAAGAATTTCTAAAGTTTCGTTAAGTTTTTTAATTTCTTTTTCGGCTTGTTGGCGCTTGTAATCTATCTGGTTCAAAAAGCGAGCCGTCCCCAAGATGAGAATTGAGAACGTCAAAACCATAACAGTTGAACGCAATTTATAGCCAAAATTAGCATTATACCAGCCTAAATTTTGTCCCTGAAGAGTGAACCAGTTCACTGTCACTGGAAAGATTGTTCCCCAAGGCAGCAACCACCGAACCATTACTCCGCCTACCAGGGGACTGGTTACTACTTGCATTAATCCTTCCTTGGGGCGGAGCAATAAAATTCCTCCATAGAGGATGAAAAAGGTGACGATCGTGTTTAGGGGTTGAGTCGTCGTAATTGTGACCAACGGTTCAAGAATATCGACATTGAATAGGTTTCCAAATAAAGCTAGTAGAGAAATTAAAGCTGCAACACTACTAAAAATCTGAGCCAACCAAGTGTCCCGTGGGGAATTTTGCCCTAACAGTAACAGTGCTAGTCCCATCACCACAAAATTTAGGGCGGTATTTACTGCCATTCTTCCCGGATAAGGAGTCGCTGAAGATACGAAATCTGGGAAAAGCCACTGATCAATACCCAGCTTCCAACCAAGAATATACTGGCTCAGCGTCAGCATACCGATGATGATTATGAATCCTGCCATCCCTTGAGCGATGCGATGGTGCAGTCGGGTTCTGTTGTACTGCAACAATCTCAAAGACACTCCAGCCAGCAAAAAGCAAATTGCCGTGTTTGCTTTCATGGTCGAGGTCATACCGGGAAAACCACTTTTGAGTAGGGAGATGTCAAATTGCCAACCCAGCAGCACGAGACATCCGATCGCAATGAGGAGTAGACTTGCCATGTGAGAAATGCGCTTGTTCATAAATCGGCTACTTGGGTTGAAACACTCTTCTTCTGATGTTAGGCGAAGCGAAGAAGGGCAACCACGGGGGGGCTGCCTCTAACCGAACTATCCAGATTTTGTATGGTTGCGCCCCCTTGCCAGCCCCATATCTCCGGGATCGCAGGACTTCTTTGTGGGTAAAGTGACTTTTTTAACAGAATAATTAAACTATACTATTTGTGCATATGTTTATATTCCTCTAGCAGGAAACTAGGGAAATGAGTATGATTGTCGATAGAACTAGCGATAGGGTTAGCGATCGAGCTACAAACTACCGAGGCAATATTTTAATTGTTGATGATTTGCCTGATAACCTGCGTCTTCTCAGGGATACTTTGAGGGAAGAGGGTTATAAAGTTCGCAGTGCTATAACAGGGGCAATGGCTATCCGAGCCGCCCAATCTCCATCGACGGAGTTAATATTACTAGATATTAAGTTGCCAGATATCGATGGCTATGAAGTTTGCCGACAATTAAAATCTGACGAGCGCACTGCAGAGATTCCAATAATTTTTTTGAGTGCGCTAAATGAAACTTTTAATAAGGTGAAAGGGCTGGCTGCTGGAGGGGTAGATTATATTGCTAAGCCATTTCAAGTAGAAGAAGTATTAGCTCGTGTCGAAACCCACCTAACTATCCGACGGCTGCAACAAAGTCTCCAAAAGCAGAATTTACGTCTATTGAGAGAAATTGAACAACGGCAACGTCTCGAAGACTCTCTCTTTGCCGAAAAGGAATTGGCTCAAGTGACACTGCAATCCATTGGCGATGCGGTCATTACTACTGATGCCCAAGGTAAAGTGAGATATTTCAATCCTATAGCTGAGCGGCTGACTGGCTGGAAAACTCATGAGGTTCAAGGAGTTCCTTTCTCTACAGTCTTCTTAATTGTCGATCAAGTAACACGAGAGCCAGTAGAGAATCCGATAAACAAGGCTTTATTAGAGGAGCGAATTGTGGGCTTAGCTAACAATACTATTCTGATTGGTCATGATGGAACCGAGTATCCCATTGCTGACTCGGCAGCACCGATTCGAGACCGCCAAGGTCAAATTATCGGGGCAGTCATCGTCTTTCATGATGTTACTGAATCACGGTATCTCACCCGTCAACTCTCTTGGGAAGCCAATCACGATGCCCTAACGGGGTTAATCAACCGTCGAAGATTTGAGGAGGAGCTAGTTGAGGCGCTCGCCTCTGTTAAAGATAGCAATCACCGGCACGCTCTCTGTTATTTAGATTTAGATCAGTTCAAAGTCGTTAACGATACCGTAGGTCATATTGCTGGCGATGAGCTACTGCGCCAAATCACCGCACTTATTCAACAGGGAGTCCGTGCTAATGATATGCTGGCTCGCTTGGGAGGTGATGAATTTGGCATTTTGCTCACTCAATGTTCGCTCTCTCAAGCAGCTCAGATTGCGGAAAATCTCAAAGATCTAGTGCATCAGTTTCGGTTTATTTGGAATGGCAAAACCTTTATCATCGGAGTCAGCATTGGAGTTGTTGCTATTGACCAAACCAGCCAAGATTTGAGGGAGCTTCTGGGAGCTGCTGATGCAGCTTGTTATGCCGCCAAAGCCAGAGGCCGCAACTGTGTTCATATTTATAGTCTAGATGATAGCGAACTAATTAAACAACGTGGTGAGAGGCAGTTGATTTCCAAAATCAGCCGAGCGCTGGAAACCAATCGTTTTTCTCTCTATTACCAAAAGATTGTCTCTATTACCTCTAAACCATTAGTAGAGCATTATGAGATTTTGATCAGAATGCTGGATGAAAATGGAGAAGTAGTATCTCCAAGTGAGTTTATTCCCGCTGCCGAGCGTTACGGATTGATAACAGAAATCGATTGTTGGGTAATCGAAACTTTTTTCTCTAATTATCACAATTTGCCGGAGAAAGATGTTCTTAGTCAAGGTTTGTATACCATCAATCTTTCTGGGGCTAGCATTAGTAACAATCAGTTTATGAGGTTTTTAATCGAACAATTTTCTCGCTACAAAGTACCCCCACAAAGCATTGGTTTTGAAATCACCGAAACCGCAGCGATCGCAAATTTTGAGCAAGCCCGATATTTCATGAGCGAACTCAAAAAGATTGGGTGTTGCTTTGCTTTAGATGATTTTGGCAGTGGGTTGAGTTCCTTTGCTTATCTGATGAATTTACCAGTGGATTATCTAAAAATTGATGGTGCTTTTGTCAAGAATATTAGTCATAATTTGATTTCTCAAGCGCTGGTTGAAGGCTTTAATAGTATTGCCCATGCGATGAATCTCGAAACTATAGCTGAGTTTGTCGAAGACGAGACTATCTTAGAAAAATTGCGGGAGATTGGAGTAGATTATGCTCAGGGTTATGGAATCGCCCGCCCAGTCCCTATTAATTTTAATCGCTAGCCCTCGCACTGGGCCAGCGAACCCATTGCCTCACGCCTGCGCCCTGCCTGGAGGCCTCCAAGAGTCGATCGCCCGCTGCTACAAGGCTGGCTCAATTTACTGTGTCACATTAAGATCGAATGTGCTGTAATTGTAAAGGATTGAGTGTTTTATTGGAAATAAACCGGAAAATTTGCCATGAAAGCAGTTGCGTTCGATCGCTACGGTTCAGCCGAGGAATTGCAATACCGAGAGTTGGAAAAGCCGATCGCCAAATCCAACGAATTGTTACTGCGAGTTCGCGCTAGCAGCGTCAATCCCGTAGACTGGAAAATCCGGAAAGGACACCTGCAACTATTAACAGGATATAACTTTCCTCGAATAGTCGGTTCTGACATCTCTGGAGTTGTCGTGGAAGTCGGCCGAGAAGTCACCAAATTTCAACCCGGAGACGAAGTTTATACTTTCTTAAATCCCATGAGTGGGGGTGCTTGCGCCGAATACGCGGCCGTGCCAGAATCCGATGCGGCAATTAAACCGAAAAACATCACTCATGCAGAAGCAGCAGCAGTACCTATCGCAGGTTTAACTGCTTTGCAATCGCTCAGGGATTTGGGTCAAATTCAAGCAGGAAATAAAGTATTGATTAACGGCGCTTCCGGCGGAGTCGGCACTTTTTCCGTGCAATTTGCGAAAGCAATGAATGCGGAAGTAACGGGAGTTTGCAGTGCTAAAAATAGAGAATTGGTCAAGAGTTTGGGAGCCGATTTTGTCCTGGATTACGAAGAAATTGACTTTACTCAACAAACCGATAAATATGATATAATTTTAGATGCTGTCGGGACAAGAACATTTGCTGAATGCGAAAAAGTGCTGCAAGCAGAGGGAATTTATATATCGACTTTGCCAAGTTTCGAGAACCTGGCACCGATGTTAACGAGCTGGTTTATATCGGATAAAAAAGCTAAATTCATTCTAGCCAATGCCAACCCCAGCGATTTAGGGGCTTTGCGGGAGTTAATAGAATCCGATAAAGTTGAGCCGATTGTCGATCGCACTTACAGCTTAGCAGAAGTAGCAGCAGCCCACGCTTACAGCGAAACCGGCCGCGCGATCGGCAAAATTGCGATCGTGATTGACACTTAAAAAAACTATGTTTGACCGACACGACTCAGACATTATATGTGTTACGTGGCAAGAGTTCACCAAAAAATGCGCGGTTGGAGTTAAAGTTAAAAGGGATCTCGGGCTTAACTCAATACGCTTGGGTTAAGCCCGATCCCCCCTAACCCCCCTTAAAAAGGGAGGGACAAGAGTGATCTCAAAGTCCCCCTTCTTAAGGGGGATTTTCGGGAAATAAACAGTGTCAACCCAACCGTATTGGAACTTAACCCGGAAACTCGATTTTTGCACTCACCTAGCTCCAAGACTAATAAACGTAAAACTTAAATAAAATCACAAATACCTATGACTGTGCCCTCAGACTTGGAGAGATCCGAACAAGATTCCGACAACAACCTCAAACAAGTTATCCCGGAAAATAGCATTGCACCAATCGCCGATGATTTCGTGGGTGTCAGTAAATTAGAAGACGAAGAAGTTAGCCCGGAAAATAGCATTGCACCAATCGCCGATGATTCAGTTGATGTCAGCAACTTAAAAGGTGAAGAAGTTAGCCCGGAAAATAGCATTACACCAATCGCCGATGATTTAGTTGATGTCAGCAACTTAGAAGGTGAAGAAGTTAGCCCGGAAAATAGCATTGCACCAATCGCCGATGATTCCGTGGGTGTCAGTAAATTAGAAGACGAAGAAGTTAGCCCGGAAAATAGCATTGCACCAATCGCCGATGATTCAGTTGATGTCAGCAACTTAGAAGGTGAAGAAGTTAGTGCGGAAAATAGCATTGCACCAATCGCCGATGATTCAGTTGATGTCAGCAACTTAGAAGGTGAAGAAGTTATCCCGGAAAATAGCATTGCACCAATCGCCGATGATTCAGTTGATGTCAGCAACTTAGAAGGTGAAGAAGTTATCCCGGAAAACAGCATTGCACCAATCGCCGGCGGTGCGATGGGTTCCCGCAACTTAGAAAACGAATTTCTCGACGAACTTCCCGACGAAGTTGAAATGTCTTTGTTCGAGCATTTAGAAGAATTGCGTCTGCGAATTTTCTACTCGCTAATTGCAGTAGTAATCGCTGTAATCGGTTGTTTTTTAACAGTTAAGCCCATCGTGCAACTGTTAGAAGTACCGGCCGGGCCAGTGAAGTTTCTGCAACTAGCTCCGGGCGAGTATTTCTTTGTTTCTATCGAAGTAGCCGGATACAGCGGTTTGCTCCTCGCCAGTCCGTTTATTTTTTACCAGATAGCGCTGTTTGTTCTTCCCGGTTTGACTCGGAAAGAACGCAGGTTGCTGGGACCGGTGTTTTTCGGTTCGAGTTTCCTATTTTTGGGCGGGCTAGTCTTTGCTTACATCGCTCTGATTCCGGCGGCGCTCAACTTCTTTGTTACCTATGGAGCGGATGTTGTAGAGCAGTTGTGGTCGATCGACAAATACTTTAAATTTGTGCTGCTGTTAATGTTCAGCACTGGCTTAGCTTTTCAAATCCCGATCGTCCAAGTATTGCTCGGCGTTTTGGGCATAGTTTCTTCTAACCAAATGCTCTCCGGCTGGCGGTATGTAGTTTTGGGAGCGGCAGTTTTGGGAGCGGTGTTAACGCCTTCTACTGACCCTTTAACGCAAAGTCTTTTAGGAGGTGCGGTGCTGAGCTTGTATTTTGGCGGGGTTGGTTTGGTGAAGCTTTTAGGGCGGTGAGAATTAAGAATAGCAGACAATGTAAAAGTTACCCAACATCTGAATTTTAAATTTGTCTGCTATTTTTAGCCGAGATTGGGATTGTTGTCAACTTTTCTTAAAAACATCGCTTCAGCTATTTTGAGGGCGAATTCCCTATTTACTTAAGTAAGCTTATAAACATTGTGTAAAGCTAAGCTTCTCAGCTATTGCAGTAAGTTGATTGTTTTATCTGATAATCTTTGCTGATTTAGTGCCTTTTTGGTAATTATTTTAAAGGAAATATAAATAACACATTAGAAATGTTTATACCTAGCTGTCTGGGGTCAAGGCTGTGAGCCTTAATTGACACTATTCTTTAGGCGATCGGGCTGGCAATCATAAGTTATTTTAATAAATAAGTTTTTCAGGTTTACATTAAGATTTGAAACGAGCCACTCCTGAGTATTTCGATCGACAGATAACATAGAAATACAGTGAAATTACTGAAGAATAATGTAAAACCTCAGCAAGAGAGTCAAGCTGGGTCGCTGAAGTTGAGCTAGCTCTTTTGAGTTTCCTGGCTGCCTAAGATAGGAGGCTTGTTGGTTTTTTGGGTGGATTTTTTAGTAAATTCACTTGAAAAATCCACACTGTAGATTCTTACCTTTTTGACGGTTTCAGTTTCTTAATATCCATAGGAAATTAAATACATGGTAACATTCGCTAGAACAATCAAGGGCACTTCAGGCCCTGACTACTTATCCGGCCCTGATCCTTACACTTTTAGCAACGACTTTCTTGATGGTTTGGCTGGCAATGACACTCTCGATGGTGGTATTGGCAGTGATAGTCTCGATGGTGGAAGTGAAGATGACCTACTCTATGGTGGAAGGCAAGATTTTAATTCCGATTTTAATACTCTGCTTGGTGGACTTGGCAATGACAGTCTCTATGGAGGCTCAGGTTATGACTTGCTCGACGGCGGAGCAGGCAATGATTATGTGCTTGGTGACTACACTGGCGATTCAAATAATCCAAACAGTAACGATGACACGCTCTACGGTGGAGAAGGAAATGACTATCTTGATGGTAAAGATCATCGTGACATTCTATATGGCGGAGGTGGCAACGATCAACTCTACGGCGGCTTCTTGAACGATTTGCTCAATGGCGACGATGGCGATGACACTCTGTCTGATGGCAGTGGTATCTATGGTTATCGTGGTACCAAAGCAAACAACGGCAACGACACTCTCAACGGCGGCAGGGGTAATGACTATCTTGATGGCGGGGCTGACAACGACTTTCTTGATGGCGGGGCTGGCAACGACTCCATTAATGGCGGGGATGGCATCGACACAGTATCGTACAGCGATGCAGGAACTGGCGTCTATCTCCAGTTGGGGCCAGTCGGTGACGCGTCTGGGTTAGGTCGGGCTTCCGACGGGTTCGGTGGCGTAGACTCGCTCTCCGGCCTGGAAGTAGCGATCGGTTCTAGGTATAACGATACTCTGCTTGGCGGATACGGCAACGAAATGTTGATTGGCGGGGGGGGCGACGACTTATTGTTTGGCTTGAGCGGTGATGACTATCTGGTTGGTGGCACGGGGGCTGACAAGTTTAGGCTTTGGATGAGTTCGGGAATAGATACTGTTGCTGACTTCAAACAAGGTGAAGATAAACTTTTGGTACGTTCTCGCGCTCCGTTTACAGACATAATTTCTCAGTTTAATGGTTCAGATACCGAGATTCGTCAAAATGGCCAAATCATCGGAATTCTGAAGGGAGTTCAAATCACAATCACCGCCAGTGATTTGATTACTGGGTGATTATATTATCTGCGTCGAACTGCGTTTATCTGCGGTTAAGAGTTCCAAGTTATTCTGCCTGCTGCTTCGGCAAAATATACCGCAGATAGACACAAGATAGGAGACTTGTTGGTTTTTTGGGTGGATTTTTTAGTAAGTTCATTTGAAAAATCCACACTGTAGATTTTTACCTTTTTGACGGTTTCAGTTTCTTAATCTCAATAGGAAATTAAATATATGGCAACAACAACTGGCACTTCGGGCCCTGACTATCTCTATGGCGGGCATGACGATGACGTGCTCTATGGCGGGGGTGGCAATGACATGCTTGATGGCGACGATGGCAATGACTTGCTCTATGGCGGGGTTGACGATGACATGCTCTATGGTTACTTTGGCAATGACTTGCTCTATGGCGGGGATGGCAATGACTCTCTTAATGGTCAGAGTGGCAATGACTTGCTCGATGGCGGGGCTAACGACGACCTTATAGTTGGCGGGGCTGATAATGACTTGCTCTATGGCGGGGATGGCATCGACACAGCATTTTACAACCGTTCTGCAGGAACTGGCATCTATCTCCAGTTGGGGGCTGTCGGTGACGGGTCTGGGTTAGGTCGGGCTTCCGACGGGCAGGGTGGCATAGACTCGCTCTCCGGCTTCGAAGTAGCGATCGGTTCTATGTATAACGATACTCTCCTTGGTGGATACGGCAGCGAAACGTTGATTGGCTCGTGGGGCGACGACTTGTTGTTTGGCTTGAGCGGTGATGACTATCTGGTTGGTGGCTGGGGATCTGACAAGTTTAGGCTTTGGAGCAGTTCGGGAATAGATACTGTTGCTGACTTCAAACAAGGTGAAGATAAACTTTTGGTACGTTCTCGTGCTCCGTTTACAGACATAACTTCTAAGTATTTGAGTAATGGTTTAGATATCGATACCGGGATTTTTCAGAATGGCCAAATCATCGGAATTCTGGAGGGAGTTCAGATCACTATCACCGCCAGTGATTTGATTACTGGGTGATTGTATTATCTGCGTCGAACTGCGTTTATCTGCGGTTAAGAATTCCATATTATTCTGCCTGCTGCTCCGGCAAAATATACCGCAGATAAACACAGCACAAAAATATATCGACTCGCCATAAAAATATAGAGACGCGATCGCCCGCGCCTCTATAATTACCAAAAGTTAAAATTCAACACCAAAGTTTTGTCAAAACTTTGACTACATTCGGAACTGTTCTACTTCGGGAGTATAGCCGATCGGCAAAACGTAATCCAGATTCTCGTGGGGACGAGCAATTATATGATACGATAGCAACTTTCCGCCATCGACCTTTTTAACTGATTCAATTCCAGCAGCAACGGCTGCTTGCACTTCAGAAACATCTCCTCGCACTATAATTGTCCAGTAGGCGCGGGTTATTTTCTCATAGCGAACTAAAGTAACACGGGCTGCTTTCACCATTGAGTCCGCAACTTCTACTGCAGCGGGAAATCCTAAGACTTCAACCATTCCCAGTGCAACACCCATTACAACATTCTCCTAAATTTCACAAGATATCTGACCTTCATTGTATGTGAAATTGTTGACAGAAATTGGTTCCGATGATTTTGGTAAGCTAGAAGTCCGATCGCCCAAAATTAAAAAAGCCCCTAAAAAAGCCCCAGAAACTGTTGCGGCATTTAAATCCCACAGTTGGCGGCGCGCAGCAAAGCCCGCCACACAAGACTTTGAATCAAAACACCCGTGCAAATTAGATGCGCCACAGCTTAGTTTCTCACAAGCGGCAAGTCGTATGACAAGCTCGCCGATCGATTTTCGGGACTTTGGGCTCAACTAATCCAGCCGCGGCGCGACACAAAACTTTAGGGAACTCGCCCAGATCCCGGCTGTGGAGTCAATCTAATATCTAAAATCTAAAATCTAAAATCGACTGACTGATTCAAAACTCGTCTAGCAACCACTCCGAGGCTCTTTCACCCAAATCTAGGGGAACGCTGACAGCTTTACCCAAGCGGGGGCGATCGCGAGTAGTTACGATATATTCTCTAACCTGTTCCGTGCTGCCCCAGCCGTTGAGGTAATTGGCCACCGCATCCAAATGCTCGAAATAATCAGCCTCCGTCATCGGAAAAGATGCCTGTTCTAAATATTTCCACATAACTTGCACAAAAATCTTGCCCCGTGTTCGCCGCAATCTGATATCGTAAGACTTTCCCCATTTTTCTAGCAGTAGCTGGTGTAAATCCTTGCCCGTCATGGTTGCTCCTGAGTTAATCCATTAAACAATAAAAGACAAAGTTCAAAAAATGTAATAATACTCTAATAAAGGCTGGAAGGCGCATTCTTAAAAGGAATTTTCGCGGCCTAAAATTTGTGCGAGCAGATTAACGGCAATTATCCTCCTTCCTCTGCACGTACAGGTTCGCTAACAGCTAACAAACAAACAAACGTAACTTAAAACCGTAAAGGCAGGTCATGGCTCAATCTTCTGCTGGAAATCCCGATGTTCCCGATATGGGGCGTCGCCAATTTATGAATTTGCTGACGTTCGGTACAGTCACAGGTGTTGCACTGGGCGCACTCTATCCCGTTGTCCAATATTTTGTTCCTCCGGCGAGTGGGGCAGTTGGCGGCGGAGTGACAGCTAAAGATGCTTTGGGTAACGACATCATCGTTAGTCAATATTTGGCTTCGCACCCGGCGGGCGATCGCACCTTAGCCCAAGGTCTCAAAGGCGACCCCACTTATCTTGTGGTGAAAGAAGACCAATCAATCGCCGACTACGGCATCAATGCAGTCTGCACTCACTTGGGTTGCGTCGTGCCTTGGAATGTTAGCGAAAACAAGTTTATCTGTCCTTGTCACGGTTCTCAATACAACAATGAGGGCAAAGTGGTACGCGGCCCAGCGCCTTTGTCTCTGGCCCTGGCCCACGCCACTGTCGCAGATGACAAGATCGCTTTGACCCCTTGGAAAGAAACAGATTTCCGCACCGGCGAAGAACCTTGGTGGTCTTAAACTATTTTGGATTTTAGATTTGAGATTTTAGATAGGGGGTGAATGGTGAAAACCACTGATAATTGCATCCCTAAAGCAGTCTCACAATCCAAAATCCAAAATCCAAAATCCAAAATCCAAAATCCAAAATCCAAAATTGTCTGACCTTTGAGATTGAATACTCTAATGCCACAAACTAATTTATCTGCGATATTTCGCCGCAGTGCCAGGACGATCGCGAAAACAGCCTTAATTGCGATCGCAGCCACAGCATTTTTCCTCACCAGCGACATCGCACTTCCCCAAGCAGCATTTGCTTACCCTTTCTGGGCTCAGCAAACTGCACCCGCTACTCCCCGCGAAGCAACAGGCCGGATTGTTTGCGCTAACTGTCACCTCGGTGCAAAACCGACTGAAGTTGAAGTACCGCAATCTGTTTTGCCAGATACGGTGTTTGAAGCTATTGTCAAAGTTCCCTACGATACTAACGTTCAACAAGTTGGCGGCGACGGCAGCAAAAGCGGCTTGAATGTAGGCGCTGTAGTGATGTTGCCCGAGGGTTTCAAAATTGCTCCCGCTGACAGAATTCCCGAAGAAATGAAGGAAAAAGTCGGCGATCTTTACTTCCAACCTTACAGCGAAACCCAAGAAAATATTGTTTTAGTGGGTCCAGTACCGGGAGAACAGTATAAAGAATTGGTATTCCCAGTTTTGTCGCCGAATCCAGAAACTGACAAGTCCGTTCACTACGGCAAATACCAAATTTATGTTGGTGGCAACCGCGGTCGCGGTCAGGTTTATCCTACTGGCGAAAAGAGCAATAATACTGTTTACAATGCTTCGGTAGCTGGCACCATTTCTAAGATTGCTCAACCTGAAGATGGCGGTTATCAAGTGACAATTCAACCTGCCGAAGGTGCAGCGGTTGTTGATACGATTCCCGCAGGCCCAGAACTGATTGTTTCCGAAGGACAAACAGTTGCAGCAGGCGAACTTTTGACGAACAATCCTAATGTGGGCGGCTTCGGTCAAAAAGACGTGGAGATTGTGCTGCAAAGTGCAGGTCGAGTTAAAGGATTGATGGCTTTCGTGGCTATAACCATGCTGGCTCAAATCATGCTGGTTCTCAAGAAGAAACAGGTCGAAAAAGTTCAAGCTGCTGAAATGAATTTCTAAACGCGGCTGTAATTAGTTGGGTAAGGTGTTCTATGCACACCCAACTATTAGGTAAGTAGGGCGGGTATTCCCCGCCTTATTCTTTGATAAATAACCAGTAAAATAATGTTAATTGATGAGAAGATAGTTGAAGTAGGCCCGCTGAAATGGTTTTATCGGGAAACAAATCCGGTTAACGAAACTGGTAAACCGCCCGTACTGCTGCTGCACGGTTTGCCGTCCCAGAGTTTTACCTGGACTGTAATGATGCCGGATTTGGCGGCACAGGGATTTAGATCGATCGCCCCAGATTGGGTGGGTTACGGGCGATCGACAAAACCCGACAAGCGCGACTTTGCCTACACTCCCGATGCTTTTGTTGACGCCCTCGCTGGCTTTATTCAAGCTATAGAATTAGAGCGCTTTTCCCTCGTTGTCCAAGGATTTTTAGCTTCAGCCGGCATTCAATACGCTTTACGCAATCCCGATAAAATTGAGCGTTTAGCCATCATCAATACACCAGTTTCAGCAGATATCAAATTGCCTTGGAAAATGCAGCAGTTGGGGCTGCCTTTTATTGGCGACATGATGACGCAAGACCCGCTTTTGGTTGACAGAACTCTCGAAGGTGGCAGCCGCCAGACAATCTCAGATAAGGATTTAGATGTTTACCGCCGCCCGTTTTTGAAGAGTTCGGATGCAGGTCGATCGCTGATGAATACAGTCCGCAATATTCAATTGCCGCAATCAATGGCCGAAATTGAATCCGGCTTGAAAGGATGGACTCGACCAACTTTATTTGTCTGGGGTTTGACAGATCCTTGGCTGAGTGTTGAACCAGTTCAAAAGCTAGTGGGTTCCCTGCAAAATGCAGAGTTAGTTACACTGGAAGAAGCGGGGCATTATCCTCAAGAACATTGGTCAGAAAAAGTTGGCAATGCTGTGATCACTTTTCTGCGCCGCCAGGAGGTAAAATAATATTTTGTACATAACTCTCGGTGCTAGGTCAGTGAACCAGCTCCTCGCCGAGCTGCATTCCCAGGCAGAGCCTGAGAACGAGAAATCTAAAATCTAAAATCTAAAATCGATATGACTCGTCCCCGTTCAATTTTTGCCTTGATGATGGCGTTTTTGATGGCATTTCTGGTTAGTTGCAGCAGTGTCGAAGCCAAAGTTCCAACGACTTACACAGCAGCCCAGACCCAGCAAATTCAGCGCTATGTTCCTACTCTGACAGAGTTCCGATCGCGCATGGATAAACTGGGAACCTTAATTCAAAAACAAAATTGGGTTGATACCAGAACTTACATTCACGGGCCTCTAGGCGACTTGCGGAACACCATGAAAACCGTCTCTGCGAGTTTGTTGCCTAGTTCTCAACAACAAGCTGCTGATTTAACTAAGAGTTTGTTTACCGATTTGGTTAACATTGATCTTGCTGCTAAAGAGCTTGACTATGCAAAAGTCACGGCCAGCTATCAAAAAGCTGTCAAGGATTTCGATACCTTTTTGCAGCTAATTCCTAAAGCTTAATAGCTTTAGGGGTTTGTAGGCTTGGCAATTGATGGGTGTCAAATTAAGACTGAAACCCATAATAAATATCGCTTGTAGTCGAGTCTAGATCCCCCCTAACCCCCCTTAGTAAGGGGGGGACAAGAGTATTCAAAGTCCACCTAAAAAAGGGGGGCAGAGCATTCAAAGTCCCCCTTATTAAGGGGGATTTAGGGGGATCGAGACTTCGAGACAAACTATAAAAACAGAGGATTTTACTGTTAATTTGACACGCTTTGCGCTCAGAACCATACGAAAAACTTCTATAAAATTTAAAATCTAAAATCTAAAATCTAAAATCTAAAATTGAATGATTCGCGTTGCAATTATTGGTTGCGGTATTGTTGGGGCTTCGATCGCCTTTGAACTAAGTCAATTTCCAGAACTGAAAGTTACTGTGTTCGACAAACAGCCGCCGGCACAAGGTTCTACTGGCGCTGCACTCGGTGTTTTGATGGGAGTTATCAGCCACAAAACTAAGGGCAGAAATTGGCAGTTGAGGGAAACCAGCCTTCAGCGCTACGAGACTTTGATTCCTGAATTGGAAGCAGTTACGGGGCGAAAAATTCCTTTTAACAAACAAGGGATTTTAATGCTTTGTTCGGAGGGAGAGGATTTAATTAAGTGGGAAAATTTGATAGCAACTCGCCGTTCTCAAGGTTGGCAATTGGAACTTTGGGATGTGGAACGAGTGCGAGATCGCTGCCCTCATCTCTCTTTAAACGATCGCATTATTGCTGCGATTTATTCGCCTCAAGACCGGCAAGTCGATCCGACGGCGCTAACTTTGGCTTTGATTGATGCTGCTGAACGAAATGGGGTGATTTTTGAGTTTGGCGTGCCCGTTGAAGCAGCGGAGATTGCTGCTAGTTTGGAGTTCGATCGACTAATTGTGTGCGCTGGTTTGGGTTCTGCTGCTGTAACTGCATCGTTAAATCAGTTGGTTGACATTCGCCCGGTGTTGGGACAAGCGCTGCATTTGCGATCGGCCAATCCTTTAGGAAACCCAGATTTTAGCCCAGTAATTACTTGCGATGACGTTCACATTGTGCCTGTGGGAAATCAGGAATTTTGGGTGGGGGCGACGGTGGAGTTTTCCGAAAATGGCGGGGAAATTCAGGCGAATGCTGATATGTTGGCGCAAGTGATGGCAAGGGCGAGATCACTTTGTCCGGGCTTAGCAGAAGCTGAAATCATCAGGAAATGGTCGGGATTGCGCCCGCGTCCGGAAGGACGACCGGCACCAATTATCGAGACGCTTCCCGGTAACGATCGCGTTTTCATCGCCAGCGGCCACTATCGCAACGGTGTTCTGCTGGCCCCTGCAACAGCGCGATCGATTCGAGAAATGATTTTGCAATAATTAACAAATGTTAATACAATCAAGATAGCCATTCATATCTTACATTTAAATATGTCGGACAAACCTTTAGGTAAACCGCGCTCTTTGTGGCGAGTAATTTTGCTGTCGGGAGTCAGCTTGCTGCTATATTACGGATGGTATAAATGGATTATTCAAGAAGAATTGCGTCGCTATAACGGCAGCGGTTGGTCGGGAACTCTTTGCTTGCTTCCCTTTGTTTTAGGAGTAGCCGTCCCCCAAGCTTTGCGGATATTCGATCCTGACGTTCCCGGATGGTTTGGTTGGTTTTCCTTGCTAGGTATTGCTTGGATTTACATCGTGCAGTTCAAACTTTACAAGACAGTTAACGAATTGTACCGCCAAGAAGGAATCAAAGAACCGCTAACAGTTTGGTGGATTTTTGTACCTGGTTTAAATTTAGTTGTCGGCTTGCGGCAAATTCACTTTTTGAGCCAGTTTTGGGCGAGAAAACAGGGAATTGAAGTTAAGGATAACTTAGCCGAAAGTATTCCTTTCCTCTCAGCTAACGCCTAAATACATTAAGCTCCAATCGCTTAGCGCTGTGAGTAAATTTCTTCTATAAGCAGGTCACGCAGTTCATCCGCAATGTCCGTGGGAGGGTTGCCTGCCAGGGCGCGTCCAATCAGCCGTTCTGCTTCCCGGAGTTGGGTACACTCAATGGCAAGTACGGCGGCGCTCCGATGCAGTATAGAACGAGTAGGCTCAAAATCCCATTCGTTTGCTACTAAATCCGCTGCCGCCCGTTCTTTCGCAAAGGCGGCTCTGGTGAGTGCAGTCACTTGGTCGATATCACCGCACTGACGGGCGAGAACGGCTCGATCGACCAGTTCCATTGCTTCGTGATGGAGGGCTTCTACGGTCTGCATTTTTTGACGATCCCTGCTTTGGGAGTACCGAACTCAATTACAGATACATAGCCAGGATCTACGTCATCTGAAGGGCGGATTTGTTCTAATTTGATGTTAACTCTGGCTTGAATAATGTTGTCAGAACCTTTACGAATCCCGGAGACTTCTAAGCGAGCTTTACGCTGAAATAGCGTGCCTGGATCTTCGAGCGAACCAAGCCAAAAGTCAAAGCCTAAGCCTTTACCTTTGACGAGCCTGGACGTTCTGGCTTGTTCTCGCGCAGATCATTCAGGGAGAGAATTTTAAGTGGGTTAAGGTTGGTCATCTGAGGAGATGGCTCCGGGCGATCGCATCTCCAGAATCATAAAGCATATAGTCTTCAGTCATTTTGTTCTTTTAGCGAGTTCACCCGAATTTATGGTTGAAAACCAAAGTCTTGGTAAACCTGCCCTTACCGATAACTCTTCACCAGAACCTATTCTGCAAATCCGCAAGAATGAGTTTGAGTTCCGGTTCGTTAACCCGCTTAATTGCTTTAGGAATACTTACCCACTGGCGCTTTCTCTTGCTAGCTTCCGGCCAAATTTCTAGAACTGCTTGCACTTGCATTAAAAATACCCCTACCTGACAAATATACCCAGACTTTTGATACTCGTAAGTTCCCAGCAAATCCGGGAACACTTTACCCAACAAACCTGCTTCTTCCCAAGCTTCCTTGGCGGCGGAATCTTGGGGAGTCATGTCAGGTTCAATTAATCCTTTGGGAATCACCCAGCGCTTGCTAGCCGAAGAAGTAATCAACATTACTTCAATTTCTCCCTCTTGAATGCGGTAGGGAATTACCCCCGATTGCTCAACCAGTAAAGCGCTTTTTATACTCATGATTTCTGCAATATTTGTGGCTACCAAAGCTGCTGTAACCTCATGAACGGTTTACAAGTAAAAAATAAAAATAGCATCCTGATTCTCGACCCTTCCCAAGTTGAGACAGCAATAAAGTGGATAATAAGCATATTGGGCTTTTCCCGTCTGTCGAAAATAGGAAATTCCCCTGCACTCCCACTGAACAATAATATTATTATAATAACTGCGCGAAATCCTCTACCGACAAGCAGATAAAAGCCGATCGCCAATATCTGCCTTTATCTGCGTTGGTAGGATTTTACACCGAATCTTTCTTCGCCTTAGCCTCCAAATTTTCCATCCGACTCCTCAAATCTTGATTCTCCTTTTTCACCTGGTCTAATTCCTCCCGCAACTGCTTTACCGCTGCATCAGAACCAGCATTTTTCTGCACTCTTTGCACAGCTTCATCAGCCATGCGACGAACGCGGCCATCGGGAGTTTGGTCAGCTAAAGAACGCAAAATGCGAATGGCTTTGCGAGTTTGCATTTGTCCTAATCCCACAACTACAGAGACTTGAGTCAAGAAAAACGTCTCTTTAGATAATTCTGCCAATCGCTGCAAAATCCGTTCTAAATTGACTTTGGTTTGACCAGTAGAAATTGTGCCCAAAGCTCGAATTGCAGCCAAGCGCAAAGCTTGCGGAGTACCGACGGCTGTGTATTTCAAAATTAAATTCAGCGCATCTTCAGAAGTTTTCATCTGCGCCAAACCTGCGATCGCACCCGATCGCACTACCTCATTCCAGCCCTGACGCTCTTTCAGCACCAATTTTAACTCTTTCAGTACCTGTTCGTCGGTCGGTTTTTCGTCGGGGTTAGCCCCTGCAATGGCACCCATAGCACTCGCTGCTGCTGCTTCTACGTAATAGCTGTCGTCGCCTTTTTCGACGATCGATCTCAGCGCTTTATAAGTTTCGTGAGTTTGGATTTTACCCAGCGCATTCACCACAGCGCGACGAACACGAGCATCTTTATCTTTTAAACCACTTACTAAACCTTCAAAAACTTGGTCGAGTTTAATTTCAACTAAGTGACCGGCCACTTCTGCCCGTACTGCCCAGAACGGCTCTTTCTTGAGAACTTCTGACAGCGTTTTCACCGCTTCAAGCCCTCCCTTTTTCGCCAAAGCTTGGGCAGCGTAAATCCGGGAAACAGGGTCTGGATCGAACTGCAACTGAGCTTTGAGTTCCGCAATTCCATACTCTAAGACAACAGTTTTTAAGTATTTATTGCCGACATCAAAACTGATAAATGCAGGCTTCTCTTCGAGGGGAAAATAGAAGCTTTGCTCGCGCTCATGCACTCGGACTGTGAAAGTTTTTAGGTTTGGGTTTGAACGTACCCAACTGTCATCGTCTGCTTCTTTTTCCGGCTTGTAACCGAAGCCTATGGGAATTTTTAGGTCAAAGACCTCTTTGCTGTTGCCGTTGCCATTTTTGCTATCTTTTACCTGAGTTTGGGTGACAGTAACTTTTGCTAACTTGCTGTCACCATCCCAGGAATAACCAACCTTATAATCTGGATGACCGCCGCGATAAACGTACTGGTCAAACAAAAACATGAGATTGCGACCAGTAGCCTTTTCTATAGCCCTGAGCAAATCAATCGTTTCTACAGTTTTGTGAGCGTTATCCCGCACAAAAGTGTGAATTGCTTTGTAAAATAATTCGTCGCCCAACTCGGCGCGAATCATGTGATAAACGCAAGCACCTTTTTCGTACAAATGGCGATCGTACAATTCAATGGCTTCGCGGTAAACGTGAGTAACCATCGGGCGGCGGTAGCGGGAACTATCTTCAGCTAAATAATTGCGGGCTTCATTTAACATATAGTAAGCCGCGTCTTCTTTGCCGTATTCTTTGTCAGTCCACAGCACCTCGGAATAAGAAGCCATGCCTTCTTTTATCCAAGCATGAGACCAATGTTTAATTACTACTAAATCACCGAACCACTGGTGAGCTAATTCGTGGGCAACTAAGCTTTCAGTACCTCGATTGTCGAGGGTAGCGCGTTCGTCTAACAAGCACCTATCTGTTAGCAAAGTTGTGGAAGTGTTTTCCATACCGCCGAAGATGAAATCATCGACGCAGACTTGAGCATATTTGGGAAAAGGGTAAGGGTAGCCAAATGCTTGAGAGAAGAATTCAATCATTTGAGGCGTTTTGCCCATGCTGCGCTTAGCGTCTGCTTCGCGGCTTCTTTCCACGTAATAATTAACTGGTTTGCCGTTCCATTCGTCTTTAATTTCAGCAAAATCTCCGACTGCTAAGGTCATTAAGTACGTCGGGTGTACCTGGGTTTGCGACCAGTGATAAATTTTATCGTCGCCTTCGTTTTTTGTACTAATTAATTCGCCGTTGGAAATAGCAAAGAGTTGTCTCGGAACTTGCACTCGAATTTCCGAAGTTGCCAACTGTCCGGGATAGTCGAAACAGGGAAACCAGAAACGGGAATCTTCGTCTTCGCCTTGAGTCCAAACTTGTGTTGGTTTGTCTGGATAGTGTTTGTCCGGGCCGACGAAATAGAGGCCGCGCTGGGGTTTTTCTACCGAGTATTCGATCGCAATTGTAATTGGTTGGTAAGCTTCTGTTGGTTCGTGTAGTTGAATTTGCAGCACTTCGCCATCGCTGTCGAAATTTTGCTCACTTTCGCCGACTTTTACTGATTTAATATTCAGGTTTACAGCATCTAAGGTTAATTTGTCAATACCGCTGCGGACTGGATTGATGCGGATGCTACAAGTGCCACGAAAGCTTTGTTTGGGAATATTCAGCACTAAGTCGAGGAAAATGTGTTCTACTTGACCGGGGCGATCGGGATTGTAATGCGGCCGAGCACCGGGCATCTCGAAGGATTTGTGACCGTTTTCAGAATCGAAGTAAGTGTGTGACATTGTGATGGCAAAGTTGTGAGTCGATCGGCGATCGCTGGCAGCGCAGATCCGGCTGAACTGCCAGCTTATTATAGAGTAGCGCGTCCTAGTTGCTGTTGTCGCTAACTTGTTAAAAACTGGGTCGAGCGTTGACGGGATGGAAAATATGATTTTTTCGCTACAATATCAGCAAGGTTAATGTCCGCAATCATCAGCCTGCAATTGAAATTGAGAGGGAAATCTGTATGACAGCTACACTATCAGTTCCCAGTTCGATCGAATCTTGGCTTGGCGACGAAGCCGAAGACTTGCTCACTCATCAAGCAAAAATTTCTAAAGATTTGTTGCACCTGCCGGGGCCGGATTGGGTCGATCGCATTTTTGCTCAAACCGATCGATCTCCCCAAGTTTTGCGATCGCTTCAGCAACTCTATTCTAGCGGACGCTTGGCAAATACCGGCTATTTATCCATCCTGCCAGTAGACCAAGGAATCGAACACTCGGCGGCCGCTTCTTTTGCACCGAATCCCATCTATTTTGACAGCGAAAATATCATTAAACTAGCAATTTCGGCTGGCTGCAATGCTGTCGCGACAACGCTGGGAGTTTTGGGAAGCGTATCTCGCAAATACGCGCATAAAATCCCTTTTATTGTCAAGCTCAATCACAACGAGTTGCTAACTTATCCCAATCAATTCGACCAAATAATGTTTGCGACCGTCGAGCAAGCTTGGAATTTGGGAGCGGTTGCAGTGGGAGCAACAATTTATTTTGGTTCGCCGGAATCGACGCGACAAATCCAAGAAGTCAGTCAGGCTTTTGCTCACGCTCACGAATACGGAATGGCGACAATTTTGTGGTGCTATCTCCGCAACGATATCTTTAAACAAGATAAAGATTATCACGTTGCAGCCGATTTAACCGGGCAAGCAAATCACTTGGGAGTAACAATTCAAGCTGACATTATCAAGCAGAAATTGCCAGAGTGCAATAACGGTTACGAAGCTGTGGCTAAAGCTAGCGGCCACAGTTACGGCAAAACCGACAAGCGCGTTTATTCGGATTTGACAACGGATCACCCGATCGATCTAACTCGCTATCAAGTGCTCAACTGTTATGCGGGAAGGATGGGTTTAATTAACTCCGGCGGTGCTTCCGGGAAAAGCGATTTTGCAGAAGCAATTCGCACGGCGGTAATCAACAAGCGCGCTGGCGGCTGCGGCTTAATTTCCGGCCGCAAAACTTTTCAGCGTCCTTTTGAAGAAGGCGTAAAATTGTTCCACGCCATTCAAGATGTTTATTTGTCGCCAGAAATCTCGATCGCCTAAAAATTTACCGCACAGAGATTGGGATCAATATCACAACCTAAACGTAGGTGTGCACGACCCAGAAATCTTCGTAAACGTAGGGTGCACACTTTGCACCTTACGTGATTAAAATTCCTTAATCTAAGTTGCAACTTAGCTGTAGTATTAATACTAGCTGAACATATATACAGACACAGTATATAATTTAAAAATGCCCCACAGCCTTGTTTTAAACCTGCTGCCAGTTGCACCAATTCCATCCCAGTTTTTAACGGGGCGACATCTCCACGCTTTGTTTTTGAACCTTGTGAGTGCTGTAGACAGCGATTTGAGCGCGTACCTGCACGACCAATCTCATGAAAAAGCTTTCACTTTAAGCCCTTTTCAAGTAAGCAGAAAAGAGGCTTACAAAAGCAGCACCCCCCAGCCACAGAAGAGAGTTTTGCCTCCTGCTTCCCGCACAATATCTCCGGCTGTACAGTGGGAACACAAGCAAGCAATTCAGGAAAATACGCCGATTTGGTGGCGAATTTCTCTGCTGGATGACGGTTTGTTCGATCGCCTAACTCAACTTTGGCAGCAACTTAATTTCGAGATCCCTTGGCATCTCGGCCCGACAAATATATATATTACTAATATTTTGAGCGAACCGCAATCAAACCAGCCGTGGGTAAACTTTTGTAGTTACGCCGAATTGTTCGATAGAGCTTCGGAAACTGAGCGCCAAATAGCTTTTAGTTTTTGCACTCCTACTAATTTTCGGCAAGGTGTATACGATAGTGCTATGCCCACTCGTGAAAGTATTTTCGGCAGTTTAGCGAATCGCTGGAACAAGTACAGCACGATTGCGATCGAACCTACTTTCACAGAAGCTATTTTTCCCAGTTTCTTCGATATCCGAACAGAAGTTTGTACAGATTCTCGCAGTAAATTTATTGGCTGCGTCGGCGATATTAGTTACCGAATTATGGGAGATATAGCTCCTGCTACTATCAAGCAAATTAACACTTTAGCAGATTTTGCGCTTTACAGCGGAGTCGGGCGAAAAACGCCGATGGGCATGGGAATGACCCGCCGGTTGCAGGTTTTTTAATTATTCACTTTTGGGCTGAATTTCACTGACGATTTCATAAACATTGGTGTCGGGTATTTTCGCAAACAAAGGCGTCATCTGCTTCAATATTTCCTGATAAGCTTCGCTTTGATTGGCTGCCATATCTTCTACGCTTTCCCAAAAAATGATAGCAATACCTTTGTCTGTATTGGGCAATTGCAGCAGGTATGCTCCCTTAAAACCTGTGGCATAAGTTGCCACGGCTTTTTCAAAAAGTTGTTCTGCAGCTTCAAATTTTCCTGGTTTAAATTCGCCAATAGCAACGTAGGCAAACTGATGTCGGAGAAAGTCTAGAAATTCTGACATATCTTTTTCCTCACTCAATAGCGATACAGCAAGTTACATTTTACCCGATCGCCCGAAATTTGTGAACTTCACAGGTTGGAGTTTCGCGCTTAGCTCATCGGCGGATTTATTAATTACACGTAACTGCGATCGCCACTCAAATAGAAACTTTTTGAGTCAGGCGGCTGGAATCTTGATTAAATAAACTATGGAATCGCTGATTTTAGACGTTCCACAATCCTAGGTACCCCGGAGCGACTTCTACCGCTAGTACACAAGGTAAAGCTGCTGATAACTCATGTATTGTGTATAACTGCGACCATCCACAAAGCCGTAAAAATTTGCCAGTCAAAAGTGGTTTTTTGCAATAACCCTATTGAATTTTTTAAAACTAATTTGTAACAATGATAACAGAGACATACAAACAAAGTAAAGAGCCTGTTCAAACAAATGAAAAAAATATTAGTAATTGAAGACGATCACTTAATCCGCGAAACGGTATTAGAACTTCTGCAATCGCGCGGTTTTGAAGCTGTCGGTGCCGAAAATGGAAAAGTTGGTATCCAGTTAGCTGCCCAAATTCCCGATTTAATTTTGTCTGATGTCATGATGCCGGAACTCGACGGTTTAGAAGTATTCGCAGCCGTGCGATCGCACCCTGCAACCGCCAGCATTCCGTTTATTTTTATGACAGCCTCCGAAATGGAAAAAGCCCTGGAACTCAAAGCAGACGGCTATCTCAAGAAACCTTGCAGCCTCGCAGAAATGCTCGCGGCAATCAAAACTCAACTAGAAAAACCGACAGTTGCCCACCCACAACATCAAAAAGTACAGGACAATTCTGCACCATCAAATCTTAGCTTGCGCGCCAGGAATCAAAAATCTCGGTTTGAGATTGCCTCGGTTTGCTGGCAATGACGCTCACAGTAACGTTATTGATACAGAAGTTGAGGGAATTTGAAATTGGTTCCAGCCAGGGGTGGCTTAGACTGGGTATGTTGAATTTGGTTAAATATTTATGAACGCACAACCCAAAGGCCGCCTAGTTTGGAATCACTCTACCCACCTTCCCGGTTTGATACCAATTTTAGAGCGCCTCACCCTAAAAATCGGCATTCAAACAGTCACTCCGGGCGTCATCAACAAAGTTAAAGGACACATCCCCCGCATGACATTAAGAGTGTCAGTACCCATCCGCGGGGGATTTAAAATCATCGCCAGACAGGGCAAAACCGTACAAGAAGTCTTTATATTAACCACTCTCAGTCAAGGGGACTTGGAAGAGACTATCGCCCAAACCCTACCCAAGTGACAATTTTTCCTTAGCAAGCAAAGCCCGAGCCCTAACAGAAGTAGTTTCATCGCTTTGGGTGATTTCCTCAAGTCGGGCCGAAACTTCGGCTAACCAATCCGGTTTAACAGTCGCAGCACCCGCCAAAGCTTGCAAACCCCCCGCTGCTGCGTAGCGCACCACCCATTCTGGATCTCGGGACGCTTGCAGTAGCGTTTTCACAGTGCGAAGTTGAGCATCTGCAATTTGTTCTGCCGGCATCAATTCCCAGCAAATCGTCCCCAAACCCCTAGCCGCGGCCCGCCGCACACTCAAAGCAAAGTCATTCGCCGCTGCATCAAGCAAAATCTCCAAACCCCTGGGGTCGCCAATTCCCGCCAAAGCCCGAACAGCCCAAGCTCTCGCCCCGTAATTGTAGCCGTCAAGCTGTTCTAGAAGCGGCAGCACCGCAGGTTCTCCGAGCTGAATTAGCCCATCAACGGCGGCAACAGCGGCGCCTGGGTTGTTGTAACCGAGCACTGTAATTAAGGTAGGAATTGCTTGTTTTGAGGAAGCTGCAGCCAGTGCTTTGACTGCGTTTAACAAGCCTTCGGAAGAATCTGCTTGTTCGACAGCCTGAATTAGTTCTAATGCCATTTATTTGTAAGCTTTACCGTGACTATTGTAATTGTAGGTTGGGTCGATCGCGCGATCGAACTTTTTGCCACCTCACCCACCAACATTCTCATCAAAATAGGTAGGGAAACAGCAGTGCTGTGTCCTGCCTAAAATACCGATATGCCGTAAGGAAACAGCACTGCTGTGTGCTGAATATACTGTGTCCTAAATATACGGCAGACAATTGAGAATCTCTACAGCAATCCTATTGTAGTTGTGAACTAATTTTTTAAAGTAAACTATCCATTAAGTTCATAACTTCGATAGCTTCATCTGACAAAGATAGTGATTCTTGTTGAGTGAGGTGATGCTCCAAAACTCCTTTGAGCGCAATCAATTTGAGGCTATTTTCTGCTAAAGTTTCAGAAATAGCTTGCGCTCCCGGCAAATAGCCGATCGCCCCCAAGTCCATCAAAGCCGATCGTCTCAACTGCAAATTATCTCCATTCAAAGCACTTACCAACCGCTCTCCGTAAACCCGCTCACCAGTTAGCTGATACATCGCCCGCGCCGCAGCGTACTGCACTCGCTCCACAGAATGTTCTAAAAAAGGTGAAATTAGCGGTATTGCTTCTGTCGCTTGCAGCGTTCCCAAAGCTTCAATTACCGAGTCGTAAGGTTGCACGAGGTGCGATTTTCCTGGCACTCGCACAGCCACAGCTACGCCCCCATCCAATAGCTTCATTAGCGGCCCAATAGAATCGATCTCGCCCAGCATTTCTAGAGCTTGAGCCGCCGCTTCTCGCACGTAATAATCCGCGCATTCCAAACAGCGAATCAGAGCCGGTAAGGCTTGTTTGTCGCCCAATTTACCCAGGGCCCGCGCCGCATTTCTTAATAAGGAATAGTCACCAATTTTTGTTTGTTCTGACTCTTCTTCTAATGCGGCAATTAAAGCTGCAATAGCTGCCGGTTCCTTGACTCGAAATCTACCAATCCACCAAGCAGCATAATACCGGAGACTGTAATCTTGGGAGTGCAAATTTGCGATCGCCTGTTCAACAGTTAAAGACTCGCCCTCAGCTACACCCGCCGGCGGTGAGTCGGATTCGTAATAATTCATAGTCATTAGTTATTAGTTATTAGTTATTAGTTATTCGGCTATTTAAATCGCTGCTATCCAGCAATGGTTAGGGAAACTTGGCGATTAAAATCGCTACTAAACAGACAAAACCCGCCTGCGCGGGTTACATTAACTCTTAGTCCGCTTGGAGTGGACTTTGTTTGTCTAGGAGCGATTTTCATCGCCCCTTCTAGCTTGTGCCGGAGCGATTTTCATCGCCCCTCCCAGCAAACTATTGGTGATCACCCGATGATTCATGGGATGATTCATGCGATGATTCATGCGATGATTCATGCGATGATTCTGCACCCGCGTTTAAAGGATGAATGCTGACAATTTTCCCGCCCATGCGAGTAATCCGCTGCATTTCTTGATTCATCCGATTGTAAGGCACGGTGATAAATGTACTCGCGCTCGATCGAATCGAATAATCCACATTATCTGTTTCATCGCTTTGGCGCAAGCCGACAACTTCATACCGAAAGCAGCGACCAGCCGAAGCTGTATTGCCACTTTTTCCAGCTACAATTTGACCCAACATAAGCTTCTTGGTAATTGGTAATTCTGACTGTTGACTGTTAACTGTTGACTGTTGACTGTTGACTAAAAGCTAGTAACTGCCAACTGCCAACTGCCAACTGACTAAATTGGAGTAATGCTGGCGATTTTTCCGCCCAGGCGTTGAAACTTCTGAATTTGCGAGGACAAATCCTCAACAGGTACGATGAAAGCTTTGCTGCTGCGGCGCACGCTGGGATAGCCGCCCGTGCGAATGCCTGACACTTCCACGCGCAATAGCCGCCCTTCTTTGCCGTAAGCTGCAGCGCCGCCGAAAGTGCTGCTGGGAGTTACGTTTCTGGCAGAAGGCCGATATGCCCAACCTTCGTTACCGCCAGAAGGCCCAACTACAGCCGTAGCGCTGTTAGTGCCGAGTTCGACAGCTAAGCGAGAGTTATTGCCTTCTAGTTGAGATGTATCGCTGTTTGCATAGCCGCGATACAAGCGGAACATCCGGGTAAAACCGACGGTTTTTTGACCACGCTGGGTGTTGAAGCCGCGGTAGTAAGGCACGATACTTTCGCCAAAGTTTTCTTGATACTCTACTGAATCGATGTAAGAATCAATATCCGCGTCGTAGCCTTGTGTTTGGTACAAATCTAAGTGCTCAACTACTTCAGATTCGTCGTAGGGAGCGCGACCGAGCAAGTGTTTGTAGTTTAGTTCGATCGTCCGAGTTTGGAAGCTGTTGTAGAAAAACTTGGTTTTGTACAGTTCTGACTTAGCTACAGCCCGTACAAATTCTCGTACAGTCAAACTGCCGTCCCGCAGCAAAGACTCGGAACTTGTAAGTCGCTCGGATTTCATTAAATAGTCGTTGCCCAGTACCTGACGGTAAACCGCACGAATCACAGTTTCAACGTCGTCTTTGGTGTAGTTTGGGCGCAGTTCTACCTTCGGCGCATCGCTCAATGCGGATGTTCCCAGTCTGGACGCTGCTGTCGTAATCGCCACCAGATTTTCTCCTAAATTATTAATGACAAAAGTTTAATGCTTGGTTGCACTTGAAATTTTTAGGACTAAGGATAATATGCCTCAAAGTAGGGTGTGCACTGCACACCTTACCTCTACACATAAAATTGAAGAATTTTTTAGCCTTAGTCCTAATTTGCTAAAGACGTTTCAAAAAAACGTCTTTACAAACTTTAAGCTGTGGTAATACTTACCACTTTGCCGCCACATTTGTTGATTTGCTGCAAGCGACTCGAAAGTTGCTCGTAAGGCACGAGATATTCGGTAGTTGTCCGCCGCACTTGAGGCGAAAACTTAGCCGCACCTTGCATTGCAGTGACTCGGTAGAGTTGGCCGCGAGAACCGCCGGAAGTCCCGCCAAGGGCTTTTCCGGTGGAGGCTGTGTGTATCGGCGAAGCCATATTTCTCGCTACTTCCCAAGTCAGGCGGGCTTGGGTTTGGTTTTGGGCGCGATCGCTAGAAGCAAAACCCCGGTACAGTTGAAACATCCGGTTAAAACCGACGGTTTTTTGACCTCTTTGAGTCGCAAAACCGCGATAGTAAGGCACTACACTGTCGCCAAAATTTTCTTGATACTCAACTGAGTCAATGTAAGAATTGATTTCAGCTTCGTAGCCTTCTGCATTGTACAAATCAACGTGGAAAGCAATTTCCGACTCGTCGTAAGGAGCGCGGCCCAACAAATGCTTATAATTAAGCTCAATTAACCGCGTTTGCGAGTTCGGATAAAAAAACTTTTTCCGATAGGTTTCCGAATGTGCAATTGACCGCACAAAATCTTTCACTGAAATCTGCCCTTGCAGCAGCAGAGATTCAGCACTGGTAAGTCGTTCGCTCGACATTAAATACTCGTTGCCAAAAACTTGGCTGTAAGCAGCGCGAATTACTGCTTTCGCATCGTCTTGCGTCCAGTGGGGGCGCAGTTCTACTCGTCCCGCTTCTTCAAATGCTTTTATTCCCAACCGTTCTGCTGCACCTAATCCCGCCATCTTCGCTTCTCCCTTTTTTGCTTTAAAAACTGAAAACTGCTTAAAAAAAGTATTTGCAAAACTAGGCTTAGATCGCAGATGCCCGGAATTCTAAACAACCGCTAACACTTAAGCTAACAGCAGCTTACAATTCCGGGCATCACGCAAATCTAGCTTAGAGCGTTGATTGCGTAGTCGATGTAGGAATTCGCTTCAGTTGCAGCGTCGCCACTCAGACCGTGGTTGCCTTTGATGTACTTGAGAGCTTCCACGTACCAGCTAGGAGACAATTCAAATGTCCGGTTGATTTCGTCAACACCTGCAATCAGGTACTCGTCCATCGGACCGGTGCCGCCTGCAACTAAGCAGTAGGTTACCATCCGCAGGTAGTAGCCGATGTCGCGAGAGCACTTGGCTTTACCGGTTGGGGTAGAAGCGTAGTTAGGGCCTTGCATTTGTTGGGTGTACGGGAATTTGTTGTACACAGCTTGAGCTGCACCGTCGATCAAGCGCTGAGAGTTGGCGGTCAAAGCTTTGGCTGCTTCCAAACCTGCTGCTGCTTGGCGGAAACGTCCGAATGCTACTTGCAGTTCAGTGCTGCTCAGGAAACGGCCTTGAGAATCGGCTGCGGTTACTGCTTCAGTCAAAGGGGTTTTCATTGTTCTGGTTTCTCCCTAATGTTGTGTTGTTTTTGTACAAAAATGATTGTTTGCAAAAATGCGATGCTCGCTTCTTTACAAGAAAGGTTCGCTTGGCTATTTTTAGCCGACTGCATTAGCTGCGCGGTCGAAGTAGCTGCCGATTTCAGACATCAGCGAGCTGCAATCACCACGGGTAACACCGTTGGGGTCGTTAGCGATCGCGATTGCTGCTTCCTTCATTTTTTGCACGCCGGCTGCAACTGAGCCACCGGGAACTCCCAGAGCTTGGTATGTTTCACGCAGACCGTTCAAGCAGCGGTCGTCCAAAACGCTGGCGTCGCCTGCAAATGTTGCATAGGTGACGTAGCGCAAGATGATTTCCATATCGCGCAAGCAAGCTGCCATGCGGCGGTTGGTGTACGCATTGCCACCAGGAGCGATCAGTTGAGGCTGTTCGGCGAACAGGGTGCGAGCTGCATTGGCTACGATGCTGGATGCGTTACCGGTGATGCGGTTTACTGCGTCAATCCGCTTGTTAGCGTCGGAAACCATGCTGCTGAGAGCATCGAGTTGGCCCTGAGCTAGAAATTCGCCCCGAGCGTCAGATTGGGAAACCACTTTTGTAAATGCGTCAAACATGAAAGAACTCTCCTACTTGAGTTAATTGAGTTTGGTTGCGGTATAAAACCGTTAAGTTAAATTTGTTCAGGCTACGAGTGCCTGCAAGGGTTGAAATTGGATGCCAGCTAATCTGCTGCTTCCATCGATCTCTCCCTTTCCGCTACCTGCACTATTGTTACATTGCAACGGACGTTTAAGAAACCTTAGAAAATTTTACACCTTTTATGAGATGCGACAAACCTTGTCAATCAGTGTTTTTGTTAACTTTGGCCTGTCGTTTCAACCCTCTGATAATCTTTATACAATGCTCGCTCGTCTTTGTTTATTACAAATTATTACAGAAACTTATCTCTCTAAGAAGGTAAATATTTCCGGGGCAAGTGCGGGCAAAAATCATTCCTAGGGTAGATGCGCGAGGGGACTGCTAAACGAAGAGTTTGCTTCTATCGCCCTGCCGTGGGGGTGGAACTGCCCCAAACCCTCCCGTGGATTGATCGCGTTTGTTGGCTTTCTCTGGAAAAGCCGAATTGTTAAGAAGTATTAAGTAAATTAAAGTTTTCGTAAAAGAAGGCTGGGGGAATAGGGAAAAAAGCAAAAATTCTGCCCAATGTCAGGATGGCTGCAGAATTGGGTGTGGGCAAAATCCAAAAGATTGTGAACCCGATCGCCACAGCCTCAGCTTTTGCCGGAAATATCAGCATTTAACGACAAAACTCAGCCGTTGGAAGTTGGAAGACCGGGCGCGGTCTTTCATAACGCGGGGATTCTTGTATCATGGGGAGTCCTTGGACTTGAGCCAAGACCAAACATCTACTGTGTTCCGCGCAGCGGTTGCAAAAAAACTTTCTTCATCTATATGTTCTATGTTCTGCTTCCCACAGGCTAGTCGCACGGAAGGGTGTGGCAAGCTGAGCATTGTCGATGGTGAGACAATTAACAGAGGCGATCGAGACCGGGCGACGCAGCGCCATTTTTCTTTTAACATTAAAACTCAGCTAAATAGATGAGTTCGGATACACGCCTTTTATTACGTTTGTTTTAAGGTAGGTTTTGACCTGCGATGCACGCTTTCATCCCCAGACTAAAGTCACTCATGCTCTCAGCTTATTTTCTGTGTAAAAGCCGAAGGAATTGCTAATTTTTAGTAGTAAGGTGGATAGGTGCTATCAGCCGTAGGCCTACAAACGGCGCGATCGAGCTGCCAGACGCAGTGAAGTTAAAAGCTTTTTGCTTCCCCGGCATCGAACCGCCCAAAACGAGTCCCAAGTTAAACAGTTTTTGATTCAGAACTCAAAACTTAAAAGTCTCTGGCTGTAATCAGCCACATCCATCGGCTGTAGCTGTCCGGCCTCATTCGCCTAATTTCCCCATGCTCGATCGTAATTTATGTCTTCAAATTCTCCCTATTCTTGGCACACCGTAGCAATTGACAAAACTCTCAAGCAGCTAAGCAGCAACAAAGACGCTGGCTTGAGCAGCCAACAGGTGTCAGAACGCTTGCAGCAATACGGCCCCAACGAACTCGAAGAAACAGGAGGCCGCAGTCCGTGGTCGATTTTTGTCGATCAGTTCACCAACATCATGTTGTTGATGCTGATGGGTGTGGCCGTGATTTCGGGTTTTTTGGACTTTCGGTCGAATACTTTTCCCAAAGATGCGATCGCCATTTTTGCGATCGTCATACTCAACGGCATTCTCGGCTATTTCCAAGAAAGCAGCGCCGAAAAAGCCCTCGCAGCCCTCAAAAACCTCGCTTCCCCCCTAGTCAGAGTCGTGCGGGACGGCAAAACTTCGGAAATAGCAGCCAAGGAACTCGTACCCGGAGACGTGATGCTGTTGGAGGCTGGGGTAAAAATAGCAGCAGACGCACGCTTGATCGAAACATCAAATCTGCAAGTCAGAGAATCTGCTTTGACAGGAGAAGCTCTAGCAGTAACCAAGCAAGCAGAGCTAGAACTTCCAGAAGATGCTTCCTTGGGCGATCGACTCAACCTGATTTTTCAGGGCACAGAAGTTGTTCAGGGACGAGCAAAGGCGATCGTCACCAACACCGGAATGCAAACTGAACTGGGCAAAATTGCCACCATGCTTCAGTCAGTAGAAACCGAACCGACTCCCCTGCAACAGCGGATGAGCCAGTTGGGAAATGTTCTAGTCTCCGGTGCCCTAACCTTAGTCGCAATTGTCGTCATCGGCGGCATGATTACCTTCCAAAACGGCGGCATCGGGTTCGATACCAGCAGGTTTGAAGATTTGTTAGAAGTTTCTCTCAGCATGGCTGTGGCTGTGGTTCCCGAAGGACTTGCAGCAGTCGTGACAGTTACTCTGGCACTCGGAACTAGGCGGATGGTGAAGCGAAACGCCCTGATTCGCAAACTGCCTGCAGTAGAAACTTTGGGCTCGGTAACTACCATTTGTTCTGACAAAACAGGTACTCTGACTCAAAATAAAATGGTTGTTCAGCTAGTGTCTACGGGCGACTGCACAGTCGCCGTCGCAGGATCTGGCTATGCCCCGATCGGAGATTTTACCGATCGCCTGACATCGACCAAAATTAATAATTTAGAGGAATATCCAGAACTCGAATCTTTATTAATTGCCTGTGCAGTTTGCAACGACGCAGTATTGCAACAAGAACAGCAACAATGGCAGATTTTAGGCGACCCTACAGAAGGAGCTCTGCTGTGTGTAGCGGGAAAAGCAGGCATTTATAAGGAAAAACAGTCTCAATTGCTGCCACGGACGGCGGAATTTCCTTTTTCTTCCGAACGCAAGCGGATGAGCGTGATTTGCGAAGTGCCGGGCCGATCGGGACATTCGGGATTTCCCGCAGAAAAAGGACAGCAGTCGAATTATTTGATGCTGACCAAAGGTTCTCCTGAGTTGACTTTGGAGCGCTGCAAAGGCATTATAGTCGGCGATCGAGTACAACCTTTAACCCAGGAAATGCGCGATCGAATCCTCGTCGAAAACAACAACATGGCAAGCGGCGGTTTGCGAGTCCTCGGCTTTGCGTACAAACTCTGGGAAAACTTGCCGCCCGAAGGTTCTGAGGAAACCAGCGAACAAGAAATGATTTGGCTGGGACTCGTCAGTATGCTGGACGCCCCGCGCCCGGAAGTGCGCGAAGCAGTGGTGAAGTGTCGCAATGCTGGCATTCGGGTGGTGATGATTACAGGAGACCACCAGTTGACAGCAAAAGCCATCGCCTACGATTTAGGTATTGCAACAGAGGGCGATCGAGTTCTCACTGGTCAAGAATTAGAAAAGCTCAGCCAAGAAGAACTCAAACAGCAAGTCGAACAGGTTAGCGTTTACGCCCGCGTTTCCCCCGAACACAAATTGCGAATAGTTCAAGCTTTGCAAAGTTGGGGCAAATTTGTCGCCATGACCGGCGACGGCGTTAACGACGCCCCCGCCTTGAAACAAGCCGATATCGGCATCGCAATGGGGATTACCGGCACCGATGTCAGCAAAGAAGCTAGCGATATGGTGCTCCTCGACGACAACTTCGCAACTATTGTCGCCGCCGCTGAAGAAGGACGAGTGGTTTATAGCAATATTCGCCGCTTTATTAAGTACATTTTGGGCAGCAACATCGGCGAAGTTTTGACAATTGCGGCCGCACCTTTAATCGGTTTGGGAGGAGTGCCGCTGACGCCGCTGCAAATTTTGTGGATGAACTTAGTAACAGACGGCGTTCCCGCTTTGGCCTTGGCCGTGGAACCGGGGGAACCGAACGTGATGAGAAAGCCTCCTTTCAGTCCGCGAGAAAGTATTTTTGCGCGGGGTTTGGGTTCTTACATGATTCGGATCGGGATTATTTTTGCAATTTTGACGATCACGATGATGTCCTGGGCTTATGGATATACCACCAACCCTAACCATGTTGGAGATCCCGATGCTTGGAAAACAATGGTGTTCACAACTCTTTGTTTGGCGCAAATGGGTCACGCGATCGCAATTCGGTCTAACACTCAGCTAACTATCGAATTAAATCCCTTGACTAATGTTTTTGTTTGGGGAGCTGTGATTGTTACTACTGCTTTGCAATTAATGCTGATTTACGTTCCGCCACTGAGAGCATTTTTTGGCACTCACTATTTGTCGCCTTTTGAATTGATGGTTTGCTTCGGTTTCAGCGCCCTGATGTTTGTCTGGATTGAAATGGAAAAACTGTTTGTGCGCTTTTACAAATCTCGAAAATAGTGTTAAGGGCTAACGCATACTGGATGTTTCCTTATTAGCTAGAGCTCTCGCCTGATTAGCACTGTTCTCAACATTCGCCAGGGTGGAAAACCCCTGGCTCACAGCGCAAGTCATCGCTATGAAGACTAAAGATATTAGTCCACAATTAAACATTTATTACTTCGTTATAATGTCATTGCAAGCGCCACGCTCCGCGAAAATCGCAATTGCCAAAAAGGCTCGCAATTGCCAACGGGTAAAAGGCGCTCGATTGTGCAACCCACGATGACTGTATTACCAATTACCAATAATTACCAATTACTAATATTATGTATTTAAAAACGCTTCACCTACGGCAGTTTCGGAACTACTTTGATCAAAAGGTAGCGTTTGACGCTCCCAAAACCATTTTAGTAGGAAATAACGCGCAAGGAAAATCTAACTTGTTAGAAGCGGTAGAGTTGCTTTCTACCTTAAAAAGCCACAGGGTAGGGCGCGATCGCGATTTAATACTCGACTCAAAGCCGATCGGGCAAATTGATGCTACACTCGAACGTCAAACCGGAGCGATCGACTTAGCTTTAACTCTTCGCTCTGGGGCGCGTCGAACACTGAAGATCAACGGTGAACCGCTGCGTCGCCATTTAGACTTTTTGAGCGTCTTAAATGTAGTGCAGTTTTCTTGTTTGGATTTGGACTTAGTGCGCGGCGGGCCCGAAGGAAGGCGCAATTGGATCGATCGCCTAGTCATCCAGTTAGAACCGATTTACGCTCACATTTTGCAGCAGTACAACCAAATTTTGCGCCAGCGAAACGCTCTGTTAAAACGTTCTAAAGAAATCAGGAAAGCGGAATTTTCCGAAAGTTTTGACCAAATGCGATTTATAGGATCTGAAACTCCCGAAGACCAAAATATCGCAGAATTCCCAATGCCCAATGCCCAATGCCCAATGCCCCATTCCCAATTCCCCATTCCCCATTCAGAATTAGCTTTGTGGGACGCCCAGTTGGCGACAGCGGGCGCTCGCGTCATCCGCAGGCGCGATCGAATTTTGGAGCGTTTGATGCCTTTAGCTCGAAATTGGCACCGTTCAATTAGCGGTTCAGCAGAAGTTTTGGATGTGAAATACGATGCTAATATTGAAGTAGGGGCGGAATTAATCGCTAAAGATAATCTCGAAGGAGTGCGACAAGCATTTTTAGATAAAATTCAAAAAAGGGCGATCGCAGAACAGTTTCAAGGAACCACTTTAGTAGGTCCCCACCGCGACGATATTACATTTACAATTAACAATACCCCAGCTCGTCAATACGCATCCCAAGGTCAGCAGCGAACTCTGGTATTAGCATTAAAATTAGCCGAATTGCAGCTTATTGAAGAAGTCGTCGGCGAAGCGCCTTTACTCTTGCTCGACGACGTACTTGCAGAACTCGATCTGAGCCGCCAAAATCAACTTTTAGAAACAATTCAAGAACGATTTCAAACTCTGATTACTACAACTCACCTAGGCGCTTTTGATGCTCAGTGGCTGCGACAAACCCAAATTCTCTCCGTTGTTGCTGGACAAATCAATCGATTTTAGATTTTAGATTTTAGATTTTAGATTGACAAATTTTCTGTTTCATGGTATTGATGCAAAAACTTTGAAAAATTGGCATTATGACCTCAATTCGAGATAGGATAAAGGTTAATTTTGATTACCGCTTTCGCTTCCCTTTTTCTAAACCTTATGAAGCATTACATTTCCCGTCTGTTAGCCCTGGTATTAGTTGTTGTCATCGGCATAGCGGGCTGTACCAATGTTCCGGCCACTCTGAGTGGAGATTATGGCCAAGACACATTAGCATTAGTGAACAGCTTGAGAACAGCGCTCACTTTGCCAGAGGGCACGCCGGAAAAAGCAGCCGCTCAAGCCAAGGCTCGCACAAGTATCAACGATTTTTTTGCTGAATACCGCCGCGATCCCGCTCTTACCAAGCTGGCCTCTTTCACGACAATGCGGACGGCATTAAACTCTTTGGCAGGACATTACAGTTCCTATCCAAACCGTCCGGTTCCTGAAAAATTGAAAAAGCGTCTTGAGTCAGAATTTCAGCAAATTGAAGCTGCTCTTAACAGAGGAGCTTAATCTCAAAATTTAGGAGCAAGGATAAATTTTAATAATTCATCTTTCATCCTTGATATTTGAGTGTTAACAATTTTTAGTAGAAATATCAACTGCTTTTAGCGCCCACTGTATCCAGGCGCTTTTTTATGCAGCATTTAGTGAAAAAATACAGAAAAATCGAACTGGATATGATATCAAATCCGGGCTTTTTACCCCCTTTATTTTTGAGTTCGCGAAGGTGCGTGCCTCCGCACTAACACTTAGGCAGAGGAAAGTTTGTATAACATAGCAGCGCTTTAATCGCGGAGTCTTATCTTGCCCGATCGCCCTTATTGAATTTAAATAGCCGCCAGATAGAATTTGCATTGTGCGATCGACTTGTGCCATAACTAAGTCAACCGAAAAAAGTAGAAAATTTGTAGCTGCTTGTTGAGCGCGATCGCATTTTTGCGATCGCCACCCAATTTAAACCAGAAAACCCCATTCAAATCTCCCATGAAAATTGCACCAACTCGCATCGCGAATTTTCAACACCAGCGACGCTTTTTAAGTGCGGTAACTGCTGTTTTAACCAGTAGCTTCATCAGCCAGCTTGTTTGGTCGTTTATCGGAAATCAACCAGCTTTTGCCCAAACATCAGCCTATTGCCAATTATCCCAAGAACAGGTCAATCAAAAAGAAGACTTGCGCCGCGCCGCGCTGTCGGGAAAACGGGAATCTCAGCAAGCATATTTTGCTGTTTTGAACAAACACGCGCGGGAAATAGCAGAATGCCGCCAAAAAACTTGGCCCGAAACCCAAGCAGTTTGGCTGCGTTTGTATCCCTGCGATGTCAGACCCGGAGAACTCGATCGAGTATTAGACAAAGTTGTGAATAAAGGCTACAACCAAGTCTATGTCGAAGTGTTTTACGATGGTCAAGTGCTTCTCCCAGTTGCAGACAATCCTACGGCTTGGCCTTCGGTTGTGAGAAATCGCGGTTACGAGAAATACGATTTGTTAGAAAAGGCGATCGCCAAAGGCAAACAGCGAGGTTTAAAAGTTTACGCATGGTTATTTACCATGAACTTTGGCTATAGCTATGCTCAGCGTCCCGACAGACAGCAAACCCTCGCTATCAACGGTAAAAATCAGACAAGTTTAACAGTAAGCGAATACGCAGCAATTAACGAGGACTTCGGAGAAGTTCCGGGCAATCAAGCCTTTATCGATCCGTACAACCCACAAGCGCGGCAAGACTATACTTTGTTAGTAAATCAAATAGTCAAGCGCAAGCCCCAAGGAATGTTGTTCGACTACATTCGCTATCTACGGGGCATCGGACCCGCTTCAGTTGCTACCAAAGTTCAAGACTTGTGGATTTACGGCCCAGCATCGCAGCAAGTTCTTTTGCAGCGGGCTAGCAATCAGCAAGGGCGAGATTTAATTCAGCGGTATTTGACTAGGGGATTTATCAATACTACTGACGTTCAAGCAGTAGTCAAACAGTATCCAACTGAGCGAGAACCTCTTTGGCAGGGCCGAATTCCGCAGGCGATGTCAGTAGCAACTTCACCTTCTAGAAGCCAGAATGCCGCATCACGATCGGCCTCAACAACTCCCGCTGCTAACAAGCCAAACCCTACAACTCCCACACCAAAACCGACACCGACACCGCGGCTTCCCGATACTGGCACTCTGCAAAAAGACCTGTGGAAACTGAGCGTTGCTCACGCCGTCCAAGGGATTTTAGATTTTTTGGGGGTAGCAATTCAACCAGCTCAAAGGATGGGAATTCCTGTAGGAGCAGTGTTTTTTCCCACTGCAAATCAAGCCATAAATCAAGGGGGATATGATTCGAGATTGCAGCCTTGGGACACCTTTCCGGCTGCAATGGAATTCCACGCCATGTCTTACGGAAATTGCGGCGATGTAAGCTGCATTGTGCCACAGGTGCAGCGGACAGTAAGTTTAGCGCCTGCGGGAGCAAAAATTATTCCTGCCATTGCTGGAGATTGGGGAAAACCTCTGAAAAATCGGCCGTCTTTGGAGATTCAAATGGCGGCAATTCGCTCGGCGACGCCGCAAATTAATGCGGTGAGTCATTTTGCTTTTGGGTGGCAAGAACCGGAGGATGAAAGGGCACGACAAACTTGCCGATTGTAAGGAGATTATTTGTAGAGATGCGGTTCGTGGCGTCTCTACAAGAGAGAATTTGTGCGATAATATTTGAGAATGTTCTTATCTGCTAGGAGCGTCATCCAAGTTTTAATAAGACAATACAGAATCATAATAAATATTAATACAAAGGAGTATTTTCTATGGTAGCTCAGCCTGAACCCTACAACCAAGTATCTAACGAAGATACGACGCTTGATGAACTAAATTTGATGCAAGAGGAAGAAGATAACGATTCTGAACCTTATCCAACAGACAAATTGATATACGATCCTGATGAAATTAATATTTTCACCAGAGAACCAACCATCGAGCAACTTTTAAGAAGAATCGATGAGGAAGCTCTTGACTTAGCACCCGACTTTCAGCGCCATGCAAACATCTGGAAAGATGACGCTAAAAGTAGACTGATTGAGTCGCTCCTGATTCGGATTCCATTACCAGCTTTTTATATAGATGCAACTGATGAAGATAAATGGTTAGTTGTGGATGGATTGCAACGGCTATCTGCTCTCAAGCAATTTATGAGCGATAAAACACTTAGGTTATGCGGACTAGAATACTTAACCAATTTAGAAGGTAAAACTTATGATGAAATTGAACGCAGATACCAGCGTCGAATAGAGGAAACTCAGGTTACAGTTTATTTGATTGAAAAAGGTACACCTCCTGAAGTTAAATATAACATTTTTAAACGGATTAATACAGGGGGATTGCCAATGACTCCCCAAGAGCTCCGCCATGCTCTCAACCCCGGTAAGGCAACAAAGTTTCTAGCTCAACTTGCTACATCTAATGAATTCCAGCAAGTTACTAAGCTGAGTAAGTTGCGTAAAATGCGGATGGACGATCGGGAATTTATACTCGGTTTTTTAGCCTTTACGCTTACATCTTATAAAAATTCTCAATCTGAAAAGAGAAATCTATTTTTAAGTAAAGCATTATCTAAGGTTAATAATATGTCTGAACAGGAATTACAAGTAATAGAAAATAATTTCACAAAAGCTATGATTGCCGCCTGGCAAATTTTTGGGAAAAATGCCTTTCGTAAAATCTCCCAACACCAAACAAAAATGTTTCCAATAAATAAAGCATTGTTTGAAGTTTGGTCTGTTAATCTCAGTTTACTTAGCGACGAGCAACTTAATATATTGAAGCAGCACAAGGAGCAATTGATTGAAAAATTTAGAAAATATGTAGATAGCGATCGAGAGTTTCTGACTTCTATCTCTCAGGCAGCGGAAAAAATCGAGTACAGATTTAAGATAATTGAAAAAATAATTCAGGAGGTTCTGGCATGATTACTTCGCTGCGCTTGGTCAACTTCAAACCTTTTGCAAATCAGTTATTGGAATTCAAAAAAATCACGTTATTTTCCGGATTAAACAGCACTGGGAAATCTTCTGTTATGCAATCGTTCCTGCTGCTGCGACAATCTTACCAACAGGGTTTACTGCCAGGAAAAGGGTTAGCCCTTAATGGCGATTTAGTGAATGTGGGTACTGCTAGAGACGCACTTTTTGAGGGAGCAAAAGAGGACTTAATTGCTTTTGACATTGTTTGGGAAAACAACAGCGAAGGAATATGGTGTTTCAAATATAACCAAGAGGTAGATGTGTTGAACATTCTCATGGAACAAGTTACGTCGGAAGTGTATAAATATAATCTTTTTGGCAATAATTTTCATTACCTTCAGGCAGAACGGATCGGACCTCGGCCATTTAATGAAATGTCAGATTACCAAGTACGACAGCTCGGTCAATTGGGTATCAAAGGTGAATATGCGGCTCATTTTCTGGCTATTAATGGACGGAAAGTTATTCCCAATAGCAGTCTCAGTCATCCAGAGGTAAAATTAAAGACTCAAAGAGAAAAAGAGCAATCTAGTGCAAAATCAATGGATTTAATCGACCAAGTTGAGGCGTGGATGGGAGAAGTGAGTCCGGGTACGCGACTCAAAATTGATGCCAAATCAGATGTCGATTTGATGAGTTTTCAATATTCCTATGGAGATAGCAATCCTTACCGGGCAACTAATGTGGGATTTGGAATTAGCTACACTTTACCGATTATTGTAGCGGCACTTGCATCAACACCTGGTACAATCATTTTAATTGAAAATCCTGAAGCGCATCTCCATCCGAAAGGACAAGTTAAAATGGGTCAATTATTAGCTTTGGCGGCTAGCGGTGGCGTTCAAGTTGTGATAGAAACTCACAGCGATCATGTTTTAAACGGGATTCGCCTTGCGGTTCACGGGGGCAAAATTGACCCGAAAGATGTTCGGTTGCATTACTTCCAGCGTCAAAATAAAGAAGGACAAGCTGTGACTGAGGTAATATCGCCAAAAATCGATCGCAACGGACGAATTGATCTATGGCCGGAGGGTTTTTTTGATGAGTGGGACAACAGCTTGGAGATTTTGTTGGAACCTGCGGTGGAAGGAGAATAAGCGATGGATTTGGAGATGGTGTTTAATGAACTGTCCGCGCGAACTCTTGCTCCTGATATTTCTACAGCACGACAATGGATGTCAGAATTGATTAGGACGATGGTTGCAGCTAAAGGCTGTGGGCTGAAGGGAATTCGCATTCAAGCAGATTTTCATGCTATGATTCTTGCTGAAAGCTATCCTCTTTCTCGTTGGCGTAACGATCCTGAAGTTAATAAAGACGAGCGGACTTTTTTGAGAACGCTTGCAACTAAGACTCCTTTATCCGTTGATATTCCAGATATAGAGATTAAAATAAAAGTTGAAGACCCTGGTTGTGAGTTGAGTTTACAGGGTATTCAATCCGAAAGCTTTAAAGTTGCTTACTACTTTGAAACATTAGTCATTAGTCTGCATTCAGAATTGCTGTGGAATGCTAGTCGCATCAACTTAGATTTGATACAAATTGATGAGAATGGAGAGCTAATAGAAGAAAGTGTAGAGGTTCTTCATGCTAGTCAGAAAAACCACGTTCTCGAACACGCTGATTGGATTCAGAAGCGTCTCCAACCCGATCGGCTTAACGGGATGGAACTCTGGAATCGTAGAGATGAGTTGTTCCCTAGTCTGCAATTTTGTAATGCTGGCACTAAGCAGTTGCGAAGACTTCGTACAGGAGAAAAAAAGCTTGAACTTGTTTTAGAAGTATTGTCTGTTCTTGATAAGTGCGCTAAGAATTGGCAGGCGGGGTATTTTAGTCTAGAGGGTTATCCCTTTGAGGAGTCGGCAGAAAGTCAACCTACCCTTAACCAATATTGGAGAGAGCGAACCTTTGTTTGTCCTGACGGTGAGGAACGTCTGTTTGAACGACACGTCAAACTGAAAGAATGCAATTGGCGAATTCACTTCTTCCCAGAAGTAAAGACAACAAAGTTGATTATCGGTTATGTGGGCATCCACCTTCCTACTGATAAGTATCCTACCTGATATCAAAAGGTCTGTATAATTTTAGATGAAAGTCTCGCTCGCCATTCGATCGACCTTTTGGAAAAAAAAATTACCAAACTTTCAAGCTGGCAGAACAATCAGGCATAATGAGATTGTTCAAAATAAATCCTCTACCTGATGAGTTCCAAAGTCAATAAAACATGGGTAATTAAAACCGTTATACTTATCGGATTGAGCCTCACAATTTCCCTGTTGTGGGAAAACCGAAAAACCGCCAATTCAAATCCGTTAATACCGATCGCACCCGTTGAAAACCCGCCGCCAAACCTCCAGAAACCCCGAAAAATAAAAACACCGCATACTCCCCCCGCAACTCCCTCTCCCAAACCTCCAGAACAACCTTTAGTATTCGCACCGCCCGCGCAATTTAGCAGCCAAATTGTTTATAAAGCAAGTATTAACAACTCAAAAGTTATCGCCCTGACATTTGACGATGGCCCTTCGCCTGAAACTTTGAAAATATTAGAAATTTTGCAGAAACATAACGCGATAGCTACATTTTTCTGCTTGGGTGCAAATTTGCGGGAGTATCCAGAAATTGCGAAAAGAGTTGTGCAAGCGGGAAATGCGATCGGCAATCATACTTGGCATCACTATTCTCACAATGTTACCGAAAAAACAGCCTCGGATGAAATAGATAATACAGGCGTTCATATTTATCGATCGACTGGGGCAAAAAGTTTCTTGTTTCGCCCGCCCGGCGGCCGCTTAAATAACGGTTTGGCAGATTACGCTAAAAAGAAAAATTATGTAGTGGTGATGTGGTCGATCGATCCTAAAGACTTTCTGCAACCTCCGGCCGCTACGATCGCCCGTACTGTCCTATCCCAAGCTTCAACGGGGGCGATCGTATTGTTGCACGACGGCGGCGGAAATCGCCAGCAAACAGTCGAGGCGCTATCTGCAATTATTCCCAAACTCAAACAGCAGGGATATCGTTTTGTCACCGTGCCGCAATTGCTGCAAATGCAAGCTGGACAAAAACAGCGAATTACCGATCGCAAATCCCAATGAACAGACATCTGGGCCAAATTAACTTACTCAGAATTTCATCTGCGTTCCTTTGCGTTCATCTGCGGTTACAATCAAAATTCTGCTAAACTTATTAATAATCATAAAACCCTTTATTAATCCTCATGCAAAAACTTCTATCAAGAGACATTAACCTCCGCTATCTAATTGATAACTTCGGCTTGCAGCGAGTTCGCAACAGCGAATTTTTCCAAGAATGGCAAGAAAACTTACCTGAAGTAACAGACTCAGAAAAACAATTGCTCGACCGCATCCAAGACATATATAGTTATTTCAAATAAAAATTAGACACTAAGTTGCACAATAAGCGCGAATAATCTCATCAAGAGATGTGGCAGAATGCGAATACATTAGAGCTCTCTTTAATGCACTAAAATCATGCTCAATATCATTTAAGTCAGGAGAGTATTTTGGTAAAAAAAGTATCTGATGGCCTGCTTCCTCCACTAGGAGTCTAATTGCGGTCTTACGATGAATCGGTGCATTATCCATGATTAATATTGATGGTATTTTTAAAGATGGCAATAAATATAAAGCTAACCACCCTTCAAAACTTTCTGCATTCAAGCTCCCTGTAAAGACCATAGGTGCAATCAAGTCCTTGTTGCCTTTTCTTCTTCCTGCTACTAAGTTTTCTCTTTTCCCCCGTTTTCCTTGTCTATCCCCATCTACTTTTTTTCCTTTTTTTGACCACGCATAAACACAAGCATGAAACTCTTCAAATCCTGATTCATCAATAAATACAAGGCTTTTACTACCATAAACCTTAATTAAATTTCGAGCGTGTTTGGTAGTATTTTATTCTTTCTTCTCTATTCCTTTCTTTATAACGAAATTCTTTTTTTTTCTCGTAATTTTCATTTTCTTTAAAGCATAGCATATGGCACTCGCTCTCA